>CAWHSI010000004.1:0-161413 GCA_963831995.1 uncultured Solirubrobacterales bacterium | reverse complement strand
GTTCAGGCCAGCAACCGTCCGCCGTCGACGACGATCTGGGCGCCGGTCATGTAGCTGGAGAGTTCGCAGGCGAGGAACAGCGCGGCACGCCCGATGTCGTCGGGATCGCCCATTCGCCGCATCGGGATAATGGCCTCGAAACCTGCAAGCGCCGCCTCGTCCATATCTCCGGTGCCCGGCGTCCTGATCCCGCCCGGGGCGATCGCGTTGACCGCGATGTTGTGCGGCGCGAACTCCAGCGCGATGTTCTTGGTGAAGCCCCATGCGCCGTGCTTGGACGCGTCGTAATGGGCCAGCCCGACCATCGACGGGTGTAGCGCGTCGATCGATGTGACGTTGACGATTCGCCCGCCCCTGCCCTGCGCGATCATGCACGCCGAAACGGCCTTCGTGCACAGGAACAGGCCGGTCAGGTTGACGTCGATGACACGGCGGAAAGTCTCGACGTCGAGATCCTTTAGCGGCAGCATCGGAAAGATTCCCGCGTTGTTGACGAGGATGTCCACGCCGCCGAAGCTCTCGACGGCAGTGTGCACCATGCCCTCCACGCTCTCGGGATCGCTGACGTCGCAGCGCACAGTCAGAGCGCTGTCGGCTCGCACGGCGCGCAGAGCCTGGGTCGCATGCTCGCCGGCGGCCAGATCGAGATCTGCGACGAGGATGCTCGCACCCGCCTCGTGTAGGCGGCGGGCGATGCCCAGCCCGATACCCATCGCGCCGCCGGTCACGATTGCGGTCTTGCCGCTGAGGTCGACGAGTTCGGCTAGGGGCGGCTGGGTGAGGGCTGTGGGTGAGTTCATGGAGCAGACGTTGCCAGCCAGCCGCGGCATTCGCGTCCGGGCGAACCACCCGGCTTGCTCAGTAGATCTCCGCGGGGCTCATCGGCGACTGGTATTGGGGTGACCCCCACCCGGCGCGGCTCATCGCGTACCGCGTTTCTCCGCCGGAAGGCCGTTGCCGGTGGGACCTGCAGTCATCCCAGCCAAGGGCTGCGAAGGCGCGCCGACATCGGCGCCGCGAGCGCTCACCGCCTGCAGCAGCGGCCCGATCAGATCGATCGGCAGCGGGAAGACGATCGTGGAGTTCTGCTCGCTGCCGATCTCCAGCAGCGTCTGCAGGTAGCGCAGCTGGATCGTGACGGGGTTGCGGCTGATCACGTCGGCCGCCTCGCCGAGCTTGGCGGCGGCCTGGGCCTCGCCCTCGGCGTTGATGATCTTCGCGCGGCGCTCGCGCTCGGCCTCGGCTTGGCGCGCGATCGCGTGTTGCATGTCCGGTGGGATCTCCACGTCCTTGATCTCCACCGCCGTCACCTTGATGCCCCACGGCTCCGTCTGGTCGTCGATGATTTTCTGCAGATCCTCGTTGAGGCGCTCACGCTCGGCGAGCAGCGTGTCCAGCTCGGCCTTGCCCAGTACCGAGCGCAGAGTCGTCTGCGCGATCTGCGATGTCGCCGCGAGGACGTCTTCTACCTCGACGACGGAACGGTTGGGATCGACGACGTGGAAGTAGGTGACGGCGGTGACGCGCGCCGGCACGTTGTCGCGGGTGATCACCTCCTGCGGCGGGATCTGCTGCGTGACCGTGCGCAGGCTGACGCGCACCATCCGGTCGATGAACGGGATCAGCAGCACGACGCCCGGTCCCTTCTGGTCGAGCAGGCGCCCGAGACGGAACACGACGCCACGCTCGTACTCGCGCAGGATGCGAACCGACGCCGAGGCAAGGATCAACCCGAGCAGCAGCAAAACGACGAGGACACCTATGAGGATCGTGACGATCATGAGCTCAGCTCCCATTCCTCGGCCTTGCGCACGCACAAGGTCAAACCGTTGACACGTTCGACGACGACGCGCTCGCCGTCGTACAGCTCAGCTTCGTGATGAACCGGGCTCGGCTCGGCGCGCCACAGCGAACCGTCGAGGAAAACCTGCGCCTCGGGACCGTCACCGGCGCGCACGACGCCGACATGACCGACAAGCGCCTCCCTACCCGTGCGCGGGCGCACTCGCAGCGGGCTCAGGACACGGCGCCTGAGGAGCAGCAGCAACGACACGGACGCCGCCGCCGCGCACAGCGCCACGATCAGCACGGCCACCGCGCCGGCACCGGCGGCGAGCAACAGCAGCACGACACCGCCGACGGCGGCCACGCTCGCGCAGGCGCCGATCAGCCCGCCTGTCGACAGATGCGCCTCGGCCAGCAACAGCGTGAGCGCCACGACAACCAAGGCTAGGCCCAGGGCAGTCATGGCCGGGATACGTAGCTGCCAATGTTCATCGCACTGGCGAGCGTATCGCCGGCCCAGCCGAGTGCCATCGGTCTATTACCCGCGAGTTACTGCGGAGAAATACGTCCATCAGCCACACCTTGCGGCCGGGGCCGTGCCGTGCAGGGCGCGCTCGCTGCAATGGGTAGTTCACCACATCGAGCTCGGTACCGAAACCGGATACTTGGGCGTCTATGACGTGATGTGATCGTACCCGCCGATGGAGTCCCACAATAAAAACAACCCAATCGCCCACGCCGGCGATTGGCTCGAGGTCGCCGGCGTTGCGGGCAGTCCTCCGCGGCGCGGGGAAATCAGGGAGATCCTCGGCGCTCCCGGGCACACCCACTTCCGCGTTCGCTGGGACGAGGGGCACGAGTCTCTCGTCTACCCAGCAGATCACGAGGCGATCGTGCATCACGCAGCCAACCGGGGGGATCGACCGGCATGAGCGTTACGCGCCTCTTCGACCGTCGGCGCGGCGTGCGCTAGACGTCGAGCGCGATGGGCTCGAACAGGCGGATCAGTGTTCGAACTCCGCTCGCATCGGTTACCAGGATCGCTTTGGGAGCAAGCTGGCCCGACTCCTCGACGCTGATCGTCTGTGGATCGGAGATGAAGTGCCGCAACACGACCGGATAGCGGATGCCCCGTCCACCGACTGACACCTCCAGCAGATTGTCCTTGGGGTCGTAGCCGATCGCCTGAAGCGGTAGCCGCTCGACGTCCGTCTGATCGCCCAGCTCCTCGCTCATGACCTCGATCGTGACCAGGTGCCCGTCGATGCGCCGAGCGATCGAGTCGAAGTACTCGACCCACTTCTCGGCTGTCAGTTCCTCGGTTGTTGTGCTCATGTGGCCTCCTGTCTCTGCTCGATAGTTAGTAGCGAAGAAGCGCGGCGATCGAGCCATGCCGCTCGAGCTCGCTCCGGTGCTCACGGAAGATGAGCACCTCGATTGACTGGCTCAGGGCGCGCTCGACTGCGCGATCGACGATGTTCTCCTGGGGTTGCAGCTCTGCAGCGTCCATCGGGCACGATGTCCCAGTCGTGGACAGGCGCCCGCAGCGCGGACAGCTGAGCCCGGGTGCCACGAAGCCCTGCGCGAGCAGGAGTGTCCGCACGCGCTGCTCGCTGAGTAGCTCGAGCACCTCGTCGAGCCCGGTCACAGCATGGCCATCCGGTGCGATGCTCTCGGTGAGCCGTGCCAACGCGTCCTGTTCGCGTTGGCGCTCCTGTGTTTCGATGACTGGGAGCGCTCGCCGGTGGACCTCCTCGGCGGAGGCTCGCTCCACGTCGATGTCGACGTGTCCGACGAGTCGCTGGCACAGGTCGGTGTGCAAGTCGTGCTCCACCCGATGCGCGAGCTCAGATGGGCCGCCGAGGATCAGATGATCAAACGGCTCCCGCTGGAAGTGAGCGAGCAGCAACTCGCAGGTTCGCCTGATGTGATCCTCGATCTCCTTCTCGATGCCGCGCTGAAAACGCGCCTGTGACCAGCCACCCTGGCTGTGACGGCGATGGACGTCGTCGTGGACGTCCCCCACCTCCACCAGCCGCTCGCGGTCCCCGCAAAAGATCCGACTTGCCCGGCTACTCAGGAGCAGCACGCACCAACGTTCCGAAGGGCGCTCCGAAGGGGCCGGCTCGGAATCATGCATGTCGGTGGCGAGGCGCATCATCGACGGTTCGTTCATCACGCCAAGCTATCCCGCCGGAGACCGAGCTCGCATCGGTACAAGCTGCCCATACGCGCTCCGTGAGGACTACTGGGCCTCATAGCCGCTCGGCCTCGCTATTGGCCCGCCTGCCGTGGTCCAGCCCTCACCGGTAGTCGGCCGAGCCAAAGACCTACAGCTCGAATGCCGTGCGCCCGCCACAGTCCACGAGCTCCTCGAGCTGGATACGACCATCCCCGATGACCGGGCCTCCGTGGGCGAGCAGGAGATGCTCGAAGTCAAGCTCACCCAGCAGGCGCTCGAACGCGGCGAGCAGATGTCGCTTGGTGCCGGGCGGGTCATCCATGAGCGTGTCCGGGACAAAGCCGAGCGGGCCGGGCTGCCCCTGTGGGCTTCCGCGCACAACGCCATCGGCGATCACGACCGCTCGCTTTGAGGGGAGGTGCAGGGCCGTCTCATCGGGACACAGCCCGCCGACCTCGTAGGCACTGATGCCGCCCGGGAGCGTGTCGCCCGGATCGAATGCGGTGACGAGCTCACCGTGGATGAACTCTCCCAGCCCGGCTCGGTTGCAGTACACAGGACAACCGAACACATCTTGGAAGCGCGCACTGTCGCGATAGTGGTGACGGTTTGAGAGCAGAATCGCCGCCGGGAGCGTCGCGCGGCACTCGAACCACTGAAGCCCGACATCGGGTGGGACGAGTGGATCGATGAGGATGCCGCCGTCCTGCAGCCAGTAAGACGAGACCTCGATGTGGATCCGCGGATGGATCGCTGGCCAATGGAAGACGCCGGGCAGAACCTCGCGCACCAAGCCAACGCTACCGCACCGTAGGTAAGCGGCCGATGGCGATGTCCGCCCACGCTGCGAGGCTGTCGCACGGACCGTGGCCATACTCAATAGCTCTCGCTCTCGCGCCGCCGCCACCGCACTTGCGGGTGTCGTGGGTTACGACCTCCTACAGCGCCGGCGCGCGATCCTGCGTAACTTCCCGATCCTCGGGCACCTTCGCTACGCGCTCGAGGCGTTCGGCCCGGAGTTGCGTCAGTACATCGTCACGTCCAACAACGAGGAGCGCCCGTTCTCGCGCGATCAGAGGCGCTGGATCTATGCGTCCTCGGAGGGCAAACCGAACGTATTCGGGTTTGGAACCGACGACGAGATGGAGGCCGTCGAGAGCCTGCTGATCATCAAGCACTCGCCGTTCCCCGCGCCCGCGCCGGCAGCGGGGGAGTCTGGCGGGCCGCCGGGCTACAGCATCCCCGCCGCCAAGGTCCTCGGCGCGGCCCACAGGCGACGTCACGCGTTCCGCCCCGCTTCGCTCGTGAACCTGTCGGGGATGAGCTACGGCTCACTCTCTCCCGTCGCTGTCGAGGCGCTGAACCGCGGCGCCGAGCTCGCGGGCTGCCTGCAGAACACCGGCGAGGGTGGCCTTGCGGGAGCGCATTGCCACGGCGGAGAGCTGGTCTTTCAGATCGGCACGGGCTATTTCGGCTGCCGCGACGCGCATGGACGCTTCAGCCTGCCGCGACTGCGCGAGCGCGTGGCGCAGGCGCCGGTGCGCGCGATCGAGGTCAAGCTCTCCCAGGGCGCAAAGCCTGGGCTCGGGGGACTGCTCCCGGGGGTAAAGGTTACCCCTGAGATAGCCGCCATCCGCTGCATACCCGCCGGCCAGGACTGCGTCAGCCCTTCCGCGCACTCGGCATTCTCCGACGTCGATGAGCTGATCGAGTTCGTCGAGCTTGTCGCGGCCGACACGGGTCTGCCGGTCGGCATCAAGTCCGCGGTCGGCGAGAGCGGCTTCTGGGAAACGCTCGCCGAGCGGATGGCGGCCACGGGCGGCGGACCGGACTTCATCACGGTCGATGGCGGGGAGGGTGGGACCGGCGCCGCGCCACTCTCGTTCGCCGACCACGTCGCCCTGCCTTTCAAGCTGGGCTTCGCGCGCGTCTATGGCACCTTCGCGCGCGGGGGGCTGGCCGAGGATGTGGTGTTCATCGGCTCCGGCCGGCTCGGGTTCCCGGACTCGGCGCTGTTCGCCTTCGCCTTGGGCTGCGACATGATCAGCGTGGGCCGTGAGGCGATGCTCGCGATCGGCTGCATTCAGGCCCAGCGCTGTCACACCGGCCGCTGTCCGACGGGTGTGGCCACCCAGTCGCGCTGGCTCATGCACGGACTTGATCCAGAGCTCAAGTCGAGTCGTGCAGCCAACTACCTCGTTGCGCTGCGCGCGGAGATTCTCGCCCTGGCGCGCTCCTGCGGCGTTGAGCACCCGGCTCTCGTCACACCTGAGCACATCGAGATCGTCTCCGAGCGCTACGGCTCCTCGCCGCTCGCCGATGTGTTCGGCTATGAGAGCGACTGGCCGGTGTTCTCGGCTTCCAGACACCAGGAACTCGAGCGCCTCGTGGCCTAGGTGATGCTTCCGCAATGGCAGCCGAGGAGTCGACGACCCCCGACCTGGTGGGGCTTTCACGACGGTCAGTCGGGAGGATCGATCGCGGCGATGTCGTCGCGCGTGGGCTCAGGCTCGGGGAGGTGAGGAGCGAGCGATAGTGATCTCCCAGTAGCCACCCGCGAGGTTCAACACCCCAACAACCAGGAAGAAGGCTGCCCATCCGTAGGCGGCGTAGGAGAGGCACACGACGCCCGCTGTGGCCGCGACAACGCCACCGGAAATACGCGTGAGCCCAAAGGCGCGGAGGTGGCGATACTCCCATGGGAAGATCAGGCGTTGCATGCCGGGTCGCGGGGGAGACGCCCACCATCCGCGAAGACCTTTCCGAGCGGCGTTGTCGTTGGCTGCGTTCATCGGGGGCGTCCCGCTCATGCTCGCTTCAGGAACCTCAAATAGAACGCCCCGAACACCAGGACGATCCCGACGTTCACCATCAGGCGCTCCCAGAACCGATGCCTGAAGAACAAGACGTCCACACCGACCACGACGGCGACCAGCGCGAGTACATAAAGCACGACGCCTGCCTGCCTTCCCATCATTCCACTCTACTGCTCGATGACCGCGTCGCGGCCACGGATGACGCCGCCGGTCGGACAGCGTGTCGGGCGCCCCCGGTCGAGCAAGCCCCTTGAGGTGTTCGGCGGACGTATCTAAGGAAGGATCCTCCAGGAAGCGGTGAGCCGATGACAGACTCCACAACCAAGCCGAGCATCGGGTTGCTCGCCGCCCTGAGCATCGGGGTGGGCGGCATGATCGGTGCGGGTATCTTCTCGATCCTGGGGGTCGTGGCAAGCATCGCAGGCTCCGCCATGCCCCTTTCCTTCGCCATCGGAGGAGTCGTCGCCGGCCTCGCCGCCTACAGCTACGTCGCGCTCGGCCGAACGTTCCCGAGTGTCGGCGGCTCCGTCACGTTCCTGGTGCGCGGGTACGGAGAGGGCGCGGTTTCAGGTTCACTGAGCCTCTTCCAATACTTCAGCTACATCATCACGATTGCCCTCTACGCGACAGGGTTCGCCGCGTATGCCGGCACCTTTGTTCATCTCCCGTCCAAGGTGTGGGCGGTGGGCGTGGTGCTCGCCTTCACGGCGATCAACTTCCTCGGCAGCCGAACGATGGGCCGGGCGGAGTCCGTGATCGTGATCGTCAAGGTGGCGATCCTCGTCGTCTTCGTCGCGGCGGCGTTCATCGCGTTGCCCGGAGGCGGGGTTGCTCGCCTGTCGCCGGCCGCCTGGCCGGGTCCTCTCGCGATCTTCACGGGAGCCGGGGTGTTGTTCGTTGGCTACGAGGGCTTCGGTTTGATCACGAACGCAGCAGCCAACATGGCGAGCCCGAAGCGCGAGCTGGGTCGCGCGATCTACGGCAGCGTCGCCATCGCGATCGTCATCTACGTGCTCGTCGCCACAGGTGTGGTGACCAACGTGCCGCTCAACGTCCTCAAAGGACTCGGAGATTCCGCCCTCGCTGTCGCGGCCAGGCCGTCCCTGGGCCAAGCGGGCTTCAGATTGATAGCTGTCGCGGCGTTGCTTTCGACCGCCTCGGCGGTGAACGCGACCTTGTTCGGGTCCACGAACGTCGCGTACCAGATCGCCAAGAACGGCGGCCTGCCGCTGGCGTTTGACCGCAAGCTCTGGGGTCGTGATGTCGAGGGACTCTTCATCACGTCCGGGCTGGTGCTCGTGTTCGTGTTGATCTTTCCCTTGAGTGCCGTCGCCTCGATGGGGAGCGCCGCTTTCCTGCTGGTGTACGCGGCGGTCAATATCGGCCACATGAGGGTCCGGGAGCAGACAGGGGCCAAGGCGTGGCCGGTGATGGCCTCGGCGTTCACGTGCCTCTTTCTATTCGGGGTCCTCGTCTATCACATGATCACCACCGCGCCGACATCAGCGATCGCTCTCGGCGTCACGCTGGCGGGGAGCTTCCTGTTTGAGAGCGTGTACCGCCACACCACTGGGCGAACCTTCAGGGAGATCCTGACGCAGACCGACCCGGCCCCTGCGCCCGCTCCCAGCGCTCGATGAGTCAGGCCGCCGCCTTGGCCGTGGCCCTGCCGTGGCGCCGGTCGATTGTGCGGTAGGTGGCGACCTTGGCGGCGTCGAGGGCGAGGAACCACACGAGCGCCCAGCCCCAGGCGAGCGCGACGTAGCGCCAGGGGAGCGGGTGCATCAGAAGGCCGAAGTGGGCGATCATCGTGGCGAGCAGCTCGGCGAAGGAGACGGCCGCGAACAGGATGCCCGCGGGGCGCACCGACCAGAACGGGCCGCGGGTGCGGGCGATGTAGAGGGTGAGGCTGCCGGCGACCGAGAGCTTCAGGTACATCAGGGTGCGCAGCAGTTCGTGGTCGAGGCCGATCACGAGGTCGGCCACGAGCAGCAGCGAGAAGCTCTCAACGACACCGACCAGGCCGAGCAGCGAGGAGATCGTCAGAATTTCGTGCATGTCCCAGCGCTCGGGCAGCGCGGACACCTTGACCCGGTCGAAGGCGATCGTGAGGATGGCCATGTCGTTCAGCAGCGCGAGCAGCACTATCATCGCCGCGGTCACCGGGAAGAAGCCGAGCGCGACGATCGCGAGCGTGACGAAGATGACGACGCGGATCGTCTCGGTGATCCGGTAGATCGCGTAGTTGTTCATGCGACGGAAGATCTGACGGCTCACCCCGAGCGCCTCGACGATCACCGACAGGCCCGGGGCAAGCAGCACGACATCAGCGGCGGCACGCGCGGCGTCGGTCGCGCCGGCGACGGCGACCCCGGCATCGGCGCGGCGCAGCGCGGGGGCGTCGTTGACGCCATCGCCGGTCATCGCAACGATGTGCCCGGCCTTCTGGAGCGCCTCGACGATCCGATACTTCTGCTCGGGCACGACCTGCGCGTAGCCGTCCGCGGCCTCGACGCGTGCCGCGAGACCGGGGCTGCTCTCGTCGAGCGCGCCCGCCTCGAGGATCTCGTCGCCGAGCCCGACCTCGCGTGCGACCTCCTGGGCGATCTCCACCCGGTCGCCGGTGACCATCTTCACCGCCAGACCGAGCGCGCCCGCTTCGGCGATCGTCGCGCGGGAGTCCTCCCGCGGCGGGTCATGCAGCGGCAGCACCCCCAGCAGACGCCAATCCTTGCTCTCGCCGTCCCGACGGGCGACGGCGAGCGAGCGAAAGCCACGCGCCGCGAACCCCACGACAGCCGCGTCCATCGCACTGCCGTCGCTCCCACCCGCGGCGAGCTTGGCGATCGCCTGCGGCGCCCCCTTGGCAACCTCGAAGACCGCCCCGTCGGGGCTGCGAACGCGCGCCTGCGCGCGCTTGCGCTCGGGATCGAACGGCTTGAACTCGACCGTCTCATAGCCGCCCAGCTCCTGCGAGGGGACGGCGGCGAGGATCGCGAGGTCGATGGGGTCATGCCCCTCGCCACTCGACGCAAGAGCTGCCGCGATCTTCACCGCCTGCGCGTCGACGTCCGCGTCGATCACTGCTGGCTCGGCGAGCGTCAGCGCGTTCTGGGTGATTGTCCCGGTCTTATCGGCGCAGAGAATATCCACGCCAGCGAGCTCCTCGACCGCTGGCAGATGGCTGACGACCGCCTGGCTTTGGGCGAGCGTGCGCGCGCCAATCGCCATCGTCACCGACAGCACCGCGGGCAGTGCCACCGGCACCGAGGCGATCGTGACCACGAGCGCGAACTCGAGCGTTGTCGATACCCCGTCGCCGCGCAGGAGCGAGACAGCGATGATCACCGACACCAGCACGAGCGCCAGCACGATCAGGTAGCGGCCGATCGTGAGCACCGCCTGCTGGAAGTGACTCGGCGGGGGCTCCGCCCCCGCGAGCTTTGCGGTCTGACCGAACAGTGTCCGCGGCCCGGTCTCGGTGACCAGCGCGCTCGCCTCCCCGCGCGCGAGCACCGACCCGGAGTGCAGCTCATCACCGGGCTGCTTGTCCGCCGGCAGCGACTCGCCGGTCAGCGCCGACTCATCGACCTCGCACGCGCCCGACACCAAGCGACCATCGGCCGGGACGATCTGACCCAGCTCCACATGAACGAGATCGCCGGGCACGAGCACACGCGCCTCCAACGTCTGCCAACTCCCATCGCGACGCACGCGTGCCTTGACCGCGAGCTGATCCCGGAGCGCGGCGATCGCGTTGCCCGCCTGGTGCTCCTCCCAGAAGCCGACCACCCCGTTCACGATCAGCAGCACGCTGATGACCGCAAAGTCCGCCCACCGCTCCATCACCGCGGTCAGCACCACCGCCGCCTCGATCATCCACGGGATCGGCCCCCAAAAACGCAAGCCGATCTCCAACAACAGGCTCCGCCGCTCCTCCGGAATCTCATTCGGCCCGAACCGCTCGAGCAGCCCCGCCGCCTTCACGGAGCTCAGGCCCCCCGCAGCGTCGACCGGCACCTTGGAATCTGGTCCGGGTGCAACCGCATCTCGTGGCTCGGTCTGACTCACCGCAAACAGAGCCTCCCACACCGCCACCGAATCGGCCAATCCGGCGAACCGCGAGCGGAAAACCACTGACCCGATCAGCAGCGCCCGCCGGCCGGGAGAAGCAGACGAGCAAGTCCCTTGGCCTGCAATCCGCTCACGCAGATCACCCGCCCAGCCAGAATCATCATTCCACGCCGCGACCGCTCGCCCCGCACTTCATCCGAGCCTTCACGCTCACAATCTCGGCCAAGCAGGAGTGCCATCGACCCTGCGCCAGACAGCTGGAACGGACGACCTGCGAGTCTATGGCGCGACGATGCCAGCACTTCCGCTTCGCTTGGCGCAAGCGGTCGGCTGCCGAGCCCTGGCTGGCGCTCGGACGTCGTCGGAGTGGGCGCGTGCACGGCGTCGGATGATGCGCTCGCATCCGCATGAGAGCAGGCGTGCGCGTCGGTGGGCGGCCCCTCCGACGGTGTCTGGGGGTTTGGGACAACGAACCCCGCCCGTTGTCCCAAACCCCCCGGAATCCGCCGGCATCCGGCGGTAACTCGGCCTGGAGCCCGATGATCTAGTGGCGCTGGGCTCCTCACAAAATGCCCGCAAACGCCAGGGTTTTGCTACCCTCAGCACAGCGGGTCAGGGCTGGTCGCCCCACCACTGAAAATCGTGGTGTCCCCAGTTCGAGTCTGGGTCTCGCCATCTTGAAAGATGCCTGCACCTGGATGGTTTTGGGCGTCGAGCGAGGCGATCTGGGGGCGCTGGG
This sequence comes from uncultured Solirubrobacterales bacterium, assembly GCA_963831995.1. Classification (GTDB taxonomy): domain Bacteria; phylum Actinomycetota; class Thermoleophilia; order Solirubrobacterales; family Solirubrobacteraceae; genus Palsa-744. The sequence goes on along the minus strand of CAWHSI010000004.1, from coordinate 149,817 downwards.
CCCTGCGGCCGGGCGAAAACGTCCTTAACGTTGAGGCGCGGGGGCACTGCGTCGCGCCGTGACAAGTGCGGCGACCGTGCTCGCCCGGATTGGTCGCCCCATGCGCTCGTGGAGAGCGTGATTCTCGTTGACGACGGCATCACGCTGCTCGGGTGAGAGTCGTGCCCAGAATGACATCGTGGCGAGCAGGGCGTTGAGCTCACCGGCGGTGTGCTCGATCAGGGTTGGCACGGTTGCGAGCTGTAGATCCTCGAAGAGATCGGCTGCGTAGTTACGTCCTATGTCATAGCTCCCCAGCCAGCCCCAGGCATCCGCGACGTTTCGACGGCGCTCCCGCACGCCCGCAATCGTGCGATCGAGGTCGCGGTAGGTGGGCCAGGTCGCGGCGATCTCCCGCGCGTGCTTGCGCAGGGCTGAAAGTAGAGCCTCCTGATCATCGACGCTGCGCCGCTCCTGAAGGCCGAAGTACTGGATTAGGGCGAGCGTCCCGTTGGGAGTGAGCGCGTCGGCGATCTTTTGCCAGCTTAGATCAGGGTCAACCCAGTGGATTGCGGACGCCGAGAACACCGCCTCGTAGCTCTCGCGGGGCAGCTGCATGTCCTCGAGCCGCGCGTGGACGAACTCCACATCGCCCGCGTCTTTCAGGTTCTCCTCGGCGACTCCGATCAGTTGATCTCCCGGCTCGAGTGCGGTCACGCGCAGCCCGCGCACAAGGAGGCTGCGCGTCAGCTGGCCGGTCCCGCACCCGATCTCGAGCACCCGGTCGCCATCCCTGATACCTGCCACCTCGCACGCTTGGTTGACGAGCGCATCGGGGTAGGTCGGGCGGTTGCGGTCGTACTCGACCGCAACCTCGTTGAAGACCTTGCCGTAGCTCCGTGCGAGCGTCCCGTCGCTCATGCCCGCAACGTACACACTCGCCTGGATGGGCGAAGCCCACCTACGATGACGCTGGCGTGGCGTTGCGGTGGACGGACCGCGGGGGAGGGCTGAGTAAGGTCTGTGACATGCCCGTTGGCTCGCTGCCCTCGACACCGATCGTTTCGGGTCCGCTCGGGGGTCTTCGAGCGATTTCATCCGGCGGTGCGGACCTGGTTTGAGCGGCGGTTTCCCGACGGGCCGACGGAGGCCCAGGCCGGGGGGTGGCCGGCGATCCTTGGCGACCAGCACACGCTTATCTGCGCTCCCACCGGCTCGGGCAAGACCCTGGCTGGGTTCCTCGCCGCCATCGACGCCTTGTACCACGCCCACGAGGCCGGCGAGTCCATCGTGGGCGCCACCCGGGTGGTGTACCTGAGCCCGCTGAAGGCCCTGGCGGTCGACGTACACACCAACCTGGAAGAGCCCCTGGAGGAGATCGCCGAGGTCGCGCGCGAGCTCGGCTGTGAGCCGGCGCCCATCACCGTCGCGCTGCGTACCGGGGACTCGACGTCATATGAGCGGCAGACGATGGTTCGCCGGCCCCCGAATCTGCTGGTGACGACGCCGGAGTCCCTGTACCTGTACCTGACCGCCGAGCGTTCCCGGGCGACTCTGCGCACCGTGGAGACGGTCATCGTCGACGAGATCCACGCCCTGGCCCGCGACAAGCGTGGCTCGCATCTGACCCTCTCGCTCGAGCGGCTCTGTGCGGTGGCCGAGCGCCCGCCTGTGCGCATCGGCCTCTCCGCGACGGTCAGGCCGGTGCAGACGGCTGCCCGCCTGCTGGTGGGAGCGGCGCAACCGCTCCCCACCGTCATCGACAGCGGGCACCGGCGGCGCCTGGACCTGTCGCTCGAGCTGCCCGACGGTGAGCTCGAAGCGGCCATCTCCAGCGATCAGTTCGGCGAGATCCTCGATCGTATCGCCGCCCGTGTCGCTCGCCATCGCACCACCCTGGTCTTCGTCAACACCAGAAAGCTGTCCGAGCGGGTGGCCCACGAGCTGGGCGAGCGGCTGGGCGAGGATCAGGTGGCCGCTCATCACGGATCGCTCTCGCGCGATCGCCGCCAGCGCGTGGAGCGCCGGCTGCGGGCCGGCGAGCTGCGGGCCCTGGTGGCCACCGCCTCGCTGGAGCTCGGCATCGACATCGGGCCGGTCGAGCTCGTATGCCAGATCGGCTCGCCGCACAGCATCGCCACCCTCCTGCAGCGGGTGGGCCGGGCCAACCACCACCGCACCGGTGTCCCCCGCGGGGTCGTCTACCCGACCACCCGCGACGAGCTCGTCGAGTGCGCCGCGCTGCTGGCCGCGGTCCGGCGGGGGCGCCTGGATGCGCTGCATCCGCCCGAGCAGCCGTTGGACGTCCTCGCCCAGCAGATCGTGGCCGAGGCGGCGGCCCGGGGCGCGGAGGGAGTGGGCGAAGCGGAGCTGTTCGAGCTGCTCAGGCGGGCGTGGCCCTACCGTCGCCTCACCAGGGAGGAGTTCGACGAGACCGTCGAGCTGGTGTCGGCCGGCATCGAGACCGGCCGCGGCAGGCGCATGGCCTACCTGCACCGCGACCGGGTCAACGGGCGCCTGCGCGGTCGTCGGGGGGCGCGGCTGGCCGCGCTGACCTCGGGGGGAGCGATTCCTGAGACCGGCGACTATCGGGTGCTGATGGAGCCGGGCGACGTGCTCGTCGGGACCGTCAACGAGGACTTTGCGATCGAGTCGATGCAGGGCGACGTCTTCCTGCTCGGCAGCCATCCATGGCAGATCGTGCAGGTGAGCAACGGCGTCATGCGGGTGCGCGACGCCACCGGCAGGCACCCCACGGTCCCGTTCTGGTTGGGCGAGGCGCCGGGCCGCACCGACGAGCTCTCGCAGGAGGTCTCCGGGCTGCGCGGCGCGGTGGCGGAGCGGCTCGACTCGGGCGGGCGTGCGGCGGCCATCGCCTTCGTGCGGGGACAGTCCGGTGTCGAGGACGTGGCGGCCGCGCTGATCGTCGACTACCTGCGGGCCGGGCGGGCCGCGCTCGGCGGGGTGCTGCCCAGTCACGAGGACGTCGTGTTCGAGCGGTTCTTCGACGAGAGCGGCGGCATGCAGCTGATCGTCCACGCTCCATTCGGCGCCAGGGTGAACCGGGCGCTCGGCCTGGCGCTGCGCAAGAAGTTCTGCCTGACGTTCGACTTCGAGCTGCAGGCGGCGGCGAGCAACGACGCCGTGATGCTCTCGCTCGGCCCGCAGCACTCGTTCCCGCTCGAGGACGTGCCCGCGTTCCTGCGCTCTCACAACGTTCAGGACGCCGTCTCCCAGGCCGTGCTGCGCAGCCCGATGTTCACCGCCCGCTGGCGGTGGAACCTCAACCGCTCGCTCGCGGTGCTGCGCCGCAAGGGCGGTCGGCTGAACCCGTTCAACATCCAGCGGATGGAGGCGGACGACCTGATGGCCGCCGTGTTCCCGTCGCTCGCGGCCTGCCAGGACAACGCCCCGGCCGGTCCGATCGAGATTCCGGAGCACCTGCTCGTGCGCGAGACCATGGGCGACTGCCTGCACGAGGCGATGGACATCGACGGCCTCAAGGAGCTGGTGCGCCGGTTCGAGCAGGGCACCGTTCGCCTGCACTTCGTCGACACCGTCGAGCCGAGCGTGCTGGCCCACGAGATCCTCGGCGGCGCCCCCTTCACCTACCTCGACGAGAACACCGAGATCGGCGAGCGCCGGTCGCGTGCGGTGCCGCTGCGCCGGGGCCTGCCGGTGGAGCCCCGGGAGCTGGGTCGGCTCGATCCAGCGGCGATCGAGCGCGTCAGCGCCGAGGCGGCCCCGGACGTGCGCGACCCGGACGAGCTCCATGACGTGCTCCTGTCCCTCATCGTTAGCCGCCCACGACAGGAGTGGACCGAGCATTTCGAGTCCCTCGCCGACGCCGGTCGGGCTTTCGCGGTTCACGGCGGTGGGCGGTCCGACGTCCTGTGGGCGGCCACCGAATGCCGGGCCGAGGTCAGGTCCCTCTTTCCGGGCGCCCGGTTCGTGCCCGACCATCAACTTCCGCCCGGCGTCGCTCCCCGCCCCGAGGCAGAGATCGCCGACGCGGCGGCGGTGACCCTGATGCAGGGCCATCTCGACATCTCCGGTCCGGTCACCGTGGAGGAGCTCGTCGAGTCCACCGGCCTGTCGCCGTCCGCGGTGACGATCGCCCTCGAGGCCCTCCGCGCACGCGGGTTCGCGATCGGTGGGCGATTCGCGCCGGAGCGGGGCGAGCAGTGGTGCGCCCGCCGGCTGCTGGCTCGCATTCACGGCTACACCCGCGATCGGCGGCGGGCCGAGGTCCGCCCGATCAGCCGGGAGGAGTGGCAGGGCTTCCTGCGGGCCTGGTGGCACTCCACCCCCGCCACGCGTCTGCACGGCAGGGCGGGACTCGCCGAGGCGATCGAGCAGTTCCAGGGCTTCGAGTGGCCGGCCGGCGACTGGGAGCGGCTGTTCGCCGAGCGGGTGGAGTCCTATCGCCCCGAATGGCTCGACGACCTCTGCCTCTCGGGGGAGGTGGTGTGGGGTCGGCTGTCGGTCCTCGAAGCGGCAGCCGACGGTGAGGATCCGGCGGCCGGCGAGCCACGTCGCTCCGGCAAGACGCCGTCCCGCCGCACCCCGATCACCTTCATGCTCCGCGAGGACGTGCCCCGGCTCCTGCAGGCCCACCGCGGGGGCGCGGTGCCGGCCGAGTCGAGCGCCGGCTGCGGGCGGGAGGTGCTCGACGCGCTGCGCGAGCACGGCGCCCAGTTTCACTCCGAGCTGCAGGCGATCACCCATCGCCTGCCGACGGACGTCGAGGAGGGTCTGTGGGACGGTGTCGCCCGGGGACTCGTGACCGCCGACGGGTTCAACGCGGTCCGCTCGCTCCTGCGTGTCCGCGGCCGCGCCGCCCGCGGCCGGCGGTCCTATCCCCCTCGCCCGGGCTCTCGCGGCCGGCGGGGCACGTGGCGCCAAGGCGTGGAGGGTCGCTGGACGCTGCTGCCCGCCGCTGAGCCCCCCACGGACGTCGACGAGCTGGCCGAGGCCGTCGCCTGGCAGCTGTTGCTGCGCTGGGGGGTGGTGTGCCGGGACGTGTATCTCAAGGAGAGGCTGGCCGTTCCCTGGCGCGAGATCCTCTGGGCGCTGCGCCGCCTGGAGGCGCGGGGCCTGATCCGGGGCGGGCATTTCATTGCCGGCGTGAGCGGCGAGCAGTTCGCCGGCGAGGAGGCCATGCGCCGATTGCACGCCCACCGCGGACCACACGGGGACTGGGCTTCAGCCCCCGTAGATCCTCACCGGTATGCCGGGGCCGATACGGGCGGTCAGCCAGTCGATGCTCGGGGTGGCCAGGCGGATGCAGCCGTGTGATTCGGCTGCTCCCAGCGTTCCTCCGAGCGCGTTGCGGCCGTGGATCCCGATCTGGCCCGGGCCGCCTTCGAATTCCTGCAACACGTTCGAGCGTGCGCTGAGCGCCAGCGCGAACGGACCGCCCGCCTGGCCGGGTTCCATCTGCACCGTCTCCTCGACGAAGAACTGGCCGGTGGGCGTGGGTGTAGAGGGCTTGCCCACGACCGCTTGGAACGTTCTCACGGTGAGCCCATCGCGGTAGACCCGTACGCGCCGCGCGGCGAGGTCGACCAGGATGCGCCAGCCCGTCGTGAGCTCGCGGGTGCCCTGCTGGGCGATCCAGCCGGTCAATCCGTCGGGCCGACCGGGGAGCATCACCTGTAGCCAACGCGCTCCACCGGGACCGGTCGAGCGCCCGATCACGGGCAGCGTGGTCTGCTCGCCCGTGATCGGCGTGGCGGCGGGCACAAGTGCGACCTGCGGTGACCCGACTGCGGGTGCTCGGTGTGCGGTGTGCGCGATACGCAGGGCCGCGAGCTCTTGGATCGCCTGCACGCGAGTCGGGATGCCGGCGACCGTCGCCGAGCCGGCGGCGGCAAACGCGGAGCCGGCCGTGAGGCCGAGCAGGCACGCCACTGCCAGCCCGACGCCCAGCCGAACCATCAGCCCGATACTCAGCCGGTGAATGAGCCCCTCCGGTGCGGGAGCGCCGGCCGCGCGGGCGAGTGCGGTTTGGCTGCCTTGCGCGCGCGATGGCGCTTATGGCGTTTGTGATGCTTCGCCGCGCTCTTCGATCCAATCGGCCGGGGAGCGGTGGCGCCGGCGCCCGTGACGGCTCCTGCTCCCGTGGCAGCTGCTGCGAGCGCTTTCGTTTCTTCAGGGGTGGTCGTTTCCGTGCCGCCCCCGCTGCCGCTTACGCTGGACGCGCAGTTGGAGTTGGTGATCGTGTTGTCTTCGAGAGTGACCGCGGCGGTCTGCGCGAGCAGCCTGCCGTGGATCGTGGCGGCCGTATTGGCGGTGATCGAGGCCGAGGCCATGATCGTGCCGACGAAGCGCGTGCCGCTGCCCAGCGTCGCGGAGGAGCCGACCTGCCAGAAGACGTTGCACGCCTGCGCGCCGCCCACCAGCGAGACGCTGGTGTTCGAGCCGGTGGTCAGCGTCGAGCCGATCTGGAAGATGAACACCGCGTTGGGGTTGCCTTCGGCGTTGAGCGTGACGTTGCCCGATGACAGCAGCAGCGAGCTGCTGGCGTTGTAGACGCCCGGCGAGAATTCCCGACCCGCGAGCTGGGTCCCGGCCGAGCCGTTGGTCGGACGAGAGGCGGCTTCGTTGTAGGCGGTCGTCAGCGAGCTCTTGGCTTCGGTCGCCACCGCGTCGTCGATATAAGTCTGACCGAGTACGTGCGGAGCGCCGGTCACCGACGAACCGGGGGCAAGCCCCAGGTCGCCGAACATCGTCGTGGGGCCGGTGTTCGTGACCGTCGAGCCGGCCAGCACCGAGAAGGGGGCAGCCGATCCCAAGCCCACGGTCGCGGTGGCGCCCAGAGCGCTGCTCGCGAAGATCAGCGTGGTCAGCGATCCGAGCAGGATCAGCCCCACTCGAAACGTCCGCCGGCCGGCCCGCGGGGCAGAACGCCGGTTTGCTGCGAGGGAGTCGCTTACAGGCGACTCGTGCTTCCGTGGGACGCCAACTGTTCATAGGCGTCTCCTGACTGCGGCGTCGAGCGCCACGATAGAAGGGGAATGGCTCCCCGGTCTCTTCGACCTGTGATGTAACCCGACAGTTCGGCGCCTAAACGTGAGCCGGATGCGAGCGAGCGGACATATGTCGAGCGGTGGCAATCGCTCCGCGGGCAGGTCAAGCTCGCCGTGAGGCGTCGCGAGATGTATCGTCCTTCCGGGCGCTACGGCGTCGTCCGGCACCGGCGATCCGTCCGGACGGATCGCCGGACAAACGCCCCGTGGGTCACCGCCGGTCGTCTCAATGCGTCGTCCCGTAGTGTTCGAGCGCGTTCATGACAGCTGGCAACGCCAACGGCGGCCAATCGAGGAATCTGATCCTGGCGGCGATGATCTTCGCCGTCGCGATGACGTTCATCGACCAGACGATCGTGTCGATCGCCGCACCCGAAATCCAGAAGCAGCTGGCCTGACGAGCACCGGCATGCAGTGGGCGATCAACGCCTACCTGCTGTCGCTGGCCGCGCTGTTCGCCTTCGGCGGCCGGCTGGCCGACACGGTCGGTCACCGCAGGATGGTGACGCTCGGCGTCGTCCTGTTCGCGGCCGCGTCGGCGCTGTGCGGGCTCACGCCGAAGGGAAGCCTGGCCGAGGCGTGGATCGTGACGTTCCGCGTGGTCCAGGGCGCGGGCGGGGCGATCATGTTCCCGGCCGCGCTGGCGATCGTCGTGCAGACGTTCGCGCTGCGCGAACGGGGCAGGGCCCTGGCGATCTTCTTCGGCATCGCCGGCGGTCTCACCGCGGTCGGCCCGATCCTCGGCGGCTATCTCACGCAGTGGACCTGGCGGGCGATCTTCTGGGTGAACATCCCGGTCGCCGTGATCGCCCTGGTCCTGATCGCCGTCTCCAAGCCGAGCACCGTGCACCGCCCGGCGCGGATGGACTACCGGGGCCTGGTCCTGATCGCCTCGGGCGTGGCGCCTGAGCGTGTTCGGCTTCCAGCAGTCGCTCGATCTGGGGCTGGGGCGACCCGGCCACCGGGCCTGCATCGCTCGCGGGCGCGGCGCTGCTGGTCGTGTTCTACCTTCGTGCGAGCTTCGCACCGACGTCGCCGCTGATCGAAGTGAGCATCTTTCGCATCCGCCCGTTCCTCGTCGAGAACATCGTGCTCGCGATCGCGATGCTGGTGTTCATCCCGGTGTTCTTCTTCGCCAGCGAGTACGCCCAGATCGCGCTCGGCAAGACGCCGTCGGAGGCCGGCCTCTACATCCTGTACTTCTTCATCGGCTTCGTCGTCGCGGCGCAGATCGGCGGGCGGATGCTCGACCGGATCGGCGCCAAGCGGCCCGGTCGTGCTCGGCTGCGCGCTCAGCGCCGTCGGGTTCTGGCTGTGGGCCGGGAAGGTCACCGGCCTGGACTTCAGCACCCAGCAGTGGTACATCATCCTCGCCGGCGCCGGCATGGGGATGATGCTCGGCCCGGCCAACACCGACGCCGTCAACCGCGCCTCCACGGCTCTCCTACGGCGAGGCTACCGGCATCACCCAGACGGTCCGCAACTACGCCGCCAGCCTCGGCCTGGCGATCCTCGGCACGATCCTCGTCTCGCAGATGCGCTCCCGTGTCACCACGCTCGCTGATCTCGCAAGGCGTCACCGCCGCGCGCGGGCGCACGCCGAAGCGTCGAGCATCTCCCAGTCGCAGGGCGGCAGCGGGAGCATCGCCTCGATCCCCCACTTCGTGCGGCTCGACTTCGCCTACGCCACGCGATCGGTGCTCTATGTGATGGCGGCGATCATGGCGGCGGCGGCGGTCGCGGCCTTCGTCGGTCTGCGCGCGGGGGTGCAGGAGGAGACGCCGGAAGCCGAGACGACGCCGGAAGCTGAGACTGACCCCGCGCAGACGTCGCCGCTCGCCTAAGGGTCGCCAAATCTCGGGCGGCGGGGATCGGACCTCGCTTCTCACCCAGGTCCGATTTCCGCCAGACACGATCGCCCGTGTGTGCCAGGGTGTGTCCATGGTCTTCGATTCAGAGCGCTTGTGGCAGGTGCTCGAGCTGGGCGATCCGCGGTTTGACGGATGGTTCTTCTGCGGTGTGACGACGACCGGGATCTACTGCCGTCCGAGCTGTCCGGCGCGCACGCCAAAACGCGAGAACGTCCGCTTCTTCGCCTCCGCCGCCGCGGCGCAGTCGGCCGGATTTCGCGCGTGCAAGCGCTGTCGTCCCGACGCCACGCCGGGCTCCCCGGAGTGGGACGTGCGCGCGGATCTCGTCGGGCGCGCGATGCGTCTGATCGCCGACGGCGTGGTCGATCGCGAGGGCGTCGGCGGTCTCGCCGCCCGGCTCGGCTACACCGAGCGCCATGTGCACCGCCGGCTCGTGGCCGCTGCCGGAGCGGGTCCGCTCGCGCTCGCGCGGGCGCAGCGTGCCCAGACCGCTCGCATCCTGCTTGAGACGACCGGCGTCCCGATCGCAAGAGTCGCGTTCGCCGCGGGCTTTCAGAGCGTGCGCCAGTTCAACGCGACCGTTCAGGAGGTGTTCGCGACGACGCCCACCGGTCTGCGCGAGCGGGCGCGACGCGGCGGCCGCCCGGAGGAGAGCGGGGCGCTGTCGCTGCGGCTGCCCTACCGTTCGCCGCTGGACGCGCAGGGCCTGATCGCGTTTCTGGGGCTGCGTGCGGCGCCCGGCGTGGAGGAGGTGTCCGCGGACACCTACAGGCGCAGCCTGCGGCTGCCGCACGGGACCGGGACCGTCGAGTTGCGTCCCGGCGACGGGTACGTGCACGCTCGCTACCGGCTCGAGGACCTGCGCGACCTCGGCGCCGCGATGCATCGTTCGCGGACGCTGCTAGATCTCGATTCCGACCCGCACGCCGTCGCCGAGACGCTCGGGTCCGACGCCGTGCTCGGGCCGCTCGTGCGAGCGACTCCGGGACGCCGCGTCGCGGGACACGTGGACGGCCATGAGCTCGCCGTGCGCGCGGTGCTGGGTCAGCAGGTGTCTCTGCGAGGCGCCCGCACGCTCGCCGGCCGGCTCGTCGAGGACTACGGCGAGGAGCTGGCACGCCCGCTCGGGGCGGTCACGCACGTCTTTCCCTCCGTGGATGCGCTCGCCGCCGCGGACCCCGACCGGCTGGCGATGCCGCGCGCGCGCAGGCGCGGTCTGCTTGCGCTGGCAACGGCGCTCGCGGGGGGCGAGCTCGTGCTCGACGCCGGCGCCGAGCGCGCGGACGCGCGGCGCCGTCTGCTGGCGCTGCCGGGGATCGGGCAGTGGACGAGCGAGTACATAGCGATGCGCGCGCTGCGCGATCCCGACGCGTTCCTGCCGGGCGATCTGGGGGTTCGCCACGCGCTCGAACGGCTCGGTCACGACGGGCGCCCCGCCGCCGCGCAACGGCTCGCCGAGCGCTGGCGCCCCTACCGCGCGTACGCGGTCGGACATCTCTGGGCTTCGCTCGATCGAGCCCCGCAAGCAGTGCGCAGGTCAACGCCAACGAACCACGCCGGCCGACTCGCCGCGTGATGGAAGGAGTGGATCCCATGTCCAATGCCGCCACCGCTCACACGCAGCGAGATGGGAAGGACGACGCTCACACGCTGCTGTATACGACGCAGGACAGCCCGATCGGCGAGCTATTGCTGCTCGGCGACGGTCACGCTCTGCGCGGGCTGTATATGCAAGATGCCCCCAAACCCAAGCGGATCGATCCCGCGTGGAAGCGGTCCACGACACCATTCGCCGATGTGCGCGCGCAGCTGCGGGAGTATTTCGCAGGGAGGCGCATCGAGTTCGACGTGCCTCTCGCCATGGACGGCACCCCGTTCGAGCGGCGCGTGTGGAGTGCACTGAGAGACATTCCCTACGGCGAGACCGTCAGCTATGGCGAGGTGGCGCACCGTGTCGGCCAGCCCTCGGCGGCGCGCGCCGTGGGTCTCGCCAACGGCCGCAACCCGATCGCCGTCATCGTGCCGTGTCACCGTGTCATCGGCGCGAACGGAACGCTCACCGGTTACGGCGGCGGTCTGGAGCGCAAGCGGCTGCTGCTCGAGCTCGAGCACGGTCAGACACGCCTGGGTGCGTAGGGCCTTGCAGGGATAGGCCCTGAACGCGCTCTGCAACAATGGCGCTCATGCGCCGGACGGCCGTCCTCCTCGCGCTCGTCCCGTCCTGCGCTCTGCTCTGTGGCTGCGGCAAGGGCGGCTACGCGAGCACCGCCTCGCACACGTCCGCCTCCACGAACACCAGGCCCGGCGCCGTCACGAGCCGGGCGCCGACACACGCGCAGGCCCTTGCCTTCGCCCGCGCGGTCAACCTGACGGCGGCTGACGTCCCGGGCTTCACCGCCACCCCAAACCATCACAGCGAATCGGCGAGCGAACAACGCCTCGAACAGGAGCTCCGCGGTTGCGTGGGCGCGCAGGACTCGCGGGCGTTGCAGCGTTCGCCGAGTACTTCGCCGAGTACGGTTCTGGAAGCCGGCTCTCCCGACTTCGGCCTCCGGCGTGGCATCCTCGACCTGAGCGTGAGCTCCGAAGTGAGCGTCGATGAGACCTCCGCCGAGGCCGCCGCCACGCTGTCGGAGATCCGCAGCGCGCGTGTGCGCGCCTGCGTCTCCCATTACGTCTCCGAGCTCTTGAAATCCCAGCACTACGCCGGTGCGACCGTCGTCGGCGTCTCGATCACATCGGGCACTCCCCCCGCGCCCGGCACGACCGGGGGCTTCGGGTGGCGCGTAACCGCCACGCTCGCCATCCGCGGCGTCCACATCTCCTTCTATCTCGACATCCTCGGCTTCGTCTACGGCCCCGCTCAGGTCACCCTCTCGAGCTCGGGTACGGTCCAGCCGTTCCCCGCCAAGGCCGAGGAGCAGCTGTACTCGCTGCTCTTGACGCGAGCCCGCGCACACACGCACAGTCTGTGAACCCTCACACGGTGCGCAGCGCCTCGGTGGGCGACAGCCGGGCGGCGCGCAGCGCGGGCAGCAGGCCGGCGATCGCGCCGATCAGCAGCGCCGCGCCGAACCCGCCCGCCCACGCGAGCGTGGGGATCACGATCGTCCAGTGCTTGGTGGCGGCGTAGACGGCGGTCGCGGCGATGCCCGCGGCGATGCCCGCGGCGCCGCCGGCGAGCGACAGCAGGATCGCTTCGGAGAGGAACTGGATGCGGATCTGGCCTTTGGTGGCGCCGAGGGCGCGGCGCAGCCCGATCTCCGAGCGGCGTTCGAGCACGGAGATCACCATGATGTTCGCCACACCCACGGCGCCCACGAGCAGCGCGACCGCGCCGAGGCCGAGAAACAGGCCGTTGAGCGCGCTCTGCGTTTTGGCTCTGGCCTCGAGGGTCGCCGACGGGAGGCTGACGTCGACTTCGTTGGGCGCTTCGGGGTTGGCCGTGTCGGCGAGCACCGACTGCACCGCCGCGACCTGGCTGTCCTGCGCGCGCACGTAGATCGTGTTCGGGTGCCCGTCGAAGTCGAGATACCGTTTCGCTGCGGGGAAGCCGACGAGCACGTCGTCTTCCAGTTCCGGCGTCAGCGTCGAGGAGCCGAGGATGCCGACCGGGTAGAACCACTGGTTGGCGAGCCAGATCCGCTCGCCGGGGTAAATGTGGTCGATGCCGAGGCGCTGTGCGGCGGCGGGGCCGAGCACGGCGACCGGCTCGTTCGCGGTGGCGGCGTTTAGGTAGCTCCCCTGCGTGACCGTGATGTTCAGGGCATGCAGAAGGTTGAGGCTGGCGGCCTCGATTTCGAGGGCGTTGGTGTCGACGCTCGGGATCAGCGGCGAGCGGTAGACCGAGCCGCTCACCTTGCCCGTCTCGGCGACGTGTTCGACCGGGTAGATGCGGGCGATCATCGCCGGCGCCGCCAGCGGCAGCTCGGCCGTCTTGCCGGCGAAGCTCTGGCCGTTGGTGACGATCAGGAGGTTTGTGCCGAGCCGATCGATTTCTTCCAGCAGCCCCGCCTGGGAGGAGGAGGAGAGGCCGAGCACCGCGACGATCGCCGCCACGCCGATCGCGATCCCCAGCGCCGACAGCGCCGCCCGCCCGCGCCTGGTGCGCAGCCCCACGCTCGCGACCCGGGCGAGGTCGCCGGGGCGCAGGCGGGCGGGAGCCAGCTTGGCGGGAGCGGGCTCGATGGTCGCGCTCACGGCCGCCGGCTCACGGGGCTTCGTTGACGAGCGCGAACGCCGCTCGCGCGTGCCCGGCGCTTGCCTTGACGACGTAGCCGCCCGACTCGCGGTTGGCGGTGTACGCGGGCGCGACGGCGACGCCGCACGCGTTCGCCCTCACCTTCGCCACGCGCGTCCGATGCTCACGCGCCGAGCGCCTGTGCGATCGCGACACGACGCGCGTCGTAAAGCGCCCGCTGGGCCCGGCGGTGGGCGCGGCGAAGGACACGAGCACGCCCGGCACGCGGTTGTCCTGGGCGTCGGTGACGGTGACCGCGAGGCTGACGGGGAAGCGGGCGTCCACGCGCGTGGACTGCGTCGCGCCGACCCCGGGCGTGAGCTTGGCCGGCCGCCCGGGGAGGTTGGCGAGCGCGAACAGCGCGGGGGTGGCGCCGCCGGCGGCTGCGCCGCTGTGGGGTTCACTGCCGCCGGAGCTCCCCAGCGACGCGCTCGCGGAGAACGAGCCCGCCTCGCTGTTGGCGGTGAACGTGGGCGAGGTTGCGACGCCGGAGGCGTTGGTCATCGCGCTTGCCGACGTGCCGCCTCCCGCGAAGCTCGCGTCGGCAGCGCCCGCCCCGCTCGCGCCCGAGCTCGTGCCGCACGCGGAGGAGCCGGTGGAGGCGGTGAGCGTGAACGTGACGCCGGCGCCCGCGACGGAGTTGCCCTCGCCGTCCAGCACCTTCACCGCGAGCGCCTGCCTGTAGTGGCCCGCGACGGTGGCGGTCTGCTTCACGGACGAGACCGCGACGATCCGCGCCGGCATCCCCGCCCCCGTGTTCGTGAGCGCGAACGACACCGACCCGTACTGCGAGCTGGCGGTGACCGTGTAGCTGCCGGCGATCCCGTTGGCCGTGAACGTCGGGGCGCTGACGGCGCCCGCGCTGTCGGCGCCGACGGTGACCGTGCTCGTGCCGCTGGCTGAGAACACGCCGCTCGCGCCGCTGGAAGGCGCCGTGAACGTCACCGCCACACCGGCGGCGCCGCTCGTCACCGCGCACCCGTCGGTGTTGGTGAGGGCGACCTGCAGTCCGGTCGAGAAGGCGCTGTTCAGGGTCGCGGTCTGGGGTGTGCCGCCCACGAGTGCGATCGCGTTCGGGGAGGTGGTCGCGGGGCAGTTCGAGTCAGAGCCGCCGCCGGGTTCTCCGGTGGCGGCGGTCGCCCCTCCGGCCGGTGTGCTCGCGCCGGCGCCCAGCACGCCGGCCGCCGCCAGGATCGCCAGCGCCCCCGGTCGGCTCCTCACCCAGTTCATCGCCCCGCTCCTTCGAGGGTCGGCGCCAAGGTGGTGTCCGCCACGATCCGCCCGTCGAGCATCTGCACCTGGCGCGGCAGGCGCGCGGCCAGCGCGTGGTCGTGGGTGATCACGAGGATCGTCGCGCCGTCCGCGTTGAGCTCCTGCAGCAGCGCGAGGATCGCCGCGCCCGAGGCGCTGTCGAGGTTGCCGGTGGGCTCGTCGGCGAGCACGATCGCCGGAGCGCCCACCAGGGCCCTCGCGATCGCCACCCGCTGGCGCTCACCGCCGGAGAGCTTGCTCGGCCGGAAGCTCGCGCGCTCGGCGAGGCCCACCCGCGCGAGCGTCTGCGCCGCCCGCTCGCGGCGCTCCGCCACCGCCATGCCGGCGTACAGCAGCCCGTCGGCGACGTTCTCCAAAGCCGTGGAGTGCTCGGCCAGGAAGAACTGCTGAAAGACGAAGCCGATGCTCATCGCCCGCAGCGCGGCGAGCTCGCGGTCGGAGAGCTGGGCGGCGTCAAGACCGGTGATCGAGACGACCCCAGCGGTCGGGCGCTCCAGCGTGCCCATCACGTGCAAGAGCGTCGTCTTGCCGGAACCGGACGGCCCCACGATCGCCACGAGCTCTCCCGCGGCCACTGTGAAGCTCGCCTCCCGCAGCGCATACACCGGCGGGTCGGCGCCGTAGGTCTTGCTGACCTCGCGCAGCTCGAGCACCGGCGAAGCTTCGCCGAGCCGGCTCATCTCGAGAACACCATGCTCATCTCCGGGACACCCGTTCATGTCGAGGGCACCACCACGCTCTGACCGGCCGCCAGTTTCGGCCCGCTGACCTGCACATCGCCCGCTTCGTCGTCGAACAGTCCCACCGTGACGGGGAGCAGCCGGTGCACCCCGTCCGACTGCACCTCCTCCAAGGCATAGCCGCCGCCGGCGAGGGCGAGCAGCGCCGTCACGGGCACGACCAGCGTGTTTTCGACGCTCGCGGTCGTGATCGAGACCTGCACCGGCGCCGCATCGAGCTGGCCCGTCGCGTTCGGTTCGGTCGGGGTGATGTCGACTTCGATCGTGGGCGTGGTTTCTTCGCCGTGTTCGCTGGCAGGCGCCACCGCGACGCTCGCGACATACGAGACCGTGCCCGCGGTGGTCTGGCTGTCCGGCAGCGTGATCACCACGTGGTCGCCCTTCTTCAGGGCGCCCTGCTCGGAGGCGTCGATCTTCACGGTCACCTGCCGCGCGGTCGAGCTCACTTCCAGCGCTGGTCCCGGCGAGACGCCCATGCCGACCGTCGGGGTGACGCTCGTCACCCGCGCCGGGCCCGGCTTGAACATGACCGAGCCGAGCGCCAGCTCGCCCGTCTGTGCCAGCCCGTGCGCGACCTGGAAGGCGCGAATCGCCGTGGCGGTGGCGGCGGTGAATTCGTCGCCGGCGAGCCCGGAGCCGTATCCGAGCGCGTCCAGGTTGGCGTTCAGCTCGGCCACGTCCGGGCCCGCGGACATGCCCGCGAGGAACGCCCGCGTGGCGAGCGTCAGGCCGTACAGAAGGATCGTGGGCTGTCCGCCGATCGCGTACAGGCTGTGGTTGCGTGCGATCACCTGGCCGACGGAGGGCAGCGAGGTGTAGACCGTGCCCTGCACGTAGGTCACCGCGGACGAGCGCGCCGTGGCGAGCGCCGACTGGGAATGGGCAAGCGAGGTCTGCGCGGAGGCGAGCTGCGTGCGGTCGGCCGTGACCTTGGTTTCGGCCCCGGTCACGCCCTGTTCGCCGCTCGTCACCGTCTGCCGGTCGCTCGCGCACGTGCCCGCGCCGCCGCCGGCGGAGGAGCCGGCTTCGGCGGCGCCTTCGCCGGCGCAGTCCACCGCCTCCTTCGCGCGTGCCGCCGCCAGTTGGCTGTGCGTGCGCTGGAGCGCCGCGCCGTCGCCCTGAAGCGAACGCTGCGCCGAGGCCACCTGGGCTTCGCCGCTCGCCACCTGCTGTTCTGACTGCTGCACGGCCGAGGGGGCGTTCCCCGACGGCACCAGGATCTTCGACGAGCCCGCGTAGCCGAGCGTCCCCGCGACCTGCGTCTGCGAAGACAGCGACTGACGTTTCACCGTCGTGACGCTCGTCGGCGTGGCGTTGTCGGCTACGCCGACACTGGGCTTGGTCGATTTGTGAAACGGTTCGAACACGATCAGCAGCACGGCTATCACGGTCACGACGATGGCGGCGAGGGCCGCCCAGCGGCCGCGCCGCAACCGCTCGCTCACGGAGCGACCGCCGTTTCGGAGGATTGGCTGCTACCGGCCCCGGAGCCGCCCGCCTTGGGGACGGGGATACCCCTTCCTTCCCGGGGAAGTCCGACTGGCATGCTTTCGCCGCCGCCTGGAACTGCGGCGAGCTGGGGTTGAGCCCGGTCGAACCGCCTGCCTTGAGCGTCACCCTCACGCCGCCGCCGGAGGAGGAGAATTTCGGGTCGGGGAAGTTGGGCACGCCGTGGGAGCGCATGCATTCCGACATCTTCAGCGCCTGTTCCTGCATCTTGGCCTGCTGTGCCGGGCTCGGGGCGATCTTCGAGGGCGCGTACTTGCTGCACGCCTTTTCCGCCGCCTGGAACTGGGAGGATTCTGGATTCGGGCCGTGGCCGTTCTGGCTGTGGATCTGAATGCCGCCTTCGACCGGTTCGGGGAATTCGGGTTCCCCGTGGGTGCGCATGCACTGCGCGAACTTGACCATCTTCTGCTGGGCGCCGGCGCTCGTTTCCTTCGATTCCGGCGTGCCGCCGCCCGACCCGCCCGCAGGGCTGGAGGCGCTCGTGGTGCCGACGTGGGCGACGCCGGGGCTGGAGGAGCCGCCGCAGGCGGCCAGGAGCAGGCTCGCGGCGATCACGGCCAGCCCGACGAGCAGGCGCAGCGGCGAGCGCCGCACGCCTGGCGCGGTGGGGAAGGGTGCGGGACGGCGAGGCATGCAGTCTCCTTTGCGGACGATCTCTGATCGGTGGCAATCGGCGCCGCCGGCGGCTTCGGCCGGCCGCGGCGCTGGCGACATCAAACCGGCCCAACCTGAGAATCGCCTTAGAGAAGTCGAGGAGCTTCCTGAACGGGGCCGGCCTCCGGAGCGCTGGTGTCTGGAGCGTCGGAGACCGGGGCGCCGGCGTTCGGTGCAGCCCGCGGCTCAGACGCCCCCAGCTCGGCGTCGGTCATCTGCAGCGGCGGAAGCTCGAGCGTCAGGCGGGCGCCGCCGCCGGGATCGTTGGCGGCGTGCACCGAGCCGCCGTGCATCTCCGCCACCTGGCGCACGATCGCCAGCCCCAGCCCCGAGCCGGGCCGTCCGCGCGCGCTCGGCGCGCGGTAGAAGCGGTCGAACACGCGCGGCAGATCCTCGGCGGCGATCCCGGGGCCGTGGTCGCGCACCTGCAGGCGTCCGTCGCGCACGCGCACTTCGATTGGTCGCCTGCCTGCTCGGCCGGCGAGGAGGGCGGGGAGGAGGTTCCACTTGCAGGCGTTGTCGAGCAGGTTTGCGATCGCCCGATCCAGCCTCGCGGGCGCGACGCGCACCAGGCACGGCTCGGCGTCGAGCACGAACGTAGATGAGTGCCCACCCGGCGCGTGCAGCCGCGCGCGCTCGAGCGCCCCCGCGGCGGCCAGGTCCAGGCGCACGTCCTCGACCTCGACCTCCTCGATCTCGGTCTTGGAGAGGTCGACGAGATCGCCCACCAGCACGGTCAGCTCGTGCAGCTGCGCCTGCGCCGCCACCACCACGCGGGCACGCTCGCGCGCGGACAGCCGCTCGCCCATCGCGAGCGCATCGAGGTTCGCCTGCACGCTCGTCAGCGGCGTGCGCAGCTCGTGCGAGGCGTCGGAGACGAGCTGGCGCTGGGCCAGGCGCGCGCGCTCGAGCGCGGCCAGCATCGTGTTGAAGCTCTGCGCCAGCCGTCCGAGCTCGTCCTCCTCGCCGGACTCGATGCGGTGAGTGAGGTCCTGCGTGCGCGCCACGCGTTCGGCGGCGCCCGTCAGCCGGCGGACCGGCACGAGCGCTGCGCGCGAGACGAGCAGCCCGAGCGCGGCGGCGAGCGCGATACCGCCGAGACTCACGAGCGCGAGCACGAGTTGCAGGTGGGTGAGCGTGCTGTCGAGGTCGCTCAGCGGCAGTGCCACCTGCCACACCCCGCCTTCGCCCGCGCGCTCGGTCAGCACCCGTACGGGCGTGCCGGCGATTGTCGTATCGCTGAAGAAGGCGTCGCGCCGACCCTCGGCCACGGCGCGGGTCGCGGCCGTGATCGAGAGCGCGTACTTCCTGCTTGGGGTATGCAAGATTTCCCCGTTGGAGAGGAACAGCTGCACGTAGCCGGCGGGTCCCCCGAGTTCCGTGGGCGGCAGCACGAGCGAGGTACGCCCCGGTTCGGCGTGAGCGAGCGCTTCCTTGGCGACGGCGACGGAGCCGTTCGGAGCCACGGCCTTGCGTTCGATCGTAACGCTTGCGTGGCGAGCGCCATCGTTGGTGTGAGCTGTGCCCGATTCGCCATGTGTTGGGCCCGATTCTGCATGCGTTGCACTGGGTTCGGCGTGAACCGCGCCCGATCCCTTGGAGGATCCTTGGACGGCGAGGGCGAGTCCTTGGGGTCCGTTTGCGGGGGCAGTCACCTCACCTCCGGCCTGCACTCCAGATGCGCCCGCACCGGCGTTTGACCGAAACGCACCCGCGACGGCGGGTGGCAGCTTGCCTTCCTTGACGAGCTTGGCGAGCTGGCTGCTAGTGCCGCTGACCTGGATTTGGACGGCGGACTGCTGCCCCGGCGTGATCTTTGCGCGCAGGCTCGAGTCGAGCTGCCCCTGGAGCTCGTTGCGCGTGACGACATAGACGACGACCGACGCGATCACGATCGCCGCGGCGACCGCCCCGGCGGCGAGCAGGATCATGCGCCGGCGAAAGCTCATCGCGGCCCCGAGCGCTCCGCCGAGCGCAGCACGTAGCCGACGCCGCGCACCGTGTGCAGCACCCGGAGCTCGCCGGCGGCCTCGGTCTTGCGGCGCAGGTAGCCGATGTAGACCTCCAGCGAGTTCGAGGCGGGACCGAAGTCATAGCCCCACACATGATCGAAGATCGCCGCGCGCGTGAGCACCTGGCGGGGGTGGCGCAGGAGCAGTTCGAGCAGCAAAAACTCGGTGCGGGTGAGCTCGAGCGCCCGCCCGCCGCGGCGCGCCTCGTGGGCGAGCGGGTCCAGCTCGAGGTCCTCGAAGCGCAGGGTCCGCTCGTCCCCCTCCCAGCCGGTGCGCCGCAGCAGTGCGCGCAGGCGTGCGATCAGCTCCTCGCGGGCGAACGGCTTGGCCAGGTAGTCGTCGGCGCCGGCCTCCAGGCCCGCCACTCGCTCCGACACCTCGGCGCGGGCGGTCAGCATCAGCACCGGGGTGCGATCGCCGCCGGCGCGCATTCGCCGGCAGATCTCCAGCCCATCGAGGCCGGGCATCAGCACGTCGAGAATCACGGCGTCGGGCGAGTCGACGGCGAGTGTGCGGATCGCCTCGCGCCCATCGACCGCGGTTCTCACCTCGAATCCGCTCAGGTCGAGCACGAGCGCGAGTGCCTCGCGTACCGCCGCCTCGTCGTCGACGACCAGAAGCCGCATCGGCCGATGCTGACAGGCGAACGTGAAAGAAAGCTGAAAGGGGCTCCCCGGCGTCGGCTACCGGGTGGTCGCTCACGGGCGGGTGAGTCTGGACTCCACCGGACATTCAGCCGCCACCCGCGACGCGCGCCTGCTCGCACACCTCCGCCACGCCGATCGTCTCGATCGACGGGCCGACTCGATAGCGCTCCTGCCCGGGATAGACGACCAGCGCCCGCCCCGGCTCGAGATCGGCGAGCGCGGAGTGAAAGCCCCGTTCGACCGCCGGCGCCAGGCTGCGCTTGATCTCCACCGCCCACTCCTCTCCGTTGGGCCAGCCGAGGACGAGATCGATCTCCGCTCCGTGGCTGGTGCGGTAGAAGCTCGCCTGCGCGCCAGGTCCGGCCGCCGCGAGGATGTTCTCGATCGCCATGCCCTCCCAGCTCGGGCCGGCGATCGGGTGGCCCAGCACAGCCTCCTTGTCGGCGAGGCCGAGCAGCGCGTGCAACAGGCCGCTGTCGCGCACGTACACCTTCGGCGAGCGGATGAGCCGCTTGCCCGCGTTGGGCAGGTGAGGGGGCAGCCGCCGCACGAGCAGCAGGTCGACCATCAGGTCGAGGTAGTGGGCGATGGTCGTCCCGCTGACGCCGAGGCTGCGAGCCAGTTGCGCGGCGTTTAGCAGGCCGCCTTGATGGTGGGCGAACATAGTCCACAGTCGTCGCAGCGTCTCGGCCGGGATGCGCGGACCCAGTTGCGGGATGTCGCGCTCCAAGTAGGTGCGGATGAAGTCGCCGCGCCAGCGCAGGCTGATCGCGTCAGTGCTCGCCAGGAAGCTGTCGGGGAAACCGCCGCGGGTCCACAGACGATCGAGTTGCTCTGTTCCCACCTCGGTCACGTCGAACGGCGCGAGTTCGACGAACGCGACCCTCCCAGCCAGGGTCTCGCCGGACTGGGCCATCAGATCGATCGCGGCCGAGCCCAGCAGCAGGAATCGCCCGGTGCCCCGGCCTTCGCGCCGGCCCGCGTCGATCACGCCCCGCAGCGTTTCGAACAGGCCTGGCGCGCGGTGAATCTCATCGAGGATCACGAGCTCGCCTGAGTGGTCGGCGAAGTAGAGCTCCGGCTCGGCCAGACGAGCCCGATCGGCCGCGGACTCGAGGTCCAGATAAGTCGAGGGTCGCGCTTTGGCGAGCTCGAGAGCGAGCGTGGTCTTGCCGGCCTGGCGCGGCCCGACCAGCACGACGGCGGGCAGATGTTCCAGCAGCTCGGCGACTTCGGTGGTTACGCGCCTTTCGATCATCCGTGCAATTATAAATCAAAACTTGTGATTTGCACGGTTAGGGGATCACGGTGGCGTGGGTGCGTGCTCCGATCCCAGGAGGTCGCTCACGGCGCCGCGCACGAGCTCGGCGAGCTCCTCCATCGGCACATCTCCAAAGACGGCCTCTCCGGTGGCCAGGGTCCCGACCACCGCGCCGATCGAGCACGCCATCCGCACCCGTCGCCGCAGGGGAATGTCGGGACTCTGCAGGATGCGGCGGAACTGCTGCTCGATGTCGTCGTTCTCGGCCTGATGGCGCTCGTTGTGCTGGAGCTGCTCGAGCGCGCTGTGGTTGCGCTGGTGCAGGAGGACGAGCTCGCGGTTGTCGACGACCTGGTCGATGAAGTCGTCGAGGAGTCCCGGCCACGCGTCCGCGCGTTCCTGCCCGTCGCTCGAGGCCGTCGAGCTGCTCGAGCGCCTCCCGACCGAGCGCGTGCAGGCGCAGATGGAGCTCGAGCAGGATGTCCTCCTTGCGCTCGAAGTGGTAGTAGAGCGCGGCCTTGGTCGTGCCGAGCCGCTCGGCGATGTCGCGCAGCGAGGTCTTGTCGTAGCCCTGCTCGGTGAACAGCTCGAGTGCGATGTCGAGGATGCGCTCGCGCGTGGAGGGCCCGGACTGGCCGTCGTCGTTTGGCGGGGAGTCGGGACTTCCGTCTGGAGCACCCCGGTCTGGGGCGCCCCGGTCTAGGGCGCCCCGTTGCGCCTGCCTGCGACTCCCCCGTGCCGTCGACCTCGATCGCTCCATACCAGTAGCTTACTTGACGACCGGCTAGGAATATGTATGATGGCTGCTCGAACTTGCTTGCCGACCGGTAAGGAACCTAGGGAGCTACGCCGATGACACATGACCTGATGATCGAGGCCCACGGCCTGCACAAGCGATTCGGCGCGACCGTCGCGCTCGACGGGATCGACCTGCGAGGTGCCGGCGGGCGCCATCCTCGGCGTGCTCGGACCCGAACGGCGCCGGCAAGACCACCGCCGTGCGCATCCTCACCACCCTCGCGATCCCCGACGGCGGCTCGGCGCGGGTCGCCGGCCATGACGTCGTCAGCGAGCCGGCCGCCGTGCGGCGCAACATCGGCGTCACCGCCCAGGACGCCACCCTCGACGAGGTCCTCACCGGTCGCCAGAACCTCGTGATGGTCGGACGCCTGAGCGGCCTGCGCCGCGTGCAGGCGCGGGCGCGAGCGACTGAGCTGCTCGCCCAGTTCGATCTCACCGACGCGGCCGACCGGATCCTGAAGGGCTACTCGGGCGGGATGCGCCGGCGCCTGGATCTCGCCGCCGGCCTCGTGACGCGACCGCCGGTGCTGTTCCTCGACGAGCCGACGACCGGCCTCGACCCCACCAGCAGGGTGCGGATGTGGGACGTGATCCGAGAGCTCGTCGCCGACGGCGTCACCCTGCTGCTCACGACCCAGTACCTCGACGAGGCCGACGAGCTCGCCGACCGGATCGTCGTCATCGACCACGGCCGCGTGATCGCCGGCGGCACCGCGGCCGAGCTGAAGGCGCAGACCGGCGGGGCGCGTCTCGAGGTCACGCTGAGCGAGCCCAGCCCCGCGGCCGGCGCCGCCCTCGGTCCGTTCGTCGCCGGCGCCGTGCACGTGAGCCACGACGGGCGCCGCCTGCGGGCACCGGTCCGCAGTGGCGCGGGGTTGGCGACCACGGTCGTGCGCGCTCTCGACGGGCCGGGGTCGTCGTCGACGACGTCGAGGTCCGCCAACCCTCGCTCGACGACGTCTTCTTCGCCCTCACCGGGCACCCGACGGACACCGACGGAGAGCACCCGAGTCCCGCGCCGTCCGAGCCCGAGCCGTCCATCCCCGACCTGGAGGTCGCCCGTCCATGAACGCCGCCCCGCTTGCCCCCATTGCCCCGGTCGCACCCGGTGCGCCGGTCGCGAGACCGCCGAGATCGCCCGGCCTCGTGCGTCGTCTGTGCGACGTCGCCGTGCTCACCGGGCGCAACCTCGTGCACATCGCGCGCGAGCCGCTGCAGCTCTCGGACGTCACCGTCCAGCCGGTGCTGTTCACGCTGCTGTTCGTCTACGTGTTCGGCGCCGGAGTCGTCCTGCCCGGCGGCGGCAGCTACACGGACTTCGCGATCGCCGGCCTGCTCGCGCTGAACCTCACCACCTCGTCGATGGGCACCGCGGTCGGGCTCAGCGCCGACCTCGAACAGCGGCGTCATCGACCGCTTCAGGACCCTCCCGATGTGGCGCCCCGCGGTGCTCGTCGGGCGCTCGCTCGCCGACCTCTGCACCGCCGCCATCTGCACCGCCTTCGTCGCCGCGACCGGCCTGCTCGTCGGCTGGCGGCCCGAGGGCAGCGTCGGCATCGACCATCGGCGGGTTCGCCGTCTTCCTGCTGTTCAGCTACGCCCTGTCCTGGGGCTGCGCCTGCCTCGGCATGGTGAGCAAGAGCCCCGAGTCGGCGCAGGCAGTCGGCCTCGTCATCCTGTTCCCTCTCGCGATCGTCTCCAACGCGCTGGTCCCGACCGAGCACATGCCCGCGGTGCTGCGGACCCTCGCCGACTGGAACCCGGTGAGCGCCGTGACCGCCGCCGCCCGCCGGCTGTTCGGCAACCCCAACCCCTCGGCGAGCATCCATGCCTGGCCGATGCAGCACCCGGTTGCTCGCCTCGCTGCTCTGGTCCGTCGCGCTGCTGGCGGTCTTCGCGCCCCTGGCCACGATCCTCTACCGGCGCCGCACGACCGACTGACCGACGCGCCGTCAACAGACCGGCCCGATGAGATGACCCTCGGGTCTCGGGACATGCCCGGCATCATCCGCCCAGCGCCTCGTCCGGTCGGTGCACCAGGGGTGCCGTAGGATGAGCAGATGAGAGCCGCAATCCTGCACGAGTACGGCGTGCCGCGCGCGGGGGAGTTCGATGAGCCCGAGGTCGGTTCGGGCGTGGAATCCGAGCATGCCGTCGTGCGGGTGCTCGCCGCCGGGCTGAACCCGGTCGATGTGGCGATCTGCGCAGGGCGCTTCTACGCCGGCAAGCCGCCGCTGCCGTCGGTCGCCGGGCGTGAGGGCGTGGGGACGCTCGACGGCGAGCGCGTCTACTTCGACGCGCCGATCGCCCCGTTCGGCTCGATGGCCGAGCGCGCGCTCCTCGACCCGGCCTCCACCTACCCGGTTCCCGAGGGAGTCCCGGACGGGGTAGCCGTCGCGCTCGGCATCTCCGGGCTGGCGGCTTGGCTGGCGCTCACCTGGCGCGCGCGGTTGACAGAGGGCGAGCACGTGCTCGTGCTGGGCGCCAGCGGAGTGGTCGGGCAGATCGCGGTGCAGGCCGCCAGGCTGCTCGGCGCCGCCCGCGTTGTGGCCGCGGCGCGCTCGCCGATGGGTCTCGAGCGCTGCCTGGCCCTCGGCGCGGATGCCGCCGTGCGCCTGGACGAGCCCGAGGATCTGCAGGGCGCGTTGAGCGAGGCGGCCGAGGGCCGGATCGACGTCGTCGTGGACCCGCTGTTCGGCGAGCCGTTCGTGGCGGCTCTGAACGCGGCCAGCTTCGGTGCGCGAATCGTGCAGCTCGGCGCCGGCGCCGGCGCGGAGGTGCTGGTTCCCTCGGCGGCGATCCGCGGAAAAATGCTCGTGATCATGGGCCACACCAACTTCGCCGCGCCGCCGGAGGTCAAGCGCGAGGCCTACCGCCGTCTGGCCGAGGCTGCAGCCGCGGGCAGGCTGAAGGTGGACACAGACCCAATGCCCGCTCGAGCAGGTCGCCGAGGCGTGGGACCGCCTGGTCTCCGGCTCGCACCGCAAGATCGTGCTCGTGCCCTGAGCACTTGCGTTTCGTCGCATTCCCGATCTCGACCTGCGCTCTCGCCTTCGCGAGCTGGACCGTCCCCGGAGATGGCCGTAAGCTGGTCCGTTCCCAGTCCAGAGGAGGCAGACGAGCGATGAGCGCCAAGTGGACCAGCCGAGCAGATCCCAGACCAGAGCGGTCGCACAGCGATCGTCACCGGCGCCAACAGCGGCCTCGGGCTGGTCTGCGCGCGCGAGCTGGCGCGTCATGGGGCGAGCGTCGTGCTCGCCTGCCGCAACGCCGAGAAGGGCGCGGCGGCGCTCGCGGAGATCGAGCGGCGTGGCGCCCGGACGCGCGCGTGGAGCTGGCCGTCGCTCGACCTCGGCAGCCTCGCGTCGGTGAAGGCGTTCGCCGGAGCAGTTCCGCTCCACCCACGACGGCTTCGAGCTGCTGCTCAACAACGCGGGCGTGATGGCTCCGCCGCGGCGGGTCACCGCCGACGGCTTCGAGCTGCAGCTCGGCACCAACCTACCTCGGCCACTTCGCGCTCACCGGGCGGCTGATCGGCGCGCTGGAGGGCCGGCGCCGACGCGCGCGTTGTGACGCTGTCAGAGCATCGCGCACAAAACGGGGCGCATCAACTTCGACGACCTGCAGTCCGAGCGCCGCTACTCCCGCTGGCGCGCCTACGGCCAGTCCAAGCTCGCCGACCTGATGTTCGCGCTGGAGCTCGACCGGCGGTTGCGGGCGGCCGACTCGACCGTCAAGAGCCATCGCCGCCCACCCCGGCTATGCCGCGACCAACCTGCAGTCGGCCGCGCCGCCCGCCGCCGATCGGCTGTGATGGTGGTGACCAACGCGATGCTCGCGCAGAGCGCCGACAGGGTGCGCTGCCGCCGCTCTACGCCGCCACCGTGCCCGGCCTGCGAGGGCGGGCTCTACGTCGGACCCGACGGGCTTGGCGAGCTGCGCGGCCATCCCCACCCGGTCTCGCCCAACCGCGCCGCGCGTGACGAGGAGGTCGCCGCGCGGCTGTGGAGGTCTCGGAAGAGCTGACGGGCGTGCACTTCGATCTGGGTACGCCGGCAACGGCATAGGAAGGGAGGGCCGAACGGCGCATGCGCCGTTCGGAAGACAAGCCGCATGCGGCTTGTCTCGGGAGTGTGCATGCACACTCCCGCCGGGGGCGCAGGCGCCCCCGGTACCACTACTTCCCGCGCTTGGACTGGTGCTCGATCACCTTGCCGAACGCGGCCTCGAGCTGGGTCGTCATGCGCTGCTTGAACAGCGCCAGCAGCGCCTCGGAGGCGAGACCTCGCAGCGAGCCGACGGCCTCGATCAGCTCATCCCAGCGCTCGTCGGGCTGACCGGCCTGCTCGAACGGCTCCCACAGCTCGCGCAGGAACAGCTTGGTGAACGCGCGCGAGATCGACTCGCAGTCGCGGCTGACGCGCTCGACGAGCACGAGCGCGGCGTGCAGGGGGATGCCGAGCGCGACCACCTGTTCGGCGTCGCGCATCAGCGCTGGGCTGGGGACTTCGAAGCGCCCGTCGCCGAGCGGCACGAGCAGCTTGAGCTTGCGCACGCGCTCGATGTCCTTGGCGTCGACCTCGCCGAAGCGCTCGACCAGTTCCTGGGCGGTGATCATCTCCGGGGTCTCGGGCTCGAACGGAGTGGTCACGGCGATGCGCAGCCCGAGCAGCCGCTCGGCCAGCCCATCCGAGCCGCTCAGCAGCCGCTCGATCGCGGCGAGGTTGAACCCGTCGGCCTGCAGGTCGAGGATCAGCTTCAACCGGGCGACGTGCTCTGAGTTGTAGTAGCCCACGCGCGCGCGCACCTCCGGCGGGGGCAAGAGGCCGCGCGTGTGGTGGTTGCGGATGTTCCTCACCGACATCCCGACCTCGGCGGCCAGCTGCTCGACGGTGAGGTCGTACGCGGAGGAGGATGGGCCCTTGCGGGGCGGGGTGCCCTTGCCGGACCGTGTGCCCTCGCGGGGCTGCTCGGGTCGATCGGTCGCGACGGAGCCTGTACGTGCCATCCGCAACTAAGGCTACCACTATCTATGTTCCCTCATTTGAGGTAGCATGATATAAAGTCATGATCGTGGCCACCCTCCATCCCGCCGAGATCCGCAGGCCGGGCGATGCCCGTGGCTGAACGGGGCGCGGTTCCGCAGGTCTCGGCCACGCGCCGCCGGGCGCTGGGTCTGATCCGCTCGTTCACCTCACCGCTGCTGCCCGACGACTATCTCGAGCTCGTCAACCCGCTGTGGTCGACGCGCGAGCTGCGCGGGCGGATCGAACGGATCGAGCGCGAGAGCGGCGATGCGGTCACGGTGCTGATCAAGCCCGGCTGGGAGTGGCCCGGACACAAGCCCGGGCAGTACCTGCGCCTGGGGATCGAGGTCGACGGGATCCACCACTGGCGCGCGTACTCGCTGACCTCCGATCCGGGGCGCGCGGACGGGTGCATCTCGATCACCCCCAAGCTCGTCGAGTCGGGCAAGGTCTCGCCGTTTCTGTGCGAGCGTGTGCGCCCGGGCGCGATCGTGCGGCTGGGGGGCGTCGAAGGAACGTTCACGCTGCCGGACCCGTTGCCGCGGCGGCTGCTGTTCATCAGCGCCGGCAGCGGGATCACGCCGATCATGAGCATGCTGCGCAGCCTCGCCGGGCGGGACGGTGGCATTGGCGGGTATGGCGGCATCGGAGGCGAGGAGAGTCGAGGCGGCGACGGAGAGGGTCTGCGCGATGTCGTGCACGTGCACAGCGCTCGTACCGCGGACTCGGTCATCTTCGGCCGCGAGCTTCGCGCGCTGCACGCCCGCCACGACAGCTACGAGCTGCACGAGTGGATCTCGGGCGAGCGTGGCCGCGTCACCCCAGATCGGCTCGACGAGCTGTGCCCGGACTGGGCCGAGCGCGAGACGTTCGTGTGCGGCCCGGCCGGTCTGCTCGATGCGATGCGCGAGCGTTTCATGCGGGACGGCGACCCCGAGCGCCTGCATGTCGAGCACTTCCAACCCTACGCCGACGTCGGCAACGGCGAGCGCGGGACGGGCGGCATGATCCGTCTGTGCGCGAGCGGGGTGGACGCGGTCAGCGACGGCGAGCAGCCGATCCTCGTGGCCGGCGAGCAGGCCGGCGCGAGCATGCCCTACGGCTGTCGCATGGGCATCTGCCACAGCTGCGTCGGGCGGCTGCGCTCCGGGCAGATCCGGGACCTGCGCACGGGGCGCGTGCACGGTCAGCCCGGCGAACTGCTGCGCATGTGCATCAACGCCCCCGAGGGCCCCGTCGAGATCGATCTCTGACCAACTGACTCTTTTTTCTCCCTTCCCCACCCACACCAAAGGAACCGACATGGCCGTAGTAGCCACCGCACACCGACGCCCCCTCGACGTCCAGACCGCCGTTCGAGGAGCCCGAGAGTCCGCTGGCGCACCTGAGCCCCGAGCGGCTGGAGGAGCTCGGGCGCGAGCTCGACGCGATCCACGACGAGGTGTTCGCCGACCTCGGCGAGCGCGACTCGCGCTACATCCGCTCGACGATCAAGCTGCACCGCCATCTCGTGCTGGCGGCGCGCGCGCTGCTGCTCGGCTCGCGCAGCAAGCCGCTGTGGGTTGCGGGCACGGCGTCGCTGTCGGTCGCGAAGATCCTCGAGAACATGGAGATCGGCCACAACGTGATGCACGGCCAGTGGGACTGGATGAACGACCCCGACATCAACTCCCAGAACTGGGACTGGGACACGGCCTCGCCGGCCGACGCCTGGCGCCATTCACATAACTACGAGCACCACACGTTCACGAACATCCGCGGCAAGGATCGCGACCTCGGCTATGAGATCATGCGCATCGACCCGCACCAGCGCTGGCGCCCGGTGTACCTGGCCCAACCGCTGTACAACCTGCTGCTGATGGGGTTCTTCGAGTGGGGCGTCGCCGTGCACGACCTCAATTGGACGCGATCGGACGGGCGAGAAGTCCAAGGCCCAGGTGTTGCGGGAGCTCAAGGCGGTCGGTGTCAAGGCGCGCCGGCAGATCGTCAAGGACTACATCGCCTTCCCCGCCCTCTCCGCGGCGATCTTTCGGCGTAGGCGCGGCTTCAAGTCACACGCTCGCGGCGAACTTCACCGCGAACATCGTCCGCAACGTATGGGCGTACTCGATCATCTTCTGCGGGCACTTCCCCGACCAGACCTACACCTTCAGCCAGGCCGAGGTAGCCGATGAGACACGTGGTGGCTGGTATGTGCGCCAGCTGACCGGTTCGGCCAACATCGACGGCAGCCCCCTGTTTCACCTGCTCGCCGGCAATCTCACTTCCAGGTCGAGCACCACCTCTACCCGGACATGCCCTCCAGCCGCTACGCCGAGATCGCCCCGCGCGTGCGCGACGTCTGCCACCGCTACGGCCTGCCTTACAACACCGGTCCGCTAGCCGCCAGCTCGGCGCCGTCCACCGCACGATCCTGCGCCTCGCATTCCCGGGCGGGCGCCCGCGGCCCAAGCCCGGCCCCTACCGGCCCAGCTGACGCTCATACGGTCCGCGGCCGGTGAGGCAGACCGCGCCGCAGCGCGCGGCGAGGGCCAGCGCGTCCGCCGGGGACATGCCCGCGCCGAGGGCATAGGTCAGCCCCGCGGCGAACGAGTCGCCGCAGCCGTAGGAGTCCACGGGGTCGCCGGGCGGCGGGACGGGCGCCCAGGAGCCCGTGTCGCCGCCGCGCTTGGAGTAGACGCCCCCGCGCGCCCCCTCGGTGCGGACGACCAGCTCGGCTTCGTCCCGCGCGCGGGCGGCGTCGCGGCGCTCGATCGCGTCGTCCGCGCTCAGCACCAGGGCGTCGAGGGGGACGTCGTGTCCGAGCGCGTCGACCGCGCGCGGACTGGCCACGAGCACCCGCGCCGCGCGCGCGGCGCGCAGGGCGTCGAGATCGCCGGCGGTGAAGTACACGGCGTCCATCTCCGCCAGCTCGCCCCACGGCAGCTCCCCGTCTGTCCCCAGCGGCTGCAGACGCGACCCGAACGTCACGATCGTGCGCTCGCCGGAGTCGTCCTGGAGCGTGCTCGCCGTACGGGTCGGTTCCGCGCGCCGGGCCGCGGACACGCGGACGCCGAGCTCGCCCAGGCGTGCCACCGACTCGCGGCCGAGCTCGTCGTTGCCGAGGGCGGTCAGGAGCGTCGACTCGCCCGCGAGGCGGGCCAGCTGCACGGCCGCGACCGCCCCGCCCCCGGCGGGCTCCGCGAACGGGTCGCGCGCGTGCAGGATCTCACCGGCCCGCGGCACGTGCGGCACGCGCGCGAACCGCACCCACTCGACGTGCCCCACCACCGCGACCCTGGGCCGGCTCATTGGGCATCCATGGGTTGCCTCGGCCGCATGGGGGGAGTGTCACACAAGGGCCAGTGACGGCCCGCCGGCGCTTCGTGCCCTAGCCTGAGGCCTGTGCATGTCGAGCTGTTGTTCTGGGAGGGCTGTCCCTCGCACCCGCGGGCGCTGGCCGAGCTGCGGGCGGCGATGGAGGAGGTGGGGCTGGACCCGAGCGCGATCGTCGTGCGCGAGATCCGTACGCGGGAGGACGCGCGGAGCGAGCGGTTCGTGGGGTCGCCGACGATTCGCATCGACGGGGTGGACGTCCGGCCGCCGGGCGATGAGCCGTTCGAGTTGACGTGCCGCGTCTACCATCGCCGCGACGGCCGGATCTCTCCGACGCCGGACCCGGCCGACGTGCGCGACGCGCTCCGAGCCGCCCAGGGCGCCGCCGCGGACCGCACACCGTCCCAGACCACGACAGATAGGAGTTGAGATGACGGAGATCGGCGATCATGCCCCGACGTTCGCCCTGCCGGACACCGAGGGGGGCACGCACGCGCCGGGCGAGGCGCCGGCGACGGTGGTCGTGTTCACGTGCAACCACTGCCCGTACGCGCTGGCGTGGCACGATCGGACGATCGCGCTCGCGCGCGACTACGCCGAGCGTGGGGTGCGGGTGCTGGCGATCAACTCCAACGACGCCGAGCGCTATCCGCGCGACTCGGCGCAGGCGATGCGGGCACGGGTGCAGCGCGGGGAGTTCGACGGCGTTCCGTACCTGCGCGACGAGTCCCAGGACGTGGCCCGCGCGTACGGCGCGAAGACGACGCCGGACGTGTTCGTGCTCGACGCCGACGGAGTGCTGCGCTATCGCGGCGCCCCCGACGCCGACTACGACGACCCGACCCAGAACGCCGAGTTCGTGCGAGCCGCCCTCGACGCGGTGCTCGCAGGCCGCGAGCCCGATCGCTCGCAGACGCCCCCGGTCGGGTGCTCGATCAAGTGGCGGGAGTGAAGAGCGAGTGCGCCGGTGGCAGCTAGCGCACGAACGTCAAGGTCCGAGCGCTCCGACCGGGATGACGGCCACACCGTCCTCGCGGCGGTAGCCGTAGCCGGTCGCGACGATCACGCCCAGCAGCGCCGGGCTTCCACACCTCGCCGTGTCGATCCGCTTGGCGAACCGCGTGAGGCTTGCCGCGGCGTCGTCGATCTGTCCGTGCCCGAGCTTCACCTCGAATGCCATCCAGCGACCGTCGCCCGCCTCGATGATCGCATCGACCTCGAGGCCGCCATTGTCGCGGTACTGCAAGACCCGTGCGTCGGCTGCCTGCGCATAGACGCGCAGATCGCGAACCACGAGCGACTCGAACAGGAAGCCAAGCAGGTTGAGGTCTCCCAGCAGCCGCTGCGGTGTCGCTCGCAGCGCCGCCACCGCCAGCGAGGGATCGACGAAGTGTCGCTTGGGGGCGGTGCGCAGCCGGTGCTTGGAGCGCAGGTGTGGCGCCCAGGCGGGCTGATCCTCGATCACCATCAGCCGCTGCAGCACGCCGAGATACTCGCGCACCGTGTCGTCCTTCAACGGGCCGTCCGGACCGCCGGTGTCCCGGGCGAGCGTTGTTGCCGCGGCATGGGTCGCGACGTTGCGCGCGAGGCTCGCGAGCAGGCGTGCCACCCGGTTCGGGTCGCGGTGAGTGCCGCCCAGGCGACCGATGTCGACGCGGGCGATCTCATCCAGGTAGTCCCGCACCGCGAGCAGTCCATCCGGAACGCCGCGTCTGCGCAGGCCCGGCCATCCGCCGCGGGCGATCTCCTCGGCAAGGTCGGCGACGGTGAGCCCGGGGTCGGCGCTTGGGCTCACCTTGCCCTCCAGCAGCTCGGTCAGCGAGACGCTACCGGCACTGTGGCCCGTCTCGAAAAGGCTCATCGGGCGCATGCGCAGACGGGCGATGCGCCCGGCGCCTGTGTGTCGCGTGATGTCATCCGCGGGAACCGCCGAGCCGGTCAAGACGAACTGGCCAGGGTCCGAGCGATCGTCGATCGCCCTACGAACGTGGTTCCAGACAGTCGGCTCGATCTGCCACTCGTCGATGAGCCGTGGTGTCGCCCCCTCGAGCACGAGCGCCGGATCGATCGCGATCGCCTGCCGGGCGTTGGCATCGACGTCGAGCAGAACCTCACTGGCCGCGACCTGCCGGGCGGTGGCGGTCTTCCCGCAGGCCCGCGGCCCCTCGATGACGACGGCGCCAACCGCGTTCAGGCGAGCCTCGAGCTCACGATCTACGATCCTGGGTTGGTAGTCAACGGGGAGAATCTAAGATTGTAGCGGGGAGAATGTCGAGCTTTCAGCGGGGAGAATGCAGAGGCTCTGAGGGGAGGATGTAGGCCGTTCTTTTCTGAGAACCAAAGCCGAGTGAGCTTGTGAAGCGCGAGTTCGCTCTGAGATTTCACCGTCCGAGCCTGCGCACGAGCTCCCGCGCGCGTCCGCGCAGCTCGCCGAGGAGCTCGCGGACCTCCTGCAGGCCGGCGCGCAGCTCGGCGTCGCCGACCTCGATCGGCAGCATCGAGTCCTGCAGCGCGGCGAGCTCGCCGTCGGCGCGCGCGGTCGCGTCGAGCGCGGCCTCGATGAAGCCGCGTACGCCCGTCGAGGGAGCGCCCGGGGGCGCCGGTGCGAACGCGCGGTGGGGCAACTCGTGGCGGTCGGCGAAACCGGTGTAGGTGCGTTGCGCACGGCCGTAGGCGCTCTGCACGGGCCGGAATAGCTCCTGCTCGAGGCGATCGGCGGTGTTTTCGTCGAGCAGCTCATACGCCTCGCCGAGCGCCGCGAGCGCCACCCCGATCTCCTCGACCGCCCGCGCGAGCGCGTCGAGCACCTGCCGTCGTCCGTCCGCGGTCGTGTAGGTCATGGAGTGCAGGTTATTCCCAGACCCCGTGCAGGACCGCGCGGGCGATCGATGGGAGACCCGTGAGCGAAAGATCTCCTCAACAGCGGTTGGCGCCGGTCACCACACCTGTCGGCGCCGCGGGAGCGCTTTTGCCGGAGCGTCGTGCAGATGTGTATCACGCGTGATACGATAGGCCCATGGCCCAGGTGAGCATCCGCGAACTGCGCAATCACGGCGGCGACGTGGTGGATCGCGCCGCCCGCGGCGAGGAGATCACGATCACACGCTCCGGGAGGGCGGTTGCGGAGCTGCGGGCCGTTGCTCATCCACCTCTCTCGGCGCAGTCGCTGCTGACTCGTTGGCGCCGGCTTCCCTACGTGGATCCGGTCGCATTGCGGGCGGATGTCGACGAAGTCATGGACGCCGGCTTGTGAGTGACGACGCGCCCGCTGACGCGCCGCGTCCGACTCGCGGCGTTCTCGACACCTCGACTGTCATCCTGCTGGCGCGTCTGCAAGAGGCCGCGATGCTGCCGGACGAGCCGCTCATCACCGCCGTGACCCTCGCCGAGCTCTCGGTCGGTCCGCTCGTGGCAGGAGATCGAGCAGAGCGCGCCGCCCGTCAAGCTCACGTTCAGCAAGCGGAGGCCGACTTCGACCCGCTGCCCTTCGATGCCGATGCCGCACGCGCGTTTGGGCGCGTAGCCGCGTCGCTGCGCCGCACCGGCCGCAAGGCGACCGCAAGAGCGTACGACGCGATGATCGCGGCGACCGCCGTGGCGAACGACCTGCCGGTCTACACCTGCAATCCCACGGACTTCGACGGGATCGACGATCTCCAGGTGATCGTCGTGCCGGTGCCTGAAGCGAGGTAGGCGTGACGGTGCCAGTAAAACGTCCTACCGGCAGCGCAGAAACTCGCCGGGTGAGTCGCGCACTGCCCAACCGCGTGGGGATCAACGCGGTGTTCCTCGAGCCACACATGGGGGGGCTTGAGACCTATCTGCGGGCGCTCGTGCCCGAATTGGTGCGCCTAGCGCCGGACACGCGCTTCAGCGTCTACTGCAGCCCCGGGGGCTGTCGCTATCTGGAAGGGCTCGGCTGGGACGCCGCGCCGCTCGTGACCCATCCGCTGCTGGGGCGGCGCGGCCTGAAGGCTGTCACCGAGCTGACCGTCCTCGGCCACATCGCCGGCCGCCAGGTCGACCTCCTGCACAGCCTCGCCATGACCGCGCCGCTGCGCACCAAGGCGGTCAATGTCGTGACGCTCGCCGACGTCACCTGGATCGTCGCCCCCGACCCTGGCGAGCGCTGGACCGCGCGCCTGTGGCGCGTGATCGTGCCCCCGGTCTCGCGCCGGGCCGACCGGGTGATCGCGCTCTCGAAGGCCGGTGCCGAGGATGTCCGGCGCTATTTGGGCGTGCCCGCCGACCGGATCGACGTCGTCGAGCTCGCGGCCGGGGGCAACGACCTGGTCGAGCCCACGCCCGCGGCCGAGTTGCGCGAGCGGTTGGCGCTCGGCCAGGGGCCCGTGATCCTGACCGTCTCGGCCAAGAAGGTCCACAAGAACCTCGAGCGCCTGGTACGCGCGATGGCCCTGGTGGCGGAGCGCCGGCCCGACGCGGTGCTGGTCATGCCCGGCAACCCGACCGCGCACGAGGATGAGCTGCGCACGCTGGCCACCGACCTCGGGATCGCCGGGAACGTCTCGTTTCCGGCCTATGTCGACGCCGCCGACCTGGAGGGCCTGTACGCCTTGGCGACTTGCTTCGTGTTCGCCTCCATCAACGAGGGCTTCGGTATCCCGATCCTCGAGGCAATGCGCCGCAACGTGCCCGTTGCCTGCGCGCGCGCCTCGGCCCTGCCCGAGGTTGCCGGCGACGCGGCCCACTACTTCGACCCCTTGAGTGTGCCCGACATCGCCGAGGCGCTGCTCGAGCTGCTTGGCGACCGCGACCTGGCCGAGCGGCTCGTCGCCCAAGGCCGCAAGCGTGAGGCGACGTTCACCTGGCAGACGACCGCCCGGGGAACGCTCGAAAGCTACGAGCGGGCGTGGCGGGAGCGGCGTCCGGACGGGCGTTAGGCTCGCTGTCACGATGCCCGACCCCGCACAGCGTCTCGGCCCCGTCGCTACGCCTCCCGCCTCCCCAGCCGCGGGCAACGAGCCGGACGCCGCGATCTTGATCGTCAACTACTGCACCCCCGACCTCGTCGAGTGCTGCTTGGAGTCGGTACACGCGACCAGCGGGGATCTGAAGTTCGAGACCGTGATCGTTGACAACGCCTCCAACGATGGCAGCGCCGAGCGGCTGCGCCGTTCACAGCCGCAAGCGAAGGTGGTCGAGATGCCCGTCAACGGTGGTTTCGCGGCGGGCGTCAACGCCGGCTTTCGCAACTCGAGCACCGATCCCGTGATCCTGCTGAACCCAGACACCGAGGTCCGGCCCGAAGCCCTGCGGGCGCTGCTGGCGCATCTGGTGGAGCATCCCCGCACCGGGGTGCTCGCGCCGCTGCTCGAAGGACCAGACGGGCGTCTCGCACCGAACGCCTACCGGCGCTTCCCGACACTCTTCGCCGTGACCGTCGCCTTCTGCGTCCCGATTCTCTACGCGCTCGAGTACGCTCCGGCACTTCATCCGGACGCGTTCTCGCCGGCGGCGCTCGAGGCCGGACGCCGTCCGGCCTGGGTCTCTGGCGCCGCGATGTCGGTCCGGCGCAGGGCCTACGAGCAGGCCGGGCCGTTCGACGAGGGCTTCTTCTTGTATTTCGAGGAGTCCGAGTGGCAATCGCGCGTGTCGCGGCTGGGCTGGGACATCGAGATCGTGCCCGAGGCGCGCGTTTGTCACCTCATGCGCGGCGGCGGATTGGAGGCGCTCGTGCCATCGCCTCACTACCTCACCAGCGCGCTGCGTTATCTGCGCCTTCGCGGTGTGCCGGAGCTGGTCTCGCGACCTCTGTTCGGGCTGTCGCTGGCGAGCTCATGGCTTACGCTGCGCCTGATCGCATTGCTACCCGCCAAGCGTGCACGAGCGCGCTGGCAGGCCCGTGCCTATGCGTCGCTTCTGCGAGAAGTGCTTTGAGCGTTTCCCCCGCGGGGTCCGACATCCTGGACACGCCCGAGGCGGGTGGGCGGATCGTTCGTGGCGGTGTGTTCCGGTTCGCAAGCTACATGGCCGTCGTGGCGCTATCGGTCATCCCGGTGGGCCTGCTAACGCGCTACCTCGGAGTGGTCCGCTTCGGTCAATACGCGACCGTGATCTCGCTCGTCACTGTGGCCTCGGTGGTGACCGACGTCGGCATGTCGGCTCTCGGCACGCGTGAGTTCGCCGTTCGAAAGGGCGCCGACCGCGATGGGTTGATGCGCGACCTGCTCGGGCTGCGCGTGGCGCTCACGCTCGCGGGGGTGGTGTTCGCGACCGCGTTCGCCGTGGCCGCCGGCTGGGATGCCGCGTTGGTCGCCGGTACCGTCGTCGCGGCGCTGTCTACGGTCGCGCTCGTGCTCCAACACACGCTCTGCATCCCCCTCTCGGCGGAACTGCGCATCGGCTTGATGTCGCTGCTTGACCTCGTCCGGCAGGCCCTGACCGTTGTGGCGATCGTCGCGCTCGTGCTGCTCGGTGTGGGGCTGTTCCCGCTGCTCGCGGTGACGCTGATCGTGTACGTGCTGCTGATACCGATCACCGCCAGGTTCGTGCACGGGGAGATCTCGCTGCGCATCTCCATCCATCCAGGTCGCTGGGTCCAGCTACTGCGGCTGACCGTGTACTTCTCCCTCGCCAGCGCTGTTGGAGCCCTCTACGCCTACACCGCGCAGCTCACTACCAGCCTGGTCGCCAGTCCCTATCAGAATGGGCTGTTCGCGGCGTCGTTTCGAGTGTATGTCGTGGCGACGACCGTTCCCGGGCTGCTCGTAAGCGGCGCCCTGCCGCTGATCGCTCGGGCCGCGCGCAA
Organism: uncultured Solirubrobacterales bacterium; assembly: GCA_963831995.1. Lineage (GTDB taxonomy): Bacteria > Actinomycetota > Thermoleophilia > Solirubrobacterales > Solirubrobacteraceae > Palsa-744. The sequence goes on along the minus strand of CAWHSI010000004.1, from coordinate 112,689 downwards.
CGACCGCGAGCGTCTCGCCTACGCCATGCAGAGGATCTTCGAGGTCTCGCTCCTCCTCGGCATCGCCGCGGGCATCAGCTTCCTGGCGGGGGGGGCAGTTCGTCATCGAGGTGATCGCTCCCAGCTTCCACGGCGCAGTGGCGCCTCTGCAAATCGAGGGCGTCGCGCTGATGCTCTCCTTTCTGGTTGCGGGCTGGGGCTTCGCGCTGCTCTCGACTCGAGGAGTACGGGGCGCTGTTGGCCGTTAACGCAGCGGCGTTCCTCGTCAGCTGCGGCTTGACGGTCATCCTCGCGGGGAGTCATGGCGCCTGGGGCGCCGCGGTGGCGGTGCTCTGCGGCGAGGCTACGCTGTTCGGCGGTTACGTGGTGGCAATCGTGCGGCGCACGCCCGAGCTTCGACCGCACCCAGCCGTCCTGCCGAAGGTGATGCTGGCGACCATCCCAGCGGTGGCATTGGCGGTGTTGCCCGCGCTGCCCTCGATTGTGAGGCTTGCGCTCGCACTCGCCGTGTACGCGCTGCTGATACTCATCACACGGGCAGTGCCGGCGGAGATCATCGAGATCATCCCGCGGCCGCGGCGTGCCTGACGAACGCCGAGCGCTAATACGTCGCGCCGGACTGGGAGCCGGCGTGGCATAGGCTGTCCGGTTGTGCCTCGAGTGCTGATAGTGCGCGGACAGTTCGCCAACCCCTGGGAGCTTGGTTCCTGGCGCGAGCTGCCCGACCGATTCGAGGTCTCCTACCTGCTCAGCTCGTCGAACCGCTTCGACGCGCCCGAGGGTCTGCGGGCCGTGCACGTGCACGCGCTGCGCGATCTGCTGCCGCGGCGCGGGCTGGGCGAGCTGGCCGCCGAGGCCGTGGGCGACCGCTACTGGTCGGCGGGGGAGGCTTTCGCCGGCGCCGACGTCGTCCACGCCGCCGAGCTCTCATTCTGGTTCGCCGCCGAGGCCGCCAAGCGCAAGCGCACGCACGGCTATCGGCTGGTGCAAACCGTGTGGGAGACGCTTCCGCTGCTGGCGGCCTACCGCAGGCGCCAACATCGCCGCTATCGCGAAATCGTATTGGCCGAGACCGACCTCTTCCTGCCGGTCACCGAGCGGGCCGCGAACGCGCTTCGGCTTGAGGGCGTCGAGGAGGAGCGCATCCTCGTCTGCCCCCCCGGCGTGGACGTGCAGCGCTTCTCCCAGGCAGCCCCACGTGATGTGCCTCTTGAGCACACGATCGTCTCCCCGGGCCGGTTGGCCTGGGAGAAGGGCCACCACGACATGCTTCGGGCGCTCGCGGCGCTTCATCGCGGCATCGTCAAGCCGCCAGACGGGCGGCTCCTCAAGCCGCGTCTGCTGATCATCGGCTCGGGGCCCGAAGAGCAGCGACTGCGCGAGCACGCGGCCGAGCTCGGCCTCACAGCGGCGGTCGAAATTCGCAGCGTGCCCTATGAGGAGATGTCGAGCATCTTCGCCGGCGCCTCGGCGATGGTGCTGGCGAGCCTGCCCTCTCCCAGCGGCGCCCACCACCCGCTGGACATCCCGCGCGCGTTCTGGGAGGAGCAGTTCGGGATGGTGCTGGTCGAGTCGATGGCGGCCGGCCTGGCGATCGTCGCCGCGACCAGCGGCGCGATTCCCGAGGTGCTGGCCGGCGCGCCGGTCGATCTGGTCGCGCCCGGAGATTGGGTGGCGATCGCGAGCGCTCTCGCTGCCGGCCCCCTCAGCAGAGATCCGGCGACGAGGGTCGCCTACCCGGTGGAGCTCGTCGAGCGCTACTCGACGAGCGCAGCCGCGCGGCGGCTGGCAGTGGCCTACGACCGTGTCCTCGCATAGCCGCGCTCGCGCGAAGCGCTAGCCTGCGCGTCAGTGTCGACGATCCCGGCAGAGTGTGGCGCTCCGCGCTCGGCCGGCGCGCCCGGCCGTCCGCTGCGGGTGGGGCTGAACCTGCTGTTCCTGGGCGAGCGCGCCGGTGGGGTGGGCCGCTATGCCCGCGAACTGCCCGGCGCGTTGCTCGCCGCCGAGCCGGCGACGGAGGTCCACGTGTTCGTCTCCCGAGACGCCCCGGCCGATCTGCGCAAGGAGCCCTGGGCATCGAGCGTGCGCTGGGTGACGGTGCCGGTTGCGTTGCAAGGCCCACCCCTGCACGTTCCCGCTGAATACCTCGCGCTGCCGGCGCTTGGCGTAGGCCGCCGGCTGCAGGTCTTGCACAGTCCCGCGAACACCGGCCCCGTGCTCACCCCGGGCCTCGCCAGCGTGGTCTCGCTGCACGACCTGATCTGGCTGCACCGGGCAGAGGAATGGGAGGCCGGCCCACGAGCGCATCGGGCGATGCGTCGCCGGGTCGACCATGTGGTGCGCCATGCCGACCGCGTCTTCGCCGTCTCCCATGCCGCCGCCGAGGACATCGTGGAGACGCTCGGACTGGCGCCCGAGCGCATCGAGGTGACACCGCACGGCGTCCGTCCGCCCGCCGTGCGCCCCGTCGCGGAGGAGGCGCTGCGGGCGCAGCTGCAGCTCGGCGACGCGCGTGTGGTTCTGTGCATCGCGCAGAAGCGCCCATACAAGAACCTGAACCGGCTCGTGCGGATGCTGCCCGCGCTCGGCCGGGACGTGGTGCTGGTGCTGCCTGGCTCGCCAACTGCCTACGAGGACGATCTCCGCGCGCTCGCCCAAGACCTTGGGGTGGTCGAGCGGGTTCGCTTCCCCAGCTGGGTCTCCGAGGAGCAGCTCGAGGGCCTGTATGTGCTGAGCAGCGTCCTGGTGCTGCCGTCGCTGAGCGAGGGCTTCGGTATGCCGGTGATCGAGGCGATGGTTCGGGGCGTGCCGGTCGCCTGCTCGAACGTCTCCGCCCTGCCGGAGGTGGTGGGCGACGCCGCGCTCCTGTTCGACCCGGAGCGTCAGGACGAGGTGACCGGGGCGGTACGCCGCCTGCTGGACGATCGCGCGCTGGCAGAGAGGCTGATCGTCCGCGGGCACGAGCGCGCGGACAGCTTCACATGGCGGCGCACCGGCGAGGCGAGCCTCGCGGGCTACAGGCACGCCATGGCCGTGCGGCGCAGGCGTCCATCGTCAGCGACGATTTCCTGAGTGGTCTCGCTCGCAAGTCAGCGTGTATTGGTTGAGCGGATACGCACTGACCCTCTGTGCATGTGGCACTCTGACGAGCCCTGCTCAGGGTCAGCGGGTCACCGGTGGCGCGGGCCCACAGTTTGTCAGCGGTTCGGTCGGTTCTACGTGAACAAGGGCTGGTGCCGGCACGAACGGTTCATTCCGCGCCAGGTCGAAGATCCCGAGGAAGGACTTGCTTGCTGGACTGTAGTCACCGCTCCAGCAGTGCACTTCGCTCGGAAGCAGAGGGGTGCTTGTCGTCTCCACCGCGACCAGCGTGGGCCACCGGAATGAGAGCGCGTCCAGTGCCCGGGCCGGCGGATTGAAGCCAATCACGGCCCTGGGCGCGCCGTCCGTCACGCCGCGGACCGAGACGGTGCCTTCGTCGGAGGTGACGAGATGCATCCCAGAAACCAGCGGGGGTTCCTGCGTCGATCCGAGTGCCACTATGCGCGGTCCACGCGTGGAGTACAAGGCAAGGTCGAACGGGCCAGACCACTTAGAGAGCGGAAAGTCGACCTCATTCGACGACGAGGGCGATGGCACCGAGAGCACAAGCCGGTTGTGCGAGGCAAAGCCCAAGTGCCCATCGGGCAGGTCGAGCCGAGCCTCGGTGTGCCCGCTGCGGACGTTGAGGATGGATACCTCCATCCTCGCGCTGGAGAACTGGACGCCGACCGCGACGAGGTCGCTTTCGGCGGCCAGGACCGGCGGAACGTTGTAGTACAGACCGTCGCCACCCGGGAGCGAGTCGACCGCCAGCCAGCGCAGCACGTGCCAATGGCCCCCGCGCAGATTCCTGATGAATAGGGGCTGGCGCACTGAACGGTCATCCCATTGACATCCCCCAGCCGCCACCAGCTCGTTTTCGGCGACCACGAAGTCACCGCCGGGCTGCCAGCCCTTGCATCCTCCGCCACTCACGAGCTTGGGTTGCTCGATCGGCACGAGCGGACTCGGCGGCACGCCGCCGAAGAACTCTGCGTTTTCTTCGTCGCCACCCAGCACCGCCACTGCGGTAGCCGAGGAAGCCATGTGCGGCAGGGCTCCGCCTTCAGTGCTGATGGTCCCCAGACGCGTGCTACCCGACTCGAAGCTCTTGAGAAAGACGGGTCCGTCGTCAAACCACACGACACCCCGTTTCACCACTGCGATTGCCTGACGAGGCGGAGGTTGCCGGGGGATGGCCGAGGCATGTCCGGCAGACACCAGGCCGGTCGCAGCACACGCAAACGCAGCGCACGCCCAAGCACGCCAGCGCCGCCCAGCCAGCACTCTCAGCAACACCTTTGATGAGGCCTTCTCCACGAAGGCAGTATTCCACTGTCCCGCTCGGCCATCGGGAGCGAGCGCGTCGGTCCGTCGAATACGTGCGCGGACTTGCGAGCGAGACCACTAAGGTGCTCGTCCGTGCCACGTGTCCTGATCGTCCGCGGCCATCAGGTCACCCCGTGGGAGCTGCGTCCCTGGCGCGAGCTGCCGGAGCGCTTCGACGTCTCCTATCTGCTGACCGGCTCCAACGGGTTCGCCACGCCCGAGGGGCTGCGGCGCGGTGAAGGCGCGCGCGCTGCGCGACCTGTTGCCCCCGGGGCCGCTCGGCGAGATTGGCGCGGGGGTGCTCGGGCGACCGCTACCTGTCCGCCGGCGAGGCGTTCGCCGCGGCCGACATCGTCCACGCCGAGGAGCTGTCGTTCTGGTTCGCCGCGGAGGCCGCCAGGCGGCGCCGCGCACGGCTTCAGGCTGGTGCAGACGGTCTGGGAGACGCTGCCGCTGATGGCCGCCTATCGCAACCGCCACGCCCGCCGATACCGCGAGCTGGTGCTCGCCGAGACAGACCTGTTCCTGCCGGCAACCGAGCGCGCGGCGCAGGCGCTGCGGCTGGAGGGCGTCGCGGCCGAGCGCATCCTCGTGTGCCCCCCGGGGATCGACGCCGCGCGCTTCTCCGTCCCGGCGCCTGACCCGCAGCCGACGGAGCACACGATCCTCTCCCCCGGGCGGCTGGTGTGGGAGAAGGGCCACCACGACGTGCTGCGCGCGCTCGCCGCGCTGCATCGTGGGATCGTCACTTGCCCGGACGGCGCAGTGGCCAAGCCGCGCCTGTCGATCGTCGGCTCGGGGCCCGGAGGAGGGCCGCCTGCGCGAGCACGCCGCCGAGCTGGGGCTGGGCGACATGCCGTCGAGATCCGCGGCGTCCCCTACGAGCGAGATGCCGCGCCGTCTTCGCGCGGGCCTCGGCGATGGTGCTCGCCAGCCAGTCCTCCGCCACCGCCGCCTACCACCCCTTCGATATCCCGCACGCGTTCTGGGAGGAGCAGTTCGGGATGGTGCTCGCCGAGGCGATGGCGGCTGGTCTGGCGATCGTCGCGACCACCAACGGCGCGATCCCGGAGGTCGTGCGGGGCGCACCTGTCGAGTTGGTGGCCGCAGGTGACTGGCTGGGCATCGCCCGTGCGCTCGCCGAGGGCCCGCTGAGCCGGGCGCCGGGAAGCCGTGTCGTCTACCCGCCCAATATTCTTGAGCGGTACTCCACCAGCGCGGCGGCGCGGCGGTTGGCCGACGCTTATGACGGGCTTCTGGCCCCGTAGGGGGGACCTCGGGCTGCTGTAGGGTTGCATGCCGTGGAGGGCGCAGCCTCTAGCCGCGAGGTGATCTGGAGGGGATTCGGAGACCGCGTCCGGCGGCGTCCGGCGTGGTGGTGGCTTGCCTGGCTCGCCCTCCTCGTCGGCGTGGTGAACGTCGTCGTTCTCTTCGCTCAGCTGTCGGCGCTCGTCCATATCTTGTACCTGAACGCCGACGATGCGTCGGCGTTGGTCCTGGCAGCGCTGGCCAGTCACGCTCCTGCCGGTTCGGTCGTGAGCCTGGGCAACCATCCGTTTTACGAGCCCTGGTGGTTCATGCGCGCAACCGTGGGGCTTCCCGACTATCGCCAGCTGTGGGAGGGGGCGCCATTTCTATTCGCCTGGCTCGGCATCGCCGCCGTAACGGCATGCGCGTGGTGGGTCCTTGGTCGACTGGCCGCGTTGATGTGCGCGGTGGTGCTGCTGTCGGCCAGCGAAGCGCAGCGCGCCGTCCTGTATGTACCCCCGTCGCATGTGTTGATCGTCCTGCACATCGGCGTGCTCTGCGGCGCCCTGATATTCGTGTACAGAAGGGCCCGCGGCGGGCGGCTCTCGCGACCGCTGTTAGTTCTCATCGGTGCCGTGCTCGCGCTGTTCACCGGCGCCGGTCTCACCGATCAGATGCTGCTCGTAAGCGGCTTGGTGCCCTTTATGGTGGCGCCGCTCGTGTGCTGGTTGCGGCTCAGGTCGCAGGCATCGGTAACAGTCGCTGCGTTCGCGCTCCTGACGGGTATCCTCGCGGTCGCGGTCGAGCTGCTGGTGACGCATGTGATGCAGGATCAGCATGTGGTTTACGCGGCCTATCCGATCGACTTCGTCGCCTCGGAAGCCTTGTTCTCGAGTCTCCAAAACACGGTCGCGGCGCTCGCGAGTCTCGGTGGCGGTTCTTTCTTTGGCGTCTCCGCAAGTGGCGCCAATCTCCTCACGTTTGCTGCCGGCGCTCTCACGTTTCTAGCGCTCGCCGCCATGCTCCGCGCGCTCTGGCGCTGGGCAGGGCCGACGGGAAAGTCGCAGGAGCCGCTCTCGCCGCAGGCGGGAATGCGTGAATTGTTCGTCGCCTACTGGGGGATCGTGCTCGTCCTCGGGCTCGCGGTCTTCGCGCTCACATCGCTTTCCAACAACCCAATCAATTATCGCTATCTCCTCGGACCCTGGGTAGCACTGGCGGCGCTGCTCGGCATCCTCTCCACCACGCTGGTGGCGAGAGCCGTGCTGCTGGCAGCCGTCGCTGCGTTCGGTCTGCTCAACATCCATTCGGAGCTGGCCAACGGTGTGGGGCCATTGGCTGTGGGCCCAAACCAACGTATGGCGGGCGCGATCTCCCATTTCGTGACAGCTCACGGAGCGAGCATCGGATACACCGGCTACTGGGATGCGGCGCCTGTGACGTGGGAGACCCGTCTGCGGGTCAAGGTCTATCCGATCGAAGCGTGCTCCACGCCTACAGGTTGGTGTAGGTTCGGCAGCATCGAGATAAGCTCGTGGTATGTCCCCCGCGCCGATACCCCGACGTTCCTGATCACCGACACCCGGCCTGGAATAGCGTTTGCGGTGACTACTCCCCCCGCGAGCTTTGGGGTGCCCGTCGCCCACGAGGCTCTGGGGGAAGGGCTGGCAGTCTACGTTTACAGTCACGACATCGCGGCCGACATCGGCGGCTGAATCCGAGGATCGAAGCTCACCGAGCTGCCGCGTGATCGAGCGTGTCCAGCGTGATCTGCGCGAAGCTCTCCCAGGAGAACTCACCGGCTCGCGCCACTCCCGCACGACCGAGCTGCGCCCGGCGGGACTCGTCGCGCAGCAGCGATTCGAGCTGCTCAGCGATGTCGTTCACCTGCCTCGGGTCTGCGTAGGCGACCGCCTCGCCTCCGACCTCCGGCAGCGAGGAGAGGTTTGAGGTGAGCACCGCGGCTCCCGCGGCCATCGCCTCGAGCACCGGTAGGCCGAAGCCCTCGCCGAGGGATGGGTAGCAGAACACTGCACAGCGCCTGTAGAGCTCGGCCAGGGCGGCGTCGGAGACGTAGCCGAGCATCTTCGCGCGCTCGCCGAGTGATCGCAGCGAGTCGAGGGTCTCCCCGGTCTCCCAGCCGAGGGCGCCCACCACCACCAGCGGGTGGCGCCGCTGGAGCTCCTCAGCGAGGGCGCCATAGGCAGCGACGAGGCGCGGGAGGTTCTTGCGTGGCTCGAGTGTCCCCACCGCCAGCACGAAGCCTGGGCCGGGCAGCGTCGAGGCCTCGACGGGATCGAGGCCCGAATTCGGGATGGGAGCCACTCCCAGCAGCGCGACCTCCGTGCGGGAGCGCGCGGAGGGAAAGTGGTTGGTCAGGGCGTCTGCGGTCGCCTGGGAGATCGCCAGCAGCCGCGACGAGCGGCGCACGGCGTGCCTGAGGGTCAGTCGCTCGATCACCTGCGAGCGCCGGTTGGGGTGCATGCCCGGTTCGAACGACACGAGGTCATAGACGATTGGCACGCAGGGGATGCGAAGGAACCACGCTGTCAGGTAGGAGTTGGAGGACAGGAAAACCTCGCACTCTCGATTGGCCGCCCGTGCCGCGCGCACGTGCCACCAAGGATCGCCCGCATCGATCAGCCGCCAGCGAAAGCGTCCGTCGAATTCCTCCGGCGTCCATGTCTCGCGTGCGTAGAGGACGTAACGGCGCCCGTCGTCCTCGCGTTTGGAGAGCGCTCGCAGGAGTTCGCGCACCACTCGCCCGCGGCCTGCGGGCACCTCGGCGGCGGCACGCGCATCGATGCCGATCGTCATTCGCGTGGAGGGTCGGAAGCGTTCATCGGCATGGGAGGCTAGCCTCACGCTCGGTGCATGTCGGACTAAACCTGATTTTCCTCGTCCCCGATGAGACAGGCGGTATGGAGGTCGCGGCGCGCGAGCTGATCCCAGAGCTGTTGGCGCAGGCGCCTGAGGATACGCGCTTCACTGCGTTCATAAACCGCGAGGCGGCCGTTGCGAAAGACGGCCCGTGGGGTGAGCTGCTGCCTGCGGTGACGGTGCCCGTCAACGCCCATAACCGCGTGCAGTGGGTACGCGGCGAGCAGATGCTGTTGCCGCGGCTGGCAGCGCGGGAGGGAGTCGATCTCGTGCACAGCCTGGCGAGCACCGCGCCGCTGTGGGGGCGCTTTCGCAGGGTTGTGACCGTGCACGATCTGATCTACGCGCGCTACCCCGAGGCGCACGCGGGCCTGCGCGACAAGGGCATGAAGGTGCTCGTGCCCCAGGCGGTGCGCCGCTCGCACCGGGTGATCGCCGATTCGCAGAGTACGCGCGAGGATCTGATTGAGCTGCTCGGCGTGCGGTCCGACCGGATCGACGTGGTGCCGCTAGGACTGGGAGCATCCGGCGCGAGGCGCCACTGCCCGAGCGGGATGTGCGGGCGCGCTTTGAGCTGGGCGAACACCGGGTGCTGCTGAGCCTGTCCGCGAAGCGAGCGCACAAGAACCTGCTCGCGCTGATCGGCGCGCTCGCACGGATCGCGCCCGAGCGTCGCCCGCTGCTCGTGCTCCCCGGCTATCCCACCGCGCACGAGACTGAACTGCGTGAGCGCACACACACGCTCGGGATCGAGGACGACGTGCGCTTTCCGGCGTGGGTCTCCGCCGAGGAGCTCGAGGGTCTGTGGGGGCTCGCGGAAGCGTTTGTGTTCCCGTCGCTGTATGAGGGCTTCGGGCTGCCCGTTCTGGAGGCGATGGCGCGCGGTGTGCCGGTGGCGTGCTCGGACGCTTCCTCGCTGCCGGAGGTCGCCGGTGACGCCGCGCTGCTGTTCGACCCGCGCGACGAGTCCGCGATCGCGCGGGCGCTCAGCCGGCTGCTGGACGATCCCGAGCTGCGCGATCGCCTGCGCGCCCGCGGCCTGGCCAGGGTTGCCGAGTTCACGTGGGAGCGCACCGCGCGATTGACGCTCGAGAGCTATCGCCGCGCGCTGGCGACCGATGTCAGCCCCGGAGCTCGCTGAGCAGCCCGCGAGTCGTCAGCTCGCACAACGCCGCTGGGCGACACCAACGAGCGCGGGCGTGAGACACTCGTCGATCCACAGCCTCACGCGGCCCGCGCGTGAGGGCGCAACCGGCGCACCGGGGTGCGCTTGTCTGTAGCCCACGGACGCGAGGGACGGCCCTGCCGCGGGTTGGCCTTCGCCCACAGCGGAGCCAGCTCGAAGGACTCCTCGGGGAGATGCGCGTAGTCCTCGCGCAGAACCTTCCGCGTCTCGCCGAGCTCGATCAGCCGGGCAAGGCTCCGGACAGGCATGCGCGTTTCCGTGATAACCGGCTCGCCGCCGCACACTTCCGGGTTGACTTCGACCAGCCGCTCGCGCAGCTCGACGTAGCGCTCGGCACGCCTGACGGCCTCCGCGATCTCCGGCCCCATGCGCACGACGAGCGCTCCGTCGAGGCGAAGCTCCGCGTTCGCTCCGGGGCTGCTGCGAGCCCACGCAGCTACGCGCCTCTTCACGGCGACCGGCAAGACGACCCGCGTCTGGGCCAGCAGCGTCAGCGCTCCGACGTCTTCCGGCGCCAGCAGCGTCCGGCCCTTGCGCCGCCGCGGTCGCAGCACTTTCTGCTCGATCGCCTTGTTGACCGCGCCCAGCGTCGTACCGCTGAGCTCGGCGGCCTCCCGACGCGTGATCAGCGCCACAGGCCCAGAAAACTCATTCCTCATAGGGAAGGACTTTAGCAGACGCATCCCCAACTCAGCCCGAATAGCCCGCGATGACCTCTCGCAACGAGGACTGCAGCGACAGTCCCTCGGCGTTCTCGGCGAACCAGCGGGCGGTGCTCTCGCGCAGCTCGATTCCCGCCTCGTGCACGCGCACGATCGCGGCCGCCACCGCCTCGGGGTCGGCGCTGTCCACGACAACACCGTTGACGCCGTCCCGCACGAGCTCGGTGGCGGCGTTGTCCTCCGCGGCCACCACCACGCTCGGGGTGGACCGCGCGGCCGCCTCGACCACGACCATCCCGTAGCCCTCGCGCCGGGACGGCAGCAGCATGCACAGGGCCCGGCGCATGTCCGCGTCGACAGTCTCGGCGTCCACGAATCCCGGCGCCGCCACGATCGACTCGGCGCCGTGCTCGGCTATCCCCTCCCGCAACCGCTCCCGCTCCGGGCCGTCGCCGTAGAACACCCCACGCAGACCCTCGATCCGCTCCGCCGCGCTCGCCACCGCGGCCACGCCCAGGGTGACGCGCTTCTCGGGGATCAGCCGCCCCGCGAACAGGACCAGCGGGTCCGCCGCGCGCACAGGCGCCGGCTCAAGCGTTCCGGCGTACAGGCCCCGCAGGACGACGATCGGACCGCGCACCCCCTCCGCGCGCAGCCGCGCGGCGTGCAGCTCAGAGAAGCAGAACGCCCGCTGCGGGACCGCCGCGCAGGCGCGCTGCACGAGCGCGCCGATCCACCCCTGGACGCCGCCCAGATAGTCGTGCCAGTAGTCCCTGCTCCAGACCTCAAACCAGTCGACCACCAGCCGGTAGCGACCGAGAGGCGCCACCGCGGCCGCCGCCAGCAGCGAGAAGTAGGGGAACGAGCAGGTATGGACCACGTCGTAGCGGCGGCCGTGACGCAGCAGATGCGCGAGCACGCCCAGCCCGAACACGAGCGGCGGCAAGATCCGCCGCCGCCCGCCCTTCGTATACAGCGCCATGCGCGGACCGGCGCTCACGACTCGCACGCCCCCGTCGATGTCCGGGCGCTCGTCGCGGTCCCACTGGCGCAGCGTCAGGTAGGTGACCTCGTGACCCTCAGCCGACAGCCGCTCGGCGAGATTCCGGTACCAGCGCTCGGCCCCCCCGACCGTGTGGGGGAAGAGACAGTCATATATGACGCACACGCGCACGTCCGCAAGCATGGCGGATCGTCAAATCGCGCTCGCCTACCCCGCTGGTTCGGCTGTCCGGTAGAGGCCGGTCTTCCGCGACCCCTCCCGCACCACGAGACCAGCTTTGCGAAGAGCCGCGAGGTCTCGCTGCAACGTCCGCGGCGGGACGCTGAGCCGCTCCTGCAACTCGCTGGCGCCCAGACCCCCCTCTCTTACCAGCTCGTCGAGGACAGCTTGGCGCCGACGAGCCACATCGCCTCTGCCCCGCGCTGTTATCTCGCCACTTATCTCGCCACTTATCTCGCCACTTATCTCGCCACTTATCTCGCCACTCTGGCGGGATGGCGGGGCGCCGGAACCCGCAAACGACGGATGAGGCCACAGAGTCGCGCAGAACAGCGGACCGTCCCCATCGAAGTCCGGCTCGGGATAACCGTCGGCCATCTCTGCTTCGATCTTCTCCCACGCGGTCCCGAACCGCTCCATGTAGCGCACACGCCGCAGCACGCCCGCGATGCCGCGGTTGCGGATCTTTGAGCGGCCGTTGCGGATGTCCTCGGTCGTCAGACCCGGCAGCATCGGCCCCGGGTTGACGATCTCGATCCGATTATCGAACACGAACACCTTGATCGTCTCACCGGCCCTCGAATAGTCGGCGTGAGCGATCGCGTTGACCAACAGCTCACGAACTATCACGGTCGAGTACTCCGACACACGCTCACGTCGAAGCCGCCCCTGCGGGATCGGCTCGGCCTGACGGGTGTTCCGCCGGATGAAGCGCTCCACGGCGTCGATCGCCTCCAGCACCGTCAGCTCCTCCTCGGGATCGAAGATGTCCTCGATGTCAGCCGCCCGCGTCGGACCCGCAAACCGCGCTCCCTCGACCCGCGCATCCCGGAAGTAACGCCGTCGTACCGTGTCCTGACCGAAGAGGATCACTCCGGCGTTGGTCGCCACCACCTTGCCCTGGTAGCGCGTCAGCACACCAAGCGCCTCAAGCTTCACGGCACGCAGCGGGACGTCGTGGCCCTCAAAGGCCGTCCTCAGTCGGGCCTCGTCCAGATCCCCAAGCGCAACCCCGGAGCGGGCGAAGAGATCGAAGGACTCCCCCGCTGCCTGCCGGCGCAACTCGGCGAGCATCTCCGGCTCGGCCCGCCTGCTGGTGGAGCCAAGCCGGACGTACACGCCACGGTCAGGACCCTCCGCCCGAAGATAAAACGGCGCGGGATGGTGCGATACCTCGATGACCAGCAGCTCGTGCTCGCCATAGGACGCTGCGTAGATCTCGGGAAGCAACTGCGGCTCGATGCGGTCGCTGATGCTGCTCGAAAGACGCTCCTCCTCCCGCAACGGGTCCGCGACGCCTACAGCCGACCCGTCGTCGTTCAGCCCGATCACGACCACCCCGCCAGCGGTATTGGCAAACGCCACGATGTCCTTCAGGACCGACTTCGGGGAGGACAGATCGCGCTTGAAGTCCACGCGAGGACCCTCCCCTTGGGCGACGGTATCGGCAATCTTCATGCCGGCATCTTCTCAACTACGGCCCCGTCCAGAAAGCCTGGGCCTCGACGCACCAGTGGAGTCATCGAGCGCTGCGCCGCTCCGATAGCATTGTTTTCGCATGCGGCGCCACTTTCCGCCTTGGCGCGCGTTATAACCGCATGGCTCGCCGCCCGCGCCCGCATTCACGGCGTGCGGCCTGGAGAGCGCACAGCCGATGAGCACACTCGCCCCGACAAGCACACCCTCCGCGCCCGAGCTTCAGGACGCCGACGCGCCGCTGGTGTCGGTCGTGATTCCCTGTCTGAACGAGGCCGAGAACATCGAGGCCTGCGTGACCGCGGCCCTGCAGGCGATCGCGCGCATGGGCGTCCCCGGCGAGGTGATCGTCGCCGACAACGACTCGAGGACGACTCCGCGCGCCGGCCGAGCGGGCGGAGCGCGCGTGGTCATCGAACGAGCGCGGCTACGGCAGCGCCTACCTGGCGGGGTTCGCGGCTTCCGGCGGGCGCTACATCGTGATGGCCGACGCCGACCTCACCTACGACTTCGAGGAGATCCCCCGTTTCGTCGCCGCGATGCAGGACGGCGCGGAGATGGCGATCGGCGATCGCATGGACAACATCCAGCCGGGCGCGATGCCCTGGCTGCACCGCTATATCGGCAACCCGGTCCTCACCGGCCTGCTCAACCTGTTCTTCCGCACGGGCATCCGCGATGCCCATTGCGGCATGCGCGCTTTTCGCCGCGAGGTCTGACCCGCCTGGATTTGCGCACGAACGGCATGGAGTTCGCCTCGGAGATGGTCATCAGGGCCGCCAAGGAGAACCTGAAGATCGCCGAGTTCCCGATCGAGTACCACCCGCGCGGAGGCGAGTCGAAGCTGTCGAGCTTCCGCGACGGCTGGCGGCACCTGCGCTTCCTGCTCGTGCACAGCCCCAACCACCTGTTCATCGTCCCCGGCGCCGTGCTCGCCGGTCTCGGCACTCTCATCGTCGTGTTCGTGGGCGCGGGCCTCGACTTCTTCGGGCGCGCCTGGGGATTGCACGCGCTAATCGGCGGCGCCCTGCTGATGATCGTCGGCACCCAGGTGCTCGCGCTCGGCCTGTGCGCGCACGCCTACGGCACCTACTTCATGGGCGAGCGCGACCCCTGGTTCGACCGCATGCGCGCGCGCTACCGCCTCGAGCACGGCCTGCTCCTGGGTGGTGCGTTCACGCTCCTGGGCATCGTCATGGGCGCGGTGATCCTGGCGACCTGGATCTCGCGCGGGTTCGGCTCGCTCTCCGACGAACACCTCGCGGTGATCGCCGCCTCGCTCTTGATCGTGGGGATCCAGATCTTCTTCTCGTCGTTTCTGCTGTCGATCCTCGGTTTGCGCCGGTAGCGATAACGCGTCGGTGTCTCGCTCGCCCGCGGTTCGCGTCGCGTCACCGGCCACGATCGAGCGTTCGGCGCCGGGCGCCGAAGGCCGGTTCGTGCGGAGCCTGCGTGCGTTGCTCGCCCGCCCGCCGCTCGTGGTCGGCGCCATCGTGCTCGTCGGCGCCGCGATCGCCGGGGTGTTCTCGCTGCAGATCGTGGGGTATGAGCCCGACGAGATCGGCTACACGCACCTAGCGATGGGGATCGCCGACTCGCTGGCGCCATTCACGTTTCGCTACAACGGCGCTCAACGTCTGAACCAGCTCTATCCGCTGCTGATCGCGCCGATCTGGGGACCGTTCGGGAACGTCACGGCGTTCCGCATCGCCCACGCCTGGAACGCGCTGCTGATGGCCAGCGCGGCGATCCCCACGTACCTGCTCGCGCGCGAGGTCGCGCCACGTCGCTGGGCCGCCTATCTGGCCGCGGCGCTGGTCGCGCTGATGCCGTGGATGACCCTGTCGCTCGCCGAGCTGACCGAGGTCGCCGCCTTTCCGGCCTGCGTGTGGGCGCTGCTGGCGATGCAGCGGGCGCTGGCCGTGCCCGGTACGCGGCGCGATCTGCTGGCGCTGGCCGCGATTGCACTTGCGACGTATGGCCGCCTGCAGCTGATCGTCCTTGCCCCCGCGTTCGTGGTCGCGATGCTGCTGCACGAGCTCGGCTATGGCCTCGCGACGCGAGAGGATCGCCGGGCGGGTCTGCGCGAGGCGTTCGGCCGCATGGCCCGCCGGCACACGCTGCTCAGCGCCATCGGCGTCGTCGGCGTGCTCGTCGGTCTGCCCCTGCTGCTCAGCGGCAGGTTGGCCTCCGCCGCCGGGTTCTACGGCGACACGCTCGCCGGGGTGACGCTCAATGGCGCGACCTTCGCGATGGCGCGCGACTATCTCGTGTTCATCGCGTTCGGGCTGGGCGCGCTGCCGGCGGCGATCGCGTTTGGGTTCTGCGGCGAGTCTCTCCTTGCCCCCGTCTCGCGCGCGGCGCACGCGTTCGCATCGCTGGCGGTCGTGACGGTGCTCGCGCTGACGCTGCAGGTCGCCGAGGTCACCGTGCGCTTCGACGAAGGTGTCCTGCAGGAGCGCTACCTCTTCTACATCGTGCCCCTGCTGGCGGTCGGCATGTGCGCGGGACTGCTGCTCACCCGCCACCCGGTGAAGACGATCCTCGGTGGCTCCGTCGTGCTCGCCGCGCTTGCGGCCGACACCCGGTATGAGTCCATACGAAACGCCTTCTGGTATCAGGTCTCGCCGGCGATGACGAGCTTCTACGACTGGGTCAGCCCGGTCTTTGGCGCCGCCAGCGGTCCCACCGCCGACCCGGGCGCTTCGCGCCAGGTGCTCGCCGGCGCCGGCGTGCTAGCGCTGGGCGTGCTCGTGGCCGTGCTGGCACGACGGATCTCCGCTCCGCGCCTGCTCGCGGGCGTGGCCACCGTGGCGATCGTGTTCTGCGGGGCGGAGACCGTCCACGCGCTGTGGCGAGTGGTTCACGGCAACTCCAGTGGCCGGGGTTATGGCAGCGGCAGCCTCCGCGATGTTGACTGGGTGGATCGAAGCACCCCGGGCGGCGCCTCGGTCGAGCAGGTGGTCAGCAACGTGGAAGGGCTGGACAAGTCTCGCGGGCTGTGGGAGGACAGCGAGTTCTGGAATCGCTCGATCGTCGGTGCTTACACGTTCGGCGGCGCCAGCGACTCCTACTTCGGGACGACGACCCTGAGCGTGGATCGCGGATCGGGCGCGGTCGTGTTCGGTCCGAGCGGATCTGCGACGGCGGGAGCGCCCTCGCTTAGCTATGTCGTAACGGCGGCGCGCGGCTTTCCGATCGAACTCGCGGGCACGCTGCTGAGCTATTCGCCCAGCGGCACGCTTGAGCTGCTGCGGCTAGCCGCGCCAGCGCACGCGGCCTGGACGATCCTCGGCGTCTCTAGCAACGGTTGGCTGCCCCTCGACAGCCCGGCGACGCTGCGGCTCTACATGCTGCGTGGAGTCCCCGGCCGGTGCGTGAGGGTCGGCGTGACGTTGTCGCTCAGCGCGCTCTCATCATCGACTCGCAGCCTCCTGCTCAGCGGTCAGGGCGTCGCGCGCGAGGTACCCTTCGCGCCGGGTCAGGCGCGCACCGTCTACGCCCGCGTGTGCGGCCAGGCGGTTTCCGTGCCCCAACTGCAGATGCTCAACGTTCAGAGCCCGGCCGCCACCGATCCGCAGGTGACGCTCCAGCTCCAGCGAGTGACGGTGAAGCCGGCGTGAGCCCGGCTCGACTGGTGTGCGCCGCGACGGTGGCGCTGCTCGCGGTGGCGCTGCCGGCGGGGTGTGGCGGCACAGCGGCCACGGGCGGCTCGACGCGGGCGAGCGCCGCCGCATCACCCTCTGCCGTCGGTTCGCCGGGGTGCCCTCGCCGGGTACGGCTCGCCGTGCAGACGCGGCAGGCGATCGGGCCGGGCGCCGGACCCCTGGCGGTCGCGGGCGCCACGGCCTGGGTGGCGCGTCCGCAGGCCGGCGACGTCGTCCGGGTCACGACCGCCGGAAGCCGCGCGGTCCACGTCGGCGGCGCTCCGATCAGCCTGGCCACCGGCTTTGGAAAGGTATGGGTGGCCGAGCGAGACGCCAACCGCGTCATCTCGCTCGATGGACTCACCCTGAAGCAGGACACGGCATCGAGCCTGCCGGTGCCTGTGAGTGTGGTCACGGGGCCGCTGGGAGTGTGGGCTCTGAGCATCGACACCGCTTCGCTGTATCAGCTCGATCCGACCAGCGGGACGAGCTCGCGTCCTTTCGACTCGCCCGTTGCGAATCCGAGCGACATGGTCATGGTCGGGGAAGAACTGTGGGTGCTCGGCGCGGGCGAACAGGGTCTATCGCCGTTCAACGGCAAGCTCGAACGGATCATCCGTGCCGGATTCGCCCTCCCCGGACGCTCGCTGAGCGGCCTGAGCGCAGCCGACGGCACGATCTGGCTCGGGGAAACCGCGGGACGGTCGCTGCTGGCGGTCGATGCCGGGACCGTCGCCGTTCGGCGGCTGCCGGCGCCTGACGGCATCCAGCCGACCGCAACCGCCACCGGCGCCTGCGGCCTGTGGGTAGCCGACTCCTCCGGCGACGTTGCGATCGTCAACCCACAGACGGCCGCGCCACTGGGACCGCCGATCCACATCGGTCGCTCGATCGCTGACCTCGCCACCTCGGGCACGGGCGTATGGGCGACCGACCCGCTGGACGGCACGTTGGTGCATGTGGTCGTTCGCCCCGTGAGCGGCTGATCGCCGCTACGACTGTGCCTATCGCGAAACGCCAGCGGCGCTTCGCAGCGCCTCGTGCAGGCCTTCCTGAAGCTGAGCCGCGGCGCGCTCCCAGGTGCGCTCGGCCATGAGCTTGACTCCGGCCTTGGACGCTGCCTGCCTGCGGGCCGAGTCCTCGAGCAGCCGCTCGATGGCGGCGCACAGCGCCAGTGGATCGGGCTCGGCCAGCGTCGAGCGGGTCACCATCGGCCCGAACGTGGCCACCATCGACTCGCTCGCCAGCTCCACGCAGGGCAAGCCGCAGGCCATCATCTCCAGCCCGATCGAGCGAGGGATTGGTCAGCGAGAGCACCATGCCGACCGTCGCCCGCGAGTACAGCTCGGCCAGCCGCCGGTCGTCGAGCACGCCGAGGTTGGCGTGCGCGAAGGGCACGGCCAGCGGGCGGTCTTCGCCGTAGAGGGCGATCTCGAAGCCGGGGCGCCGCGCGGGAGAGCTCCGCGAGCGCGAGCAGGCCGAGCGGCACGGCCCGTCGCGGGGTGACCGCGCGCGCGTAGAAACAACGAGGTCCTCCCGACGCGGTTCGCCCGTCGGACGGTAGACCGCGTGGTCGACAGCGAGGTCGAAGTGCGTGGCGCTCGGCGCCGTAGCGGGTGCGCAGCAGCTCGGCCAGCCACGGGCTGGCGGCGATGCAGTGCAGTCCCTGGCGATAGGTCTGCAGCGCCCACAGCGACTCGGCCGAGGCGCCGTAGAAGTCCGGGCTCGTGGTCCTGCACCAGGTAGGCTCGCGCTGCCGGCGCCGGGAAGCAGCAGCGCCCGTGCCACTGTCTGCCAGCCGGTGGCGAGCACGACGTCGGCTCCCCGCCAGGCGTCGAAGTCGGTGTGCAGCTCCAGACCGTCGGCGCCGAAGTACTCCGCGAAGCTCCGCTTCGTCATCGCCGCCGGCTCGCTCGCATGGCGGCCCTCGCAGTCCTCCAGCCACAGCGAGACCGAGTGCCCGAGCGCGCGCAGCTCGCGCAGCAGGTGGACGATCGTCGCGTGGCCACCGCTCCCGCGCCGGAACGATGGGATCACGGTGGCGATGCTCAGCGGCGCGCCGCGGGTCGGGGCGCTCGGGCGTGAGCGGGGCTGGGCCGAGCGCGGCGAGCTCCAGCAGCGCACTCGGGAGCGCCGGCACGCGCGGCGGGGGACCGCCACGCCCGTCTGAGGCCGCGCTTCGCAGCGTTCGCCCGGTCCGCCCGGCCTCACGACAGCAGCCTGCGCGCGCGGCGGTCAGCGGGCGCAGCGGGCGCGCGCGCATCTGCACCAGCGGTAGCGCCGCAGGGCCAGCAGTCCCCGCACCGGGAGCGTCCGCCGCACCCGCGCCACGACGCGCTCGAAGCGCAGCGCGCGGCGCGCGAAGTCCACGCGCTCGCGCAGATGGCCGTTGTAGATCTCGATGCCGCCCCGCAGGTCGGCCAGCAGGCGAGCGCTCGCCGCCGCGCTCGGGGGTGGTGGCTCGCGGCCGATCGCCAGCAGCGCATGCGGCCATGAACTGGCTCGACTGCTCCCAGGATGGCCAGGCGCGCGCGGTCTCCAGGGCGTTTGAGCGCAGGAAGTGCAGCAGCTCGCGGTCGCGGGCGAGCAGGTCGAGCTGGCGCGCGGTCCCGCGCAGGTCTTCCCAATCGGTGAGCAGCCCGTTCCAGCCGTGCTCGACGTACTCCTCGTGGCCGGTGACCGGCGTGACGACGCAGGTGGCGCCGCGGTGAAAGCCCTCCAGCGGCGGTCCGAACATGCCCTCGACGCTCGAGAGCTTGAGCACCACGTCGGTGCGCTCGTACAGCTCCGCCATCTCGGGATGGCTGAGCGGGCCGACGATCTCGTCGGCGACCACCTCGCCGAGGGCCTTCCGGTCGCCGCACACGACCGTCACATGGTGGGGTTCGCGCATCGCGGCGGCCGCGTCGATAGCGCTGTGCACGTGCTTGAACCACGCGCTCGGCGAGCCCTCGATCAGCACTCGCAGCGGCGCCCGAGGTCGACGGTGGAACCTGCTCAAGGGGCGCGAACACCTGCTTGTCGATGCCGTTGCGCACCAGGTGGCACGGCGCGTCCGGACGCAGCCCGGCGAGCGTATCGACGATCCATTGCGCCTCGGTGATGAACGCGACCGGCAGGTCGAGCGTCAGACCCGCGCCCAGCCGCTCGGCCTGATCGGAGAGGTAGAAGCGATCCTCCAGGCTCTGCACGAAGTAGGCGTACCGCTCGGCCGCGAGCTCGAACAGCGTGAACGTGGTCTCCCACCACGTGGCGACCGCGATGTCGTAGTGCTCGGCCAGCGCCTGCTCGCGCGAGCGCACGTGCAGATGCGGGAGGTGCTCGTAGCCGTGCCAGCCCGGCCCATCCTGCTCGCGCGCCAGCACGAGCGTGACGTCCCACCCCTCCATCGCGCTCGAGCTGCCGGGCGTGCTGCACGACGACGCCGACCCCACCGGAGAGCTCCAGGTCGTTGACGAGAAACGCGACCCTCACAGAGGCGCCGTCTCGCGGGTGGTTCGCTCTTGCAGGTCGGACATGCGCAGTGGGTCGGGCGGGGTGCGCCGCTATCGTACAGGTGCCCATGAGCGAGGTAGCCGTCTGCGCACAGAGAGCATGAGCGACGGCGCCGCGGTCGCCCGCGCTTCCCTTCGCCCCGGCCTCGGCGAGCACCCCGCGACCGGTGGGCCGGACGGTCGGCGGCGCGGAGGCACGCCGCTGCGCGTCGCCTTCCTGGGGGCGGCAATGTGGCTCGACGGTTGCGCTCCCGTGGCACCCGTTCAGGGGCTGGTGTGCGAGCGCTTCGACCTCGGCACGGGCGCCGAGGTCGAGCGGGTATTGGCCGATGCCCGCGCATTCGCTCCCGACGCGACGGTGCTCTTCGACCCCCCGTCGCTCCCCGCCGAGGTTCTGCGCAGTGCGCCCGGGGCGACCCTCGGCGTGCTTGTGGAGGGTGTGCCCGAGCGGGCCGTGCCGGGGATCGAGTGCCTGGACAGGCTCGTGTCCTTCGTCCCCGCCCTCACCGGGACGCGGATCGAGGGCGGCGAGGTGTGGCGGGCGATCCCGCCGCCGGTGAGCGACGCGCTGTACGGAGAGGTCCGTCCGCTGCGTCATGCGCCGCGCGTGATGTCGATCGGGCGTTCGACCAAGCACCGCGAGGCGATGTTGATGCCGGCCAAGCACCACCACGACCTGCTGCAGGTGATCCACGGCGTGAGCGGCGAGGAGTTGATCGAGCTCTTGGGCGAATACGACGTCGGCATCTACGTGGCCAGCGAGACCGGTGGCGGCTTCGACCATCAGGTCGGCGTTCACCTCGCGGCCGGGCAACTGCTGCTCGCCGACGAGCTGACGCCCGCGCATGGCCTGGAGCGCAACATCGACTACCTGCACGTCGACTCTCCCGAAGGACTGGTCTGGATGCTCGACCGGCTCGGACGCTTCCCGGAGATGCACCAGCGCGTCCGTGTACGCGGACGCCTGAAGGCCGAGCAGTACCGCGCCTCGCGTCTGTTCGCACGCATCGCCCACGACCTGCTCGCCGACGTGGCCGCCTTCGGGACCACGAGCGCCTGAGGGGCGAGTCCTGCTCCCGGGTGGGGAAGCCCTATCCGCGCCGTCGTGCGCTTCCGTGCTCCGCCACGTCCGCCAGCGCGTCGCGCGCCAGCGCCGGATACACCGCCGAGGCGCGAAAGCGCTCGGCCTGCCGGCGTCCGGCTGCCTGGACGTCGGCGTAGGCCCGAGGGTCGCGGACGAGCTCGTCGACCAGGGCGAGCAGCTGCTCGGGCGTGCTCGCCTCGAGGTAGTCGGTCCCCGGGCGCAGCTCGTGGCGGGGGCTGAGCGGCTCTGAGATCGCGAGGTGGCCCGCCGCGAGGGCGATGCAGACGCGGTTCTCGAACGTGGGGTAGGCGTTGTTGTGGAGGTTCAGCTGGACGTCGGCGCGGCGCAGGAAGCGGATCAGCCGCTCGCCGAACAGGCCGTGGCCGATGTGCACGAGCGGGTAGGCGCGCTTGACGGGGGCGAGCAGCCGTTCGCGATGCTCGGTCGGGCGCCCCACGAACAGCAGTCCGGGCGGGTGCGAGCGCTCGCGCACGTCCCCGAACAGGCTGTCCGCGATCGGGATCGGCAGCGATCGCCATACGGGCAGCACGCTCGCGGCCGTCTCGGCGATCAGCGGGTCGAAGGAGACGATGCGGTCGAAGTTGCCGGGGTCGGCCTTTTCCAGCCACCCCATGCGCGCCTTCAGATCCGAGTGCCCGCCGCGGCCGTCGCCCGCGCGCGGCAGCGGCTCGGTCAGGTAGCCGATCGTCAGCGCCCGCAGCGAGTCGAACAGACCGTCTGGGACGATCTCCGGGCGGAACACGAGCACCACGTCCGGGTCGAGCTCCCGCAGGCGCGCGAGCAGCGGCTCGGGCGGCGCGGCCGAGCGAAAGTCCACGAACACCGGCTCGAGCCCGTCCGTCGCTTGCTCCAGCGAGCACTGGCCGAAGAACACGCTCTGGCCGACGAAGGCGATTCGCAGCGGCGCCCGCGGATCGGGGACGGTATCGACCGCGGCCGTCATGGCGTCACCCCGTACCGGACGACGACCCTCACAACTGCTCGGCCACCCTCGGAGCCTCCCGGTCGAACAGCAGAAAGCCTCCGACGAGCGCCGCCACGCCGATGCCGATCGGGATCAGCAGCAGCGTGCTCCCGCCGATCGCGCTCGCCGCCGACGGGTAGCTGTGGTCGATGAACACGTGCCGCGCCTGCTCGAGGATCGCGGCGAACGGGTTGGCCATCAGCACGTGGGCGAGGCTGATGCGCAGGCCGAACACCGTGATCGGCTTCAGCCCGGCGATCGCGATGAAGATCCCGGACGCGTAGAACGTCATCTGCAGCACCACTTCCCAGATCGGCCGCACGTCGCGGTAGCGCACGTAGGAGACCGACAGGATCATCCCCAGGCCGGCCGTGAGGGCGGCGAGGATCAGCACCAGCAGCGGCAGCTCCAGCCAGCTCCAGTGCGCCGAACCGCCCGAGGCGAACAGGAAGATGAGCACCGGGACCAGGTTGAGGGTGAGGTTCAGCAGCGCCGTGAGCACGATCGAGAGCGGCACCGCCAAGCGCGGGAACTCGATCTTGCGCACCAGGTTCTCGCGGTTGACCAGGCTGCTGACGGCGCCCCCGCTGGATTCGCTGAAGAAGGTGAACAGCACGACGCCCAGCAGCAGCGCGGCCGGGTAGAACGGCTGGGAGGTGTCGGCGAACTTGGAGCGGCTGATCACCAGGTAGATCACCCCGAACAGCAGCAGCGGGCGCATCAGCTGCCACAGGTAGCCGAGGACCGAGCCGAAGAACGCGAGCTTGAACTCCGTCTTGGCCAGCGCCCACGTCAGGTGCCACAGACGACCGGGGTCCGAGCCGAGCGCCGAGGGGCCCTTGATGCGGTGGCCGAGGGACTCGCGCTCCTTCGACGGCACGGCGCTCGCCGACTCCTCGGTCGGCGTGAGCAGCGGCGTGCTCATCGGATCAGCTCCGCCGTCGCGGCCCGCGCGCCGCCGCGCTCGATCGAGAGCTCGTAGGGAACCTTCAGCAGCGCGTCGGACTCGCGCGTGCCCGTCACGACGACCGCGAGCATCCGCTCGCGCCGATCGAGCCACGCGCCCGCGTGGCTCATCGCCGTGGGGGTGACGTGGTAGCGGTCCGGCGCGAGCAGGTTCTCGAAGCGGATGCGGAACACGATCTCCTCGCCGGCTCCAAACGTGCCGCTGCGGGGATCGCTCGGCGTGTTCGACGCCGCCAGCAGATGGTCGCCGTGACCGTTCAGCACGTCGATGCCGAACAGCGGGTTCTCGACCTCCTCGTCGAAGCGCACATGCGCCGCGAACGCGCAGGGCCGGCCGTTGTGCAGCGTCTCGGCGCGCTCCCCATGCTCGTCCTCGAACCACACCTCGAGGATCTCCGCGCGCCCGTCGCCGTCGCGCGCCTGCGCGGTCCCCTCGGCCTCCCCGCTCCCGCGTCCGGTGCTGGACGCGCCCGCCGACCCGGGCGCCGGCTCGTCCGCGGGTTGGGTGGGGTCGTCACCGGCGCCGCCGGTCCGCCCGGCGCCAAAAGCGCGCGCGGCGGACACGTTGACGTCGTCCTGCTCGGCCGGGGTGCCCGCCGCTGCCGCCGTCTCGGCCGCCGCGGCCGCCTTCTCGACTTCGCGCGCCTGCTCGGAGAAGTTGAGCTCCAGATAGCGATTGCCGACGTGCTCGGGGTCGCCCATCTCCACCGGGCGACCGCGCTCCAAGAGCAGGGCGCGGTTGCAGAAGCGCTTGACCGCGCTCATGTCGTGGGTGACGAACAGCACCGTCGCGCCGCTGGAGTGGATGCGCTCGAACTCGTCGTAGCACTTCTGCTGAAACGCGGCGTCGCCGACCGCCAGCACCTCGTCGATCAGCAGAATCTCGGCGTCGACGTGGATCATCACCGAGAACGCCAGCCGCACGAGCATGCCCGAGGAGTAGTTCTTGATCTTCAGGTCGATGAACTCGCGCAGCTCGGCGAAATCGATCACGCTGTCGAAGCGCCTGCGCGCCTCGCGCGGGCTGAGCCCCAGCATCGTCGCGTTCAGCAGCGCATTGTCCCGCGCCGGCAGGTCCGGGTTGAAGCCGACGCCGAGCTCGATGAACGTCGACATCCTCCCGTTGACGTAGATGCTGCCGCTGTCCACGGAGTAGATCCCCGCCAGGCACTTCAGCAGCGTCGACTTCCCCGACCCGTTGCGTCCCACGATCCCGAAGAACTCCCCCGGCTCCACCGAGAACGAGATCCCGCGCAGCGCGAGCAGCGTGTCGGTCGCGCTGCGGCGAAACGGGTGCAGCGCCCGCTCCTTGAGCGTGCTCACCTGCTCGCGCGGGATCTCAAAGCGCTTGTGGACCCGATCGACGGAGACCGGTGGCGGGGAGGTCTGGTTCATGTGGTCCGAGAAGGGTATCCGCGCGTGCGGCACGTCAGCTCCGCTCAGATGAAAGCTCTGGAAGGATTGGGGGATGAGCGAGCAGGCGCCTGACCGGCGAGTTGTGGTGACGATCCCCGAGCCCAATCCGATCTCATGGGACCTGCCGCCCGCCGAACCGCACGAGCGCACCGATATCGGCGGCGGCTTTCGCACGTTGCATGAGCTGGCGGTGGCCGTCGCGGCTGGCGGGCGCTCGGTCGAGTTGCGCGGACCCGTGTCGCGCCCGGTGCTTGACTCTCTCGCCGAGGCTGCCGGCGCGCGTCCCCGTGTACCCCTCGAAAAGCATCGCCCGATTGCGCGGGACATCCTGATCTTCCCCGAGGGAGAGCACGATCCGCTCCGGTTCGCCCGCTATGTGTTGTCCCCCGCGCGACTTGTCCTCGCCCTGCTGGCGCCAACTGGGATGTTCGGCTGGCCGTTCGTCTCGCCCTGGTGCCCCGAGTCTCCGCTGAACATGGCGCTCGACGATCTCGCCCGCCCGGAGCACTTCCGCGCGATGGCAGCGCTCGATGTCGATGTGTGGACGCACATGCTGCCCGTCCCTGAGCTGGCCCGCGCCGCGGGAGCTCGCTGCACGTTGATCGGCAGCGGCAATCCCGTTCCTCTGGCGTCCAGACCGGCGGCGAAGGACATACCCGCCGTCTATCTGCAAGCCAACCGCTGGCGGGCGCTGGCAGAGGAGGTCGCGCGCAAGATGCGCACGCCGGTGCAGATGATCCCAAAGGGCGATCACGAGGCGGTGATGGAGGCGCTGGCAAGAGCACGCGTGCTGCTGTTGCCGGCTCGCGTCGAAGGCGACGGGCGTCTGCTGCGGGAGGCGCGTGCTCGAGGAACAGTGGTCGTTGGGCTGTCGAGCAACGTCTACGCGACCGGCCTCGACGAAGCGTCAGGCGCCATCGCGGTCGAGAATCTTCGAGCACATGCCCGAGGTGGTCGAGGCGCTGCTCGATGACCCGCGCCGACTAGCGAGCCTCTCAGAAGCAGGGCGGCGCACCGCCCGCGAGCAGGTCGACTGGTCGCGCTACGTCGAGCGCGTCGACGCCGCGATCTCGACCATCGAAGAACGTCCGGAGAATCCCGCGGCGAATGCTCGCGCGACGTTCGGCGAACGGATCGGGGAAATGCTGGACGAACGACGACGTGCGATCGATCGTGTGGGCGAGCTCGACGCACATCTGGCCGATGCGAGGACGCGTATCGGAGTCCTCGATCGGGAGCTCGAGTCCGCGCGCAGGATTCTCAGTTCGCCGCGCGGGTGAGACGGCTATCCTGCGGCCTCCCCGAGCGAACTGCCGCGATGCACGGTTGCACGATCACGACCTCTCACTATCTGGCCCACACGCGCGTGCTGGTCGAGTCGTTCCTCGCCCAGCACCCCGGCGCGGAGTTCTCGGTGCTCATGATCGACGACTCGGCGGGCGCATCCCTCGCGGATGAGCCGTTTCAGACGCTCACCCCGGCCGACGTAGGCATCGACGAGCAGGAGCTCGAGCGCCGGGCGACGATGTACCTGACGCAGGGACTGGCCGTCTCGATGAAGCCGAACCTGCTCTCGGCGCTGCTCGCCCGGGGACACGAGACGATCCTCTTTCTCGACGCCGACAGCTGTGTATACGGCGATCTCACCCATCTGGCGGACCTCGCGCAGAGCCATTCGCTCGTGCTCTCCCCGCACTGCCTGGATCCGTATCCGCTGTGGAAGGTGGACAGTCCCGAGCAGACATTCATACGCGCCGGCGTCATGAACGCCGGCCTGCTCGGCGTCGGGTCGAGGGCTCAGCCGTTCCTCGAGTGGTGGGGTGAGCGTACTTCGCGCCGCTGCGTGTTCGACCAGTCGCGCGGGCTGTTTCTCGAGCAGACCTGGCTGATGCTCGCGCCGGCTCTGTTCGACCATCACGTTCTGCGCGACCGCGGCTGCAACGTGGCGGGCTGGAACCTGCACACGCGCGACGTGCAGTGGGACGGGGGTGTGCCCGGGATCGACGGGGGCCCGCTGCGCCACTTCCACTTCGCGATGAGCTACGACCCCGAGCACCCGGAGCGGCTCACGGCCTCAGAACATGCTCTATGGTGGCCCACCCTGCAGGAACGCTCCGGTGCCGCGCGCCTCTCGCGCGAGTACGCCGAGCGTTTGATCGAGCACGGCTACCGTCAGGCCAAGGCAGCCCCCCCGCTGTTCGACACGATGCCCGGCGGGGCGCCGATCGAACCATGGATGCGCGCGAGCTACCGTGAGGCGCTGCTGGACGCCGAGCAGGACGGCACGCCCGAGCCCCCCAACCCGTTCTCCCACGGAGAGGAGCGCTTCATGGACTGGTTCGCGCCGCGCGCGGTCGAGCGCTTGGCGAATGGATCCGCCGAGGCGAGTCGACCGGCCTCCCCGGACGCCGCCCCACAGCACGAGGATCCCTTCAGCGCGCACGAACTGGCGCAGGCGATGATGGACACCGGGAAGCTGCTCGGCCGCATTCGCGAGCTGGAGCAGGCCCGCGACGACGCCGTCGGCTGGGCCGAACGGGTGTCGGACGACCTTGAGCAGGCCAAGCGCGCGATCGCCGAGCGCGACACGCTGATCCGCGAGCAGGAAGCCGAGCTCGATCGCAAACTCGATCTGATGGACGACATCTGGACCTCCCCCAGCTGGCGCGTCACCAGACCGCTGCGCGCCGCCAAGTCGCTGCTCACACGCCGGCGGACATGAGTCTCGGGGCGGACCGCTCAGCGATCGCCTGTGGCGCATCGTCGTCTCATGGTCGATCGGGGGGTGCGTGGTGAGCCGGGTGGGCGTGACCGGAGCGGCCGGCTTCATCGGCTCGCACCTCGTGGAGCGGCTGATAGCGGAAGGTCACGAGGTCGTGGGCGTGGACTGCTTCTCGGAGAACTATCTCCGCGAGCTCAAGGAACGCAACCTCGCCGGGCTTGAGACGGAGCCGCGCTTCACGCTTGTCGAGGACGAGATGTGCGCGCCCGCCGCGATACGGGCTCTGCGGGGGTGCAATGCGGTGGTGCACCTGGCGGCCGTGCCAGGGGTGCGTACGAGCGACGCCGAGCGGTTGTGGGATGTAAATGCTCAGGGCACGGACCGGCTGCTCGATCTACTGGCAGGCGGGAACGTGACGCGTTTGGTCCTGGCGTCGTCCTCGTCCATCTATGGATCCTCGCCCACCGCCAGGAGCGAGCACGACCCGCCACGGCCCGTATCCGAGTATGCCCGCACCAAGCTGGCCGCCGAGCGCCTCTGCCTGGACTCCGACCTGAGTACCGTGGTGCTTCGGTACTTCACCGTATACGGGCCGCGTCAGCGTCCCGACATGGCCTTCGCCGCCTTCATCGACGCGGCGCTCGGAGGTGCAGTGGCTCCGCTTTTCTCCGCCCGTTCTCAGGTTCGCCAGTTCACATTCGTCGCCGACGTGGTGGACGCGACGATGCTCGCCATGGAGCGCGCGCCGAGCGGCGCGATCTACAACGTCGCCGGACCTCACCCGACAATGCTAGCCGAGGGTCTGCGCACGATCGAACAATGCCTCGAGCGACCGGTTCCGCTGCGTGAGCTGCCCCGCCATCCAGCCGATGCCCTCGCTTGCCGCGCGGTCACCCGGCGGATAAAGCGCGATCTCGGGTGGGAGGCGCGGACGGGCCTCGCCGACGGGCTTCGTGCTCAGGTCGACCACGCGCTGAGGGAGCGCGGCGAGGGGCTGGATCGTGCCCGCTGCCTACCAAACGGGCCGACGGCTGGCCTCGACGAGTTGGACGTGCGTAGATAGACGACTCGAGGCGTCTGTGCGGTCACATAGCTTTGCGTGCAGCATGGTTTCTTCGACACCGCAGCCGTCGATTCGATGAGCAAGCGCGGGAAATGATCCGGCGGCGCTCAATCCTCGCGGGCGGCGTTGGCATCCTCATGGATGGTTCGCTATCACCCGAAGGCTCGAGCGGAGGCCGATGCAGTTCCAGCACAAGAGCGTAAGGCGATAGACAACGCGGTGGACAAGCTGGCGTCGGTCGGCCCGCTCCTTCCCTTCCCACACTCCAGCAAGGTGATGGGAGATCCCGGTGGCTCGCTGCGTGAGCTGCGCCCACGAGCGGGCCGCAGTCCCTGGCGGTGTATCTATGAGCGCATCGGGGACGTGTTCGTGATCGGCGCTGTGGGTCCTGAGGCCCAGAGGGACAGGGCCGGTTTCGAGCGCGCCGTGAGCGCCGCGAAGACCAGGCTCGCCGAGATCGAGCCTTGACGTCCGGCACTATCACAAATTTGATATAGTAAGCGGCACCGAGAAACCACGATGAAGCTGTCCGATCTTCCCACCCACGAGGAGGTGCTCGCCGAGCACCTCGACGCCGATCCCGAGTACCGCAGGGAGTGGGAGCGCGCCGCTCTCGCCCGCGCGGTCGCGGTAAAGGTGCTCTCCTACCGCGCCGAGCACGGTCTCAGTCAGACCGCGCTGGCTGGGCGCCTGAAGATGACCCAGCCGGCGGTGGCGCGGCTTGAGAGCGGCGAGCACAACCCGACGTTCCCGACGCTCCTGCGACTCTCCGACGCCCTGGGGATCGAGCTGGCAATCGACATCTCGCCCACCGGGCAGGAGCCGCAGCTGATCGGCAAGCGTGCGCGGCGCAATGCCCTGGAGTCCTTCGAGGGCAACGGCTGCGCGGTCGTCGTTGCTGCTGCATAAAGCCTTACGGGAGGTCTCGAGGTCGCAGCGACCGCCCGTGGCCACCCATGCGTCGAACGCTGCAATTTTCCTCTCAAGCACCACACCCGGACTGTCGATGACAGTCAGGAGATGACCACGTGCGCATACGATCGACTTCGCCGGCCGCACAGGGGCGATGTCCGTCGCGTGCTGGCCGTGGCCTGTCTCGCCTGTCTCCTGGCGATCGGCGCCGTCGCCGGCTCCGTGACCTCGAGTGCGCTGGCGGCGGAAGCGGGAGTGAACATCTCCTCGGGCGCCGCTCAGAGCCCGAGTGTGCGGGCGTTGGGGACGCACTGGGTGCGGATGTTCGTCAGCTGGCGGCTGCTGCAGCCCACGCCGGCGCGATCGCCCCGAGCGCGCTGGCCGCCTATGAACAGTCCTTCGCGCAACTGCCCGCCGGCACGAAAGTGATCCTCGACGTGGTCGACTCTCCGCAGTGGGAGACGGGCTCCGCCGAAGAACACGCGCCGCCTGCCAATCCGAACGACTATGCGGCCTTCGTCGGCGCGCTCGCGCAGCGGTTCGGAACACGCGTGAGCGCGTATGAGATCTGGAACGAGGAGGACTCCTCGACCTGGTGGAGCGGCGGGCCCAACCCCGCAGCCTACGCGCAACTGCTCAAGCCACCTACCCGGTCGTCAAGGCCGCCGATCCGAGCGCCACCGTCGTGCTGGGTGGGCTCACCGGCAACGACTACCAGTTCCTCGAAGGCGTCTACGCGGCCGGGGGCAAGGGCTCCTTCGACGCGGTCGGAGTGCACACCGACACCGCCTGCAACATCCTCTCGCCCTACGACTTCCTGCGCGGTCCCGAAGACCGCTTGATACCTGACTCGTTCCTGGCCTACCGCGAAGTGCACGCCGTGATGCTCGCCAACGGCGATGACAAGCCGATCTGGATGACCGAGCTGAGCTGGCGCACCACCGAAGCCACCTGCTCGGAAGGCGCCTGGGCGGGACAGAAGGCCGGAGGGGTCAGCGAAGAACAGCAGGCGACCTACCTGCGGCAGGCCTACCACTGCCTGGCCGAAGACCCCTACGTGCAGGTGGCGCTGTGGTTCCCGTTGCAGGACGAAGGAGTCGTCACGTCCGGGCTGCTGCGGGCAAACGGCTCGCGCAAGCCGTCGTTCGCGGCGATGCACGCTTACGCCCACGAAGGCGACACGCTGACCGAACCATGCGGCGTGTTCACGGGTCCGAAGATCAAGGTGGCCTCGCCGCTCGACCACGTGCGCTATTCCGGTCCACTGCCGATCGACGTCTCCGCGACGAGCTCCGAGGGCGTGTTCCGGGTCAGGCTCGAGTGGGACGGCAAACTGATCCGCAACTACGACGGCCCCGACTTCCCGACGACCCTGTCCGGCGCGTTGGACTGGCAGGGCGCCAAGCACATCCCCTACGGCCGGCACATCCTGACGTTCCTCGCCTATGACAAGGAGCGCAACGTCTCCAGCGTGAGCATCGTGATCGATCACACCCGGCCCGGGCATCGCCACAAGCACCACCACTAGTCCTCGCCGCCCCGCCCCCGCGCCGGGCGGATACCCTCTGGCGCGTATGCGCGTCCTGCCCTGCCGCCTCGACGGCCTGACCGTCATCGAGCCCGCCGTGCACGGCGACGAGCGCGGGTTCTTCGTCGAGACCTACCGCCGCTCCTGGCACGAGTCCGCCGGCATCCCCGCCGCGGAGGACTTCGTTCAGGACAACCACTCGCGCTCGGTTCGCGGTGTCGTGCGCGGCATGCACTTCCACGTCGGCTCCGGCGTCTCGAAGCTCGTGCGCTGCGCGCGCGGGCGCATCCTCGACGTCGCCGTCGACCTGCGCCGCGGCTCGCCCTCATACGGGCAGTGGGAGGGCGTCGAGCTCGACTCCGAGACGCTGCGCGAGCTGTATGTCCCGGTCGGCTTCGCCCACGGCTTCTGCGTGCTCAGCGATGTCGCCGACGTGCTCTACAAGCAGACCGCCTACTACGACCCCGACGTCGAGCGGGGCATCGCCTGGGACGATCCCGACGTCGGCGTGCGCTGGCCGCTGCCCGTCGCGGAGTTGATCGTCTCCGAGCGCGACCGCGCCGCGCCGCGCCTGCGCGTCCTCGCCGACGAGCTGCCGTTCGTCTATGGCGGCGCCTGAGGTCACGATCGGCATGGCGACACACAAGCGAGGCAGGGAGCGGCGTAGTAATAACACGATGGCGGCGGAGACGGGGACGGCATGCCCACGGCGATAGTCACCGGCTCGGGCGGGTTGATCGGCTCGGAGTCGGTCTCGCGGCTTCGTCGAGCTCGGCTACACCACGATCGGCATCGAGAACGACATGCGCGCCCGGTTCTTCGGCCCCGACGCGTCCACGGCGCGCACGACCGCCGCGCTGCGCGCGCGCCACCCCGACGAGTTCGTCTCGCTCGAGCTCGACATCCGCGACCGGGACGCGATCGAGCGCGTGTTCGCCGAGCACGCCCCCGCGATCGAGCTCGTGATCCATACCGCCGCCCAGCCCTCTCACGACTGGGCCGCCTCGGACCCCCACACCGACTTCGCCGTCAACGCGCTCGGCACGCTCAACCTGCTGGAGGCCGCCCGCATCAACGCCCCCGACGCGACGTTCGTGTTCTGCTCGACCAACAAGGTCTACGGCGACCTCCCCAACTCATTGCCGCTGATCGAGCTCCCGGGGCGCCTGGAGCTGCCCGCCGATCACCCCTACTACGAGGGCATCGACACGTCGATGTCGATCGACCGCAGCACCCACTCGCTGTTCGGCGTCTCCAAGGCCGCGGCCGACCTGCTCGTGCAGGAGTACGGGCGCTACTTCGACATGCCCACGGTCTGCTTTCGCGGCGGCTGCCTGACCGGCCCCAACCACGCGGGCGCGCGGCTGCACGGGTTCCTGTCCTACCTGATGCGCTGCACCGTGCTCGGCGAGCCCTACACCGTGTTCGGCTACGGCGGGCAGCAGGTGCGCGACAACATCCACTCCGCCGACCTCGTCGCCGCGTTCGAGGCCTTCCACCGCGCCCCCCGCGCCGGCGCGGTCTACAACATCGGCGGCGGGCGCGCTCGAACTGCTCGATGCTCGAGGCGATCGAGTCCTGCCAGCGGATCGCCGGACGCGAGCTCGACTGGACGCTCGGCGAGGAGCCGCGGATCGGCGATCACCGCTGGTGGATCAGCGACCTGCGCCCGTTCATGCGCGACTATCCCGACTGGACTCTCACGCGCGGCCTGGAGGAGATCCTGCGCGAACTCCATGACTCAGGCGCCGAGCGCTGGCTCGCCGAGGCGTAAGGCGCACACTCGCGGGTCTCGGCGCTCCTCGCCGACCGCGACCCGGCATCGGCGCCGTCGGAGGGGCGACGCTCCTCGCCCACAAGCGCACGCCCAGGCGCTGCCTTGGCAAACTAACCGCCATGTCGCACACCCTGGAGCGCCTGCGCGAGCGCACGGACGGCTATACCCTCACCCCCGCCCAGTTCGCGATCCTCGCGTATGTCGCCCTCGGCGCGCTCACCGTGATCGTGTTCACGGGCGCCGCCGTGCGGCTGACCGGGTCCGGTCTCGGCTGCCCCACTTGGCCGAAGTGCTACGGCAACGTCTACCCGCCGCTGAGAACCCACGCGGTGATCGAGTTCTCCAACCGGCTGATCACCGTCCCCGTGTCGATCGCGGCGGGCCTGGCGTGGGTAGGGGCGCTGCGCCGGCGCCCCTACCGGCGCGATCTGGCGCGGTTGAGCGTGCTGCTTCCGCTCGGAGTGGTCGCCCAGGCGGTGCTCGGGGGTCTGACCGTGCGGGGCGCGCTCGACTACGGCTGGGTGATGGCCCACTTCGCGCTGTCGATGCTGATCCTCGTGCCCGCCGTCCTGCTCGTCTGGCGCGCGGTGAAAGAGCCGGCGGAGGCGCCCGCGGAGCGCGAGCCGACCGGGACAGGACGCCTCGTGCTGCTCGGCGGGCGCGCTGGTCGGGCTGGCCGCGCTGACGATCTTCGCGGGGACCGCCGCGACCGCCGCGGGCCCGCACGCGGGGGGATCACCCGGGCAGAAGATCAACCGCCTGGACTTCGACGGGCGCGGCACGATGGACTTCGTCATCCACCGCCACGGCGAGATCGCGTTCGTGTTCGGGCTGGCCGCGCTCGCCGTCTGGTGGCTCGCGCGCCGTCGTGCCGCCAGTCCGGTGCTGCGGCGCCCGCTGACGGTGCTCTGCGTGCTGATCGCGCTGCAGGGCGCCGTCGGGCTCGATCAGTACGAGACGCACCTGCCGACCGAGCTCGTATGGGTGCACGTCTGCCTGGCCGCCCTGACCTGGCTGGCGACCCTGTGGGCGGCCTGTGCGGCGGGGTCACCGCAGCGCGCGGAGTCCCAGCGCGCCCGTGGCGGGTCGCTCGGTAGCCGGCGCGACCGCTCAAGTTCCCGGAAATTAGGGCTTCGACGAGGCCGACGCCGGCGGGCGTCGTCGTCCTGTCGAGCGGTTAGCCTGCGATCAGCAACGACACCCGAGAAGGGAGCGCTATGACCAAGAACGAGCTAGCCGACAAGGTCGCGGAGAAGACCGGACTGGCCGCCAGCCATGCCCGTGAGGCCCTGGAGGCAGCGATCGAGGTCGTCACCGACGAGCTGGCCGCTGGGGGTGAGGTCGCGCTGGCCGGCTTCGGCAAGTTCAGCGTCAGCCACCGCGCGGCTCGCCAGGGACGCAACCCGTCCACCGGCGAGACGATCAACATCGCCGCCAGCAAGGCGGCGAAGTTCTCCGCGGCGAGTGCACTGAAGAAGCGTTTGAACCCGAACGTAGGCTCATATGGAGGACAGCGAGCGACGACAGGCGCGTCGCGAGGCCCGTCGCAGGGAGTTGGCGCGCCGTCGTCGTCGTACGCTCGCCGGATTGAGCCTGCTGCTCGCAGCCGTGGTGGTGGCGGCGGTGGCGGCGGCGGTGGTGCTCCTGGCCGGCGGTACAGGCCAACCTCGTCCACGCACACGCACACGCTCGCGGTGTCGCGCACCCCGGCGGGCCGCCGGCTTCTGCCCCCGGCGCTCCGCGGAGCACGGTCACGGGCGTGGCCACCGGCAGGCCCGGGACCGAGCGGGTGCCGATCCTGATGTATCACGTGATAAACCCGCCGCCGGCGGGGGCGCCGTTCCCCGGGCTGTACGTGTCCGCGAGCGAATTCGCCGCGCAGATGCAGGCGCTGGCGAACGCCGGGTATCACGCGATCACGCTCGATCAGATGTGGGCGCACTGGAAGCGCGGCGTACCGCTGCCGATTCCGTCGGGGCAGAAGCCGATCGTCGCGAGCTTCGACAACGGCTACCAGTCCCAGTACACCAACGCCCTGCCCGTGCTGCGGCGCCTGGGCTGGGTCGGTGACGAGAACCTCCAGCTCACGGGCCTGCCCCCCTCCCAGGGCGGCTCTCCCAGGCGCAGATCAAAGGGCTGGTCGCGGCCGGCTGGGAGCTCGACACGCCAGGGGTTCAGCCACGCCGACCTGATCACCCTCGATGCATCCCAGCTCGCCCACCAGGTCGCCACCGCGCGCAGCGTCGTCCAGCGCCGCTACGACGTCCCCGTGAACTGGTTCTGCTACCCCTCGGGGCACTACGACGCGACGGTGATCGCGGCCGTCCAGGCCGCGGGCTACACCGGCTCGACGACGGTCGTGCCGGGCTGGGCGGGACCCGACAGCGACCCCTACCGCCTCCCGCGCCTGCGCGTCCTTGGAGGAACCAGCCCCGAATCCCTGCTCAGCGAGATCGCAGGGATCAGCGAAGATCCGCCGCCCCCGGCTTCTTACTCAGCCTGATCAGCCGCAGCCGGTGTTGTTGCCGCAGGAGGAGCAGGTGTAACAGACGCCCGTGCGCTGCATCATGCCTCCGCACTGGCTGCACGCCGGGCCGAGGTCGAGGCCCTTCAGGCGGGCGGGGACGACCGGGGGCGTGTCTGTGAGCGCGCCGTCGGAGGCGCCGAGGTCGCCGGCGCTCGAGCGCTCGGCGGGCGGTCGTCTGGCCGTTGCTCGGGCCGGCGGTGTCGGAGGCGATCGCAGCGACTGGGCCGCCTCCTGGGCGGCCTTGCGGGCGCGCACCTCCTGGCGTGAGGATGCCGAGCTCCTCCTGGACGTCGGCGTCCAGGAAGCGCGAGGCGAGCCAGCGCATGATGTAGTCGGGCATCGACTTGGCGAACGGGATCTCGGGGTTGCCCGTGATCCCCTCGGGCTCGAAGCGCATGTAGCTGAACTTGCTGCACGAGCGTCTCCAGCGGCACGCCGTACTGCAGCGCGATCGAGATCGCGGTCGCGAACGAGTTCATCATGCCGCGCAGCGTCGAGCCCTCCTTGCCGATGTCGGTGAGGAAGATCTCGCCGACGGTGCCGTCCTCGTACATGCCGGCGGTGATGTAGCCCTCGTGACCGCCGATCGAGAACTTGTGCGTGATCGACTGGCGCTCGCGCGGCATGCGCTTGCGTCGCGGGCCGGCCTCGGCGAGCGCCTTGCTCGACGGCCTGCTCGACGATCTGCGTCGACGTCGGCGGGCGGAGCCTCGTCGTCCTCGCCCTGCTGCGCGTCGGTGCGCAGCGCCTGGGCGGTCTTGGAGCCGTCGCGGTAGATCGCCAGCGCCTTGACGCCGAGCCGCCAGGCCTGGGTGTAGGCGTCGGCGATGTCCTCGACGGTCGCCTCCTGGGGCAGGTTCACGGTCTTCGAGATCGCGCCGCGAGATGAACGGCTGGACGGCGCCCATCATCTTGATGTGGCCCATGTGCGAGATCGCGCGCTCGCCGACGGCCACGTCGAACACGGGCAGGTGCTCGTCGTGCAGGCCGGGCGCGCCGATGATCGTGCCGTGCTCGGCGAGGTGCGCCTCGATCTGCTCGACCTGCTGCTCGGAGTAGCCGAGCGTCTGCAGCGCGAGCGGCACGGTGCGGTTGACGATCGTCATCTGCCCGCCGCCGACCAGCTTCTTGAACTTGACCAGCGAGAAGTCGGGCTCGACGCCGGTCGTGTCGCAGTCCATCAGGAAGCTGATCGTGCCGGTCGGCGCGAGCACGGTCGCCTGCGCGTTGCGGTAGCCGTGCGCTCGCCGAGCTCGACCGCCTCGTCCCATGAGCGCCGCGCGGCCGCGAGCAGCTCGGTGTCCGCGCAGCGTGTCCTCGGCGATCGCGTGGGCGGCGTCGCGGTGCATCGCGCATCACGCGGTTGTGCGCCGCGCGGTTCTCTGCGTAGCGCTCGTACGGGCCGAGCGCGCCGGCGACGCGCGCGGACTCGCGGTAGGCGCGTCCGGTCATCAGCGCGGTGATCGCCGCCGCGGCGGCGCGGCCGGCGTCGGAGTCGTAGGGCATGCCGTTGCTCATCAGGTACGCGCCGAGGTTGGCGTAGCCGAGGCCGAGCTGGCGGAAGGCGCGCGCGTTGGCGCCGATCTCCTCGGTCGGGTAGCTGGAGGGGCCGACGACGATCTCCTGCGCGAGCAGCACGATGTCGACGGCGTGCTCGAAGGACTCGACGTCGAGGGTGCCGTCGTCGCGGCGGAACTTCATCAGGTTCAGCGAGGCGAGGTTGCAGGCGGAGTCGTCGACGTGCATGTACTCGGAGCACGGGTTCGACGCGTTGATGCGCCCGTGTTCGGGGCAGGTGTGCCAGCGGTTGATCGTCGTGTCGTACTGCACGCCCGGGTCGGCGCAGCGCCAGGCGGCCTCGGCGATCTCGCGCATCAGCTCGCGCGCGCGGACGGCCTCGCCCACCGGCTCGCCGGTGGCGCGGGCGGTCAGGCTGCCACTCGCCGTCCTCCTCGACGGCCCGCATGAACTCGTCGGTGACGCGCACCGAGTTGTTGGCGTTCTGGTACTGGATCGACTTGAAGCCCGTCGCCGTCGATCGACATGTCGAAGCCCGCGTCGCGCAGCGCCTGCGCCTTGTCCTCCTCCTTGGCCTTGCACCAGATGAACTCGCGGATGTCGGGGTGGTCGACGTCGAGCACGACCATCTTGGCCGCGCGGCGGGTCTTGCCGCCGGACTTGATCGTGCCGGCCCAGGAGTCGGCGCCGCGCATGAACGACACGGGCCCGGAGGCGGTGCCGCCCTTGGCCAGCGGCTCCATCGAGCCGCGGATGTTCGACAGGTTGATGCCCGAGCCCGAGCCGCCGCGGAAGATCATCCCCTCCTTGGTGTTCCAGTCGAGGATCGACTCCATCGTGTCCTCGACCGAGAGGATGAAGCAGGCGCAGCACTGCGGGCTCTCCTCGAAGCCGACGTTGAACCAGACGGGCGAGTTGAACGCGGCCATCTGGTGCAGCAGGATGTGGGTCAGCTCGGCCTCGAAGGCGTCGCGCGTCCTCGTCGGTGGCGAAGTAGCCGCCGCTCGCGCCCCCAGCCGGCGATCGTGCCGGCGACGCGGCTGATCATCTGCTTGACCGAGCGCTCGCGCTCGGGGTGAGCCGAGCTGGCCGCGGAAGTACTTCTGGGCGACGATGTTCGTCGCGTTCTGCGACCAGGTCTTGGGGAACTCGACGTCCTTCTGCTCGAAGGCGACGCGGTCGCCGTGGCCGATGCGCGCGTCGCGCAGCTCCCACTCGACGGCGTCGAAGGGATGCGCGTCCGGCGGAGGTGAAGAAGCGCTCTGATCGACAGCGCGCGCGCCGGGGGCGGTCTGCTCGGAGATGGTGGGCTGCGGGGTCGTGTCCATCGGCCTTCCTCCTCTGCTGGCCGGCTCGCGCGACGCTCACCAAAAGCTGTTTGTCGGGCCGGATCATCCTCGACGCCCGGACGGAAAGAATCCGCGGTCGGGACCACCCTCATTTTAGAAGGCCGCGCCCGCAGACCCTCGTCCGGGCTAGCTGCCCGAGCCGCGCCCAGTCGCTGAATTCGGCCCATGTGGCGGACGCGCGAAAGCCGGCCTCGGCGAGCGCGTGGCGCAGCGAGACGCAGCCAGCGGGGTTCGAAGGCGCGCGAGCGCGCGACCGCCCAGACGACGCAGCGCGAGCAGCAGCAGGACGGCGATCGCGGCGATGACGTGGCCCCGGTGGAGACGTGCGTCGGGCTCGCTGCGCACGCGCGTGCGCGGTCGAAGTCAAAGGCTTTACGGCCAGCGCCCGGGCGTGGACGCGCGCCGACGTGGAGGCGGTCGCAGCGGTCGCAGTCGGCGGGATTTTCGCCGAGGCGGGCGTCGGGAAGCGTCGTCCCGGTCGCAGTGGTAGTCCTCGTGGGCAGGCGGGACAGGGCGAGGCTCATAGCACGTCCTCGATCGCGCGCAGCGCGTCGGCGAGCACGCGCGTCGGGCGGCTGGGAGGCGTCGAGCAGCGGATCCGCTCGGGCTCGGCGCGCGCGAGC
This sequence comes from uncultured Solirubrobacterales bacterium, assembly GCA_963831995.1. GTDB lineage: Bacteria > Actinomycetota > Thermoleophilia > Solirubrobacterales > Solirubrobacteraceae > Palsa-744. Next base: position 73,994 of record CAWHSI010000004.1, on the reverse strand, counting down.
TGCGTCGTAGGCGGCGGCGATGCGCGAGAAGAAGGCGCTCGTCCTCGCGCTCCAGGCGGTCGGGCGGCAGCGCGCGGACGTCGCTGGCGCGCGCGCCCGGCGGCGGGGGAGATGCGCAGCAGCAGCGTGCGGTCGGGCAGCAGGCCGCCGGTGGCGAAGCAGGTTGATCGCGCGGATCTCCTCGACGCCGAGCTCGCGTCCGGCGCCCTGGTAGGCCAGCGAGGAGTCGACGAAGCGGTCGAGCAGGACGAGCGCGCCGTCGCGCAGCAGCGGCGAGCAGGCGCTCGTGCGACGAGCTGGGCGCGCGCCGCGGCGTAGAGCAGCGCCTCGGCGCGCGGCGATGACGCCAGCGCGGGATCGGCGACGAGCGTGCGGATGCGCTCGGACAGCTCCACGCCGCCCGGCTCGCGCAGCAGCTCGACGGCGACCCCGCGCGCGCTGAGCTCGTCGGCGAGCGCGCGGGCGAGCGTGGACTTGCCCGCGCCGTCGAGGCCCTCGATCGTGATCAGCCTGCCGGCGCCACGGGGCGCACGGTACGCCGCGCGTCGCCCGCGGCGCCTCTACGATGCGCCAGGCGTGCCACGCCTCCGCCGGCGACCCAGCGGCAGGTCGCTGCCCGGCATCGAGGCGCACCCGCACGCGCGCGCGGTGCTCGGGCCGGCGCTCGCGCCCGGGGGCAGCCCCTCGCACGCCTACCTGTTCCACGGTCCGGCGGGCAGCGGCAAGCGCGACGTCGCGCGCGCGTTCGCCGCCGCGCTGCTCGCGGACGGCGCGCGCGAGGCGAGGCGCGGTGGCGCGAGCGGGTCGCGCGGGGCACGCACCCGGACCTGACCTGGGTGAGCGCCGAGCGGCGCGGCGGAAATGCTCGTGAGCGACATCGACGAGCCGGTCGTGGCGGCCGCGACGCGCACGCCGTTTGAGTCCGCGCGGCGCGTGTTCGTGATCGAGGGCGCGCACACGATGAACGACCAGGCGGCCAACCGGCTGCTCAAGACGCTCGAGGAGCCGCCGTCGTTCGTGCACCTGCTGCTGCTGACCGACCGCGCGCGAGGACGTGCTGGCGACGGTCGCCTCGCGCTGCCAGCACGTGCGCTTCGATCCGCTGCCGAGCGAGCGCGATCGCGCGATCGCCTGCAGTGCGCGCGGAGCCCGAGCGCGCGCGCGCGTGCGCGCGGCTGGCGCTCGGCGACGGCCGCCTTGCGCAGCGGCTCGGCGAGCGAGAGGGGCAGGCGCTGCGGGCCGCCGCGGAGGCGTTCGTGCGCTCGGCGCTCGCGGGCGAGACGGAGCGAGCGGCGCTGGCTGGAGCTGCTCGAGGTCGCCCAGGCCGCGGGCGCGGGCGCCGGCGAGCGAGGCGGAGCAGCGGCTGCGAGCGCGAGCTGGAGCTGGTGCCGGGCAAGGAGCGCAAGCGCTGGAGCGCGAAGGCGCAGGACGCCCGGCGGCGCGGCGAGCGGCGCGCGCGCACGGGCGAGCTGGACCTGGCGCTGCGCCTGGCCGAGCTGTGGCTGCGCGACGTGCTGTGCGTGTGCGAGGGGGCGCGGCGAGCTGGTCCACGCGCTGGACCGCCGCGCCGAGCTCGAGCGCGACGCGCGCGGAGCGCGACGGCGTGCGCGTGCGCGAGGCGATCGAGCTCGTGTGCGACGACGCGGCTGAGCCTCGCGCTGAACGTGTCGCGAGGAGCTCGCGCTCGAGGCGCTCGCCTACCGCCTGGAGGCGCTGCTAGCGGCGAGCTGAGCGATCGGCCCGAGGTTGGGCTCGAGGCCGTAGGTCTCGAAGGCGAGGAAGCGCGAGAAGAGGCGGTTGTCGGGGCCGTGGAAGTCGGCGGAGCCGGTGGTGAGCAGGTCGAGCTCGCGCAGCGGTGGGCCAGCAGCTCGGTCTGCTCGCGCGTGTGCGTGACGTAGAAGGCCTCGACGCCGTCGATGCCGAGCGCGCGGAAGCGGTCGATGCTGGCGAGCACCTCGGCGGCGTCGGCGATGTCCCAGAAGGGGTGCGCCCAGACGGCGACGCCGCCGGCGGCGTGGATCGCGTCGACCGCCTCGAGCGACCGTGGGCGTCTGGCGCAGGCGGAAGGCGGGGCGGCCCTCGATCAGGTAGGCGCGGATCAGCGAGCCGACGTCGTCGATCTGCTCGGCCTGCAGGCGCGCGGCGTTGGCGGGCGCGGCGAGCACGGCCTCGGCCAGATGGGGGCGGCCGATCGGCTGGCCGTCGGCGACGCGCGCGCGAGATCTCGGCGTTCGTCGAGCTCGAAGCCGAGCCTCGCGCAGCGCGGCGGCCATGCGCAGCGTGCGCTGCTCGCGGTCGGCGAGGAAGTCGGCGAGGCGCGCGCGCGAAGGCGGCGTCGGCGTGGTCGATGCGGTAGCCGAGGATGTGCAGTTCGCGGGGCGCTCGGGCGCCGCGCGGTCGTCGATCGACCGAGATCTCGACCGCGGGCACGACCTGCACGCCCAGCGCTCGCCGGCGACGATGCGCCTCGGAGACGCCGTCGACGGTGTCGTGGTCGGTCAGCGCGAGCAGCTCCACGCCGGCCGCGGCGGCGCGTTGCACGACCTCCGCGGCGCTCAGCGAGCCGTCGGAGTGGGTCGAATGCGACTGGAGGTCGAACCGGGGCGCCACCGGCCGGAGCGTATGCGATCGGCTTCGTGGCGCGCCTGTTCGTGAGACAGCGCGTCGGCCACGGCTCGCCGCCGGCTCGACGTCGGCTGGCGATCGAGCGCGGCGACGTGCCGGGCGAGGCGCTCGCGCAGCGCGCGCACGGCGCGCGTGGTAGGCGCGCGCCTTGCCGGGCAGGCTGCCCTGTGCCGCGGCGGCCGCATCGAGCTGCGCGAACGCCGCGTCGGTCTCGATCGCGCGCCGGCAGGCCTCGATCCAGACGACCTCCAGGTAGGCGAGCGCCGCGCCGAGCTGCTCCTCGGGCTCGTCGGCGCTGCTCGAGCTCGCGCAGGACGGGGTCGACCTCGCGGCTCAGCCAGTGCTGCTCGGCGTGGCGCGCAGCAGCAGGCAGACGTCGGAGGGGGAGCGTGTATGGGCGGGATGCGTCGGTCATGGGAGCGTCCTTGCTCGATCGAGCGAGGACGATTGAGCGCGATCTGTCCCTGGCTTCGACGGACCGGGTCGGCGGCTTTAGAAGTAGGCCCGAGCTTCCACGCTTTCTCCGGGAATTTGCCGGTATTTGCGCGAAACGGCGGCGCTTGCTCAACAGTCCGCCGGGGCGATCAGACCGGACGGCTGGGCCGATGTAGAGGGGAGACGCGTCAAACGGCGATGAGGGCATCTAGATGGACATCACGCGGGCCGAGATCCAACCCGGCGGACGGCCGGGCAGCACGCGCGCGCCATGGTCGAGCGACTGCGCCTTCGCACGCTCGTCGCGCTCGGCGTGCTCGCCGTCGCACGGCGCTGCTCGGACGGACGTTCGGGCTGCACGACGTGCGCTTCCTCGGCTCGGAGGTCGCGCTGCTGGCGGCGATCTTCGTCGTCTCGCGCTATGTGCTGCCGCTCGTCGAGCGACACGACCGCGGCGCCACGGGCGAGGAGCAGGTCGGCAGCCTGCTTGGACGGCCTGGCGGGCGGCGGCTGGCGCGTGATCCACGACGCGAGCCTCGGACACGGCAACGTCGACCACATCCTGATCGGCCCGGCGGGCGTGTTCACGGTCGAGACCAAGAGCCATCCCGGCCCCGTGCGCGTGGCGCGCGTCCACGGCGCGACGCTGCGCCAGGCCCACGCCCAGCAGCAGGCGATCGCAGCCGTGACGGGCCTCGCGGTCGAGCCGCTGATCGTCTACAGCCGCGCCTGGGTGGACCGCCCGCTGGCGCGGCGCAAGGGCGTGCGCGTGCTGCCGGCGCGAATGCTGCTCGGGTACCTGGCGAGGCGCGACGCGACGCTCTCGCCGCAGGAGGTCGAGCAGGCGCGGGCGCGCGTGGCTTCGGCGCTGGGCGAGCACCGAGCGCGGTGGAGTCGCGATCGCCGGCGGCCGGGCTCCGGCACGCCGCGCCGCGCGGACATACGGCACCCCGCTGATCGCGCACCGTCGCGTCTGCGGGCCTTCGCGAAGGCATGGCAAGTACGATCAGCGCACCGCGCACCCGTAGGCGTCGGCGGATCAGCCCCCGCCGCCGCGCGGGCTGCCGCCCGGGCCGAGGATGCCGGCGGTCGTGCAGACGCTCGCCTGGGCGGCTCGCGCCGACGCGCTGATGGACCGCTGCGCCGGGCGGCTGGGCGAGACGTTCACGCTGACGTTCTCGCCGAGCGGGCGCGAGCTCGTGATGATCAGCGACCCAGAGGCCGTCAAGACGCTCTTCACGGCCCCGCCAGAGATCGCGCCCTCGGCCGCGGGCACTCGCCGATCGCCGGTCCTGGGGCCGAGCTCGGTGATCGTGCTCGACCGGGCCAGAGCACATGCGCCAGCGCAAGCTGCTGCTGCCGCCGTTTCACGGCGAGCGGATGCGCGAGTACGAGGACACGATCGTCGCAGGCGACGCAGCGCGACATGGCCGGCTGGCCGCTGGAGCGCCGATGCGCATGCTGGAGCGCACGCGCAAGATCACGCTCGAGGTGATCCTGCGCGCGGTGTTCGGCGTGGAGGCCGAGCGCATGGGCGACCGCTGCGGGCCGCGATCGGCGAGCTGCTCGATCCGACGCGCACGCTGGCGTGCTGCGCTTCGCTGCTGAGCCGCCCAGCACGCGAGCGCCCGACGGGGGACGCTCGGACGGGCGCTGGACCGGCTGGACGCGCTGATCTACGACGAGATCGCGCGCCGGCGCGCGCAGAGCGACCTCGCGCAGCGCGAGCGACATCCTCTCGCTGCTGCTGCAGGCCAGCGACGAGGACGGCGAGGCGATGACCGACGCCGAACTGCGCGACGAGCTCGTCTCGCTGCTGCTCGCCGGTCACGAGACGACCGCGACCGCGGTGGCGTGGGCGATCGAGCGCCTCGTCCGCCACCCCGACGCGCTGCAGCGGCTGCATGTCCGAGATCGACGCGGGCGAAGGCGACGAGTACATGCTGGCCGTCATCACACGAGACCCTGCGCGTGCGGCCCGGTGGTGCCGATCGTGGCGCGCGTGCTGCAAGAGCCGATGGACGTCGGCGGCTACGCGCTCCCGACGGGCACGCGCGTGACCCCGTCGATCTACCTCACCAACCGCAACCCGCGCGTTTACGAGCGGCCCGAGCGAGTTCCGCCCGGAGCGCTTTCTCGAGAACGCGCCCGAGACCTTCTCCTGGATCCCCTTCGGCGGAGGCATCCGCCGCTGCATCGGCGCGTCGTTTGCGAGCTGGAGATGAGGCTTATGCTGCAGACCATGCTGCGCGAGCTGGACCCCATGCGCCCGCGGTACAGCGCTTTCGCCGCGGCGAGTGGATTCGTCAGGCGGGCGATCACGCTCGTGCCCACCGCCGGCGCCCGGGTCGTCTGGCAGCGGCGCTGAGCGACGCCGGCCGCGCACGTCCGCTCAGCAGGACCGATGTTGCGAGCGCTCCGACTCGCGCGCGCGCGCGGCGGTCGCGACTTTAAGCTATCCCTGCAAGGCCCGCACGTCTGAGCGGCCATGGCGTTTGGGGGCACGAAGGCACCACCATGCCTCGCCCTTGCGTCCGCGCTCCGCTCGACCCTAGAACGCCCCAGCCGCACGTCCCTTTTGGGATAGGCCCTTGGACTTGCCACGGCGCTCGGTCTCGGCATACCCGTGCAGCCGCCGCGGCATCCCCTCCGACAGTGCCGATACTCGAGGCGATGGCCCACCCCAGACAGTTGCTGAGCGGTTTGGCCTGGACGCCTTCAGGCCCGGACAACGCGAGGCGGTGCAGGCCGCCCTGGAGGGGCGCGACTCGCTCGTGGTGATGCCCACCGGCGGCGGCAAGTCGCTCTGCTACCAGCTGCCCGCGCTCGCAGGAGAAGGCCTCGTGGTGGTCGTCAGCCCGCTGATCGCGCTGATGGCCGACCAGTGGCGCAGCGCTGCAGGAGGCCGGCGTGCGCTCCACCATGCTCGCGTCCGGCATGCAGGACGGCCACAACGCGCAGGCGCTGCGCGAGATCGAATACGGCCAGACACAGCTCGTGCTCGCCGCGCCCGAGCGCTTCGCCTCAGGCGCCTTCAGACGCGCGCTGCAGGCCCGGCGGCTGGACCTGTTCGTGGTCGACGAGGCGCACTGCGTGGCCGAGTGGGGCCACGACTTCCGCCCCGACTACCTGCGCCTGCACGACGCCATCGCATCGCTCACGCGGTCCGCACGGGGGCGGACGCCCCGCGGTGATGGCCGCCACCGCCACCGCCACGCCGCGAGTCGCCGAGGAGATCGCCGCACGGCTGGACCTGCGCGATTGGGTTTCGGTGCGCTCCGGCTTCGACCGCCCCAACCTCACGTTCGACGTCGTCAGCGTCGAGGGCAAGGGCGCGGTCGCGCGCAAGCGCGCGGCGTTGCATGTACGCGCTCGGCGACGGGGATTCGCGGCCGGCGATCGTGTACTGCGGCACGCGCAAGGACACCGACGAGGTGGCGAGCATGATCTCCCAGGCCGGCATTGCCGACCGCCGCCTACCACGCCGGCATGACACCCGACGCGCGCCGCGAGAGCCAGGAGCGCGTTCATGGAGCGGCGCGCCGAGGTGGTCGTCGCCACCAACGCGTTTGGCATGGGCGTGGACAAGGCGCGACGTGCGCACCGTCGCGCACTGGGCGCTGCCCACGAGCCTCGAGGCCTACTACCAGGAGGCCGGCCGCGGCGGCCGCGACGGTGATCCGCGCGCGCGCGCTGCTGCTCGCCGCGCGCATGGACCTCGGCCGGCTGATCCGCTTCAACAACGAGCGCGACCTCGACCGTCGACGACGTCAAGCGCTATGTCGCCTCCCTGCGCTACGCGCCGCCCGAGACGGCGATCAGCCACGATCGGCCATGGCGAGCTCGACGAGCGCCACCGCGTGCTCCTCTCCATCGCCGAGCGCGCCGGCGCGGTCGAGCTAGCGCCCGGCGGCGCCCGACGGGCTGCTCGCGCGCCCACCGGCCAGGGCAGCCCGCGGCTGGCGCACGCGGCGATCAAGGCGCGCCAAGAACCGCGGCTGGGAGTCATACAGCTCGATCGAGCGCTACATGTCCGCCCACGTCCGGCTGTGCGCCGCGGCAGATCCTCGACCACTTCGGCGACTCCTCCCCCGGTACACCCTCCGGACGCTGCTGTGACGTCTGCTCCCCCGACCCGACCCTCGCGCGGGCCCTGTTCGCCGCTCCCGTCTCATCCCCACGGCGATCCTCGCGCTCGGGCGCCGCTCGCACCGGCTCCTCCCCGGCGCGCTCGGCCGCGGGGATGTCCGGCGGCGCCGCGGGGGGCGGCAGGGGCGGCAGGGGCGGCGCGTCGGTCGCGGACGTCGAGGCGGTGCAGGAGCCCGTCGACGAGCGCGAGTTCGAGCGTCTGCGCCAGTGGCGCTGGTCCCGCGCCGAGGGCCTGCCCGCGTTCCGGGTCGCCTCCAACGCCGTGCTCGAACACATCCTCCGCGCCCGCCCCACCAACATCGACGAGCTGCTGGCCGTACACGGCATCGGCCCCGCGTTCTGCGAGAAGCACGGCGACTCGCTGCTGGCGGAGCTCGCGGACCTGTGGGGGACTCCCGGCGCCGCGGCGGCGGCGATAGCATCGGTACCCGCGCCGACGTAGCTCAGCTGGTAGAGCACCACTCTCGTAAAGTGGGGGTCGGGAGTTCGAGTCTCCCCGTCGGCTTGGTCAGCGGAGTGGTATCGGGAAAGTGGGGCTCATGGGAGGCTCACTGTGGCGCGAGGGGGTTGAGGTCGTGAGCCTGCGCGGCGGCGTGCAGGTCTGTGTCGTAGACGAACATCGCGCCGAGGTCCTCGCGCATGGTGAGGGCCGTGGCGAGGTGGATTGCGTCCATTGCTCGTAGTGTTGGTGTGTATGCGTTGGTGGCGAGCTCGACGATCTCTGGCGTCAATGGAATCAGGTTGATTCCTTCGAGGGCGTCATTGGCGCGCCGCAGGGTGTCCTCGTCGCCGAGGCGTCTCGCAGTGCAGATGGCCTCGACACGAATCAGATCGCTGGCGACTTGCACCGGCCAGTCGCTGAGTGCTGCGCGCAGGGCGACTGTCTCGGGCTCTGCCTTGAACAGCTTGACGAGCGCGGAGGCGTCGATGTAGGCGGCGTTCACTCGCCGCGGACCCACTGCAATGCTTTAGACGCGGGTGCAGCGGGGTCTGGCTGGCCGGGTGGCAGGTCGAGTTTCAGCAGGTTGCCTCGGGCGGGTCTTGCTCCGTAGCGCGCGGCGAGCCGGGCCTGCAGTTTGGACTCCGAACCGGCGCCAGTGAGCACGGCCTGCGCGCCGCGCAGCGTGAGTGCGCGGATCTGCGCCGCCGCCGAGCGTGTCTCGGCCGGGTCCAGCAATGGTTGGGTGAGTGTCAGCGCGCGCTCCATCTCGGGGTCGCGTTCGATGCCCAAGCGGGGGTGACGAGAGGCCATACCTGGATGGTAGCACTCGTGTGTAGCACTTGACGAGGACGGGATCGACGAGGACTCGCACGGCGCAGCGGAGAAGGCGCATGCGATCGTAGAGCGACAGCTGCGATCGGGCCGAAGCACAGAATGCTCCATGTCGTCCCGAGCAGGAGGGTCGCCGAGGCTTCCGTTTCGATGACGAAGGAGCAGTCTCGTGGCGTCGTCTCGCGCGCGTGGAGCGGATCGGAGCATGTGCTGCGGGTGGATGGCAGGATCGGGATGTGGCAGTGGCTAGTGTCGTTCACGGCGTGTGTGGTCTGAGTCCTTCGAGGAGGGTGGCGAGGACGTTGCCGACGTCTGCTCGTGCTTGGTTGGGGTCCTCGGCGTCGGCGATGGCCATGCATCCTTCGATGATCGCGCCGGTGAGCATGAGTGCGAGGGTCTTGAGCGGGAGGGGTTGGACGACTCCGGCGCGGATCGCGCTGCGTAGTGCGCCGCGCAGTACGACTGCGCCGTAGCGGTTTTCGACGCGGCGGATCGTGTCTGCGTCGAGTACCGCCTGTGCGTCGTGGAGCAGGATACGTTGGACCGGAGGATCGAGGTGGGCGTCGAGCATCGCGTGGCATCCGGCGTACAGCTTCTCCCATGGGTCGGGCTCCAGGAACGCCGTCGCGGCGCGTTCTGAGACTTCGCGCTTGACCTGTTCGTAGACGGCGGCGAACAGCTCTTGCTTGCCGTCGTAGTGGTGATAGAAGGCTCCCTTCGTGACGTTCGCGGCATGCGCGACATCGTCGATCGAGGTCGCGCTGTAGCCGCGCTCGCCGAACAGCGCGCAGGCCGCATCCAGCAGCGCCTGGCGGGTCGCCGCGCCCTGTTTTGCCTTCTTGCTCTTGACATTCGTACTGAGAGTATGCATGATGGGTACCATCAGTATGTTAGCGCAGGTCAACGACAGGAGGAAACAATGCCCAAGTACGTGATCGAGCGCGAGCTTCCCGGGGCCGGGAACCTCAGCGCGGAGGAGCTGCAGGGAATATCGGCGACATCGAACAAGGTGATCGGCGAGCTCGGCCCAGAGATCCGCTGGCTAACGAGCTATGTGACAGACGACAAGATCTACTGCGTCTACGTCGCCCCCGACGAGGACATCCTGCTCGAGCACGCTCGCTGCGGCGGCTTCCCCGCGAACCGCATATCCATGGTCTCCACGGTTATCGATCCATCGACCGGCGACTGATGGAGCGCTTTGACGCGGGTGCGGAGGCGAAGTACGATCGACGGTCTACGAAGGGGGGTTATCTTGTCGGATACTGCGCAGGATTCAGAGCTGAAGGCGCGTCATCGCGCGATGTGGGCATCGGGTGATTACCCGGATATGGTCGAGACGTTCTTGCTTCCGTTGGGGCCTCGGCTCATAGAGGCGTGCGGCATCGGCCCAGGCAAGGTGGTCCTGGATGTGGCGGCCGGTACCGGCAACGCGTCGATACCCGCGGCAAAGGCCGGCGCCCAGGTCACCGCCAGCGACCTGACACCCGAGTTGCTCGATGCGGGCCTTGCCCGCGCGGAGAGCGAAGGACTGACACTCGACTGGGTTCAGGCTGACGCCGAGCACCTCCCGTTCGAGGATGAGTCCTTCGACGTGGTGATCTCCTCGATCGGCGCTATGTTCGCTCCCCATCACCAGGACACTGCCGATGAGCTCCTCCGTGTGTGCCGTCCGGGGGGAACGATCGGGCTACTGAGTTGGACCCCCGAGGGCCTCGTCGGCGTGTTGTTTAGGACGATGGGACCATTCGTTCCCGCGCCGCCACCGGGTGTTCAACCGCCGCCGCTGTGGGGCAGCGAGGAGCATCTGAGCGAGCTGTTCGCCACTCGCGTTGACTCTCGCACGCTGAAGCGGGATGTGCTGGAGGTCACGGCGTTCGAGCAGCCGCGCGACTTCGGCGAGCACTTCAAGGCGCGCTATGGACCGACGATCGCCGCTCAAGCCAACGCACGTCAGAACGGCCGCGAGGCAGAGTTCGACGAGGCACTGGACAGATTCTGCGAGGAGTGGAACCTCGGCAGCGCCGACCAAGCGCGCTTTGAGATGGAGTACCTGCTCACAGTGGGGACACGAGCGTGATGACGCAACAGCAGGGCGCGGGTGCGGTGGCGGTCGCCAACGAGGAAGCGGTGCGTGCGTGGGACACGGTCCTGTATGAGCGGTGGAAGTCGAACCGCAAGGTGTTCGTGGGCGCGCTGGCAGAGGTCACCGAGGACGTCTTCGAGCTCTTTGCGCCGCCCGAGCGTGGGTGCTGCATCGACATCGGGTGCGGCTTCGGCGAGACGACTCAGCAGCTGGCTGAGCTCGTCGGACCGAGAGGCTTTGCGCTCGGCATTGATTCCTCGCCGCGGTTCATAGAGGACGCCCGTCGCGAGGCCGTCGAGGCTGGTGTCGAGAACGTTGCGTTCGAAGTCGCCGATGCGCAGACGGCTGCGTGGGATCCCATCTACGACTACGCCTTCTCGCGCATGGGGACGCAGTTCTTCGCAGCACCGGTCCCGGCTATGCGCGCGATCCGCGGTGCGCTGAAGCCCGGCGGTAGGCTCGCCAAGGTCTGCTGGCGGCGCAAGGCCGATAGCCCGTTGTGGGCGCAGACCGAGCAGGTCGTGCAGCGGTTCCTCTCGCGCCCTGAAGAGTATGAGGCCGACACCTGTGGGCCCGGGCCATTCTCGCTCGGTAACCCCGAGACCACCCGCGGGATGCTCGAGGCCGCCGGGTTCGAGGGGATCGAGTTGCATCAGCGCGACTTCGACTACTTCATGGGCGCGGACATGGACGAGGCGATCGACGCGCTGCTCGCGATCGGGCCCGGCGCCGAGCTGATCCGCCTGAACGGCGAGTACGGGGAGAGCCGTCGGGCCGAGATTGCCGAGGCTCTGAGGGACCACTACGCCACCTGGCAGAAGCCCGATGGCTCCATAGTCGGCCGCGGGTCCGTCTGGATCGTCGCGGCCACGAACCCGGGTTAGCACGAGCTACCCACGTCAAGGGCCCGTGCCAGCCGTCCCGGTGCGCGCGGCCAAGAGACCGGTGCGACTGATGCGCGCTGGCTCGGTCGAGGAGATCTGATAGCCGAATAGTGGCCTGTGTCTATGGGCACGGCCCGCCACTGGCGCTTGTGCTTCCCCCGACTGAGCGGGCGTCTGAGCATCGGCCACGCTCACTAGCGCATTGGACGACTTCCGGCAGCACCGACTGACGACCGGTATACGCCCGCTTGCACCGGGCGAAGCGAAAGCGCTCACCTTGCCGCTCGCCAGGCCCCGGTGCTCGTCCTTAGATTGTAAGGAGCGGACTCGGAGGCGCTGAGGCGCCCGCAATGCTCGGCGAGTAACCGGGTTGTTGGGGGTAGCGACAGCGAGGTCATCGAAAGATGGTCCTGTCGTATCTGGCAGCCGCTACGGGATCAGGACGATCTTGCCGTGGGTGTGTCGTTCTTCGAGCTGGGCGAAGGCGTCGCGGACGTTCTCCAGTGGGTAGGTCGCGGCGATTGGGATCTCGATTCCTCCTGAGGCGACGAGCTCGGCCATCTCCGCTAGCACGTCGGTCGTGGAGGCGTCCACGCTTCCCTGCGCCTTCGTCCCGAGCTCTTGGGCCTTCTCGCGCGAGATGATCGTCTCGATCCGGTCGGGTTTGACCCCGAGATCAACGGCCAGCTGCACGTAGTCCGACCCGAAGAGGTCGATGAAGGCATCGATGCCGTTCGGCGCGGCGGCCTGAAGGCGCTCGGCGAGCCCCTCGCCGTAGGAGACCGGGATGGCGCCGTGCGCGGTGAGCCAGTCGTGATTGCTCTGCGACGCGATGCCGAGCACGGTCGTGCCCTTTATCCGCAGCAGTTGGACGACGACGGTGCCGACCCCGCCGGCTGCCGCCGATACCGCGACCGTGTCGCCATGATCGGCGCTGACGGCCCGCACGGCGGCGTACGCGGTGCACGCGACGACGTAGAGTGAGCCGGCAACCTCCCAGCTCAGGTTGGCTGGCTTGGGGATCAGCTGCGTGACCGAAACCACGACATACTCGGCGTGGCTTGATCGTCGCCACGACCAGCCGAGCACCTCGTCGCCGACCGCGAGCTCCCTAACCCCGTCGCCGACGGCGCTGACGACGCCGGCCAAGTCACTGCCCTCGCCCGACGGAAACGTTGCCGGGAAACGCTCCTCCAACGCACCGGTCCGGATTGCCGCCTCGCCCGGGTTGATCCCGGCCGCGCGAACCTCGACGAGGACCTCGCCGGCCGGCGGCACCGGAACCTCAACGTCAGCGATGTAGAGGACGTCGCGGTCTCCATAGCGGTCGAAACGCACTGCTCGGGCCATCGTGTCTCCTCTCTCGACCGGCTATTTACTAACAGTCCATATCACACCTCTCGTGCTTTTCTACTCAGCGGCGCGACAGAACGCTACCCCGTGCAGAGAGATTCAGTTGACTGGCTGCTCCCGGGTCGGGATACCTACCGTGCCATAGGATTCGGCGCGTGTACAGCGAGATCGCCAGCAACAAGCGACGCAGCGTCATCGTCATCGTCGCGTTCTTCGTGATCTGGCTGGCGATCGGAGCTGCCTTGGGCTTCCTTTTCAAAGCCGTTGCTCACCCCGCGGTCAACCCCGGCATTGAAAGTGCCGCACAGACCAGCTATGGCTGGTCCCCGGTCATCGTCGGGATCGCGATCTGCGCCGTCCTGGCCGTTGGCGGGATCGTCTACTCCCTGAACGCCGGGGCGGGGTTGGTGCTTCGGGTTTCAGGGGCGCAGCCGGCCGACCCAACCCACTACCAGCAGCTGCATAACCTGGTGGAGGCCCTGGCGATCGGTGAGGGAATCCCCAAGCCAGCGGTCTATGTGATCGACGACCCCTCGCCCAACGCCTTTGCCACCGGGGTCAGCCCGGAGAAGGCAGCCGTCACCTTCACCACGGGACTGCTCGCGATCATGAACCGCGAGGAGCTCGAAGGTGTGGCCGGCCACGAGATGAGCCACATCAAGAACCACGACATACGTCTGCTGCTCGTGGTGGGAACCATGATCGGCATGGCCGCGCTGCTGGCCAGCATCCTGTGGCGGAGCGTGTTCTTTGCCAGAGGCGGCGGCAGGAACGGCGGCCAGATCATGCTCGTGCTCTTCGCCGCCGGCACGCTGCTCGCCGTGGTCGGCTTCATCTTCGGCCCGCTCATGCGCCTGGCGCTCTCACGCCGGCGCGAGTCGTTGGCCGACGTCAGCGGTGTGGAGCTGACCCGCAACCCTGCCGGGTTGCTGAGCGCGCTGAAGAAGCTGCAGCAGAACGACAAGCCGTTCAAGAACATGAACCATGCCACCGCGGCGATGTGCATCGACGACCCGTTGCAGCACCACGAGAAGTGGTATCACCGCCTCTACGACACCCACCCGCCGATCGAGGAGCGGATCGCCGAGCTTGAAAAGATCGCCTCGGGCCAGTCTGTCTGACCGGCCCGCCAGTCCACCCGGTGGCCTCTCAGGCGGCGGGCGGGCCCTGGGTGCCACCGGCGGGCGGCGGGCCCTCGGGGCCGGCGGCAGGCACAGGCGCCGGGCCGGCCACGCCCTCCGGGCCAGAACCGGGGAAGCTCACCTGAGGCACGGCGCGGTCCTCCTCGTCGGCGCCGAAGAACGCCACCGCCTTAAAGCCGAACGGCCCGGCGATCACGTTACGGGGAAACGACTGCAGCGCGATGTTGTAGTCGCGAGCGCTGCTGTTGTAGTAGCGGCGGGCGTACTCGACCTTGTCCTCTGTGGCGGTCAGCGTCTCTTGCAGCTGCAGGAAGCTCTCGACCGCCCGTAGCTGCGGGTAGTTCTCGGCGACCGCGAACAGCGAGCGCAGCGCCCCCGACAGCTGGTTCTCTGCAGGTGCGATCTTGGCGGGATCGCCCGTTGCGCCGGCGGTGACCGCGTTGGCCCGTGCCTGCGTCACCGCTTCGAAGGTGCCCTTCTCGTGGGCGGCGTAGCCCTGCACCGTCGAGACCAGGTTGGGGATCAGATCGTGCCGGCGCTTGAGCTCGACATCGATCTCAGACCACGCCTCCTGGGTTCGGTTGCGCTTCTTGACGAGGCTGTTGTAACCGCCCCAAAAGCCGAGGAGGAGAAGCACGACGATGACGATGACGACGATCAACACAACCATTGTGGAGCGGACCCCCTCCGAGCTTTGGTGCTGCGAACACTAGCGGGTGTGTCGTTGAGTGTATGCATCTCAAGCATCTGGATGAGCAGCCTAGAACCGATGGTCCTCCGGGGCATCGTGGGTGCGCCACAACCGGTCTACGTGGTTGCCCGCAGGCGAGTCCTGCTGGGCGGCTCTAAGCTCCGACCGCGACGGCCTCCCGGCCGGCGTAGCGGGCGCGCTCGCCCAGTTCCTCCTCGATGCGCAGCAGCTGATTGTACTTGGCCACACGCTCACCCCGCGCGGGCGCCCCGGTCTTGATCTGCCCGACGCCGGTGGCGACCGCGAGGTCGGCGATGGAGGAGTCCTCGGTCTCGCCCGATCGGTGTGAGATCACGGCCCGATAGCCGGCCTCGCGCGCGATCGCGATCGTGTTCAGCGTCTCGGTCACGGTGCCGATCTGGTTGAGCTTGATCAGGATCGAGTTGGCGACCCCGCGCTCGATGCCCTTGCGCAGGATCGTCGGATTGGTCACGAAGATGTCATCGCCCACGAGCTGCACGCGGTCGCCGAGGCGATCGGTCAGTTGCTTCCACCCGTCCCAGTCTCCCTCGGCCATTCCGTCCTCGAGCATCAGGATTGGATAGCGCTCCGCCAAGCCCACCCACATCTCGACCAGCTCCACCGAGGAGAGGCTGCGGCCCTCGCCGGCGAGCTCGTAGCGCCCGTCGTGGAAGAGCTCGCTTGTCGCGGGGTCCATACAGATCGCCACGTCCTCGCCCGCCCGATGGCCGGCCGCCCCGATCGCCGCCACGAGCAGCTCCAACGCAGCCTCGTTGGAGCCGAGATCCGGTGCGAAGCCGCCCTCGTCGCCGACGCCCGTGCTCAACCCCCGCTCACGGAGGGTGCGCTGGAGCTGGTGGTAGACCTCAGACCCCACCCTGAGCGCCTGCGCGAAGCTCTCCGCGCCCACGGGGGCGATCATGAACTCCTGGAAGTCCACCGAGTTGTCCGCGTGCGCCCCGCCGTTGAGGATGTTCATCATCGGCACGGGCAGCAGGCATGCCTGCTCGCCGCCCAGATGGCGCCAGAGCGGCAGGCCGCGGTCCACGGCGGCGGCCCGCACGACCGCGAGCGATACGCCGAGAATCGCGTTGGCGCCCAGCCTGGACTTGTCCGCCGTTCCGTCGAGATCGATCAGCACGCGATCCAATCCCGCCTGATCCTCGGCCTCCCGGCCAAGTACAGCGTGGGCGATCTCCCGATTGACGTGCTCGACGGCCAGCGTGACCCCTTTTCCGCCGAAGGCGTCCCCGCCGTCGCGCAACTCCAGCGCCTCGCGCGTGCCGGTGGACGCACCCGACGGCACGGCCGCCCGACCCACGGCCCCGGACGCCAGCCCGACGTCGACCTCGATCGTGGGGTTACCACGACTGTCCAAGATCTGGCGGGCGTGAACGTGCTCGATGATGCTCATTGGCGACTCCCTATGGCCGACTGGGACGGGTGTGCTTGGGTGTTCCTCCGCGGCAGCTTTCCAGCGGGGGACGCTACTGCGGCCCGACCTTCCCGGCATCAGCGCTCAGCCACATCGCTCTCAGTACTACCCCACACCATGCACGCGACGAAGCGCCCGTGGTCTCCCCGAATTGTTCGCTCCCGTGTGCCGGAAAGTACGGACACCCAATCCGCTGCCTGTACCGATGAAGGACGGCGGTGCGGCAGCGAGGATACGTTGCATGCCCTCCACCGTCACCCGCGAAGCGACCCCGGAGGTCGCCGCCCTGGCGTCGCCTCCCAACGTGATCGAGGTCCGCGACCTGACGAGACGCTTCGGCGAGCTCACGGCGGTCGACGGGATCAGCTTCGACGTCCGTGAGGGCGAGGTGTTCGCGTTCCTGGGTCCTAACGGCGCTGGGAAGTCGACGACGATCAACATGCTGTGCACGCTCCTGCGGCCGACGTCCGGGCGCGTCACGATCGCCGGGTTTGACGTTGCGGCACGGCCGAAGGCGGTGCGACGCCACATCGGCCTGGTCTTCCAGGAGCCTACGCTCGACGACAGGCTGACAGCACAGGAGAACCTCCGTTTCCACGCGGTTCTCTACCGCGTTCCAAGCTGACCAGGTGAACGAGCGCATCGCGCGTGTGCTCGAGCTCGTCGACCTGAGCGACCGGCGCTATGACCTCGTATCGGAGTTCTCCGGGGGGATGGCTCGTCGCCTGGAGATCGCCCGGGCGCTCATGCACGTCCCCCGGGTCCTGTTCCTGGACGAGCCCACCGTCGGTCTGGACCCTCAGACACGCGCATTGATGTGGGAGGACGTGCTGCGGCTGCGCGAGCAGGCGAGCATCACGGTCTTCCTCACCACGCACTACATGGACGAGGCCGAGTACGCCGACCGCATCGCGATCATCGACCACGGCAACCTCGTCGCGCTCGACACGCCGCAGGCGCTGAAGGCGGAGATCGGCGCCGACACGGTCGACCTACGGACCACCGACGACGTGGTGGCCCTCGCCGCGCTCGAACGCGACGGTTACAGGGTGCAGGCCGGCGGCGCCGGGGCCGGGGTGCGGGTGTTCGTCGAGCACGGCGAGTCGGCGGTCGCGCCGCTGATCCAGGCTGTCGGCGTGCCGGTCCTGGATGTGCACGTGCACGAGCCGACGCTCGACGACGTGTTCATGCACTACACCGGCCGCGAGATCCGCGAGTCCCACGGCGAGGCCATGCCCGCGCGCATGCGCGCGCGCATGCGCGCCAGGAGACACTGAGGTGAGCACCGCCGCTCTGCCAGCGAACATCGCAGACGGCCCCGACACGGTCCTACGCGACGAGGTCCGCACGACCGGGATGGTGTGGCTGCGCGAGCTGATCCGCTTCGAGCGCACGCGCACGCGGATCCTCAGCGGGCTGATCCAGCCGGTGCTGTTCCTGATCGTGATGGGCTATGGCATGGCCGGACTCGTAGGGAGCACCGCGGGGTTCGACTTCAAGAAGTTCATGTTCCCGGGCATCATGGCGATGAGCGTCGTCACGACCGCGATCTTCTCCGGCATGTCGATCGTGTGGGACCGCGAATTCGGCTTCCTACGCGAGATGCTCGTCGCGCCCACCAGCCGCGCATCGCTGGCACTCGGCAAGACCGCCGGCGGCGCGAGCGTCGCCGCCGTGCAGGGAACGATCATGCTCGTGCTCGCGCCGCTGATCGGCGTTCGCCTGACAGCGGTGCTGGTGGCAGAGATCATCGGCCTGGAGCTCTTGATGGCGGTCGCGCTGACCGCCTTCGGCGTGTTCGTCGCAAGCCACATCGAACGCATGGAAGGCTTTCAGGTCGTCATGCAGATGCTGCTGTTCCCGATGATCTTCCTCTCCGGCGCGCTGTTCCCACTGAACTCGCTGCCGGGCTGGCTCACGGTCCTCACCCGACTCAACCCCCTCACCTATGCGGTCGCCCCGTTGCGCCAGGTGGTGTTCGCGGCGCAGAACATGCCGGCCGCTGCCCGCGCGCGCTTCCCCGCGAGCATCGAGCTCTTCGGCCACACGCTCTCGATCGGCGCCGAGATCGGGATCACGGTGGCGTTCGCCGCCGTCTTCATCGCGCTCGCCATCCGCGGATTCTCACGAACGCAGTGAACCCATGCCGAGAGAGCGGCGTGGCCGATCCACTTCGTAGGCGACTAATTCCCGTGACCGCTCAGCAAGTGGTTCATCCAAAACATGAGGAACACGGCCATGCATACAGTCGCGAGTACCCCGACCGCTGTCGCCCACATCGCGCTGAACAAGACTACGGTCGCCATGATCGCGAGGATGACCACCAACAAGGTGAGCGCTGGCACAACAGCGGCGATCCCCGTTGGGCCGTCGGGCCCACCCCGATCGGCGCGGGGGGAACCCTGATCAGATGGGTGTGATTGTGCTGGCATCGTGGCCTCCGTCTTAGGCGAGGCGCTGTTCGGCGAGACGCTGTTCGCCTCACGCTATTGCCCTCCTGTTGCTGTTCTGCAATTTTTGCGGGTCCCCGCACGAAGCTCATCAGTGAATTGCCGTGTATCGGACTGGGCAAACTACGTGCGACATTGCGTCTCCTCGCCGCGCAATGCCTCACCCGGAGGATGAGCTTCTGGAGAATGAGCTTCACTACATAGCCAGACCTCGTAAGCCGCGTCCCCCGAAGGCTGAATGACCACATGCTCACGCCGAGCATAGCCCTGCCTCTCTGGGTCCCCGGCGTGGGCTGTCAGCCACCGCCCGGCAAAAGCGTTTCAGCCGAACGACAGGGCGGCACCTCGCGTCAGCGCGAGTACGGGACACAGCGCCTGCTCGACCTGCTCGCGTGCCGTGCCGCTGAGAAGCAGCTGCCCGGGTGGGGCCTCGGACCGCGATGTGATAACGAGCAGGTCGGCCTCATCCTCGGTCACGACGGCGCCGAGCGCATGGGCAAGGCTCTTTGCGCACGCCTGGGCGGCTTGGTCGTCGTCCTCGTCATAGACGCTGAGCGTCCCGATGCTTCGCTCGACCGGCTCTCGCCGCAAGCCGGCGGGAGCGAGCGCAAGCGAGCACGCGATTCCGCGATCCAGGAGCTGCTCAGCGGTATGTGGCAGGGCCACGCTACCGGCCGGTGTCCGGTAGCTAGACCCAAACGCGATCACGTCAGCGCTCAGCTCGGCCGCGAGCGCCGCGAGACCCTCGGCGGTAGAGGAGCTAACGATCACGTGCTGCCCCGCGCCCTCGCCACCAAGCAGACCGGCACCGGTCGCCAGCAGGTGCTCGGCCTCCCGTTGAGCCGCTGCCTCGTGTTGGGCGTCGGGCTCGGTGGCGTGCCGAACGTAGGCGAGCGAGATCTCGCAACCAGCATGCGCGAACAGTCGTCCGAGGGCAAGCGCGTCGCGATCGTTGCGGGTCCCGTCGTAGGAAACAATCACTTGGGGCATGGGTTCTCTTTGATTGGCCTGGGTGTTGCCGCAAGGTCGCTCGTCCTCAAGGACGGGCTGCTCTCGCGACGCTCCCGATGCAGACGGCGTATTCCCTCCAGCAGCCTGTGGCTATCCACGCGAAGTGCGGCTGACTGATGGCGGTGTGGTTTCGATGCGGCGGGCTTCACGGGTGACACTCTCTCCCCTTCCGGTTTGTATCTCTTTCCGAACGCATCCTCGCGCTCGCGATCGACTCGGTAATCCGAGGGTTACACCGAACCTGCTCAGTGGTCTCTACGGAGGATTACCGTGATAAGCACCAATGAGTGATGCTCTCGCGCCCCTACGGTGTGATCCACATGCCCGGTCGTAGCATCCGCATAGCGCGCATCGCCGGCATCCCCGTCGGGGTCAGCCCGTGGCGGCTTGTGATCGTCGCGCTGATCGGCTCGCCCGCGAGGTAGGCGACCCGCGGTGGGCGGCGACGGGTTCGCGCCAAGCGTCGAGTCCAAACAGCTGCGCGCGCCCCGCGCTCGGGCGGTGCAGCCCAGCAGCAGGCGGATCGTCGGCGTCTTGCCCGAGCCGTTCGCACCGAGGTAGCCATCCACCTCGCCGCGTTCACCGTCAGGTCGAGTCCGTCGAGCGCGAGCGTCTCGCCGTAGTGCTTGGACAGCCGCTGCCTGCGAATCACCGGTTGCGCGTTCACGCCTGCGTGTCGGTGCTGGTGCCGGTGTCGGCGCCGGCGATGCCCGGCGGTATGACCTCACCGCGCTCGATGGCTCTGGACAGACGCTGCTTGGCGACGAGGCTGCCCTCATCCAGGACACCGGAGCCCGCCGCGTAGGAGATCGGGTCCCCGCCGCCTCCGCGCAGGATGTAGGCGCAGCCGACGGCGACCAGCGCCCCGGCGATCGGGCCGAGCAGGTAGACCCAGAAGCTCGAGAAGTGCCCGCTCACCAGCGCCGGGCCGAAGGAGCGGGCAGCGTTCATCGAGGCGCCGCTCACCGGCGCCGCCCACAGGCCGGCGAGCGCGATATACCCGCCGACGCCCAGCGCGGCGATCGGGCCGACGTTCTGGGCCGCCGACGCTGTTCCCAGGATGACGCTGACCAGTCCCACGGTCAGAACCGTCTCCATCAGCAGCGCCTGCCAGTTCGCATACCCCGGGCCGGGCAGCGTGGCGCCGAGATGCTGGACGTTGCCGAACACGGCGTAGAGAAACAGGCAGGCGAGCGTCGCGCCGGCGAGCTGGATGACGACATAGCCGGGGATGCGTTTCCACGGGAAGTCTCCGCGCAGCGCGAACGCGAGCAAAACGGCGGGATTCAAGTGCGCGCCCGAGACCGCGCCCATGAAGAGGATGATCGCCATGACCATGAGCCCCGGCGCGACCACGGCCGCGGCCGGGCTGATCTGGCCCTTGCCGTACAGGATGCCGCCGCCCGCAGCCACGAGCACGAGCAGGAACGTGCCGAGCAGCTCGGAGAACAGCCTGCGCCACTCAAGGCGCGGGTCGTCGAACTGCGCCTCGCTGCCGAACTCGAGCGCCAGCAGGCGCCGGCTGCTGGCGCCCAGCAGGCCCAGGCTTGGACCCTCGCCGGGAGGGACATATTCATCGGGCATCGCCGCAGCCGACTCCTTCAGCATGAATGGTGGACAGGCGCGTCAGAGCTGCCAGCGCCAAATGACAGGTGGTCGGATTCTCACCGATCGGCCATCAGATGCAACCGGGGTCGGGCCGTGAACCCTGACCGGAAAACTACGGATTGCCTTCAGCAGTCCCTCGCCGTCACGGCCGTGGGCCCGGCGTCAGGCGCACCTTGCGGGTCGTGAATCTCACCGAGCACCTCGTCCACCAACTCGGCATAGCCCGCGTCGGCCTCCGGGTCGTAACCGGAGACGAGGTGGCGTCGGACGTGCAGCGCCGCCGCGGCCGCCTCCCCCTGGGCGAGCAGGCACCCTGCCTGCAGCGCACGCACGAGCTGCTCGAGCTGCCGGCGGAAATGGAGCGAGCCCCCAGCGAGCGAGCGCCGCAACCGCGGCGCGAGCCGCTCGAGTGCCTCCGCTACCGTGGCCGCGTCGCCGTCCCCCGCGGGCACGCAGCCGCGGACGCGCTCGAGCACGAGCTCCAGCGCGTCGAGGCGGACGAGGTCCCGCAGGACTTGGTCGCAGAGGACGTTGTGGGTGCCCTCCCAGCTCTCGAACACGATCGCGTCGCGGTACAGACGCGGTAGCGGCGAGAAGTCCTCGATCGTGCCGTTCCCGCCGAGCGTCTCGATCCCCCGCCGGACGCAGCTGGTCGCGGCCAGCGACGTGACGAACTTGTTCGCGTTCACGAGGATCCGATGCCAGGTGAGGTCGTCCCTGTCGGCTGTGTCGGTGTCGATCGCGTCAACCAGCCTCGTCAGCTCGAGCGTCGAGGCGAGGGCTGCCTGCTCCTCGACCTTCATCACGGCGAGGTTCTCGCGCACGAGCGGGTAGTCGGCGATCGGGCGGCCGAACGCGGTGCGCAGGCCGGAGAAGCTCACCGCCTCCAGATAGGCGCGGCGCATCAGCGCAGCCGAGCCGATCGCGTTCAACCAGCGCGAGGTGTTCAGGACTGCGCCGGCAGCAATGCGAAAGCCATCCTCGGGCGCGCCGAGGGCGTACCCGAGCGCGTCCGTGAACTCGATCTCGCCGGTGGCGAGCGCCCGCGTGCCGAGCTTGTCCTTCAGGCGGCGCAGCCGGAACCCATTCGCTGTGCCGTCGGGCAGGCGGCGTGGAACGAGGAAGCAGCCGATCCCGCGCGTGCCCGCAGGCGCGCCACGCGGCCGTGCGGTGAGCAGGAACTGGTCGGCGTCGGCGACCGAGCAGAACCACTTCTCGCCGGAGATCCGCCAGATCTCGCCGTCGGGCACCGCCTCGACGCGGTTGGCGCCAACGTCCGACCCGCCCTGCACCTCCGTCAGGAACTGCGCTCCGCGCTGGCAGCGGTCGTAGTCGGGCTCAAGCAGCGGTCCCAGGAACCGCTCCTGCAGCTCCGGCGAGCCGTGCCGCCGCAGGGCCCGGATCAGGCCCGCCGTGCAGACGACGGGACAGGTGTGCCCGCCCTCGCCGGCGTGCGCCAGAAGGTAGAGCAGCGCCGCCTGCTCGAACGCCGGCGCGGCGGCGACGCCCGAGGCCCAGACGGCCCGGCCGGCCCGCGCATATTCGGGGTCGAACACGATGTCCTGGGACTCGCGCCCGAGCGGATCCGCCGGCGCAAGCGACGGCGGATGAAGCTCGAGCGCCCGGACAGACGGCTCGATCACCGTCGCGACGGTCTCGCCGAACGCCCGCAGCCCCGGCTCGAGCGCCCGCAGACCCGCCTCGCCGAGTCGAACGCGCAGCGACCGCGCGAGGTTCGGCGTAGCGTCGTAGAAGTTCGCCGCCTGAGCCGCTTGCCAGAGCTCGAGCTCGGTGCGGGGGTCGGCGTCCATCGAGTCAGCCGCTCTTGGGCACCATCTGCACGAAGTCCCCGAAGCGCTCGGGCTCCTCTAGTCTGCACGACCACACCAGGCGGTCGTTCCACACCGTCATGTCGGGGCAGCCGTCGCACATGTTCTGCCGTCCGTCCTCGTAAATGTCGGCCGGCTGGATGATCATCACCGACTGGAAGTGCAGGCGCTCCAGCAGACGCGAGGGTCTGCGCCCGCCCGCCGCCAGCCAGCGGCGCGCGATCGTACGCAGGCTCGGGTCCAGCGGAGACAGCGCCAGCATCGCCCTGCCGTGACTCAGCGTCTGCGGCCGGGTGTACGCGAGATACCTTCCTGTCGCGAGGTGGTGGACGCTCTGCGCGAGCTCCATCGAGCGCGGCCCGACGTAGCCGTAGATCCTCCCCTTCGCGCCGAGACGTCCCCCGAGAAGCCACTTGAACGTGTCGGGTCGCTCGGTTCCGTTGAGGTAGGCGGCGGGAGCGAAGTCCGCGAAGCGCTTGCGGATCTCGGCCGCGATGTCGGTCGACTGCAGCTCGTGCGGAGTCTGGTCGGTGGTGGCGTAGGGCACCGTGGAGAAGTCGACCGGCACTCCCCGCACGTAGTGGTCGAAGTCGTTGCCCAACATGCCCGCGCGGAACGCGATGAACACGATCGTGTTGACGATCTCGATGTTGCGCTGAGCCCACTCCACGATGTCGGGCACCTGGCGCAACGTGTCCTCATACACGGTCGCGTTGAACGAGCAGCCGATCCCTCCCGCCGCGGCCACCATCTCGGCGTAGCGCTGGCGCAGCTCGCACAGCTCGACCTCGTCCGCCTTCTTCCAGCCCGGCCGGCCCTGCTTGGAGTCGATGTGAAACGTGAAGCCGGCCACGCCGGCGCCCTTGAGCTCTCCCAGCAGCTCCTCGGTGAGCGCTAGGCCGTTGGTGTTGATGATTGGCTTCAGGCCATCCCCTGAGACCATCCGGACGATCTCCACGATCTCCGGATGCACGAGCGGGTCGCCGCCCGCGATCGACACGCCGTCCACGGTGCGAAAGCGCTCGAAGACGTCGAGGTCGTGCCGAACCTCAGCGAGCGTCTTGTGTCCCCGCGGGTCGTTCTCCCGGTAGCAGCCCAGGCACGCCAGGTTGCACTTCTTGGTCGGCTCCAGCCAGGCGATGGCGTTGTCCGGCAGTGACCACGGCAGGCGGTAGAGCTGGCGATGATCGATCGTGGCGCTCGCGTCGACCAGCTCGCCGCTATTGCCGGCTGGTGTGTGATCGGTCGCGTCGGATTGAGTGACACTGTCCAAGAGCGGTGACCGCCGCATGGCGACTCCTTCCCAGTAGACACCGAGTTAGGGCACCCTAACACGGATTGGCCACGGCAGCCGAGGCGAGCTCGGGTAGGGCGGTCTGAGCGTCTGTCTGTCTTGTCTGCTCGATGACGGGGCGCGCTCCAGCGAGTCGGCCGGCAGACGCTCACTCGAGGGCCGGGAGCCTGCGCGCGAGCCAGTCTGGCATCCACCATATACGTGGTCCCGCGATGCGCATGATCGCCGGCAGCAGCACGAGCCTGACGATCGTCGCGTCGAGCAGCACCGCGATCGTCAGCCCGATGCCGAACTGGCGCAGTGGGATGACACTGGCTCCGGCGAACGCGAGGAAGACAGCAGTCATGATCGCCGCGGAGCCCGTGATCACACCGGTGGTGTGTCGCAGGCCGTAGGAGATCGCGCCCTCGGCGTCGCCCTGTGCGATCCATTGCTCGCGCATGCGTGTCAGCAGGAAGACCTCGTAGTCGATCGACAGGACGAACATGATCGAGATGATGCCGGCGCCGGAGGCCGCGTCGATGTAGCCCGGCCCGCCGAGCACGTGCGTCGCGGTGAGCAGCTCCAGCGCTCCGAGTGCGACGGCGATCGTGGCGAGATTCAGCGCGACCGCGATCAGCGGCAAGAGCAGCGCCCGCAGCACCACGATCAGCGTGAGCACGGCGACGATCGCCAAGGCGAGCACCAGCCATGGGACGCGGGCCGTGTTGGCGTTGGTGTAGTCGAGCAGGTACTGCGCTCCCTGGCCGATCTCGACCTTGCTGCCGGTCGCGGCGGCGAGCGCGGGTAGGCTGCGTTGCAGCCTGCTGCTCAGAGCCGCGGTCGCGCTCGCCTCCGGTGGGCTCGCGGCGACCACCATCATGCGCGCGGCCTGGCCGCCGCCGTCGACGTCGACGAGCTGCGCGACCTGTTCGCGCATCGGTGAGACGGTCCCGTCGAGCGCGGTGAGCACGAGGTAGCCGGAGTCGAGCGCGTTCGGCGAGTCGGCATGCAGCAGCCGGTAGTCCTGTTGGTAGCCGTCGAGCATCGAGGCGTAGCTCTGCAGCGGCCGCTGCGTCCCGGACAGCCCGGCGGCGAGGGTGCCTGTGCGGCTGTCAGCGGCGGAGAGTCCGCCCGATAGCTGTGCGTTGCCGGCATTGAGCTTGCCGAGCCCACCGACGAGCTGCTTGTCGCCGTTGGTGAGCTTGCCGAGCCCACCGGCGAGCTGTGCGTTGCCGCCGGTGAGCTTGCCGAGCCCACCGGCGAGCTGCTTGTCGCCGTTGGTGAGCTTGCCGAGCCCACCGGCGAGCTGCTTGTCGCCGTTGGTGAGCTTGCCGAGCCCGGTGGCGAGCTGGCTTGCGCCGCCGCTGAGCCCGGCGAGCCCGTCTGTGAGGGTGTGTCCGCCTGTGGCCAGGCGATGCAGGGCGGAGTCGAGCTTGACCGCGCCTTCTTCGGATTCCTGCGTGCCGGTGACGAGCCGGTCAGCGCCCGTGCGCAGCTGGTCCAGGCTGGCGGTCAGTTGGGAGATCTCGGCTGGCAGTTCGGAGAGTCGTTCCAGGCCTCCGAACAGCTGCTGCTGGATGCGGGCGAGCTGTGAGAGGCCGTTCTGTTCGGTCAGCTGGGTGATGGCGGCGAGGTCTTGCGCGAGCGCCGGATAGCGTGGGTCGCCGCGTGCGACGGTCATCGCGTCGAGTTCGTCGGTCGCTTCGCTCAGCCGGGTGCGCAGCTGCTGATCGGAGGCTCGCAGCGCGGCGATCCAGCCGGCCCAGGTGCGGAGCTGTTCGGCGAGCAGGTCGATCGGCGCGAGGATCGCGTGCACGGTGTCATCGAGCGTGTTCATCCCGTCTGCCAGCTGCGCCGCGCCGGCCGTCAGTTGGTGGTCGGAGGTGGCGAGAGCTTCCGCGCCGGTGGCAGCTTCGTCGATCCCGCCCGCGAGCGCAGCCGATCCCGCCGCCGCTTGGGCGATGCCCGTCTGCAGCTGATTCGCACCGTCCCCGGCGCGGCCGGCTTCGGTTGTGAGTCGCTTGGCGCCTGCGTGGGCGCGGCCCGTTTCGGTCACGAGTCGCTTGGCGCCTGCGTGGGCGCGGCCCGTTTCGGTCACGAGTCGCTTGGCGCCATCGTCAGCCTTGCCCGTCTGATCGGCCAGTCCTTCGGCGCCGCTCTTGGCGCGTCTGGCGCCACCGCTTAGCGATCCTGCACCGGCTGCGGCCGAGGCGAGGCCGCCGCGCAGTTGCGCGATGCCGTCGCTCGCGCGGCTCAGTCCCGAGCGCAGGCCCGCGATCCCATGCTGGGCGCCTTGCAGGCGCTTCGGCGCGGATGTGAGCGCGGCGTGGGATTCGGCGAGCTCGCGCTGCGCTCCCGCGACCGACGCGGGTCCGAGCACCGCGGCGACGTCTGGTTCGCGGGCGATCGCTTCCTGCCAGTGCGCGAGCGCGTCGATGCGCTGGGTGGTGGTCATCGCGCCGCTGTTCGCCTTGGCCACGATCACGAACGGCGCCGACCACCCCGGCCCGATCGTGCGTTCGACCATCCCCACCGCGATGCGCGCCGGGTTGGATGAGGGAAGCTCTGCCGCGGACGGCGGACCCATGCTCAGCGCGCCGGCTGGGGCCGCCAGCGCCAACATCCCGGCGAGGAGCAGCGGCACCGTGATCGCGGGGTGGGCGATCATCCGTTCCGCCAGGGCTCCCGCTTTGGTGCGCCGCCCCGTGGCGGGGGAGCGGGTGAGCCGGATCTCCCAGCGGTTGAGCGAGGGGCCGAGCAGGCGCAGCAATGCCGGCATCGCTGTAAGGGCCAGGGCGACGCTGAGAAGGCCGGAGATCACTACCCCGATCGCCACTGGGCCGAGCAGGCCGGGCGTCGCCACCGCGCTCGCCGCGAGCATCGTCAGCGCGAGCGTCCCGCCGGCCGCGGCGATCGTGCGTCCAGCGGCCCTGGACGCGATCGCCACAGCCGCCTCGTGATCCCATCCGTCAGCCAGCTCCTGGCGCACGCGCGAGACCATCAGCAGCGCGTAGTCGACTCCGAGGGCGAGGCTCATCATCGCGGCGATCGCGATTCCTAGCGAGTTGATCGGTGTGATGAAGCTCGCAAGCCACAGCAGCCCGCGCCCGGCCATGACGGTCGCGCCGCCCATCGCTAGCGGCACGGCGGCGGCCACGGGCGAGCGGAAGACGAGCAGCAGCACGAGGATCAAGATCGGCAGCGCGATCATCTCGGCGCGCAGCGTGTCCGACATCGTGGCTTCCTGGATCGCACGCCCGATCACCGCGACGCCGGTCAGGTAGCTGTGCACCGGGCGCTTGACGGTGCGGGCGATCACCGCTTCGGTTCTCGGCACCACGGCCATCGCGCGGCTCGCGGGCCGGATGAAGTTGACGAGCACGAGCGCGCTCCCGGGGGCAGGGCGCAGCGAGCGGGCCATGCTCGAGGAGCGCGCGATGCTCGACCCATCCCAGGGCGAGAGCACCTGGACCTGTTTGATCGCTCTCAGCGCGGCCGTCAGGCGCTGGCCCTGGCGGTCGACTTCCGCAGGCGGGCCGCGCAGCAGGACGGCGATTGGGACCGTGTTGCCGAACTCGCTTGCGAGCATCGCTTCGGCTCGCGAGGAGGGCGTGCCGGGCACCGCCAGAGACATCGGGGTAAGCCTGCTTTCCAGACCGCTGCCGAGCAGTGCGAGCACGGCGATCGCCGCTGCCCACGCGATCAGGATCGACCACGATCGCCGCTTGGAGGCGGTACCGGCCGGCTCGCATGGCTTGCTCATCGCTGCCTCCTGGATGGAGGTCGCCCAAGGCGACATCGCACCTACTTTTGTAACATCGTTTAGCGTAACATAGATTGATGTACCGTTGTTTACTGGTATGCTTGGTCAATGGCTGAGGCGCGGGACGAGCGGCAACTGACGATCGATCAGCTGGCGCAGGCGAGCGGGCTGACCGTGCGCAACGTGCGCAGCTACCAGTCACGGGGACTGATTCCGCCACCTCAGGTGCAGGGCAGGACCGGTTACTACGACGCCGAGCACCTGGCGCGGCTACAGCTGATCCGCGAGATGCAGGCCCAAGGGTTCAACCTCACTGCGATCGCTCACATGCTCGAGGAAGCTCGCGGATCGGGAGAGGAGGTTCTTGGCTTCACCCGCTCACTGATGGCTCCCTTCGAGACCGAGGCGCCGGAGATCGTCGAGCACGGCGACCTAGTCAAGCGCTTGGGCGGCAGCATCGCCCCGGAGCTCCTTGCCAAGGTCGAGAAGCTCGGCCTCGTCATCCCGATCACCGACGACAGCTTCGAAGTTCCCAGCCCGATCCTGCTGACCGCCGGCGAGCAGCTGGTCGCGCTCGGCGTTCCCCTCGACGCGGCGCTCGACATGCTGGACAAGCTCAGACGCGAGACCCAGCGCATCGCCCAGACCTTCGTGCGGATCTTCCTGGAGTACATCTGGAAGCCCTTCGACGATGCTGGCCGGCCCGAGTCCGACTGGCCCCAGGTGCGCGCGGCGCTGGATCAGCTGCGCCCGCTGGCCTCCCAGGCGCTCACCGCTGCCTTCGGACCCACGATGAGCAAAGCCGTCGAGGTCGCCTTCGGCCGGGAGATCGTCCGCGGACACACTCGCAGGTCATGAGCACGCACATGCGCACGCTCAGTACAAACCCGCAGCAGATTCAGCGGCCCTCCCGGATGGGGCCGTGACCGTCTGAATCTAAGTTGTCATCGACCCCCGAAAGGAGACTCGTGATGTTCAAGACCGTGCTCGTGGGAGTGGATGGCAGACCGAGCGGCCGTGACGCAATCGCACTCGCCTCCCGTCTGACAGATCCCGACGGCAAACTGATACTCGCTCATGTCCACCGCGGCGAGGTGGCAGAGGAGCGCGAGGGCGCCCGCAAGCTGCTCGAGCAGGAGCGCGCCGGGGCCGACGTCAAAGCACGGCTCCTCAGCGTCGTCTCGACCAGCCCTGGTCGTGGCCTGCACGAGCAGGCCGAGACGCAGGACGCCGACCTGCTCGTCGTCGGCTCGTGCAGCCACGGCGCGTTCGGTCGCGCGATGCTCGGCGATGACACGCGCGCCGCGCTGAACGGCGCTCCCTGCGCGGTCGCCGTTGCCCCCCGCGGCTACGCCGAGCGGGCGGGCGGGGCAGGCAGTCAGATCGCCAAGATCGGCGTCGGCTACGACGCCTCGCCGGAGAGCATCACGGCCCTTGCGGTCGCAGGCAAGCTGGCAGCGATGACCGGGGCGAGCACTCACGCCGTGCAGGTCGTCTCGATACCTTCGACCGCCTACGCTGGGATCGTCGCGTCCGACTTTGGGGACTACATCGACGCGATACTCCGGGAAGCGAATAGCCGCCTACAAGAACTGCCCGACGTGCAGGGCCACGCGGTGTACGGCCTCGCTGGTGAGGAGCTCGCCGCGTTCGGCGATCAGGTGGATATCCTCGTTGTCGGCTCACGCGGCTACGGTCCAGTCAAGCGCCTGGTGCTCGGCAGCACCTCCGCCTACCTGCAGCGCCACGCACGCTGCCCACTGCTCGTGCTGCCCCGCACAGCCGCCAGCCCAGCTGACGACTCCACGGCTTCCGGTGAGCCACAGGCCGAGACCACAGCAGGCACAGCTGCTTGACCTCGGAGGGCGCATCCGTAGAAGCCCGAGCGGCCATCCGTAGTTTGCCGCAGGTAATCGACCGTTGAACTCGATACCTTCATCACCATGACCGACGAGAACACCGCAGCGCTCGACGCCGCCTCGGTCGCCGAGGCTCCCTCGGCGACGATCAGGCTAGTGCTTGCCGACGATCACGCGGTTGTGCGCAGTGGCCTGCGGATGCTGCTCGACAGTGAGCCAGACTTCGAGGTTGTCGCCGAGGCAAGCGACGTCGAGAGCGCCCGCCGCTATGTGCGCGGGCATCACCCGAGGGTGCTGGTGCTGGATCTGAACATGCCGGGGGGCTCGAGCCTCGAGGCGATTCCCATCCTGCGCCAAGAATCTCCCGACACCCAGATCGTGGTGCTGACGATGCAGCAGGAGCCCGCGTTTGCCCGCGAGGCCCTCGGCGCCGGCGCGCTCGGCTACGTCCTCAAGGAGGCCGCCGATGACGAGCTCGTCGAAGCCGTGCGGCACGCCGCCGCCGGGGAGAGCTATCTGAACCCCAGGTTGGGTGCCCGCATCGCCTCCGAGCCACCGCCCGGCCCACCGGACGATCTCTCAGAGCGCGAGGTCGACGTGCTGCGACTGATCGCGCTGGGCCACACCAACTCTGAGATCGCCGAGCAGCTGTTCCTGTCGGTGCGCACCGTCGAGACCCACCGCTCGCATATCCAGCAGAAGCTGCGGCTCTCCACTCGCGCCGAGCTCGTCGACTACGCGCTCAAACGCAAGCTGATCAACACCAGCGAGTAAACAGGCTTGCCTCACCCTGGCCCGCCGCGTGCCGCAGGGTGCTTCCTGCCCTATGCGCCGCTCAACTCGCGCGGTAGTGCTCTTTCCAGATCAGCTTGTAGATCGGGATCTTGCGCGGCAGCGCGTTGATGCCGGGGATGAAGGGGATGCAGATGAAGGCGAGGCTCAGCAGGCCCATGATCAGCAGCACCTGGATGTCGGCGTTGGCAGATGCCTTGATCGGTTCGACCTGATACCAGAGGGCATACAGCCACAGCCAGGGCTGGCCGGGGTAGCTTCCGGTCTCGTTCATCAGGCCCCACTGCTCGCCGAGCAGGTGCTGTGCTTCGGCGCGTTCTTCGAGCAGCCCGCCGTCGGCCATGAACAGCAGCGGCTTGGTGTAGTCGGTCTGGAAGAACTGGCTGCTGGACACCAGGCCGCCTTCCAGGCCGCCGCTCTGGGCGAGGCTCTGCAGAGCGCTCATCATCGTCGGCACTGGACCGGCGCTGCTGGCATGGACCGTCACCGCGCCCGTGCTCTGGTCGACCGAGACCGTGCTGGGCGGCGTCTTGTTTTCTTCGGTCGCCGCCGCGTATTCTTCAAGCGGCTTGGCGTAGGCTTCTGACCATCCCTTTTTCTGCGTCGCGGGCGCCGCCTTGTATTCGGCGAGCGCGCTCCGCAGCGCCGGGTCGTTTGGGATCGTTTCCAGCGGTTTGACCACGTAGTCGTCGGCCGTGTTGACCGGATGGCTGACGCCGAGCCAGCGCTGGGGGTGCAGGAACAGGAAGTGCTGCACGCTGGCAGAGCCGTGGTTGTACGGGGGGCCGTATTCGGCGGTCCCGCTCGTTTCGTCGAGCTCCTCGGCCGCCGTGGTGGCAAAGTTGGCCGGCAGTTCGTGCGACCACTGGCCGATCGTGCTGGGCTTGTCATCGGGCGAGGAAAGCAGGACCGTGAGCAGGACCGCCAGCAGCGTGATGACGCCGAGCGCGATGCACAGCTCTTTGACCAGGTCATAGTGAGCGTAGGGTCCTTTCCAGGGCCGCGTGTCGTCCTTGGGTTTGAGCAGGCTGCCGAGGCTCATGACGGGCCTCCCGCTGGGGCGGCGGGGCCGCCCGAGGCTTGGGCGGGGCCTCCCGTATTGGGCGGATCGGGTCTCGCGGCCCGCATGGCTGTCAGCTTGTCCTCGAGCTCGAACGGGGGCACGACCCCGTTACGACGCACAAGCAGGACGTGCACGCTCACGAGCGCCACGACAGCTATCGGCAGCAGCAGGATGTGGTAGCTGTACATCTGCCCGAAGTTGGTGAGGTTGAAGAACGCGCCGACGCCGACCGAGTTCATCGCGTCCTTGGCCTGCGTGGAGATCCACTGCGCGTCGAAGTTCTGCTGGGAGACGTAGCCGGTCAGCGCGCAGGGCACGGCGACCAGGAAGACGATCGCACCGGTGACCCACACGCGCGCGCGGCCTCCGCGCCAGGCGGCCATCCAGTACTTGCCCCACAGGTGCACGACCATCGCGAAGAAGAACAGCTCCACGCTCCACAGGTGGATGCTGTTGAAGAAGTGCCCGACCCCGGTCTCGTGCCACCAGGCGGGTCCCTTCAGGGCGAGGATGCAGCCGGAGCCGATGATCACGATCAGCGAGGCGATGCTGGCGACGCCGAACACGTAGATCCAGGAGGCCACGTAGGTCGGCTGGCCGTCGGGCAGGAGCCTCTCGGGCGGCAGCGCCTCAACACCCTTTTCGCGGACTTTGACCGTCCAGGACTTCGATCGGGTGTTCGGGGGAGTGGTCGGTGAGACGCTCATGATGCGTCTCCGCCGCGACGGGCGGCTGCTCGCCCCGCGGCGCCCGGGAACGGCAGCAGGATCGCCAGGAAGAAGACGACGAGCATCAGGCCGATGACCACGACATTCGCCACCGACAGGTGGATGAAGCTCCAGTCCACCGTATGCGCCGGGTGATTCAGGTTGAAGACCGCGCCCATCACGCCCGCAGGACTCAAGGCCGGCCTCCCTCCGTTCGGCTTGCACACCATCTGAGCCGGCCAGCCTAATGGCACCCCGGGCTTGCTTGCATCCGTAGTTTTCGGCAATCGGTATGCGGGAAAGTGGCGAAGCTACGCACCCGTGGCATGCTGGTGGTTGCTGCAGGAAGCCAGCCGCACGCAGCTGCTTGATGACGGCGCTTTGGCTCTTATCGAGTGCCTGTAGCTCGTCCTCGAGCTCGTGCGCGGTGGCTGCCATCTCGTGCTCGATGCGGCGGATCGCCATGCCCTCGCGGCCTTAGAGTCATGCAGCAAGTCTTTGATTGTGGATGAACGGCGGGTGTGAGCCTCTCGATCATCGGGTCACGGCAGGTGCCGCCACGATGACAGGCAGCCCATTTGGATGCCAGGGGATCCCCGCGTGAACGGCGGGGTCGTGGGTGTGGGCCCACCGCGCGAAGTGGGCTCCGAGCGCTTCCTCGGGCGGCCACCACAGACATCGCTCGCCATCTGCCCATCGTGGAGGTGTTCGGAGTTGGCTTCCCACCAACGCTGCTCGGGGGCGTCGACGAGGATGCCGTGAAGCGCGGGAAGCGGCGCCGCTGACGGTTCGCCCAGACCGAGCGTCTCAATGATCGAGCTCGCGACGGCGTCTGCTTCGGCGGCGGTGATGATGCTGTGCTTCAGAGCTCTCTGAGCCGCGTCGCCGAGCGCCCACACTCGTTGTGTGTCAAGGACGCGCCCGTCGACGCCGGTCGGTAGGAACCCATGTGGAGTGCTCGGCAGACCGGACACTTCGGGACCGAAGCTCTCCGGGACGCAGAGCGCACGGTCGACGGTGATCTCGCTGGGCTGGATCGCCCAGGATGACCCGGACGGTGTGGCCGCCACCGCGGTCGTGGGTGTCCTGCTCTGCGGTGAAGTTGTGTACCACGCTCGAACTCAAGACTTCTATGCCTGCGTGGGCCAGGATCTTGCTCACCCAGTCGGCCGCCTGCGGACCGAAGTCGCTCGCGGGCCGCTCCTCGGCCGTGATGACCGTTACCGAGACGGCGTGGGCGCCAACTGTGACGCTGTCCAGGCGACGATCAGCGCCGCCTCGTAGCCGGCGAACGGCCAGCCCGTCCCCGCGGGAATGGTTACCGCGACCGACTTCACCGTGCCGGCGGCCAACTCGCCGAGCAGCGCCCCGAGCTGGCCCTGGTCAGGCTCCTGGCCCCATGTGATCAGCGGCAGGGCCGAACCTCGCTCGTGCGCGCCCACGGCGATCACAAGCGCGTCGAAATCGATCAGCTCGCCATCGTGCGTCAGCACCCGGCACTCGTCGTCTTGCACGTTGACGAGCTCGTCAAGCACAACCCGCATGCCTCGCTCAGCAGCCAGGCGGTGGACGTCGATCGTGCGCGCCGGCTCTCTGACGAACGGAGCGCCGCTGGAGAGGGGCCTGTAAGTGAGGTTCACGGTCGCAGCCAGCAGCGTGATCTCGACCCGCTCGCCGAGCGTGTCCTTGACGGCCAGCGCCGTCTCGAGACCACCGTACCCGGCGCCGGCGACCAGCAACTTCAGGGGAGCGATCTCGGGATTCACAGGGCCCTGTTGTTCTCGGTCATGTCTTTGTGCAGGCTAGACCGCTGGGTGAGCGTCGCCATCCGGGTGTTCCCGCCATGTAGACCGGGAATGCCGCAGGACTGGAGATGGCCTGACAGTCGTGGCTCGCCCTGCGGGTAACTACGCAGGCGAGCTGTGGTGTCAGACCGATGATCGGCAGTGCGCGGGGGCCTAAGTTACGAGGGCGCTCACTTAGCGATCACCCCCGACCGACGAGGATTGGCATGAGTGAAATCACAAGCGATACGGACGTGGCGTATCACCTCTACGTCGACCCCGACGAGGTAGGTGTGGCCAGTCTTGCGCTTCGCATGCTCATCTCCGATGAGGCACACGAGCCGCAGATTCGGCGGCTCGCCCGCGAGGTCCTCGATCAGCTCGCAGCGGAGCCGAACGCAGACGGAATCCTGACGGTGGGGCTGAGTCCGGAGGAGATGAAGATCACTCATACCGCCGTCAGGCTGCTGCTCAACGACCTCGGGCGCGAGCAGGACTCCGAGCGTCAGATCCTCTGGCGGATCCTTCAGAAGCTTCCCGATGAGCACGCGATTCGCGCGATCGAGCTCGGATAGACAGCCACCCAACTGTGACATGCGAACTCTCGACGATCTGGACGTGAGCGGCAAGCGAGTGCTCCTGCGAGCCGACCTCAACGTTCCGCTCGAGCGCACCCCCGGCGCTCCGCCGAAGATCATCGATGACGCTCGCATCCGGGCCGCGCTCGAGACAATCGATGAGCTGCGCGCTCATGGCGCGCGGATCGTGCTGGTCTCACACCTGGGCCGGCCCCATGACCGCGACCCGGAGCTGTCGATGCGCCCGGTAGCGGACAGGGTCAGAGAGCTGACAGGAGCACACGTGACGCTGGCCGCAGCGGTGATCGGCGAGGACGTCGCGCTGCTCGCTGAACATCTTGCCCCGGGGGAGATCCTCGTGCTTGAGAACGTGCGCTACGAGCCCGGGGAGACCAAGAACGACCCCGAACTCGCCCAGGCGCTCACTGAGCTGGCCGACGTCTACGTCAACGACGCCTTCGGCACCGCCCACCGGGCCCACGCGAGCACCGAGGCAGTAGCCCACCTGCTGCCGTGTGCCGCCGGACGCTTGATGGAGCGCGAGGTTCGCGCACTGAGCGAGATCCTCGAGCGACCCGCTCGGCCGCTGGTGGCGGTACTCGGCGGCGCGAAGGTGACAGACAAGATCGCTCTCGTCGAGCGCTTCCTGGACCTGGCCGATTCGGTGCTGATCGGTGGCGCGATGAGCTTCCCGTTCCTTGCCGCACAGGGCCACACGGTAGGCGCCTCACCGTGTCTGAAGGACGATGTCGACTGCGCCAGTCAGATGCTCAGCAGGGCTGCCGAGACCCAGCGCGACCTCCGGCTACCCGGGGACCTGGTCGTCGCGCAGCGGCTCGCGGCTGAGGCCGAGCGACACAGGACCTACGCCCCGGATGTGCCCGATGGCTGGCTCGGACTGGACATCGGTCCGCGCAGCGCCGGCCACTATGCAAACACCATTGCGACCGCCGGCACTGTCTTCTGGAACGGGCCGATGGGAGCTTTCGAGTGTGCGCCGTTCTCGCACGGCACACGCATGATCGCGGAGGCCGTGGCCCAAACGAACGCGACCAGCGTCGTCGGCGGAGGCGAGACCGTGGCCGCGGTCAGGCAGTTCGGCCTGCAGGACGACGTGGACCACCTCTCCACAGGGGGCGGAGCGACGCTGGAGCTGCTGCAGGGCGGGCGGCTGCCCGGCGTCGAGGCTCTGAGCACCAGCGCCCGCAAGCCGGACGCTCGGAGCGCGCGCCTGAGCGCCACGGGTGCCAGCCAACTGCCGGCGGCCGGCGTGCTCACATGAGCCTGCACCCAGATCCCACCGCTATGGCGGCCCAGAGCGTCTGCTTGATCGTGATGGACGGGTGGGGCATCGCTCCGTCAGGGCCGGGTAACGCGATCTCACTCGCCCGCACACCGGTATTCGACGAGCTGTGGGCCTCCTACCCGCACGCTTCGCTGAGTGCATCGGGGCCCAGCGTCGGACTGCCCGAGGGACAGATGGGCAACTCAGAGGTGGGCCATCTCACGCTTGGCGCCGGAGCAGTAGTACCCCAGGCGCTCGTCAGGATCAACGATGCCGCGGCGCGCGGCGAGTTCGCTGAGAACGATGTGCTCCGCGGCGCCCTCACGGCCAGCCGGCGGGTGCACCTGCTCGGGTTGACCTCAGACGGAGGCGTGCACTCCGAGTTCGAGCACATGCGCACGCTGATCGAGCTGGCCGCAGACCTCGGCACCGAGGACCTGGTGCTGCACTGCTTCACCGACGGGCGCGACACCTCGCCGACTGGGGGCATGCACTATCTGGAGACGGTCGAGCGCTGGTGCATGCAGGCGGGCGCCGGGCGGGTGGCCAGCGTTGTGGGGCGCTACTTCGCGATGGATCGCGACCATCGCTGGGAGCGCACCCAGGCCGCCTATGACCTGCTGGTGCACGGCCAAGCCGACCATCACACCGTCGATGGGGGCTCGGCCGCCCGTGAGGCGTACAGCCGCGGTGAGACGGACGAGTTCATTGCCCCCACGCTGGTGGGCGAGGAGGGCACGATTCGCCCTGGCGACAGCGTGCTGTGCCTGAACTTCAGGCCCGACCGCATGCGCCAGCTCGTGCGCGCGCTCGCAGACCCAAGCTTCGGCGAAGGCGTGGAGGAGCTTCCCGGGTGGCATGGTCGCGACGGCGCAGAGCCCGTGCGCGCGCTGGCGACGTTCAGCGAGTACCAGGAGGGCTGGCCGTACCCCGTCGCTTTCCCGGCGGCGTTCCCCGCCGACACGCTCGCCGCGGTGATCTCACGGGCGGGCGAGACCCAACTGCACGTGGCGGAGACCGAGAAGTATCCACACGTCACTTACTTCTTCAACGGCGGGGTCGAGCAGCCGCTCGCCGGCGAACGGCGCGAGCTGGTCCCGTCCCAGCGCGACGTGCCCACCTACGACCACAAGCCACAGATGAGCGCCTGCGATATCACCGACGCGTTCCTGGCGAGGTTCAGCGACGAATATCCGCGCTTTTCGGTGCTCAACTTCGCCAACGCCGACATGGTCGGACACACCGGGGTGATTCCAGCGACCGTTCTCGCCGTGGAGACCGTGGACGAATGCTTGGGTGAGATCCTCCAGGAGGTTCAGCGCCAAGGCGGGGTCTGCGTGATCACCGCCGACCACGGCAACGCCGAGGACATGCTCGCCTCAAACGGTGGCCCCAACACCGCCCACTCGCTGAACCCCGTGCCGCTGATTATCACCGCAAGTGGTGTGGACCTGGCCGGCGAGGGGACGCTGGCCGATGTCGCGCCGACCGTACTCGCGCTGCTCGGCATCGAGCAGCCGGCGGCGATGACCGGCCATTCGCTGCTCAGCTTGGCCTGGACTCCCTCCTAATCGCCCCGCACGGGCACTCGGTGGCGTAGGACCCTAGAACCCAGGCGGCCAGAGCGCTGGCGGTGACCTCGGTTGCCATGGATCACGCCACTTCGCTCTTCACCGCTGAGATCTCGAGCGCGATCTTGACCCTGTTGCCGAGGAGTGCTCCGCCTGTCTCGAGCGCCTGATTCCAGGTGAGCCCAAAATCTCTGCGGTTGACCTCTCCGCGCAGCACGAGCTCGATCCGCTCGTTGTCCCCCGTCTCTCGTCTCGTACCGTTGAGTTGCCCGTCGAGCTCGATCTCGACGGTAACGCCGCGCATCGTCAGGTCGCCCGTGATACGGAACCGCCCACCGTCGAGGTACTCGATCCGGGTCGAGTTGAAATCTATCTCCGGATAGCGCTCGACGTCAAAGAAGTCGGGTGAGCTACGCAGGTGCTCGTCGCGCACCGACTCGCTCGTGTCGATCGAGGCGGCCTTGACCATTCCCGTCGCTCGCGGTGCGCCTGATCCTATCTCCAACGTCCCATCGAACTCGCGGAAGCGACCCTTCACCGTCGCGAGCATCATGTGCTTCAGGACGAACGTGACGCTCGAACACGGAGCGTCGACTGACCACTTGCCTGCGGGAACGACGCTCACACCGCTGGCCGCTTCTACCACGGACATCCAAACACTCCTTGATCGGGTGACGCTGCTCGACAACAGCCTCGCCCCGACGCCGAGCAGGCGCATCGGTAGAACACCCAGTCCTCGCTCAGTGTTACTCCGCAGGGCAAACGCGGTGACGCACGGCAGACACGGCGAGGTTCATCGACGAACCTCTTCCACACAGGTCCCGCAGGCACGAGCGATAGCCGCGCCTTCTCCTCCCCAGATTGGAGCCGTGAGTAATGGACTTCGAGCATTCCCCTCGCACACAGGAGCTGCTGGCGCGCCTGAGCGCCTTCCAGGAGCACGAGATCGACCCGCGCGAGGAGCCCTACCACCGTGAGCTGCTCTCGCGCAGCGACCCGTGGGTCGTGCTGGGAGTGATCGATGAGCTCAAGGCGAAGGCCAAGCAGGAAGGACTGTGGAATCTGTTCCTCCCCGATGAGCAGCACGGCGCGGGCCTCTCCAATGTCGAGTATGCGCCGCTCGCCGAGCGTATGGGCCGCTCGCTGATCACGGCCGAGGTGTGCAACTGCAACGCACCGGACAGCGGCAACATGGAGGTGCTGCTGCTCTTCGGCTCGCAGGAGCAGCGCGAGCGCTGGCTGGCACCGTTGCTGGACGGGAGTATCCGCTCCGCCTTCTGCATGACCGAGCCCGACGTGGCCTCCTCCGACGCGACGAACATGCAGGCCACCGCCGTGCTCGACGGCGATGAGGTCGTCCTCAACGGCCGCAAGTGGTGGAGCACCGGCGTCGGGCACCCCAACTGCAAGGCACTCATCTTCATGGGCCTCACCGACCCGAATGCCGACCGCTACCACCAGCACTCGATGGTGCTCGTCCCCATGGACACCCCCGGCGTGAAGGTCGAGCGGATGCTTCAGACGATGGGGTTCCTCGACGCACCCGCGGGGCACGGCGAGATGTCCTTCAGCGACGTGCGCCTGCCCTCAAGCGCCATCATTGGCGGACCCGGCCAGGCATTCGCAATCGCCCAAGCCCGCCTCGGCCCGGGACGCATCCACCACTGCATGCGCCTGATCGGCTTGGCCGAGCTGGCGCTGGAGCTAGCCTGCCGCCGCGCCACCGAGCGTGTCGCGTTCGGCAAGCCGCTGGCGAACCTCGGCGGTAACCGCGAGCGGATCGCCGACGCGCGGATCGCGATCGACCAGGCGCGGCTGCACGTGCTGCACGCGGCCTGGCTGGTGGACAAGCGGGCGCCCGAGGCGATCGGCGCGGCGTCGCAGATCAAGGTCGCGGTGCCGAACATGGCCCAGGCGGTGCTCGACATGGCGATGCAGCTGCATGGCGGCGCCGGGCTGTCGAGCGACCTGCCGCTCGCCGGCGCCTGGACCGCCGCTCGCTCTCTGCGACTAGCCGACGGCCCCGACGAGGTGCACCGCGGCGTCATCGCACGCCTGGAGCTCGCCCGCTACGGCAAGGGGAAGTGGTCCGCGTGAGTGCTCGGACCTGCGCCCTGCGGCCGTGAGCGAATCGAGCTTGGCCAGGACGGGCGCGGACAGCTCCTGCATCTCGGCGCGTCGCCACGCTGGCGCGATGAAACGCCTGGCGAGACACCCTCGACCTCCCCTGGGCTGTTGCTGTCCCGGGGAGGTGGAGGGTTTGTGTTTCCTCTGTGTGGTGTGCTATCCGGCCGAGCCGGCCGGGGGTGCGGCGTATGAGGTCTGGCGGGCCGGCGCCGCTTCGGCGGGCTCTCCTCTGAGGTTCAGCCACCAGTTCAGCATCGGCAGCAGGAACAGGATGGCCCCGAGCACGATCAGCAGGATCCCGGCGAGGATTGCGATGCTGCCGATCTGCGCCCAGCCCCACGCGTTCAACAAGAGGCCCTTCAGCGTCTCTCCGGTGAACAGGGTTGTGCGCTCTTCGGCGAGCTTCGCGCTCTTCATGCCTCCCGCGATCCATTCGTCGCTCACCTCCGAGTAGGTCTTGCCGCCAGCGACCTTGTTCAGGTCGGGACCGAGCTGGTCGTTGGCGAACGCCTGCGCCTGCGTGCCGGTGAGCACCTGCTGCCCTTCGTACTTCTTGAGGTCCGGGTACTCCGCCGGCTTCGGGAAGGTTATCTTCTGCGGCGCCAGCTGCTGATGCACCACTTCGTGGTCGTAGCTGCCACCGACGATCGACACGATCCCGAGCACGATCATCCCGGCGGCCGCACCGGCGGCGATCGGGGTGAGGCTCGTGATCTTTTTCAGAAACGTGCGCATTATGCCTCCTGTATGAGAGTTCTCTTATCTCCGCACAGCCTCCCCGGCGGTGCGCGACGCGACATCCGCTTCCGACCGCAGGTCTGGTGCGGGAAAACCCCGACCTTCCCCTCCCTCTGGCCCGTCTCCAGGCGTGCTGTCGCGTTTGCGCCAGGGCGGGCGCGATGTTCTCGGTCCAGTGCTGAAGGAACTTCTCGGCGGCGGCGGCGTCGAGGGAAACCGGTCCGCGTGAGCGCTCCCATGAACGGACGTATCGACTACCGACCCAGGGTGGGTATAAACAGCCGACCCAGGGTGGGTATAAACAGCGGATCGCACCCTCAGATCGATTGTTAGCTTCTAGCGGGTGCCATCCGATCCGCGGACCGCAGTCGCCATTGTGACCGACAGCACGGCGTACTTGCCTGTACCGCTGATCGACCGATGGCAAATCCGCCAGGTCAGCTTGTACGTGGGCTGGGACGGCGAGCTGCGGCCGGAGCACGAGTACGCCGACCTCGAGGCCTTCTACGCGCGGCTTCGTGACTCTCCACGCTTGCCCACGACCTCGCAGCCCTCTGTGGGGGACTTCCTCGACTGCTTTCAGCCGCTGCTCAGCGCGGGCCGCGATGTCGTTTCGATGCACCTCGCCAGCGGTCTGTCGGGCACCTGTGAGAGCGCACGTGAAGCGGCCCGGGTCCTAGCCGAGGACGGGCATCCAGGACGCGTCGAGGTCGTCGATAGCCAGACGGGCGCCGGCGGTCTCGGCTGCCTGGTGATCGCCGCCGCGAGCGTCGCCGAGCGGGGAGCGCCGCTCGATGTCGTGGTCGACGCTGTCCGCTGCGCTCGCGAGGGTCTTGATATCTGGTTCTGCCTGGACACGCTGGAGTTCCTGCGCCGCGGTGGGCGCATCGGAGCAGCGCGGGCGATGCTGGGGACGACGCTGAAAGTCAAGCCGATCCTGACTTTCGGTACGGAGATCTCTCCGGTCGGCCGCGTGCGCACCCGCCGAAGGGCCTTCGAGCGGATGGTCGCCTACCTGCATGAGCTGCACGACCGCGGCGCAACCGACTGGATCGTTCAGCACGCCCAGGCACCAGAAGACGCCGAGCGCTTGGTGACCGAGGGCACCACGATCTTCGGCGCCGGCCCACTGTTCTGCACTCAGGTGGGGCCAGTGTTGGGCGCCCACCTCGGGTCCGGGATGCTGGTCGGCGGAATGGCGCGATCTCCGATCGCTCAGATGGACTCGGGGACCATCTCGATCGCCCCGCACGGGCACTCGGTGACGCAGATCCCGCAGCCCTTGCAGTAGTCGAGGTCAAACGCGTAGCCGTCCGCCTCGTCGACCTTTAACACCGCGTTGTCGGGGCATACGCCGTAGCAGTTGTCACAGCCGAAGCAGTTACCGCAGGATAGGCAACGGCGCGCCTCGAACAGCGCGTTTGCCTCCTCGAGGCCCTGCGTTACCTCAGCGAACGTGGACTGCCGACGAATCACGTCCAGTTGCGGCGCGACGGTCTTCG
This sequence comes from uncultured Solirubrobacterales bacterium, assembly GCA_963831995.1. Taxonomy (GTDB): domain Bacteria; phylum Actinomycetota; class Thermoleophilia; order Solirubrobacterales; family Solirubrobacteraceae; genus Palsa-744. The sequence continues at coordinate 31,957 of CAWHSI010000004.1, read as the reverse complement.
GCGCGTCCGTGTAGTACCAGGTGTTGAGCATGTCGAAGCTCGCGATCTCAGGCTCCGGTGAATGCATGTACTCGCTTGCGCACAGCCAGGCGTCAATATTGCGTGCGGCCTGCTTGCCGTGGCCGACGCCGACGGTGACCGTGCGCTCGGCGGGCACCATGTCCCCGCCGGCGAAGATGCCCTCGTGGCCGGTCATCATGCGCTGATCGACCTGCACGACGCCGTCCTCGATCTCGAGGCCCGGTACGCCATCGAGGAGCGAGAGGTCGGCTTCCTGGCCTAGAGCGAGCACGAGCGAGTCTGCCTGCAGCTCCTCTGTCTCGCCGGTGGGCTGGGGGAAGCCGCTGTCGTCGAGCTCCATCTTCTCCAGCACCAGCTTGCCCTCATCGGCCTGCTTGATGGTGGAAAGCCACTTCATCATCACACCCTCATCGAGTGCCTCCTCGACCTCGAAGTCATGTGCGGGCATCCGCTCGCGTGTGCGCCGGTACACGACGATCGCCTCATTTGCGCCCAGGCGCTTAGCGGTGCGTGCGACATCCATCGCGGTGTTTCCGCCGCCGTAGACGACAACGCGCCGGCCGAGTAACGGGCGCTCCTGCCCCTCCATGCTTGCCAGCAGCGTGACGGCATCGAGGATGTGCGCGGCCTCCCCCGCAGGAATGTACGCGCGCTTGCCGATGTGCGCTCCGACGGCCAGAAAGGCGGCGTCAAAAGCGCCATCGCGCGTCTCCTCGAGGATGTTCGTGACCTTCGCGTCCAGTTCGAGCGTGACGCCGAGGTCGAGGATCCGCTGCACCTCGGCGTCGAGGATGTCGCGCGGCAGGCGGTATTGAGGGATGCCGAAGCGCATCATGCCACCTGCCATCGGGCCGGCGTCGCGGATCGTGACCTCGTGGCCGCGACGCGCGAGGTGGTAGGCGGCGGAAAGGCCGGACGGGCCGGCGCCGACGATCAGCACCCGCTTGCCCGTCGGCTTGGCGTCAAGGGCGAGCTGCCAGCCTTGCCGGATTGCCTCATCGCCGAGGAACCGCTCGACGCCATGAACCCCGACAGCGTCGTCGACTTCGGCGCGGTTGCAGGCGGTCTCGCACGGGTGGTAGCAGACACGTCCCATCACGGCGGGCAGCGGATTGTCCTTTACGAGCTCACGCCAGGCGGCCTCGTAGTCGCCCGACTCGGCGTGGTACAGCCACTGCTGGATGTTCTCGCCGGCGGGGCAGGCGTGGTTACAGGGCGGCAGGCGGTGGACGTACACCGGGCGCTCCTCGCGCCAGGAGCCGGTCTTGTTCGCGAGGCTCGACCCGGGATCCAGCGTGATCGCGAAGGGCTTATCCATCACGATGTCTCCTCGGGGTCGGACAGGAGCCCGAAGCGACGGATATTGCGGTCGGCGCCCGCCTGGATGCGGGCGATCGTCTCGGTCCGTGGCTCGGGCTTGAACAGGTGCGCGAAGCGCTTCTGCGGGCGCAGGTAGTCCTCTACGGGTATCTGCCGGCGGATCTTCGAGACGTCTGTCACCTCGCCGTCACGTGCCTCGAACACCGGAAAGATGCCCGACTCCTTCGCCAGGCGGGCGATCCGGATCGTGTCCTTCGACGCGCTTCCCCAGCCGAGTGGGCAGGGCACGAAGACGTGCAGGTAGCGCGCGCCGCGGATCTCCATCGCTGTGGCGACCTTCGCCTCGAGGTCGCGCAGCTCGGCGACTGTGGCTGTCGCGACGTAGGGGATCTCGTGCGCCATCGCGATCAGCGGCGCGCTCTTACCCTGCCCGAAGACGTTCCCCGGTTCCGGGCCGACGGCCTGGGTGGTGGCGGTGCGCGCGGCGGGCGGGGTGGCGCCCGAGCGCTGCACGCCGGTGTTCATGTAAGCCTCGTTGTCGTAACAGATGTAGAGCACGTCGTCGTTGCGCTCGAACATCCCCGACAGGCACGCCATCCCGATGTCCACGGTGCCGCCGTCGCCGCCCTGGCCGACGACGCGCACGTCCTCGCGGCCCTTCGCCCGCAGTGCTGCGGCGATGCCCGTCGAGACGGCGGGAGCGTTCCCGAACAGCGAGTGGATCCACGGGATCCGCCAGGAGGTCTCCGGGTATGGGGTGGAGAACACCTCCAGGCAGCCGGTCGCGTTCGCGGCGATCATTTGCCCGTTTGTGGCGCGCATCGCGGCGTCCAGCGCGTAGCGCGCACCGAGGGCCTCGCCGCAGCCCTGGCAGGCGCGGTGCCCGCAGGTGATCGAGTTCGTGCGCTGCTCGTCGGCCTGCACGGAGCGCTGCTCGGGATCGAGCAGGCGATTGCCGACCGCGAAGCTGCCCGTCTGGTAGAAGCGGATCGCCGGTGCCTTCATGCTCGTGCGCTCCTCATACCGGCCCCGCCGCCACGGGCCCGACATCGCGCAGGATGTTCTCGGCGTGCGGGCCGGAGGAGCGCGAGGAGCCCATCCGCTCGAGCTCCCGGTTGACCACGTCCCAGTCCATGCCGAGGAACGTCAGCGGCTCGAGGCGATCAGCCGCCGCGTCGGTGAACAACCGGTGTAGTGATGTCTTTGTGATCGGCCGCCCGCCGAGGCCGGCGATGACCGTGTAGCCGTGCAGTTGGATGCCGGCGAGCGCCATGCGGATGTTCGCCGAGACGATCCCGCCGATGCCGACGGCGAGCGCCTTCTCGAGCACGACCACGCGCTGTGCGTGACCCAGCGCCTCACGCACGGCGTCCAGCGGAAACGGTCGAAGCGAGGTGATCCCGACAGCCCCGATCTTCACGCCCTGCTCGCGCAGCTCATCGATCGTGTCCTTGATCGTCCCCAGCACCGAGCCGAGCGCGACGACGATCGTCTCCGCGTCCTCGGCGCGGTAGGCGCGGATCAGGCCACCCGAGTCGCGTCCGAACGCGCTCCTGAAATCGGCAGCGATCTCGGGGATCAGCTCCAGTGCCTGCATCTGCTTGGCGTGCGCGAGGTACTTGACCTCCATGAACGCCTCCGGGCCGACCATCGCGCCGATCGATATCGGCTCGTCGGGGTCGAGCATCTGACGTGGCTGAAACGGAGGAAGGAAAGCATCGACCTGCTCCTGATCGGGGATCTCCAGGCGCTCGACGGCGTGCGTGAGAATGAACCCGTCCATGCAGACCATCACCGGCGTGGAGAGCTCCTCCGCGAGGCGGAAGGCCTGGATGTGGAGATCGAGCGCCTCCTGATTGGTCTCCGCGTACAGCTGGATCCAGCCAGAGTCGCGCTGGGACATCGAGTCCGAGTGGTCGTTCCAGATGTTGATCGGCGCGCCGATCGCACGGTTCGCGACCGTCATCACGATCGGCAGACCGAGCCCCGAGGCGTTGTAGAGCGCCTCGGTCATGTACAGCAGGCCCTGGCTCGCCGTCGCCGTGTAGGCGCGCGCCCCGGTAGCGCAGGCGCCGATCGCGACCGACATCGCGGCGAACTCCGACTCGACATTCACGAACTCGCACGGCGCAAGCTCCCCGGTCTTCACGAGCTGCGAAAGGTTCTCCACGATGTGCGTCTGCGGGGAGATCGGGTACGCGCAGATCACCTCCGGCCGGCACAACGCCACCGCCTCGGCCACTGCACGTGAGCCCTCAACCTGACGCAGCACCGGACAGCTCCCGCATCTCGTCTGCCACCCAGGCGTGCGCGGCCTGCGCCGCCGCTACGTTTCCCTCGCCGACCGTCCCGGCGAAGCGCTCGCGGATCGCTCGAGCCACCGCGTCGAGCGAGATCAGCCCGCTGAGTGCCGCAAAGCCACCGAGCAACGCTGCGTTCGCGACCGCCCGCCCAGTGTGCTCCCGCGCAAGCTCTGAGGCGGGCACGGTCAGCAGCCGCTCGTGACGGAAGTCCTTGACGAACTCGCCGAGGCCGAGCTCGTCAAAGCCCTTAGCGCTGTTGATGAGAATGAAACCGTCGGACTTCAGGCCACCGAACACGTCCACCTGGTGCAGCAGCGTCGGGTCGACGACGATCAGAGCGTCCGGCTCCATCACGGGCTCGCGCACACGGATCTCGCGATCGTCGATCCGACAGAACGACACGACCGGTGCGCCCATGCGCTCTGAGCCAAAGCTCGGAAACGCCTGCGCGAAGCGGCCCTCGTCGAATGCCGCGAGCGAAAGCAGCTCCGCCGCTGTGACGACACCCTGGCCACCACGGCCGTGGATACGAACCTGGAACATCGCTAGCCGCCGCGCGCGGCGTCCAGCAGCACGCGCTGCTCCGCGGCTGCCACGAGCCCTCGAGCTCGGTCGATCACATCGACGCTGACAGAGATCGCGTCGATCCCGGCACGCACCAGCAGCTCGGCATACTCGGGGTGCACCGAGGGGGCCTGGCCGCAGATCGAGGTGCGCAACCCGAGCTCGCGGGCGCGGGGGATCAGCTCGCGCAGGTAGGCGGTCACGGCCGGGTCGCGCTCGTCGAAGGTCTCGGCCAGCACCTCGTTGTCACGGTCCGCGCCCAGCAGCAGCTGGGTGAGGTCGTTCGAGCCGATCGAGATGCCCGCAACACCGAGCGCGGCGTACTGCACCAGGTTGAACAGGACCGAGGGCACCTCCGCCATCACCCACAACTCGAATCCCGGCCGATCGAGCAGGCCCGCCTCGGAGATCAGCTCGCGGCAACGACGCAGCTCGCGTGCGGTGCGCACGAACGGGAGCATCACGTGCAGATTGTGCAGGCCCGCGTCCCACACCCGGCCGAGCGCGGCGAGCTCGAGGCGGAACACGTCGGGCTCGCGCGTGTAGCGCAGAGCCCCGCGGTAGCCGATCATCGGGTTTGACTCGTGCGGCTCGAAGCGCTCGCCGCCGCGCAGCCCGGAGAACTCGTTCGTACGGAAGTCGATCGTGCGGTAGGTCACCGGCCGCGGCGCAAACCCGGCGGCGAACGTGGTGAGGCCCTCTGCCATCCGCGCGATGAACTCCTCCTCACGTCCCTCCTCGAGCAAGGTGCGGGGATGATCGCCCGCCAGCGCCTCGAGCACCATCATCTCAGCGCGCAGCAGCCCCACCCCGTCGACCGGCAGATCCTTGACGCGCTCCACCTGCGAAGGCTCTGAGAGGTTCACGAGAATCTGCGTCGCGGTCACGAGGGCGACGCCCCTCGTTGCACCAGTCTGTCCGGCAGGGGACGCGTCCCCGCGCGGCTCGCTGACGCCAGCGGCTGGACGCGCACCCTCCAAAACGACGCCGCGGGTGGCGTCAACGGTCACGATCTCCCCGTCCCGCAAGCGACGGGTCGCTTCCCCGGTGCCGACGACACAGGGGATGCCCAGCTCCCGCGAGACGATCGCCGCGTGGCACGTCATCCCACCAGAGTCGGTGACGACGGCGGCGGCGCGGCGCAACAGCGGCAGCCAGTCCGGAGAGGTCATGTGTGTGACCAGCACGTCACCGTCGTTCAGATTCGCGGCGTCAGCGAGCGACGTGAGCACCCGTGCGGCACCGCTGGCGCTGCCGGGCGCACCGCCCAGGCCGCGCAGCAGCACGGTTTGCGGCTCTGAAGGCTCCGCCGCCCTGACGGTCGTGAGGTTATCGTCGTGGAGGGTGGTGATTGGGCGGCTCTGCAGCATCCACAGCGTGCCGTCGGGGTCAAACGCCCACTCGGTGTCCTGTGGTGAGCCGTAGTGCTCCTCGATCTGCCGGCCGAGCTCGGCGACCGCCACGACCTCCTCGTCGGTGAGCACCGGCCGCAGAGCCTGCACCTCGGAGAGCGCGCGCTGCTGCGTGCCGCCGTCTGGGGCGTACTCGATGAGGAGATCCTTGTGATGCACCTCACGGCGGCGAATCGCGAGCGTCGCCTTGTCCACCACGTAGCGGTCAGGGGACACCGCGCCGGAGACGACGGCCTCGCCGAGGCCGAAGGAGCCCTCGATCACCAGCTCGTCGCGCTCGCCTGTGGCCGGGTTGACGGTGAACATCACCCCGGCGCTCCTCGACTCCACCTGCCGCTGCACGACGACCGCAATGTCCATGTCCGCCTGTGCGAAGCCGTTCAGACCCCGGTAGTAGATCGTGCGAGCGCCGAACAGCGAACGCCAGCAGCGGCGCACGGCGTCGATCACCGCGTCAGCGCCGCGGATGTTCAGGAACGTCTCGTTCATCCCCGCGAAGGAGGACTCGGCGGTGTCCTCCGCCGTTGCCGAGGAACGCACAGCCACGGGCGCCTGGAGATTCTCTCCCGCGAGCTGTTCGTAGCCATCGCGTATCTCACGCTGCAGCGGCTCGGGTATCGAGGTGACGTCAAACAGCTTGCGTGCCGCGGTGCTCACCGCTTGCAGCGCGGCGGTGTCCTCCACATTCACGCCGTCCAGCAGCTCGGCGAGACGCTCCCGTAGCCCGGTCTGCTCGCAGAACGCCGCGTACGCGGGGGCGCCGACCACGAACCCATCGGGCACGGGCAGCCCCGCGGAGGTCAGCTCCCCCAGGTTCGCGCCCTTGCCGCCCGCGTACATGGTGTCATCACGGCCCAGCCGCGCGAACGTTCTTACGGGCTCAACGCGGGTTTGGGCATCGGTATCGGTGGCGATGCTCATCGTGTCCTCGCTCCTCGGGTTGCCGCCTGCTCTTCGTATGCAGAGAAGTCAAGCCGAGGCGAAGGCCCTGTTCCACCGCACTCCCCACTGAACGCGCTCCGTAGTTCTCACCATTAAGCAGGGGACTGAGCACCCATGACACGGCCGGTGGGCGAGCGTAGCGTGCCGTACTGCCCCGAGTTGTTGGGGCGTCACCCAGGCCATCCGTACAGATACGAGCAGGAGGACAGCACAGATGCCCACTCGAGTCGCCATCAACGGCTTCGGCCGCGTCGGACGCAGCGTGCTGCGGATCGCACACGAGCAGGAAGCGGACCTGGAGATCGTCGCGATCAACGATCTCACCGACGCGGCCACGTTGGCGCACCTGCTGCGCCACGACTCCGTCTTCGGCGCGTTTCCTGCCACCGTGGAGTCCAGCGCCGGGCAACTGGTGGTGGCCGGCCATCCGATCCGTGCGCTCGCGGAGCCCGAGGTCTCAAAGCTCCCGTGGCGCGAGCTGGGAGTCGATGTGGTGATCGAGTGCACTGGCCGTTATCGCACGCGAGCGGCAGCCGCCGAGCACCTCACCGCAGGCGCGCGCAAGGTGATCGTCTCCGCGCCTGGCAAGGGATCCGAGTCGCTCGATGCGACTGTCGTCATCGGCGTGAACTTCGAGGAGGTCTATGACCCCGACCGCCATCACATCATCTCAAACGCCTCATGCACGACCAACTGTCTCGCGCCGGTCGCCAAGGTGCTCCACGCGACGATCGGCATCCGCCACGGTCAGATGACCACGATCCATTCCTACACAGCCGATCAGAACCTGCTCGACGGGCCGCACTCCGATCTGCGGCGTGCGCGCGCCGCCGCGCTGAACCTCGTGCCGACATCGACCGGTGCGGCGAAGACGCTCGGCCTGGTGATCCCCGAGCTCGACGGGCGACTGGGCGGGATCGCGATCCGCGTGCCGACGCCAACTGGGTCGATCGTCGACCTCACCGTCGAGACCGAGCGAGCAACGAGCGCCGAGGAGGTCAACGCCGCGTTCGCAGACGCCGCCGAGCACGGCCCGCTGGCAGGCATCCTCTCCTATAGCGAGGATCCGATCGTCTCCAGCGACATCGTCAAGTCCTCCTTCTCTTCGATCTTCGACTCGCAGCTGACCAGCGTCATGAATGGGACACAGGTGAAGGTCGTCGCCTGGTATGACAACGAGTGGGGCTACTCCTCGCGGCTCGTCGACCTCGCGGCCAAGGTGATGGCGCCCGTGCCCGCGGCGGCATAGATGCGGGTGATCTCCGAGCAGCAGCTCGAGGAGACCCTCGCAGCGCTGCCAGTGGTGGAGCCGAGGGTCGTCGCGAGCGGGAATCTCGCCACCCCGCGAGTTCTGCTGGACGCGCTTGAGCGGACGGTGGAGCGCTACCGGCTGTTCATGCTCGCTGCGCAGGCGCCGCTGCCCGCACGCGACGGTGTGATCCTCGAGACGCCGTTCGTCGGACCCGGGATGCGTGATGCCGGTGAGCGGCTGAACTACCTGCCGATGCGCCTGTCGCTCGTCCCGAGGCTGTTCGCGACTATGCGCCAGCCCGATGTCGTGCTGCTGCACACCTCGACTCCCCGCGCGGGCAAGGTCTCGCTCGGGATCGAGGTGAACATCCTCCCCGCCGCGGTCGAGCGCGTCCGTGCACGTGGCGGCCTGGTGATCGCGCAGTGCAACCCACGGATGCCCTACACGCTTGGCGACAGCGAGCTGGACGTGGACCTCATCGACCTCGCGATCGAGGTGCAGGAAGACCTCCCCTCGCCCGCGATCGGACCGGGGCACGAGCACGCCGAGCAGATCGCCGAATTCGCCGCCGGCCTGATCGACGGTGGGTCCACCCTGCAGCTCGGCATCGGCCAGGTTCCCGACGCGACACTGCATGCGCTCGCCGCCCGCCGGGATCTCGCGATCTTCTCGGAGATGATCAGCGACGGTGTCATGGAGCTCGACCGGGGTGGAGCGCTGGACCCGGCACGTCCGATCGTGTGCTCATTCCTGTTCGGCTCGCCCGAGCTGTATGGGTGGGTCGGTCAGAACCCGAGGCTGAGGATGACCCGTACCGAGACGACCAACGACCCATCCCGTATCGCTGCGCACCCAGGGATGGTCTCCGTGAACACCGCCTTGCAGCTCGACCTCTCAGACCAGGCCGGCGCCAGCCACATCGGCGGACGCCTGTACTCCGGTTACGGCGGCCAGCCCGATTTCGTGGCGGGCGCCCTGCACTCACCCGGTGGTCACGCCGTGATTGCGCTGCGCTCATGGCACGAGCCCAGCGACACCTCGACGATCGTCCCCCGGCTGACAGACCCGGTGACCTCCTTCCAGCACTCCGCGGTGATAACCGAGCAGGGCTGCGCACACATCTTCGGCCGCAGTCAGCGAGCACAGGCGCAGCTGATCATCGAGCACGCCGCGCACCCCGACGCCCGCGATCAGCTACGCGAGCACGCCGCGCTGCTCGGCCTCGGAGCGCGGAGCACTACTGTGTAGCGTCGAGGCCCGCTCGCTTACGACCCTGCAAGCGCATCGGTCATTCGCCCGGCATCCTCCGCGTCCACGCCACGCGGAACGACGAGCACCGGGCACGCAGCGCAGCGCACGACCGCGTCACTGACGCTGCCAAGCATCGCGCGACGCAGCGGACCGCGTCCGCGCGAGCCGAGAACCAGCAGATCGACCCGATGCGAGCTGCGCAGGATCTCCTCAGGAGGTAGGCCTCTGCGAACTTCACTCGAGGCCCCAACGTCATCCGGCAGGGACGCGGTCGCTGCGGCGACGGCATCTTCGGTCATCTTCATGCGATTCTCGATCGTCGCGAGATAGGCCATGCCGGCCGCCGGACCCAAGACGAAGGGAGTCGCTGTGTTGGCGATAGCGAGTACCCGCAGGTGGGCGTCGCGCTCCGCAGCGAGCGCACCGGCCAACCGCAGCGCGGCGCCAGCCTGCGCGCGATCGTCGTAGGCGACCGCAATCTCGGCCAGACGTGGATCCTTCAGCGACCGGCTCCATCCGACCGGCGCCACCGCAACCGGGCATGGCGCCCCGTGCAGCGTCTCCTCGGTCACGCTCCCAACCAGCACCCGGCCGACCGCTCCCCGACGAGAGGAGCCGAGCACCAGCAGGTCCGCGTGCTGCTCTTCGGCTGTGCGCTGCAGCGCGATCGCGGCTCCGACTCCGGCGACCGGCAGTCCCGTGAGGGTCATCCGGCGGTTGAGCAACCGTGGAGCCTCCTCTGGACATCGCTCAGCCTCTGCCCGGTCGAGTTGAGGCGCGGCCGGGTCGACTCGGGCAGAGAGTGCCTTCAGGCGATGCACGCAGCACACGACCAGCTCGCCGTCACGATCGACGAGGGTCGCGCCCAACATGAGCGCGTCACGAGCTCGCTCACTCCCATCGAAGCCTACGATCACCTTGCCGAACATTGGCTGAGTCACACCTCCAGTCGCTGAGTCTCACAAGGATTTCACCCCGGAGTGCGCCGCCGATCGGGTGATCACCGCGAATCGATTGCGGCAAAACCAGGAAATCAAACTGTGTGCCGTGTCGGCGATCGCCTCGCCGCGACCGAGCTGAAGCTCGTCTGCGCGCAGCATCACGGGCGACATCGCCAACCTGAACGCGGCGCCCTCGAAGGACCATAGCTTCGCGAAGGGTGCGACCGCCAGGTGCCGCTTGGCGACCGGGCGCACTTGACTGAGCAGGTCACGCGGCGTGGCCTCGTGACCTGCTCAAGCACCGACCGGGAGATCCGTCTCCTGCTGCGGGAGATCCTTGGCCTGCACGGCGGGTGCGACCACGAGCACAGGGCAAGCCGCTGCGCAGACGACCGCGTCGCAGACGCTGCCCAGCATCAGCCGGCGAGCGGGCCCACGGCCACGGGTTCCGAGTACCAGCAGATCCACGCTGGGTGTGATCTCGAGCAGCTTCTCCGCGGGCTGCCCGTCGCGAACCTCGCTGGAAGCCGAGATCCCCTCGGGCAGCCCGGCGAGTGCTCGCGCGAGGGCCTCCTCGGCCGCATCCAGGCGGGCCTTGACGATCGCGGGGTAGGACATCGCCACGCTCGCTCCGCCCGCGATCGCGGCAGCCGTGTCCGCGATCGCGACCACACGCAGCTCCGCTCCCGTCTGTGAGGCGAGCGTCGCAGCGGTACTCAGCGCGTCATGTGCTGTGCCTGCCACGTCACAGCCGACGGCGATACGGCCCAAACCTGCGCCCCCGGCCCAACCTCGAAAGCCGACGGGCGCGACCGCGACCGGACACGGCGCCCCGTGCAGCGCGTGCTCGGTCACGCTCCCGACGAGCACCCGACCAATAACTCCACGGTGCGAAGAGCCGAGCACCAGCAGGTCGGCGTGCCGGTCTTCGGCCGTGCTCTGCAGCTCTTTAGCGGCACCCGCGCCGGCAACCAGGAGAGAACTGACCACAAACGGGCCGTCGAGAAGCCGAGTCGCTTCGTCGAGATATTGCTCAGCCGCCGCACGGTTCAGGCGGGGCTCCGTCGGATCGACCCGCGCGGCAAGCGACTCGAGGTGGTGCACACAGCAGACTGTGAGCTCGCCGTCACGAGCGGTAAGGGCTGCCGCCAACGCGAGCGCGTCACGTGCCTGCTCGCTCCCGTCGAAGCCGAGAATGACCTTGCTGAACATAGAACCTAGCCGCCTCTGATCGCTGACCAACCAAGACTTTCACCCCACAGCGAGCCTCCCATCGGGTCATCACCGCCAGTCGTTTGCGGGAAAACCACAACGTCAACCGGCTGAGAACGGATGTACCTACGCGGCACATCAGGGAGAATCGGATGTCCAAGCCGCAGATAGGAGAAATCAGATGGCACGAGTGGGATTGCTTACCGGCGGCGGTGACTGCCCCGGTCTGAACGCGGTCATCCGGGCTGTGGTCCGGCGCGGCCTCGCGGACGGGGAGCACAGCTTTGTGGGCTTCCGCTACGGCTGGGCAGGGCTGCTCGAGGACGAAGCGATCGACCTGACTCTCCAGAGCACCGCGGGCATCCTGCCGCGCGGCGGCACGATTCTCGGCACATCGCGCACCAACCCGTTCGCGGATGGTCGCGACGCGGTGGCGGCGATCCGCGCGACCATGCAGGCACGTGCCGTGGACGCGCTGGTGCCGATCGGCGGGGAGGACACGCTCGGCGTCGCGCTATGCCTGCACGAAGAGGGCATCCCCGTAGTCGCCGTGCCGAAGACGATCGACAACGACCTGGACGGCACCGACTACACGTTTGGTTTCCAGACGGCTGTGCAGATCGTCACCGACGCGATCGACCGCCTGCACACCACCGCGGAGTCTCATAACCGTGTGATCATCGTGGAGGTGATGGGCCGTCACGCCGGCTGGATCGCCACTCACGCCGGGATCGCCGGTGGCGCCGACGCGATCCTTGTGCCCGAGCGGCCATTTGACATCGATGAGGTGTGCGGCCGCCTACGTCACCGCCACGAGCGCGGTCGCAGCTTCTCGATCGTGGTGGTGGCCGAGGGGGCCACGCCCCGCGAAGGCACGCTGGAGACTCATGAGGACACACCGACGGACGCCTTTGGGCATGCCCGTCTCGGCGGCATCGGGGTCACGTTGGAGCGGGAGATCGAGTCGCGCACCGGTTATGAGACCCGCGTCACAATCCTCGGCCACGTGCAGCGCGGCGGAACTCCGGTCGCGTTCGATCGTGTGCTGGCAACGCGCTTCGGTGTGGCCGCGATGGATGCTGTGGCGGCCGGGCACTTCGGCACGATGGTCGCCCTTCGAGGCACCGAGATCGTCGAGGTGCCACTGCAAACGGCGCTGCGTGAACCAAAGCTGCTCGACCCCGCCCTCTACGAGACAGCCGAGGTTTTCTTTGGCTGAGAGTCGCTCGTGGCGCGAACGGCGGCGAGCAGTTGCCGGTCAGCCTCCACCACGGAGTAGTTGCTCCTCGACAGTAAGCTCGGCTGTCGGAAGCGCCTCGAGGCGCTCGTCGGGAATCGGCTTGCCGCTCTCGGCGGAGAGGCCGAAGGTTCCCGCCGCGAGCCGTGCCTCCGCGCGCTCCAGCGCCGCGAGCTGGGCAGCGAGATCCTCGGCGAGGCCCGCGTCGAACTCTTTCTGGTACAGATCCTCGGAGCCTCCGTCACCCGGTTCGTGCTGTTCGGCGAGTTCCTGGGGGCCTTGCTCCTCGAGTTCGGCGATCGCCTGCTCGATCCGCTCCCGCTCGCGCGCGAGCAGCTGGCCGGCGCGGTCAGGATCCATCAGCGGAGGATATCGCTGGGGAAAGACGCTTACTGGCTGGAGCGTCGATGCTCTTGTTGGGCGGTACGACCAACACTGCGCACGCCGCCGCGCGCACAACTCGATCGCACACGCTGCCCATGGTCAGTCGACCCACGAAGCCGCGGCTATGTGAACCGAGGACGAGCAGATCCACATCATGTGAGACCTCGAGCAGCTGCTCGGCTGGGTCACCGTCGCGGACTTCGCTGGTGGCCAAAACGCTCTCAGGCACGCTGGTGAGCGCCTCGGCGAGCACCTGCTCGGCGGCGCGCAGCCGTGCCTCGGTGATCTCGGCGTAGGGCATCGTGCCCCTTGCCGGGTCTGCGACCGCGGCATCCTCCGCGACCGCGACCAGGAGCAGCTTCGCGCCGGTCTCCTGGCAGAGTGCGACGCTCACCGGCAGTGCGTCCGGCGTGGGTTCGACCGCGTCATGGCCGACCGCGACACGCGCGAGGCGAGTGCCGGCGGAACGATCGTGAAGGCCGACCGGCGCGATCGCGATCGGGCACGGCGCTTCGTGCAGCGTCTCCTGGGTGACGCTACCCATCAACACGCGTCCCAGGGCTCCGCGATGGGAGGAACCGAGCACAATCAGGTCGGCCTGCTCTGTGATCGCCGTGCTCTGCAAGGTTCCAGCGGCGCTCGCTCCGGCCAAGAGCTTGGGAGTTACGGTCACACCTCGCTCGACGAGTCGCGTGGCCCGCTCGACGCTTTCCTCGGCCGACTCGCGGTCGATGCTGGGCTCGGTCGGGTCGATCCGAGCCGACAGCGACTGGAAGTGATGCACACAGCAGACGATCAGTTCCCCCTCGGAAGCCGTGAGCGTCTGGCCGAGCAAGAGGGCATCCAGCGCACGGTCACTGCCATCGAAGCCGACGATTACCCTGCGAAACATTTCATATCTCCCTTATCTGATTCGCACTCACCAAAGCGTGCCCGGGCCAGCCGCCAGCCCGAGGTGAGGAACTCGACTTTCTTCTCGGGACCCTCGCGGTGTACGACGCGCCCGTCGAAGCCGTCTCGGAAGACGTCCAGCATCGCGTGGTTTTCAGAGAGCACCTCGGCGACGAAGTGCGTGATCCCGCGTTGCTCGGCGATCATTGCCAGGCGCCCGATCAGGATCGTGCCGAGGCCGCGGTTGTGGAGATGGTCGGCGACCTCGACGGCGACTTCCGCGCGCGTCTCGTCCAGCTGGATGTAGGCGGCGTGCCCGACGAGTACGCCGGTCTCGTCATGTGCGATCAGTCCGTAACGGTCAGCGCCCGTGGAGGCAGCCCAGTGCGCTGCCCTGCTGACGTCCGCGGCTCCGGTGAAGAACCGTAGGCGACGGGCTTCCAGGCACAGTCCCTGAAGGAACGACCGCAGCGCCGGCTCATCCCTTGCGGTCGCGGGGCGTATGGTCACTGAGCAGCCATCGCGCAAATGGACGAGTTCGGCGCGCGATGGCGCGTCAACGGGCACAGCTAGCGTGGCCTCGGGGGGCGTTGGAGATGGGCTTTTCACGATCTCCGACTCTCGTGGACACAGCAAGATCGGACATCCGAGGTTGACCGCCAATTCGACGCGGAAAACTACGCGCGCGCACTCACAGTGGCCAGTAATGACTTACGTAGGAGGCGGCTCGTGATGTCAGCAGCGGCTCCGCAGCCGCCGATCGCGGCGGCTCATCCGAACTGAGCGCGGTGAGTGTCTCCCGCACGCAGTCCGCCAGGGCGGCGGGTTCGTAGCCGCCCTCGAGGACGGCTCCCAGCGGCACCTCGAGTCCTTCGGCGAAGGCACGGACGTGGCGGGCCATCTCCGCGAAGGAGGCCGCGTCCAGGCGGCCGTCCGCGAGCGGATCGTCGCGATGAGCGTCGAAGCCGGCGGAGATCAGCACGAGATCGGGCTCGAACTCCTGAGCGACGGGGAGCACGATGTGCTCGATCAGCGATAGCCACAGGAACTCCTCGGAGCCGGCCGGTACGGGCAGGTTGATCGTGTAGCCCTCTCCAGGACCAGACCCCAGATCGCTCATCAGGCCTGTGCCGGGATAGATCCCGGACTGGTGGATGGATGCGAACAGGACATCGGAGCGGCGACGGAACGCCTCAGCAGTGCCGTTTCCGTGGTGGACGTCCCAGTCGAGGATGAAGACGCGCTTGGCGCCAAGCTCTGCGATCGCGAACTCGGCCGCGATCGCGACATTGTTGAACAGGCAGAAGCCCATCGCCTTATCCGGTTCGGCGTGGTGACCGGAGGGCCGCACTCCACAGAACCCCAAGCTCGCCTCGTGAGCCATCAGTGCGCTTGCCATCTCACAGGCGCCGCCGGCGGCATGCAGCGCGGCGCGGTAGGTGGCCTCACCGACGAACGTGTCAGGGTCGATCGCGCCGCCACCCGCCAACGCCAGTTCCTTGATCTTCTCGATGTGGCGGGTGCTGTGGATCAGCTCCAGCTGGCTCTCCGCCGCTGGTGGGGCAGCGCGACGCTCCAAGCCAAGCCAATCGCGCGCGGCGAGGGCGTGCTCGATCGCCTGCAGGCGCTCCGGGGTGTCCGGATGCTCCGGCATGTACACACGGGGATCGTGTTCCAGGCACGCCGGGTGATGGAAGTAGAGCCCAGCACGCTCGGCGTTGGACACGCTCTGCTCCTCGTTCACCGGCCATCCTCACCGGTGGCGCCGTGAGACTGAGCGTTGTCTTTCGGCACGGGCATGACTGTACGACGTACGCGAGCTCAGGCGAGCTCGTCGTCGCGTCTGTAGCCGAGCCGCGCGGAGATTTGGTCGGCGGTCGCCACCAGGTGTGCCTCGAGCGCACCGACCATCTGCTCGAGCGAGATCACCTCGCTGTCCGCCGACAGGCTGACCGCGGCGACCACCTCCCTGGCCTCGTCGCGCACGGGCGCGGCGATCGCGCACAGCCCAGCGGCGAGCTCCTCCTCGTTGACGGCGAAGCCCTCCTCGCGGATCTGCCTGAGCTCTGTGAGCAGACCTTTCTTGCTCGTGATCGTGTTGGGGCCGTGCTTGGTCACCGTCATCTCCCTGAGCAGCTCGTGCTGCTCAGACTCGGGCAGGCTCGCCAGCAGCAGCTTGCCCATCGCCGTGCAGTAAGCCGGCAACCGAGAGCCCGGCCCGAGACCGAGGTCGAGGTCGAGGTCGATCTTGCCCTGCCCGCGGCGAACACCGCGCGCACGATCGACGTACAGGATCTCCGCGCCGTCGAGCACCGCGAGGCTTGTCGTGTAGCCGGTGCGCCGGCGTAACTCATCCAGGTAGGGGTGGGCGTGCTCGCGCAGGCTCGTTGAGTTCAGCGCCGACATCCCCAGGTCGGTCACTTTCAGCCCGAGGCGGTACTTGCGCGAGGCGCCCTGCTCGAGGTAGCCCAGCTGCGTGAGCGTGGTCACGTAGCGGTGGGTGGTGGAGCGGCTCATGCCGAGCTCGTCGGCGATGTCGGCGATCCCGAGCACGGGCCGCTCCGGTGTGAAGCACGTGAGGATCGCCAGGCCTCGCTCGAGCGACTTCGAGTAGCGCGGTTCGCGCAGACTCGGGACCCATTCGGAATCCTCGCCCGGAGAGCCTCGGAAAGCGGAGTATCGCGGACTCACATACGCCCTATCTCATCGTGGTTGCGTGCGACCTGGATCGCATGTCTGTTTGGTCGGATCGCAGACGCTCACGCCCCGGCGGGCGTGGCCTGCTTCGGGTGCCAGCCGCGGCCTTTCTTCTCCAGCTTTCCGTCCTGCTCCAGGCCGGGGAGCACCCGGTAGAGGTAGTTCTGTTTGATGTTCATCTTGCTTGCCAGCTCGGGGATCGTGATGCCCGGCGCTCCCTGCACGAGCGCCAGTGCCTGAGCGGCGCGTGTGCCGCTGCCTTTGCGCCGTCCGCCGACGCGAGCTCTGGGGCGACCCGGGGGACGACCTACTTTGCCGGGAGGACGACCTGGTTTTTTGCGTGCGGCTTTGACGGGTGCGCTCGCGGCCGGCGCACCGGCCGGAGTTGCTTTGCTCGCACTGTTAGCGGAGCGGCGTGGACGCCCCGGTCCACGGCGACGAGGAGCGCTGTTGGTGGCCGTGGCTGCCGCAGGAGTCGCTGCGCCCACTTTGGCGAGTGCAGACACGGCGGCCTCGAGGCGACCGTACTCCTCTACCGCGGGCTTCAGATCCTTCATTCGATCGGCGATCTCTCGGCGCTTGTCGTCAAGAAAGTCAGTCACGGATCACATCCTCGTATTTGGGTGTCGCGGGTCCCGCCTGAGTTCAGGGAATCAGACGATCGTATCCCGGATGCCGACAGGCCGCCTGCTGTGTGACCTACACAGGAGAACTCATGAGAGAGCCGGTGTTCTCAGCTGGGCGCGATCAGCAGCTCGGGGCCCTCGGGGCTGCGCACTTTGTTCACGGCCGGGTTTGCGGGCGTCGCCGAGACGCGCACGTCGGGGAGCGCTCCGCACCAGCGCCGGCTGTCGCCGTGGCCTACCTCGTTGCCCTGCCCATTGTCGCGTCTATCCTAATCTTAGAAGATGGTAGGGTAATAAGGGATGGCGAGCTTGGAGGCGAGACTGCCCGATTGGAGCCGGCGATGCCCTTGAGAGCAGCAGCCTTGAGGGCCGACGTTTGCGAACGCTACGACGCGCGGTTGGCCCGGAGCATCCTTGATGGCGCCTCTGACGCGCCGACGGCGGCGATGACGCTGTTGGAGTACAGCGATCCCCCGACGCTGACCGCCGCGGTCGCGCTGATCGCCGACCACGGCACGGTGACGGGTGATACCTTCAGCTACATCGCGGAAGCATGGGAGACCTACCGCCACGTCAAGCATCAGTCTTGGGACTAGCGCATGGCGGTGTCCTCACATGAACGCTCGCGTCCTCACCGCTGGCGGTTGCGTAGCTACGTGCTGGAGCGGCGCGACTTCAACCAGATACGAATGCGGCTGCCTCGTGCTGTGCGACGCGATGTGGCAGCCGTCCCCGAGGGGCATGTGGGACTGGTCGCCCAGGCGATGGTGGGCGAGGAGGAGGATCTGCCGCTCGCGGTGCTCTACGACAATGCTCCCGCTCCGCTGGCGACCGAGGGGATGCGCAAGCTCGAGCGGCGCCTCACGGAGCTGCTCGGATGAGCGCCCGCAGATCATGCTCGCCTGTGGTTTGAGATCTGACGGCCAAGATGTCTGGGGCACGACCGGTCCGGCAACCGCTCGACGCTTCGAGCGCAGCGCTACCGCAGATGTCAAGTCTTATTGGGTTCTAAGACTAGTTGCTTAGAAGGTCCCTTGCTATAACTTCGTCGGGTCGTGACCGGCCCAATTCGCCAACTAACAGCCGAGCTCGCCGCTTGCCTGTCGGCGGGCGGCGGGCTCGGCGCCCTTTTGCCACCCGCTCGCACGCGTATGGCGCTTTTCGGTGGGCCTGACTCGACATTGCTGGCGCGCGGGCTGAACGCTTGATGAGTGCACCCGGCACGCTGGCTCTCGCCGGGGTGCTGGCGATAGTTGTTGGTGCTCTGGGCGCGGGTTTGAGTCGCTCCCCGCGAGCGTGGCTGACTGTGCAGTCAGCGGGTGCGGTGTTGCTCGGGGCCGCCGGCGGATGGGTGCTCGCCTCGGGCCATCCGGTGGGTGAGGGCTTTCGCGGTGACGTGCATGCGGCGTTCGGTATCGACGGGCTTAGCGGCTTCTTCTTGCTGGTGATCGCCGTCGTCGGCGCGCCGGCGGCGCTGTTCGCTCGCGACGCGTTGCAGGCCGACGGCCAGGGCCGTTCGCTGGCGGTCGCGACGGGCGTGTTCCTGCTCGCGCTGGTGGGGTTCGTGTGCGCGCGTGACGTGAGCACCTTCCTGGGGTTTTGGGAGCTGATGACGCTCGTGCCGGCTGCGGCGATCCTGCTGGCACGCCGGGATCGGGAGGCCCGCCACGGCGTGTTCGTGTATCTGGCGATCACGCACATCGCAGGCGCGGGTGTGTGGGTGTCGATGCTCGTGCTCGCCCAACACGGCGCGCTGGCTGGCCACCCGCTGGGCGGTGGCTTGGCTGCGTTTGTCGCGTGCGCGTCACTGGTTGGGTTCTCCACGAAGGCGGGGTTGATGCCGCTGCACTCCTGGCTACCGCGCGCACACCCGCTCGCGCCCGCGCACATCTCGGCGCTGATGTCGGGCGTGATGATCAAGCTCGCGCTCTACGGCCTCATCCGCGTGCTGTTCCAGTGGTTGGCGCCGCCGGGCCTGTGGGTCGGGATCACGCTGATCGCGGTTGGCGTCCTGTCGTGTCTGGGGGGCGTGCTGTACGCGCTGATGGCGCACGAGCTGAAGCGGCTGCTGGCGTTTCACTCGATCGAGAACGTGGGGATCATCGCGCTGGGACTTGGCGCGTCGCTTGTGTTTCGCGACATCGGACAACCCACATGGAGCGCGATCGCGTTCGCGGCGGCGCTGCTTCACACGCTCAACCACGCACTGTTCAAGGGGCTTCTATTCCTCGGCGCCGGAGCCTTCAGCAAGGCCGTCGGCGGCTTGGAGCTCGACCGGCTGGGTGGTCTGCTGCGCCGGATGCCGTGGACCGGTTGGGCGTTCGCGCTCGGCGCGATCGCGATCGCCGGCCTGCCGCCACTGAACGGGTTTGCCTCGGAGTGGCTGACACTGCAGTCGCTGCTGCACCTCGGCGTGGCGAGCCATCTCGGGGTCGCGCTGGCCGGGGCGCTCGCGACCGCGGCGCTGGCCGGGACCGCAGCGCTGGCGGTGTACTGCTTCGTGAAGGTGATCGGCCTGGTGCTGCTCGGCTCACCGCGGCGCCCGGAGTGCGAGCGCGCGAACGAGGTGCCGGTCGGGATGCGGGCGAGCATGGTCTTCCTCGCGGGGTCGTGTGTGGCGCTGGGGGTGCTGCCCGGCCTGTTGGTGCCCACGCTCGCCGCGTTGGGGCCGGGGCGGGTGAGACTGCACGAGGGCGCGGGGCTGAACGTGCCCGGCACCGGGTCGCTGCCGACCCTCGCGCTAGCGCTGGCGCTCGCGCTGCTCGTGACTGCGCTGGCGAGACTGGCCAGGAGCCCGCGTGCGGCGCCGACCCCGGCGTGGGTGTGCGGCCAGCCGCCGACATCCGGGCTCGCGTGGACGTCGGCGGGGTTCACCAAGCCGCTTCGTCTTGTGCTGGAGGCGCTCTTGCGCCCGCGGCGCGAGGTACGGGTGATCGCCTCCGCGGGAGTCGTCGAGGCTGTCGCCTATGAGGCCGAGGTTCCGCACCTGTTTGACACGCTGCTCTACGGGCCGGTCTCGCGCGGGGCGCTGCGCGCCGCTGGGATCGCGCGCCGAGTGCAGTCGGGCAGCCTGCGGACGTATCTGATCTACCTGCTCGCGCTACTGGGTGTCCTGTTGGCGCTCGCTCGAACCGGAGTCCTGGGATGAGCCTCGCGACCCTGGTCGCGGGTGTGGTGCAGGTCGCGGGTGGCGTGCTGGGCGCACCGGCGATCGTCGGGCTGATCCAGCATCTGAAGGCTCGCCTACAGGGCCGGCGTGGACCCCCCGTGCTGCAGCCCTACCGCGAGCTTCGCCGGCTGTGGGGCAAGTCCCGGGTGGCGCCCGAGCCACACACGTTGATCTACACGCTGGCACCGGCGCTCGCCGTTGCATCTACCGCGCTGGTGCTGTTGCTGCTGCCGATCGGCGGGCGCGCCCCGGATTGGGGGCTTGGTAACGACGCGCTGGTGCTTGTAGGCCTGCTGGCGCTGGCGCGGTTCGGGGTGAGTCTGGCGGCGTGGGATACCGCGGGTGCGTTTGGCCTGATGGGCGCCGCGCGGGACCTGATGTTCTCGGTGTTCGTAGAGGGGCTGCTGCTGGTGGTGCTGGTGCTGCTCGCGCTGCCGCTGCACAGCACCGATCTGCTGTCGATGAGCCACGCGGCCACGTTGCCCGAAGTGTGGGCAAGGCCGGCGCATTGGGTGGCGGCGCTGGCGTTCTGCCTGGTGATTCTCGCCGAGACCGGCCGCCAGCCGGTCGACAATCCCGACACCCACCTGGAGCTCACGATGGTCCATGAGGGGCCGTTGCTGGAGTACGCCGGGCGCGATCTTGCCTACCTGCAATGGGCAGCCGCGGCGCGGCACTGGATCATGCTCGTGCTCGCGTGCGAGCTGCTGATTCCACAGCCTGGCCCGTTCGGGGCGCAGCTCGCGGTGCTCGCCGCCGGCGTGCTGGCGCTCAGCGTCGCGCTGGCGGCGTGCGAGACGGTGCAGGCGAAGATGCGGGTGCTGCGCGTGCCGCTGCTGCTGGGCTCTGGGGCGGCACTTTGTCTGCTGGGACTGGCGAGCTGGTTCGCCGGGGGTGGCGGATGACCGGCGCGGTGACGTGGGGGTTGGTCGTCAGCTCGCTGGCGGTAATAATGGTGCGTCGTCGCTCCCTTGCGATTGCGCTGGTCGCTGCCCAGTCGCTCGGACTTGGCCTCTACGCGCTCACGCAGGAGTCGCATACCTCGACCGCGCTCGCGGTGGCGGGTACGGTGCTGATCGCCAAGGCGCTGGTGCTCCCGGCGCTGCTGCTCTTCACCGTGCGGCGTGCCCGCAAGGAGCGCCTGATCGCGACCGAGCTCCCAGCGTTGGGGCGCCTGGCGATCGCGCTCGCCGCGGCGCTCGCGATCGAGCAGTCGATCCCGCGCTTTGGCCTGACCGGCGCCGGTGTCGAACACGCCGCGGTCGGCGTGCTCGCGCTTGGCATCCTGATCGCGGTCGTGCGCCGCGCCGTGCTCTTCCAGGCGCTCGGATTCCTGGTCGCAGAGAATGGGATCTATCTCGCCGGGCTGTCGCTGCCCGGCGGCCTGCCCGTGTTCATCGAGCTCGGCCTCGTGTTTGACCTGGTGGTGATCGTCTCGGTCGCGGCGGCTTTCGCGGCGAAGATTCACGAGCAGCTCGGTAGCGGCGACAGCTCTCTGCTGGAGGCGCTGCGTGACTGACCTGCTCCTGATCGCAGTACCGGGCGCACCGCTGGCTGGAGCGCTGCTGGTGCGATTGCCTCGCACGCCGGGCGGCGCTGATCGCATGAACCTGATCGGCGCGAGCATCAGTGCCGTGGTGGCGCTCACGGCGAGCGTGCTCGGCATCATTCATGGTGCGCAGGGGCTGCACGGCTCCTGGTTTGTTCTTGACCGCGCCGGCGCGTGCTTTCTCGCGGTGATCGCGGTGGTCGGGTGGTGCAGCGCGATCGTCTCGCCGACTTACCTCGCCGGGGCGGGTAAGAGCCTGTTCACCGCGCGTCGGGCGCGCGCCTGGTACTACACCGCGTTTTACCTGTTCTGGGCTGCGCTGCTCGCGCTCGCCTTGGTGAAGAACCTCGGGGTGGCATGGCTGCTGATCGAGGCGACGACTGGCACCTCGGCGCTGCTGGTCGCCTACAGCGGACGGCGCAATGCGCTGGAGGCCGGCTGGAAGTACCTGGTACTCACGACCTTCGGGCTTGCGGTGGCGTTGCTGGGCATCCTGATCCTGTTCGTCGGGCTGGCGCCTCACGGCGGGACACTCGCCACCCTCGACTGGCAGAGCATCGCCCGCCACGCCCATGGTCTGCCCCACCAGACCGCGCTGTTCGCGCTGATCCTGATTCTCGTCGGGCTCGCCACGAAGATCGGCTGGGCGCCAGTACACAACTGGCTGCCCGACGCACACAGCGAGGCGCCGCCGCCGGTCAGCGCGCTGCTCTCCGCCGCTCTGCTACCGACGGTCATGCTGATCGCGTGGCGTGTGGTGCTGACGCTCGGTGCTGCGGTCCCGCATCATCTCGCCGACCATCTAATGTTGGCGTTCGGCCTCGCGTCGCTGGCGATCGCGGTCCCCTTCCTGTGGCGGCCGATGGCATGGAAGCGACTGCTCGCATATTCGAGCCTCGAGCACATGGGAATCCTCGCGCTCGGGATCGGGTTTGCCTCACCGCTGGCGACGGTTGGCGTGATCATCCACCTCGCCGGGCACGCCCTGGCGAAGTCGCTCGGGTTTTACACGGCGATCCCGCTGCTGCGCCACGACCCGGCAAGCGCTCACCGCGCACCGCGCGGCCTCGCGCGGCTCAGCACGCCGGTCGCCGCCGGCGCCGGGATCAGCCTTGTGACCCTGAGCGGGCTGCCGCCCTCGCCGCTGTTCTTCAGCGAGCTGTTGATCCTGCTCGGCGGGATCGCCGCGCACCAGGTCGCGGTCGTCGCGGTCGCCGCGGTGCTGATGGCGCTCGGGTTCCTCGGGCTCGCGCACGCCCTGATCGAAACGCTCGCCGGTGAGAGCCGCGGGCATCGCTGGCGCTCCGGGCGCACGGTGCGCCTCACCGGCCGGCTGACCGTCGGGCTCACACTCGGCCTGCTGGCGCTCTCCGTCGGCGCCTACCTGCTCGCCGACTCCCATGCCGGCGCGAGCTTGATGGAAGGCGTCGCGTGAGCAACCACAAGCGGCCGACCCTCCCAAGACTCACCCCCGCACGGGTAGAGCATGTTACGGCACGGGATTGGCGTGCTGCATGCCAGCGCCAAGCCCAGGAGGGCGAACGTTTTTGCGGGCTGTACGCAAGCAACGGAGCACAGGGCCTCCAGGTGAGCTGCATGTTCGCGCGAGCTGACTCCGAGCACGTGATCAGTGCGCCCGTGCCGTCAGGGGCCATCGACACGATCGTCGACCTGCTTCCCGCGGCAGGCTGGGACGAGCGCGAGGCACATGACTCATACGGCCTGCGCTTCGACGGCCACGAGCCGATGCGGCCATTGCTGGAGCATTCCGCCGACCCCGAGACATGGACCGTCCCAGTCCAGGGTCACGACCCCTACCAGGTCGCGGTCGGGCCGATTCACGCCGGGGTGATCGAGTCCGGGCACTTCCGCTTCACGGTCGTGGGTGAGCGCATCCTGTATCTCGACCTGCGCATGTTCTACAAGCACCGCGGGCTGCAGGTCGCCGCCGAGGGCCGCCCACTCGCCGACGGGCTGGCCTACGCCCAGCGCGCGTGCGCCGCATGCGCGGTAACGAACACGGTCGCCTACGCGCAGGCTTGCGAGTCCCTGCTCGGATTGGCGCCCGACCGTCACCTGCGTCGTGTGCGCACGCTGCTGCTCGAGCTCGAGCGTCTCTACAACCACCTGAACGACATCTCCGCGATCTGCGCAGGAGTCGGCTTCGCGCCCGGCTCGATCGCGTTCGCCGCGTTCAAGGAGCGCGCGCAGCGACTCAACCAGCGCCTGGCGGGCCACCGCTTCCTGTTCCACACCGTAGCGCTCGCCGCGAGCACGCTGCGGATCGGGCAGGCCCCCGCGCACGCCGCGCGCGAAGAGCTACGCGCGTTGGAGGGAGAACAGCGAGCGATCTGGCGGGAGCTGCGGTTCGCGGGGTCGCTGCAGGATCGACTCGGCGGGGTCGGGACACTCACCAAGCAGGACGCGATCGGTCTGGGGACGGTCGGACCCTCCGCGCGCGCCGCCGGCGTCGACCACGACACACGCAGCGAAAGCCCACGACTCGCCTACTCCGGGTTCGGGCCGGCGAGGCCGGGACGAGCGAGCGGCGATGTCGCCGCTCGCCTTGACATGCGCGAGGTCGAGCTGGAGCAGACGTTTGCGATCCTGGACGAACTGCTGAGCGGCAACTTCGCGCCGGGTGGCGTGAAGGCGCTCGACGTCGCGGCTGCCGGGGTGGGCATCGCGCGCGTGGAGAGCCCGCGCGGCGAGACGGTCTGCACCGTGCAGAGCGATGGGAGCACGATCGGACGTCTGCATCTGCGCAGCGGCTCCTACGCGAACTGGCCCGCGGTCGCGCATGCCTCCCGGGAAAACCTGCTCCCGGACTTTCCCCTGATCAACAAGAGCTTTGAGCTCTGCTACGCCTGCGCGGATCGCTAACGCAATGTTCGTCATGCTCAGGCACCTCCAGGCCGTCCGGCGCGAGATCGCGCTTCCAGCCCCGAGCCGGCGTGGTTCGTTGGCGCTGCGCCACATTGACGCGGGCTCGTGCAACGGCTGTGAGCACGAGCTGGCCGCGGCCGCGAACCCTTATTACGACCTGCAGCGCTACGGGCTGAACATCGTCGCCTCGCCCCGGCACGCCGACGTGCTGCTCGTCACCGGACCGGTCACCACGCGGATGGTGGCGCCGCTGCGCCGTGCGTATGAGGCGATGCCGGAGCCGCGCCTGGTCGCCGCGCTCGGGGACTGCGCGATCGGCTGCGCCGTGCTCGGCGACCCCGTGCAGCTCGCCGGGCCGCTGCAGGCGATCCTGCCGGTCGACCTGCGCATCCCCGGCTGCCCACCGGACCCGCAGCAGATCGCCGACGCGCTGCTCGGCCTGATGGCCACGAGCGGGCGAGACGCTTCCCCACCCCGACCTTCCGAGCAGAACACGAGCATCCCGCCGGCTGACGCCGGCGGGCCAAACACCGACATCGAGGAGCAACGACATGCCTGAAATCGAGTTCCCGACCAGTACCGGCAGCACGCCGGGGTACCTGGCAGTACCCGCGTCCGAGCAGGGCCCCGCGACGATCGTCCTGCAGGAGTGGTGGGGCGTCGACGAGCACATCCGCTCGGTCTGTGACCGCTTCGCCGGCGAGGGATTCTTCGCGCTCGCCCCCGACCTCTACAGGGGCGAGACCACCGTCCAGCCGAGCGAGGCCGAACAGAAGATGATGGCGCTTTCGATGGACCTGGTAGAGCAGGACATGTGCGGCGCCGCCGAGTTCCTCGCATCCCAACCGGGCTTCGAGGGCCCAGGCGTCGCGGCGGTCGGCTTCTGCCTCGGCGGCGGCCTCGCACTGTGGGCGGCAGCCACCTGCCCGAACATCGCCGCCGCCGTCACCTACTACTACGTGATGCCACACGGAAAACCGGACTTCACGAAGATCAAAGGACCCGTCCTCGGACACTTCGGGACCGCCGACGCGTTCATCTCCCTCAAAGACGCAATGACCCTCGAGACCGAGCTGCGCACCGCCGGCGTCGACGTCGCCTTCGAAAAATACACCGGCGCCGGACACGCCTTCTTCAACGACACCAACCGGCTGGGCACCTACGACGCGGGGCTCGCGCAGCTCTCCTGGGAGCGCACGATCAGCTTCCTGCGCGACGCGCTCGCGAGGACGGCCGCCTAACCGCAGGGAGCTTCGAGGGGCTCACCGTGCAGCCAGCGCCACGGCACGTGATTGACACAGGCGCGCGTCGATCACCCAAAGCGCGGCGACCGCACGCAAGAGCCTGGTCAGGACGACGAGTTGTGCCTGGGTATACGCGGGTGCATGGCCGCGCAACCCGGCGGTGTAGAGCTCCACCGCGTGGGCGAGGCCATCGTGTTGGTGTATCAGCGCATCGATCAGGAGGAACTCCTCGGGACGCTCCAGCAGTTGCCCGCCCCCGAGAATGTTCGCGGCGCCGGCGACCACAGCCTGGCGCAGCGACGGGAACTGCGCATAGCTCGGGGACGACAGCTCGCGGTCGAGCAGGCCAACGATCTCGAGCTCCCGGGCGCCAATCTCAAGCCAAACCGACCGCACCGCGGCCAGCGCGTCACACAGACGCGGCGAGGAGGGCGCTGCCTCGGTGAGATCGTCACGGACCTCCTTGGGTAGACCGGTGCGCAGCACTTCGCTGAGCAGCTTGCCGACGCGGTCGCTCTCGCCGTTGGGCGTCTCGGGAAGAGCACGGGCACCGCGACCGACCTCATCGACGATCAGCCGCAGCTGGTTGAGCACCGTGGCGAGCATCCTTGACGACGGTGCCGGACCGCCGGCTCCACGGTCGATGTTCGCCACGGCGCGGACGGCGGCGATCAGCAGCGCGACGGCCGTCGCTGCGAGCCTCTCCCACGCCGCCGCCAGGCTGCCGGCGCCGTGCGGGTCGGCGCGGGAGGCATCCGCGCTCGCCGGGATCCCGCTCAGCGCGTCGGGCTCCAGCGCGTAGGTCTGCTCCCCGCTGAGCACGCTGTTCTCGTGCAAGACGAGGCGCTCATCGACCGTCCGTAGAAGCCGTGAGGCAGATGCTGGGGAATCCTCCGCGGGCTCCGCGTTGGCGAACGCGCGCAGCACCGACGCTGCGCACTCCAAGGCGCCACGGCGGCAGCGCTCGCGATCCTGAAAGGACGCCGCCAGCAGCTCCGCCAGCCCGCTGGCGCACACCTCGAGCGTGTCGTCGATGCGCTGAAGAACCGCCCGCTCGTCCGGCGCCGCGACCGACGCCGGCGGCGACGCGGTGGCCAGGACCCACGCCTCCCGCAGCGGCGAGGTACGCAGGGATGCCGCGGTCACCGCCGCTGAAGCCGCGCACACGACGAGACGCCCCTCAAAAACATGCTTATATTGTAGCCTTATAAGGCTACATACCAATAAGGTTACGGATCGCGCCGTCGCCTACGTCATACTCATTGCGCACCCACGAGTGTGCTTGCCGCGAGCACCATGACTCCTACATCAGCCCACAGCGCCTCCAGATGAGCCCGCGTTCACACCCCAGCGCGGAAGCCGAGGCGGTCCAGCGCCGCGCCGTCTACCAGATGAAGGCCGAGTTCTTCCGCAACCTCGGGCACCCCGTGCGAGTCCGTATCCTCGAGCTGCTCAAAGACGGCGAGCGCACCGTCGGCGATCTGCAGAACGAGCTGCAGATGGACTCCAGCGGAACCTCCCAGCACCTCGGGGTGCTGCGCAAGCACGGCATCCTCGAGGGCCGCCGCGAGGGCACCAGCGTCTACTACACCGTCCGTGACCCCCGCATCTTCCAGCTCCTGGAAATCTCCAAACAGATCCTGACGTCCAGCCTCACCGAGTCTCAGGCAGTCCTCGGCGAGCTCGCGGGCACAGAGTAGTCTTCCCGGACGAATGGTCGTATCGAGGCCTGTTAGATGGATGTGATCGACGAGCTGGTGCAGAACAACGCGCGCTTCGCGGCCACGCGCGCGGCCGGGCACGTCGATATCCGTCCCGCGAGGCAGCTCGTCGTTGTGACGTGCATGGACTCGCGCGTGGATGTGTTCGCCGCGCTCGGTCTGACGCTCGGCGACGCGCACATCCTGCGCAACGCCGGCGGCGTCATAACCGATGACGTGATTCGCTCGCTGGCGATCTCCCAGCGCGTGCTGGGAACCCGCCATGTGATGCTCCTGCACCACACGGACTGCGGGATGCAGAAGCTCACCGACGACGGATTCCGAGCATCCCTTCAAGACGCCACCGGCGTAGCGCCGGCGTTCGCGATCGAGTCGTTCACCGACGTCGACGCCGACGTGAGGCAGTCGCTGCTGCGTATCCACCGCTCGTCGTTCCTGCTTCAAGGAGGCACCGCACGGGGATTCGTCTACGACGTAGATACGGGCTTGCTGCGAGAGGTTCGCGGCGACTCGACCGCGAATGCCTCATGAGCGCCGACTGATCTCGAGATCCGCTTTGGTTGCGGCGATGGAGGACCTCTGCGCGCTTGGCATAGACGCGCGGCCAGCCTTCGCGGCGGATCGCGCAACAGCAGCCAACCGGATTCTTCTGGAGATCTTCTCGGAGCACCCACACGCGATCGGGTCTTGGGCAGCGTGGACAGAGCCCGATGACCGCGCCTTTGAGGACGAAGTGCTCAGGGCGCCCTTGACGATCCACTGCAGCGCCGATGACGTGGTGCGTGCCACGCTGGCGAGCTTCATCGAGCGGGAAATCGTCACCGAAGCAGTCGAGCACCCCGAAGGGCCGCGAGTCGTGGTCCGCCCCGATCGACAACCGGCCGACCGGCATTAGGCAACCCGGGCGATGACCGACGCCGCTCATTCTGCTCGCAGGGCATGTTCGATGCCGGGCTCTGTGACTGCGCACCGCAGATCGATCAGTGTGATCGCCACAGTCGCCCGGACGAGCCGGGTCAAGAGGATTCCCTGGACGCGCTCGAGCGCGTCGGAGGCGCCGGGGACCCCGTTGGTGTACATCTCTCGCGCGCGCGAGAGCGCGGTGCTCTGCGCCTTCCATGCCTCCTCGTGACGGAAGTCCTCAGCCCGCACCAGCAGACGTGCCTTGCATATGATCTCGGCGGCAGTCTCGGTGATCGCGGCGTCGAGTGTCTCGAAGCGGGGCTGAAAGCTCGCCGTTTGCAGATGGCGGCCAAGCGCGACGGCTGCGGCGTGCTCGTGTGCTGCGAGCTGTAGCCAGTAGGCACGGGCTTCGTCGAGTCTGTCGTGGTCGGCTGTTCCTGTCTGCGGCGGTGCTGAGGGTACGTGTAGCCGCAGAGCCCGCCCGAGGTGATGGCCCACCTCATCCGCCTCCTCATTGAGTGCTTGCGCATACGTTGAGATCTCACGCTCGACCCGGAGCAAAGCACGATCTAGGGCTTCAGTGCGCTTTTCCGGCGCGTCCGCTCCGCGAGCGTGGGTCATGCTGTTGCCTGCGGCTCGAATGAGCAGGGTCGCGAGCTCGATCGCCGCGTTCTGCACGGAAATCAAGTCGCTTATAAGCCCAGGATCGTGGCCGGCGAGGTCGACGAGGGAGTGACGCATCCGCACCGCTGGCTCTTCGGCTTCGGCGACGCTGAGTGAGTACGTCAGCTCGCCGCTGAGCACACCATGCTCGTGCGCGCTGAGCTGGCGCTCAAGGGCGTCGGCGATCATCGGGAGGCGATCCTCGTACCCAGTGGCGGTGTGGCTCAGCCAGAGCACGGGCAACGCACGCATCAGCTCTACAGCGCCGCCAATGAGCTCGGACACCGTACCCTCGCCAGGGTCGCGGCTGGCGTCCAACGCGGTGAGCAGTCGTGCGTGTGCGTGGGCGAGCACCGTGGAGGCGTTGTTGCGCGCTCGCGCTGGAGTGCCCCTCCCAACGCCAGATGGCGTGAGTTGGTCAATCTCGGACCGGACCTGCGCGAGCACCGCACTCCAGACCGGGGATCGCAGGATCTCCGGTCGTGACTTGTGTCGATGCGGGGGGAGCGGCACACCCGATATCTTATTCGCTTAGGAGTTCCTAAGATTCATAGAGCCCGAGAGCGACAGATGCCGCGCATAAGCCAAGAAGGAGCGATAAGCCCGATGACCGAGACTGCCACCGCCCCAACCACCGAGAACAAGCGCCTGCTGGCGTGGGTCGAGGAGATCGCGGGCCTCACCGAGCCCGAGAAGGTTCATTGGTGCGACGGGTCCGCCGAGGAGTACGACCGGCTGTGCAGCGCGCTGGTGTCGGCGGGGACCTTCAGCAAGCTCTCTGAGGCCAAGCGGCCGAACTCCTACCTCGGGCTCTCCGATCCGGGCGACGTGGCGCGCGTGGAGGACCGCACGTTCATCTGCTCGCCAACCGAGGCCGAAGCTGGTCCCACCAACAACTGGCGTGACCCGGCAGAGATGAAGGAGACCCTCAATGGGCTGTTTGCCGGCTCGATGCGTGGTCGCACGATGTACGTGGTGCCGTTCTCGATGGGTCCGCTCGGCTCGGATAAGAGCCAGATCGGTGTGCAACTCACCGACTCCGCCTACGTCGCTGTGAGCATGAGGATCATGACCCGCATGGGCACCGGCGCGCTCGAGGCGCTGGGCGCCGACGGGGCGTTCGTCCCCTGTCTTCACTCGGTCGGGATGCCGTTGGCCGCCGGTATGAAGGACGTGCCGTGGCCGTGCAACGCCGAGAACAAGTACATCGTCCACTTTCCCGAGACCCGCGAAATCTGCTCCTACGGCTCCGGCTACGGCGGCAACGCGCTGCTGGGAAAGAAGTGCCTGGCGCTACGGATCGCCTCCGTCATGGCCCGCGACGAGGGCTGGCTCGCCGAGCACATGCTGATCCTCAAGCTCACCTCCCCCGAGGGCACGGTCAAGTACGTGACCGGCGCGTTCCCGTCGGCTTGCGGCAAGACGAACCTCGCGATGCTCGTCCCGACACTTCCCGGCTGGCAGGTGCAGACGATCGGCGACGACATCGCCTGGATGAAGTTCGGCAAGGACGGGCGCCTCTACGCGATCAACCCCGAGGCCGGCTTCTTCGGTGTCGCCCCAGGCACGGGGTTTCAGACGAACCCGAACGCGATGAGGAGCATCGAGGCAAACACGATCTTCACCAACTGCGCCCGCACCGACGACGGCGACGTCTGGTGGGAGGGCATGACCCCCGAGACCCCTCAGCACCTGACCGACTGGCACGGCAACGACTGGACGCCCACAACCGATACACCGGCGGCGCATCCCAACGCGCGCTTCACGGTACCCGCCGCGCAGTGCCCGGTAATCGCAGAGGAGTGGGATGAGCCGGTGGGCGTGCCGATCGACGCCTTCCTGTTCGGCGGACGCCGCGCGAGCGTAGTCCCGCTCGTGCGCGAGGCATTTGACTGGCAGCACGGGGTGTTCCTCGGCGCGACGATGAGCTCGGAGAAGACGGCAGCCGCCACCGGCACCGTCGGGGAGTTGCGCTTTGACCCGTTCGCGATGCTCCCCTTCTGTGGCTATGACATGGCTGACTACTTCGCCCACTGGCTCCAGATCGAGCGCGACGCCGACCCTGAGAAGCTACCCAGGATCTTCTACGTCAACTGGTTTCGCAAGGACACCGACGGCAAGTTCCTCTGGCCTGGATACGGCGAGAACTCACGGGTGCTCGCGTGGATCTTCCGTCGCTGCGAAGGCGCTGCCAAGGCAGTGAAGACACCGATCGGCCTCGTCCCCGCCGAGGGCGAGCTCGACCTCACAGGGCTCGACCTACCACCGCAGTCACTTGCCCAGCTACTGGAGGTCGACGTCACAGCGCTGCGTGGAGAGCTCCCGCAGATCGCGGAGCACCTCGCGCAATTCGGCGAGCAGCTACCCACCGAGATCCAAGGACACCTCACCAGCCTGGAAGGCGACCTGAACAACCGTGAGGCCCAGCCGATCCCGTCGGGTCAAGCCAGCGTTAACGGCCTCACACCAACCCGAACATCGACAACCACCGGCAAGGGCAAGCTGTCCGGCCACTAGCTCAGCGCGCGCCTCAGATCCTCCGCGCTGATCCCCTCAACACGCACGACCTTCTCGCGGGAGCCGGTGCCATGTAGGACCGAGACACTGCGCACTCCGACCCCCACGCGCTTGGCGATCAGGCGGCACAGCGCCGCGTTCGCGCGCCCATCCACCGGCGGGGCGGTTACCCGCACCAGCAGAACACCGTTACGCTCGCCGGCTATCTCGTTCACCCGCGCGCGCGGGATGAGGTGTAGCGCGATCTCGCAG
>CAWHSI010000003.1:0-25442 GCA_963831995.1 uncultured Solirubrobacterales bacterium | reverse complement strand
GATCGCGCTACACCTCATCCCGCGCGCGCGGGTGAACGAGATAGCCGGCGAGCGTAACGGTGTTCTGCTGGTGCGGGTAACCGCCCCGCCGGTGGATGGGCGCGCGAACGCGGCGCTGTGCCGCCTGATCGCCAAGCGCGTGGGGGTCGGAGTGCGCAGTGTCTCGGTCCTACATGGCACCGGCTCCCGCGAGAAGGTCGTGCGTGTTGAGGGGATCAGCGCGGAGGATCTGAGGCGCGCGCTGAGCTAGCGGCCGGACAGCTTGCCCTTGCCGGTGGTTGTCGATGTTCGGGTTGGTGTGAGGCCGTTAACGCTGGCTTGACCCGACGGGATCGGCTGGGCCTCACGGTTGTTCAGGTCGCCTTCCAGGCTGGTGAGGTGTCCTTGGATCTCGGTGGGTAGCTGCTCGCCGAATTGCGCGAGGTGCTCCGCGATCTGCGGGAGCTCTCCACGCAGCGCTGTGACGTCGACCTCCAGTAGCTGGGCAAGTGACTGCGGTGGTAGGTCGAGCCCTGTGAGGTCGAGCTCGCCCTCGGCGGGGACGAGGCCGATCGGTGTCTTCACTGCCTTGGCAGCGCCTTCGCAGCGACGGAAGATCCACGCGAGCACCCGTGAGTTCTCGCCGTATCCAGGCCAGAGGAACTTGCCGTCGGTGTCCTTGCGAAACCAGTTGACGTAGAAGATCCTGGGTAGCTTCTCAGGGTCGGCGTCGCGCTCGATCTGGAGCCAGTGGGCGAAGTAGTCAGCCATGTCATAGCCACAGAAGGGGAGCATCGCGAACGGGTCAAAGCGCAACTCCCCGACGGTGCCGGTGGCGGCTGCCGTCTTCTCCGAGCTCATCGTCGCGCCGAGGAACACCCCGTGCTGCCAGTCAAATGCCTCGCGCACGAGCGGGACTACGCTCGCGCGGCGTCCGCCGAACAGGAAGGCGTCGATCGGCACGCCCACCGGCTCATCCCACTCCTCTGCGATTACCGGGCACTGCGCGGCGGGTACCGTGAAGCGCGCGTTGGGATGCGCCGCCGGTGTATCGGTTGTGGGCGTCCAGTCGTTGCCGTGCCAGTCGGTCAGGTGCTGAGGGGTCTCGGGGGTCATGCCCTCCCACCAGACGTCGCCGTCGTCGGTGCGGGCGCAGTTGGTGAAGATCGTGTTTGCCTCGATGCTCCTCATCGCGTTCGGGTTCGTCTGAAACCCCGTGCCTGGGGCGACACCGAAGAAGCCGGCCTCGGGGTTGATCGCGTAGAGGCGCCCGTCCTTGCCGAACTTCATCCAGGCGATGTCGTCGCCGATCGTCTGCACCTGCCAGCCGGGAAGTGTCGGGACGAGCATCGCGAGGTTCGTCTTGCCGCAAGCCGACGGGAACGCGCCGGTCACGTACTTGACCGTGCCCTCGGGGGAGGTGAGCTTGAGGATCAGCATGTGCTCGGCGAGCCAGCCCTCGTCGCGGGCCATGACGGAGGCGATCCGTAGCGCCAGGCACTTCTTTCCCAGCAGCGCGTTGCCGCCGTAGCCGGAGCCGTAGGAGCAGATTTCGCGGGTCTCGGGAAAGTGGACGATGTACTTGTTCTCGGCGTTGCACGGCCACGGCACGTCCTTCATACCGGCGGCCAACGGCATCCCGACCGAGTGAAGACAGGGGACGAACGCCCCGTCGGCGCCCAGCGCCTCGAGCGCGCCGGTGCCCATGCGGGTCATGATCCTCATGCTCACAGCGACGTAGGCGGAGTCGGTGAGTTGCACACCGATCTGGCTCTTATCCGAGCCGAGCGGACCCATCGAGAACGGCACCACGTACATCGTGCGACCACGCATCGAGCCGGCAAACAGCCCATTGAGGGTCTCCTTCATCTCTGCCGGGTCACGCCAGTTGTTGGTGGGACCAGCTTCGGCCTCGGTTGGCGAGCAGATGAACGTGCGGTCCTCCACGCGCGCCACGTCGCCGGGATCGGAGAGCCCGAGGTAGGAGTTCGGCCGCTTGGCCTCAGAGAGCTTGCTGAAGGTCCCCGCCGACACCAGCGCGCTGCACAGCCGGTCGTACTCCTCGGCGGACCCGTCGCACCAATGAACCTTCTCGGGCTCGGTGAGGCCCGCGATCTCCTCGACCCACGCCAGCAGGCGCTTGTTCTCGGTGGTTGGGGCGGTGGCAGTCTCGGTCATCGGGCTTATCGCTCCTTCTTGGCTTATGCGCGGCATCTGTCGCTCTCGGGCTCTATGAATCTTAGGAACTCCTAAGCGAATAAGATATCGGGTGTGCCGCTCCCCCCGCATCGACACAAGTCACGACCGGAGATCCTGCGATCCCCGGTCTGGAGTGCGGTGCTCGCGCAGGTCCGGTCCGAGATTGACCAACTCACGCCATCTGGCGTTGGGAGGGGCACTCCAGCGCGAGCGCGCAACAACGCCTCCACGGTGCTCGCCCACGCACACGCACGACTGCTCACCGCGTTGGACGCCAGCCGCGACCCTGGCGAGGGTACGGTGTCCGAGCTCATTGGCGGCGCTGTAGAGCTGATGCGTGCGTTGCCCGTGCTCTGGCTGAGCCACACCGCCACTGGGTACGAGGATCGCCTCCCGATGATCGCCGACGCCCTTGAGCGCCAGCTCAGCGCGCACGAGCATGGTGTGCTCAGCGGCGAGCTGACGTACTCACTCAGCGTCGCCGAAGCCGAAGAGCCAGCGGTGCGGATGCGTCACTCCCTCGTCGACCTCGCCGGCCACGATCCTGGGCTTATAAGCGACTTGATTTCCGTGCAGAACGCGGCGATCGAGCTCGCGACCCTGCTCATTCGAGCCGCAGGCAACAGCATGACCCACGCTCGCGGAGCGGACGCGCCGGAAAAGCGCACTGAAGCCCTAGATCGTGCTTTGCTCCGGGTCGAGCGTGAGATCTCAACGTATGCGCAAGCACTCAATGAGGAGGCGGATGAGGTGGGCCATCACCTCGGGCGGGCTCTGCGGCTACACGTACCCTCAGCACCGCCGCAGACAGGAACAGCCGACCACGACAGACTCGACGAAGCCCGTGCCTACTGGCTACAGCTCGCAGCACACGAGCACGCCGCAGCCGTCGCGCTTGGCCGCCATCTGCAAACGGCGAGCTTTCAGCCCCGCTTCGAGACACTCGACGCCGCGATCACCGAGACTGCCGCCGAGATCATATGCAAGGCACGTCTGCTGGTGCGGGCTGAGGACTTCCGTCACGAGGAGGCATGGAAGGCGCAGAGCACCGCGCTCTCGCGCGCGCGAGAGATGTACACCAACGGGGTCCCCGGCGCCTCCGACGCGCTCGAGCGCGTCCAGGGAATCCTCTTGACCCGGCTCGTCCGGGCGACTGTGGCGATCACACTGATCGATCTGCGGTGCGCAGTCACAGAGCCCGGCATCGAACATGCCCTGCGAGCAGAATGAGCGGCGTCGGTCATCGCCCGGGTTGCCTAATGCCGGTCGGCCGGTTGTCGATCGGGGCGGACCACGACTCGCGGCCCCTCGGGGTGCTCGACTGCTTCGGTGACGATTTCCCGCTCGATGAAGCTCGCCAGCGTGGCACGCACCACGTCCTCGGCGCTGCAGTGGATCGTCAAGGGCGCCCTGAGCACTTCGTCCTGAAACGCGCGGTCATCGGGCTCTGTCCACGCTGCCCAAGACCCGATCGCGTGTGGGTGCTCCGAGAAGATCTCCAGAAGAATCCGGTTGGCTGCTGTTGCGCGATCCGCCGCGAAGGCTGGCCGCGCGTCTATGCCAAGCGCGCAGAGGTTCTCCATCGCCGCAACCAAAGCGGATCTCGAGATCAGTCGGCTCTCACGAGGCATTGGCGGTCGAATCGCCGTGAACCTCTCGCAGCAAGCATGTGTCTACGTCGTAGACGAATCCCCGTGCGGTACCTCCTTGAAGCAGGAACGACGAGCGGTGGATACGCAGCAGCGACTGCCTCACGTCGGCGTCGACGTCGGTGAACGACTCGATCGCGAACGCCGGCGCTACGCCGGTGGCGTCTTGAAGGGATGCTCGGAATCCGTCGTCGGTGAGCTTCTGCATCCCGCAGTCCGTGTGGTGCAGGAGCATCACATGGCGGGTTCCCAGCACGCGCTGGGAGATCGCCAGCGAGCGAATCACGTCATCGGTTATGACGCCGCCGGCGTTGCGCAGGATGTGCGCGTCGCCAAACGCCAGACCCAGTGCGGCGAACACATCCAAGCGCGAGTCCATGCACGTCACAACGGCGAGCTGCCTCGCCGGACGGATATCGACGTGTCCAGTCGCGCCCCCGGCGGCGAAGCGCGCGTTGTTCTGCACCAGCTCATCGATCACATCCATCTAACAGGCCTCGATACGTTGACGACTACTTGGATTTGATCTGTAGATCTTCGCTTCACCGAGCACGCGGGGTCAAGTCGCCGCAGCTCGGTTGCAGTCGAGCTGTGATGCGACCATTAGTCCGGGAAGACTACTCGGCGCCGGCGAGCTCGCCGAGGACGGCCTGAGACTCGCTGAGGCTGGAGGTCAGGATCTGCTTGGAGACTTCCAGGAGCTGGAATATGCGGGGGTCGCGGACGGTGTAGTAGACGCTGGTGCCCTCGCGGCGGCCCTCGAGGATGCCGTGCTTGCGCAGCACACCGAGGTGCTGGGAGGTTCCGCTCGAGTCCATCTGCAGCTCGTTCTGCAGATCGCCGACGGTGCGCTCGCCGTCTCTGAGCAGCTCCAGAATGCGGACTCGCACGGGGTGGCCGAGGATGCGGAAGAACTCGGCCTTCATCTGGTAGACGGCGCGACGCTGGACGGCCTCGGCTGTCGCGCTGGGTTGTGAACGCGGGCTCATGTGGAGGCGCTGTGGGCTGAAGTTGGAGTCATGGTGCTGGCGGTGAGCACAATCGCGGTTGCGCAACGATTATGGCGTACGCGACGGCGCGATCCGTAACCTTATTGGTATATAGCCTTATAAGGCTACAATATAAGCATGTCTTTGTGGGGTGTCCATCCGTCCGCTGGGCCTGGGCAGCGGTGACGGCGGCGGTGGCGCTGCGTTCGGCTGTGTTGCGGGAAGTCTGGGAGCTCGTGGCGGATGCGCCGCGTCCATCTACCGGCGCAGCACACACGCACGCGCCGCTCGAGCATGTCGAGGACACGATCGATGTCTGTGCCCGCGGCTTGGCGGAGCTGCTGGTGGCACCCTCCCAGGATCGCGAGCGGTGCCGCAGCGGCTGCCTCGAGTGCGCGGCGTCGGTACTGCGCGCGTTCGCCAGGGCGGCGCTCCTCACGGAGGATTCGCAACCGTCTGCCGCGCGGCTGCTGCGGACCGTCGATGACAGGCTCGCGTCTCACGAGAACAGCGTTCTCAGCGGGGAGCAGACCTACGCGCTGGACCTCGACGCCCTGAGGCAGATTCCAGCAACGGTCGGCGCATCCCCGCCGGAGCCGGCGAGCGACGGCAACAGTGAACCGGCGGCAGCGTGGGAGGCACTCGAGCAGACGGCCGTCGCGGTGTTGGTGAGCGCCGCACGCGCGGTCGCGAACATCGACACCGTCGGCGTTGGTGCGGCGCCGCCGGCGAGCGCGCCGACAGTGGTGCTCGGCCAGTTGCGCGTGATCGTCGCTCGGGTCGAGCGCGGCGCCCGTGACCTGCCCGAGGAGCCTCAGCGCGAGAGCGATCGTGTGGGTCGGCTGCTCAGCGAAGTTCTGCGCATCGGTCTTCCCAAGCAGGCGCTGGAGGACCTCACGCGAGCAGACGCATCCACGCAGGCCCTCAGCGAAGCGCTCGGCGAGGTACGATCGACCTGGCTGGACCTCGCCGCCCGTGAGCTCGAGATCGTCCGCCTACTGGACGACGAGATGTCGTCCCCGAGCTACGCGCAGTCCGGCTCCCTGCGCCAGACCGTGACGGCCGGAGCGGCGAATGTCCTGGCGGGCGGGCGGCTGCTCGACCGCCCCGGCGAGTTTCATCTCCTCGACGCGCTGATCCACCAGCACGATGGCCTCGCCCATGCAGTGGAGCTCTACACAGCCGCTCTGCGCGGCCACACCGACGCGCGTACCCAGACGCAGCTCGTCGTGCTGACCAGGCTCTTGCGCGCCGTCGCGGCGCTTTGGGTCATCGACGCGCGTGAAGCAGGCACACGCGAAGTCTCTCGTCGAGCGCCCACGGCTCGGACTCGTCAGTGAGAGAATCTTCAGTCAGGCGAGGCCCGCAGCGCCCCCCATTAACGCGGTCTCGGTGGTGCGAGCGTCACGTACAGGAAGCCCACGGTGCGCTCCCAGGAACTCTGCGCGGCCTTTGCGTCATAGGTGCCCAGGCGGTTGGTGTCGTTGAAGAAGGCGTGTCCAGCGCCTGTGTATTTATCGAATGTGACATCCACGCCAGCGTCACGCAGCTCCGTTTCCAGGGCCTTGGCGTCCTTCAGTGAGACGAACTCATCAGCGGTCCCGAAGTGCCCGAGGACGGGACCTTTGATGTTGGAGAAGTCCGGCTTGCCGTGGGGCATCACGTAGTAGTAAGTGACCGCTGCGGCGATCTGCGGGCAGGTGGCCGCCGCCCACAGCGCGAGCCCACCGCCGAGGCAGAAGCCGACCGCTCCGACGCCTGGTCCCTCAACGCCCGGCTGGGAGGCGAGGAACTCCACGGCGCCGCGCATGTCCTGCTCGGCTTGGTCCATCGAGAGCGCCATCATCTTCTGTTCTGCCTCGCTGGGCTGGGTGGTGCTCTCGCCGCGGTAGAGGTCGG
This sequence comes from uncultured Solirubrobacterales bacterium, assembly GCA_963831995.1. Lineage (GTDB taxonomy): Bacteria > Actinomycetota > Thermoleophilia > Solirubrobacterales > Solirubrobacteraceae > Palsa-744. The sequence goes on along the minus strand of CAWHSI010000003.1, from coordinate 18,727 downwards.
GGGCGAGCGCGAAGAATCCCTCGCCAGCGAAGCGGTCACAGACCGAGCGGATGTGCTCGTCAAGGCCCCACCACTCCTGTAGGACAATGATTGCCGGGCCGCGCTCGGCGGGGGGAACGGCGAGGTATCCCGGCGCTGTGCCGGTGCTGGTCGGGAACTCGATGTCAGGCATTTGTGGCTCCTTCGGTGTCGATGTGTAGCCCGGCAGCATTGGCTGGCGGGGTGTTGCTGTTCTGTGGTGAAGCTCTGGGTAGGGTCGGGTGCTCTTTGATGTCACGCATGAGGCCGAGCAGCTGCTCGGCGATCTGCCGCGGGTTGGGCGGGCATCCCGGGATACGTAGATCGACGGGCAGGATCTCCTCCAGCGGCCCGGCGAGCTGGGCCGGATCTCCGAGCACGGCGCAGCCGATCGCGCAGTCTCCCAGCGCGGCCACCAGGCGCGGCTCTGGCATCGCCTCGTAGGCGCGGCGCAGCGGGTCGGCCATGCGGGTCGTGACCGGTCCGGTGACGAGCAGCACGTCGGCATGGCGGGGTGAGGCCACGATGTTCAGCCCGTGGCGCTGCAGGTCGTAGTAGGGGTTGGCGGTCGCGGTCAGCTCGTGCTCGCAGCCGTTGCATGAGCCGGCGTCGACGTGTCGCAGCGCCAGCGAACCACGCCAGCTGGGGGCTGGCAGCGCGATCTCGCGCCGGACCGCCTGGAGGTGCTTGAGCAGGACGAACATTGCTTTAGCGATCCGCGCAGGCGTAGCAGAGCTCAAAGCTCTTGTTGATCAGGGGAAAGTCGGGGAGCAGATTTTCCCGTGAGGCATGTGCGACGGCGGGCCAGTTGGCATATGAGCCGGTGCGCAGATGCAACCGGCCGACCGTGTGCCCGTCGGTCTGTACGGCACACACCGTCTCCCCGCGCGGGCTCTCCACGCGCGCTACGCCGATGTCGCTCGCTCCGATGTTCAGGTTCTCTACGCCACCGGGCGCGAAGTTGCCGCTCAGCAGCTCGTCGAGTATCGCGAAGCTCTGCACGAGCTCGACCTCGCGCATGTCAAGGCGCGCGGCGACATCGCCGCTCGCCCGCTCTGGGGTCGCGGGGAAGAACTCGCCGTAGGCGAGTCGCGGGCTTTCGCTGCGGGTGTCCTGATGCACACCGGCGGCACGAGCGGACGGGCCGACCGTGCCCAGACGGATCGCGTCCTGCCTGGTGAGTGTCCCGACCTCGCCGAGTCGATCCTGCACCGAGGCTGCGAAGCGCAGCTCGCGCCAGATCGCACGCTGCTCATCGTCGAGCACCCGCAGCTCGTCGCGGGCCGTGCGTGCGTCGGCCTGCCCGATGCGTAGCGTGCTCGAGGCGAGCGCCACGGTGTCGAACAGGAAGCGGTGCCCGGCGAGGCGCTGGTTGAGTCGCTGCGCGCGCTCCTTGAAGGCGGCGAATGCGATCGACCCGGGCGCGAAGCCGACACCGGCGCAGACAGCGGAGATGTCATTGAGGTGGTTGTAGAGACGCTCGAGCTCGAGCAGCAGCGTGCGAGCACGCCGCAGGCGACGGTCGGGCGCGAACCCGAGCGCGGACTCGCATGCCTGCGCGTAGGCCACGGTGTTAGTCACCGCGCATGCGGCGCACGCGCGCTGGGCGTAGGCCAGCCCGTCGGCGAGAGGCCGACCCTCGGCGGCGACCTGCAGCCCACGGTGCTTGTAGAACATGCGCAGATCGAGGTGCAGGATCCGCTCACCGACGACGGTGAAGCGGAAGTGACCCGACTCGATCACGCCCGCGTGGATCGGGCCGACCGCGACCTGATAGGCGTCGTGACCCTGGACCGGGACCGTCCATGCATCGGGCTCGACGGGATGCTCCAGCAGTGGCCGCAGCGGCTCGTGCCCGTCGAAGCGCAGACCGTAGGAGTCGTGTGCCTCGCGCTCGTCCCAGCCGGCTGCCGCGAACAGGTCGATCAGCGTGTCGATCGCCCCCGACAGCACGGGCGCACTGATCACATGGTCCTGTCTCGCTCGCGTGAAGATGCAGTTCACCTGAAGGCCCTGCGCCCCGTTGCTCGCGAACAGCCCGCAGAAACGTCCGCCCGCTTGCGCTTGGCGCTCGCACGCCGCGCGCCACTCCCTCGGTGTGACCCGCTCTACCCGTGCCGGCGTGAGCGCCGGGACGCTAGCTCGCTCGCGGCTGCTCACGCGATGCCTCTCATCAAGCTCGCGCCGGCGTGGGAATCGGCGAGCAGGTAGGCGCCGACCGAGAGAGCCAGCAGACCCAGGGTGAGTCCGACGGTCAGCCGGCCGGTGAGCCGCACCGTGCGCCCGGAGCGCCAGTGATGCCCGCGGCTCTCGCCGGCGAGCGTCTCGATCAGCGCGTGTGCGAGGCCGAGGAACCCGAGCCCTATCAGCACGGCGGCGATCGAGACGACCGCGATCTGGTGCGCGGCGATCCCGCCGAGCAGGATCAAGAGCTCGCTGAAGAACAGTGGCGAGGGCGGCAGCCCGCTGAGGGTCGCAAGGCTGATCCCGGCACCGGCGGCGACTGGCGTGCTGAGCCGCGCGAGCCCGCGCGGTGCGCGGTGAGCGCTCGAGGGATCGTGACGGGCCAGCGGGATCGCCGTGTAGAACCCGAGCGACTTCGCCAGGGCGTGCCCGGCGAGGTGGATGATCACGCCAACCGTCGCCAGCGGTGAGGCAAACCCGATCCCGAGCGCGAGGATTCCCATGTGCTCGAGGCTCGAATATGCGAGCAGCCGCTTCCATGCCATCGGCCGCCACAGGAAGGGGACCGCGATCGCAAGCGACGCGAGCCCGAACGCGAGCATCAGATGGTCGGCGAGATGATGAGGAACCGCGGGACCGAGCGTCAGCACCACACGCCAGGCGATCAGCATGACCGTCGGCAGCAAAGCGGCGGAGAGCAGCGCGCTGACCGGGGGCGGCGCCTCGCTGTGTGCGTCGGGCAGCCAGTTGTGTACCGGCGCCCAGCCGATCTTGGCGGCGAGCCCGACGAGAATCAGGATCAGCGCGAACAGCGCCGTTTGGTGGGGCAGGCCCCGGGCGTGCCGGGCGATGCTCTGCCAGTCGAGGGTGGCGAGCGTCCCGCCGTGTGGCGCCAGCCCGGCGAACAGGATCAGGATGCCCAGCAACGCGACCGCGAGCCCGAAGGTCGTGAGCACCAGGTACTTCCAGCCGGCCTCCAGTGCGTTGCGCCGTCCGCTGTAGGCGACCAGCAGCGCCGAGGCCCCTGTCGTCGCCTCGATCAGCAGCCACGCCACCCCGAGATTCTTCACCAAGGCGAGCGCGAGCAGCGCAGCCCAGAAGAGGTAAAACGCGGTGTAGTACCAGGCGCGCGCCCGACGCGCGGTGAACAGGCTCTTACCCGCACTGGCGAGGTAAGTCGGAGAGGCCATCGCGCTGCACCACCCGACCACCGCGATCACCGCGAGAAAGCACGCGCCGGCGCGATCGAGGACAAACCAGGAGCCGTACAGCCCTCGCGCACCATGAACGATGCCGAGCACGCTCGCCGTGAGCGCCACCACGGCGCTGATGCTCGCGCTGAGCAGGTTCATGCGATCGGCGCCGGCAGGGGTGCGAGGCAATCGCACCAGCAGCGCCCCAACGAGCGGCACGGCCGGCACGGCGATCAGGAGCACGTCAATCACGCAGCGCCTCCAGCAGAGAGCTGTCGCCGCTACCGAGCTGCTCGTGAATCTTCGCCGCGAAAGCCGCCGCGACCGACACGATCACCACCAGATCGAACACGAGGCCGAGCTCGATGAACACCGGCAGACCACCGGGCAGCGACAGCCCGGCGAGATAGATCCCGTTCTCGGCGATCAGAAACCCGAGCGCCTGGAAGAGCACCGCGCGGCGCACGACCGCGGTCAGGATGCCGAGTGCCAGCACGGCGACCGCAGCGTGTTCCACGCCGCCGGCGGTCAGGCCAAAGCGCGGAATCAACCGCTCGATCGCGAGCGCCGCGGCCACAGCGATCGCCAGGCGCCCCAACGCTGGGAGCTCGGTCGCGATCAGGCGCTCCTTGCGAGCACGCCGCACAGTCAGGAGCAGGAGCGCCGGGAGGACGAGTGCCTTTGCGATCAGCACCGTTCCCGTCACCGCGAGCGCAGTCGAGGTATGCGACTCCTGCGTGAGCGCGTAGAGGCCAAGTCCGAGCGACTGTGCCGCGACCAGCGCAATTGCCAGGGAGCGACGACGTACCACTATTACCGCCAGCGAGCTGACGATCAACCCCCACGTCACCGCGCCGGTCATCCGCCACCCCCGGCGAACCAGCTCGCCAGTCCCAGCAGACAAAGTGCCGCCCCGGAGCCCAGCAGCAGCGGCACGCGCAGCACCCGCATCTTCGCTTGCACGGTCTCGCACACCGCCAGCGCGACGCTGAGCGCCAGCACCCCGCCGGCGAGCACGGCGAGCTGCGCCACGAACGGCCCGGGGTGAGGGATCAACAGCTCACATGCGAGCACGAGCATGATCCAGTGCCGCGCCGCGGCTGCCCATTGCAGGTAGGCGAGATCGCGTCCGGCGTACTCCAGCAGCGGCCCCTCATGGACCATCGTCAGCTCCAGGTGGGTGTCGGGATTGTCGACCGGCTGGCGGCCGGTCTCGGCCACGATCACCAGGCAGAAAGCGAGCGCCGCCGCCCAATGCGCCGGCCTTGCCCACACTTCGGGCAATGTGGCCGCGTGGCTCATCGACAGCAGATCGGTGCTGTCCAGCGGCAGTGCGAGCAGCACCAGCACCAGCAGCAGCAGCCCGTCGACGAACACCGAGAACATCAGGTCCCGCGCGGCGCCCATCAGGCCAAACGCACCGGCGGTGTCCCACGCCGCCAATGTCACCGCGAAGCGAGCGAGCGCCAGCAGTCCGACCAGCACGAGCGCGTCGTTACCCAGCCCCCAATCCGGGGCGTGCCCGCCGATCGGCAGCAGCAACAGCACCAGCGCGGTAGATGCAGCCGCGAGCGCCGGTGCCAGGGTGTAGATCAGCGTGTGTGGCTCGGGCGCCACTCCGGACTTGCCCCACAGCCGGCGAAGCTCGCGGTAGGGCTGTAGAACGGGTGGTCCACGCCGGCCCTGTAGGCGAGCCTTCAGATGCTGGATCAGCCCGACGATCGCTGGTGCGCCCAGCACGCCACCCGCGACCTGCACCACACCCGCGATCAGGGTCGCCAGGTTCATCCCAGGACTCCGGTTCGAGCGAGCGCCAACAGGACACCCAGCAGTGCAAGCAGGTAGATCAGATAGGTCCGCAGGCTGCCCGACTGCACTCGGCGCGCGATCCCAGCGGCGTGCAGCGCCCCGCGCGAGACCGGACCGTAGAGCAGCGTGTCGAACAGGTGAGGCACCTCAGCTTCATACGCGACGGCCTCCACGACTCCCGAGGAGACGGTCACCTGCACCTCGCGCCGTGTACGCAAGAGCGTCTCCAGCACCAGGCGCAGCGGCTTGGTGAACCCCGCTGAGGTCCACTGCAGTCCGGTTGCCGGCGGCTGCCCGCACACCCATGTCGGCGCCGGGGCGGCACGGCGGCTCCGGGCGAGCCTCACCAGGCCCGCGACCAGCACCAACAACGCCAGCGCCAGCGCGAGCGTCGGCAGCGACCCGGTGCCGGGCACGTTCAGGCCTGCGCCCTCGTGCAGCCTCACCCGCCCCGGCCCCAATGCGGCGAGCGTGGGAACCAAGAGCCCGGGCAGGACGCCCAACGCCACGCACGCCGCGGCCAGGAAGACCATGCTCGCCCGCATCCCCATCGGAACCTCGCTCGCCTGCGCGCACTCCGCGCGGCGCGGCAGGCCGAGCAGCACCAGCCCAATCACCTTCACGAAGCAGTACACGGCCAGCGCCGCGGTCCCGGCCAGCGCGGCGGTCGCCAGCGCGCCGGCGAGCGCGACCCCGAGGTGGCTCGCAACGCCGAGGTGCAGCAGCGACTGCAGCGTCAGCCACTCCGAGGCAAACCCGTTCAGCGGCGGCAGCCCGGCGATCGCCATCGCACCGAGCGCGAACGCCCATCCTGTCCACGGCATCCGCCGCAGCAGACCCCCCAGCCGGTCGAGCTCCAAGCTTCCAACGGCCTTGCTGAAGGCTCCGGCGCCGAGGAACAGAAGCCCCTTGAACAGCGCGTGGTTGAGCGCGTGCAGCAGCGCCGCCGCGAATGCGATCGCGCTCCACGTGGGCTGCCCGATGTCGCGGAAGACGAGCGACGCTCCCAGCCCAAGTGCCATGATCCCGACGTTCTCGATCGAGTGAAACGCCAGCAGCCGCTTGAGCTCGTGTTGCATCAGCGCGTACAGCACGCCTCCCAAGCACGACAGAGCGCCAACCGCGATCAGCGTGATCCCGACCCACAGCCCGGGCGGGGCGAGCCATTCAAATAGGACGCGCACGAGCCCGTAGAGCGCGAGCTTGATCATCACGCCCGACATCAGCGCCGAGATGTGCGCGGGCGCCAGCGGGTGCGCTCGCGGCAACCAGGAGTGAAGCGGCATTAACCCCGCCTTGGTGGAAAACCCGACCAGCGACGCGCATGCGACAAACGCCGCCAGGCCACCCCCCAGCGGGTGGCCGCCCAGCGCGCCGTGCTGGGCGAGCACGAGCATCGACACCCACACACCGGCACCCCCGATGTGCGTGATCGCCAAGTACACGAACACCCCGTGCCGGGCCTCCCGATCTTGCCGGGCGAGCAGGATCGCAGCTGCCGGCACCAGCGTCATCAGCTCCCAGAACCCAAGAAACGTGCTGACATCACGGGCGCACACGAACCCGATCAGCGCCAGCAGGAAGACCCCCGTGGCGAGCGCGAGCGAACGGCCTTGCCAGTCCGCTTCCAGCGCGTCGCGCGCGAACAGCGCGGCCGGCGCCCCGACCACGGCGATGACCAACAGAAAGAAGCCACTGAGACCGTCAACGCCAAAGGCCGGGCGCACCCCGCTGCGAAACCCCGCGCCCACAGCATGCCCAGAGGCCAGCACCCACACCCCTGCCGCCCCGAGCAACATCATGCCCACCGACTGCGCCATCAGTCCCGCACGCGGGGAGCGACTCAAACCTGCGCTCAGAGCACCCACAGCGATCGCCAGTACTCCGGCGAGAACCAGCACCTCGGATGCACTCATCAAGCGTTCAACCCGCGCGCCAGCAACGTCGAGTCAGGCCCACCGAAAACCGCCACACGCGTGCGAGCGGGTGACAAAGGAGCCCCAGCCCGCCGCCAGGCAAACGGCAGACTCGGCTGTTGGTTGGCGAATCGGGCCGGTCACGACCCAACCAGCTTATAGCAGTGCCTTCTAAGCAATAAGTCTTAGAACCCAATAAGACTCTTGCCCATCAACGACGCCGGATCTCGTAGCAGATGATCGCGACGAGCACGCACGCAAACAACGTCAGAGCTCCAGTTGCAATCAACTCGACCTCACCCGATGGCGTTACCAGCACTGGCGGCAAAGCGATCAAGGCGAGCATTCCGATCAGCGCGAGCGCCAGCGCACGCCCACGCAAGCGCGGTCGCGACGGACGCGAAGCGCCCTGCCCCGCCGCGCGGGTCTTTCTCGTGGGAGGCACTCGGCTCTTGGGGCGCGCCCGCAGATCGTGTGGGCATGATCCACGGGCGCTCATCCGAGCAGCTCCGTGAGGCGCTGCTCGAGCTTACGCACACCCTCGGTAGCTACGGAGGCAGGCGCGTTGTCGTACAGCACCGCCAGCGGCAGGTCGCCCTGCTCGCCCACGATTGCCTGGGCGACTAGCCCCACATGACCCTCCGGCGCCACTTCCACGTCACGGCGTACCGCGCGCGGCAACCGCATCCGGATCTCATTGAAATCGCGCCGGTCCAGCACATAGCTGCACACCCGCCATCGCCGGTGGCGGGGCGAGCGTTGATCTGGCGGGAGTGGCGCCACGAGCTAGTCCCAGCAGAGGTGCTTGAGGTGACGGTAGGTCTCCCAGGCATCCGCGACGCAGTTGAAGGCGTCCTCCGTCATCGTGCCTTGGTCGGCAACCAGCGCCACCGCGGCATCGAGCGTGGCAGGGTCGCGGTACTCCAGCAGGGTCATCGCCGCTGCCGAGGCGTTCGAGCCACCCTCGAGGATGGCCCGTGCCAGCCGGGCGTCGTAGTGTTCCGAAACAGCGGTCATCGCGCGCGCCGCTCTCAAGCCCGACATCCGGACAATCTCGCCTCCAAGCCAGCCATCCCTTACTAATCTATCATCTTCTAAGATTACGATAGACTGTGTATACGGGTCATGCAGCCGCCAGTCGGTGTTCGGACACATCGCTCAACCTGATCCAGGCACAACTTCCCGCGCGCGACCACCCTCAGCGGTGGGTGAGCATCGCCGACAGCGTGTGGCGCTGTCGGTCGGTCATTGACCCGATGGTCTTCGTCTCGGACATGGGGACCTGGGCCAGGAGCTTGCGGCAGCGAGTCTGACCCCAGCGGCGCTGGCTCGCCAGCAGGTCGGCCACCGCCATGCCGTCCGCCTCCGAGGGGCAGGAGAGGATCACCTCGGCCACGCCGATCTTGCCGAACGCCACCCTGCGCTTGAGCTCCGCGCGGGCTAGGCGGACCTCGTTAGCGCGCTCCAGAGCACGCATGTACTGTGGAGGAGCAGGGGCCATTGTCGCTGTCGCGTTCATGTTTCAGCCTCCCCGTTGACGTCGCGAGGCTCCCGCGGCGCGCAACATCATTGCTTGATTTGACGACTATGCGATCGCCATGACTGTTGAGATCAAGCTGCGAAGGAACCGCGGCTGGCCCGTACATCACCCACCCACGGTGTCTTTGGGGCGAACCCCGAACAGTCATTTAGAGCGCGCTCGGGAAGTTACGCCGGCGTGGGGCGCGCGGTCAATCGCGCGCACACGGTTCCTCGCTAGACGCGGACTTTTCTTGTTGCGGGCGGACTTGTGATGAAATGCACAAGTCCCAAGGAGCAGCTTAAGCCCTCGGGCGGGCGCGGCCGCCGAACGCGAGCCGCTCCCTGCCTGCGTGCTACTTCGCGTCGTCGTCTGGTCTGCTCAGAGACTTGCCCGCACTGTCCACAACCTTGCGCAGGAACTCGGACTGTGTGTGCACCAGCCGCTGGGCCATCTCCAGGGCGGAGTCGGTGATCTCCTCCCTCCTGGACGGGCCCTCGCCGTGCGGCGGCAGCGCCTCATCTACGGTGCCGAGGAACTTACGCACCGCGTCGATCGCGCTGTGCGCACCGTCCTCGAGCTCCTTGAGCACATCCTCGGACAGCTCCGTGGTCCGCTTGGCTGCACTCCTCGCATCGCGCTTCCCGCGGCTCGCGGGAGGTTTGCGAGCAGTAGCTTGTTTTTTTGCAGCTGGGCGGCGTTGGTCTTCGTCGGGCGGCGTTGGTCTTCGTCTCGGGCATCAGCTCCACCACCTTCAGGACTTCCGTCCCGTCACGCAGCTTCGCGAAAGCCGATCAGCCAGACCGGCTGCACTTGTGGGTTCGGCGCCACAGCCTTCGCCTGTCCGCTCGACAGTAGGCCAACCCGATGCCCGTGGCATCCGCAGAAACTCCCACCTTGGCGATGGGCGGACTACGTACGGTCTTGCAGGGCCGCTGATTTTTCGCGGCTTCCGAGAAGAACTGTGGCGCAACTGCGGCGCAAGATCCGCATGCAGACGCGTGCCTACCGCGGGGGAGTTGAGCTTATGAAATAGGCGCTCGATGCCGTTGAGTTGTTATGACCGTTGAACGCTCTAACGCTGAGAAGGCATGAGCAGCATGCGCCGCCGGTGCCGCCGGACTGCGCTGCAGGAGCCGGTCGAGGGTCTGCCGTCTCTCGGCGAGGCGTTGAAGGCGCGCGCTGAGGATGTGCTGGCGCAGACGGTAGCGGTGACCGCCGGGCCGGGCTACGAACAAGTGGACGCGTGTGGTCCAGGGCAGCTTTGAACGGATCGGCGTCAGCTCGACGATGGCGGTGTCGCGCTGGATCGCGGGGGAGGGCATCGAGGTCGCGATCGAGGTCGGGCGGGAGACGTGGGAGATCTTCGCCGAGCTGGCGGAGCAGCGCGCGGCGTCGCTGGAAGAGGTGACCAGGCGCTGCTTCGCGTGGCGCAACGTGATGGCCGAGGTGCTGCACGAGAGCGCCGCAGAGCTCGAGAGCTCAGCGGAGGCGCTTGTTCAGGCGTTGAGCATCCTGCAGTTGAGCCTGGAGTTCAGCCTCGTGCGGATGTGCGGCTCCTTTGAATCCGAGCGTCGGAAGACCGATGAGGAGCTCGCACGCCGCGAGGAGGAGCTCTCGTTCCTGGCGACACACGACGCGCTGACGGGGTTGCCGAACCGGACGTTGATCCTGGATCGTGTCGAGCAGATGCTCGCGCGCTCGCTTCGCTCAAAGACGCCGGTGGCAGCGCTGTTCGTCGATCTCGATAACTTCAAGCAGGTCAACGACACGCTCGGTCACGCCGTCGGCGATGAGCTTCTGCAAGCGGTCGCCGCACGGCTCGACAGTGGCGTGCGGGCCACCGACGCGCTGGGCCGCCTCGGTGGGGACGAGTTCGTGATCGTCTCTGAAGCGCTCACGCTGGAGGTGGGGCCCGAGCTGATCGCCGAGCGGCTCCTCGAAGCGCTCGAGCAGCCGTTCCTGCTCGGCGCGGACAAGCAAACCCGCGTGAGCGTGACGGCGAGCATCGGGATCTCGGCGGGAGCCCACACCTCCGCGGAGGATCTCCTGCGCGAGGCGGACATCGCGATGTACCGCGCGAAGTGGGACGGCAAGCACGGCTACGCGGTGTTCGAGGACGGCATGCAGCACACGATGCAACACCGCATGGAGCTCGAGATGGACCTACGTGAAGCCTTGGAGAAAGACGAGTTCTTCCTCGCCTACCAGCCCACGATCAACCTCAGCGACATGACCCCCACCGGAGTGGAGGCGCTGATCCGCTGGAAGCACCCGGTACGCGGCGTCGTGCAACCCGACGACTTCATCCCGCTGCTCGAGGAGACCGGCCTGATCGTCGACGTCGGCAAGTGGGTACTCGAAGAGGCCTGTAGGCAGGGCACCGCCTGGCGCGCCGCGGGGTACCCGATCGGCATGGCCGTCAACGTCTCCGGACGCCAGCTCGACACCGATCAGCTCGTAACCGACATCGAAGAAGCTCTCTCCGACAGCGGCCTGGACCCGCAGGCGCTGACGATCGAGATCACCGAGACAACGCTGATGCGCAACATCGAGGAGACCGCCCGCCGCCTCAAGCAGATCAAGACGCTCGGCGTGCGGATCGCGATCGACGACTTCGGCACCGGCTACTCCTCGCTCGCTCACCTCCAACGATTCCCCGTTGACGCGCTGAAGATCGACCGCTCCTTCGTCTCACAGCTGGAGCACAACCAGGAGGGCGAGACGCTGATCCACACGCCTCGTGCAGCTCGGCAAGGCGCTCTCGATCGAGACCTTCGCCGAGGGCATCGAGCAACAACAAGAGCTCTCGCTGCTACAAGACGAGGACTGCGACAACGGACAGGGCTTCCTGTTCGCCCGCCCCCTCGACGTAGCCGCCACCGAGAAGTTCCTCCAGAGCTGGGCCAAGAAGGCGCACTCCCGCCCTGGCGCAAACGCCACAGCACACCTAAAGACGGGTCCGGCTTCGCGGTACCCTCTGCGGTGCGGTTCAAGGGGGCGTTGGCGTTGTACCCTCCTCGCGCCATGCTCTCGGGCGCCGCGACTTCTAACCCGAGGTCGCGGCGCCCACTCCTTGTGAGTGATACCGCCGCGCCGGGTGGCGATGGTCGCGACGACGAGCAGAACTGAGCCGCATACGTCATACAGTCATGCCCGTGCCGAATGACAACTCTCAGTCTTACGGCGCCACCGGTGAGGAGGGCTGGTGAGCGAGCAGCGGAGCGCGCGACCAATCAAGCAACCTGGGCTGTACTTCAGCCACCCGGCGTGCCTGGAACATGATCCGCGTGTGTATATGCCCGAGCACCCGGACACGCCGGAGCGTCTGCTGGTGATTGAGCAGGCACTCGCCGAGGGCGGGCTGGCTGGGCTGGGAGCGACGCGAGGCCCCGCCAGCCGCCGAGACCCAGCTGCAGCTGATCCACAGCGCGCGCCATGTCGAGCAGATCAAGGAACTGGCGATGGCCGGCGGCGGGGCGATCGACCCGGACACGTTTGTCGGGGAGCCCTCCTATCGCGCCGCGCTGCACGCCGCCGGCGGCGCCTGTGAGATGGCAAGCGCACTGATCGCCAAGGCGAGGCCCAGGTCGGGTTTTGTGGCGTGCGACCCTCCGGGCATCACGCCGAGCCAGATCGCGCGATGGGCTTCTGCCTTTTCAACAACGTCGCGATCGCGGCGGAGTTCGCGATCGCAGAGCTTGGCGTCCAGCGCGTATTCATCCTCGATTGGGACGTCCATCACGGCAACGGCACCGCCGAGGCGTTCCGCCGTCGCTCCGATGTCCTGTTCGTGAGCATCCACCAGTCACGGCATCTACCCGGGCACCGGCCTGTTCAGCGACGCCGGGTCGGGCCCCGGCGAGGGCTACACGATCAACCTTCCCGTACCGGCTGGCTCTGACGAGGATCCTGTGGCTGTCGCTGATCGAGCACATCGTGCTCCCCGCGGCCCGGGCGTTCGAGCCCGAGCTCGTGCTGATCTCGGCCGGCTTTGACGCTCACCGCGAGGACCCACTCGCGAACTGCCGTCTGGAGGCGAGCTCTTTCGCGGAGATGGCCCGCCACGTCCGGGACTTCGCCGAGGAGCTTGAGGTGCCGGTCGGAGCGGTGCTCGAGGGCGGCTACGAACCCACTGCGCTGGCGGAGTGCGTGCGCGGAACGCTCACGGCACTCAGCGGAGATGAGCCGCCGCGATCTGCGGCGCCCGAGGCGCTTCTGACCTCGCGCGCCGCCGCACACGTCAGCCACTACTGGCCGCTGTAGGTCACGGCGCGTAGTTTTCCGCGTCGAGTCAGCGGCCAATCTCGGATGCCCGATCTTGCTCTGTCCACGAGAGTTGGAGCATCGTGAGAAGCGCATCCCCAATATCCCCGAGGCCAGGCGTAACTGTTTCCGTCGATCGCGCCGCCGCGAGGCCGAGCTCGTCAGGCTGCGCGACGGCTCATCAGTGACCGTACGCCCCGCGAACGCCCTGGATGAGCCGGCGCTGCGGTCGTTCCTCGAGGGACTGTGTCTGGAGGCCCGTCGCTTGCGGTTCTTCACCGGCGCCGCGAACATCGCGTTCGCCGCGCACCTGGCGGCCGCCGCGGACGCGGAGCATTGTGGCCTGATCGCACATGACGAGCTGGGCGTGCTCGTCGGGCATGCCACCTACGTCAAGCTCGACGAGACGCGAGCGGAAGTCGCCGTCGAGGTCGCCGATCACCTCCATGATCGCGGTCTCGGCACGATCCTGATCGAGCGCCTGGCGATATCGCCGAGCAGCGTGGGATCACGCACTTCGTTGCCGAGGTGCTCTCCGAGAACCACGCGATGCTGGATGTCTTTCGAGAGGGCTTCGATGGGCGTGTGGTACGCCAGGACGGGTCGGAGAAGCGAGTCGAGTTCCTCACCTCGGGCTGGCGCCTGGCGCGCGAACGTTTTGACATGAGCACTAGAAGGAGAGGGTATAGGTTCCAATGTTTCGCAAGGTAATCGTCGGCTTTGACGGCAGCGACACGCGCGACTGGACGCACTAGCTCGGCCGGGCGCTCACCGGCCCCGGAGGGGGAGCTGATCGTCTGCTGCGTGCATCACCTTCAGTCGCTGTCGGCTCGCATCGACCCGACCGAGCCGCGCCATCGACCACGCGTCGGCGCAGGCAATAGCGCGAGCAGGCGACGCGACTGTTCGACGGCTCGGTTCACGGTTAATCCGATGCTCGTTGCCGGCGAGGCGCCGCCAAGACGCTGCAGCACGCAGCGATCAAAGAGCAGGCCGATCTGATCGTGCTCGGCTCCTCCCATCGCGGAGCGCTCGGACGCGTGTTCGTGGGTAGTGTCACGCAGGAGACGCTGCACGAGGCACGCTGCCCGGTCGCGGTCGCGCCGGTCGGATTTCACGATCATCGAAGCGCACCGCCTGACGCGCATCGCGGTCGGCCACGACGCGGTCGAGCCGACGCCGGATGCGCTGTCTGCCGCCGTCGGACTATGCGAACAGACTGGTGCCGAGCTGCTGCTCGTCGCAGTCGCGGAGGACGCCGCTGTCCCTGACCCGGCGCGGGCGACGATGCCCTATGCCGAGATCACGAAGCTACGACTGCGCGCCGCCGAGCAGAGTGTCGCCGAGCGCTCAGCAGCGTGCCCGAGACCATCTTGGCCACCAGCGAAGTCCGCGACGGTGACCCAGCGGAGCAGCTGCTCGAGGTCTCACGTGACGCAGATCTGCTCGTCCTCGGCTCACATGGCCGCGGCATCGTAGACCGACTGATCATGGGTAGCGTCTGCGACCGCGTAATACGCTCGGCCGCGTGCCCGGTGCTCGTCGTACCAGCCCAGCCAAACGACCGACGCTCGCAGCCAGTAAGCGTCTTTCTCCAACGATATCCTCCGCTCATGGATCCTGACCGCGCCGGCCAACTGCTCGCGCGCGAGCGGGAGCAGATCGAGCAGGCGATCGCCGAGCTCGATCAGGAAGGCCCTGAGGAGCTGGCCGAACAGCACGAACCGGGCGACGGAGGCTCCGAGGACCTCTACCAGAAAGAGTTCGACGCGGGCCTCGCCGAGGATCTCGCTGCCCAGCTCGCGGCGCTGGAGCGCGCGGAGGCACGGCTCGCGGCGGGAACCTTCGGCCTCTCCGCCGAGAGCGGCAAGCCGATTCCCGACGAGCGCCTCGAGGCTCTGCCGACGGCCGAGCTGACCGTCGAGGAGCACAACTCCGCGGGCGCGGCTGATCCGCAGCCGGCTCTCACTCTGAGCGGGCCGCAAATCGTATATGCGCTACTCGCCCTGCCCAGCCCGGTGGTCAATGCTCGCCCCATCACAGCCAGGCGAGTTAGTCCGGGACTCTTGAGATGCGCCGAGCGATTTCGCGCCTGTCGCATCGTCGTCCTTGACTTTCTGGAGATCCCGCGTGCCGTGCCGAGCTCGACGTATCCCCATCGAAACTGCTCGACGTCGAACGGCGATGTCACCCAGTCGAGTGCCGATCCGCTCGCAGCCGCATGGGCCTCCGCGACCGCGGTGGGTCTCATCGCCGTACACGCAGCCTGCGGCGAGGCGCACGAGACAAAGGGCCCTGCCGGCGAAAATAGGTCACGTCGACAATCCTCTCACGCGTTCGCAATCGACGGCGGTCTGCGCGCCGCTCAGCCGAAGAACAGCTCGGCCGTCTCGTATAGCGCGGGGTCGAGCAGCTTCGGCTCACGCAGCGCCGTTTGCAGCGGCACCTCGACGATCTCGGTGCCTTGCAGGGCGACCATCGTGCCGAAGCGGCCGGCCGCCACGGCGTCCATCGCGGCCACTCCGAAGCGCGTCGCCAGGACGCGATCGAACGCGATCGGGGTTCCGCCGCGCTGCACGTGGCCGAGGATCGTGACGCGCGTCTCATAGCCGGTGCGCGACTCGATCTCCCGCTCCAACGTCACGCCGATGCCGCCGAGACGGGCATGCCCAAAGGCGTCCGTCGGTGTGCCCTCGCGGGTCTCCAGCGTGCCTTCGCGGGGCGTGGCTCCCTCTGCCACGACCACGATCGAGAAGCTGCGACCGCGCTCGTGACGGCGGCGCAGATGCGCGCACACCTCATCGATGTCAAACGGCCGCTCGGGGACGAGGATCGCATCGGCGCCGCCGGCGATCCCGGCGTGTGTGGCGATCCAGCCGGCGTGGCGGCCCATCACCTCGACCACCATCACGCGGTTGTGCGACTCGGCGGTCGTGTGCAGACGGTCGATCGCGTCGGTGACGATCTGCACGGCCGTCTGGAAACCGAACGTGTAGTCGGTGCCGTCCAGGTCGTTGTCGATCGTCTTTGGCACACCGACGATGGGGATGTCCTCTTCGTGCAGGCACAGCGCGACGCCGAGCGTGTCCTCCCCGCCGATCGGAATGAGCGCGTCCACGGCACGTGCCTGCATGGTCGCGCGGATCGCCGCCACCGCGTCGCGACCCTCCGCGAACGGGTTGGTGCGCGAAGTGCCGAGGATCGTCCCGCCGCGCGGCAGGATGCCCGCGGTGCTCTGCAGAGTCAGGTCGATCGCATCGTCCTCCAGCACACCCGCCCAGCCGTAGCGAAAGCCCACAAAGCTGTGCTCCCCGTCCGCGAGGCCGCGCCGGACCACAGCCCGGATGACGGCGTTCAGACCCGGGCAGTCACCGCCGCCGGTAAGCAATCCCACTCGTGCCATCTGCTTTCTCCTCTCTGCGGCTTGGACATCCGATTCTCCCTGATGTGCCGCGTAGGTACATCCGTTCTCAGGGCCGGTTGAGGTTGTGGTTTTCCCGCAAACGATTGGCGGTGATGACCCGATGGGAGGCGTGCTGTGGGGTGAAAGTCTTGGTTGGTCAGCGATCAGAGGTGGCTAGGTTCTATGTTCAGCAAGGTCATTGTCGGCTTCGACGGGAGCGAGCAGGCGCGTGACGCGCTCGCGTTGGCCGCGGCCCTTACCGCTCGCGACGGCGAGCTCACGGTCTGCTGTGTGCACCACCTCGAGTCGCTTGCCGCGCGGGTCGATCCGACGGAGCCCCGTCTGGACCGTGCGGCGGCTGAGCTATACCTAGAGCAGGCGACTCGGCTCCTCGACAGCCAGGTTGCGGTCAGTTCGCTGCTCGTTGCCGGTGCGAGCGCGGCTACGGCGCTGCAGAGCACGGCCGAGGAGCGGCACGCCGACCTGCTGGTGCTCGGCTCTTCGCATCGTGGAGCTATTGGCCGGGTGCTCGTCGGGAGCGTGACCGAGCAGACGCTGCACGGGGCGCCGTGCCCAGTCGCGGTCGCCCCCGTCGGCTTTCGCCGTTGGGCCGGGGGTGCACGTTTGGGCCACATCGCCGTCGGCTGTGACGTGGCAGGCACAGCACATGACGCGCTGAGTATCGGTGCGACGCTCGCCTTACAGACGGGAGCGGAGCTGCGCGTGGTCGCGGTCGCGGACACGGCAGCCGCGATCGCGGGCGGAGCGAGCGTGGCGATGTCCTACCCCGCGATCGTCAAGGCCCGCCTGGATGCAGCCGAGGAGGGCCTCGCGCGCGCACTGGCCGGGCTGCCCGAGGGGATCTCGGCTTCCAGCGAGGTTCGTGACGGTCAGCCTGCCGAGAAGCTGCTCGAGATAACGCACAGCGTGGATCTACTGGTACTCGGCTCCCGTGGCCGTGGGCCCGCGCGCCGGCTGATGCTGGGCAGCGTGTGCGACGCGGTCGTATGCGCCGCGGCGTGCCCCGTACTCGTGGTCGCACCCGCCGTGGAGGCCAAGGGTCTCCCGCGGCAGGAGGTCCCGATCCGCTCGCCGGTGCGTGAGCGAGCCGACGAGGCCCACGCCGCATGTCCTGCCCAATCAAACGCGACCCGCCGCCAAGCGGCACTAGGAGAAGACCATGGCTTCCACCACGACAACAGCAACGATCAAGTCGTCGCCCCGCGACCTGCTGCGGATCGCGGACCTCGACTCGGGCGGACTGACCGACCTGCTCGACCTCGCGCAAGCGATGAAGGACAACCCAACCGGATGGCTCGACTCGCACCCCGGAGAGATCCTTGCGTGCCACTTCGCCAAGCGCTCCACGGACACCCGGGTGTCCTTCGAGGGCGCTGCCTTCAGGCTGGGGATGCTGCCCGTGATGCTAAGCCCTGACGAGTTTCAGCTCGGCCGCGGCGAGCCGATCGCCGACACCGCACGGGTGCTCTCCAGCTACGCCTCCGCGATCGTGATCCGCACGTTCGCCCAAGCGGACGTGCAGGAGGTCGCCGCGGCGACGAGCGTCCCGGTGATCAACGCGCTCACCGACGAGCACCACCCATGCCAGGCGCTAGCGGACCTGCTGACCCTGCGCGAGCGCTTCGGCGCCTTGAAGGGCCTGACGCTTGCGTACGTCGGCGGGGCCAACAACGTCGCGCACTCGCTGATGGAGGCCGGAGCACTAGCGGGTATGCACATCGTCGTCGCGGCACCCCACGGTTATGAGCCGGACACCGCGATCACGGTACAGGCGCACGAAGTCGCTCATCGCAACGGCGGGAGTATCCGCGTCAGCGGCGACATCAACGACGCGGTCGCCGGTGCGCAGGCGATCTACACCGACGTCTGGGTCTCGATGGGCCAAGACGCAGAGCGAGAGAAGCGTCTCGAGGACTTCGCGGGCTTTCAGGTGGACGATCAGCTGATGAGCAGAGCGGCCGCTGACGCGGTGTTCATGCACTGCCTTCCTGCCCACCGTGGCCAGGAGGTGACGGCGGAGGTCATCGACGGCTACCGGTCGGTTGTGTTCGCGCAGGCGGAGAACCGTCTGGCAACCGAGCAGGCGGTCATCCAGACGCTGCTCGTTGACCGCCGCCGCACCGCGGACGGGGGAGCGTGAGATACCGGTTGCTGCGCCGCTTGGCAGATTGATTTTTGTGGTTTTCCCGCAGTCAATTGGCGGTGATCGGCCGATGAGCCGCACGCTGCGAACTGAAACGCTAGGTGGGTCAGCGACTGGAGGCGACTTCGTATGTTCAGCAAGGTGATCGTAGGGTTCGACGGCAGCGAGCAAGCGCGTGACGCGCTCATGTTGGGCGCGGCCCTCGCCGATCGTGACGGCGAGCTGATCGTGTGCTGTGTGCATCGCCTGAAGGCG
>CAWHSI010000002.1:0-76830 GCA_963831995.1 uncultured Solirubrobacterales bacterium | reverse complement strand
GTCGCTGGGGTTGTAGGCGGTTCTTCTAGCGCACAATCGCGTGATCGACTCGCCCCCGAAAACCGCTGGTAAGCTGCCGGACCGACTATGGATCACCGGGCAGTCGAACCACATCCGGGAGCTCTCACCTTGCCTCATCGCACCGCACTTCGCCCACGCGCCATCATGGGGCTGCTGCTCGTGTTGCAGTTGTTCGTCCTCGTCGTGGCCTCTGGCGTGACAGCCGCAAGCCGCCCACCATCGCGATCACAAGCCCGAGCGCCGGCGCGACTGTCGAGGGAACGGTGCGTGTCGAAGCGACCGCGACCGCCAGCGCGGGCGCGTATCCCACCTACATAGACTTCTACGACGGCGTGAACGAGATCGAACGCGTGGACTGTCAAAGTCAGCAGTCATGCACTGTGTCTGCTGAATGGCACGCGACCGGCTTGTCCGGCCAGCACTCATTGACAGCCGTAACAGAAACGAACGAAGGGACGACGGCTACGAGCACCGCGGTGGTGGTAACCGTCGTCAGCCCGCTACCGAACGTCCAGATCACGAGTCCGAGCGCCGGCGCCACACTCGAAGGCACTGTCACCGTGGTCGCCGACGCCGCGACCGACCCGAGTCAAGATGACTACCCAACGGAGATCACCTTCTATGACGGTGTCAACGAGATCGGACGTATCGAGTGCCAGGGGCAGCGAACATGTCAAGGCCAGGTGGAATGGGCTGCCACTGGTCTCACCGGCACCCATGCGCTGACAGCGACGGTCTCCACCAACCGCGACCTATCCGTCACCAGTGATCCAGTAAACGTAACAGTGCTCAGCCCGCCGCCAAAAGTGAGCATCACCCACCCTGCCAACGGAGCATCACTCCGGGGAACCCACAGCGTCACCGTATCCGGCGCCACCGCTACGAGCCAGGAAGAATACCCGACGGAAATCGTCGTCGACGACGGAACGAGCGAGATCAGCTCCGTACGCTGCCAGGGACAGCAGACGTGCGAGGGTACGGTGCCCTGGGACACCAGCAGCCTCAAAGGTGTTCAGGTGCTGACGGCAGTCATCCACACGAGCCGCGAGCGCGAAGCCACGAGCCATCCGGTCTACGTCGGCACGTCGCCGAACAAGCCCCACGCCAAGCTCAGCTGCCATATCGACACGCTGCAGGTGCACACGAATCGCTACGACCACGGCAGCTGCATCGCATACAACGTGCCGAAGGGCACCGCCATCGTGGTCCAATACCGCGTCTCAGGACAGGGCTGGACGAGCGGCACGAGGGGCAGCCTTTCGGCCACGGGGCGATACTCCTTCAAATTTCGCAGTCACTATCGCGTCACATTCGAGGTGAGCGTGCTGGTGGGTGCGAGTAGCAGGACCACGGCTACCAGAATGGTGCTTGGGACCGTGCACGTCACCTGAGCCTCGAGCCTGTCCCGCGAGGCGCTTCGCTAGTTGCTCGCGACTTCTATGCCACCAGAGCGTTCCTTTTCCGACTTGACTTCAACGGTAGGCGACGTCTTGGTGGAGGCCGCAGGCTGACCACCTTCGAATTCCACGCTTGGCGAGTGCGTTGCGCGCACCGGTGTGTGCGTCTGCTTCGATGGCTGCGAGGAGCTGTCCTGATGGGATGTGGGCCTGCTCGCGGAGCCTGCGCTGCTTGCCGAGGATGAGCCGGTCGCCGACACCAGATCAGGAGATCCAGAACTGTGCGCTGACCGTCTGGGCGCCGACGAGCTCGCGTGACCGCTGGCGGGGCGATGGGATTCGGACTTCGGCGCCTTTGGATGTGAGCCGCCCGAGGTGAGGCCAGGCCGAGACCTCGTCGCACTGCTGGCGGTCAACCCATGCGTAGAGGCAGGATGATGCAACGGATCGATGGCCGCCGAGAGCGCAATCGCAGCGGCGAGCACGGCCGCGACGTAGCCGATCCCGCGCGTCTCCTTCGGCAGCATCGGCTTGAACACCTTCAGGAGCAGCGCGGCGATGACGAGCAACGCGAAGCTCAGCAGCAGATCGATGGACAGTTCGTGAGCCTTGGTGAAGGGTGGCACCCACGTCACGATTTCGCGCGCGAGGAGCAGCGTGGCGATCGTGCGTGCGATGTCGTCAAGCCCGAGACCAAGGGCCAGCGTGGCAGCAGCGAACCTGGCTACGGTCGTCCATCGTCGCTTGTCGCCACCCATCTCAGCCAAGTCCATCCTAGTGTCGGATCCCGCCTATTGGCCAGGCAGCTAGGATTGCATACTGTCCGGCGAGGAACAATGCGGAATTACGACTCCGACGGCGTTGGTTCCATCTGCCCTGCCAGCTCCACGAAGTAGTCGAGCGACCGCGGGTTCGCGAGCGACTCGACGCTCGCCGCCTCGCTGGGCGGCGTCCCCATCAGAATCCGCTTCACCGGCACCTCCAGCACCTTCCCCGACAGCGTCCGCGGCACCTCCGCGATCTGGCGGACCTCGTTGGGCACGTGTCGTGGCGAGCAGTCCTCGCGGATACGGCGCTTGATCGCCGCGGCGAGCTCGTCGTCCAGGAGGATGCCCTCGCGCAGCACGACGAACAGGATCATCGACAGCTCTCCCCAGGCCGCCGTCGCGTCCCTGCCGGGGATGTCGACGACGAGCGCGTCGAGAACCTCGGGGACGCCACCGGCCGCCCGGTAGATCTCGCTGGTGCCCATGCGCACTCCCTGGCGATTGATCGTCGAGTCAGAGCGGCCGTAGATGACCGCGCCGCCGCGCGGGGTGATGCGGATCCAGTCGCCGTGGCGCCACACGCCCGGGTACATCGCGAAGTAGCTCTCGCGCAGGCGCGAGCCATCCTCATCGCCCCACAGGAACAGCGGCATCGAGGGCATCGGCTCGGTCACCACGAGCTCCCCCACCTCGTCGATCAGGCTGTTGCCCTGCTCGTCCCACGCCTCCACAGCGCAGCCGAGCGCGCGGCACTGCAGTTCGCCCTCAAAGACTGGAAGGAGCGGGCAGCCGGCGACGAACGCCGTGCACACGTCCGTGCCGCCGCTCGTCGAGAACAGCCAGACGTCGCCCTTCACGCGCTCGTACACCCAGCGAAAGCTCTCCGGCGCAAGCGGCGAGCCGGTCGAGCCGAGCGCGCGCAGCGCGCTCAGGTCGTAGTCGCGCCCCGGCTCCATGCCCGCCTTCTCCATGCTCGCCAAGCAGGCCCGCGCTGACGCCCATGCACGTCATCCGCGTGCGCTGCGCGATGTCCCACAGCACGCCCAGGTCGGGGTGCGCGGGGCTGCCGTCGTACAGCACGATCGCCGCGTCGCTGTGCAGGCAGCCGACGAGGAAGTTCCACATCATCCAGCCGGTCGTCGTGAACCAGAACATGCGGTCGCCGCGCGCGCAGATCCAGGTGCATGCGCTTCTTCAGCTGCTCGATCAGGATGCCGCCGTGGCCCTGCACGATCGCCTTCGGCAGGCCCGGTCGTGCCCGAGGAGTACAGCACCCACAGCGGGTGGTCGAACGGAACCTGCTCGAAGCGCAGCTCTGAGTTCTCGCCCCTCGCGAGCAGATCGCCCCAGGCGATGACGCCGCGAACGCCTCCCCCGCCGGAGGCGGGCTCATAAACGTTCTTGTTGGCCAGGTACGGGAGCGTCACCACGTGCTCGACCGTCGGCAGCTCTGAGAGGATGCCCTCGACGACGGCCGTGCGGTCGAAGTCCTTGCCGCCGTGGCGGTAGCCGTCCACCGCCAGCAGCACCTTCGGCTCGATCTGCGCGAAGCGGTCGATCACGCTGCGCGCGCCGAACTCCGGCGCCGCGCTCGACCAGATCGCGCCGATGCTCGCCACCGCCAGGAACGCGATCAGCGTCTCCGGGATGTTCGGCATGTACGCCACCACGCGGTCGCCGCGCCCCACGCCCAGGCTGCGCAGGCCGCCCGCCGCCGCCGCCACCTCCGCCGTCAGCTCCGCCCACGTCAGCTCGCCGAGCTCGCGCAGCTCCGAGCAGTGCAGCACCGCCACCTCACCTCCGCGCTCCTCCCCGCGTGCCAGCAGGTTCTCCGCGTAGTTCAGCTCCGCGCCCTCGAACCAGCGCGTGCCCGGCATCGCGTGGGTCCTCATCGAAGGTGGCGAGCCCAGCACCCGCTCGTAGGGCTTTGACGCGCGCACGCCGCAGAACTCCCAGATGCTCGCCCAGAAGTCCTCCAGCTCGTCCACCGACCAGCGCCACAGCTCCTCGTAGTCCGCGAACGGGCGGCCGCGACGCTCACCCGCCCAGTCCATGAAGCGCGCCATCTCGACCTGATCGCGCTGCTCCGGCGGGGGCACCCACAGGGGCTGCTGGCGGGGGGCGCTGGACATGCGGGTATTCTCGCGGTTTGTGACCCCGCCGGCGTTGCGCGACGAGTTCCCCGTCCTCCGCGACCTTGCGTACCTCAACGCGGGCACCGACGGCCCGCTGCCCGCGCGCGCCGTGGACGCCTCCGCGGCTGAGCTCCAGCGCGAGCTTGCAGAGGGGCGCGCGACGGCGCACTTCGAACGCCGCAGCGAGCTGTCCGGCCAGCTGCGCGCCGCCTACGCGCGCGCGCTCAGCGCCGACCCAGCCGACGTCGCGCATCACCACCTGCACCACCGAGGGCATGGCGCAGGTCGTCGGCGGGCTGGATCTGGCTTCTGGTGATGAGATCGTCACGAGCGACGAGGAGCACCCGGGGCTGCTCGGCGCGCTGTCCGCAGCGCGCGAGCTGCACGGCGTCGACGTGCGCGAAGTCCCGCTCGCGGAGGTCGCCAACGCCGTCGGCCCGCGCACGCGCCTCGTCGCCTGCTCGCACGTCGGCTGGGTCAGCGGCTCGGTCGCGCCCGCCGAACTCGGCCAGCTCGACGTGCCCGTGCTGCTCGACGGCGCCCAGGGCGTCGGCGCGATCCCGGTCGATGTGCGCGCGCTCGGCTGCGACGCCTACGCCGGCGCCGGGCAGAAGTGGCTGTGCGGCCCCGACGGCACCGGCATGCTGTACGTCAGCCCCGCGCTGCGCGAGCGCCTGTCCGTCTCCAGGCGCGGCTACGGCAACCTCGCCGACCCCGAACGCGGGCCTCGACGCCCAGCTGCACGAGGACGCGCGGCGCTTCGACACGCTGTCGATGAACGCCGAGACGACCGCCTGCGCGCTCGCGTCGATCGGCGTGCTCGAGTCCGCCGGCTGGGCGACGGTGCACGAGCGCGCGCGTACGCTCGCCGCGCGCCTCGCGGAGATGCTGGCCGAGCGCGGCCGCGAGCCCGCGCCGCGCGGGCCGACCACGCTCGTGTCCTTCCCCAGCCCCGACCCGGCCGCCGAGCGCGAGCTGCTCGCCGAGCACGGCGTGATCGTGCGCAACATCCCCGACCGGCCGTGGCTGCGCGCGTCCGTCGGAGCGTGGAACGACGAGCGCGACCTCGCGCGGCTCGTGGAGACGCTCCCCGCGTGAGCGACCCGCTGCGCGCAAGCGCCACCGCGGCGCCGTCCGCCGGCGCCGGCGCCGGCCGACCCCACGCCAGCGCGCCGGCGCCCGCGCGCGCCGCGAATCTCACTCGACCCGCGCCGGGCGGCGCGCCACGCCGGCCTGCCCTTCCTGCTGGTGCTCTCGGCGGTGCTCAACACCCACCGACTCGCCCAGAACGGCTACGCCAACATCTTCTACTCCGCCGGCGTCAAGTCGATGCTGCGCTCGCTGCACAACTTCCTGTTCGTGTCGTTCGACCCCGGCGGCCTCGTCACCGTCGACAAGCCGCCGATCGCGCTGTGGGTGCAGGCCGCGAGCGCCAAGCTGTTCGGCTTCTCGCCGCTCAGCCTGCTGCTGCCGGAGGCGATCGCCGGGGTGCTCGCCGTCGCGCTGCTGTACGTCGTGCTCGCGCGGCGTCTCGGCGCGCTGGCGGCATTCGCCGGGGCGCTCGCGCTCGCCGTGTTCCCGTCGTTCGTCGCCGTCTCGCGCGACAACGGCGTCGACCCGCGTGCTGATCCTGCTGATGCTGCTCGCCTGCGGCGCTTGCGCTGCGCGCCTGCGAAACCGGCCGCTGGCGCACGCTGATCGGCTGCGCCGTCGCTCGTCGGGCTCGCGTTCAACACCAAGACGCTCGCCGCCTACCTCGTCGTCCCGCCGATCGCGCTCGGCTACGTCGCTGTGCGCGCCCGGCTCGGCTGCGCCGGCGGATCGCGCAGCTGCTCGTGGCCGGCGTCGCGCTGCTGGTCGTGTCGTTCGCGTGGATCGCGCTCGTCGAACTGACGCCCGCCTCCAAGCGCCCGTACGTCGGCAGCTCCACCAACAACACCGAGCTCGGGCTGACCTTCGAATACAACGGCCTCGGGCGCGTCGAAGGCCAGACCGGCGGCCCCAACAGCATCACCGTGAAGCCTGGCGCATACGTGCCCGCCTCCCGCGAGCAGCGCGTCGACGCCGCCGCCCGCGCGCACCCGCTCGCCCCCGGCCGCCGCATCGCCGCCCGTGCGGCTCACCCCCGCCGCCATACCTGAGCCCGCGCGCAAGACCATCGGCAGGGAAGCCAGACCCGATCCCCTTCGGCGCCTCGCCCGGGCCGCTGCGGCTGTTCGGCAAGGGCCTCGGCGACCAGGCCGGCTGGATGCTGCCGTTCGCGCTGTTCGGGCTGTTCGCGATCGCGCTGACGCTCGTCGACCGCCGGCGGGAGGAGTCGCCGCCGCGCGGGCGGCGCGACCCGCGGCTGGCGCTGCTGCTCGTGCTCGGCGGCTGGTTCCTCGTCGAGGCAGCCGTGCTGAGCCTGTCCAAGGGCATCGTCCACCCCTACTACGTCTCGGCGCTCGCCCCCGGCACCGGCGCGATGGCGGGCGCGGGCGCGCTCGCGTTCGTCGAGCTCGCCGCGCGGACGCCGTCGCCTGCTGGGGGCTCGCGCTCGTCGCGTTCGCGCTCGCCACCACGCTCGCGACGCAGATCGTGCTGATGCACCGCGAGCACTACCTGCTGTGGTTCGTCCCCGTGCTCGCGGTGGGCGCCGGCGTCGGCTTCCTCGCGCTGCTCGCCACGCGCCGCCTCGCCTTGCCGGCGGTTGCCTTCCTGTTCCTGCTGCTGCTGGTCGCGCCCACGCGCTACGCCACCACCACGTGGCTCGCGCCGGTCGAGGGCACGTTCCCCGTCGCCGGCACCAAAGCGTTCCCCGGCACCGGCGGCTACGGCGTCAACGACCGCGACCTCGGGATCGACCGCGCGCTGCTGGACTACGTCAGCACCCACCATCCGGGCTCGCGCTGGGCGCTCCTGTCGGTCGCCGCGGACACCAGCTCGCCGCTGATCCTGCTCGGGCTCGACGCCGGCGCGGTGGGCGGCTACAGCGGCACCGACCCCGCCGTCGACGGCCCGCAGCTCGCGCGCATGGTGGCCCTCGGCCAGGCCCGCTACGTCCTGCTCGGCGGCGAGTACTCGCTGCGCGGCGGCAACCTCGCCACGCGGGCGGTGCTGCGCGCGTGCAAGGAGCTCGCGCCCTCGGAGTGGAAGAGCCCCGTCGGCTATCCCTTCGGGCTCGTGCTGTTCGACTGCGCCGGCGACGAAAAGGGGCTGACCGCCGCGGGCTGAGGGTCAGGCTGTGCGTCGCGGCCGGCGCGTGGTTGAGCCGCCCTCAGGCCGCCACCGACAAGTCGCGGTGAAACGCTCGCGCGAACAGCTCGCGCTCGCGGCCTGCCGCCCAGCGTGGGACGGCGGACTCGCCGTCGGCGATCAGCCGCAGCTCGACCTCACCGTCGGACAGCTCCAGGCTGGTGCCGCGCACGAGCTGGTCGCGCGAGCGCTCGAGGTCCTCGGCCAGCCGCAGCAGCGTCGCGCAGCGGTCCAGCCGCTCGATGTCGCCCTCGCCGAACAGCGCCGCCATCGGTCCCGCGCACGGGCATGCCCTTGCGGTGGTAGCGCGCCGCCTGCGCGATGATCGCCGTCTCGACCGGCGTGAACCCCGGCAGGCCGCCGTTGAGGATCAGGTAGCGGGAGTGCTTGTGGTGGTCGTCGTAGTCGATCGACATGCCGATGTCGTGCAGCATGCACGCCGCCCACAGCAGCTCGCGCTCGCGCGGATCGCCGTCGTGCAGGCCCAGCGCGGCGAGCTCGTCGAACATGCCCAGCGCGAGCGCCGCGACGTGCTCGGTGTGGTCCATGTCCACCCGGTACTGCGCCGCCATGTTCAGCACGCTCGCCCGGCGCACGTCCGCGAACAGGGGCCGCTCCTGGCCGGCGAGGTAGCGCTCGAAGAACACCCCCTCGCGCAGGCCCGCCTCGGTCGCCTCCAGAGCATCGAAGCCGCCCGCCTGCAGCACGCCCTGCACGACCACCGCGCCGGCGAGGATCAGATCCGCACGCGCGGGCTTGATCCCGGGCACGCTCGCGCGCTCGGCGGCGGGCAGCGCCGCGAGCCGCTGCACGAGCTCGTCGAGCGCCTCGCGCTCGATCACCATGCCCTGCACGCCGTTGGATGGCAGCCCCGCCGCGCGCTGCGCGGCGGCCGCGAGGTTGCGCACGGTCCCGCCCGTGCCCACCAGGCGCCCGCCGCCGCCGCCGCGCCCGCCCTCGAGGAGCCACGGCGCCTTCGCGAGCTCGGCGGCGACGTGGTCGCGCAGCTCCTCCAGCTGCCTGCGCTTGGCGGGGCCGTTGGGCGGCAGGAAGCGCTCGCTCATGCGCACCGTGCCGAGCTGCCACGAGCCCGAGTCCTCGATCAGCCGCTCGACGACGCGCACGAGCTGCAGCGAGCCGCCGCCGAGGTCGAGCACGCTGCCGTCGGTCAGGGTCGTCGAGTTGACCGCCGCCAGGTAGCCGTAGCGCGCCTCCTGCTCGCGGCTGAGCACGCGAATCGGGAACCCCAGGCACGCGTGTGCGCGCTGCAGGAACTCGGGGGCGTTCTGCGCGTCGCGGATCGCGCTCGTGGCGACCGCGTCGACCGAGCCCTGATCGAGGCCGGCGGCGCGGCAGAAATGCGCGAACACGTCGAGCGTCGCGAGCGCGCGGTGCATCGGCTGCTCGCCGAGCCTGCCGGTCGCCATCAGCCCTTCGCCGATGCGCACCGGCTCATAGATCTCATCCGTGCGCTTCCACCAGCCCGCGCCCGCCTGAACACGACCAGGCGGAAGGAGTTCGATCCGAGGTCGATGACCGCGAGTCGCTCGCCCGGCTGCATGGGTTGAGCGTATTCACCGCGCCGGAGGGTCCCGCCGGGCTCGAGGCCGGCAGCTCAGCCAGGCGCGCCGGCGCCGGCGCGCCTGACGGCGCGCATCTCGCGGTCGGCCGCCAGCAGCGCCTGCTCGGCGCTCTCGACGTGCTCGTCCACGAGCGTGAAGCCGATGCTCGCGGACGGGTGCAGGAACTCGTCTCCGACATCCACGCCGCAGGCCGCGATCACACGCGTGAGCCCCTCGGCGACGACCGCGAGACCCTCCTCGTCGATGTGCGGCAGCAGCACCGCGAACTGGTCGGCGCCTAGGCGCGCGACGAGGTCGGTCTCCCTGAGCCTGCGCGTGAGCGCCCTGGCGATCGCCTCGAGCGCTTCGTCGCCGGCCTGCTCGCCGTGGCGGTCGTTGACGCGCCGGAAGGCGTCCACGTCGATCAGCATCAGGCCCGCCACCTCGCCGTAGCGGCGCGAGCGCGCGACCTGGAGTTTGAGGTCGTGGCCGAACAGCCGGCGGTTGCGCAGCCCCGTCAGCGGATCGTGGTCGCCGAGCCCGCGCATGTTCTCCTCCAGCCGCCTGCGCTCGGAGACGTCGTTCAGCTGGACGACGAAGTACAGCGGCGTCCCGTCGCGGTCGCGCACGAGCGACGTCGAGACGATCGCCGAGAGGGTCTCGCCGGCGGCGTCGAAGTAGCGCTTGTCGGCCCTGTAGGCGCGGATCTGCCCCGCCAGCAGGCGCCGGCGCTGCTCGCCGTCGTTGCCCGCGTCGTCGGGGTGCACGATCCCGTCGAAGCGCTGGCCGATCAGCTCCTCGGAGGTGTAGCCGGTGATGTCGCACAGCGCGCGGTTGACGAGCAGCCAGCGGCCGTCGCGGTCGAGCACGCCGGTGCCGATCGGCGTGCGCTCCAGACGCTCCACGTGTTCCTCGAAGTCGCTCTGGGGCCGCGGCGCGAGCAGTTCCGCCTGCCTGCGCGCTGTGATGTCCAGGAGCCACCGCGATACCGCCCGTGACGCGATCGTCCACGTCAGCCACGCCGTCGGCGTCCGCCTGCAGCGGCCCGACGTCGACCATCACGCAGTGTCGGCGTCCCGCCATCCAGATCTCGCGCGAGCGCGTCTCGCCCGCGAGCGCCGAGCGCAGCAGCGGCTCGATCGCCCGCCACAGCTCCGCCGGCAGCGCGCCGGCGAGCGGACTTCCAGCGCGACAGCTGTCCGGGTCGCCGAGGCGCTCGAGCGCCTGGCCGGCGGTGCGCACGAAGCGCAGCTGCGCGTCGAAGACGACGACCAGCGCGTCTGGCAGCTCGCGCAGCGCGGCTTCGGCCGCGCGATCGGCGCCCGCCAGCAGCGGGTCCGCCCTCGGCTCTCGCGCGAACGACACGGACACGCCCGAGTATCGGCCGATCGGCGCGTCAGCTGAAGCTCCCGCGCCGATCGGCTGGACGGCGCCGGGCGCGAGCTTGCAGCCCTCGCGCGCCGGCGCCGGCGCCGTTCCGGCTGGCGCCGTTCTACTTGACCCAGTGCCCGGCGGCGTTCACCGCGTACCAGCTACCGCCGAAGGCGCTCACGCCGACGTACGCGGTCGAGCCGCGGCTGTCGGCGCTGTAGGTGTACAGCGCGCGGCCGTCGTAGGTGACCTGCCTGGCGCCGCCGGATATGCGGATGCTGGACAGCGACGACGCCTTCACGCCGGCGCCCGCGGTCGGCTTGCCGCTGGTCTCGAGCGCCGGCCACGCCTGCGCGCAGCCGTGGATCTTCACGCAGCTGTCTTCGCCCACGCGGTCGCGCGTGAACTCGTACAGCGTGAAGCCCGAGGAGGTCGTCAGGATCGTGCCGAGGCTCGTGTGGTGCAGCACGACCTCCGTGGTCTTGCTTGCGTGTGCGGCCGGCGTGCCGCCCTGCGCGCCGGCAACCGCGGTCGCGCTCGCGCTCGCGGCGAGCGTCAATACGGCGGCGAAGAGTGTGTACGTTCGCTTCATGTGGTTTACCTCGCAAATCGGGTTGGGGATGTGGTTCCGGGGTGGGATGGGTCGATGCTCGATCAACTAGACGCCACGCACCGCGCAACCTTCCCCCGGAGCTTGCGGCTTTGCCCGCCGCGCCGGCGCCGAGTTGGTGGACTTTCGCGAGCCGGTGGAGTTACGCTCCGAAGGTCGTATCTCTCGTCCATCCCTCGAGGGGGCCGCGTCATCGGGGCGCGGCCCCTTTTTCGTGGCCGCGTCGCCGACTCCGCGCGGCGCCGCGGCCACGGCGCCCGTCCGCGCCCGGCCGTCTGCGCCCGTTTGTAGCATCCGCGCGTGGCTCGGGCGCTTTGGCATCGCGTGCAGGCGCTCTCCTTCTGGGTCCGTATCTGCACGTCCGCGCCGCTGCTCGCGGCGTACTGGCTGACCGGCGCGCGCGAGCTGATCCGCGAAGACGCGGATCGCTGGATGCGCATCTCCGCCGAGCAGCAGTGGAAGTGGCTGCCGCATCGACGCGCGAAGACCGTCCAGCTGCTGTACCTGCTCGCCTACCCGAGGCCGTTCAGGAACCTCTACTACTACCGCGCCGAGCACGGAGGCCTGCCCGGTCGCGTGAGCGCGAAGGCGCTGCGCACGCTCTACCACGGCGAAGTCGCGCTCGAGCTGCACGCCGCCAGCATCGGTCCCGGCCTGTACATCGCGCATGGCTTCGCGACGATCGTCGTGTGGAACGCCGTGATCGGCGCCAACTGCTGGCTGCACCAGAACGTGACGATCGGCTGGGGCAGCGGCGACGGCGCCCCGCGCATCGGCGATGACGTGACGATCTACACCGGCGCCGTGATCATCGGCGACATCGCCGTCGGCGACGGCGCGGTCGTGGGCGCGAACGCCGTGGTCGCCAAGGACGTCCCCGCGGGCGTCGTCGCCCGCGGGGTGCCCGCCACCTACCACCCGCGCCGCGCTACTTGACGATCCGGAACATCCGCTCCATGCCCAGGCGCGTGTGATCGCGCCCATCCTGGGTTTCCATGAAGCACGCCTGCACGTACCAGCCCGGCTTGGCGGTGATCGTCTCCTGCTGGAAGGCTTCGTGCGAGAGCGGCCCGGCAAACGCGAACGGCGCGCCCGAGACGAGCTTTTCCAGACCCTTTTCCTTGCCCGTCAGCAGATCCTTGACGATCTCCTTCGCGGCCTTCTCGCTCTTGGCGGGGAATGCGATGTCCATGTGCACCAGGAAGCCTTCGTTTTCGAAGCGCACGAGCTCGCCGTCATGCAGGGTCGTCGGACCGCGGAAGCCGAACTCGATCGAGCGGACCGTGGCCTGCGGGGTCGGCAGCGTGGCGGGTGCGCTCGCGGCGGTCACCGTGAACGGCGCTTTCAGCTTCGGCCCGCCTTCGCCGGCGCCGCCGAGCGCCACGTACTGACCCGGCTGAAGCACCGTCTGAGCTTCGTTGGTCTGTCCGGGGTTCACTTCGGCGTCGAACACGATCGAGCCGTACTTGCTCGCCCTGTTGGGGTCCTTGCCAGCGCCGGACTTGAGCGCCGCTTCGACTTCGGCGACGGTGAAGCCGGGCTTGATCGGAAACACGATCGTCAGGCCTTCCTTGACACCCGGTCGGTCGAGACGACGTTGACCGCGCCGGACTGCGTCGTGCCGCCGACCGTGATCGAGGTTTTGGTGAGCGCCAGTGTCAGCGTGGGAAGCGCCGCGGACTGCGCTGTGCCGGCGAGGGCGAGGATGGCCGCCAGGACGAGGAGGGCGACGCCGAGCGTCGCGCGCGAGATGGACTTGTTCACTGGGTTTCTCTCCAGGCTCGTGGGTGGGGAGCCGGCGCGAAGCGCGCGAGCTTAGGAGGTGCGATCGGCAAGATCAATACGCAATTTCACGTACCGTGCGCGAGGGATTACGATTGCCGGCCATGGAGAGCCTGTCGGCGTCGCGGCTGCGCAAGGTCCTGCATGCGGCCGCGCAGGCGGTCGAGTTTCGCGACCTCTCGAGTTTCGCACCGGCGCGATCGCGGTGGCGCGCGAGCTGGTGCCATGCGAGAGTGCGTCCTACAACGAGGTGAAGCCGGGCACGGGCGCGATCGTCGTAGCCGATCCCGCTGGATGGCTCACGCGGGAGAGCCTGGAGGTGTTCGGCAGGCTCGCCGGCGAGAACCCGCTGATCGCCCACTACGTGCGAACCGGCGACGGGCAGCCGGTGCGCTTCTCGGACTTCCTCTCGCGCCGGCGCCTGCACGGGCTCGCGCTGTATGACCAGCTGTACCGCGACATGGGGGTCGAGCACCAGATCGCGTTCGTGCTGCCCTCGCCTCCCGGCGAAGTGGTGGGAATCGCCCTGAATCGCGGACGCCATGACTTCACCGGCGAAGAGGCGGCGATGCTGGACCTGCTGCGCGCGCCCCTGCGCGCTTGCTATGAACGGCTCGTCGAGCGCGAGCGGCTCACGAACCTGCTGTCCGCTTACGAATGCGGCGACGTCGCGGCGGGAGCGGGCGCGCTCGGGCTCTCCGAGCGCCAGGTCGAGGTGATGCGGGGGGTGATCGAAGGCGCCTCGAACGCCGAGCTGGCGGTCAGCCTGGGTATCAGCCGGCGCACCGTGGAGAAGCACCTGCAGCACATCTACATGCTGTTGGACGTCACCAGCAGGACCCAGGCGATCGCCCGAGTCAAGGCCGCAGGCGCGCCTGCCCGCTCTCCAGCTCCAGCAGCAGCCGCTTACGCTCGAGACCGCCGCCGTAGCCCGTGAGCGTCCCGTTCGGCGCCGATCACCCGATGGCAGGGGACGATCACGGCGATCGGGTTGCGCCCGTTGGCGAGGCCCACCGCCCGCGCTGCCGAGGGCTGGCCGATCCGGCGCGCGAGCTCGCCGTAGCTGATCGTCTCTCCGTAGGGGATCTCCTGGAGCCCGCGCCACACATGCGCGCTCGAACGGGCTGCCGTCGAGCGCCAGGGGCGCGTCGAAGCTCGTGCGCTCGCCGGCGAAGTACTCCCGCAGCTGTGCCGCCACGTCCGCGAACGGCGCCGCCGAGCGCTGCCATGCCGGCGCGAGCGCGATCGGCCTGCGCCCGTGCTGCATGTACAGGCCGCGCAGCGCGCGACCGTCGCCGAGCAGCAGCAGCTCCCCGATCGGGCTGTCGAGGGTCGTGTACATGCACGCGTCAGGGCGACTCATGCGGCGACCGCCGTTCAGTCGCGGCCGCCGCTCGCGGGCGCGTCGCGTCGGCGCGTCGGCCGTCGGTCGCGGGCTGCAGCGAGGCCCACAGGTGCGGCACCGCGTACGCGCGGTAGGGCCGCCAGCGCTCGGCCAGCCTCGTCGCGGCGGCGGGCGAGCCGTCGTGGCCGAGCCGCTCGCAGCGCGTGGCGCACGCCGAGGTCGCCCGCCAGGAACGCGTCGGGGTCGCGCAGCGCGCGCATCGCGATGTACTCGCCCGTCCACGGCCCGATCCCGGCGAGCGCCGAGCAGCCGCCGGCGCGCGTCCTCGCGATCGGCGCCGCCGTCGAGCGCGAGCTCGCCGCGCGCGAGCGCGCCGGCGAGCGCCAGCAGGGCGCGGCGTCGCGCGCGCGGCATCGCCAGCCGCTCGGGGTCGCTCTCGGCGAGCGCCTGCGCGGTCGGGAACGTGTGCGTGACCGTGCCGAGCGGGCGCGCCAGCGGCTGCCCACAGCCCTCGACGCAGGCGCGCGGCCAGCGTCGCGGCGCCGCGCACGGACACCTGCTGGCCGAGCACCGCCCGCACCGCGAGCTCGTGCGCGTCGACGTGCCCGGCCACGCGGCGCCCCGGCGTCGCGCGCACGAGCGCCCCGAGCACGGGTCCTCGCCGAGCGCCTCGACCACGCTGTGCGGGTCGGAGTCGAGGTCGAGCAGCGCGCGCGAGCGCTGCATCGCGGCCGCCAGATCGCGCAGGTCATCCAGCCGATAGCGGGCGCTGACGTGCCCGTCGGCGGGGCGCAGCTCGACGACGCCGTCGCCATGCGGCAGGCGCAGGCTGCGCCGGTAGGCGCCCTCGTGGACCTCCTCCACGCCGGGCACCGCGCGCAGTCCCAGGAACGCGAGCAGCCCGTGCGCGTCCAGCGGCGCGCGATAGGGCAGCCGCAGCGAGATCGCGCCCGCCCCCTCCGTGCGCCCCGTGCGCCGTGCCCGCGCGCGCAGCTCGCCGGGCGTCATCGCGAACACCTCCCTGACCGTCGCGTTGAACTGGCGCACGCTCTGAAAGCCGGCCGCGAACGCCACGCGCGCGATCGACACGTCGGTCGTCTCCAGCAGCAGTCGCGCGGTCTGCGCTCGCTGGGCGCGCGCGAGCGCGAGCGGCCCGGCGCCCACGGTCGCCGTCAGCTGGCGGTGGACGTGGCGCTCGGTGTAGCCCAGGCGGCCGGCGAGCCCGCCAACGCCCTCGCGATCGACGACGCCGTCGGCGATCAGGCGCATCGCGCGCCCGACCAGGTCGGCGCGCAGATCCCAGTCCGGCGAGCCCGGCGTCGCGTCCGGACGGCAGCGCTTGCACGCGCGAAAGCCGGCGGACTGCGCGGCGGCGGCGGTCGCGAAGAAGCGCACGTTCTCGCGTTTCGGCGTCCGCGCGGGGCAGCTCGGGCGGCAGTAGATGCCGGTCGTCTTGACACCGCAGAAGACCCACCCGTCAAAGCGCGGATCGCCGAGCTCGAGCACCTGCCAGAAGCGCTCGGAGTCGAAGATCACCTCGACACCGTCGCAGATCGCGCCGGCGATGTCTGGCGGGAATCGGACTTGTCCGTCAGCGCCGCTCGAACACCAGCCTGCGGTGATCGAGCAGCTCCCGTTCGAAGCAGACCTTGTTGGCGCTCACCCCCGAGGTGAACGCGCGGCGGAAGTTGGCGCTCGTCAGCCAGCGGGGCACCAGCTGCAGCTTCAGCAGCGTCTTTCTGAGACTGCGCGCTCCCACGCGCTCGTTCCACTCGCCGATCGTCTGGATGTAGTCCAGACGGCCGTCGCTGCTCGACACCAGCCGCATGCTCGGCTGCGCGCAGGCGATGACCTGCTCCTCGCCCAGCGGCAGCCACGAGCCGGGGAACTGGCACTGCAGCAGCGCGAGATACCACGCGTCGGAGTCCCGCGGCGCGTGCACGTCGACGACCGCTCCAGCGGGATCATGTTGCGCCCGAAGATCATCGTCTGCAGGTAGAAGCGCCCGTGCTCGGGCAGCACCGAGGCGACCCGCTCGAAGATCTCCCGGTAGATCTCCTCCTGGCGCCCGGCGCGATACTGCTCGACCGAGCAGAAGTGCTCGAACGCGCCGAGGCTCGCGACCGCGTCAAAGCCGCCGAAGCTCTCGCGCTCCAGCTGCCGCGCATCGAACAGATGCACGTCCAGGCCGTGGCGCAGGCAGGCCGCCGCCTGCGCGCGCGACAGCGTGACGCCCAGCCCGACCGCCTCGCGACGGCGGATGAAGTCGAGCAGCGGCCCCCAGCCGCAGCCGAGGTCCAGCACGCGCGCGCCAGCGACGATCCCGATCTGCTCGGCCACGTACTCGTGCTTCCTGCGCTGAGCCTCCTGCAGGCCGATCGAGAAGTCGCCGTCGTACTTGGCGCCGCTGAAGTCGGCGAGCTCCCCCATGCTCAGGCGGAACACGCGATCGGTCAGCGAGTAGGTGAAGTCGATGTCGCTGCGATCGGCCATCGCAACAGCAGACAATCACAGCGCGGTGGCGCGACGTCAACCCAGCCGCTCCCCGCGCCGCGCACCAGCGAAGATACGCGGCGCGAGGACCGGGCAGACTGCTCGAGCGCCACGCAACGCCGAGCGAGATAACTTAGGCAGGGCGTGTAGAGCACACCCCGCAACCGATCACGAGAGGTGAGTTTCCATGAGCATCGAAACGCAGGAGCTCAGCGCCGATAGTTGGGCCAAGTACTTCGACTCGATCGCCAAGAGCGTCGAAGGGCTGCTCGTCACGGTCGAGGTCATGAACGAGGAGCTCGGCGACCAGACCGACATCGAGCGCCTGCCGCTCCAGACGCTCGGCTACGACCACAAGGACGACGTCTTCGAGGTCGCCGTGGGCGGTCGCGGCACGCGTTATCCGGTGCTGCTGCGCCACTTCATCGCAAACCCCGAGACGATCGGCATCGAGGATGACGGCCCACCGAGCCCGAGCGCGGTGCTCGTCACCGACGCGAGCGGCACGCGCACGCTGATTCGACTCTTCGAGCCGACCGAGCTGGAGGAGTAGCAGCGCCGAGCTGTCGATCTCGCGGCCTCCCGTTCGTCTTCAGGGACGAGAACCGCGAACTGGGGTCGTCGGCGACTAGGCTTCGAGCGCGATGGCCCAAGCGCTCGAGAACCTGCAGATCGTCGACTTCTCGCGGGTCCTGGCGGGGCCGCTGGCGACGATGGTGCTGGCCGACCTCGGCGCGAGCGTCACCAAGATCGAGCGGCCGGGCAGCGGCGATGACACGCGCGCGTGGGGTCCGCCGTATGACGCCGATGGCGTGGCGACGTACTTCCAGGCGGTCAACCGCAACAAGCGGAGCGTCGTGCTCGACCTGCGCGACGCGGCCGATGTCGAGCTCGCGCGCGGCCTCGTGGCGCGCGCGGATGTGCTCGTGGAGAACTTCCGCCCCGGCCTGATGGACGACGTCGGCCTCGGCTACGAGGCGCTCCGCCGCGAGCACCCGGCGCTCGTCTACTGCTCGATCACGGGCTTCGGCAGCGCGACCGCGACCGCGGCCGCGCTGCCCGGCTACGACCTGCTCGTGCAGGCTCTCGGCGGCCTGATGAGCATCACCGGCAGCCCCGACGGCGAGCCGCAGAAGGTCGGCGTGGCGCTCGTCGACGTGATCTGCGGGCTGTTCGCGAGCATCGGGATCCTCGCCGCGCTGCGCCATCGCGAGCGCACCGGCGAGGGCCAGCGCGTCGACGTCGACCTGCTCTCCTGCCTGCTCGCGGCGCTCGTCAACCAGGGCTCCGCGTACACGCTCGCCGGCGAGGTCGCCGCTCGCCTCGGCAACGCACACCCGAGCGTCGCCCCGTATGACCTGTTCGCGACGGCCGACGGCGAGCTGGTTCTCGCGGTCGGCACCGACCGCCAGTTCCGCGCGCTGTGCGGGGTCTCGGCTGCCCCGAGCTCGCCGAGGACGAGCGCTTCGCCGACAACGCCGCGCGCGTCCCCGCCGCGACGCGCTGCGCGAGGAGCTCGAGCGCCACCTGGGCACGATGCCCGCCGCGCACTGGGTGC
This sequence comes from uncultured Solirubrobacterales bacterium, assembly GCA_963831995.1. GTDB lineage: Bacteria > Actinomycetota > Thermoleophilia > Solirubrobacterales > Solirubrobacteraceae > Palsa-744. The sequence continues at coordinate 58,555 of CAWHSI010000002.1, read as the reverse complement.
GCGCGCTCTCCGACGCGCGCGTGCCCGCCGGCGAGGTCAATGACATCGCGGGCGCGTTCGCGCTCGCCGAGTCGCTGGGCCTGGAGCCGGTCGTCGAGGTCCCGGATCCCGGCGGCGCCGGCGCGAAGCGGCTGACACGCAACCCGATCGGGCTATCCGCGACGCCGCCCAGCTACCGCACGGCGCCGCCGGCGCTGCCGGCGCACCGCGACGGCCGACCGCTTGACCGCGGCGCCACGACGAATTCCCGGCAAGCATAGGGGTTTCCGATATCGGTTCCGATAATTCGTATTGGACATTTCCGCCCGGTTGACTGATGCTTCTCGGCAGCGTGCTTGCCGTCTTGCTCCCGGTCGCCTGGGCGACCATCGTCGCGTTCTTCCTTGCCGCCTGTCGCGCCGCGGCGCTGGCGGACCGTGTTCGAGCTGTCGAGCCGGAGCCGGAGAAGACCGCAACGCAAGCATCCCTCGCGCGCGCTCGCGACTTCAGCGCGCGGCGGGGCGACGCTTTCCCTCTGTGTCCCCCCGCCGCGGCGTGCGCCGCGAAGCCGCGAGCGCCAGGACGCGGCGAGCGGCGCTGGGTCCAGCTGCGCCGCATCTGATCCTCCCGCGTCGCCGGCTGTTCGAGCGGTGGCTCAGGGGGCGTCCGCGGCGCCCGAGCCGGCGCTCGCCTCGCCCGTCCCGCCCAGACCGCGCGCGAAGATCAGCAGCGTCTCCACGAGCGGGTTCGCGCGATCCTCGTGCCCGACGAGCACGATCGTCGCGGGGTCCGCGTCGCGAAGCGGGATCGCAACCACGCCGGTCAGCAGGTCGGGGATCAGGGCGGCGACGGCCGCCGGCACGGTCGTGATCGCACGGCGCACGGCGAGCGCCGCGAGCACCTCGTGCGGGTTGGCCGCACGGTCGGTCGTGACGCGCCGCGGCGGCGCGCCGCGGTGGTCGTCGAGGCTCCAGAAGCCGGCCCACGCCGGCTCGACCGCGGGGTGCAAGCCGATGAACGTCTCGTCGAGCAGCTCCTCGACGAAGAGCTCGGCCCGCTCGGCGAGCGGGTGGCGTCCGGGCGCGAGCACCACGCGCGGTTCCGTGCGCAGCACGCTGCATCCACACCGTCGGACTCCAGCGGCGGTCGGTGACAGACCGCCATGTCGACCTCCCCGAGCCACGAGCTGGTCAGAGCCGACGGGAACGGCAGCTCGCGGTAGCACACGTCGATCTCCGGGTAGGCGCGGGAGAAGAGCTCCAGCAGCTCGGGGCTGTCGAGCCCGGGCGGCATCCCGACGAACCCGAAGTCGATGGTGCCGCGACGGACGCGCGCCATCGACTGGGCGGTCGCGGCGGCGTCCGACCAGGCGAACACGGCCGCGCGGGCGTTGACGAGAACGCCTCGCCGGCGCGCGTGAGCGTCACGCCGCGGGCGTGGCGCTCGAGCAGCTTGAAGCCAAGGTCTGCCTCGAGCTGGGCGATCGCCTGCGAGAGCGCGGGCTGGGCGAGGTTCAACTTCCTGGCCGCGCGGGTGATCTGGCCCTCCTCGGCGACGGTCACGAAATACAGCAGGTGGCCGCGCTTAAAGTTCATCGTCACCCGCCGGGAGGCGCTTGGCGGCAGCGACGAGATCCTCGACGAGCGGATTGCCGGTATCCCGCCGCCACACCAGCGATACGACCGCCGGGGCGGCGTCGCGCAGCGGGATCGCCTGGATGTCGGGCAGGACCTGCGCCGCGAGCCTGGCATCGGCGTGGGGCACGGTTGTGATCGCGTGCGGCGCGGACATGATCCCGAGCATCTGCAGCGAGGTCTGCGCCGCGTCGTCGGTGACGCTCTCCGGCGGCCCGCCGCGATGGTCGTCGAGACTGTGAAAGCCAGCCCATTCCGGCTGCACGTCCGGGTGGTAGCCGACGAAGGTCTCCTCCAGGACGTCGGCGACGTCGAGCTCGGACCGCCGCGCGAGCGGATGGTCGCGATGCACCACGGCCGCCCGCGGTTCGACGCGAACCGTCTGCGCGCCCAGCCCCTCCTCGACGCTCGGCAGGTGGCATACGGCGACATCGACGCTCGCCAGCCACGACGATGTCGATCCGCATGGGAACGGAAGATCATGGTAGGAGAGCTTGGCCCCAGGGTTGCTCTCGGCGAACGCGGCGAAGAGCTCCGGCGTGCCGATCGCGGGCGGCGGGCCGACGAAGCCGATCGCGATCGCGGCATTGGCGGCGCGCCTCAACGACAACGCCACCTGCACCGTCTCGGCCTCCGCGGCGAGCGCCGCACGCGCCTTGACGAGAAACGCCTCGCCGGCGGGCGTCAGCGTGACGCCGCGTGGGTGGCGCACGAACAGCACGATGTCGAGCTCCACCTCCAGCTGCGCGAGAGCCTGCGAGAGGGCGGGCTGCGCGATGTGCAGCCTCCTGGCCGCACGCGTGATCTGGCCCTCTTCGGCAACCGTGACGAAGTACCGCAACTGCACCTGGCTGAACATCCGGCCTCCTAGGGCCAGAGCTCCGGCCCATCCATCACCGTTTTCGACGATCCCCCCGGGAAGCCATCACTGTCTCCACGACTGTCTCCACGGACCGGGCAAACTCCGATAGAAGCATTCCGTCCGTTGGGATATGCGGGCTTTATATCACGCGCCGGGCCTGTGGCTCACGGTCTCAGGACGATCTTCCCGCGCGTGTGGCGACGTTCGAGCTCGCGGTAGGCGTCCTGGACCTGCTCGAGCGGGTAGACGTGCGCGACCGGCACTTCGAGCTCGCCCGCGGCGACCAGCCCGGCGAGCTCGGCGAGCACCTGCGCGCTCGCGCCGGCCGCGGACCCGTCGGTCTTGACGCCGTGGCGCTGCGCCGCCTGGAAGTCGATGATCGTGTCGATCCGCTGCGGCTGGACCCCGAGATCGAGGGCCAGCTCGACGTAGCCGCCGCCGAAGGTGTCGACGAACGCGTCGACTCCGCCGGCGCAGACCGCGCGGACGCGCTCGGCGACGCCGTCGCCATAGCCCAGCGGGATCACGCCGTGGTCGCTCAGCCACTGGTGATTGGACTCGCTGGCGAGGCCGATCACCTCTGCTCCGGCGCGCCGGGCGAGCTGCACGGCGAGCGAGCCGACGCCGCCGGCGGCCCCGGAGACGACCACGGTCTCCCCCGCGCTGGGAGCCACCGCGCGCACGGCCGCGTACGCGGTGGTGCCCGCGATCGGCAGCCCCCCGGCAGCCTCCCAGGGCACGCTCTGCGGACGCAGGACGAGATGCTCGACCGGCACGAGCACGAGCTCCGCCTGGCTGGCGCGCTCGTCGGTGAAGCCGATCACCTCATCGCCGGGCGCGAACTGCTCGACGCCGTCCGCGAGCTCCTCGACGATCCCGGCGAGGTCGCTGCCCTGCCCGGATGGGAACGTCGCCGGCCAGCGCTCGTGCATCCGCCCCTCGCGGATCGAGACCTCCCCCGGGTTGATCCCGGCGGCCTTCACCCTGACGAGCGCCTGCCCGCCGGATGGCACCGGGCGCGGCACCTCCACCACCTTCAGCACGTCAACCCCGCCGTAGTGGTCGAACCTCACCGCTCGCATCGCACGATCTCCTTTCCGAGTCTGCGTCGCAGAACACGGTACCCGGAGCGCGGCCGCGGCGCACTCGGCGCGGAGGCGCGCGTGGCGCGCGTGGCGCGCGTGGCGCGTGCATGATGTGCGACAGCCATGCACCGCCTGAGCGAACACCTCACGCCCGACTGACACGACATGACGCCACCCGAACCACAAGCCGCTGAGGACCGCGCGCCGGCGACGCTGGTCCAGCTGAGCGACCTGCATCTGCGCCCGGGGGAGGACGACGGCCCGGCCGAGCGCCTGCAGCACGCGGTGGATCGTGTGGCCGCACTGGAACCGCGGCCGCACGCGCTGCTCCTGAGCGGCGATCTCGCCGACACGCCCTCGCGCGCCGCCTACGAGCAGGCCCACGAGCTGCTCTCGCCCCTCGGCGTGCCGCTGCACGCGATCCCGGGCAACCACGACGACCGCGACCTGCTGCGCGCGCGGTTCGGGCCTGCTCCGGCACCGGCGGGCGCGCCGGTGTGCTTCGCCGTGGACTGCGGGCCGCTGCGCCTGGTCGGCTGTGACAGCACGCGCGCTGGCGAGGACGCCGGCGCGCTGAGCGCGGAGCAGCTGGGCTGGCTGGAGCGGACGCTCGGCCGGGCGCCTGATAGCCCGACGCTGCTGGCACTGCACCATCCCCCGGTGCTGACGGGTGTGCACGTGATGGACGCGATCGCCCTGGCTGCTGAGGACAGCGTTGAGCTGGAGGCACTGCTCGGCGCGCACACGCAGGTGCTGGCGATCACGTGCGGGCACGTGCACACGACGATGACGACGGCCTTCGCCGGACGTCCGCTGCTGATCTGCCCGAGCACCAACTCGACGCTGCGTCTGGACCTCCGCCCGCGCGATGACCTTCCGTTCGTGGCAAGCGATGAGCCGGTCGGGTTCGCCGTGCACACGCTCGTGGATGGGCGCCTGGTCTCGCACGTGCAGGCGCTGGAGCAGTGCCGCGGCTCGCGACCGTCCGGTTCGTGATCGTCGGCGGCCGCTCGCGCGAGCGGCGGGCCGGTGCTCGCGCGCGCCGTATCCTGTCGGCGCGGCATGGATCTCCACCTGCGCGAGAGGACCTACCTCGTCACCGGCGGCAGTCGCGGTCTCGGGTTCGCGGCCGCCGAGGCGCTGGTGGCGGAGGGCGCACGCGTGCTTCTCAGCGGCCCCCACGAGGCTTCCGCCACGGCGGCGGCGCGCCTGCAGCAGGACGCGGCGGCTGCCGACAGCGTCGCGTGGGTCGTCGCCGACAACGCCGACGCGACGACGCCCGCGCGGCTGATCGCGGCCGCGGAGGAGCGCTTCGGCCGCGTGGACGGCGCGCTGGTGAGCGTTGGCGGCGCACCGCCGGGCACCGTCGCGAGCACGCCGGACGACGCGTGGCGCGGCGCGTTCGAGAGCGTCTTCCTCGGTGCCGTGCGCCTCGCGCGCGTGCTCGGGCCATATCTGGCGAGCAACGACCGACGGGGCGGCGCGAGCGAGCCGATCAGCGGCAGCGGCGGCTCGATCGTCTTCGTCCTGGCCTCATCGGTGCGGGTGCCGCTCGCGGAGCTCGCCATCTCCAACGGGCTGTTCCCCGGCCTTGCCGGCGTGGTCAAGATGCTCGCCGAGGAACTGGGCCCGTCGGGCGTGCGGGTGAACGCGATCCTGCCGGTGAGGATCGCGACCGACAGGGTGCGCGAAATCGATGCCCGCAGCGGCGACCCGGACGAGGTGCGAGCGCGCAGGTCTCAGGAGATCCCGCTGCGCAGGTACGGCGAGCCCGAGGAGTTCGGGCGGATGGCCGCGTTCCTGCTTTCCCCGGCCGCCTCTTACGTCACCGGCGCGATGATCCCGGTGGACGGCGGCTCGATGCGCGTGATCTGAGCTCAGCCTCCCACTGCCTCCGAGTCGCCGAGCAGCTGCTGCGCGATCGTCGCCTGGTCGAAGTAGACCCGCTCGCACACGATCCGCTCGCCCCCCGGCTCGAAGATGAACAGCGCGCACATGCGGCACCTGAAGCTCCGTCCGGTCGGCGCTATGCCTCTCAGCTCCCCCAGGTGGGTGCCGAGCAGGTCGAACTCGGCGACGACGACGTCCTCGCCGTAGCTGAGCACGACGTTCTCGTTGCGCTGGTCGGGGAACGCGCTGCGCGAGCCCTCGTAGTAGCGCGACACCTCCTCGGAGCCGTCGTAGACCTCCCCGGTGGCGATCAGCTCGTAGCGGGGGTGATCGAACGTTCCCAGCGCGATGTCGAAGCGGAGCTCGTTCTCGGACTGCATGTGCTCGCGCACGAGCGCGATACGGCGCTCGCGAAGGGCTGGGTCGTCGGCCTCGCTCACCGGGGAGGAGCTTACATGCAGGATGGAGCCGAGCCGCTCCGCCAGGCCGACATTCCCCATCCGCGCCTCTTCGGTGAGCAACTGCGGCTGGGGGACTGGGCCGCGGTGGCGCTGCCCCCAGCCAGTGACAGTGCCTATTCGCTTTTGACCACCGCTTCGGCGCTTGCGAACTCAACGGTTCCGTCGAGAATCGCCGTGTTCGTACCCGCCGCCGCGGGCAGGCCGAACTTTTCATCCAAGATCGCGTCGATCAACGATGAGTAGATTCCGCCGCAGCCGCTTGCAGCCGGCGCGCTGAAGTCGTTTTCGACCAGCGAAGCCCCGAGCGCCTTTTCGAGCGCGCCCCCTTCGAGCACTTCGACTTTGCCCGCGGTTCCTTTGATCGCTTTGTTGGGTGACGAGGGTTTGGTGGTGCCCGTCGTGAGCGGCCACACCACCGGGCTGCTGCTGGAGCCGATATAGCATTCGGAGCCAAAGAAGGCGTTTTCGAGCCTGATCTTCACGGGCAGCTTCAGCGCGACGCCTTCGTCTTTGAGGAAGTTCGCTTTGCTGATCGCGATTTCACTCGCGGGCTTGGCCAGTTCCGGGATCACGTTCACTTTGGTGTTGCCGCTTTCGAAAATCGCTTCACACGCCGCTTTCTCAAACAGATTCTCTATTTCGCGGCACGTGAAGATGCCGGATAGCCCCCCTGGTAGAGCCTGCGGGGTCTTCGACAGCGTTTCGCCGTTGAGCGCGGCGATGAATGTTTCGGCGCCGGTTTTGGCGTTGCGTTCGATCCCGCCTTGTACGGTCACGGTTTTTGTGAATGGGACAGCGGCGGCTTTGTTGAGGTGGAGTTCACCGCCCGTGCTCGACAGGTAGAAGCAGGTCGTGGCCGTGGCCGTAGGGCACTGCGCGAACACGGCAAATTCGCCTTTCGGCGATTTCGCAAGCGCGGAGGACGCCAGCAGCATGGACAGCGCCAGCGCGGTGAGAGCCACGCCGCATACGCGCAGCGTACACCGAGAGGTGAAGTTGGGGACCGCACGCGCACCGCGTGCGAAATGCCTACCAGATGACATGTCGAGCTCCTGTTCTTCTGGGGATTGCAACCGAACGGATCGGGGAGTCACAGGGATCGCGTCGCGATTGCGAGGACAGGTACGGAGAGATGATCGCACAGGCTCACACCATCCCAAAATGTTGTTTCTCTCTTTCGGGAGGCGGGACGGGCGGGTGGATGAGTCCGTGCATCAACGGAAGGCGGGAAGTAATCCAAAGGCCGCCGGATCGCGGATGTCGCATAAATGAAGGCGAATCGCGCGAGGCGGCAATCCTCGCCCCGCCCGTAAGGCCGCTACGCCTGTCGCCGCGGGGGTACAGCCCGAGCAGGGGGCGATGTCCGCGTGTCACCGCGAGGGCTCGCCAGTTGCCGCTCCAGATCGGTGAACGCATCGATGATCTCCGGAGCCTCGTAGGCGCGGTTGCGCCGGCCGATCGTGATCTGTCGCAAGATCCGGGCGTCGACCAACCGCTGGATCGCCTCGTTGGCGGGGTTGTAGGTGCGCCCGATCGACGCCGCTGCGCTCTCGACCGTGAGCACCGGCAGACCCGCAAGCCGGTTGAGCAGTAGGTCGGTCGCCGAACCCGCGCGCACACGGCCCAGCCGTCCACGCCAGAGCTCCTCGAGCTCGACCGCGCGTGACTCGAACGCCGAAGCGTCGTGCACCGCTCGGCTGCATGTCCCAGCGAACGTCGCGATCCAGCGGTTCGCGCCGCTGCTGGCCTCCGCAGATGCGGGCGATCCCACGTAGCGGGTCGCCGTCAGCCCGTTGACGTAGTCGCGAGCCAACGTGGCAAGCACGAGCGAGACCGGCGGCAACACCCGCGGGGCGAGACCCCTGCGACGCAACACGAGATGGATGATCGCGCGGCCCGTGCGGCCGTTCCCGTCCACGAATGGGTGGATCGTCTCGAACTGCGCGTGCGCGATCGCGGCCTGCGCGACGGCTGGCAAGCCATCCGTATTGCAGAAGGCGCACAGATCCCGCATGAGGTCCGCGACGAGCTCCGGTGGCGGAGGCACGAAGTCAGCGGTGCACGGGTTGTAGTCGCTACCCCCGATCCAGTTCTGCTCGCCTCTGAGGCGCCCCCCGTCGGCCTCGAGACGGGTGCCCTCGAGAAGACGTCTGTGGATCTCCAGGAGCAACTCGACCGTGATCTCATCGCCAAGACCGATGCGCTCCGTGCCGTAGAGCATCGCGTCGATATTCCCGAGCACCTCGGTGGCCGTCACGTCGGATGAGGGTCCGCGCATCGAGCGGACAGCCTCGGCGCGCAGGAGCCGCCGGGCGCCGATCTCCAGACCCTCGATCCGGGAGGAAGCGACGGACTCGGCACGGAGCAGTATGCGCGCAAGAGCCTCCGTGTCGACGAGCGCATTAGCGTGCGCGTTCAAGCGCAGGATCGCGGCTTCGGCGTCTGAGACGTCGGCGGCGACGTCGCCGTCAAATGCGAAAGCGCGCCCGGCGAGCAGGTCGGGCACGTAGGCGGCGTAGTCGCAGGAACGACGGTCGCGGCGCGACAGGCCGGTGCCTGCGACCCGTGCTTGCCAATGGCGACTCAGAAGCTCCGACATGCGATCATCCTACTTGAGGTTAGCCGCTAACCTCAGATAAGCTGGCCCAGCCATCGCACGCTGTGAGCGCGAGGCCGAGGGCCGAATCGAAGTCCTTTAGCACTGCCCCTGCTGCTCAATCACGGCGATTCACTGGCAATCACGTCACCGGTGAGCGCTATGACTGAGGCGACCGGCTTGACGGCAGGATCGCAGGACTCTCGAGTGGGCCCGGCAGGACTCGAACCTGCGACCTACCGATTATGAGGCGAGTACCCACTACGCTGAGCGACGCAGGGTGCTGTTTTACTTCCGTTTCGCTTCCGTTTTCTGCTACTCTGATAGTGATGAGTTTGGCCTATGCAGACGAGGCGATCCGGATCAGACGGCTCGCCCCACTGACAGAGCGCGACATCGCGAGGGCGACCGGCGCCGGGGTCTCGACGGTGAGCGCATGGCTTCACCGCACCCGCGCGCCGACGGGAGCGCGCGCAGAACGGCTGGTGGAGCTCTCGGCGATCATCGACCGGCTCTCTGCTCTGTTGGACGCCGACTACGTGCCAGTGTGGCTGAACCGTCCGCTCGCGGCACTCGACCATCGCAAGCCGATCGACATTCTCGCCGCTGGCGGCTACGAGGAGCTTTCGCGCCTCATAGCTTCGCTCGAGTCCCCCATTTTCACGTAGCCCGTCGTGGACGCGCCGCGCGCGACTCGCATCCCCGTGACGGGCACGTGGCTACGCCACATACCCGCAGGCGGCGACCCGCTGTACAGCCCTTCCACTCCCGCCGACGGACGCTGGCAGCGCGGAGCCAACATCGAGGGCATCTATCTCGCCGCCGAGGAGGCAACCGTGTGGGCCGAGTGGTACCGCTGGCTCGCGGAGCTCGAGATCGAGCCGCTGCACGGACTCCCTCGCGAGCTCTGGCGCTACCGAGCAGACCTCTCCTCGGTCGCTGACCTGACGAGCATCGAGACGCTCGACGCACTCGGACTCACGAGCGCCGAGCCAACCCGAGATCAGTGGCCAGCGTTCCAAGATGTCGGCGAGCAGCTACACGCCGACGGCTACGAAGGCCTGCTCTACCGCTCGGCCGCACGAGCCGACGGACTGTGCCTGTGCCTCTTCCGCGCGGTCACAGCGGACGTGACGCGGCGACTCGAGCCGATCCCGCCACCACGACACGTGACCACGCCTCCCACACCGCCACGAGGACTACGAACGTGACGCCATCTGTCTGTCGACTAGCTCGTCGCGGGTCTCCGGCTTGGCCGGACAGGCGTTCCGTCGGGTCGGATGAATGAGACCTCGATGCCGAGCCGCATCGCATTGGCGATGTTGGCCAGCTGCGCAAGCGTGAGGTTACGCTTGCCCGCTTCGACCGCGGACACATACGAGGGCGACACGCCGAGCCGTCCGGCGACCTCGGCTTGGGTCAGCCCGAGCGCGCGGCGGGTCTCTCTGAGCTCGCGGCCGACGACCTTGGCGTGGACGTCGGATACCGCCGTGCGCGGCATCGCCTCTACGCGGCGGTCGAGTAGCGGAACGCCACGCCAGCCGGCTCGGCCTCAGCTACCTCGCTGACCTCGACGTCGATGTCTCCATTGCGGAACGCGAACGGCAGCAGTCGCGCCCAGCGCTCGGCGCCTTCGGATCGCGTCACCCGCTCCCTGTTCTCGGGGTCGATGACGGCGACCTCGAGACTGATCCACTCTGCCCGAGGGCCACTGATCCTCACCTCCTCGCCATCGGCGATCAGCTCGGCGATGGGCAGCTCAACCCACTCGCGCGTCTCCCGGTTGAACTCAGACGTTGTGAAGCGGACTCGGATCATCGCAAAGCTCCTCTACACCATCGACCATTCAAGTTGACCTCTTGAGTTATCATGCTACTACCGCGCGCCACGGCACGCCAGACCTGATCCGAGAGGCTGTCGCGGCGAGACGCCCTGGCATGGTCCGACGCTCGCCTACCCACCACACGAACCCTCGACGGCCACGCCAGTCGCCTACGCCGCAAGCTCAGCGCCGCAGGCGAACACTGGATCGTCAACGTTCGCGGCGTCGGCTACCGCTTGCTCTGAGACCCCGCGAGCGGCCTCTTATCCGCGGCTCACACCGGCTGACTGATTGATTCGGTGGTCAGATGGTCCAGCTTGGCGCATGCGTTTGTACCCACCGGGATGTCCGAGCTCGGACATCCCGGTGCTTCGCAGCGAACGCGGGCGGGTATGCCCGGGGCCAAGGCTTTTGAAGCTGGCTTTTCGGCGGGCTCTGACCATAGGTGGCGACTCATTCAGAAAGGCAGGCACGATGGGCACAACTGCGGCGGACAATCTCTGCGAGCGGCTGATCGCGTGGGACGTGCACACGATCTACGGGTTTCCCGGGAGACGGCATCAACGGGCTGCTCGGCGCGCTGCGCCGCCATCAGGACGAGCTGCGGTTCGTGCAGACCCGCCACGAGGAGATGGCGGCGTTCATGGCCTGCGGACACGCGAAGTTCACCGGCGAGGTCGGGGTCTGCATGGCGACCTCCGGTCCGGGTGCGATCCATCTGCTCAACGGGCTTGTATGACGCGAAGCTCGACCATCGGCCGGTCGTCGCGATCGTCGGACAGACATTCGTGCGCGCGATCGGCGGCGACTTCCAGCAGGAGGTCAAGCTGCTGCAGCTCTACAGCGACGTCGCCTCCGCCTTCTGCCAGCAGGTCAACGAGCCCTCCAGCGTCCGCCACCTGATCGACCGCGCGATCCGAATCGCGAAGACCGAGCGGACCGTGACGTGCGTGATCGTCCCCGCCGACGTGCAGGACATGGAAGCGGTGGAGACCCAGCCGCACAAGACCCACACCGTCCACTCCGGGGTCGGCTACTGGCCCGGGCCGGCGGGTCCCGGCGAAGGAGCAGCTCAAGCAGGCAGCCGACATCCTCAACCAGGGCGAGCAGGTCGCGATGCTCGTCGGGCAGGGCGCCCTGGATGCCACCGACGAGGTGATCGCGGTCGCGGACGCGCTCGGGGCGGGGATCGCCAAGGCGCTGCTCGGAAAGGCCGCGGTACCCGACGACGTGCCCTTCTGCACCGGGAGCATCGGCCTGCTGGGCACGAAGCCGAGCTGGGACATGATGCAGCGACGCCGACACGCTGCTGATGGTCGGCTCGAGCTTCCCCTACTCGGAGTTCCTGCCCAAGGAAGGACAGGTCAAAGCGGTCCAGATCGACCTGCTCGGACGCATGCTGAGCATCCGCTACCCGATGGATCTCGCGCTCGAGGGCGACAGCAAGACGAGCCTCGAGGAGCTGCTGCCGCTGCTCCAGCGCAAGGAGGACCGCTCCTGGCAGGATGAGATCAAGGAGAACGTCTCTGATTGGTGGCGGCTGATGGATGAACAGGGCGAGCCGGCCGACCGCGACGGGCGCATCCGCCCGCAGGGCCTCTTCACCGCGCTCTCAAGCCAGCTGCCCGATAACGCGATCCTCTCCAGCGACTCCGGGTCGGCGGCCAACTGGTACGCGCGGCACATCAGGATCCGGCGCGGGATGAAGGCGATGCTTTCGGGTAACCTCGCGACGATGGTGCCCGGCGTCCCGTACGCGATCGCCGCGAAGTTCGCCTACCCAGATCGGGTCGTCGATCGCGATGGTCGGCGATGGCGCGATGCAGATGGGCGGCATGGCGGAGATGCTGACCGCCGCGAAGTACTACAAGACATGGGCGGACCCGCGGTTGATCGTGCTCGTGCTCAACAACGAGGACCTGAACCAGGTCACCTGGGAGCAGCGGGTGATGGAGGGCGACCCGCAGTTCAAGGCCTCACAGGAGATCCCCTACGTCGATTACGCCGCCTACGCCGAGCTGATCGGGCTGAACGGGCATCAAGATCAGCACGTCAAGTGAGATCGAGGGCGCCTGGCGCGAGGCGCTGAGCGCCGACCGTCCGGTGATCATCAGCGCCCTGACCGATCCGAACGAGGCGCCGCTGCCGCCGCACATCACCTTCGAACAGGCTGAGAAGTTCGCCAAGTCGATCCTCGCCGATCCGCAGGCGCGGCCTGCCGGGCGCGGTCGAGTCGGTGCGCGAGAAGGTCCACGAGTTCCTGCCGGGACGCTGAGATGCGCCTGCGCAAAGCACCGACGGGCGCCACGGTGGAGCGCGCGGAGCATCGCATCGACCGTTGGGTCGCGAACATCGAACACGGACGCTTTGAGCGCTCGCTCTCGGGCCTGACAGCGTTCGCCGCCCTGATCACGACAGCCGAGGTCTACGCCGAGCATTACCGGGCGAGCTTCGGCAACAAGATGATGTGGAGCCCGATCATCGTCACTCCGCCCGTCGTCGTCGCCGGTATCGCCGGCGTCTACAGCAAACGCTGGGCCAAGACCGTGCTTCCGGTCGCCTCGACGATCTACATGCTCGACGGGCTGGTCGGCGAGTACTACCACGCGCGGGGCGTTGCGCGCCGTCCCGGCGGCTTTGGCCAGGCGAGCTACAACATCCCGATGGGGCCGCCGATCATGGCCCCCGGCCTGATGTCGATCGTCGGCGTGATGGGCGTGCTCGCCGCGCTGCTGCGCCGGGAGGACTGAGCCCGATGGCCAACATGCGCGATCCCGGGCATCTGCCGAACCTGCGCCCCGGAGGGCAGGCGCGCCGAAGCCTGACTGGCTGCCGCGCCAGCGTGAGGGCACCACCCCGCAGATGGTCGGGCGCTACCCCGACTACGACGTGCTCGCCTCCACAGCGGACTGGGATGCGGCCACGCGCAAAGTCGTAGTCGAGCGACTGGATCCCCCAGCGGACCCTTCGCTTCTTCACCGTGGAGCAGGCGCCGACGCTGCGCGCGTTCTGCGACGTGCGTGCTCGCCCAGGACGCCGAGCCGCGGGTCCCGTCGCTCGAGCTGGTCGATGAGAAGCTCGCCGCCGGGCGCCTCGACGGCTACCAGTACGAGGACATGCCCGACGACCGCGAGACCTGGCGGCTGGTGCTCGACGGGGCTCGACGCGACGGCCGCAGCAGTGGCACGGCACAGGCGTCCTTCCCGGACTGCGCGCCGAAGGACCGGGAGGGGATCGTCGAAGGCTTTCGCCGCCGGCACGCTCGCGGGCGAGGCATGGAAGGAGCTGAACGTCTCACGCGCGTGGGCGGTATGCACGCGGATGATGCTCGAGGCGTTCTACTCCCACCCGTGGGCGTGGAACGAGATCGGCTTCGGCGGACCCGCCTACCCGCAGGGCTACATGCGCCTCGGGCCCGTCAGCGTGCTCGAGCCGCGCGAGCGAGCCGGTGCGACCGATGAGGACCCTGTTCGCGTCGCCCCGAGGACTGCGAGGACATGATCGGGAACCTCCTGAAGGGCTCGCGCGGGCCGAAGGCGAACGACTCGCGCTACCTGCTCGACGTCCACCGCCGCGACCTTCCGGGCGAGGAGACGATGCGCCGCTACGCCGAGAGCGAGGAGGTCGACCTGGTGATCGTCGGTGCGGGCGCCGGCGGGTCGGTGCTCGCCCAGCGCCTTGCGCGCAAAGGCTGGCGGATCGTGATCCTCGAGGCTGGCCCGTTCTGGCATCCCGACGAGGACTGGGTCTCCGATGAGGCCGGCTCGCATCGCGCTCTACTGGAACCAGAAGCGGATCATCGGCGGAGAGGACCCGATCGAGCTGGGCAAGAACAACTCCGGCCGCGGCGTCGGCGGCTCGATGGTCCACTACGCCGGCTACACCCCGCGCTTTCACCCCTCCGACTTCGAGACGCTCACGCGGGACGGGGTGGGTGCGGACTGGCCGATCTCCTACGCCGGAGCTGAAGCCCCACTACGAGGAGCTCGAGCGCGAGCTGCCGGTCGCCGGGCAGAACTGGCCCTGGGGCGACCCGCACTACCTACCCGTTCTCTCCGCACCCGGTCAGCGGCGCCGCGCAGGTGCTCTGGCAGGGCGCCACGCAAGCGGGATCGAGATGCGCGCGGGGCCCGTCGGGATCGTCAACGGCACGTTCGGCAACCGCCCGCACTGCATCTACCGCGGCTTCTGCCTGCAGGGTTGCAAGGTCAACGCGAAGGCCAGCCCCTACGTCACCCATCTCCCCGACGCGCTCGCGCACGGCGTCGAGATCCGCGCAGACAGCATGGCGGTACGCGTCGAGCTCGACGAGAACGGGGCGAAGGCGATCGGGCGTCGACCTACATCCGTGAGGGCGAGGAGCGTCGAGCGCTTCCAGCGGCGCCGCGGCGGTCGCGGTCGTGCGGCTATTCGATCGAGACCCCGCGGCTGCTGCTGAACTCGACTTCCGCGCGCTTCCCGAACGGCCTCGGCAACAACGAGGACCAGGTCGGTCGCTACGTGATGGTGCAGGGCGCCTCGCAGAGCGCCGGACGTTTCCCCGACGAACAGCGGATGTACAAGGCGCCGCCGCCCGAGGTGTCCTCCGAGCAGTTCTATGAGACCGACGAGGCGCGCGGGTTCGCGCGTGGCTTCTCGATCCAGACGGTCTCGCCGCTGCCGATCGGCTGGGCCGAGCACGTGATCGCCGAGGGGCACTTCGGGCAGGGCGCTGCGCGAGTACATGCGCGACTACAACCACTGGACGCACGATCGGTGTGCTCAACGAGCTGCTGCCCCAGGCCGAGAACCGCGTCACGCTCGCCGAGGAGAAGGACCCCTACGGGATACCGCGTCGCGCATTTCGCCTACTCGCGCTGCGAGAACGACAAGGCGAACATGGACTACTCACAAGAAGGTCCTCAAGAGCATCCTGCAGGCCGCGGGCGCGCAGGACATCCTCACGATCCAGCGCTACGCGCACCTGATCGGCGGCGCGCGGATGGGCACGCAGCCCGGCGAACAGCGTCGTCGACGCCGACCAGCGCGTCTGGGGGGTCGAGAACCTGTTCATCGCCGACGGCAGCGTCTGCCCGACGCAGGGCAGCGGCGAACCCGGCGCTCACGATCATGGCGCTCTCCTCGCGCCTGGCCGAGCGACTGGCGAGCAAGCAGACCGCGGCACGGCGCGCATGGCGCGTGGCCGCGACTGACGAGCCTCGCAAGGAGCACGACGATGAGCGCGAGCAAGCAGCAGCCGAGGTGGTCGTCGTGACGGGAGCCTCGGGCGGGGTTGGCCGTGCGATCGCGCACGCGTTCGCCAAGCGCGGCGCGCACGTCGGGCTGCTCGCCCGTGGCCGGGAGGGCCTGGACGGCGCCGCACGGGAGGTCGAGTCGCTTCGGCGGCCGGGCGCTCGCCGTGCCCGACCGACGTGCCGACCACGAGCAGGTCGAGGCGGCCGCCGCAGCGGTCGAAGAGCAGCTTCGGCGAGATCGACGTGTGGGTCAACGACGCGATGGCGACCGTGTTCGCGCGCTTCACCGACACCGAGCCGGAGGAGTTCAAGCGCGCCACCGAAGTGACCTACCTCGGCACGGTGTACGGCACGATGGTCGGCGCTGCAAGCGGATGACCGCCGCGCGACCGGGGCAAGATCGTGCAGGTCGGCTCCGCGCTCGCCTACCGCGCGATCCCGCTGCAGGCCGCCTACTGCGGTGCGAAGTTCGGCGATCCGTGGGTTCACCGACTCGATCCGCACCGAGCTGCTGCACGACAAGAGCAAGGTGCAGATCACGATGGTGCAGCTGCCCGGGGTCAACACGACGCAGTTCAACTGGTGTCGCTCGAAGCTCCCCGATCATCCGATGCCCGTCCCGCCGATCTACCAGCCCGAGATTCCCGCGGAGGCCGTGTACTGGGCGGCGCACCACCGGCGTCGTGAGCTGTGGGTCGGCTACAGCGCCGTGGAGGCGATCCTCGGCATCAAGGTTCGCGCCGGGCGTACTCGGCGACATGCTACCTGGCAAAGACTGGGTTCTCCGGCCAGCAGGTCAAGGACATGCCGATTGACGGCGAGCGCGTGGGAAACCTGTTCGAGCCGGTCGAAGCCGACGCGGCCACGCACGGCATCTTCGACGCGAAGGCCAAAACCCGCAGCCCCCAGCTGTGGGCGGCCACCCACCGCGGCGCCCTCGCCGCCGGGCTCGCCGGGGCGGCCGCCGCGGGAGTGCTCGCGGCAAAGGGCCTGGCCCGGTGAGCGTCGCAGCCGAGCGGGGAGACGCTGGGCATCCAGCGGCCGCATGTACTGCGCGAGTACGCGCTGCTCGCCGACGGTGAGCGCGGGATCCTCGTCGGCCCGCGCGGAGATTTCGTGTGGATGTGCTTTCCCCGCTGGGACTCTGCCGGGGTGTTCTCCTCGCTTATCGGGGGCTCCGGCGGCTACGCGATCACACCACAGCGAACGCTGCGTGTGGGGCGGCTACTACGAGCCGGGGAGCCTGATCTGGCGCAGCCGCTGGGTCACCGGCGGCGCGGACGATCGAGTGCCGCGAAGCGCTCGCGCTGCCCAGCCATCCCGGACGGGCGGTCATCCTGCGCCGCGTCATCGCGCGCAAGGGCACCGCCCGCGTGGATGTCGTACTGAACCCGCGAGGCGACTTCGGCGAGCACCCGATGCGCAAGCTCTCAAAGCGCGAGGACGGCGCGTGGACGGGCGAGCTTGCGGACGCCCGCGTCTACTGGATCGGGGGCCAGGACGCGACCCCGCAGGCCGATGGGCACGGCGGCAAGGCGCTGACCCTCGCACTGACCGTCGCAGGAGGGCAACCATCACGATTTCGTCCTCGTGCTCGCCGACAACGGCGTCCGATCTCGAGGCCGCCAGAGCCCGAGTGGGCATGGCATGGTGTGCAGAGCGGCGTGGCGCGAGCGGGTGCCGCAGCTCGACGCCACGGTCGCGCAGCGTGACGCGCGTCACGCCTACGCGGTCCTGTCTGGGCTCACGAGCGCGGGCGGCGGGATGGTCGCCGCCGCGACCACCTCGCTGCCCGAGCGCGCCCGGGAGGGACGCAACTACGACTACCGCTACGTGTGGATCCGCGACCAGTGCTACGCCGGCGCAGGCCGTCGCGAAGGCCGGCCCCTATCCGCTTGATGGACGACGCGGTGCGCTTCGTCACCGACGTCTGCTCGCAGGACGGCCCGGAGCTCAAGCCCGGCCTACACCACGACCGGCGGCAGGGTGCCCGACCAGCACCAACTCGCACCTGCCGGGCTACCCGGGCGGCACCGACATCGTCGGTAACTGGGTCAACAAGCAGTTCCAGCTCGACGCGTTCGGCGAGGCGCTGCTACTCTTCGCCTGCCGCCGCCGAGCACGACCATCTCGACGCCGATGGTTGGCGTGCCGCCGAGACTCGCGGTCGACGCGATCGAGCAAGCGCTGGCGCGAGAGCGACACCGACGCCGGGATCTGGGAGATCGACCCCGACGCGTGGACACACAGCCGTCTGATCTGCGCCGCCGGGCTGCGCCGACATCGCCGGGCACGGCCCCGCCGGCGAGCAGCGCCGCGCAATGGGTCTCCCTCGCCGACGAGATCGTCTCCGACACCGCCAAGCACGCGCTGCACCCATCCGGGCGCTGGCAGCGCTCTCCAGCCGATCCCGCGCGCGACGCCGCGCTGCTGCTTGCCGCGATCCGCGGCGCGATCCCAGCGTCTGATCCTCGCTCGATCGCGACACTCCGCGCGATCGAGGCAGAGCTCACCGAGGACGGCTACTGCTACCGCTACCGTCCCGACGAGCGCCCGCTCGGCGAGGCCGAGGGAGCGTTCCTGCTGTGCGGGTTCCTCATGGCGCTCGCCCACAGCCAGCAGGGCGACCACGTCACCGCAGCGCGGTGGTTCGAGCGAAACCGCGCGGCGTGCGGGCCGCCCGGCCTGTGCTCGGAGGAGTTCGACGTCCGCCAACGCCAGCTGCGCGGCAACCTCCCCCAAGCCTTCGTCCACGCCCTGCTGCTCGAGTGCGCCGTACAGCAGCACTCGCCCGCCGAGCTGGAGGGGAGCGAGTGACGAGCCAACCCCCTGCATCCACCAGGCCGCCGGCGGCGGTGCGTTTGCTGATCGCCCTACACGTCTGCCTCGGGATCCCGCTGCTGATAGCTCCGGGGATGGTCGTGGGAGCTCTACCCCATCAGCGGATCGACCGGCCCGTGCGAGTGTTCGCGCGGATCCTCGGCGCCCGCCACCTCCTCGAGGCGGCCGTCTTGGCCCGCCGCCACACCCACGAATGGATTCTCGCCGGCGCCGCCGTCGACGCGACGCACGCCCTGACGATGGTTCTCCTGGCGTGCCTGTGTCCCGCCCGGAGCGAGCTTGCGTTGGGTAACGCGGCGGGCGCCACCCTGCTCGCCGCCTACAGCGTCCACTACGACCAACGAGAAAGGCTGGCCGACAAGGGCTACGCAGTGGCCGGCGGCTAGACGGGAACGAGCGGTCAGGTGCCGAACACCAAACACGCTTACGAACACGTCTGGGGGATCTACCTCCCGATCGCGATTGTCGTGTTCGCGATCGTCATCGGGACGCTGGTCGTTTTGCTGGCGGCGGGCGCGCGCCGCTCGCGGCCGGGCCGGCGCTCGGAGGCGCTGCCGCTGGAGATCGGCTACGCGTTTGTGCTGGCGTGTGTCGCGGCGTTTCTGGTGTGGGTGACGTTTCGTGCGGAGACCCCGATCGACCGGCTCGTCGCCCGCCCGGGGCTGCGTATTAAGGTGATTGCCGCGCAGTGGAGCTGGCGCTTCATCTACTCAAACGGTGTGCAGGTCGCGGACATCGACACCTGGCATCCCACGCCGGCGTACGTCCCGGCCGGCGCGGAGGTCGAATTCAGCGGTACCTCCGAGGATGTGATCCACGGCTTCTGGGTCCCGGAGCTTCACTATCAACGCCAGGTGCTGCCCGGCTACACCACCCACTTCGATCTCATCTTCGAAAAACCCGGTCTCTACCAAGGGGAGTGCTCTGTCCTGTGCGGTGAGGATCACTCAGAGATGCACTTCGCCCTCGAGGCCGTGAGCTCGGCGCGCTTCAGCGAATGGCTGGCACGCGAAGGCACACGGATCCATAAAGGCTCATTCGCCCAAACGGCGGGCGCCACGACGACGGGGCCATCTACGTGAGTACCGTCGCGATCCCCAGGCGCGCGAGCTCGCTGCGTACGCTTGCCTCGACCGATCACAAGCGGATCGCCGGGTCGGCGTGCGTGATCGCGTTCGTGTTCTTCCTCGCCGGCGGGCTGCTCGCGTTGTTGATGCGCAGCCAGCTCGCCGCGGACGGTGGCGTCGTCTCCCAGCAGACCTACAACGAACTGTTCACGATGCACGGCTCGACGATGGTCTACCTGGTGATCGTGCCGGTCGCGCTCGCCGTCGGGCTGTACTTCGTGCCGCTGCAGGTGGGGGCGGCCGAGATCGCGGGGCCGCGCGTCGCATTGGCCGGGCTGTGGCTGTATGTGCTGGGCGGGGTTTGCATGTGGTCGGGCTTCTTCACGAGTGGCGGCGCGGCGAGCGCGTCGTGGTGGGGCTTTGACCCGCTCTCGGAATCGATCCATTCGCCCGGTAGCGGCATGGACCTCTGGATCTTCGGTGTGATGCTCGCGACGCTCGGGCAGATCCTGTGGGCCGGGTGCATCCTCGCGACCGCGCTGCGCCGCCGCGCGCCGGGGATGACGCTGATGCGGATGCCCGTGTTCACCTGGACGATGGTCGCCACCTGCACGATGACCGTCTTCGGGTTCCCCGCGCTGATCCTCGCGCTCGGGCTGCTGTGGGCACAGCGGCATCTCGGAGGTGTGCTGACTGGTGGCGCGGGCGCCGTGGACTACCAGGCGCTGTTCTGGTTCTACGGGCACCCCGTGGTGTATGTCATGTTCTTTCCGTTCGTGGGGATGGTCGGCGAGATCATCGCCACGTTCTCCGCGCGGCGGCTCTTCGGCTACTCAGCTTTCATCGTCGCGCTGCTGATCTTCTCCGGACTGTCGATGACGGTGTGGGCACACCACATGTTCA
The DNA here is from genome assembly GCA_963831995.1 of uncultured Solirubrobacterales bacterium. Taxonomy (GTDB): domain Bacteria; phylum Actinomycetota; class Thermoleophilia; order Solirubrobacterales; family Solirubrobacteraceae; genus Palsa-744. Next base: position 38,181 of record CAWHSI010000002.1, on the reverse strand, counting down.
CCTTCGGAGTGTTCTCGAACAAGTACTTCGCGCTCACCTCGACCGCGCTCGTGGTTCCGGGAGGGATCGAGTACTTCGACTTCCTCGCGACGATCTGGCGCGGGCGGCTGCGTTTCACCACGGCGTTCCTGTTCGCTCTCGGGTTCCTCGTGCAGTTCCTGATCGGCGGGCTGACCGGAATCATCCTCGCCTCGCCACCCCTGGACTACGGGCTGAACATGTCCTACTTCGTCGTCGCCCATTTCCATTACACGATCTTCGCGGGCAGCGCCTTTGGCCTGTTCGGCGGCATCTACTACTGGTTCCCGAAGATCACCGGCGCGATGCTCCGCGAGCGCCTCGGCAAGCTCAACTTCTGGCTGATGGTGATCGGTGCGAACCTGACGTTCTTCCCGATGTTCTTCCTCGGCGCGGAGGGCATGGTCCGCAGGATCGCCCGCTACCCGGCCTCCAGCGGCTGGCAGGGACTGAACATCGTGGCGACCGTTGGCTCGTTCGTGATCGCGCTCTCGGTGCTCGTGTTCACCGTGAATGTCGTGATCTCCCTCCGCCACCGCCGCCGCGCAGGGGACGACCCCTGGGGGGCGCACACGCTCGAGTGGGCCACGAGCTCCCCGCCGCCGCGGCACAACTTCACGGCGTTGCCGCCGATCCGCTCCTACGCGCCGCTGCTGGATCTGCGCGAAGCCGCAGAGCGGCAGCGCGCCAACGACCCGAGCATTGCCGCCGCCGGGGTGTCCGGGTGAGGCGCGCCGCGATCTGGCTGCTCGCGTGGGGTGCGTGGCTCGGCCTGCTCACCGGGCTGCAGGCCGCATTTGCGCCGAAAGCGATCCAGTTCGCGATTCCGGGCGTGGCATCGGCGGCGTGCATCGCATCCGGGCTCGCGCTGTGGGCAGCCGACAGGAACCGTGAGCACGACGAGCGCTCGCGGCTGATCACCGACAGCTCCGTAGCGACCGCGACACTCATGGTCGGGGTGGCGCTCGCGCTGCTCGGCGCGGGCTTCGGGCTGTGGCTGATCCTGATCGGTGTCGGGATCGGGGCGCTCGGGCTCGGAGGCATCCTGCGCGAGCAGCGCGCACGCGGACGAACACTGCGCGGAGGAGGGACGCGATGAGTACGGCCGCCCCGACGCTCGCGCGCCTGCTCGGCAGCTGGCAGCTTGACCCCGGCGTGCTCGTGGTGTGCGCCGCGACGGCGGGGCTCTACGGATTGGGTGTCGTCCGTTCTCCCAAGCACTGGCCGCTACCACGGACCGCTGCTTTCATGGTTGGTCTGCTCGTGCTCGTGACGGCCTTGCTGTCGGGAATCGATCCCTATTCCGATGAGCTGCTCTCGGTCCATGTCGTTCAGCATCTCTTGCTGATCCTGGCAGTGCCGGCGCTGCTTTTGTGGGGCGCGCCGGTGCGCCTGGCGCTGAGCTCCTGCTCACCCGCGGGACGGGGCGGATTGGCTGGGTGCTGCGCCAGCGGTGGGTAGGTCCTGACCAGGCCGGGGTTTGGGTTCGCGCTGTTTACGCTCGTGGTGCTCAGGACCCACCTGACGGGCCTTTACGAACTGGCGCTTCGGGACCCGACGGTCCACGCTCTCGAGCACGCCGCCTACTTCTGGTCGGGCCTCATCTTCCTACTCCCGTGCTCGCGGCCGATCCTGTTCCCCATCCGCCGGGCGCGATCGCGAGGTTCTCCTGGCTGATGGCCGCGATGACCGTGATGTCCATTCCGGCGGGGCTGTTCATCTTCGACGAACACGTTCGCTACCCGTTCTACCTCGCCCCCGCCAGCGCGCTCCATAGCTCCGCGCTTGCCGACCAGCATGCGGCAGGAATGATCATGCTGTTCGCGGGTGGCGTCGCGATGGCGGTGCTGGCGATCTTGGTGGCGATGGAAGCGATGATCCTCGAAGAGCGACGCCAGCTACGTCGGGACCCTACCTGTACGCGGACGGTGAGGCGCCGGCCAACCCGGCCGGCGGCCTCGCCGGGGAGTGGCGGGCGCATGAGGCGCGGCATGCTGCATTCGCGGCGATCGTTTGCGGCGGCCTGTCGCTGTTCGACTTCGGCGCACACGCAGAACGTCAGGGACACGCCCGTGCCGCTGCGAGCTCACCCCGTCCCCCCGCGCTCGCTGGTCGGTAGGGCCATGAACTGTTTCTCTCCTCCTGCGCGGCGTGTCACGGCATGAACGCGCAGGGAATCCCCGGCCGAGCGCCGAGCCTGCACGGTGTAGGCGCGCTGGCAGCCGACTTCTACCTGGAGACGGGCGGATGCCGCTCCCGTCCCCTCGTGCGCAGCCGATGCGCACACGCCCGGCGTTCTCCCAGGCGAAGATCCAGTCACTGATCGACTACGTCGCGTCCTTCGGCGGACCCGCGATCCCCACCGTCCACTCAAGCAGGGGTCGCCGTCGAAGGGGCAGAGCCTGTTCGCGCTCAACTGCGCCGGCTGCCACACGATCCAGGGCTCGGGCGGGATCGTTACCGGGGCCGTCGTTCCCTCGCTGAACGTCGCCATCCCCAGCAGATCGCGGAGGCGATCCGCATCGGGCCATACGTGATGCCACGCTTCGGACCCGGGGAGCTCTCCGAAGCAGACATCGACTCGATCGCACGCTACATGCACACCATCCAGGCCCCCGATGACCGCGGCGGCTGGGGTATCGGGCGGATCGGCCCGATACCGGAGGGGATGGTCGCATGGCTGCTGCGGTCGCCGCGCTGCTACCATCGCACGCCTGATCGGAGAGCGCACACCCGCGCCCAGCGCGGCCCCAACACCCAACCAGGAGACAGAATGAGCGAGCACCCGCACGGCGGGGGATCCTTCACCGCCTGTGGCAGACGATCCTGATGCTGACACTCTGGCGCATCGGAGCTCTACGCCGCCGCCGGAAGGACAGCGGAGCACGATGACGCGAACGACCCTTCACGTCGTGAGACCGGTGCACCCGAATGGGCGCAGCTGCTCGTCCCCGCATGCTGGCGTTATGGCGCTCGCGGGCCTGGGATTCGCCGCCCTGTTCATCCTCGACCCGAACACTCAGTTGCTCGCCCTGTGCTTCGGCGTGGCACTCGTGTTGCTGGCCAGCGCGCTGATCATCGCCGGCCGCTGGCTGGTCCCCCAGGAGACCACGGTCGAGGACCGCCCGATGTACGGCGACCGCGAAGCGTGCGCCAGGTAGCCGAGCAGCCCGCGCAGGCCTTGACGGGATCACCCGGCGACAGCTCATCGGCGGAGCAGCGAGCATCGCGGGCGCCGGGCTGACCGCAGCAGTCGTGATACCGGTCGTCGCCCTCGGCCCCGGGATCGAGGAGCAGCTGAGCGAGACCCCCTGGCATGCCGGACGCCCCTCGTGGACGACGAAGGCAACCCGATCCTGGCCGCCGACGTCAACGAAGGGAGCTTCGTAACCGCGTTCCCCCAGGGCGCGGAAAAGGACAATCTCGGCTCGCCCGTCGTCATCGTCCGCGTCGACCCCTCCATCCTCAAGCTACCGGCCGACCGGGCGTCGTGGGCGCCCGAGGGCATCCTCGCCTACTCGAAGATCTGCACGCACGCGCCTGCGCGATCTCGCTGTTTCGCTCCCCGCTGAGCCCCACCACCCAGTCGCGTGGCCCCGCACTCGTCTGCCCCTGCCACTACTCAACGTTCGACGTACTCGACGGTGGCAGCGTCGAGTTCGGTCCCGCCGGCCGGCCGCTGCCGCAGCTGCCGCTGCAGATCGACGCATCCGGCGCGCTGACCGCCGCGGGTCCGATGTCCGGGCCCGTCGGGCCGTCCTGGTGGGGAGACAGCCAGTGAGCAAGCGCCCCTCCCATCCCCGTGAACGGCGCCGTTGATGCGGTCAGCTTCATTGATGAACGCCTCGGCGCCGCACGCGGCTGCGGTTCCTCTGGACTACGTGTTCCCCGACCACTGGAGCTTCCTGCTCGGCGAGATCGCGCTGTACTCATTCATCATCCTGATCCTCACCGGCACCTTCCTGGCCCTCTTCTTCGACCCCAGCACCGCCGAGAGCGTCTACCACGGCAGCTACGCCGCACTACAGGGCCAAAGCCTCTCAGCCGCCTACAGCTCCACACTGCACCTCTCCTTCAATGTCTCCGGTGGCCTGTTGATGCGCCAGACACACCACTGGGCCGCGCTGGTATTTGTCGCCGCGATCACACTGCACTTGCTACGAATCATCTTCACCGGCGCGTTTCGCAAGCCCCGCGACATCAACTTCTTCATCGGCCTGACGCTGTTGATTCTGGCGATCCTGGAGGGGTTCGCCGGCTACTCGCTGCCGGATGACCTGCTCTCCGGGATGGGTCTCGCGATCGGCTGGGGAGTCGCGATGTCGCTGCCGCTGATCGGCGGCCCGTTCGCATTCGCGCTTTGGGGTGGGCGGTTCCCCGGCTCAACGACGTTCGAGTCAAGGCTCTACATCGCGCACGTGTTCATCATCCCCGCTCTGATTGCGGGCCTGATCGCAGTACACCTGGCGATCATCATGATCCAGCGCCACTCCCAGTTCCGCGGGCCCGGCCGCCGCGAGGACAACGTCGTCGGCACGCCGCTGTGGCCCGGGTACGCCCTGCGCTCGCTCGGCCTGTTCGCGGCCGTCGCCGCAGTCCTCGTGCTGATGGGCGGCCTGATCCAGATCAACCCGATCTGGCTGTGGGGGCCATACCACCCCTACATCGGCACCAACGGCGCGCAACCCGACTGGTACCTCGGTTGGCTGATCGGGGCGCTGCGGATCATGCCCAACCTCGAGATCAACGTGTTCGGGCACACGCTCGTGCCGAATCCGTTCTTCGGCGGCGTGCTGTTTCCGGGGATCATCTTTTCGCTGCTCTACGCGCTGCCGTGGCTCGACCGGCGCTACATCTCTCGTGACTATCGCCGCCACGATCTGCTCGAGCGCCCGCGCGATAACCCCAGACGCAGCGCGCTCGCTGCCGCCGTGTTCTCGCTCGTGCTCGTCGTGTTCGCCGCCGGCTCCGCCGACCGCCTGTTCTTCCAGTTCGGCTTCGCCTACGAAGGAGCGATCTGGTTCTTCCGCGCCGCGTTCTTCGTGGTGCCCGCACTCACGTACGCACTCACACGGCGAATCTGTTCCAGCTCGCGCGCGTGGAAGCGCACCCGCTCAGAGAATGGGACGGGAAGATGGTCGGCCGCAACCGGGTGGGAGGCTTCGAGATCGTCTCCGCCACAGCACGCCAGCCCCACGACCCAGACGCCCAGGGGCTGCTGAAACTGTATGCGCGCGCTGGTCATATCTGACACTCACTTCGGCGCATGGATCGGAGACACTTGCTGTGCGACGACCACGAGCTCGCGCTGCTGGCCCCGCATCTGCGCCCAAGGGCCGCCCGTCAGCGCTTGCCCTCCATCTCCTCGCCGCGCTTTTGCAGAAAGCTGCCGAACGCACCGGCGAGTGCGGCGATCACAGTGATCGCCCAGATCTCCATGAAGACATCGAGGATCGTCCCCCTACCGAGATCGGATTCTTGATTTGCGAGGAGACGGTCAGTAGTTGAGTGTTGTCCAGAAGCAGCGCTGCCGAACGTCTTGATCTCAGTTTCCGGTGAATGGCGCTCGAGCAGGAATGCCGCGATCGCACACAGCAGATCGATACCGACCGTCACCGTGATGATCGTTACGAGGTGGTCTCGCAGCCGACGGTGCGTGGCCGTCGCCGCACGGAGAACGTCACGAACTCGCGCGCAGCGGACCCCAGCACTCCAACAGCATCCGTCAATCCTCCCGGGCATCCCGGACGTCACGCGAGTCCCAGCAGCGCGGGCAGCTCGCCCAGGGACCCGAAGATCTCCGCCCCGGCTGCCGTCAGCGCCGCCTCCTCGCTGTCGGCCATGTAGCCGAGGACACGCATACCCGCCGAGACCGCGGCGGCCACTCCCGGAGGGCATGTCCTCAACGACTACGCAACGGCAGGCCTCGTCGCCAGCATCGTGGCGGCGTGCAGGAACAGATCGGGATGTGGCTTGCCCCGAGCGACAGACCACGCCGAGAACAACGCCCATGCCGGGGAAGAGAGCCGCAGACCCGTCAACCCGAGCGTGATCCGCGTCTTCTCGAGCTTGCCCTGCGACGCCACGCAGACACCTATCTGGCGGCGTGATCCGCTGCACCGCCTGCGTCGCGCCAGGCACGGGCTCGAGCTCCTTACGGAACGCCTCGATCCGCTTGCGCTCGTACTCCGTGACCCAGCCCTTCGGGAACGAACGCCCAAGCTTGTCCTCCGCGCGGGCGACGGTGTCGCTCAGCTGCAGCCCCTTGTATTGCGTGAGCGCTTCCTCCAGGGACGTGGGCAACCCCTCGGTCGTGAGCGCTTCGGCCAGCACTCGGTTTGAGATCCGCTCGCTGTCGACCAAGACACCATCGCAGTCAAAGATGACGAGCCGAACATCACTCATGGCGACCCGCCGAGACCCTGGATGCGATCAAGCCGCGTATCGATCGGCGTCTGAGTGGCGTAGGGATAGCCCGTTACCCGACCGCTCGAGATCGGGCCAGAGTGCTCCGTCGCGGAGCTCGGGTAGGCCGTCGAAGAGGATCTCCTCGATGCGGGTGTGGTCGTGAAAGTACTCCAGGTGGATCAGCTCGTCGATCGCGCAGGCGGGATGGACGTGGATCGCCGGCCCGCAGTGGCAGGAGAGGGGCAGGTTGTGCGCGCGGCAGAGCCCGCCGACGCGCAGCAGCTCCGTGATCCCGGCGCAGCGTGTGACGTCCGCCTGCAGCACATCGACGGCGCCCGCGTCGAGCATCCGCTTGAAGTAGACAGCGTCATAGCCGTACTCGCCGGCGGCGATCGCCATGCCCGCGGGCGCGCGGTCGCGAATGAGCCGCAGACCCTGTAGGTCATCGGAGCTGACGGGCTCCTCGAACCAGCTGACCGAGGACTCCTCGCGGAAGGTGTCGGCGAGTGGAGGGCCTGCTTGCGCTGATACGCGCCGTTGGCGTCGACGAACAGCTCAACATCGGGGCCGATTGCCTCACGGGCTGCTCGCACGCGCTCGGGGTCCTGGTCAGGGTGCGCGCCGATCTTCATCTTCACCCGGGGATGCCCTGCTCGACCCAGTCCGCGAGCTGCTGCTGCAGTCGCTCGTGGGTGTAGGTCGTGAAGCCGCCCGAGCCGTAGACCGGGACGTGATCGTGCGCCATGCCCAGCAGAGCGCACAGCGGCGTCTCGGCCAGTCGCGCGTGCAGATCCCACAGCGCGAGGTCCACCGCGGCGATCGCCATCGAGGCTGATCCCCGGCCGGCCCAGGTTGCGGATCGCCTTGACCATCGCCGCCCAGGACGCGCGCGGGGACCGGGCGGGTCTGCCCCTTCACGACATCCGCGAGCTTGCTCTGGATCAGCTTTGCGGTGGAGACGTCGGCGTAGGTGTAGCCGAGACCGACCTGTCCCTGAGCATGCGCTTGGACCACGACGATCGTCGTGGAGTCCCACTCGAGCGTTCCGTCGCCCTCCGGGGCATCGGTAGGGATCGTGTAGGCCTGCACGTCGAGCCGCTCTACAGTGGCGGTACTGGGACTCATCGCGGGATCTTCTCGCTTTCGTCGGGTCGATGTCCTCCGGGAACTCTTGATCGGTTCGCGTAGCGCACATAGGCAGCCCGCCAAGGCGCCGTGGAGGAGGATCCAACGCGCGCGGCGCTGATGTTTGGCGAGCGCGTCGAAGTCGCCCCCTGCCTGCGCCTCCTTGACCGTGGCGAACGTGTAGCTGTGTCCGGGGATCGCAAGATCGACGGTGTCCTTGTGGGTGATCTGCAGGAACGCCCTGGCGTGTCCGCGAAAGCTCCTCTCCACTCGGATACCGTCGACTTGCTCGACTGTGCGTGTCGCGGACGGGCCGTCAAGGTCGTGCCTCAGCGGAAGGTGACGCGCTCGATCGGTGGTTCAGCTCGAGGTCAGCTATCACCGCCCCAAGCAAGCCCGTATCTATGTTCTCAGGTAGGCGCGGGTTCTCCCCGCGGGACAGGCGCCTGATCTCTCTGCACACCAGCGCCTGGTGGTGGCGCGCTTGGCGCGGGTCAACTCGCGGCTGGCGCGGCGCGGCCTGTTTGGGTGCTACTCCGTCGATCACCGGCGTCTCCCCAGGGGTTCAAAATAGGTGGAACGGGATGAGCTTCGCAGGGCGTTTACCCTCCGGTCACAGCCAGTCAAAACAGTGAAGTCCGAGCTCTGACACCAGCGCCGAAGCAGGTGCCGGCCCTCTGCGCGTGCCCGAGCACGTGTAGGGTGCCGACGGGTTCGGCGGACAGGGAGAAAGAATCGTGAAGCTCGTGATCGCCATCGTGCGACCCGAGAAGGTCAACGACGTGCTGGAGGCTCTTTACCGTGCCGAGGTCCGTGGCATCTCGATGAGCCGCGTCCAAGGGCATGGTGGTGAGCTCGACCGGGTCGAGACCTATCGAGGCACCACCGTGAAGATGGGGCTCTCAGAGAAGGTTCGCTTCGAGGTCGCGGTCTCTGATGACTTCGTGCAGCCGACGGTCGACGCGCTCTGTGCGGGCGCTCGTACCGGCGAGGTCGGCGACGGCAAGATCTTCGTCGTCGACCTGGAGCACGCTGTGCGGATCCGCACCGGGGAGACCGATGAAGGCGCCGTGACCCCGGTCGGCGAATGAGAGCGGCGTCGGCCTTGGTCGTCTCGAGCCACATCAGCGCGGGCGACACCGCCTGGATGCTGATCGCGACGGCGCTAGTGCTGATGATGACGCCTGCGCTCGGCCTGTTCTACGCGGGTCTCGTGCGCTCCAAGAACACGCTCAACACGTTCATGATGTCGATCGGCGCAATCGCCGTGGCCGTGGTGATGTGGGCGCTCGTCGGCTATTCGCTCGCGTTCGCCAAGGGAGATGGATTCATCGGCGGACTCGGTCACGCCCTCATGCACGGTGTGGCTTTCGCTCCACGAGCTGGGATGGCGATACCGCAACTGCTGTTCTTCGCATTCCAGGCAACGTTCTGTGTCATCACCACCGCTCTCGTCTCGGGCGCCGTCGTCGAGCGGATGCGCTTCGGCCCGTTCCTCGTGTTCGCGGGCCTGTGGTCGGTGCTCGTCTATGCGGTGCTCGCCCACTGGTCCTTCGGCGGTGGCTGGCTGCAGGCTCACGGCACACTCGACTTCGCCGGCGGCGTGCCGGTCGAGATGGGCTCCGGCTTCTCCGCGCTGGCGGCGGCACTTGTCGTTGGGGCGAGGAAGGACTATGGCCGCCAGGCTCTGCTTCCCCACAACGCTGTGTACGTGCTGCTCGGCGCGGGTCTTTTGTGGTTCGGTTGGTTTGGCTTCAACGGCGGCAGCGGCTTCTCGACCGGCCATTCCAGTGTGCTCGCGTTCACGAACACGCTGCTGACACCGGCCTGCACGCTCGCCGTTTGGTTTGTGCTGGACCTGCTGCGCGGCAGGCGCGTGACCGCGATCGGCGCCGCGACGGCGATCATCGTGGGCTGCGTCGCGATCACCCCTGCGGGCGGCTACATCAGCCCCGCCTGGGCGATGGGATTGGGTGCCCTTGCGGCGCTGCCGAGCTACGCGATCATTCTCTGGCGCCCGCGCACACGTGTGGACGAGACCCTCGATGTGCTCGCCGCCCACGGAACGGCCGGTCTCACAGGCATCCTTTTCATCGGATTCGTCGCCCAGCTCGCCTGGAACGGCAAGGCAAACGGGCTGCTCTACGGTAACGCGGCCCAGCTCGGCCATCAGGCCATCGCGGCGCTGGCCGGCCCCGCTTACGCGTTCGCCGCCACGTTCCTGCTGCTGCGGCTGATCGGCGTGTTCATGCCGCTGCGAGCCACCGAACACGAGGAGGCCCTTGGCATGGACATCGTGCAGCACGGCGAGGAGGCCTACGCCACGGGAGAGGGCGCGATCCTCCTCTCAACCGAGGCTGCGCTCGAAGACGCGATCCCGGTAGCGCAACCCTGACGGCTGCCACAGAAGGAATATCGCCACCCGATATGCTTGGTTTCTGTGGCGGATAATGGTCATGTCGAGCGGTTTCCCGCAGACGCGATAGCTCCACCGGACACCAGGCCGCAGGGAGGCCCGGAGCGTGAGCTGGGCGACTTCGCCGCGACACGCTCAGTACTCGCGCTCGCTGCCCTAGCGGTCTTGATCGGGGCGGCTGTCACGATCCTCGCGTTGGGGCTTCTGGATCTGATCGGCCTGATCACCCACGTCGCCTACACCGGCACGCTGAGCACGAGCCTCTCCCCGCCCGACACATCCGCGCTCGGGCCATGGAGCGTCCTGATACCAGTCGTCGGCGGATTGATCGTCGGGGTGATGGCGAGGGTCGGCTCGGAGCGGATCCGCGGACACGGGATCCCCGAGGCAATGGAAACGATCCTGCTGCGAGGCAGCCGCATGGAGCCAAGGCTGGCCGTGTTGAAGCCGATCTCCAGCGCGGTCAGCATCGGTACGGGCGGCCCGTTCGGCGCGGAGGGTCCGATCATCGTCACCGGCGGCGCTATCGGCAGCATCGCCGGGCAGCTGCTGCACCTGACCGCGGCGGAGCGACGCACGCTGCTCGTCGCCGGGGCCGCGGCCGGCATGACGGCCGTGTTCGCGACCCCCGTCGCGGCGGTGCTGTTGGCGGTTGAGCTGTTGCTGTTCGAGTGGCGGCCGCGATCGATGATCCCGGTCGCGCTCGCGGCGTGCGCGGCCGAGGCGCTGCGTGAAGTCCTCGCCCACGCCGGCCTGCTGCGCGCCGCGCCGCTGTTCCCGATGACCGCTCACGGGACGCTCGGGGCGAGCGTGACCGGCGGGGCCGTGCTGGTCGGCCTGGCATGTGGTGGCCTTGCCTGGGTGATGACCCGCTGCGTGTATGGCGCGGAGGACCTGTTCGGGCGCCTGCCGTTTCACTGGTCGTGGTGGCCGGCGATCGGTGGCGTGTTCGTCGGCGTCGGCGGCCTGATCGACCCAAGAGTGCTCGGCGTGGGCTACGCCACGATCGGAGCGGAGCTCGCGGGAGAGCTCGCGCTCGGAGCGCTGGCGGTGCTGCTCGTCGTCAAGCTGGCGGTCTGGTCGATCGCGCTCGGGTCGAACACAAGCGGAGGGATCCTCGCCCCGCTGCTGATGCTCGGCGCCGCCCTCGGCGGCCTACTCGGCGCGATCCTCCCGGGCGCCGACGAGGGCACCTGGGCGCTGATCGGGATGGCCGCCGCAATGGCCGGCGTGATGCGCTCCCCGTTTACCAGCATCGTGTTCGCACTCGAGCTGACCCACAATGTCAATGCGCTGCTGGCGCTACTGGTCGCGTGCACGATCGCGCACCTCGTGAGCGTTCTCACCTTGAAGCGCTCGATCCTCACCGAGAAGATCGCTCGCCGCGGCTACCACGTCACCCGCGAGTACGAGATCGACCCGTTGCACGCGCTGCTCGTACGCGACGTGATGCAGACCGAAGTTCTCACCGTGCGGCCCGACACGCCCGCCAGCGACCTGTACCAGCGGCTGCCGGAGGGCAGCGATGAGCGCCGCCAAAGGCTCTACCCAGTCCTCGACCAGGATCAGAACCTCCGCGGTGTGCTCGCGTTCTCAGACGTGCTCGCCGCGCACCGCACAGCCAGCGCATCCACCACCGACACCCTGGCACGTCCGCCGCTGCTCGCGTTCTCCGATGAGACGCTGCGAGAGGTCGCCGATCGCATGATCTCATCAGGGCATGGCGTGCTACCTGTCGTCGAGCGCCGCCGCCCCGAGCGGCTGGTGGGACTCATCACCCAGTTCGACCTGCTCAGGGCGCACGAGCGGGTGCTGATCGAGGAGCGCCACCGCGAGCGCCCACTCGGGCCGCGGCGGCTTGCCGCCGGCCTCGGGATGCTGCTCCCCGGGCGGGAGCCAGCACCTTGAGCGCGCCACCGGCCATCCGTCCGCTACTCGACGCGGACTACCAGCGGCTGCTCGCGTTCCGCAGCGAGCTACGCGGTTTTCTGCGCTGGAGCGAGCAGGCCGCCCACGAGGCGGGCCTGACACCCTCCCTGCACCAACTGTTGCTCGTCCTGCGCGCCCACCCGACACCGCCGGGCCCGACGATCGGGCAGGCCGCCGAGGAGCTGCACATACGCCACCACAGCGCGGTCGAGCTCGCTCAACGTGCGCAGAGCGCCGGTCTGATCTGCCGCGACCGCGACAACCTCGACCACCGCCGGGTCCACCTCGCGCTCACCAGCCGCGGACGCGAACAGCTCGAGGGTCTGACTCGAGCGCACCTGCCGCGAATCGCGAACCTGGCGGACGTCCTCGAGAACGTCGTGCATCCCGATCGGCAAGCCTCCCCGACGAGGCGCCGCAACTAATCTAAGCGCCGCGGACGAAATCACTCTGGGCAGCGGCATTTACACACTTTGACTGGAACAAATCGGCGAGGCTTGATATCGTTCGCTGCCCCCAGACCGGAGGACGCCCGTGACCTACGTGATCGCCGAGCCGTGCATCGGCACCAAGGACAACTCCTGTGTCGAGGTATGCCCCGTGGACTGCATCCACCCGACGCCCGAGGAGCCGGCTATGACGCTGCCGAGATGCTCTACATCGACCCCGAGGAGTGCATCGACTGCGACGCCTGCGTCGAGGCCTGCCCCGTCGACGCGTGCTTCGCCGAGGACCAGCTCCCGCAGGAGTGGCAGCAGTACGCGCAGATCAACGCCGACTACTACCAGCGCACGAGCGCGTGAGCGAACGGCGCGCCGCGACCGTCGAGGTACTGCAGCGCTGGACTCTGTTCGGCGGGCACTGGCATAGCCTCAACATCAGCGACGAGCACGCGGACGTCGAGCTATGCGCCTGCACCGGCGAGCCCGTCGAGCGCCTGCGCACCACCGATCCGGACACAATCCGCTACCTACAGACGGTGATTGGCTCATCCCTGCGCGATGGTCAGCCCGAGCCATGCGATCACGAGTGAGACGAGGAAGATCGCAGCCTCCAGGACGTGCATCGTGGGACGGCGCAGGTGCCAGATGACAAGCAGGCTGAGGAGCGCGACGAGCACGAGCTTGAGCTGCAGGGTGCCGTCGCTCCAAAGCCGGTAGTGGGTGGCCATCGCGCTGCCGGTGGCCAAGAGGACGCCGATCGCGACGAGCGTGCCCCAGCCGAACCGCCGGGCGATCACCCGCAGTTGCGTGAGATCCTGATGGCGTCGGGCGACCGGCAGCACCGCGACGGCGAGCAGCAGCTGCCCGCCGATGAAGAACGCCATCGCCAAGAGATGCACGTAGAGCACCGCAAGCCACAGACGGCTCACCGCACCGTGCCTTCCAGCCGCCTGCGGAGGTCGACTGCGGCCGGGGGGTCGAGTCTCACTTTCCGCTCGACGGGGCGGCCATGCCTTCTGCCTCGATCAGGCAGCCGGCGAGGTCGGGATCGTGGGGCTCGAAGTTGGTCAGCTTCGCTTTTGGAGCGAGCGTGTCGAGCAGCCCGCGTGTGATGCCGCGGTGAAGCGTGCAGATCGCGGGCTGGTTCTCGCGCACCGCGTCGCGATAGGGACAGTTGCGCAGGGTGAGCGCGACTCCGCCGTCGGGGTGAAGCTCGGCCAGCGGTTGAAAGCCGAGCGCGGTCAGCGCGCCCTGGAACGCGTCGACGCCTGTGCGGTCCTGACGCGCGGCGAGCTCCCGTCCGATGTCGCGCCCCGCCGACTCGATGCCTTTGAGCCCGCGCGAGCCGGATCCCATCGCGCGAGCGAGCCAGCGCACCAGGTCCCCGTAGGCGCGCGGCGCATGGCCACCCGGGTTCGCCCCCGATGCGATCTGCCAGCTGTCCCGGGGTCGTCCTCGCGGCTGGGGGGCGCTCGCACGCACCAGCAGACCGTCACGCTCCAGGCGCTCCAGATGCAGTCGCACGCCGTTGGGATGAAGCCCGAGACAGTCGGCCAGCTCCACCGTCCCCACGGGGCGAACCAATTCACCCAGCAGCGCGAACAGGCGCGCCCGGGTGGGCTGGGCAAGCCCGTCCTTGGGGTCTATTGCCGATGGCTGATCCAGCATCCACCAGCATTTTATACATGGGCTTGGGAAAAAGCAGAAAGTACGTGCGGCTTCTTTCACTCCGGCCGAGCCGGCGTCACCGACCTAGCATCTCATCGAGCCGATCGGGCGTGTCGCTGGGTATACGCCAGCTCCCATCGGGCAGGCGAATGACGAGCTGTTCGCCACCGAGCTGACTGAGCGCGGTCGTGACCGACGGCCGTTGAGCGCCGATCAGCTCGCCGATCTGGGCATGTGTGAGGCGCAGTGGGATCACGATCCCCTCCGGGGTGTGGTTGCCCCAGCGCTCGGCGAGATGCCAGAAGAGATAGAAGACGCGGGCATCGATCCGTCGGAGCTGGCTGATGATCAGCCGGACTGCCAGCCAGCGCGCGCGGCGGCCGGTGCGTCCGATGATCGCGACGGTCAAGGCGGGCCAGGGGGATATCCGCTGCGCGAACTCGTCGTCGAGGAGCGCGATCCGTGTTGGCTCGAGCAGTCGCCAGCGTGTCGTGATGCTCGCCAGCGGATACTCGCCGTCGTGGTCCCAGGGCCGTAGAAGGTCTCCGGGCCCGATCACCTCGATCGCGGTTTCCTGCTCGCAGCTGGTCTCTCGCGCGACGAAGCCCTCGAGGACCAGTAGCCCGAGCCAGGTGGTCTGCTCGCCGTACTCGCCGATCGCGTCCCAGCCGCCGACCGGCAATCTCTGGACCGGGGCCTGTGTGTGGCCGCGTGCGAGCTCCTGCTGCTCAGCTGAAAGTGCGCTGGCGAGCTCCCGGTCGACGTCGAGAATCTCAACGTCCTCCTGTGCGCTCATGGCAGAGTCTGCGTACGGGGGACGGTGGCTCTGGAGTGGGCAAGCAGCGCTGCGGGGTCGGCGGGACCGGCGAGCAGCCACTTCCCCTCCGTCAGCGCGGTGATGATGCCCCGGGCGCGCAGATCGCCGAGCGCGGTGGTCACCGACTGCCTGCGGGCCCCGACGATCCGTCCGAGCAGCTCGTGCGTCACGGGCAGCGACAGATATATCCCCTCAGGTCGTACTCTTCCCCAGCGCTCTGCAAACAGCGCGAAGATGAACACGAGGCGCTCGTCGATGCGCCGCATCCTCCTGGTGAGCGCCAGCGCGGCGAGAACGCGCCCGCGGCGAGTCGAGCGGCTGGCGATCGCGCCCGCGAGCGCGGGCCACGGCGCGATCCTCGCAAACAGCGACTCATCGAGCAGCGCTACCTGCCCGGAAACGATCGCGCACCAAACGCCTGTCAGGGCGCCGAGGCGGTCGGTGTCCCAGGGGTAGATCACATCACCGGCCCCGAGCAGCTCCGCTGAAACTCGTCCGGCGCTCTCGATCTCCCTGACCAGAAGACCGTCGATGACCAGTACCGCGAGTCCAGGCGGGGGTGCTCGGCCGGCAAGCCGTGGTTTCCATGGCCCCGTCCGGAACGCTTCGACACGAACGAGCACTTTGTTCCTCGCTGCTGAGAACGCAGCGGCGGGCAGAGCCTCCCCGAGCTCAGGGTCCAGCTCCAGCAGCCTGGCGATCCGGACACGCGTCGCGGGAACGCTTTCGAGCGTTGCTCTTGACCGAGTAAGAACGAGGCTGGCGTTTCGGCCGCCCAGATCCTCCATCGGTGAATCCTCTCCCGCGTGCATCCTCGACCGATCCTCATTTCTCCAAGGGGGCCTACCCTTCCGCAGCGCGTCCAACGCATCATCCCACGCACGCGTCGCGCGTGCGGGATGAGGGGATCGGGATGAGGCGCGGGTGTTAGCTGCAGCTCGCGGCGAGGTGTGTTCGTGTACGGACAGCAGGCGTTTTCGTTTTCGCGGGGCAGGCAATGAGCAAGTCACCGCGATGATGTTTGCCAAGCCGTCAACCGGCCTTGACACTGTCTCTGTCGGCGGACAGCGACGTTCAAGTGAGGCTCTGCATCGCAGAGCCTCACTCCTTGCACTACTGGTCGCGCTCGCGGCCGTGGTGATGACGGCCGTGCAGTTCGCCAGGACGCTCTGTCTGGGGTGGCGATCGTTCTCGCGGGTTTGGCCGTGTGGCTCGGACGCAAGCTCTCACGGTTCGCACTCTCTTCTGCCGCCGAGTGCACCGATCTCGAGCAGGCGTGCGCTCGCGGTCCCGAGAGGCTCTGCAGCTGGGAGGAGGTAGCCAGCGCCTTGGAGCGCGAGTCGCGCCGCGCCCAGCGCCTACGTCCGGGCTATCTCGTGCTCGCGTCGATCCGTCGTCGCGTGCCTTGCCACAGGCGGTCACGCTCGTCATCCGAAAAACCGAACGCAGAAGGAGAATGACAATGGCAGTTTCACAACACATCCAGACCGATCCGCGGGGCCGCAGCGACGGGCTCCAGCGAACCGAGACAGTCGACAGGAGCTGGCTGCCGGCGGACCCCGTTCCGCTCGGCCTCTCGGGGTTCGCGATCACCACCGCCGCGCTCAGCTGGATCGTGCTGCTGCTGCTGGTGCCGGCGTACGCGCTGATCGGGATCGGCACGGGCGCCGGGGATTCAACGATCGTGAACATCGGCGGAGGCTTCGGCCTCGCGTGCGCGGCAGCCGCCGCGTACACGGCCTTCGCGCACGTCTTCAACCGAACCTTCGAGAGGGAAGCTCTGCCCCTCGGCGACCGCTCGCCAAGCTGACGATCTCGGCGGCCCGGCGGCTGTGACGAGCACCGTCGGGTCCGGCCATTTTCCGGGCGTCAATGGGCGTGCGTGCGTCCGGAGATCAGCGCGAGCGCGTGCGGGATCGCCTCGAGGATCGCCTCGCCGGCCTGTTGGATGCTTCTCGGGCTGCCGGGGAAGTTGATGATCAGCGTGCTCGCGCAAACCCCGGCGATACCTCGCGAGAGCATCCAGTGAGGCGTGTACGCGCGGGACGCGTGACGCATCGCTTCGGCGATGCCGGGGACCTCCCGTTCGATCACGGCCTGGGTCGCCTCGGGGGTCACGTCATCTGGGGACAGGCCGGTACCGCCGCTGGTCAGCACCAGGCAGCAGTCGCTCGCGTCGACCCAGTGACGCAGCCGCTGTTCGATCAGCTTACGATCGTCTCCGATCACCTCTTCTGCGGCGATCTTGATGTCGAGACGTTGGGCGAGCCGGCTGAGCTGTATTCCGCTGAGATCCTCACCGGTGCCCTCGGCCTTGGAGGTGCTGATCGTGATTAGCGCGACCCGCGGCATCCGCCGGTCAGTCCTCGCCGAGCTGGTAGTCGCTGCGTCCGCCACGCTTTTCGATCAGCACGATCTCCTCGAGCACGATCCCGCGCTCAAGGCCCTTGACCATGTCATAAATCGTGAGCGCCGCGACGGAGACCGCGGTCATCGCCTCCATCTCAACGCCGGTGCGCCCGATGGTCCGTACCTCGCTGAGCAGCTCGACGAGCCCTTGCGCTTCGTCGACGCTGGCGCTGACGTCCACGAACGTGAGCATCAGGGGATGGGCGAGTGGGATCAGCTGCCCGGTCTGCTTGGCTGCCTGTACGCCGGCCAGTCGCGCCACGGCGAGGACCTCTCCCTTCGGGCCGGCCCCGGCCTCCACGGCGCGCGCGGTGGCGCTCGACATCCGCACTCGTGCTCGGGCGCGAGCCACGCGCTCAGTGGGCGGCTTCTCGCCGACGTCGACCATCCTCGCGCGTCCGGCGGAGTCGATGTGCGTGAGCCGCGCGCCGCTCACGAGGGGGGCTCCGTGCCTGGCGCCCAGCTCGCCGGTGCGCCATCGAGTGTGTGCTCGCGCTTCCAGATCGGCGCCTCGGCCTTGAGGCGATCGATCGCTTCCCGCGCCCCCGCAAACGCTTCGGCGCGGTGCGCGGCGGAGACCGCGACGATCACGCTCGGCTCGCCGAGCGGGACGCTGCCGACGCGATGCTCGACGGCGACCGCGCGCAGATGATGGGCGGCGATGCACTCGCGCATGATGCGCTCGATGCGCTCATATGCCATCTCCGTGTAGGCCTCGTAGTCCAGCCGCGGTGCTTCCCGAGTGACGCCCTGGAAGATCACGACAGCACCCGCTGCCGGGTCGCCGACGGCCCGGCAGAGCTCCTCGAGCTGAAGAGGCTCCTCGCTAACGCGGACATGCAGCCGGGCTCCGGCGTCCTTCGTGCGGGGGTGGGCCACGCGCCTAGCCCCCGCTCAGAGGGGGGATCAGGGCGAGCTCATCGTTGCGGGCGAGAACGGTTTGAGGTCCCGCGTAGTCGCGGTTGACGGCCATGTGAACGGGCATCCGGCTGAGCAGCTCGCCGAGCGGTTGCAGTTCTGAGAGGGCCTGCAGCGCGTCGGCCACGGTTGCCTCGTGGTCGAGCTGCAGTTCGATGTAGTCGCTGCCGGCGCGTTCTCGCAGGTTCGCGAAAAGCTGGACGCGCACTGTCATGGCGCCGTTGTGGGTTCGGGAGCCGCTCACAGGAACTCTCCTACCCAGATTCGCAGCGGTTCGATCTGCACTCTCTCCCCGGCGCGGATCTTGACGGTGTCGCTCGGGATCATCGCCAGGGCGTCGGCGTCGAGCATCGAGGTGAGGATGTGCGACCCCTGCGCCCCAGTCGGCGTCGCGTGCCAGCCATCGTCGTGTGCGCGCAGGCGGCAACGCACGGCATGCGCGCGACCCGCGGGCTTCTCGTAGTCGACGTCCATGACCGCCGTGTAGCGAACGTCCTCCGGGAGGACGCCGAGCAGCGCACGCAGCGCAGGGGCGACGAGCAGAATAAATGTCACCATCGCCGAGACGGGGTTGCCCGGCAGAGCGAATATCAGCGTGCCGTCCAGGGTGCCGAACCAGGCGGGGTGCCCGGGCTTCAGCGCGATGCCCCAGAACACCTGTCGTGCCCCGAGCGACTCCAGGCTGGGCCTGACGTGATCGTGAGCGCCGACCGACACGCCCCCGCAGATGACGGTGACATCCGCTTCGTGCACAGCCGCCGCGATCGCACGCCTGGTGGCGCCGGGCTCGTCGGGCATCGTGTTGCTGCTGATCACCTGCGCGCCGGCGCGGCGAGCGAGCGTACCGATCGTCAACGAGTTGGAGTCGCGCACCGTGCCCGGGCGCATCGGCTCGCCGGGCGCGATCAGCTCATCGCCGCTTACCAGCACTGACAGCTGCGGTTCGCGCGCGCAGGCGACCGTGTCGTATCCCAGCGAACCCAGGACTCCGAGCTGCGCCGGCCCGACCCGCCGGCCTGCCTGAAGGACTGTCTGGCCTGCTTGTATGTCCTCCCCGGCGCGTCTGAGGTTCTGGTCGCGCGCGCAGGGGGCGAGAACTTCGACGAGCTCGCCGCACCGACGTGTGTCCTCAACCCGGACGACGGTATCTGCGCCGTCGGGCACGATCGCTCCCGTCGAGATCGAGATCGCCTCGCCCTCACCGAGGTTGACGCGGGCCGGGGACCCGGCCCGGGACTCCCCCACTACGAGCAGAATCGACGGGCTTCCGGCGGCGGCGTGTGCGATGTCCTGCGCGCGTGCCGCGAAGCCGTCCATCGCGGAGCTGTCGAACGCGGGCACCGGCTCGACGGCGCTCGCGTCCTCGGCGAGCACCCGCCCGAGTGACGCGTGAAGCTCAACCCGCTCGGATGGCAGGCGGCCGGTGGCGCCCAGGATAAGACGCCGTGCCTCCTCTATCTCGAGCGGTCCGCCGGCCATCATCGCCCGGGCACTTTAGTGCGACACTCACCCGCGTGGCCGAGCCGCATGTGATCGTCGCTGTCTTGGCCGGGGGCCGGGGAGAGCGCATGGGCGGTGAGAAGGCAGTCACGCCGTTGGCCGGGCGTCCGCTTATCTGTCATCCCCTCGCGGCGGCCCGCGAAGCTGGGCTTGAGACGGTCGTTGTCGCGAAGGCCGCGACCGTGCTCCCGCCGCTGGCAGAGCGGGTGCTGCATGAGCCGGAGAGTCCCCGCCATCCGCTGTGTGGGGCGCTCACGGCGCTGGATTTCGCGGCCAAGCATCGGCCCGCCCCAGCGGTGCTTCTGCTCGGCTGCGACATGCCGTTCGTGACGGGCGAGCTGCTCGCGTGGCTCGCCGGCCTGCCCGGTGCGGCGATGGCGCAAGTTGGTGGTCGCGCCCAGCCGCTGCTCAGTCGCTGCCTGCCTTCTCAGCGGGACGCTTTGGGGGAGGCTCTCGCTGTGCGGCGGTCGCTGCGCGCGGCGATTGGTGGTCTCTCGCCGCGGATTGTGGACGAGCACGAGCTGCGGCGCTTCGGGGATCCCGAGCGGCTGTGCTTCAACGTCAACGATTCTGGCGAGCTGCGTGTCGCCGAGCGCTGGCTGGCTCAGGACGTGGAGGGCGTGTCCTGATCCTCACCGGGCATGCGTTCAGCGGCGGCGCGCAGCTGTGTGAGCGACAGGTCCGAGCGCCCGGCGATCCAGCAGGCCAGCGGCGCGGCGGTGCGCTCGGAGGCGTGGGCCGCGCTACCGGCGAGCTCGAGCAGTTCTCTGATCTCCTGCACGGAGGGCCGCTGACACCGGCCTCCCGGGCGAAGGAGGCGATCCACTCATCGCGCGTCACCGCCCCGCAGCTTAGAGACGTGTCTTGCGCCGGCGCTCTTGCCGCGGCTGAGAATTGGGTAGAACGTCAGGATGCGTGATCTGTTCGACCGTCCTTTGCGTGACCTGCGCATTTCAGTGACTGATCGCTGCAACCTGCGCTGCCGCTACTGCATGCCGAGGAGGTCTATGGGCCCGGCCATGAGTTCCTGCCCCGAGCGGAGCTGTTGAGCTTCGAGGAGATCGCGCGGCGACGCGAGGTGCTGGCCGCTCAGGGCGTGGGCAAGGTTCGGCTGACCGGCGGCGAGCCGTTGCTGCGCCGCGACCTCGAGCGGCTCGTCGAGATGCTCGCCGGCGTCAACGGGATCGCGGACATCGCGCTGACAACCAACGGTCTGCTATTGGCCGGCAAAGCCGCATGCGCTCGCGGACGCGGGTCTCGACCGGGTGACCGTGAGCCTCGACGCGCTCGAGGACGACGCTGTGCGCGCGATGAGCGACACGCGGATCTCCGCCGCGCGCGTCCTGGAAGGGATCGACGCGGCCGCCGCGAGCCGGCCTGCGACCGGTGAAGGTCAACATGGTCGTCCGGCGCGGCGTCAACGAGCACTGCGTGCTCGGGATGGCCGCGCATTTTCGTCGCACCGCCGCACGTCTTGCGCTTCATCGAGTACATGGACGTCGGCTCGACCAATGGCTGGAGCGGCGAGGATGTCGTGCCGGCCGCGGAGATCCTGCGGCGATCGGTGAGCGCTGGCCGCTCGAGCGACTGCAGCCCGCGCGCGAGGGGGAGGTCGCGACGCGCTACCGCTACCGCGACGGCGGCGGGCGAGATCGGCCTGATCTCACTCCGTCAGCCGAGCCGTTCTGCGGCAGCTGCGCCCGGGCGCGGCTGTCCGCAGACGGCAAGCTCTACACGTGCCTGTTCGCGCGCCGTGGACACGACCTGCGCGCGTTGCTGCGCGGCGGCGCGAGCGACGTCGAGATCGCCGAGCGGACACTTGGCATATGGACCGCGCGAGCTGACCGCTACTCGACCGAACGTTCAAGCACGACGCCGCGACCGGCGGGACCGGACGATGTGGCGAGGGTCGAGATGTCCTATATCGGCGGGTGAGCCACAGGTACGTTCGGCCAGGTTCTGATCGCGTGCCGGGTCAGGGAGTGGCCACACGGCGATGTGCTCGAGCGGAATGTCGACGTGCAGTGTCTGCCCGATCGTCAGTTGTAGTGGTTCGCGGGTGCGCACCGTCAGCTGCAGTGTGCCCTCCAGGGAGATCGTCAGCTCCCGGATGAAGCCGAGGTCCGCATCGTCCAGCAGGACGGCGGCGGTAGCACCCCTCGCCGGAAAGCGCGATGTGCTCGGGGCGCACACACCAGGCGACCTCCGTGCCCGCCGGGCAGCCCGTCGGTGGGCGCGCGTATCTGAACCCCGTTGCTGAGGATGCGATCCGCGGCGATGGTGCTGGCGCGATGGGTGTTGGCGATGCCCAGCAGCGCGGCGACCTGGGGAGAGCCGGGGATCGAAAGACGGAATCGCGGCTGCCGGCCTGGAGCACTCGACCGTCGTCCAGGACGATGATCTCGTCGGCCAGTAGCGCCGCCTCCTCGGGGTCGTGCGTGACGATCACGGTGCTCAGATCGTGCTCGCGCTGTAGGCGGCGCAGCTCGCGGCGCAGACGGTCGCGCACCGGTGCGTCGAGGCCGGTGAACGGCTCGTCGAGCAGCAGGACGCTCGGGTTCGATCGCGAGCGCTCGAGCGATCGCGACGCGTCGCTGCTGTCCGCCGGAGAGCTCCTCGGGGTAGCGGTCCTCGAGCCCGCCGAGGCCCAGACGCGTAAGCCACCATGCGGCCAGCGCGGGCTGGGCGCGGACGCCGAAGGTGACCTGGCGCCAGACGGTGCGTCGCGGCAGCAACGCCGGCTGTTGGGGCACGTAGCCGATGCCGCGTCGCTCGGTGGGCAGCTCGTGCAGCGCGCGCGAGCCGGCGCGAACGTGTCCGTCCTCCGCGGGGGTCAAGCCGGCGAGCAGACGCAGCGTCAAGGTCTTGCCGGCGCCGGAGGAGCCGAGCAGCGCCAGCCGCGGGCTGCTCGCGCGGTGGGCGACCCGCAGCGAGAACGTGCCGAGGTGCTTGGCAAGCGCGAAGTCGAGGACCGGCGGCAGCTGGGATCTGGCCGGCGCCGGCATCGCGGGCGCTACGCGTCTGCCGCGCCGGCGCGGGGCCCTGACGCCGGCGAGCAACAAGACGATCAGAGCGGCGGCGAGCGCGAGCGCGATCGGGAGCATCGTCGCCGGTAGGCCGGTCTCGCCGAACTGCACGAACGTGAACACCGGCAGCGAGTAGGGGTGGTAGGCGAGGATCACGGTGGCGCCGAACTCGCCGAAGGAGCGCAGCCACGCCAGTAGCAGCCCCGCGCCGATACCGGGCAGCGCCGCCGGGACCGCGACCCGCCAGAACCGGGACAGGGGCCCGTGACCGAGCGTGGCCGCGATGTCCTCCAGCGCCGGGTCGACCGCGACGAACGCAGCGCGCGCGGCGATGATCAGAAACGGCGCGGCGACGAACGTCTGGGCGAGCACGATCCCGTCCGCGTATCGGTCAAGCTCGCCGTCGAAGATCCGTCCCGCGGTCGTGTCCGGGCCGACGACGTAGAGCAGCAACAGGCCGCTCATCAACGGCGGCAGCGCGAGCGGCAGAGCCACGAGCGCAGTCAACAGCCGCGAGGCGAGCCCTCGCCCGCGGGCGAGCAGGTAGGCGAGCGGGACCCCCAGGACCGCGATCGCCGTCGCGGAGATCGTGGCGGTCAGCAGCGAGGTCAGCAGCGCCGATCCGACGCCCGGAGCGGAGGACAGGCCGCCGTGAAGGCGCACCACGAACGCGGCGATCGGCGCGAGCAGATACAGCGCGAGCAGCCCGCCGAGCCATGGCAGCGGGCTGCGTGCCCTGGCGAGCATCGCTCAGGGAGCGGCCGCGCCGACCGCGCCGCGAACGCCGCTCGGCACGGCCGCGGCTTGCCCTGTCAGCTTGGGGGAGAGCGGGTTCAGCCCGCTGCCGGTCAGCGTCGTCGCGCGACTGTCCGCCAAGAGGTAGCGCACGAATGCTTCCGCGCCCGCTTGCTGGCTCGCGTGGTTGAGGATCGTGACCGTGTAGGCGGCGCTCTCGGACACCGGCGCGAGGCTGACGCTGTGGATGTGCGCGACGTTCGCCTCGATCGCATAGAAGAAGCCGGCGTCGAGCTGACCGGACTGCAGTCGCCCGACGAGAGCCGTCTCGGGAAACACCGGGAACGACGCGAGCGCCTTGGCCAGCGCCGGGTCGCCCAGCTGCTTGGCGGCGCTTTCCACGGCCTTGGCCGTCAACACGCCCTTCGGGTCGAGCTTCGGGTCGGTGCGCCCGACCATGATCCCGGGCTGCGTGAGCACCTCATACCAGGGCTTGCCGGCGGCGAGCTCCTTGCCGAACTTGCTGCTCGGGTCATATCCGAGCACCAGCGGCGTGGTCGCGAAGGTCGAGTACCACGACACCCAGCCGCCGTTTGCCGCTCCCTGCAGTTCGCTGTCGGCTTCCGCGGAGGCGCTTACGAACACGTCGGCTTGGCGGATCTTGCCCTTGATCTGTTTGGCGTCTTCGCCGGAGCCCCCGCCGTAGCCTTGAAACCCGTAGCCGGAGGCCTTGTGAAAGCCGGGCCCGATGTCGTTTTCCATGAGATCCGCCAGCGAGCCGGCGAAGATCACCGAGACCGGCTTTCCGCTCGTGGCCGAGTACGCTTTCGAGCTCGATCCGCAGCCGCTCACGAGCAGCGCAGCGCCCGCGAGCATCAGCATGCTCGCTCGCGCGCCGAAGACGATCCGCCGGTCTCGTGTCCCTCTCATCGGGTACCTGCCTTTCTTGTGTTTGTGGGGCGCCGGCGTTTGAGCCCGCTCATCGACTGGCTCGCTCGACCATCACGGATGTCGCCTTGACGGTCGCCGTCGCCTTCACGCCGGGGGCGAGGGCGGCTCCTGCACCGCGTCTCGTGTGATCGCGGCGGTGAGCATGAATGGGCCGGCCTCGATCTCCACGAGCGCCATCACGCCGTCGACCTCGATGGAACGCACGACCCCGGCGAAACGGTTGCGGGCCGAGCCGCGGCTACCGGTCCGGTGGCGGCGTGGGCCTCCCGAGAGGCGCTGCACCTCGGCCTCGGCTACGCGCCGTCGGTTGTTCGCGTCGCGGTGAGTCTCGAGCTTGCCGGCGCGGTCCCAGCGGCGCAATGTGTCGACGCTCACTCCGATCGCGCTAGCCGCGTCTCCGAGAGAGAGGTCACCTGTCTTCTGCCTATGCACTGTCTAGGCAGATGCCCCCGGGGCGGGAGGCCAAACCATCCTCCTCCCGGCCGTGTCCGAGCTCTGACACACGATCGTTTTGGAAGCTGACGCGGGCGGGTATGACCGGGAGCTAAAGATGCGAAATCCTGTGGGTGAGTGGCCGGTGTTGCGTCAGCTGCGAAGCGGCGATGCTCTGGCGCGCGGCGCGGCGGTGAAGTCTGAGCGCTCACGTCATCTCCCCAACCGCATCACCGAAGCAGAGAAGACCGTCGGATCTGTATGTCCTTACTGCGCGGTCGGCTGCGCCCAGAAGGTCTATGTGAAAGACGGCAAGGTCGTACAGATCGAGGGAGACCCCGACTCGCCCGTCAGCCGCGGGCGGCTCTGCCCCAAGGGTTCAGCCTCCCTGCAGCTGACGACCGGTGACGCGCGCGAGCACCACGTGCTCTACCGCCGAGCGTACGGCGCCGACTGGGAGCGCCTTGACCTCGAGAAGGCGCTGGACATGGTCGCCGAGAAAGTGATCCAGACACGCCGCGAAACGTGGGAATGGGAGCAGCAGGAAACGCGTGTGCGGCGCACGCTCGGGATCGCGAGCCTCGGCGGGGCGACGCTCGATAACGAGGAGAACTACCTGATCAAGAAGCTCTTCACCGCGCTCGGAGTGATCCAAGTGGAGAACCAAGCGCGCGTCTGTCACAGCTCCACCGTCCCCGGCCTGGGAACCTCTTTTGGGCGCGGCGGAGCGACCACTTTCCCCGGCGACTTGCAGAACTCCGACTGCATCGTGATCGAGGGATCGAACATGGCCGAGGCGCACCCGGTCGCTTTCCAGTGGGTGATGGAGGCGAAGGCCCGCGGCGCGACCGTGATCCACGTCGACCCGCACTTCAGCCGCACGAGCGCGCTCGCGGACATCTTCGTGCCCTTGCGCGCCGGCAGCGACATCGTGTTCCTCGGCGCGATCATCAACCACGTGCTCGAGCAGGAGAAGTACTTCGACGAGTACGTTCGCGCCTACACGAACGCGCTCGACGATCCTGACCGAGGAGTTCCGCGACACCGAGGACCTCGACGGGGTGTTCTCGGGCCTTGACCGTGAGGAGCGCAACTACGACGTCAGCTGGGCATATGACGGGATGGACGTCCGCTCGGCCGCCGGCGCGCGACGACCAGTTCGACGAGGTAGCGGCGGCGGGCGTCCGCCAGCGAAGCCGGCGGCAGCGAGTCTCACGGCTCCGGAGGGCCGGGACGGCGGCGGCGAGCCGACGCGCGACGAGACCCTCCAGCACCCGCGGTGCGTCTTTCAGGTGCTGAAGCGCCACTACTCCCGCTACACGCCGGAGATGGTGGAGCAGATGTGCGGCGTGCCCGCAGACCAGTTCCCGCGTGTCTGCGAGCTGCTCACCGAGAACTCGGGTGCGGATCGCACGTCCGCGTTCGTTTATGCCGTCGGCTGGACACAGCACACCGTCGGGGTGCAGTACATCCGAGCCGCGTGCGTGCTGCAACTGCTGCTCGGAAACATCGGGCGCCCCGGCGGCGGGGTGATGGCGATGCGCGGCCACGCGAGCATCCAGGGCTCGAGCGACATCCCGACGCTGTTCAATCTGCTGCCCGGCTACATCCCGATGCCACACGCCCACGAGCATCTCGACCTCGACACGTTCGTCGAAGCGGACGCGGCGGAGAAGGGCTTCTGGGCGAACATGCGCGCCTACACCGTCAGCCTGCTAAAGGCGTGGTGGGGCGACGCGGCCACCGAAAGCAACGACTACTGCTTTGACTACCTACCGCGGCTGACCGGCAGCCACTCCACATATGAGACGGTCATGGCGCAGCTCGACGGTCACTGTCAAGGGCTACTTCCTGCTCGGGCAGAACCCGGCGGTCGGCTCGGCGAACACGAAGATGCAACGCCTGGGCATGGCAAAGCTCGACTGGCTCGTCGTGCGCGACTTCTCGCTGATCGAGTCGGCGACCTGGTGGAAGGACGGCCCGGAGATCGAGTCCGGCGAGCTGCGCACCGAGGATATCGCAGACCGAGGTGTTCTTCTTTCCCGCCGCCGCGCACACCGAGAAGGAGGGCACGTTCACCAACACCCAGCGGATGCTGCAGTGGCACGACAAGGCGCGTGGAGCCGCCGGCGAGGCGCGCAGCGACCTGTGGTTCATGTATCACCTCGGGCGCGTCATCCGCGAGAAGCTCGCCGGCTCGACCGAGGATATGGACCGGCCGATCCTCGACCTGACCTGGGACTACCCGACTGAGGGCGAGCATCGACGAGCCGAGCGCGGAGCGGTGCTGCGCGAGATCAACGGCCGCGACGCCGACGGCGAGTGCTCTCCGTCGTACGACGGAACTGAAGGACGACGGATCCACCTCGTGCGGATGCTGGATCTACTGCGGCGTGCTCGCCGACGGCGTCAACCAGGCCGCGCGACGCAAGCCCGGAGGAGCAGAACTGGGTCGGCGCCGAGTGGGGCTGGGCGTGGCCGGCGAACCGGCGGATGCTCTACAACCGCGCCTCAGCCGACCCCGACGGCAAGCCGTGGAGCGAGCGCAAGGCACTGATCTGGTGGGACGCAGACAAGAGTGAATGGACCGGCCACGACACCCCGGACTTCAAGGCCGACAAGCCACCGGACTACCGGCCGCCAGAGGACGCCACCGGCCCGGATGCGTTGGCTGGCGACGACCCGTTCATCATGCAGGCCGACGGCCGCGGCTGGCTGTACGTGCCTGCCGGCGTGACCGACGGGCCGATGCCGACCCACTACGAGCCGCAGGACTCGCCGTTTGCGAACCTGCTGTACGCCCAGCAGCGCAACCCCGTCGGGCAGGTGTTCTCCGCGCCGGCACAACCGCTACCACCCCGACAGCGGCGAGCAGGGCGGCGAGATCTTCCCGTACGTCGTGACGACCTACCGGCTGACCGAGCACTTCACCGCCGGCGGCATGTCGCGTTGGACGCCCTACCTCGCCGAGTTGCAGCCCGAGTTCTTCTGCGAGGTGTCCCCCGAGCTCGCCGCCGAGCGCCGCCTCACCCACGGCGGCTGGGCGACGATCATCACGCGCCCGCAGCGCAATCGAGGCGCGCGTGATGGTGACCGACCGCATGACGCCCGCTCACAGTCGCAAGGCCAGCGTCGTCCACCAGATCGGACTGCCGCTACCACTGGGGCCCCAACGGCTACGCGCGCGGCGACTCGGCGAACGAGCTGTCCTCGATCGCGCTCGACCCCAACTCCCACATCCAGGAGGTCAAGGCGCTTACCGTCGACATCCGCCCGGGACGCCGCCCGCGCGGCGCCGCCCGCGACGAGCTGGTGCAGCAGTACATCGCTCGGGCCGGCATCACCGAGAAGACCGGGATGGAGGCGTAGGCGTGGATCTGCAGATCACGCACGCACGACGGCGTCGCGCAACGACCCCGCCGCCGGCGTCGGGCTACCACGACCCGCCGCCGCGGATGGGCTTCTTCACCGACACCTCGCTGTGCATCGGCTGCAAGGCGTGCGAGGTCGCGTGCAAGGAGTGGAACCAGGTACCCGAGGACGGCCTTGACTTCACGGGCATGTCCTACGATAACACCGAGCGGCCTCGGCGCCGACACGCTGGCGGCACGTCGCGTTCATCGAGCAACGCCAGCCGATCGGCGCTGCACGAGCCCAACCTCGAGCGGGAGGGGGGCGACGGCTTCCGCTGGCTGATGGCCTCCGACGTGTGCAAGCACTGCACGCACGCCGCGTGCCTTGACGTGTGCCCGACCGGGGCGCTGTTCCGCACCGAGTTCGGCACCGTCGTCGTGCAAGAGGACATCTGCAACGGCTGCGGCTACTGCGTGCCCGCCTGCCCCTACGGCGTGATCGACAAGCGCGAGGAAGACGGGCGGGTATGGAAGTGCACGCTCTGCTACGACCGCCTCGAGGACGGCATGGAGCCGGCGTGCGCGAAGGCCTGCCCGACCGATTCGATCCAGTTCGGCGAGCTCGACGAGCTGCGCGAGCGCGCCGAGCGGACGCGTCGAGCAACTCCAAGAGGCAGGCGTTGCGCAGGCCCGTCTGTACGGGCACGATCCCGACGATGGGGTCGGCGGTGACGGCGCGTTCTTCCTGCTGCTCGACGAGCCAGAGGTCTACGGGCTGCCGCCCGACCCGATCGTGACGACACGCGATCTGCCGCGCATGTGGCGCAACGCCGCGATCGCCGCCGGCAGCCTGCTCGGCGCGGTCGCCGTCAGCTTCGCGGGACGCCGATGAGCAGCTCCGATGTCACCGTCGAGGGCTTGCAGGGGACACGTCCCGACCGCGAAGCGCTCACCGGCGTGAACCACATCCCTCAAGCCGAGCGCAACGGCCGCCGACGCAAACGCCGCGCAGGACGACGGGACGAGGACTCGATGGTCGGCGAGGCGGAGTTCTCGAGCTACTACGGAAAGCCGGTCGTCAAGGAACCCACCTGGGCCGCATTGGACATCGCGGGCTACCTCTTCCTGGGCGGTCTCGCCGGTGCGTCCTCGACGCTCGCCGCGGGCGCGCAGCTCAGCGGCCGCCCCGCGCTGGCGCGGCCGCTGAAGCTCGGGGCGGCCGGGGCGATCTCGCTGTCACTCGTCGCACTCGTGCACGACCTCGGGCGCCCCGCGAGGTTCCTGAACATGCTCAGGGTGTTCAAGCCGACCTCGCCGATGAGCGTCGGCGTGTGGATCCTCTCCGCCTACGCTCCCGCGGCAAGCGTCGCGGCAGCCGGCGAGCTGCGGGAGCTCGGTCGCCTACGGCCACTCGGCCGCCTCGGAACCGCCGCAGCGGCGCTGCTCGGGCCCGCGGTCGCCTCCTACACCGGTGTGCTCATCTCAGACACCGCCACACCAGCCTGGCACGAGGGGCACCGCGAGATGCCGTTCGTGTTCGTCGCCTCCGCCGCGAGCGCCGCGGCCGGTCTCGGCCTGCTCGCCGCGCCCCTGGACCAGAACGCGCCGGCGCGGCGTTTGGCGGTGATCGGCGCCGTCGCCGAGATCAGCACCGTGAAGCTGCTCGAGCGTCGCGTCGGGATCGTCGCCGAGGCCTACCATCACGGACGCGCGGGCAAGCTGATGCGCGCCGCCGAGACACTCACCGCCGCCGGGGTCGCGGGCGCCCTGTCACGAGCGCATCGTAGGCGCCGGGTGGCGGCGCTCTCCGGGGCCGCGCTGATGGCGGCCTCCGCGTGCGCTCGCTTCGGGATCTTCGAGGCCGGCCGGCAGTCCACGCGCGACCCCAGGTACACAGTCGTGCCCCAGCGCGAACGCAGCAGAGCCGCACAGCCGGGCGGCGAGGGTCCCCCATCAGCTCCCGCCGGCGATGGCGACCGCTGATTCGCTCGCTCACTCGCCGGCGCTTCCCGCCGAACCGGTGGGACTGAAGCGCATTGTCAGGGATGGCGAGAGCGACCTGGTCGCGGTCGAGGAGCCACTGGAGATCCGCGTCGATGGCGAGCCGATCGCGGTGACGATGCGCACCCCCGGACACGACGAGGAACTGGCCGCCGGGTTCCTCTACGGCGAGGGACTGGTCGTAGATGCGCCAACGATCGGACTGACCGAGGATCTGGCGGCCAACACGATCGAAGTACGCGGGCCACTCGCGCACGACCCGGGAATCCGGCGCTTCTACACGACCTCCTCGTGCGGGGTATGCGGCAAGGGAGCGCTGGAGGAGGTGGCAGTCCACGCCGACGCGCTGCCAGACGGGCCCCGGGTCGCGCGCGAGCTGCTGGCCGCTCTGCCCGAGCGGCTCGTGCAGCCCGGGTTCGCGCGCACCGGCGGTCTGCACGCGACCGGCCTGTTCAACGCAGCCGGAGAGCTCGCGTGCGTGCGCGAGGACGTGGGGCGCCACAACGCGATGGACAAGGTCATCGGCTGGGCGCTGCTGAGCGGGCGGCTACCGCTGCACCAGGCGATCCTGTGCGTGAGTGGGCGCCTCTCCTTCGAGCTGGTGCAAAAGGCCGCGGTGGCGGGCGCCCCGATCCTCGTCGGAGTGGGCGCCCCAACGTCGCTCGCCGTGGAGCTCGCGCAGGACCGCGGCATCACCCTCGGCGGGTTCGCCCGCCGAGGGAAGATCAACCTCTACACCCACCCTGAGCGCACCTAGCGCTGGCGAAGATCGCGTTTAGGTGGCCCCCGCCCCGCTTTCAGGACTGCGGATAATGAGTGTCATGGACATGAATCTGACTGAGGTGATCCTCGACCGCGCGCACAACGCCGCCGTCTCGATGGACGATCGCGGGCTCGTGACGTACTGGAATCCCAGCGCGGAGCACATGTTCGGGCTGACGCGCCGGCAAGCCGTCGGTCGCCCGGTCGCCGACCTGATCGTTCCGGAGCGATTCCGCGCCGCGCATGTCGCCGGGCTCGAGCGGTTCCTGGACAGCGGCACAGGGCCGGTCCTCGATCGGCGCATCGAGCTGGCAGCACTCAGAGCCAATGGGAGCGAGTTCCCGATCGAGATGACGATCTCCGCGCTGCAGGACGGCGAGCGGTGGATGTTTCACGCGTTCATCCAGGACATAACCGAGCGCAAGGAGGCCGAGCTTGAGCGCGAGCGTCTCTTGGAGGAGCTGCGCCTGGCGCTACAGGGAAGCGAGCGGCGCTTTGACGCGATCGTGGGTTCGCTGAGCGACGCGGTGACAATCCGTGACCGGGAGCATCGCTTCCTCTACGCCAACAGCGCCGCGCTTTCCCATCTCGGCTTTGAATCCTGGGAGCAGCTGCGCGATACTCCACCTGAGGCGATCATGAGCGACTATCTCGTGCAGGACGAGCACGGTGGCGAGATCGCGATGGAGGACATCCCTTCGGTACGGATCCTGCGCGGCGAGAAGACGGCCGAGCCGCTGCTGATCCGCACCGTTCACCGCGAAACGGGCGCGCAACGCTGGAATCTTCTGAAGGCTGCCCCGCTGCGCGACGAGCACGGCGAGGTCGAGGCGACGATCATGATCATCGAGGAGGTGACCGAGCAGAAGCGCGCGGAGCTGCGGAGTGCGTTTCTCGCGCAGGCGAGCACGGTGCTTGCATCCTCCTTGGACTACGAGCAGACGCTCCGCAACGTCGCCGAGCTCGCGGTGCCGAACATCGCGGATTGGTGCGCGGTGGACCTCGTGGACGCGGACGGCGATCGCAGGACTGTGGCGGTCGCGCATGTCGATCCCGAGCGGCTCGCGCTCGCTGAAGAGATCCGCAAGTACGTGCCCGACCGGGTCGACCCAGAGCAGGGGATGGGCCGCGTTCTGCGTACGGGCGAGGCGCTGCTCTACTCGGAGATCTCCGATGAGATGCTCGCGCGGTCAGCTCTCGACGATCGTCATCTGGAGCTGCTGCGCGCGGTGGGATTTCGCTCCGCGCTGATCGTCCCGATGCGTCTCGGGGAGCGGACTCTGGGGGCGATGACGCTCGTCGGCGCCGAGTCCGCGCGCACGCTCGACGAGTACGACCTGGAGCTGGCCGAACAGGTCGGGGCACGGGCTGCGGTCGCCGTGGAAAACTCGAGGCTCTACAGCGAGCGCTCTTCGATCGCGCAGACCCTGCAGCAGAGCCTGCTGCCCGAGGAGCTGCCCGAGATACCCGGGTACGAGCTTTCGAGCTTCTACCTTCCCGCGATCGAGGCGAGCCTGGTCGGCGGCGATTTCTACGACGTCTGGCGGATCGACGACAGCTGGATGATGATCATCGGCGACGTCACCGGAAAGGGCATCCAGGCCGCCGCGCTGACCGCCCTCGTTCGCCACACGATGCGAACAGCCTCACAGTTCCAGTCAAGCCCAGCCGGGCTGCTCGAGATCGTCGATGCCACCCTGAAGGGGCGCCCGGCGCTGTCGGTCTGCACCGCCCTCTGCCTGCGCCTGAAGGACGATCGGCTGACCCTCGCCACAGGCGGGCACCCCTGGCCGCTGCAGATCACTTCGCAGGGCGTTCGCGAGGTCGGTGGGCCCGGCCCGCTGCTGGGCGGCTTCGCGGACGCCGCCTGGCGGGATCACACGCTGGAGCTCGAGCCGGGCGGCACACTGCTGCTCTACACCGACGGGGTCACCGACGCATGCGACGCGCAGGGTGAGCGCTTCGGGCCGGAGCGCCTACGCCGAGTCCTCGAGGATCTTCGCGATCGGCCGGCCGCGGAGATCCTCGCAGGGCTGACACGTAAGCTGGACGAGTTCCAGGGAGCCATCCACGCAGACGACACGGCCGCCCTCGCGCTGCACCGCCTGGCCCGCGACGCGGAGATGCCCGACAGTCAGCGTCAAATGAGCGAAGATCCAACGGTCATAACGGCAACGTCGTCGTAGTAGGAACGAGGGACGCGATGGTAAGACCAACGACATTCAAGATTGTCGAGCAGGCAAACGGGGGGAACACAGGGTTGTCGGTCGTCGGTGAACTCGATCTGGGAACGGTCCCGGAGCTCGCGCGTCGGGTGGATGCGAAGCTGAGCGAGAAACCGGCGGTCCTGAAGCTGGACCTGCAGGATCTCACGTTCATGGATTCATCCGGGCTGCGACTACTTATCGAACTCCATGACCGTTCGCGGCGAGAGGCATGGAAGCTCACGCTCGTCCGCTCGAAGCACGAGCGGGCCAACGCGGTTCTCCGCCTGACGGGAGCCGACGCAGCACTTCCCTTCGCACCCTCCCCAGGCTGATGGTCCGCGAAGACCCAGCAGCGTCGCGAGCCTCGAAGGACCGATCGACGCTGCGGGTCAGCTTCGAGCGCTCACCGCAAGCACCGTCGCTTGCCCGTGCCGCGATCATCGGGTTCTCCGAGGAGAGCACGCTCCCGCCAGAGAGCCTGGACGTACTCACCCTGCTCGTCTCAGAGCTCGTGTCAAACGCTGTGCTCCACTCAGACGCCTCCGAGAAGAGCGAGATCGAGCTTTGCGCCCGCCGGCTTGGCCAAGACGCGATGCGCGTCGAGGTCACCGACCGGGGCAGCGGCTTCACACCCGTCCCGCGCGATGCCAGCCAACCCGACGCGGGCTACGGTCTGCACCTCGTAGAGATGCAAGCGACCCGGTGGGGCGTCGACCGCGACGGCGGCACACGCGTCTGGTTCGAGCTGGTAGCCGCGCGCTGAGCAGCGGCGCTCGAGCGGCTCGGGCACGTCGCGCTCGAGACGCGGTTTGCCGACGGAAACCTCTCGCGAGGCGCGGCATTCAGCGTGTGCGGCGCTCGAGTTCCACGGCGGCTCCGTGCAGTCCGCATTCGTTTAGGTAGGCGATTGCCTGCGCGAGCACTTGGCGCAGGGTCTGGGCCTGGTAGATCCCTTCGGGGTCGCCGGTGAAGACCTGCGCGAGCTCGCGTGCGCGCATCGTGGCGGCGGCCTCGACCGTCGCGGCCGCGGCGCGCCTGGAGTCGGGGACGCCTTGCTGGTGAGCGAGGATCGGCCCGAACAGCACCAGCACCAACCCCGTCAGGAGCGCCTTGTCGCCGATCAACGAGAAGGACTCACGCACCAGAATTGCCGTCGCAGCCAGCAGCGCCCCGTAGCCGTGCCGCGAGCTCCATCGCCACGAGCCCGTCAGCCACCCCCGCCAGCGCGCAGACCCCCAGACACGGCAGCAGAGCGCCGGCAAGGACCGCCGCGGCTATCTCCCACTCGTTCACCCCAACCCCAGCACGTCGACCGCGTCAGACCCACCGCTCAGATAGAGCTGATGGGCGAGAATCAGATTGTGCTCCGGGTCGATCCCGACCACGATCGTGTTCGGCGCCAGCGACCCAAGCGCCTCCCCGAGCGCTCTACGGCCCGCGTCGCGCGGGCTGTCACGCTCGCCGAAGTCAAACGGGACGGCCCGCAGCGCTCCCCGCTCGCTTCGCGGACGGACCAGCTGTTGGAGAATCGCCAGGCAGACAACGACGGGGCCGCTGTGTGGCGGGAGGCCCTTATCAGTCTGTGCCCGGGAGTGATCGACCTGCAGCACGCTTCTTGGCGGCGTGGCGGCGTGCGTAGAGCTTCTGGCGCAGCGTCATAGCTCCCGGATGGCCTGGCCCCGGCCAGGGGGTGAGCAGCAAGAGCAGCCGCGCGTCCGAGCGCGCCAGGACCTCGTGGCGCTCTGTTGCCGCGATCTCGACCAGTAGTCCGCTGCCGCCCGTGACACGCCCGCCATCGGAGCTGCTGAACTCGACCTCGCCGGTGAGGACGATGAGCCACGCACGCTCGTGCACCTCATGGTCGGGGAGCCCCTCGCCCTTGCGCAGATCGAGGACGATCGCACGCGCCTGCGGTGTCGAGGACAGGACCTCCGGCAGACGCGGCATGAGTTCGAGGCTCTGGATGTCCCAGCTCTTCATAGATCCTCTCGCTTGCTAGATGGATTGCCGGTAGCCGAAGAACTCGTGGTCCTGGTTGTAGCCGCCGTAACCGCTGCCGATCTCCGAGTAGTGGGCGACGAACTCGATGCCCTTGATCCACTTGACCTGCTTGAAGCCGAGTTCGATCTCGTTGCGCAGCCGCAGCGGGGCGCCGTGGCCGAACGAGCAGCGGCTCGTCGTTCATGTCGTAGGCGAGCATCGTGAGGTGGTGGCTCATCTGCTCGATCGGATGGGCGTCGTAGTAAACGCCCTTGTCCGCTCCCTCGCCGAGGGAGTAGAAGACGACCCACTTCGCCTCGGGGTGCGGCTTGACGAGGTCGAGGATGGTCTGCATCGAGACGCCGCCCCACTTGGCGATGCCGGACCATCCCTGGATGCAGAAGTGCTGGGTGATCTGCTCGTGGTGCGGCAAGCGCTCGCAGTTGCGCCAGGTCGAGCTCGACGGGGTTCTCGACGAGACCGTTGATCCGCAGCCGGTAGTCGGCGAAGTTGCCGTCGAACAGCGCCTTGTACTCATCGGAGTCGGGGTACTGCCCGTTGTGCCAGAAGTACGGCGAGATGTCCTTCTCGGTGTACTCGCCCGGCTTGGGGTCGACGTGCTCGAACAGGTGCTGGAGCGGGCCGACGATCGCTTGCGCCGACGCGTTGCACGACGCGGGGGTGGCGGAGCGTGAACGGTGTGGCGGCCACCCAGCCGACGATGACGACGACCATCGAGGCGGCGAAGAGCCAGAAGCCGACCCAGCTGTCGTCGTTGCGGCCCGGCGTAGACGTGGTTGAGGTTGACGCAGCAGGCCGGTGGTGAACACCAGCGTCACGTGGATCACGATGAAGAGCAAGAACCAGACCAGCACGAGGAAGTGCAGCGAGCGGGCGGTCTGGATGCTGAGCATCTTGCTGATCCGCTTGAAGCGGGTCGACAGCGCGGGTGACATGCCGAGCCCGGTGATCAGAGCGAGCGGCGCGGCGACGAAGACGGTGATGAAGTAGGCGATCAGCTGCAGGCTGTTGTAGGCCACCCAGCCGTTCTCGGCCGGCCAGTTCAGCGAGAGGTACTGGATCAGCACCGACAGGGCGTTGGGAAACACCGCCCAGCTCGTCGGCACGAGGCGCTGCCACTGCGCCGGTCGACGAACAGCAGGACGTAGAAGACCACGCCGTTCAACAGCCACAGCGTGTCGATGCCGAGATGCCACCAGCGGGCCAGCCCGATGGAGTGGCGGAGTCCCGGGCAGCCCGACCTGGCCCGGCAGGCTGATCGAGTCCTGCTTGGCCGTCCACAGCGGATCGGCCGGGACCGGCTTTTGGATCCGGAACCAGTCCCGGCCCGGGGTGCTGTGCCGGGTCCAGTAGAGCCGCGGGTGGTCGCTGAGGATCTGGACCCCCGAGCGGATGATGAAGATCATCAAGAACAGGTTGAAGAAGTGCTGCAATCCACCCAGACGGGCAGCCCGGCGTCACCGCCGGCGGCGCGCCACGATCGGTGCCGGGGTAGCGGCCGGATGAACTCGCTACACGAAGCGCGTCACGCGCAGGCCCTTGGCGACGGCACCGCGATGATCAGGCCGCACGAAGCCGATCGGCAGCAGCCACAGCAGGTTGAACCATCTGCTGCGACCGACCCGCACCCGCGGGGCGATCCCGTGCGTGCGGGACCGAACCGGCCCAGGTCGCGGTTCGATCGACGTCCTCGCCCGCCGTCAGCTGCGACCGGTAGCTCCGGACGACGTCCGGAGAGACACCGGACCGCCGAGGGTCGTGCGGATCCCCAGGCGCGGGATCGCTGTCGCTACCCACCGCGTGAAGCTTACGCCGTCGCTGCAGGTGACCTGGACGCCGATGGTGTACTCGGTCATGTCGTTCACACTAGCGTCTCGTCAGTCGGCTGCTCGTCGTTGTGTCGGGCTGCGCCCCGTAATTCTGCCTGTGGCGCTTTGCCTGCGGCTATCTCAGGGATCGCGCAGCTCACCGGCCTCGGCCGTGCTGACGGTGATCGCCTGGTCGTGGTGGGTGATCTCCAGCGGCGGAGCCCTGTGTCAAGGAGTAGTCGGCGTGCTCGTGAGTGACGTGTACTTTCAGCGCCGGTCGCGGAAGCAGATCCCGAACTCCAGCCGGGTGAGGCTTGGGGGAGTCGCGGCGTGAAGCTGAGCTTGCCGTCGTGGTCGCGCATGCCGCCGAACCCGGCGACGGCGACGATCCACGCGCCCGCGAGGGAGGCGATGTGCAGCCCGTCGCGGGTGTTGTGCTCCAGGTCCTCGAGGTCGATCAGCGCGGCCTGTGCGAAATAGTCGTAGGCCAGCTCGAGGTGCCCGACCTCTGCCGCGATGACGGCCTGTGTGCAGGCCGAGAGGGATGAGTCGCTGACGGTCAGCCGCCTCGTAGTAGGCGAAGTTCCGCGCCTTCTCCTCGGCGGTGAACGCGTCGCCGCGTATCAGCAGCGCCAGCACGAGGTCGGCCTGCTTTACGACCTGCTTGCGATACAGCTCAAAGTACGGGAAGTGCAGCAGCAGCGGGTATGCTCGGGCGGGGTCTCGAAGTCCCACACTTGGTGGCTCGGTGAACCCCTCCGCCTGGGGGTGCACGCCCAACTGCTCGTCGAACGGGATCAACATCGCCTCGGCGGCGTGCGCCAGCTGGCCGCCTCCTCGTCCTCGACCCCGAGCTCGCCGTGCCGCTCCGAGCGGCGCTCGATCTCGTCCGCCGCGGCTGGGAGGTTCCGCGGGCCATCAGGTTGGTGTAGAGGTTGTTATCCGCGAGCGCGCTGTACTCATCGGGCCCCGTCACCCCGTCGATACGGAAATGCCCGGCGTCGTCCTGGTGGCCGAGCGAGCGCCATAGCCGCGCGGTCTCAACGAGCAGCTCCACGCCGGTTTCGCGCGCGAACGTCTCGTCGTCGCTGAGGCGGGGTAGCGCCCGACCGCGTTGGCGATGTCCGCGTCGATGTGAAAGGCGGCCGCGCCCGCCGGCCAGTAGCCGGAGCACTCCTGCCCGGCGATCGTGCGCCATGGGAATGCGGCGCCCCGAGCCCCAGGAGCTTGGCTTGCGCGCCAAGTCGAGTGTCG
>CAWHSI010000001.1:0-1272687 GCA_963831995.1 uncultured Solirubrobacterales bacterium | reverse complement strand
AACTCTTGATCGGCGTTGAGTAAACACGGGAGAGACGGCGGTCCGACAGTGCTGAACCGGGTTTGCATGTATTCGTTGCCTCTCGGCTTCATCTCTTCTTGAGACCGCGGCTTCAGGGTTCCTTTAGCAAGTGCTCAGCGAATGACAGATGGATTTCGGCAAACTGTGCCGAAAGAGTGAGGACTTCGTGACGCGGCACCTGGTGCCGCTTCAGGAATTTACGCAACGCTCGCTGGGTCAGGCGGTTCCACTGGTTCCCGTCTACGAGTTGCGAGCACGTCCTGCAGGAAGCCCACGACCCTGTTGGCGCTGACGCGAAGACTGGCCGCCCGCAGCATTCGAAGTTGCTGCATTTGTAGACTTTGAAAATCGAGCGGGAGCAACAGAAATCGCAACACTCTCCTCCAAGCGGGACGGCCTGAAAAACGACGGACATCTACTGCGCACCTGACGGGGCTCCCCGCGTCCAACGGCAAGATCGGGTTGGCGAGGCCTGGGAGGCTGTGCTCGGTGTGGCTCTTGATCCCACTACCAAACACCCCTCGCGAGCACAGCCTCAGATCAAGGATTCTGTTATGAGCACCGTACCGGAGTAGCGGTACCGAGGAAAACACTGTACCGCAGAATGGGTACGATGGCAAGGCCGACGATCCCCTCGCTCCAGATTAGATTCGGTCAGAGGATTAGGCGTCTGCGGGAGTCCCGCGGCTGGAGCTTCACTTACCTTGCTATCCATAGCGGCGTTGCAAAGAGCACGCTCTTGGACTAAAAAAAGGTCGCACCGAAGCGCGGCTGAACACGATTGCCGCCTTGGCCGGTTCCTTCGACAAGTCCATTTCAGAATTGTTCAAAGGCCTTTAAATTCGGCCCACCTGTGCCGGACACTCGGATTGTCCGAACTCCGGGCTTGTAGTCGGCGCCAGCAGAAGCATCGGCTCCCCTTGAACCGAAACATTGATCGGGGCTGCGGGTCAGGCCCTACTGCTGATGTGGGGTATGGGCACACAGTTCGCACACTTAGGTCTGGCCGGGAGCCACGAACTGGGCTTCTCCCGCCCACCGACAGTCAGTCGGCCCGATCAGTAGTCTGTTCGGCTCAGAACGCTGCCGTGAGAGTCTAGCGTTTTTAGGTTTTTCAACAACTAGCAAACTGGGCGGTCTTCTCCTAGGAACGGGCGGCCCGAGCGTCTCCTGGCAATCGGGCCGGAGCTTGATACAATTCGCGCAGTCATGCTTATCTCTCGAAATTACGAAGCTGACGACTGGAAGGCACTAACCTTCCGAACCGAGGATGACTGGAAGAAAGCAATCACCATCTTTTTGGATCGAATGGAGACCCGATATCTCAAACACATTTTCGTTTTAGATTTTTCGTACCGTACTAGCGGGTTTTCTGCCCTGGCTCTCGATTGCGCTGTGATCGAGACGATGGAACAGTTTCGCCGGGGCGAACCAAAGACGCCATTCGGAGACGGCAAGAGATACTTCATATCTTTGTTGACCGAAACGTCATTCTCCCCGGATGTCAGCAAGAAGCAAGCGGCTCGTGTCTTCTACAAAAACATACGATGCGGGCTTCTCCACCAGACGGAAGCTGAGGACTCCCTGGTGAAGCGTAACGATACACGGCCGCTGATCGCTTTCACGAAAGACCACAAAGGGGTCGTGGCCCGTTAACGCGAAAGTCTTCATCGTCGAGGCCTTCGAGGTCGGGGCACGGGTGAAGATCGCCGGTATGAGCAAGGGCAAGGGCTTTCAAGGCACCGTCAAACGACACAACTTCAAACGCGGTCCCGTCTCCCACGGCTCGCACAACGTGCGCGCGCCGGGCTCGATCGGCGCATCCGCCGACCCGGCGCGTTCCCCAGGCATTCGTGGGCCCGGTCAGATGGGCAACAAGCGCGTCAACCAACCCGGTCTCGAGATCGTGGCCGTGGATGCAGCCAAGAACCTCCTGCTGGTGCGCGGATCGGTGCCGGGCCCGCGCGGAGCGATCGTCGAGGTGCGTGGCGATGCCTGACGCTCCCGTGCTCACCCTGAGCGCACACCCAGTGGCGGGCGCACCCTGACGCGCACAAGCAGGCAGGCAGCCCGCCGGCAGACGCGACGCGAAAAACGCCAAGCTACAGGAGTCGGCTTTTGGGGCGGAGTTCCACGGGCCGCTCGTGCACCAGAGTGTGCGCGCCGAGCAGGCGGCGCGTCGGCGTGGCACGGCAGCAACGAAGACTCGCGGGATGGTCTCCGGCGGCGGCGCCAAGCCGTGGCGCCAGAAGGGCACCGGTCGGGCTCGCGCCGGCTCCAGCCGCTCGCCGCTGTGGACCGGCGGTGGCACCGTGTTCGGCCCCCAGCCCCGCTCCTACACCTTCAAGGTCAACCGCAAGGAGCAGCGCGCGGCGCTGCGCAGCGCCCTCTCCCTGCATGCCCAGCGCGGCTCGCTGGCGATCCTCGACGCCGCGGCCTTCAAGGCGCCAAAGACCAGCGACGCGCAGGAGCTGCTCGAAGATTGGACCCAGCCACAGCCATCGCTTGTGGTGCTCGACGCCGGCGAGTCCGCCGCCGCCCTGTCCTTCCGCAATCTCGCCCGCGTAGCGGTGCTTACCCCGGAGAACGTCGGCGTTGCGGATCTGCTCGGAGCGGCTTCGCTGCTCGTCTCAGACGCGGCGCTGCCGCAGATGGTTGCGCGCGTTGAGGCCTCGGTGAGGGAGAAGGCCTGATGGAAACGCACAAGTGATCCTCCGGCCGGTGCTCTCGGAGAAGAGCTACGTGCTCTCGGCGGCCGGCAAGTACACGTTCCGCGTGCACCCCGATGCCCACCGCACCCAGAT
Organism: uncultured Solirubrobacterales bacterium; assembly: GCA_963831995.1. Classification (GTDB taxonomy): domain Bacteria; phylum Actinomycetota; class Thermoleophilia; order Solirubrobacterales; family Solirubrobacteraceae; genus Palsa-744. The sequence continues at coordinate 1,269,862 of CAWHSI010000001.1, read as the reverse complement.
TCGCCAGGCGGTCGAGTCGCTGTTCGACGTGCACGTGGTCGAGGTGCGCACGCTCAGCGTCAAGTCCAAGCCCAAGCGGCGCGGCATCACGCGCGGGCGCACCCGGGCGTGGAAGAAGGCGATCGTCGAGGTTCGAAAGGGCGAGAGCATCCCGATTTTCCAAGGCCTCGAGGGCCTCCAGGAGTAGGAGCGGTCGATGGCAATTCGCAAGCCCAAGCCCACGAGCCCAGGTCGACGTTTCTCCTCCTATCCCGACTTCGCCGAGGTCACCAAGACCGAGCCCGAGCGCACGCTCGTGGAAGGCTTGAAGAAGAGCGGTGGGCGCAACTCGGGCGGTCGCAAGACCGCGCGCCACCGCGGCGGCGGCGCCAAGCGACTGTACAGGCGGATCGACTTCAAGCGCCGCAAGGACGGCGTGCCCGCGAAGGTCGCGGCCATCGAGTACGACCCCAACCGCTCCGCCTACATCGCGCTGCTGCACTATGCCGACGGCGAGAAGCGCTACATCCTCGCGCCCCAGCGCCTGACGGTCGGGATGACCGTGTCCTCCGGCGAGGACGCCGAGATCGCGGTCGGCAACTGCATCGCGCTGTCGCGCATGCCGGTCGGCACGGTGATCCACAACGTCGAGCTGCAGCCCGGTCGCGGCGGCCAGATGGCCCGCTCCGCCGGCGCGTCGGTTCAGCTGATGGCCAAGGACGGCGACATGGCCACACTGCGCCTGCCCTCCGGCGAGATGCGCATGGTGCGCGCGGAGTGTCGCGCGACCGTCGGCGTGATCGGCAACGCCGACCATCAGAATGTGAAGGTCGGCAAGGCCGGGCGCAAGCGCCACATGGGCGTGCGCCCGCAAACGCGCGGTGTCGCCATGAACCCCGTCGACCATCCGCATGGTGGAGGCGAGGGATCGACGACCGCCGGGCGTCATCCCGTCACGCCCTGGGGCGTGCCGACGCTCGGGTATCGCACGCGCAAGAAGAACAAGGCCTCTGACAAGTACATAGTGCGCGGTCGCCGCCGCGGGAAGGGCAAGGGTCGCTGATGAGCCGCTCCAGCAAGAAGGGGCCGTGGGTCGAAGAGCGTCTGCTGGCGCGCATCGAGGCGATGAACACAGCCAATCAGCGCAAGATGATCAGGACCTGGTCGCGCGCCTCGACGATCTTCCCCGAGATGGTCGGCCACACGCTCGCCGTGCACGACGGCAAGAAGCACGTGCCCGTGTTCATCAGCGAGTCGATGGTCGGCCATAAGCTCGGCGAGTTTGCGCCCACCAGAATCTTCAGAGGTCATGCCGGCTCCGGGAAGGTGCGATGAGCGAGGAGAAGCCCACCGAGGAGCAGCCGCCCAAGGACACCGATCGGCGATCGGAGGGATCGTCGGCGGCGAAGGCCAAGCCGGCGGCGGCCGGGAAGCCTGCTGCCGGGAAGCCTGCGGCGAAGAAGCAGGTCGCCGAGAAGCCTGCCGCCGAGACCTCCGCCGCTGAGGAGCCTGCTGCCGGGAAGCCTGCGGCGAAGAAGCAGGTCGCCGAGAAGCCTGCCGCCGAGACCTCCGCCGCTGAGGAGCCTGCTGCCGAGAAGCCGGCGGCCGAGAAGCCTGCTGCCGGGAAGCCTGCGGCGAAGAAGCAGGCCGCCGAGAAGCCTGCCGCCGAGACCTCCGCCGCCGAGAAGCCCGCCGCAAAGAAGGCTGGCGCCAAGGCCGTCGCCGAGTCGGAGTCCGCTGGCGCTGAGAAGAAGTCCGAGGAGAAGAAGCCTGCCGCTGGCAAGCCCGCGGCAAAGAAGCCGCCGTCGAGCAGGGCCGAGAAGGCCGATGCGGCCGGCGTCGAGCAGGCGAAGGCTGCTGATGCCGCAAAGGCCGAGAAGCCCGCCGGCGAGCAGGCGGCGGAGGAGCAGAAGCCCGCCGCCCGGTCCGCGGCAGCACCCCCGCGTCGCAAGGTCGTGCGCGCCCAGGCACGCTATGTGCGCACCTCCGCGCGCAAGGCGCGCATGGTGTGTGGACACCTGCGGGGCAAGTCCGTGGAGGAGGCACGCGCTATCCTCGCCTTTACCCCTCGCGACGTGGCGCGCGACTGGAGCAAGCTGCTGGAGTCGGCGGTGGCCAACGCGGAGAACAACCACGAACTGATCGAGGACGATCTTTTCGTTCGCGAGGCCTTTGCCGACGAGGGGCCGACGATCAAGCGCTTTCGGCCGCGCGCGCAGGGTCGGGCGACGCCGATTCGCAAGCGCACCAGCCATCTTACGATCACATTGACGCCCAAGCCGTAGGCGCGGGCCGGAACACCAACACAGGACTTCGAGAGAAAACATGGGTCAAAAGGTTCATCCAGAGGCAATGCGCGTGGGCTACATCCACGACTGGAAGTCCAACTGGTTCAACGAGCGGCACTTCGCCGAGTACCTGGACGAGGACGTCAAGATCCGCGAGCACATCGTGGAGAAGCTGGCGCACGCCGGGCTCTCGGACATCACGATCCGCAAGGACTCCAACGACCTCGAGGTCAACATCCACACCGCCCGTCCCGGCATCGTGATCGGCAAGTCGGGCGCCGAAGTGGATGCGCTCAGGCGCGACCTGCACAAGATGACCTCCAAGCAGATCAAGGTCAACATTCTCGAGATCAAGCGCCCCGAGCTCGACGCCAAGCTCGTCGCGCAGTCGATCGCCGAGCAGCTGCAAAATCGTGTGGCGTTTCGCCGCGCGATGAAGCGTGCGCTCACCAGCGCGATGCGCTCCGGCGCCAAGGGCGTCAAGGTGCAGGTGGCCGGACGGCTCGGAGGAGCGGAGATGGCTCGCACCGAGAGCTATGCCGACGGACGCGTGCCGCTGCACACGATGCGCGCCGACATCGACTACGGCTTCTACGAGGCTCGCACCACGTTTGGGCGGATCGGCGTGAAGTGCTGGATCAACAAGGGCGAGATCATGCCCGAGGGCTACACCGGCGCCGACCTCACCGACATGAGCGCCCCGGCGCCCCCGAGCGGGGACCGCGAAGGCCGCGACGGCCGCGACGGTCGCGGCAGGGGTCGTGGCGGGCCGGGCGGTCCCGGCGGTCGCGGCGGCTCCGATAGAGGCGGTCGCGGCGGTCCCGGGGGCGGTCGAGGTCCCGGAGGCGGTCGTGGCGGGCCGGGTGGATCCGGTCGCGGTGCCGGTGGTGGGGGTCGCGGACCGGGCGGTCGCGGCGGCTCCGACAGGGGCGGGATGCGCTGATGCTCTCGCCCAAGCGCGTCAAGCACCGCAAGCAGCATCGCGGCCGTCGCCGCGGTCTCTCGCGCGGTCAGGTGAAGGTCCAGTTCGGCGAGTACGGCCTGAAGTCGCTGGAGCAGGGCTGGCTCACCAACCGCCAGATCGAGGCCGCGCGTATCGCGATGACCCGCAAGATCAAGCGTGGCGGGAAGGTGTGGATCAACGTCTTCCCCGACAAGCCGGTCACCAAGAAGCCGGCGGAGACTCGCATGGGATCGGGCAAGGGCAATCCCGAAGGCTGGGTTGCGGTCGTCAAGCCCGGGCGCGTCATGTTCGAGCTGGCAGGCGTGCCCGAGCCGCTGGCACGCGAAGCGATCCGGCTTGCCGCTCACAAGCTGCCCGTCAAATCCAAGTTTGTGCTGCGCGAGGACTGAGCGATGAAGGCCAAGGAGATCAGGGACATGCCCGCCGAGGAACTCGCGGAGGAACTGACGACACTGCGCAAGGACCTCTTCGGCAAGCGCTTCGCAAACGCGACCGGCGAGCTCGAGGACACCGCCAGCGTCGCCCGCGCGCGGCGCGATCTGGCACGCGCCCTGACCGTCTCACGCGAGCGTGAACTGGCCGCCGAGCGTGGCAAGCAGAAACGATGAGTCGAGCACCTAGGATCGAAACGGATAGACATGGCTGACGAGACAGACACCGATACGCCGCCCGACGCCGAGGCGCAGGCGCACGCAGGCGAGCCGGCAGAGCCCCAGCAGGCGGCAGCCGCGACGCCGGTTGCGGCGCCCGCCGAGCCGGCTGAGCAGCTCTCGCCCAAGGAGGCTCGCCGTCGCTCGCGCTCCGCACACACCGGTGAGGCGCGCGCGCCGCGGACCGCGGAGGAGCGTCATGCCGAGCGCGTGGCCGAGCGCCGCACGAAGGCCGTGCGCCGTCGTGCGCGACGCCTTCAGGAACGCGCCAAGGCGACCGAGCGTCGCGCCGCCGCCCCCGCGCCAGAGCCGCTGGCCCCCGTGCACGCGCCCGTCGAGGGCTCGCGCAAGGTGCGCCAGGGAATCGTGGTTTCCGACAAGGCCGACAAGACGATCGTCGTGCGCATCGACGTGGCTCGCCGTCACCGCCGCTACGAGAAGATCGTGCGCAGCTCGGCCACGCTGCACGCGCACGACGAGAACAACGAGGCGCACGAGGGCGACGTGGTGCGCGTGATCGAGAGCCGTCCGCTGTCGCGCACCAAGCGCTGGAAGCTCGTCGACGTACTGGAGAGGGCGCGATGATCCAAAACGAGACAAGGCTTCGCGTGGCCGACAACACGGGCGCACGCGAGATCCTCTGCATTCGCGTCAAGGGCGGCTCGCGCCGGCGCTACGCGTTCGTGGGGGACGTCATCACCGCCACCGTCAAGCAGGCCAATCCGCACGGCGCCGTCAAAAAGGGCGATGTGGTGACCGCCGTGGTGGTGCGCACGAAGAAGCCATTCGGCCGCGACGATGGCACCTATATCTCCTTCGACGACAACGCCGCCGTGATCATCGACGACCAGAACAACCCGCGCGGCACGCGCGTGTTCGGACCCGTCGCACGCGAACTTCGCGACCGCAACTTCATGAAGATCGTGTCGCTCGCGCCGGAGGTGCTCTAGCGATGGCGCGCAGCGGCACAGCTCCCGCTCGCCGTGCGCTGAGATTGCGCTCGGGCGACCAGGTGCAGGTGATGGCGGGCAAGGATCGGGGCAAGCAGGGCAAGATCCTGCGTGTCGAGCCCACCAGCGAGCGCGTGTACGTCGAGGGCCTGAACATGGTCAAGCGCCACATGCGACCCCAGCAGGTCGCCGACACGCGGCAGGGCCAGACCGTCGGCGGCGTGATCGAGCGCGAGGGTCCGATCCATATCTCCAACGTGATGCTGCTCGATCCCAGGGACAACAAGCCGACCCGTGTCGGCGTCGAGCGCGAGAACGGCAAGCGCTACCGGGTCGCCAAGCGTTCCCGAACAAGGCTCGACTGACAGGCACGATCATGGCTACCGCACAAACATCGCGCTTGAAAGCGCGCTATCTGCAGGAGATCCGTCCAAGGCTGATCGATCGCTTCGGCTACACCTCGCCGATGCAGGCGCCGAAGCTCGAGAAGATCACCCTCAACATGGGCGTGGGCGATGCCAAGCAGGACTCCAAAGTGCTCAAGGCCGCCACCGAGCAGCTGGCGACGATCGCCGGCCAGCAGCCGAACGTGCGGCGTGCGCGCAAGTCGATCGCGGCGTTCAAGCTGCGCGAGGGGATGCCCGTCGGCGTGGCCGTCACGCTGAGGGGGGAGCGCTCCTATGAGTTCCTCGATCGCCTCACCTCGATCGCGATTCCCCGGATCCGCGACTTCCGCGGCCTGAACCCGCGCTCGTTCGACGGTCATGGCAACTACACGATGGGTGTGTGCGAGCAGATCATCTTCCCCGAGATCGACTATGACTCGATCGATCAGATTCGGGGCATCGACATAACGATCACGACCTCCGCGAAGGGCGACATCGAAGCGTTTGCCCTGCTGAGGGCGCTCGGGATGCCCTTCGCCACACAGGGACGGCCGGCCGGCTTCGAGGAGCCCGCCGAGACCGCGAACGCCGGCGCCGCCGCCAACGGGAAGGGGACAGGCGACGCATCCACGACCGACACCTCTGAGAACGGGAGCACCGACTGATGGCCAAGACCTCGCTGCGCGTCAAGCAGGCGCGCCCGCCAAAGTTCAAGACGCGCGCATATACTCGCTGTAATCGCTGCGGCCGGCCGCACTCGGTGTATCGCAAGTTCGGGCTTTGCCGCATCTGCCTGCGAGAGCTGGCACACAACGGGCAGATACCGGGGATGACGAAGTCGTCCTGGTAGGCGCGAGCGTGTGACCTCTCCACTTTGAATGCCCTTTGCCTTAGAACTGTTCCGCTGCTGACAAACTTCCTTCTTCGAACACACCAACACAGAGCCCTCACATGTCGATGACCGATCCGATAGCCGACTTCCTCACGCGCATTCGCAACGCGATCCACGCCGCGCATGAGACCGTCGACATCCCCGCCTCGACCCTGAAGGCGGAGATCGCGCGCATCCTCGCCGAGCAGGGATACATCGACTCCTGGGCCCTGCTCCCGGCGCGCGATGGCGCCGCCGGCCAGTTGATCGAGATTCGCCTCAAGTACACCGACGACCGCCGCTCGGCGATCTCCGGGCTGCGCCGCGTCTCGCGCCCCGGCCGGCGCACGTATGTCGAGGCCGCGCGCATCCCCAAGGTGCTCGGCGGCATGGGTACTTCGATCGTGTCCACCTCGCGCGGCGTGATGACCGGTCACGACGCCCGCGCCGCCGGCGTCGGCGGCGAGGTCCTCGCGCAGGTCTGGTAGACGAGGCTCTGATGTCCAGAATCGGTAGACAGCCCATCCCACTGCCAAGCGGCGTGACCGTCGCGATCGAGCCCGAGTCGGTCAGCGTGAAGGGGCCCAAGGGCGAGCTCTCAGAGCGCATTCCGCGCGACATCGACGTCGCCCAGGACGGTGAGCGACTGCTTGTCTCGCGTCCCACCGACCGCGGCGAGCACCGCGCGCTGCACGGCCTCACGCGCTCGCTCGTGGCCAACATGGTGCAGGGCGTGACCGACGGGTACGAGAAGCGGCTGGAGATCCAGGGCGTGGGGTATCGCGCGCAACTGAAGGGCAAGAACCTCGAGCTGGCGGTCGGCTACTCCCATCCGGTACCGATCGAGGCGCCCCCCGGCATCGAATTCGAAGTGCCCCAGCCGACGAGGGTGGTCGTGAAGGGCATCTCCAAGCAGCAGGTCGGCGAGACCGCCGCGATCATCCGCAAGCAGCGCCCGCCGGAGCCCTACAAGGGCAAGGGCATTCGCTACGAGGGCGAGTACGTCCAGCGCAAGGTCGGCAAGCGCGCATGACCGTGCTCACCAGGGAGACCCGCCGTCTCAAACGTCGCCGCCGCGTGCGCGCGAAGGTGTCGGGCACAGCCGAGCGTCCGCGCGTGTCGGTATTTCGCTCCAACCGCGGCCTCTCGGCGCAGCTGATCGACGACGCCAGCGGTCGCACGCTCGCCGCGGTGCACTGGTATGAGCCGGAGTTGCGCGATCTGAAGGGCCTCGAGCGCACCAAGCGCGCCGGTGAGACTCTGGCCCAGCGCACGAAAGCCGCGGGCATCGACGAGGTCGTGTTCGATCGCGGCGGCTACCGCTATCACGGCCATGTGCGCGCGTTCGCCGAGGCGATCCGCGAGGCGGGCATCACCGTCTAGGCGCCGCTCCCCGCTACCCTCTCTCATTCTCATGAACTCAGACAGATCAGTCAACGCAGGCAGCCTCGACCTCCAGGAGCGGGTGGTGGAGATCAACCGTGTCGCCAAGGTGGTCAAGGGCGGTAGGCGCTTCTCGTTCACCGCGCTCGTCGTCGTCGGCGACGAACGCGAAGTCGTGGGCGTCGGCTACGGCAAGGCCAACGAGGTGCCGCTCGCGATCCAGAAGGGCGTCGAGCGCGCGAAGAAGGACCTCTTCCGCGTGCCCAAGCACGGCAGCACGATCACGCATCAGACGACCGGCATCTTCGGGTCTGGGCGCGTGCTCCTGAAGCCCGCCTCCCCCGGTACGGGCGTGATCGCGGGCGGGGGTGTGCGCGCGGTGCTCGAGCTCGCCGGCATCCACGACATCCTCTCCAAGAGCCTCGGCACGCAGAACCCGATCAATCTCGTCAAGGCCACGGTTGCGGGCTTGCGCGAGCTGCGCACGCCTTCGGAGGTCGCCGAGCTGCGCGGCCTGTCGATCGCGAAGGTGCTCGGGCTCGCCGAGCAGCCGACCAACGGCGTGGCCGAGACGGTCGAGGGCGCCGAGGACGGGCAGGCAGGCGAGGCCGCGGAGATGGCGCAGGCGGGCAAGCCCGCCGAGGACGGACAGGCAGGCGAGGCCGCGCAGGCGAGCACGCCGGCGACAGACGGCGGTGCGGACGGCGGCGAGGGGAGCCCCGCCGCGGTAGCGGAGAGCGCTCCCGGCACCGGCTCCTCCGATGCGCCGGCTCAGCAGCCGACCGGCGACGCGACGGAGGCATCGGCCTGATGGCGAGCCTGCAGGTGACACAGAGGCGCTCCAGCGCCGGCTCGAATAAGCGTCAGCTCGACACGCTGCGCTCGCTCGGCCTGCGACGGATCGGCCAGACGGTCGAGGTCAAGGATTGCGAGCAGGCGCGCGGCATGGTCCACGCCGTGCGCCATCTGGTAGAGGTACGAGAGGAGCGGGGCCGGTGAGCGCAGCGACCAACAGGGCGCCGGAGAGCAGGGACGAGCAGGAGCAGCGCATCGGTCTGCACTCGCTGAAACCCGCTCCCGGCAGCCGCCGTCCGCGCAAGCGCATCGGTCGCGGCGAAGGCTCGGGCACCGGCAAGACGGCCGGCCGCGGCCAGAAGGGCGCCGGCTCGCGCTCGGGCTCCAAGGACAGGGCCCGCTTCGAGGGTGGGCAGATGCCGATTCACATGCGGATGCGCAAGCTGCGCGGACCGCACATGAAGAAGTCGATGCCCTTTGAGATGTTCCGCACCCACACCCAGCCGGTGAACGTCTCCGACTTGCAGGCCCGCTTCGATGCCGGAGCGGAGGTCACGCTCGAGCTGATGCAGGCAAAGGGCTTGGCCACGCGCAAGGGCGTGCCGGTCAAGGTGCTGGCGAAGGGCGAGCTGAGCAAGGCGCTCACCGTTCACGCCCACGGCTTCAGCAAGGCCGCGCGCGAGCGCATCGAGGCCGCCGGCGGCACCTGCTCGCTAATCGAGAGCTAGAATCGCACGACCGGTGAGCGTGCGGACATGCTTCGCGTGACCGGCTGAACCAATGCTCTCGACGATTCTCAGCGCATTTCAGGTTGCGGACATCCGCAAGAAGATCATGTTCACGGCAGGGATGCTGCTGATCTATCGCCTGGGCTCGCACATCCCCGTTCCGGGCGTCAACCTGACCGCGGTCAACAATCTCCAGAAACAGTTCGGCGGCTCGGGCATCCTCAGCTACCTGAACCTGTTCTCCGGCGGCAGCCTCTCGCGGATCGCGATCTTCGCGCTGGGCATCATGCCCTACATCACCTCCTCGATCATCCTGCAGCTGATGCAGGTCGTGGTGCCCTCGCTCGAGAAGCTCTCCAAGGAAGGCGAAGTGGGTCAGGCGCGGATCACGCAATACACGCGCTATCTGACCGTGGGCCTCGCCTTCGCCCAGTCGGTTGGCTACGTGTTCCTGTTCCACTCGCTGCAGTCGGGCACCAACGAATCGGTGATCACGCACTTCGACTTCCCGCACATCTTCCTGATCGTGATCTGCCTGACCGCGGGCTGCGTGCTGCTGATGTGGATCGGCGAGCTGATCACCCAGCGCGGCATCGGCAACGGCATCTCGCTGCTGATCTTCACCTCGATCCTCTCGCGGCTGCCGGTCGGCCTGGAAGCCTGGTGGACGACCCAGGACCAGGTGTTCAAGGTGATGATGCCGTTCCTCGTGCTGCTGGTCGTCGCCGGGATCGTGTTCGTGCAGGAAGGCCAGCGGCGCATCCCTGTGCAGTACGCCAAGCGCGTGATCGGTCGGCGCATGACCGAAGGCGGACAAACCTATCTGCCGCTGCGCGTCAACATGGCCGGCGTGATCCCGGTGATCTTCGCCGTGAGCATCATGACGATCGCGCCGACGATCGGCACGCTGATTCACACGCCGTGGGCTAAAAAAGTCGGCGACTTCTTCACGCCCAACGGCTGGCACTACATCCTCGGCCAGTCGATCTTCATCATCGTGTTCGCCTACTTCTACACGGCCGTGACCTTCAATCCGGTCGATCAGGCCGACAACCTGAAGAAGTACGGCGGCTTCATCCCGGGCGTGCGCCCCGGACGCCCGACCGCCGAATTCCTCGACCGCATCCTCGCGAGGCTCACTTTCCCCGGCGCTCTGTTCCTGGCGGCCGTGGCCGCGCTGCCAGCGATCCTCTTCGCCCAAACCCACCAGAACTTCGACTTCGGCGGCACCTCGATCCTGATCGTGATCGGAGTGGCTCTCGAAACCATGAAGCAGCTCGAGGCACAGCTGATGATGCGCAGCTATGAGGGCTTTTTGAAGTGATGCCCGTCGGGGGCGCGCGGGAGGCGGCCCGCTCGCGATCCCGCGCGCGCGACGATGACGATGGGCAGCCGCGAGGCTCTTGAAGCGATCCCCGTCGGATGTAAAGACCCGCTCCAGCGGGTAGGCTCTCGCACGAGTGGTGGAGACGAACCTCATCCTGCTGGGTCCTCCCGGCGCCGGCAAGGGCACTCAGGCCGAGCGCCTGCAGGCCGATTTCGCGCTGGCGCACATTTCCACTGGCGACATGCTGCGCGCGCAGGTGGCGCAGGGAAGCGAGCTCGGCAGGGAGGCGCAGAAGTACATGAACGCCGGCGAGCTTGTGCCCGACGAGGTGATCCTCGGCATGATCGGGCAGCGCATCGCCGAGCAGGACGCGCGCGAAGGGTTCCTGCTTGACGGCTTTCCGCGCAACACGATCCAGGCAGACGCGCTCGGTGCGACGCTCGCGAAGTCCGAGCGGCGGCTGATGGCGGTGCTGTTGATCGATGTGCCCGACGATGAGGTCGTGCGCCGGCTGGCGGGGCGGAGGGTGTGCCTGAAGGGCGGCCACGTCTACCACGTCGAGTTCGACCCCCCCAAGCGCGAGGGGGTGTGCGACCAGGACGGATCGCGGCTGATCCAGCGCGAGGACGATCGCGAGGAGACGATTCGCAGGCGCCTGGAGGTGTATGCGCGCCAGACCGCGCCGCTGATCGACTATTACGAGGCGGCGGGACTGCTGCGTCGCTTCGACGGGCAGCGCCATCCCGACGAGGTGCACGACCACATCCGCGCGACGGTGGCGACGCTGCGCATGGAGGACGAGCTGTAGCAGGACGGTCCCTGCCCCGGTCCGCGCAGCGGGCGACTGGGCCGCGGTGCGATGGCGCGGCCGTCTGCTGTGGGGTTCCGGGCGGATAAGCTCCCCCTTGTGATCGTCAAGAAGTCCCCGCAGGAGCTCGAGAAGATGGCCGCCGCGGGCCTGCTCCAGGCCGCGGCTCTGGATCTTGTCGCGGCCAAGATTCGTCCGGGCCTGAGCACCGGGGAGCTGGACACCGCGGTGGAGCGGTTCATTCGCTCCCGGGGAGCCACACCGACGTTCAAGGGCTACCGTGGCTTTCCCGGGTCGATCTGCGCATCGCCCAACTCGATGATCGTGCACGGCATCCCGGGCAGATATCGCCTGCAGAGGGGCGACATCCTGTCCGTCGACATCGGCGTGACGCTCGACGGATGGGTCGCCGACGCGGCGCGCACGTTCACGGTGGGGGAGGTGAGCCCGCTCGCCGAAAACCTGCTGAGCGCGACCGAGCAGGCGCTGTATGCCGGGGTCGAGCAGTGCCGGGCAGGCAATCGTGTCGGCGACGTCTCCCATGCGGTCCAGCGTGTCGCCGAGGGCGCCGGGCTGTCGGTCGTGCGCTCGCTCGTCGGCCATGGAGTCGGCAAAAGCATGCACGAGGATCCGCAGGTGCCCAACTACGGCAAGCCGGGCAAGGGGCCGCTGCTGGAGGAGGGCATGGTGCTCGCGATCGAGCCGATGACGACCGCCGGGCGTGCCGCGGTGCGGGTGGCGGCCGACGGATGGGCGATCTTCTCCCAGGACGACTCGCTCGCGGCGCACTTCGAGTTCACGGTGGCGGTCGCGCACGGGGGGCCGCGCATCCTCACGCCCTGGCATCTTCCCGTGCAGGAGCGGGGGTCCTCGCCGGCGGGCGCCCGGGCCGCGGCATCCGCGGGGTGAGCCGCTCGCGAGTGCTCCCTGTGCTCGTGTGCGGGGACACGCGACCTCGGCATGAGAATTGCTAACATCCGCTGTCCTGCTCGAAGTGCGCGAAGCTTGGCGCGCCAGAGCACAAACCACGACGCGGTAGCGGCGGCCGTCCCGGCAGCCAGAGCCGCCTCGCCGGGACCAGCCGAAAGGGATCATGAAGGTACGACCGTCGGTCAAGCCGATGTGCGAGAAGTGCAGGATCATCCGCCGCCACAAAGCGGTGCTCGTCATCTGCCAGAACAAGCGTCATAAGCAGCGGCAGGGCTGACTCCAGATGGCACGTATCGCCGGGGTCAACCTCCCCTTGAACAAGCGCACGGAGATCGGGCTGACCTACATCTACGGCATCGGCCGCTCGACCTCGAACAAGATCTTGAGCGAGGTGCGCGTCAGTCCCGACACCTATGTTCGCGATCTCACCGAGGACGAGATCGCGCGCTTGCGCGACGCGATCGATCGCTCGCTCACGGTCGAGGGCGATCTGCGCCGCGAGCGCTCCCAGGACATCAAGCGCCTGCAGGAGATCGCCTGCTATCGGGGCCTGCGCCATCGCCGCGGGCTGCCGGTGCGCGGGCAGAAGACGAAGACCAACGCGCGTACGCGCAAGGGTCCCAAGCGGATGCAGGTGGCCGGCAAGAAGAAGTTGAAGAAGTGATGGCGGCCCCCAAGCGTCCAGCGCGCGGCCGTCGCCGCCAGAAGAAGAACGTGCCGATCGGCCAGGCGCACATCAAGACGTCGTTCAACAACACGATCGTCTCGCTCACCGACACCCAGGGCAACGTGCTCGCGTGGGAGTCGGCCGGCGGCGCAGGATTCAAGGGTTCGCGCAAGTCCACGCCGTTCGCCGCCCAGGTCACCGCCGATGCCGCCGCGCGCAAGGGCATGGAGCAGGGGCTGCAGAAGGTCGAGGTCTATGTCAAGGGTCCGGGCTCCGGTCGCGAGACGGCGATCCGCTCGCTGCAGGCGGCGGGACTCGAGGTGACCGGCGTAAAGGACGTGACCCCGCAGGCCCACAACGGATGTCGTCCCCGCAAGCGACGGCGCGTATAGGCGGTATCGCCGGACCGCTCGCACACAAGACTTGACCGCAAACCAACGCCGCATACACCGAACCGATCGCACAGAGAGCTAGAGGCAATGGCAAGAGACACAGGCCCACAGTGCAAGCAGTGCCGCCGCGAGGGACAGAAGCTGTTTCTCAAGGGCGAGCGCTGCCTGACCGACAAGTGCGGCGTCGAGCGGCGCTCCTATCCGCCCGGCGAGCACGGTCGCGGTCGCCAGAAGCAGAGCGAGTATCGCCTGCAGTTGCGCGAGAAGCAGAAGGCGCGTCGCTATTACGGCGTGCTGGAGAAGCAGTTTCACGGCTACTACGAGAAGGCTTCGCGCCAGCCCGGCATCACCGGCGAGAACCTGCTTGCGCTGCTGGAGTGTCGCCTGGACAACGTGATGGTGCGCCTCGGCTTCGCGGCGTCGCGCAGGCAGGCCCGCCAGCTCATCCGTCACGGCCACTGGACGGTCAACGGTCGTCGGGTGGACATACCCAGCTATCAGGTGCGCCCCGGCGATGTGATCGCGATCAAGGCGGGCACCGCGGCGACGCAGGTGGTAAGGGACGCCACCGAGTTGACCGGACAGATCCCAGCGTGGCTCCAGGCCGACCATGAGTCGCTCACGGCCAAGGTGCTGCGCAAGCCGGAGCGGCGCGAGGTGGCCGCACCGGTGCAGGAGCAGCTCATCGTCGAGCTGTACTCGAAGTAGGCGCTTTTTCCGCGCTCTCGGCCGCCTCTTGGGGGTTGTGGCGCGTCAGAGCCGGCGCCAGCAGGCGCCGGTAGGACAACCCAAAACGACGTTAGGACCCCGATGCTCGACTTCCAAATCCCCCGGATCACCAGCGAGTCCGTGGAGCAGAACCGTGGCACGTTCACCATCGAGCCGCTCGACCGCGGATTCGGCTACACGTTCGGCAACTCGCTGCGGCGCGTGCTGCTGTCCTCGCTCGCCGGCGCCGCCGTCACCAGCGTTCGCATCGAGGGCGTGGCGCACGAGTTCTCCACTGTGCAGGGCGTCAAGGAGGACGTGACCGACATCGTGCTCAACCTGAAGGGCATCGTATGCCGCATGCACTCCGACGCCAGCGAGGTCGAGGCGCCGCTGGTGGTGAGCGGTCCCGGGGAGATCACGGCCAAGGACATCGATCTGCCTGCCGGCGTTGAGATCCTCAACCCGAACGTGCACATTGCGACGCTCGAGAAGAAGACCAAGCTCGAGCTCTACATGACGATCGGTCGCGGTCGCGGGTATCGGCCGGCCGAGGAGAACAAGTCGGCCGACCAGCCGATCGGCGTGATCCCGATCGACTCGATCTTCTCGCCCGTGCGCCGCGTGGCCTACGCCGTCGAGCAGGCTCGCGTAGGTCAGAAGACCGACTTCGACAAGCTCACGCTCGACATCGAGACGGACGGCTCGATCGAGCCGCAGGCCGCGCTGCGCGAGGCCGCCGAGCTGCTCATCAGCCAGCTCGCGATCTTCACCGACGCCGAGCGCATCCAGGAGCTGCGCGCCGCGCCGGGCGGCCAGCTCGACGGACACGGTCTCGCCGTCGGCGGCGGCGGCGCGCCCGCCGCGCTTCAGGGCGAGGAGTGGAGCATCCTGATCGAGGAGCTGGAGCTCGGCGTGCGCTCGTATAACTGCCTCAAGCGCGCCGGCATCCAGACCGTGGGCGACCTGATCTCCAAGTCCGAGGGCGAGCTGAACGCGATACCGAACTTCGGCAAGAAGTCGATCGACGAGGTGATCGAGACGCTCGAAGCGCGCGGGCTGCACCTGCGCCAGGACTAGCGAGTCCCTACACTCAGACCAGCCATGAGACACCAGAAGACACGCAACAAGCTCAGCCGCGACTCGGCGCATCGCAAGTCGCTGCTCATGAACCTCACCAAGGAGGTGCTCGAGCACGAGCGGATCAAGACCAGCGAAGCCAAGGCCAAGGCGGTCAAGCCGGAGATCGAGAAGCTGATCACGCTCGCCAAGCGCGGCGACCTGCATGCTCGCCGCCAGGCGCTCTCGGCGCTCGCGCAGGACAAGTTCGCGGTGCACAAGCTGTTCGAGGAGGTCGCGCCCCGCTATGCCGAGCGCCCCGGCGGGTACACGCGCATCCTCAAGCTCGGCCCGCGTCGCAGCGACGCGACCGAGATGGTGTATCTCGAGCTGGTCTGAGGCGCGACAGCCGGCGTGGGCACCGCCGGCGAAACCGGCGGTCGGCGTTCTCGCTCGCCAGTACGCCACGCTCCCTGCGTCCTTGCCAGACTTGGCTGCAGCGCCTCAGACAGGCGTGTCGTCGAGGGGATCGCCACATATACGCCGATGGTTTCAAAGCTCACGCTGCAATACGACGGAGCCGAGTTTGCCGGCTGGGCACAGCAGCCCGGCCTGCGCACCGTGCAGGGCGAGCTGGAGCGAGCATTGCGCACGATCCTCGGCGAGGCGGACAGCGACGGCGAGCCGCTGACGCTCACGGTCGCCGGGCGCACCGATCGCGGCGTGCACGCCTGGGGTCAGGTTGCGAGCTATCGCCACGAGGCGGTCGATCCGCTGCGCCTGAACGCGCTGCTGCCACGCGACATCGCGGTTCTCGCGTGCGAGCCCGCGGACGACGGCTTCGACGCGCGGCGCAGCGCGCGCAGCCGGACCTACTGCTATCGCGTGCTCGCCCGCCGCACACGCGACGTGTTCGAGGGCGGACTCTCGCTGTGGTGGCCGCGCGAGCTTGACCGCGCCCTGCTCAGGGAGTGCGCGAAGCTGCTGCCCGGCAACCATGACTTCACCGCGTTCACGCCAACCGACACCGAGCACAGGCGCTTCGAGCGCGAAGTGCTCCGCGCGCACTGGCGAGCGGCCGGTGACATGCTCGAGTTTTGGATCGAGGCGGATACGTTTCTGCGACACATGAACCGGGTGCTGGTCGGCACGATGCTCGAGGTTGCCTGCGCTCGTCGCGAGCTTGCGGGGTTTGCCGAGCTGCTGGGAGGCCGCCCCCGCGCACACGCCGGTCCGACGGCGCCGGCGCATGGGCTCGCGCTTGCGTCTGTGGCCTACCCGAGGGTTTGAGGAGCGTGCTCGCGCTCGCGTTCGCGGCCTGCCCTGGCGCTTGAGCAGGCGAGCGGTCCAGCCGGCGCGTCTGTGGGCTATTGAGGCCGGACCGCCGCCTATGCTGGAGGATGGATGGACGTACTGCTGACCAACGACGACGGCATCGAGGCGGACGGCCTGCAGGCGCTGCGCCGCGCGCTCGTGCGGGTGCCGGGGGTGCGGCTGGCGACGATCGCGCCCGATGGCAACCGCTCGGCGATGGCCCGCTCGATCACCACACGGCGGCCGCTGTGGGTGCAGGAGGTGGCGTTCCCCGACGGCACCGTCGGGTATGCAACCGACGGCACCCCGGTCGACTGCGTGCGCCTCGCGCGGCTGGGGCTGGTCGAGGGCTTTGCGGCGGAGCTGGTGGTGGCGGGCATCAACCACGGCGCCAACCTCGGCGATGACATCACCTACTCGGGCACGGTGGCGGCGGCGCTCGAGGGGGTCGTGCTCGGGCTGCCCGCGATCGCCGTGTCCCAGCAGTCGCGCGGGCGAGCGCTCGACTTCCGCTACGACGGGGGCTTCGAGTTCGACGTCGCCGCCGGGTTCGTGGCGCGATTGGTGGAGCGGATCGAGGAGCTGCCGATGCCGGCGGGGACGCTGCTGAACGTGAACGTGCCCGCCGGCGAGCCCGACGGGGTGGAGGTGACGAGCCTCGGCAAGCGCATCTATCGCGACGAGCTGAAGCTGGCCTCGCACGAGGACGGCTCGCCAGAGCGCCGGCACTACTGGATATACGGGGCAGACCCCGGTTTTCAGGACGAGCCCGGCACCGATCTGGCTGCGGTCGCGCAGGGGCGCATCGCGGTGACGCCGATCCACTTCGACCTCACCCACCGCGGCGGCATCGAGGTGTTGCGCGACTTCGACCTGCAGTCGCTCCTGGCGCCCGTGCTCCACCCCCCGTTTGGGGGACTTCGCGGCGGGAGCGTGTGAGCGCGGCGCCCAAGAAGCGGGCGCGCGAGCGCCAGGGCGAGTCGCGGGCACTGGACAGCGCCGCAGGCGCCGCGCCCGAGCAGGCCCGCGATCGCGCCGAGGAGCTGCGCAGGCAGCTGGAGTATCACGGCCATCGCTACTACGTGCTCGACGATCCCGAGATCTCAGACGACGCGTATGACGCGCTGCTGGACGAGCTGCGCGAGCTGGAGGCGCAGTACCCCCAGCTGCAAACGCCCGACTCCCCGACCCAGCGCGTGGGCGGCGAGCCGGTGGGACGCCTGGAGAAGGTGCAGCACCTGGAGCCGATGCTCTCGCTCGGCAACGTGCGCGGCGAGCAGGAGCTGCGTGCGTGGGTGGCGCGCATGAGGGCGCACCTGGCGCGCGAAGGCATCGTGCGCACCCGCTTCGAGTACGTGGTCGAGCCGAAGGTGGACGGGCTGGCGGTGAGCCTGCTCTACCGCGACGGGGTGCTGGAGCGCGGCGCCACGCGCGGCAACGGGGAGGTGGGGGAGGACGTGACGCACAACCTGCGCACGATCGGCGCGATTCCCCTGCACGTGGAGGGCGCGCCGCCGCTGCTGGAGGTGCGGGGCGAGGTGTACATGTCGCTGAGGGACTTCGCCGAGGTCAACGAGCGCCGCGCCGGGGAAGGGCTCTCGACGTTCATGAACCCGCGCAACTCGGCCGCCGGCGGGGTGCGCCAGCTCGACCCCGCGCTGATGGCCGAACGTCCGCTGTCGATGTGGGCCTATCAGGTGGGGGTGGCGCCGGAGCTCGACTTCGACACGCACTGGCAGGCGCTGGAATGGCTGCGCGCGCACGGGTTTCGCGTCAATCGCGACATCAAGCGCCTGAAGACCGAGGACGAGGTGGTTGCCCAGTGCCTGTACTGGCAGCAGCGCCGCGGCGACCTGGACTTCGAGATCGACGGTGTCGTCATCAAGGTTTCGGACCTTGCGCTGCAGCGCCGGCTTGGATCGGTCGGTCGCGATCCGCGCTGGGCGGTTGCGTGGAAGTTCCCTCCGACCACGGCCGTGACGCGGCTGCACAGGGTGATGTGGAACGTGGGCAAGTTCGGCGACCTGCGCCCCTATGCGGTGCTCGAGCCGGTGGCGGTGGGCGGCGTGACGATCAAGCTCGCGACGCTGCACAACGAGCAGGACATCGTGCGCAAGGACATCCGCGCGGGCGAGGATGTGATCGTGCTGCGCGCAGGCGACGTGATCCCCCAGGTGGTATCGCCGGCGCCGCACGTGGTCGAGCACGAGCACCGCCCGCCGCCGACGCGCCCGCCGGAGCGCTGCCCGTTCTGCGACACGCCGACGGTCAAGCCGAGGGAATCGGTGTTCACGACCTGTCCCAACCGCGACTGTCCCGAGCGCGCGTGGCAGCTGCTCAAGCACTTCGTGGGGCGCGCCGCGATGGACATCGAGGGGCTCGGGGAGAAGCAGGTGGCGCTGCTGCAGCAGCAGGGCCTGGTCAAGACCGCGGGCGACTTCTATCGCCTGGGCGAGCATCGCGAGCAGCTGCTGGAGCTGGAGGGCTTTGGCGAGCTGTCCGTGGCGGCGCTGCTGGAGGCGATCGAGGCTTCCAAGCAGCGGCCGTTCGCGCGCGTGCTGTTCGCGCTCGGCATCGAGGAGGTCGGCGAGGTCACGGGGCGCAACCTGGCGATGCGCTTTCGCAACATCGTGTCGCTGCTGGACGCGAGCGCCGAGGAGCTGGCCGGGACGCCCGGCATCGGCGAGAAGATGAGCGCCTCGATCCACGAGCAGCTGCACGACGAGCGCATGCTCGCGCTGATCTCAGACCTGCGCGCCCTCGGCCTGCGCTTCGCCGAGGCCGGCCCGCCCCCCACGAGCGGCCCGCTGGCGGGCAAGACGCTGGTGCTGACCGGCACGCTGCCGACGCTCTCGCGCGAGCAGGCGACCGAGCGCATCCAGGCGGCGGGAGGCCGCGTGACGAGCGCCGTGTCGAAGAAGACCCACTTTCTCGTGGCGGGCGAGGCCGCGGGCTCAAAGCTCGAGAAGGCCGAGCGATTGCATGTGCGGGTGCTCAGCGAGCGCGCGCTGCTGGACCTGTTGGGGGACGGCTGAAGGCAGCTGGTTTTTTTGGATTGCGTGGGGGCGTGCCTGCGGTCTTCGTTCGCCCCTCTGCATACAATAAGCAACAGGAAGGCGCAGCGGCGCGGTCGCCGCAGTCGATTGACACTCGCACTTTCGGGGCTGACTCCTCGGATGGGTTCGACTCCCACGCCTTCCGCCACCTTGGACGGGCGGCGTAGAACAGGTAGCAATGGTCACGCGCCGAGACGGATTAGTCGCCGTTGTGTTCTGTCGCCCGTCTGAGCTTGGGATTTCGGGCGAGTGCTCTGTTATGGTGAGCGTGAGTGTCAATCGGCTGCGGTAGCGCTGCCGTGCGTTCGGCCCGCCTTTCGGCGGGTCGAATCGTTTCTTGACCCCTTCAGTAGCGGGCGAGTGCGATCGCCATGTTGTCCTGGATGGTGTGTGCCTCATACGTGGCGATGCCGTCGTCGAAGAACGCAAACGCGAGGATGTTGCCGTTGGCGGCGTGGCAGTAGCCAGCCAGATTCGACACGCCGTCGAGCGTGCCGGTCTTGGCCTGGCAGCGCCCGGCGGCGGGAGTGCCGCGCATCCGTTCGGATAGCGTGCCGCTCTGCCCGGCGACGGCCAGGTCGTTGCGCAGCGTCGTGCCGAGCGGAATGTGGGCAAGCGCCTTCAGCAGCTCCACGATTTCAAGTGGCGAGGTGTGGTCGGAGTGCGACAGTCCCGAGCCGTCGATCAAGTAGGGGTGCAGGCCGAACACTCGCGCGATCGTGGCCCGCACCACGGCGGCCCCGGCGGCGGTGGTGCCCGCGCCGCCGTAGCGCGCCCCGAGATCCTTCAGCAGCGATTCGGCGAAGTAGTTGTCAGACGGTGGCAGCATCAGCCCCAGCAGCGTGGACAGCGGCGGGGAGTTGACCGTGGCGATCGTGCTCGCGCCCGGCGGCGCGGTCGCGGCGGTGCCGCCGTGGACGCTCACGCCGTCGGCCCGCAGCGCTCCGCGCAGCTCATAGGCGGCGTAGGCCGCGGGGGCATGCAGTCCCCGCTCGGAGCCCACTTCTCCGCGGTTGAACTCCAGCGCGCTGAGGCTGCCTTCGAGTTCGGGATCGGGAGCGTAGTCGCTATAGGGATCGCCGCGCAGCGAGTCCCAGAGGGACTCGTCGCCGTCCACGCTGCCGCTGACGCTGCGGATGCCGGCCGCCTTGACGAGTGCCGCCAGCGTGGAGACGCTCGTGCCCTGCCCGCCATAGCGGGCGGCGATGAACGCAGTGCTGCCGAACGTCGGGTCGCCGCCGCCGTGCAGATACAGGTTGCCTTCCCAGCGCCCGTCGGGGCCCAGGCGGCCGGTGCCGAGCACCGTCGTGGGCAGTGTGGCGCCGGCGCCCATCAGCTCGAGCGCCGTGGTGGATGTGTAGAGCTTCTCCACCGAGGCCGGCGGACGGGCAGCTTCGGCGTGCTCGGCAAACAGCGGCGTGGATGTCGTCAGGTCGTACACGTAGGCTCCCGACCGTGATCCGGCGGCAACCTCCGTATGGTTGAGTTGAGCGCTCAGCGCGATCTGCGCGCGGGAGGCCTTCGGCCGGCGGCGCGCGCGGCGGCTGGCGGCGCTGGAGGCGCTCGGCTCGCGGGTCGCGCGCCGGCTGCCCATGCTCGATGCGGCCGACCCCGAGACGGTCGACGGGCTGCTGCAGGCGATCGCCGCGAGCGTCGCGAGCGCCGCGGAAAGCTTGGGCAGTCTCATGTGGTCCGGTAAGCCTACGTACAATCAGTGCCGATGGGCGAGGTTGTCAACTTGAAGGCGGCCGCCAAGGGCGGCTCGCGGTCTAGAACACGGACCACCGCCAAGCGGAGCGCTGCGGCAAGCACGACCCGGCGGCGCAAGCCGCTCCCCAAAAAGACAGCACTGGTACTCGGCGGAGGGGGATTCACCGGCGGCGTGTATGAGATCGGTGCGCTGCGCGCGCTCGACCTGCTCGCGGCCAACCGCACGATCAACCAGTTCGACGTCTATGTCGGCACCTCCGCGGGTGCGTTCGTGGCTTCGCTGTGCGCCAACGGTGTCACGCCCGAGGAGATGATGCGGGTCGTCACGCATCAGGGCCCGCAGGCGTTCCGGGACATCGATCTCGGCGATCTGCTGCACCTGAACCTGCCCGAGCTGGCGCGCACCGGCGTGCGCCTGCCGCTGCGGATGCTCTCGCTCACGCGCCAGCTCCTGCCCCAGCTCGGCCAGGTGTCGGCGATCGACATCGTGCTCGGGCTCGCCGAGGTGCTGCCCAGCGGCGCCTACACGGGCGCGGGCATCGAGCGCTATCTGCGCCGCGTGCTCGAGGAGAACGGGCGCAGCGACGACTTCCGCGAGCTCGCCGGCGAGCTGTACCTGGTTGCGACCGACCTGGACTCCTGCGAGCGCATCGTGTTCGGCTCCGACGGCTTCGACGACGTGCCGATCTCCAGAGCGGTGCGCGCGTCGGGTGCGCTGCCGATGGTGTACGCGCCGGTGCGGGTCGGCGAGCGCGAGCTGATCGACGGCGGCATCGTCTCGACCACGAACCTCGACATCGCCGTGGAAGCGGGCGCGTCGCTGGTGATCGTGATCAACCCGATCGTGCCGTTCGTCAACGACCGCGACGGCGACGGGCCCGGACGGCAGGCCCGGCGGATCTCCGACCGGGGATTCTCGAAGATCGGATACCAGGCGTTCAAGCTGCTCGGCCACCGGCGCCTGCACGAGCTGGCGAGCATGTGGGAGGAGCGCTACCCGGGTGTGGACATCGTGCTGATCGAGCCCGAGCCCACGGATGAGCTGATGTTCGAGACGTCGATCATGAGCTTCTCCTCGCGCATCGCGATCGCCCGCCATGGGTTTCAGTCGGTCACCTATCACCTGCTCAACGAATACGAGCGCTACCGGGAGATCTGGGCGCGGCACGGCATCCAGATATCGGAGCGGCGGGTGCGCAAGGTGGTCGGCCACTTCGAGTCCGAGGAGGAGCAGGTCGGCGCGTGGCGCAAAATCCTCGAAGGCACGACCGGCGCGCTGTTGCGCCAGTCCGGCACCGCCGAATAGGGCCCGCCGGTCCGCTCGGCGGCGCGCCGCTCCCGCGAGGAGCACCGCGTCCGGTCGGCGATCGATCGCCCCGAGCGGGCGCGCGGAGGGTCAGCTCAGCACGCGGTCGATCGCGCTGAGCAGGCGCGTGGAGGCGGCCTCGTCGTGGATTGCCACCCGCACGTGGCGCGGCTCGCCGAGCGGCGCGCCGGCGGCGACGAGTATGCCCGAGTGCGCCAGCCGCATCGCCAGCTCGCTGCCGTCGATGCTCTCGTGGGCCGCCCACAGGAAGTTGGCCTGGCTGTCGGTCACCTCGAAGTTGCGCTGGCGCAGCTCTGCGGTGAGGCGCGTGCGCTCCGCCGCGACTCGCTTGACACGCTTGGCAAGCAGCTCCGAGCAGTTCCTCAGCGCCTCCAGCGCGCCGGCCTGGGAGATCTCGCTGACGCCGAGATCGGGCTCGAGCTCGGCCAGCAGGTTCTCCGAGCCGGGCCCGCCGATCGCATACCCGCAGCGCAGTCCCGCCAACCCCCAGGCCTTGGAGAAGCTGCGAAACACCAGCAGTCGCGGGTGGCTGTCGAGCAGCTTCAGCGAGGCGTCGGTCGGTTGGGCGTCGGCGAACTCCACGAGCGACTCGTCGAGCAGCACGCCGACGGTGTCGGGCAGCTCGGCGAGCAGGCGCTGCAGCTGCTCGGTGGCGAGCAGCTCGCCGGTGGGATCGTTGGGGCTGGCCAGCGCCACCACGCGGGTGCGCTCGTTGACGGCCTGCAGCAGCGCGTCCACGCCACCGCCGACGGGCACGGCGCGGCCGTGTGCGCGGCGCGCCATGATCGGAAACAGGGGATAGGAGGGCCATGAGGTGATCAGCTCCTGACCGGGCTCGATCAGCGCGCGGGTCGCGGAGCTGAGCAGCTCGGCCGAACCGTTGCCGACGATCACCCGCCCCGGCTCGACGCCGTGCAGCTCCGCGAGCGTTGTGCGCAGCTGCGAGCCGCGCATGTGCGGGTAGCGCTGCATGCCGCGGCGCGCGACGAACGTGATCGCGCTGACGATGTCGGGATGGGGCAGGTCGGGCCACGTGGTTTGAGAGAGGTCGAGCGTCACCACCTGCGTGAGCGCCTTGCGCCTGCGCTCGGCGGCCTCCTCGCGCAGGCCGCTGTTGACCTCCTCCTCGCTCATGCCTTCGAACTGCTTGTAGTAGTCGAGCAGACCCACGGTGCTAGCTCCCTGCGCGCGCGCTCACGGTTTGTTGCCCGGCGTCGCGCTGGACCCGGGTCCGTGCAGCACCACGAACCACAGCGAGAACGCCGCGGCGCACACCGCCGCGGTGATGCCGAACACGCGGTTCAGCGCGCCCACGCGCTGGTCGTAGCCGGCCGCGCGGCGCACGAGGATCCACGCGTTGTCGATCCGCCGCAGGATCGCGAGCGCGCCGAACAGCAGCACCCCGAGCGAGACGAGCCCCATCAGCACGGCGAAGCTGACGCTGCCGGTGAGGTAGTTGATCTGGGCGGCCACCCACAGGCAGGCGATCGGGATCGGACCCCAGCACAGCAGGCTGCCCAGCACCATCGCGACGAACAGCCAGTTGGCCAGGTGGCGATCGACTCGCTGACGAGAGTCGCTGCCGCGCTTGGGCAGCGCACGGAAGCGGATCGGGGCGGTGCCTGGGCGGCGGCCTACGAACAGCCCGCCGTTCTCGCTGGGATCGGAGCGCATCAGGGTATATGTTCGCAGCTACCGCGACGCTCCTCGGCAGCTGTTGCCGAGGGGGGTCGTGTGGATGGACACGTGGGCGGTCACGGTCGGGGTCAATTCGCGTACATCGAGTCGAGGATGTCCGCATACTTGGCGGCGACCACGCTCCGCTTGACCTTCAGCGTGGGCGTCAGCTCGCCCGTCTCCTGGGTCAGGTCGTGGGGGAGGATCGTGAACTTCTTGACCTGCTCGACGGGTGCGTAGCGGCGGTTCGCGCGGTCGACCTGCTCGCCGATCATCTCGCGCACTGAGGCCTCCTTGCAGAGCTCCGAGACGTCCTCGGGGAGGTTGTGCTCGCGTGCGTATGCGGCGATCTCCTCCTCGTCGAGGGTGATCAGCACGACCGGATAGGGCCGCTGGTCGCCGTGCATCACCGCCTGGGAGATCCAGCGGCACTGCTTGAGGTCGTTCTCGAGGTTGGCGGGGGTGATGTTCTTGCCGCCGGCGGTGATGATGATGTCCTTCTTGCGCCCGGTGATCGAGAGGAACCCGTCCTCGTCGAGCGAGCCGAGATCGCCGGTGTGCAGCCAGCCGTCCTCGATCGAGCCGAAGCTGGCGTCGGCGTTGTTGTGGTAGCCCTGGAAGATATTGGGTCCCTTGACGAGCACCTCGCCGTCCTCGGCGATCCTCACCTGCACGCCCGGGAACGGCTTGCCGACGGTGCCGAACTTGTGGTCCTCCACCGTGCACACCGTCGCGGCGGTGGCCGTCTCGGTCATGCCATACCCCTCCAGCACGGGCACGCCCGCGGCCCAGAAGAATTCGAGGATCTCCTTGGCGATCGGCGCGGCGCCGGTGACGGCGTGGCGCACATTGCCGCCGAAGATCGCGCGCACGTTCTTGAACAGCTGCTCGTCGGCCTCTTCGAAGGGCTTCATCAGCTCCTCCGGCACCTCCTCGCCGCGAGCCTGCAGCTCGCGCACCCTCATGCCGAGCGCGACGGCCTGGGCGGCCTGCTCGCGCTCCTGCGGCGGCTTGGCTTCGATCGCCGCGTTGGCGAGCGTGTAGATCTTCTCGAAGATGCGCGGCACGGATGGCAGGTAGGTGGGTTTGACCTCCATCAGCTCGCCCACGATCTGCTTGGTGTCGCCGCCGAAATAGGCGATCGTGGTGCCGAGGTCGAAGGTGGCCAGCTGGATCAGCAGCGCGAACGCGTGGGCGAGCGGCAGGTAGAGGTAGACCACCTCGTCGTCCTCGATCTGCCCGACGCTGCGCAGCATCTGCATCATCGAGGCATAGTTGCCATGGCTCAGCACACAGCCCTTCGGCGGGCCGGTGGTGCCGGAGGTGTAGATGAACGTGAACGGATCCTCCGGCTTGACCGAGTCGCGTCGCTCCCGGAGCTCGGCGAGCTCGCGCGTGCGCCCGCGCTCGCGCACCTCCTCGAGCGCGATCGCGGGCAGCGGCGAGGCGCCGGCGGGCGGGTCCATCGCGATCACCGTGCGCAGATTCGGCACCTGCTCGCGAATCTCGGCGATCTTCGCGAGCTGCTCCTCGTTCTCGCACACGATCGTGGTTGCGCCGGAGTCGGAGATGACCCACAAACACTCCTCGGGCGAGTTGGTCTGGTAGATCGGCACGACCACCGCGCCGACCGAGGTGATGGCCATGTCCGCATAGGACCACTCCGGGCGCGTATTGGCAAGGATGCACACGCGCTCCCCCGCCTGCACGCCGAGGTCGATCAACCC
Source organism: uncultured Solirubrobacterales bacterium (assembly GCA_963831995.1). Taxonomy (GTDB): domain Bacteria; phylum Actinomycetota; class Thermoleophilia; order Solirubrobacterales; family Solirubrobacteraceae; genus Palsa-744. The sequence continues at coordinate 1,244,166 of CAWHSI010000001.1, read as the reverse complement.
GAGCGCCAGCTCGTCGACGATCTCGGCGAACCGCGCGTAGGTGACGTCGTGCCAGGCCCCGTCGCGCTTGTAGCGGATGGCCACGTGCTCGGGTCGTTCGCCTGCCGAGCGCGGTATCAGGCCGGCGATCGTGCCCGACGCGGTGGTGGACTCTGCTGCGCTGGCCTCCATCGAACTCCCTCCTCCTTCTCCTGGCTCCCCGACGGTACATGTGGATACTACGGCCTTTTTGGAAGCGCATGCGGCCAGACGGCCAGGGAGTCGAATCGACGGCTCTGGGTTGGCGCGCGACGGGGCCGGTGGGCCTCGCCGCGCCCCTTGCCGGCGCCCCAGCCGGAGCGGCTCTCGAAGAGCACTACACGGGGTTGGGCACGTCGATGAACGTGTGCTCCACGGCGAAGCGCTCGCCAAGGTGCTCGCCCAGGCGCCTCACGCCGAACGTCTCGGTGGCGTAGTGGCCGGCCGCGATGAAGTGAATCGCGGCCTCCCGGGCTTCGCTCATCACGCGCTCCGCCGGCTCGCCCGTCAGAAACGCATCCGCGCCCGCGGCGATCGCATCGGGCAGATAGCTCGCGCCGGCGCCGCTGACGATCGCGACGCTCTCGACCCGCTCGGGACCCGCATCGAACACGAGCGGGGTGCGCTCGGTCAGCTGCGCGACGCGCTCGAACAGCGCGCTCGCGCCTGGGCCCTCGCCGGGGAAGCGCGCGAGAAACCCGATCGTCTCCCCCTCGTGCTCGGCGAACGGCTCGAGCTCGGTGGCGCCGAGCGCGCGGGCGATCAGCGCGTTGTTGCCAACCTCGGGGTGCGCGTCGAGCGGGAGATGGTAGGCGGCGAGGCTCACGTCGGCATCGAACAGCAGCCGCAGTCGGCGCTTCATGGGCGCATCGATGGGCGCGGCGCCGCGGCCCCAGAAGAGACCGTGGTGGACCACCAGCAGGTCGGCGCGAGCGGCGATGGCGCGCTCGAACAGCTCGGCGCTCGCGCTCACGCCGGTGGCAACCCGCGCGACGCTCGCTTTGCCCGGCACCTGCAGGCCATTGGGGCCATAGTCGCTGAAGCGGGCCGGCTGTAGGAGCGCGTTCAGCGCGTCGATCGCGCTCGTCAGCTCGCAGGGCATGGCGCGAGGGTAGCGCGGGGACAGCTGGTGTGCTTGCGGTGGCATGGCGCTTGTCCTAGCCACAGTGGCGCCGTGCCCGCGCGCCGGCGGACGCGGCCCTGCTTGCCGCCTCGCCGGGCTGGCGGGCGCGGTGTGGGATACTTAGCCCGCATCGGGGCGTGGCGCAGCCTGGTAGCGCGCACCGTTCGGGTCGGTGAGGTCCCGAGTTCAAATCTCGGCGCCCCGATTGGTTAGTGTTTGGCGAAGGCCAGCAACGGCGGGCGAAAACTGCCGAAAGCACAGGGGATTGGGGTCGGTCGTTTCGCCTGTTTTTGCGGGCTTTCGCCGGCATTTCCCTAGAGAACCCCTAGACTCGGGACGCCCAACCCCTAGAGAATCCCTAGACGGGCGCCGGCTCGCCCTGCGGCCTTGCGAGTGCGAACGGCTCGCGGTGCTCACCTCGCGTCGTAGAGGGACAGGCAGACCATGTCGGGCTCGAACCCAATCGAGCGCCAGAACGCCTGTGCGTCCTGATCGTCTATACAGATGAGGTTGTGGATCACGCGAGCGCCGCGGGCGCGCAGCTCGCGGACCGCCATCTCGGCCAGAGCGCGGCTAGTTCCTTGGCCGCGTGCTTGCGGGGTGACGTACAGCGACTCGATTTCGCCAAGGAGTCCCGGCAGCAGCCCGGTTCCCGCGCTCACGCTGGCGCAGGCGAACCCGATGATCCTCCCGTCATCGACTGCGACGAGGCATAGCTGTCGCTCGTGCCAGGCCGCCATGTCGAGCATCCGCGCGATGTTGCGCAACCCCTTGGCGGGCAGTCGCCCACCGTCCGGGTCTGCGCGTACGTTCTCGTCCCACAAGGCTGCGCGCCGCGCGCGAGACAGTACCTTCGCTCTCTGTCCTGTTGCAAATATCCAAGCTCAACGAGGGCTGGTGGCGTAACGGTGTGTCGTTGAGCGACTGAGCCCGATCGCGTCGGCCAGTTCGCTGATCCGCAGCGTGAGTCGATCGGCGGCGAACGCTTCCAGAATCGCAACACCGTATTCCAAGGACCGCGAGTATCGCCCGTTCGGGACGGGCGCGATGCGAGGCTTGTAGTCCTCAAGACCACGATTGGGTGGTTTCACTGCACTGTCAGAGGGACGAGCGGGTTTGGGTTTGCTGCTCATACGGCATCGCTGCGAACGATGGCGTGGCGTCGGCCTATGCGCATGTAGCGTCGCCGTGCTCGCTCGTCTGGATCGAGGCACCCGTCGTCCGGGTCGCTGCAATCGTCTACATCGGCGTGCGCGTCATCGGGCTCCGCCCACTCTTTCAGGCAGTAGATCGCCGCCCCAATGAGGGAACTCGGCCCCGACAACTCGCTGGCGAGGATGAGCCAGGAATCCGAATGGACCCGCATTCCGTCGTGCAGTAGCGCGTCGGTTTCGTCAAGCAAGGTGCGCAGCTGCTCGCGGTATCGCTCGATCCGCTCGGCGGCCAGTGCGCGTGTGTGACGCCACGCTCGATGTTGCGGGGACTCCGGTAGCTGCCCTTCGCCGTTGCGGCGAGCTTGCGCCAACTGCTGGCGTCCCGTGCTCGTCAAGCCCCACAGTTTGATGCTGTTGCGTCGTGTGGTTTCAAGCGCTCCGGTTGCCAGGAGCGCGTCGAGGCGGGGGCGTAGCTGGCGGGTGGCGCCTCCGTTGTAGATGAAGCCCATGTGTGCGAACACGTCGCCCAGCAACACGCCAGACAAGCCTTTGGGTAGGGGTTTGTGGTGTTCGGCACGCTCGGTCGCCGCGAGCACCAGCGCGTCGCTGACCGGGTGCGCGAACGGACGCAGCTCCGACTCGCCTGGCGCTGGCTCTGGAGAGGGATCGCTAGGTCGCCTGCGTGTCTTTCCCTGTTGTTTTCTGTCTCCTGTGGGCATCGACGCTGCTCCTTTCCGCGCGCGAAGGCAGGCGCGGACGAGCGCGACGACGCGACCGCAGGCAGCAGCTACGGTTTCATCGTGGCGTCGAAGGCTTGCTCCTTCGGCGTCGCAGGCCGGGGCGGGCGTTCCAGCGCTCGTCCCGGCCACTCGATTGTTGATCTGGTGCGGGGATGAGGTAGCACGTCCGACGACGCCTTGCAACCCCTCGGGGGTCAGGCCGACTCAGCGTCTCGGTGGCTGCCCGTGCAGACGCTGATGGGCAAGTTGATAGACGGTCGGGCGCCGCGAGCTTCGTGGGTGGTGGCGCACTCCAAAAGCGAGGTAGGCGAGACGCGGCCCGTCCTCGGCCTGGATCGCCCGGAAGATCATCCCGAAGCGTCCCACGGGCGGGGGCAAGTAGACCTTCGCGCAGTCCGGCAGCACGGTCCCATCGCGACCGTGTTCTTGTACACGCCGCAGGTACTCAAAGGGAACCCCGCTACGTTTGTAGTCCCTTATGGCGGCTTCAGCGGCTTGGCGACCGGCTGCCGTGCTGCGAGCGAGGTCTTCTTCCCAGGCGGTCTGATCGAAGTACGCGGGAAAGCCGCGGCGGCCGGATCGGCTCAATGGTCTACGGCTCGTCGTCTGGCGGGAGCATGTGGGGCTCGTGCTCGCGCCAGAACTCGACGGACTCCTCCGGGGTCATCTCCCGACCGCCTGAACGCTCTAGGATCGCCTCCCAGGAGGTGTCCGGCACGAGCGTCAACTCGCCGCCCGCCCGCTGGTCGGTCACGACGTAGCGGCCGTTGATATCGCCGCTGAGCTTGACGTGCGCCTGCTCGGCCATGACTCCATGATGCCAGGCGCGACGGCTTGCGCCAACCGCGATGGCCTACTCCTGCCAAAATAGCGCGTCGGATGGCTTGGCTCCTTGTTTGAGCCGAGCACGGATATCCGCGATCCGGCGGTCACGATCGAGGAAGTAGTCGATCAGGTCGTTTCCGAGCAGCCGTCCTTCGATGCAAGCGGCGAGTGCTTCTCCTGCCAAGTGTTCGGCGAAGGTCGTGACTGCTTCGACTGTGGCGGGTGCCAGCGGCCCGCCGTGGACAAGTGCGTTGCGAGTGCGTAGCCGCCGGGCCTCTGTCCGCAGCGCTTCTTTGTAAAACTCGTCCCACCAAGCGGCTGTCGCCTGCCCGTTCCTGGTGTGGTGGGCCAGCTTGGTGATCTGTTGCGCCGCGTCGCTGTCTGCTGGTATGCGTTCGATGAGCCATTGAGTCTCGGTCAGCAAGCCCTTGAGATTGAACGAACGGCGCTCACCCAAGCTGATTTCAAGCGGAGGATGTTTGAGGATTTCTTGCCAGGCAACGTGCTCCGGGGAACCGGCTACCACGCTGGCACGACTGCCGCCCCATGCCACGGCGAAACCGGTCGATTCCATCGTTTTCCGGATGCGACTGTACGCCCACCAAGGGATCAGAGAATCACGCACAAAACGAGAGGTGGACTGTACGCCCGCCCAGCCGCAGACTGCCTCGACTACTCGGTCGAATAGGACGAGACGCAGGGATGGGGGCGATGTACGCGCCTCTCGCAACCAACCCAGGAGGGTCACTGCCGCGTGGACGCTTGGGTCTCGCACAGGCAGATGGGCGCCGAGTCGATCGGCGAGTTCTTCTAGTCCCTCCGCAGTGCGATCTCGCGGCACCCCGATCCGCTCTTGAAACGTCGCACTCTCCACGACCGGCGGCCCTGTCGATGCGCCACAGTGGTGGCCGTCGGCGTAGCAGACGTAGCTTTCGTCAAGACGCCATAGCGACGGCTCGGCGCCGTACAGGCTGCCGAGCGACGCGAGGGCCTGTGCGGTGTCGCGCGCGACTCCAACCGCTTTGGACAGCAACTCTTCCCCAACGTCTATCCGCACGTAGGCGACGGGACGCTCGTGTTCGTCGGGCAAGTCGTCGCGCTCTTGGCAGAACGATTGGAGCCAGAAGGCATCGGTGGTGGCCTCGGGCGGAAGCTCATTGTGCGGCGCCGGTGCCTCCAATGCGCCGCGAAGCCAATCCCCTCTGTAGATACGAACGGAAGGCCCAATGTCGATCCATCTCGGAAGAACCCTGGCGAAGATGAAGCGCAGCCAAACGATCGTGTGGGCACGGCTCGGCGGCTCAGAAAGCATGTCTCGCGCTGCTCCGAGACGGTCAGCCGGGGAACAGGTTCATTGGCTGCCCGTGCCGGCCAACCCGTGAGGCGGGCACCCAGAGCTTCGCTCATACCCGTTGGATCGTGGCCTATCCAAGCCGCGAGCGCGAGCAGATGACGCGCCGACCGCTCAGCCGTATCGGGCTCCCCGAGACGATGCGAAAGGTCATCCCACGCCGCGAGCAAAACCTCGGGGCGTCGAAACTGCTCCCGAGTCGCTTCTACGAGTCGCCGAGGATGTCCCGGCCAGCGTGGAACTTGGGTGAGCGGCCCTCGGGTGAATCTCTCAGATGGTGACGAGCGTAGCGGCCTTCTCGGCGACGTGTGTGGTGGTGGTCTGGGTGATCTCGCGTTCGACTGTAAGGGCGAGCTTGGTGAGGCCGTCGTAGCCGATGATCCGTCGGAACTGTCGCTCAGCCTCGAGCATCCCGGCGGCAGTCCAGCGTAGGGACATCTCCCCGGACTGCCAGCGCTTGACGTTCCGCGAGCTGCGACGAACGCACTCGATCATCGACTCGCACGGGTTGGTGCTCTGTAGCGTGCGCTTCAGCGCGCCCTTCACGCCGAGACGGGTGACGGTGAGCGTCTCCTCCATGCCCTCCTTCAGGGATGAGGCAGCACCCGGGTGAGAGCGCTCGAGTTCTGCGGCGAGCGCTTGGAGTTCCCCGAGGGCCTGTTTGTGATCCTCACGCGCCCACGCGCGGCGTAGCCGGCGCTTGACCTCCGGGCGGTCGCGCTCAGACAGGTGATCGAGCACGTTGCGCTCTCTTTGAAGAAGAAGTGGATGTCAAGGGGCAATTTCGGGGGTGGCGTGCTCTCCTCTCGGGATCGGGTCGGTAGTTGCTCAGTTCTCTTTCGGCGCTCGGCTGCGCACACCGTGTCGGTTGGAGCTGTCTCGGCTTCTCAATTCCTTGTGGGCCGTCAGTCGGCCAGAACGCAACTGGAGCTTGCCGGGACAGGAGCGCTCGCGCCACGCGGGCGCGAAGGGTTGAAAGGTTGTTGTAAGGCCAGGACATGCCAGGCGGCGATCAGGACCTTGCGGGCCACGGCGGCCTTGGCGGGGTTGCCCTTGCCGCCGCAACGCTGCTTGACGTCGAGGTAGAGCTGGTTCCAAGGGTTCTTCGGTCGCCATGCCTGCTGGGCGGCCTCGATGGCTGCCCACCGCAGCATCGTCGACCCGGACTTTGAGAGCTTCCCGGTGCGCGCCTTCTCCCCGGATTGGTAGACACGCGGGGTCAGCCCCGAGTAGCCGACCAGCTTGCGGGCGGACGGGAAGCGGGAGATGTCCCCGACTTCGCTTGCGATTGTCAGGCCCAGCAGGTCACCAATACCGGGAATCGTGACCAATAGCTGCACTCGCGGATCGGTACGCGCGAGTGGCCGCAACTCCTTCTCAAGCGGGGCCAGGCGCAGATCGAGCATCGTGACGACCGCGACTGCCTCGGCGATCGAGCGGCGCCACACCTCGGGGACGCCACGCTCGATCAGTAGCTCCTCGGCGTCTGGCTCTCGTAGCCGCTTGAAGGCGAGCTTCACGCCGAACTGGCTGAGCACACCGTGTGCCCGGTTCATCGCCGCGGTCCGCAAGCGAACCATGTGCATCCGGCGCCCGAGCCGCTCCTTGAGCTCACGATCGGCGAACGTTGGCACATGCACTTGGGGCACCAGATCGCGCCGCGCGAGCTCGGCCAGGACGCGCGCGTCGAGCTTGTCCGTCTTCGCCGCCAATGATCCGACAGCCTTGGCCTTCCGTGCGTCAGCGACCTGAACTGTCCAGCCGCCTGCTTGCAGCTGGTCGCGGACCCACGCCGCGCCACTCATCATCTCCAAGCACGCGAAAGCATCCGGGCCCAAGCGAGCGACCAGACCAGCCAGCCCGTCCTCGTCGGCCGGCGCCCAACCCTCGTCGATCAACACGCCCGCCTGCGTAACCGCGCACCATCGCGCTCGCCGCGTAGCCCAATCGATCCCAACGAACTGCTGCTGCATAACGGCGCTCCTCTCGGATCGGGAATCCCTCGAGGTTCGCCACCACCGCGGACGTCACCCCTTCATGACATTCCTTGTGCCGGACACACCTGTGGACCGGGGTGCGCGGGCCCAGGACAGCGTTCACGGCGGCTCTGAGGGCCTTGGAGCCGTCGATCACGACGAGCACGCCCTGCTCGACATCAAGGCCGCGGTCCACGAGATCGGCCAGTAGCGCGGTCGCGATCGTCTTGTTCTCCGTGGAGCCCTCCCACAACCCGAGCGGGACCTTCACCCCGTCAGTCGTGATCCCGAGCGCGACGACGTTGGTGTGGTCCTTCAAGACGACACCGTCGAGCATCAGGACCGCCAACCGCACGTCATCCAAGCGACGACTCATCAGCTCCTTCAGCGTTTGTGCGGTGCGGGCAACGAAGGTGCGCGACACCGACGACTTCGACGTCGAGCGCGCCTCGGCTTCCACCCGCTCACCGACCGGCTCCTGGGTACGCACAAACCGTCTGGTGGAGACCCCCGCGAGCATCCGCTCCAACACGACCGCGCTCAACACGTCGCGGCTGGCAAAATGCCCGTAGGTCTCGACCGGCACCTCGCCGCTGCCGTCCTTGGCGCGCATCCGCGGCCGCCGCACCCCCACCCGGCGCGAACCGAGCGTGACCTCCCCGTCATCGCCACCGTGGCGGTAAGCGACCCGCTCCGGGTCCTGCTTACCCTTGGGGCCACACACCTCCTCGACCTCCTCGGCCATCAGCTCGTGCATCACACCGAGCCCGACACCCACGCTCAGCGCGAGCAGGCCCTCCCTCGCCGCCCCGACCAGCTCCCCGAGCGCGGCCTGCACCCGCTCAGGCAGAGCAGACGCCTCCGAAGGCGTGTCCTCGCTCGTGACCTGCCCAGCATGTACCTTCTTCATGGCGGTTCCTCCTGTCTCAAATGGACCGATTTCGCACTCGCCACGGTCGCAATACGACCGGACGAGGCGGGAGGACCGCCACCTCAAGTTCTACGCCACGCGGGACATCCTCGAGTCGCCGCAGCCGTTGACGCAGGGCCGGGTCTGAGCGCGTCTCCTTCTTGTTCAGCAGCGCGCGGCATTGCTTTAGCTGATCGCTGAGTCCCTGAGCTTCGGTCGTTCGCCGCACATCAGGGCCAAGGGCGCCGATGCCTTCGATTACGTCGTCTATGAGCGATGTCCAGTTGTGCGGCGAGGTTCGCGCCCATTGGCGCTCGTCATCGAGCCAGCGGGACAGCTCCTCGATCGCATCGGGGAGCGAGAGCTGAGGCCAGGACTCCTCCCGCCGCGCAGCGGCAAGCGCCTCGTCAAGATGCTTGGTCGCTGGCTCTGGTGCCGACATGCCGGGTCATGCTACGCGGCTCTGTGTCGGCGGTAGACGACCGGGCTACGCCCCTTCCGAAGGCCGGCGTCCGGCACGCGGCCTAATTTCTGGCTGTGATCGCGGCTACTACGCCAATCGTGGTGCATATGACGGTCCGCACCACCGATTTGGCGACGACGATCTTGGCCGGGCTTGGCGTAGTGCTCGCTCTGCTATCAATCGCGTGGCAGGCATGGAGCTTCAGGCGCGCGGGTAGTCGCGTGAGCGTAGTCGTGCGTAGCGGCCTACGGAGCCCGACAGGCGCCCTGACCGTTCCTGGCGCGCCGACAGATGTCATGCTCGAACAGTTGCGTGCACAGGGCTTCCGCGAGCCGGCCCTCGCCATCGAGGTTCGCAACGCGGGTCGAGGTTCAACCTCGATCGTCAAGCTCGACCTTCACTTTGGAAAGGGCGTAGCTTGGACCGACCAGACCTGGGACCCGCCGCTCAGCTTTCGACTCGACGGTGAGAGCGAGCAGACCTGGCTCGTCGCCGACGCGCAATCGGCGATATCAGCTGCTCGGGCATCCGCAAAAACTTTCGAGGGCGTGGACGGAACCATTCGTGCGAGGGCGTGGATCGGCGGACGCGAGAAGCCGGTCGAATCGAAGAACGCGACTAAGGTGTTTTGATCTGCGCCCGGTATTGTGGTCGGAATGAGCAAGGCCGAGTTCGTCGAGGATCTGCCCGACGATCCTCGACGTGCCGCCTGGGGCGGTGAATGGCACGACCCCGGTGGCCGGGTTTCGCACGCAAAGCAGGTAGAGGTAGCGGGCATCCTGCGCGTCGGCGAGAGAACCGAACAGCTCGCGGCAGATGACTACATCGTCTGGCAGGACGGCGAGTACAAAGCGGTGCCGCGTGCCGAGTTCATCGGCGGCGCCTGGGACCTGGCAGGCCCGTCGGTGTTTGAGTTCGATGCTCTCGCTGAGCAGGCGGACGAGAGCGACTAAACCAGCATGGTGGCGAGGGAGCGACGGGTCTACCGCTCGTCTGCATACTCGGCCCAATCCGGGCGCTTCACCGTCCCGCCTATTGGCGACACAGGCTCAAGGCACACCGGGTCGTCAGGTTCGCCGGGGCAGAGATAGCCGTCGAACCGCTCGCTTGGCGTGAACGTCGCCGTGCACGGGGCAGTTGGCGAGTACATAGGACACGATGTAGGCATTGTGCCAAGCACCGCCGCCGACCCTCTCGACGAGCGTTCCGGTCTACGAACCTCAATACGTGCGTTCAAGATGGCATACAGAGGGCATGGCTTGGCGCAGTGGGCGGCATCGAGGCGGTACGGCCCTAGAAAGTCCCTAGACGATGGCCCGAAAACCGCATCAACAAGCCAACTCTAACCGTTCGCCCCGATTCCTTCATATCCCGCGAAGGCCAGCGAACACGGGCGAAAAGCCCCGGAATCACTGGCCCTAGCGGGTGGCGGTTTGCCCGTGTTCGCGGCTGTTCGGTGGTCTGAGGGCTGCGAACGGGATGCAAGGCGACGGGAAACGGGATGCAAACGGGATGCAAGATCGTCCGGGGAGCCCTGAGCGTCGTTTCCCCGGCCACCGACTACAGGTTGCGCACGCGGCGACCGATCTCGCGGTCCTGCGGGTAGCCTGCGGACTGCCAGAACGCCGACGCGGCCTCGTCCTCGTATGCGACCAAGGCCGTGATGCGGCAGGCGCCATGCCGGCGCAGGTGGTCCTCGCCGGCGCGCACGAGCGCCAGGCCGACGCCGCGACGACGGTGCTCCCCGAGCACGACGAGTCGGTACATGTTCCCCCGCCATCCATCCCATGCCGCGATCAGCGCGCCCACGAGCGCGCCGTCGGCATAGGCGACGAGCAGGCTCCCGGGTGTCTCGGTGAGCAGACGGTGTACGTCTTCGATCCGGTCGGGAGTCGTTGCGTGCGCACTGCGCGCCCCCTGCCATAGGTCGAGAATCGCCGGTGCCTCGGCTGCCTGGGCGGCGCGCACGGTGTACTTCTGCTTGCTCAAGCGGACACTGTAACCGAGCCTGCTCGACGTCTGTTACCGGAGCGTTTCAGGCTAGAAGTGTTCGCCGTGATTGCCTACGGCCTTTGCGACATGCGGGAGCCGAGTGACATCGGCACGGGAGCGCGGATAGGGTCCGAGAGCATGGCTGCGTCGTATCCACCCGCAGGCTGGCTCCGTCCGGCGCCGCCACAGGCGCTTGAGGGCACCGCCGCTTCGCTGGTGCCGACGCGACGGCGCTGGACTTCTGGCGCTGGGCGTTCTCCGACCTTCGGGACAACACGATGCGAACACCAACGAGTTCGGCGCCGAGCCCGAGGTCCGCGCCGATGTCTTCGTGTTCTCGGTCCAGACCTGCACGGACCCGCAGCGCTACGACGCGCTCGACCTCTCGCAGTGGGAGTTCTACGTCGTCGCGGCCGAGCGAGTGCGCGAGTGCGCCTACAAGAGCGTGAGCATCGCCTGGGTACGCAGACACGCGGAGCCGGTGTCTTTCAGCGAACTGGCGGCCACCGTCGAGCGTGTTGGGCATAGCGGCGGCACCGCGTAAGATCGCCTGATTAGCGAGCCAGCCCCCAGAGTGTTGCTCGATATGCGCATCCGTGTCGCCAGCATCGCCGCGCTTGCCGCCGCGTTCGGGCTCGTAGCGCCCAGCGTAGCCGGGGCGACGGTCCACACTGGGCGCATCGTGTTTCCCGAACCACGCAATCCTCCGAGCATCGGTGTACCGCCGCCTCCTGCGGCTCAGACGAAAGGCTTGTCGCTCAGCTCGTCGCTGTCCTGACTCAGCTCGTCGCGGATGTGCGCGAAGACCCTGTTGCCTTGGCCCTTGCCGACGTAGAAGGTCTCGCTGTTGCGTGGGTCGATGAGGCGGCAGACGTAGGTCTTGAGCTTCGGGATGACATCGGGAGGAAAGGCGTCCAGCTCAGGCACGGGACGCCACGGTAGCCAGCGGCTCGGATGCGGGGATTGCGGCGAAGCGTGTCGGCTGTGGGCTGAGGCCGAGCCGTTCGCAGCGAGATCCATATAGCGCGCCCAAACCGCCGAGGACGGGACCGCCAAATAAGCTGCCGTCCGGTGTCCGAGCTTGGTGATCGCATTTACGGGCGCGCCCGCCTCACGGGCGAGTTCCGGCTGCGCTCGGGCGCGACGAGCAGCGAATACTTCGATCGACTACGACCGCGCTACGCAGATCGTGCGGCACGTCCTATCGCGGGGCAGAGCCTACGAGCGATAGCGCGTTGCTGCACCTTTGTACGCGATGGCATACGCCGGGTTGCGACTGCCGGGAGCCTTGGTATGGGCGCGGTCGGCGGGATGCGAATAGGATGCAGACGGCCCAAATCCCCTGTATTCAAGCCGACCCTAACCGTTCGCCCCGATATGACAGCTGTCTGCTAATAATGAGCAGAGGGTGAACCTGTGATGGGCTACGAGCGGATCAAGACCGAGCATGTTGGCGCGAAGAATCGCGGGGGAGCGTGGATGACCCGATTCGAGGCCAAGCAGGCAGCCAAGCGGAAGCGCCGGCAAGTGGATGATCTGGAATCAGGCGGCGGCATACGATTACAATCTGAGTATGGGTACCACGAGACCCAAGAGAACTACCGCGCCGAAGGGGGCGCCGCCGCCCCCCGAGCGCCGGGATCTCGCGCGCGGTCTGCCGGGTACTGAGCGTGAGCGCGCCGAGCAGCGCCGCCGGTTCGCGGAGGAGCATCGCGAGACGCTGCGTCGCCTGGGCAAGTAGCAGACCGTGGCGGTCTACTACCCCGAGTTCGGGGACTTCTGCGACGTCGCCGCGGACATCCTCGGCACCACGCCAGAGCAGATAGCGCACTTCCCCAACGTCGGTCTCGCGGAGTCCGCGCTCGCCGCGCCGCGAGCTGGCTTTGGCGATGTCGAAGTCTACCCAAGCATCCTGGAGAAGGCCGCGATCCTGTTGGAACGCTTGGCGCGCAACCATCCGCTGCCGGATGGCAACAAGCGCACCGCATTCTTCCTGGCCGGCCTCTTTTTGGAGGCCAATGGGGTGCCGTTGCTCGATGCCCAGCCAGATGTCGATGTGCCGATGGTCGAGCGTATTGCCGCCGGCCAGGTCGAGCATCGAGATGTCCTGGCATGGCTGTCGGAGCGCACCACTTGAGTAGCCACGTCTGGCTGCCGATGTCACCCTGGCCGGTGCCCCTACACGCTGGCCCCGATAGCCGAGTCAACCAATCGGGTGCCTCTCCGGCACTCGCGCTGGGTTGGCAAGCGCAGTGGGTTTCATAAGGTCCAGCTCGTAGCGCACCCACTCAACGGTTTCGCTTACCCGCCGAGTTCGGGTCGGCTTCATGCCGAGCACTTCGTAGAGCTTACGAGCGCCCGTGTTCTCGCAGTCGGTCCAGAGCGAGACGCTTGATACGCCAGCCGCGTGCGCGCTGTCCAGCGCGTAGCGCATAAGGCGAGTGCCAACGCCCTGTCGTTGTGATACCGGGTCAACGAAGACCATCGAGATGTGGAGCGCGTCGGGAACGACCGCTCCCTTCCCATCGTCGGCTCGGCACGGCTCCAGCAGAGCCATGCCCACGATGCCCGCCTCGCTGGCGGCGACGTAGGGCATCGCCGCCGGCTCTTGCAGCTTCTGCGCGACCCTCGCAACGCGCTCGGGACTGGGGGGCTTCCCCCGCGCGATGTTCGCCGCTTGCCACACCCGCACAGCTCCGTCGAGGTCAGATGCCTCTATGACGCCGGGCCCATGCCGCAACGCTACCGCTGTCACGACCGCCGACGCTACCACGACGCCAATCTGGCGGTCCCCCGGCGATATGGGGCGAGGGATAGGCTTCGTGGGTCGATGGGCGCAACCGTAGAGCAACTGCGCGATGGCAAGCAAGGCGCGTCTGAAGTGACGGGACGCTGGTCCGCGCGCAGGATGACCGGCGCCGTCGGGCTCGCCGTGGCGGTCCTGTTCGCGGCCGGCAATGCACTGTGGGCGTTTGACCAGCCAGAAGCCGGCGCGTCCGCTCACCAGATCGTGTCCTTCTATACGAGCGCTTCGAGCCGGATCATCGCTGGTGCCAGTGTCAGTCTGCTCGCGGCGGTGACGGCCGGCCGGTTGGCCGAGTGAGCGCGCACATCGACCGGAACTTCAACGAGTTCCAGAAGAATGCTTGGGGCCTGTGGGGATGGTTTGAGTGCGAGGATGATCCCGAGACCGCGCGTGCGCTGCTTGACGCCGCCGCGGGCTGGCTGAGGGAGCGCGGCCGGGATCGCATGGTCGGCCCGATGGACTTCACGACCAACGACGAAATCGGCCTGCTGATCGCCGGCCACGAGCGTCCCCCGGTGATCCTCTGCCAGTGGCACCACCAGTACTACCAACGGCTGCTTGAGCACGATCTTGGGATGGGCAAGGCAATGGACGTGTACATGTGGAGCCTGCACAGGCGCGCTGAAGGCATGGGAGCCGAGATCACACGTCGATACCGCGTCTACGAACGCGCACTGTAGCTGCGACCGCCCATGCACGAGCTTGTGATCTTCGACTGCGACGGCGTGCTCGTGGACTCCGAGGTGATCTCCAACGAAGTGCTCGCCCGGATGCTCACTCGCGAGGGCTTGCCAACCACACTCCGCGAGGCCCGGCGCGACTATCAAGGGCTCCTACTCGCCGATATTCGCAGCCGCGCCGAGGCGAAGCTCGGCCGGTCGTTGCCGCCGGACTGGCTCGCTGAATACGAGCACGAGCGCGCCGAAGCGTTCCGGCACGGCTTGGAGCCGGTCGTGGGCGCCGCTGAGACGGTGCGGCGAGTCAAGGCCGCCGGGCTGAGGGTCTGCGTCGCTTCGCAGGGCGCGTTGGAGAAGACACGGATGACGCTCGGGCTGACGGGGCTGCGCGACTTGTTCCCGCCCCACGCGCTGTTCTCCGCTTACGATGTGCCGCGCCCCAAGCCGGACCCTGCGCTCTTTCAACACGCGGCGGTCACAATGGACGCCGAGCCATCGGCTTGCGTGGTCATCGAGGACACCCCTTCGGGGGTTATGGCTGCCGTCGCTGCCGGGATGCGAGCTGTCGGATACGCAGCCGACAGCGACGAGCGCGCCCTGCGCAACGCTGGCGCCGAGATCATCCGCTCCCTGGACGGCCTCCCGAAGCTCTTGGGTTTGCTCCCGGCGTGAACCGTCGGCGTGGCGGCCGCTCGGGCGGACGGTCATCGGGATCGCGCAGGTTCTCAGCGATGGTGAGGTTCAGGCGTTCCTCGCGGTCCTTGTGGTCGCCCGCGAGCACCGTCGAGAGGGTGTCGCGGGGCGGCTGGTCGAGGAGGCGCGTGCCCGCACACGTGGTCTGCGGCTTGATGTGATCTCCTGCGCGGAGCCGTTCTATGAACAACTCGGCTTCCGTCGGGTTTCAGGCTTCCGCTTGCCGGCGGCGTAGGCTTGCGTGAGCGCGATGCCTAACGTGTTTGACCCGCAGTGGGATGAGCAGCAGGACCGTCCGCCGTTTTCGTGGAGGCGTGCGCGGCTGGGACGGCGGCAGTGCGTTGGGAGCGTCGTTGTACGAGTTGCCGCCCGGAGCATCGAGCTTCCCGCTGCACGTCCATGGCCAACGAGGAGACGCTGATCGTCCTTGCCGGTCGCCCCGTCCTGCGCACGCTCGACGGTGAGCGCGAACTGGCCGAGGGGGAGCTTGTGGCGTGCCCTGTAGGCCGGCAAGGTGCGCACCGGATCGACAACCGCAGCGATGAGCCCGTGCGTTTGCTCGTGCTCAGCACGATGATCCGCGCCAGAGGTCAATGAGTACCCGGACTCGGGCAAGGTATGGGCGCGCTCGTGGCCGCCGGGCGCTCCCGGCCCGATGAGGTGGTCGATCTACTCGTGCGCAGCGACCGAGAGTCCGCGGATTACTTCGACGGCGAGACCTGGGTCCTAGATGGTGGATCGGTCTGGATCGACGCCCAGAGCCTCGGGCCTGACGGCGAGGATGAGCGTCAGCTCCATCCACTTGAAGCCGCAGTCCACTCCCTGAAAGCCGGCGTCGCGCAGCCAGGCAAGTTGCGAGCACAGGTCGGCGAGACGATCCGCTGGGTCGTCTTCTTCGCGCCCGATCGCGCGACGGAAGCGTTCGTGCTGCTCTGTCGTCGCTGAGGCGAGGAGATCGAGATTGGCAAAGACACCGCCCGGTCGCAGCAGTGCATATACCTCACGAAACAATGTCTGCTTTCTTTGATCGTCAAGGTGGTGGATCGCCAATCCTGAGACCACCACATCAAATGCGCCTGGCACGGTAAGCGGCTGGCCGAGGTCGTGGACGGCAAGCTCGATCGTTGCATGGGCTCCAAAGCGCTCTGCGGCGCGTGCGAGCATCGGCGGGGAGGAGTCGATCCCTACGCCTCGGGCATCCGAGTAGCGAGAACGCACTAGCGCAAGCAATCGCCCGTCCCCAGTGCCGAGATCGAGCACCCGCTCGACTCGTTGCGGAAGCGCATCCAGCAGAAGCTCCTCGGCGATGTCTCTGTGCGGTATATCGCGCGATAGATACTCGGCTACACGCCCAGGATCGGTCCACTCGCCAAGCATCCGGGCACGATACCAAGCGCGCACGAGGCACTTGACGCGGAGCTGTGCATCGTCATCGGTCCGCGTACTGATTGGATTCCCACCTGGGTTCGCCTACGGCCGGTGGTAGGCTCGGCATCGTTGCCACGAGCGTTCTGATCGGAGTGTCGAAGTTGCGCCTGAACCACGTCACCCTGATGGTCAGCGATGTCGAAGCCTCAGTTGACTTTTACGTTCGACTGGGCCTTACTCAGATTGTTGCCAACTATCCTGACTACGCACGGTTCGTTATGCCCGAGGGTGATACGACTCTCTCGTTGTACCGAATCGGACGATCGCCCTCGGACCCCGCTGTAAATATCCACTTTGAGGTCGAGGATGTCGATAGCACCGTGCAGGAACTCGAACGAGCTGGCTTCGATTTTGCGTGCCCTCCGGTGGACCAGCCATTCCTTTGGCGCGAGGCGATCTTGGTGGACCCTGACGGGCACCGTATATTCATCTACCACGCAGGCGAGAATCGACTCAACCCGCCCTGGCGTCTCGACACGACGAGCACCGATGGCGTGAGCTAGCAATCTCGAACGCGCATGGCGGGTACAGCGTCTCGGTGTCAGTGAGCACTTAACCTGACAGATCAGCTTGCCTTGGTGGCGTGCGCGAGTTGAAGGGCGAGCACTCCGCCGTCGCTCGTCACACGGATGTCGGTAAATCCGGCATCTGTGAGCATGGCTTGCATCTGCGTGTCGGTATGGACGTTCAGGGCCGGTCCCATCGGGGGGTATAGCCACCAGTTGCGCAGCGATGCGGGCGGGAGTGGCCCGGAGATGGTTGCGATCACGAGCTGCCCGCCCGGCGCCAAGACACGGTGCAGCTCGGCGAGCACAGCGGCGGGCTCGTAGGCAAAGAAGAACATGTTGGCTGAGGCTCGTCACGGTCGCGGACGTGGCGGTAGAGCGCCATCGTGGAGCTGCCAAGCTCTCGTGCCACCCGGCGCATCGTCAACGCATCCACGCCCTCGCGTCGCACCACCTCCTCAGCCGCGGCGACCACCATCTCCCGCGACAAACGCGCAGGACGCCCAGCACGCCGCGAAGACGCAGAATCCTCGGTCATGAGATGAGTCTCGCAAAGCCGGCGCTCAGCGCAAGAACGCCGGATGCTACCCGCAGCACGTCATGTGGCCGTCGCGTTCAACACACGTTCGAGCGTAGATCGCTGGTCGTCATGTGTCTGCTGGCCCCCATTCAAGCTCCACCCTGGCTTGCGTGAAAATCCGGTTGGAGCACGTCGTAGCCGATGAACTCGAACAGGCGGACACCGCTCGTAAAGGGCAGCGGTGGGGCGAGCAGTCGGTTCGCTCCGGTGCCGAACGGCGGCGAATCCTCGAACGCAAGCTCGCCGAAGCCGGCGCGCTCGAAGGTCTCACGGATATAGGGCGTCAGGTCGGGCGGATGACGATGGCGCGTCCAGATCACCGTGGCCTCGGGCGCACAAAGCCGCGGAAGATGACTGACGGTGTTGGCGATGTCCTCCGCCGATATGTTGCCGAACACGCCACAAAGGAGAACCAGGTCGGCCGGGACGGCGCCCTCATACGCATCCGTCATCGAGGCATCGGCGGCGACGACTTCAACCCCTCCAAGCCCCGCCTCATTGGCGGCGCGGCGCGCGAGCAGCGCATTGTGCTCGTCAAGCTCGACCAAGCGAGCTGTGATATCCGCGCGTCGCGGATGCTCGGCAAGGACACCCATCAGGTCGTGTCCCTGCCCGGCACACACGCTGATCGCTCGCACGGAGCCGGGGGCGCTCCGGTCGAGCGCGGCGCGCACCTGCTCCTGCACCACCATCAGGCGTCGGCCCAGTGCTGAGTCGGGGTTGGTGTAGTCCTCGTGCCAAGTGCGCCAGTCCACAGCAGTACGCGAGCCTATCGCGGTCCGAAAGACCGCGGGTGAGACGCCGTAGTGCTGGCGGAACGCCCGCACAAAAGTGGGGGCGACTGGCGGAAGCCGACCAGCCGCGCCACGTCGCGCACCGGGATCGCGGGCTGGGATAGCAGCGCAGCAGCGGCGACCATCCGTCTGGCGAGAAGGTGGTCGCGGAAGGTGGCGCTGCCGAACTGAGCGTAGACGCGCTGTATCTCGGAGCCTGTCGCCGTTGGCGTTTCCCACTCGCGCCAATCCAAGCGGCCCGCAAGAGCCACGCGGGAACCTTTGTGCAGATAGCGCTCGACGTTCTCCCCCTGGGCTCCGAAAACGCAGATGTCGAAGTAATTGGGACGCTCCTGGTAGACATCGCCGTCCTCGCGGACGGCGCCACCGGCCGGGCGGGCGCCATCAACGCTCGCCCGGCCACACGATGTTGGTTTGGGCGGGAGAGCAGAGCAGAGCCCGCACCGACCCGCAAGAGACAACTGGCTGCACGAGGACAATGACGCGCCGAGTGCGAGACTCCACGGGATGAACCGAGTCGATCGCGCTCGCGCCGCAGCGGAAGACCTGACGCGCGCGGGTGGCCGCGACGCCCAGGTCGAGATCGTGGAGTACGACCATGCGTGGCCGACTCGCTTTGCGGCTGAGCTTGAGCGAATCGGGCCGCTGCTCGGAGGCGTCGAGATACACCACTTCGGCTCGACCGCCGTGCCTGGACTTGCCGCAAAGCCGGTGATCGACATGATCGCCCTCGTGGATAACCTCGACACGCACATCGCGGCGCTGACCACAGGTGGCGGCTACGAGTTCCCGCGGGCGTTCAACGCGACGCTTGCCCACCGACGCTTCCTCTGCTATCCGGGTGCGGCGGTGCGGACCTATCATCTGCATCTCGTTGATGAGCCGGGGGAGCTTGAGCGGCGCCTTCGCTTCCGTGACCTCTTGCGCTCGGACGCCGCGCTCGCACGGGAGTACGTGACTCTCAAGCGAGCGCTCGCGGTACGCCATCGTGATAACCGCGAGGCCTACACGCAGGCCAAGGCCGAGTTCATCCGGGCCAGCCTTGCATCCGACGGTGAGCTGGGTAAGTCGGGGTATGGTGGTGTCTCGTCCACCTGACGGTTGGCTCGTCCCAGCGCCGCCACAGGCGCTTGAGGGCACCGACCGCTTCGCTGGCGCCGACGCGACGGTGCTGGACTTCTGGCGCTGGGCGTTCTCCGACCTTCGAGACAACACCCAGCGCGGGGTGCTTGCGGAGTTTCTTGTGGCGCTCGCACTCGGGCGCACCCCGCCGCAGACGGCTACGAAGCTCTGGCCCAGCTCGTGATCGCCGCTGGCTGGGCTGATTGGCTTCGAGGGACGTAGAGGCAAAGGGCGTCGGCTTTGGGCCGGGAGGCCTCAACTCGGTTGCGGCGAGCTCCAGATAGCGCCTCCAAGCGGCCCGAGACGGGACCGCCAAATAAGCTGCCGTCCGGTGTCCGAGCTTGGTGATCGCATCCACGAGCGCGCCCGCCTCACGGGCGAGTTCCGGCTGCGCTCGGACGCGACGAGCAGCGAATACTTCGATAAGTACCTGTTCGAGTCCGACCCTCGATTGCTGCGCGAGATTGCCGAGGAATTGGTCGGTCTGGTGCCTGCTGGGGTGGAACTGCTTGCGGGTCTTGAGCTTGGCGGCGTGCCGCTGGCCGTCGCCGCCTCCCAGGCGTCGGGGCTGCCGACCCTGTTCGTTCGCAAGACGGCGAAGACCTACGGAACCTGCCGTTTGGCCGAGGGCGGCGAGGTCGCTGGCCGCCGCATCGCGGTCATCGAGGACGTGGTGACCTCGGGCGGCCAGGTGATCGAGTCTTGCCGCGAGCTGCGCGACCGTGGAGCGGAGATCGCGGCGGTGCTGTGCGTAATCGACCGAGAGGCCGGCGGCCGAGAGAACCTTGCCGGTGAGGGTCTTGATCTGCGTGCGCTGTTCACGATGAGCGAGCTTCAAGGGAGCCGGGCGACCGACCCCGCCCGCCCATGAGCACACCCCATCGCAAGCGCGCCCTGATTCTGCTCGGTGTCGCCACTGTCGCGTTCACGGTGATCCTCGAAGTGATCGATCCCTCGCACGTCTCGCACGGGCCGACGATCCTCGCCTTCGAGTTCGCCGGCAGCCGCGCTCGCGCGACGCAGATCGTCGCTGAATGGGGACCGAAAGGTCGCAGCGCCGCGCATCTCTCACTGCTGCTCGACTACGGCTACATGCTCTCCTACGGCCTGTTCTTCGCGCTCGCCGGCTTTGCCGTCCGCGATATGGCGCGGGCGCGTGGCTGGAAGCGTCTCGCAGCCGTCGGCGTCGTTGTCCCGTTCTTCGCGCTCGCGGCTGCGAGCTTTGACGCGAGCGAAAACGTCGCGCTGCTGCTCGCGCTCGCGGGCAACGGCGGCAGCTTGGCCCCGCCGTTCGCGGCTGTCTGCTCGGCGGTCAAGTTCACGCTCATTGCTATCGCCATCCTCTACGCGGTGTGCGGCCTCGTGCTTTGGCTGCGAGCGCGCCTCCTACAGTCGAGCCGAGCCGCATAGGCCGCGATCGACCTTCGTGCAGCCGCGCAGGAACATCGAGCTGAAGGCGACCGACCCGGACCCGTCCGCGTCGCTTGAGATATGCCGGGCGCTCGGCGCCGAGGACCGCGGCACGATCGCGCAGCGCGATACCTACTTCGAGGTCGCACGCGGCGGGCTCAAGCTCCGCGAGGAGCAGCCCGGTCGTCCGCACTTGATCCAGTTCGAGCGCGCCAGCGAACCACAGCAGCGCGAGAGCCGCTACCGGATCATCGAGGTCAGCGATGGCACGGCGCTGTGTGCGGCGCTTGCCGCCGTGATCGGCATACGCGGGATCGTCGCCAAGCGTCGCCATCTGCTGCTGTGGCAGAGCGTGCGCATCCATCTCGATGAGGTCGAGCATCTCGGGACGTTCATCGAGCTTGAGGCCGTCGCGCCACCCGACTCCGACCTCGACCACGAGCATCGGCTCGTCGCCGAGCTACGCGACGCGCTCGGGATCACCGACGAGCGCCTGGTCGCACTCGGCTACGCCGCGCAGCTTCTCCGAGCAAGCGGCGATCTCGACGCAAGCTGAGCGCCGAGGGTCGGCACCTGAAGGTCGCCTCAGGCCTCATGTTGCCCCGGCTGCTGTCGTTGAGAGCGGTGCCAGGGCTGCGGTAGGCTTCTTTTATGGCTACTGCTCGCCAGCAGATGAATGTCGATCTTAACGCGGAGGTTGCGTCGATCTTGCGCTCGCACGCCGCCGAGGCGCACGTCAGCGAGGGCGAGATCGTTGATCGTGCTATCCGCGCGTATGACCTGCACTCGCTGGTTGCCCGCATCCGCTCGCGCAGCGATCTGGACGAAGATGCTGCGATGGCGCTGGCGCGCGAGGAGCTGCACGCAGCTCGCGCTGAACGCGACGCTGCTTGATGCCGCGCGTCGTCGCGGACGCGAACGTGCGCGCGCCGCCGCCGAGCAGGCCGGCGGCGGCGCCGATCACGAGCACTGGCAGGAGCAGGATGCCGGCAAGCCATGAGATCGTCAGGCGCCTCATGCCGGCGCCTCCGTCAAGAGCGCCTGGGCTGGCGATACCATAGGCGTATGGCTCAACCTACCCACGTGAAGCTGAGCGGCGATATCGAGGGCTCCTACGTCGTGGAGGAGACGCGCCCCAATGGGATGCTCCTGATCGCCCCGGAGTGGCCCAGCGAGAACACGCGGGCGGCGGCGATCATGCAGCGTGCCGGTGCGAAGCCGCTCTCCTCGGAGGAGTTCGAGGCGCACTTCGGGCATCTGCCCACCGACGGCGAGGGGTAGGTGCCGCCCGCCTCGGCGGACGGCCCGGCCTTCCCTGTCATCGTTGACGAGGAAGCGCTGGCAGAAGACCTCGCTCACGCCAGCGAGGCGGCTCGCGCAGCGGTCGAGCCGATGGTCCGCCGGCTGCGAGAAAGTGGCGCTCCCGCTCGATGGTTCAAGCGCTGCGATGACCAAGCGCGGGACGGAACCAGCCTGCCAGGTTGCGTGAAGCTGTACATCCCCCAGCCGGACGGGCAATGGGGCGCGGTATTCCTCGGCACCACAGTGAGGGGGGCGCTGACGCTGATCCTGCTCGCAGTCGGCGAGCGCCACCCCACCGTCGCGTGGCGACCAAGCGTCTACCAGGTTGCCCACCGCCGCCTGAACGGCGCTTAGTGTCGCCCACCGGCTAGGGCTCGTCGTCGGCCGGGAGCATGTGCGGCTCGTTCTCACGCCAGAACGCCTCCGCTTGCTCTGGCGTCGGGTCGAGCAGGCCAGCACGCTCGCGGATCGCCTCAGCAGAGGTGTCGGGCACGAGCGTCAGCTCACCACCAGCACGTCTGCCGGTCACGACGTAGCGGCCACTGACATCGCCGCTGAGCTTGACGTGCGCTTGCTCGGCCATGCCTCCATGATGCCAGGCGGGCGGCCCGGGCCAACCTCAATGGCCTACTCCTGCCAGAACAGCGCCTCGGATGGCTTGGCTCCTTGCTTGAGCCGAGCACGCATGCCCGTGGTTCGCCGGTCATGATCGAGGAAGTAGTCGATCAGGTCGCTTCCTCGTCAGCGGCAGGCAGGTCGAGACGTACTGGCTGGCGGGGTCCCGGACATGCGCGAGGTATGGGTTGAGGTCAGGGTCGTCGTGGCTGAGGTCGGCAACGACACTGATCGTGGAAGCCATCCGCTTGGGACCGGCGCTACAGGTTGCGGGCGCGCCGGCCGATCTCGCGATCCTGCGGGTAGCCTGCGCCTCCCAGAAGCCCGCCGCGACTTCGTCCTCGTAGCCGACCAGGGCAGTGATTCGTCTCTGCGGCCTTGGCCCGCTCTCCGCAGGCGCCTTTGGTGCTGACCCTCGACGCAGCGCTTGTTGGTCGCGTCGAGCTGGCCCCGATAGCCGAGTCAACCAATCGGGTGCCTCTCCGGCACTCGCGCTGGGTTGGCAAGCGCAGTGGGTTTCATAAGGTCCAGCTCGTAGCGCACCCACTCAACGGTTTCGCTTACCCGCCGAGTTCGGGTCGGCTTCATGCCGAGCACTTCGTAGAGCTTACGAGCGCCCGTGTTCTCGCAGTCGGTCCAGAGCGAGACGCTTGATACGCCAGCCGCGTGCGCGCTGTCCAGCGCGTAGCGCATAAGGCGAGTGCCAACGCCCTGTCGTTGTGATACCGGGTCAACGAAGACCATCGAGATGTGGAGCGCGTCGGGAACGACCGCTCCCTTCCCATCGTCGGCTCGGCACGGCTCCAGCAGAGCCATGCCCACGATGCCCGCCTCGCTGGCGGCGACGTAGGGCACCGCCGCCGGCTGTTTGCGGGGGCTGAGCTGGTTACGGCGGGCTGGGGTGCTTGGTCATTCTCTTCTATTGGGCCGGCGCGCCTGTTTGCCTTCCGGATTTTTCGTGTTGAGTCCGGCTTCGCGGCATCGTCTGCATTCTGCGGCTTCGATTCGTTGTGGGGTGCGGCGTTGGCCGACCAGGGCAGTTACGACTCGGCTCCAGACGGCCCATAGTCTGCGGTCGCCGCCTGGTAGTCGCTGGAGTGTGGGTGCTCGCTCCCACAGGACTGCGCACTGTCCGCCTTGGTGGGCGGCCTGGTAGCGGATGCCTTCCAGGTGGCTGTACTGCTCGTAGATGTGTCGTGCCCATCGTTGGGTTCGCCTGCGTGGCTCATCGCCCCATTGCAGGCTGCCTGTCGCTCCGATCGCGAGTGCGCCCTCGCCGGTGATATCGAGCAGCGTGATTGGTGCGGTCGGGTGTACCCAGGCGGCACGTGTGTGTGGGCAGATCGATACCTCGGGCCACTGCCCTGGGTAGGACTCCGCCAGCGCGGTGGCAAGGTCGGCGGCGAGATACAGCACGCCGCGGCCCTGTGGGTCCTCGCGCGGGCGCTGATGGGCGTCGCGCACGTGCGGGTCAAAGCGCGCCAGAGGGCCGAACGTGCGGGAGTCTATGCCCTCGTGTGTGGGCTGCTCGTGATAGACGCGGACCATCGGCTTCGATGGCCTCCACTGCCACGTCGGAGGATCCGCTGGCAGTGTGGGCGGTGGGTCGCCGAGCTTGGCTACCACGCGGCTGGCGTGAGCGCTTCGGCAGCCTCGAGCACTCGCGTGATGCCGCCGCGGCGAGCCAAGACCTGCACTGGCGTGAGGCCATCGAGATCCGGCGAGGGGGAGGTGGCCCAGCGCGTCAGCGACAGCGCGCCGCCAGGATAGGCGGCGATCAGCTGCTTTAGGCCGGGCAGCTCCCGATCTTCATGGAACTGCCAGGCCGGCAGGTGGTTGACGCGGCCACGCCGCAGCGCAACCAAGCCGCCGGAGGCGATGCGCTTGGACACCGCTTGCGGTGTGACGCCAAGCCTCTGCGCCGCCTGCTCGCGCGTCAGCGCAGCAGATAGCGCCTCGCGCATCGTGTCTTGGAGCGCCAGATAGGTGAGGTGCCGAGCGTGCGCGAGCTCTCGGTCGGTCGGTGCATCTCCCCACAGAGTTTCGTCGAGGCTGTCGGTCTCACCCACGGCGGCGGTCCGCGACAGAGCGGCGTCGAATGCTCCGATCAGCGCTGGCGGCGCGTCCTGCCCGGCCAGCTCGACGGCGAGCTTTCTGGGTGACAGTGGACGCTCGCCCAAGCGCTTGACGAGCTCCTCCGCCAGGCGCTCGGCCTCTGGGGTAACTGTCGATGCCATGACCACAGGGTAGCACAGTGACGCAACCTACGCAACCTACGCAACGCCGGTGGCTTCTCCCGCGCCCCTCACGTTTCGATCGTGACCAGCGTGCCGATCGGCGTGTAGGGCCACACTTCCGCGGCGGCCTGCAGCGGCAGCTCGACGCAGCCGAGGCTCTGCGGGGTGCCGAAGGAGGCGCGGTCGAAGTTGTGGATCGCGTCGCCGCCGTTGAAGTAGCTGATCCACTTGATCCCCGGGTCTTCGTAGTGCGAGCCGTCTGGATTGGTGCCGCTCATCGTGCCTTCGGGGATGTGCTCGAACACGGGAAACGTGCCGAGTTCGGTTTCCGCCCCGGCGATGCCCGTGTTGGCGGGCGTGGTCAGGACCGTGTGCCCGTCGTGCCACAGGGTCAGCGTCTCGGGAACTTCGCGGTGAACGTACACATAGGTGTAGCCGCTGTTCAGCCGCTTGCCGGCGACCGCGTCGCTCAGCAGCAGGCGCCAGACGGTCGGCCCGGCGAGTCCGTCGACGGTGATTTCGTGGGTGCTCTCGAACTTCATGATCGCGCCGCGCGTGATCTCGTTGGCCGTCCCCGGAGTCCACATTTCCTGCAGCTGGTGCGGCGTGTTGGGATAGCGCCAGCTGAAGCTGCCGCTCGGCGGTTGCACCGCCGCCTGCGCCTGCGCGCCGGGGCTGCGCGCCACCGGGGCGCCCGTCGGCTGCCAGTCGACGGGCAGGTATTCCTGTTCGGCCAGCAGCTGTTGCAGCCGCAGCGTCGAGCCGGCCGGCACCGTCCACTCTACCTGGGTTGTGGTTCGCAGTCCGTCGCCCGCGCCGCTTGTCACGGCGACCTCGCGCGGCAGTTGCACTCGCAGTTGCGAGCCCAGCGGCGCGCCGTACCCCGACGGGGTGAAGACGAGCGTGTGACTGTCCGTTTCGCGCCAGCTCCCGGGCACGCTCGGCGAGAGCGTCGGGCGAGCCGAGCCGAGCGCTTCTTCGACCGTCTTTGAGAACGTCAGGCGGATCGGCGTGTAGGGGGATATGGGCGCGCTCGATGTGGGGATCGTCGCCATCACGGTCGTGTCCGAGCGCGGGAACCAGCTCACCAGCACGGGTGCGCCGACCGTCTCCCAGGGTCGCACGGCGACGGCGATTTCCGTGCTGCCGGTCGCCGCTTGGACGCCGAGCGATATCGAGCTGCGGGGATCGCGCAGCGTCGCGTGATGGGTGAGGTTGCCGCTGCTCCCATAGGCGATCGCGCTGACCGGTCGATCGAAGCTGACGCGCACCGCCGAACCCGCGGGCACGGTCATCCACTGCTCGGTGACGTGCGCGACGGGAGCTGTCAGCGTCAACGTCTCGGTGCTTTCGCTGCCGAGCGCCCAGCTGAGCAATCCAGGCCGGCGCACACGCACCCGCACGGAGACCTGCTCGCCAGGCGTCAGCCGCTCGCGTGGGGTCAAACGCCCACCTTCGATCGCCAGCGGCACCCGGCGGCCGTCGGGAGCGAATGCTTCCACGTGCTCGATCGTGCCCCCCAGCGGCTGCACCGACACGCGCGCGAGCGCGTTCGGGTCGCTCGCCAGGCTGACCCCGGAGAGGACCAGCGCCGCGAGCACCAGCACGACGATCGCGACCAGCAGGCCCATGGCCATCCCCAGGAGCAGGCGCCTGCGGTCGTGTCCCGCCGACACCGCCTCACTATGTGAGGACCTCGTCACCATCGGTAGATGGTAGGGCGCTACGGTGTCGGCTATGCCAGATGCACCGATGCCTGCGAAGTCGCGGCGTCCCGCGATCGTGGCCGTCGACGACGAGCCGGCGGTGCTGGCGGCGGTGGCCCGCGATCTGCGCCGCGGCTTCGGCGAGCGCTTTCGTATCCTGCGCGCCGGTTCCGGTGCCGAGGCGCTGGAGCTGCTGCGCGAGCTTCGCACCCGCGGCGAGCAGGTCGCGATGCTGATCGCCGACCAGCGCATGCCGGGGATGCCCGGCACCGAGTACCTTGTGCAGGCGCGCCAGCTCGTGCCGGACGCCAAGCGGGTGCTGCTGACCGCCTACGCCGACACCGAGGCCGCGATCGCGGCGATCAACGAGGTCGCGCTCGACTACTACCTGCTCAAGCCCTGGGATCCACCCGAGGAGCAGCTGTTCCCGGTCGTCGAGGACCTGCTCACGACCTGGGAGGCCGGGGCCGCGCTGGAGGCGGGGGGAGTGCGCGTCGTCGGCCACCGCTTCTCGCGCGAGTCGCACGAGCTGCGCGACTTCCTCGTGCGCAACCGCGTGCCTGGGCGCTGGCTGGACGTCGAGCGCGACGGCGAGGCGCGCGAGCTCTTGCGCGTCGCGGGCGTGGACCCCGAGCGCCTGCCGGTCGCACTGCTGGAGGACGGCAGCGTGCTGGAGCGCCCCACGATCCTCGAGCTGGCCGAGCGGCTCGGCGTCAGCGGCGCCCCGGCACAGGATCACTACGATCTCGTCGTCGTCGGCGGCGGCCCGGCGGGCCTGGCGGCGGCGGTCTATGGCGCCTCCGAGGGGCTGAAGACGGTGATGGTCGAGCGCGAGGCGCCCGGCGGGCAGGCGGGCCAGTCCAGCCGCATCGAGAACTATCTCGGCTTTCCGGCCGGCCTCAGCGGATCGGATCTGGCGCGGCGCGCGACCGACCAGGCTCGTCGCCTGGGCGCGGAGCTGCTCACGGTGCAGGAGGCGGTTGGCCTGCGCGCGGAGGGCTCGGCGCGCCTGATCCAGTTGAGCGGCGGCGGCACCCTGAGCGCGAGCTGCGCGATCGTCGCCTCCGGCGTCTCCTACCGCCAGCTGGACACGCCCGGGTTCCCCGAGCTGACCGGCGCGGGCGTCTACTACGGAGCGGCGATGACCGAGGCTCGCGGCTGCGCCGACCAGCAGGTGGTGGTGATCGGGGGCGCCAACTCCGCCGGCCAGGCCGCCGTCTACTTCAGCGGCTACGCCGCCAGGGTTACGATGCTGGTCCGCGCCGCCTCGCTCGAGCAGTCGATGTCCCACTATCTGATCGAGCAGATCGCGGCACAACAGAACGTCGAGGTGCGCACCGGGACGACGGCGATCGCAGCCGAGAGCGAGGAGGGCCGCTTGCGGCGCTTGCAGGTGAGCGCGCCCGGCGGCGAGGAGACGATCGAGGCGGACGCGTGCTTCGTGTTCATCGGCGCCTCGCCCCGCACCGACTGGCTCGACGGCGTGCTCGCGCGCGACGAGCGCGGTTTCATCCTCGCCGGCCGCGACGCGCAGGCAAACGGCTGGACGCTCCCGCGCGAGCCCTATCTGCTCGAGACCACGGTGCCGGGCGTGTTCGTCGCCGGCGACGTGCGTGCGCGCTCGATCAAGCGCGTGGCAAGCGCCGTCGGCGAAGGCTCGATGGCCGTCTCCCTGATCCACGAATATCTGGTCGAGGCATGAGCGCGGCGCCGGTGAGGTTCGCGGAGCTGCGCGGCATCGACCTGTTCGACGGCCTCGACGACGCCGAGCTGGCCGAGTGGCTGGCGGTGGCCCGCGCTCGCGACGTCGCGGCTGGGGAGATCCTCGCCGAGCAGGGCGAGCAGCCGCCCGGATTGCAGCTGTTGCTGGAGGGTCGTGCGCAGGCGCTGATTCTCGCTCAGGGCAGAAGCGAGCCCGTCGGCCATCACAGCGCGCCGACCTGGATGGGCGCGATCGCGGTGCTTACCGGTGGCACGCTCGGCGTGCGCATGCAGGCCGAGACCGCGTGCCGCGTGGCGACCGTCGCCCCGGAGGACTTCAAGCGCCTGGCGTTTGCCCAGCCGGCGATCCACGAGCGTGTGATGCGCCAGGTCGCGCCCGTGATGAGCAGGGTCACCGAGCGCGAGCAGAACAGCGAGCGGCTCACCTCGCTGGGCACGATGGCGGCGGGCTTGGCGCACGAGCTGAACAACCCTGCCGCGGCCGCTCGCCGCGCCGCCGCGCAGCTGACCGAAGCGCTGGCCGCGATCGACTCGGCGCTCGCGTCGTTCGTCGAGGCGGGCATCGAGCGCGAGGACGCCGCCCGGCTGGTGGCGTTGCAACGCCAGGCGATCGAGCAGGCGGCGTCGGCGACCGCGCTCGACACGCTGGCGGCGGCCGACGCCGAAGACGAGCTGCTCGCGCGCATGGAAGCCCTCGATGTGGAGGAGCCCTGGCGCCTGGCCGAGCCATTGGCGGCGGCGCGTGTCGATCAGGCGTGGTTGGAGCGGGTCGCCGAGCTGGCGGGCCCGGCGACGAGCGCCGCGCTGCGCTGGGTCGCGGCGACGCTCACCGCGGGACGCCTGTCCGGCGAGCTGTGCGAGTCCACCGAGCGCATGTCCTCGCTGGTGGGCGCGGTCAAGTCCTACGCCTACATGGACCGCGGCGCGCTCGTGGAGGTGGACCTGCACGAGGGCCTTGAGACCACGCTGACGGTGCTCAGCTACAAGCTCAAGCACACCTCGATCGCGCTCGTGCGCGACTACGACCGCAGCCTGCCGAAGCTCACCGTGCGCGGCTCTGAGCTCAACCAGGTGTGGACCAACCTGATCGACAACGCGATCGACGCCCTCGGCGAGCGGGGCACGATCGCGATCGCGACCCGCCGCGACGGCGATTGCGCCGCGGTCGAGATCGCCGACGACGGACCCGGCATCCCCGAGGAGCTCGCCGCGCGCATCTTCGAGCCGTTCTTCACGACCAAGGACGTCGGCCAGGGCACGGGCCTCGGCCTGGCGACCGCGCGGCGGATCGTGGTCGAGCGCCACGACGGCTCGCTCACGCTCGACAGCCAGCCGGGCCGTACAGCCTTTCGCGTGCGGCTGCCGTTCACACGAAAGCATGATCTGGGGGATTGATGAGAACCCTCACCGAGCGAGATCCGAGGTCAACCTGCCTCGCCGGAGACTTGGCGTAAACCGCATCCGAAAGACGATTGGAGATCGAAATGCCTGCTTGTGCACATCTGGGAGAGGTACGGATAACCGAGCTGCCCGAGTCGGTCGCGGGCTGCGAGGACTGCCTGAAGATCGGCGGCGCCTGGCTGCACCTGCGCATCTGCCTGGAGTGCGGGCATGTCGGCTGCTGCGACAGCTCGCCCAACCGCCACGCCACGGCACACTTCCACGCCGGCGGCCACCCGCTGATCCGCTCGCTGGAGCCGGGCGAGACGTGGTCCTGGTGCTATGTGGAGGAGATCGCGCTGAGCATCCCCGAGGTCCTGGGAGAGACGCGCCTCCCGCCCTCGCCGCTGGGCGGCTGAACGTCGCCTTCGCGGCCTCGACTTCGCAAGCGCCGCCGGCGGCTGTTCCGTATCGCCCCAGCTCGGCTGCTGAGGGGCATCGCAGACCCCAGACCACCGTGGCTGCGCTTGCCTACGCTGCCAGCAGATCGCAGAAGACGAAGCCCTCCCGCTCCACGATCTCGCCGGTTGCGATCGCGATCGGTTCAGTAAAGATCGGGCCGGCGTGGACGAAGGTGTGGAACTCGCCGTTCTCGCCGCAGGGGTCGACGCTCGGGGGCAGATCGGCGAGCAGCCGCTCGTCGTATGTTCGCCCGGCGAAGGACGCGTCGAGCGCTCTCGGGTCCAGGCAGGCGACGACCGCCTGGAAGCCCGCCGCTATGAATTCATGCGCAAGAGCGCCGGTGTCGCGATTCCACAGCGGGAAGAGGCTGCGCTTGCCTGCTGCCTCGAGCCGTGCTTCGCGATACGCGCGGACATCTTCGAGAAACAGGTCGCCGAACGCCACGGCTTCCACATCCGAGAAGGGATGCGACGCGAGCGCGTGCGCCATGCGTGCTTCATATGTCTCGTTGGCGCAGGCTGGCGGAATCCGGACCTCCGCGAGCGGGATCTCGGCTGCCTCGGCCTGTCTGAGAAGCAGTTCGCGGCGAACGCCGTGCATGCTGACGCGGTCATACGCGTCGGTGACGGTCGTGATCAGCGCCTCCGGCTCAATTCCCTGACTGCGCAGGGTCCAGAGCGTCAGAGCGGAGTCCTTGCCGCCGCTCCATGAGAGTGCAGTGCGCATTTCCGGTTCGTCCTTGCCTGGCGTGTCGCGAATTTGCAGGCACTCTACGGGAAGCCCGCGATCTGTCGCGAGGGAGGCGATGCTGCTCGACGTCTCAAGGCGCGTCCCCCGCATTCAAATGCCGTGACCGTCATACGGGGCGGGCTGCGCTTCCCGCCGCGGATGCTCGCGATCGCACAGTCGCGCCTTTTCGCGGTGCCGCTCGCCGTTCTCGGGTGCTTTGCTGGACGGGCGTCGTATGGCCGTGCTTATACTTAACTCACGGGTCGACCGTGGCCGAACTCGATAGTGCGGTCGTATGCATTGCGGGCGCATGCGGGGTCGAGTCCCGCGAGACATAGCCGGCGCGAAGCGAGGGTCGCGATGCACAGCGGAGTCGATGGCAATGGTTGGCAGTCGAGTTCGGTGGCGTTTGGCATCGTTCAGCGCGAGTGGGGTTCGGACACGAGTGTGATCGCGGTCGAAGGGGACCTTGACCTCGCCACCGCGCCGCGCCTGAAGTCGATGCTCGCCGAGTCGCTGGACGCCGGCAGAACCGCGCTCGTGCTCGACTTCTCGCTCGTCACGTTCATGGACTCGACGACCCTCGGTGTGCTCGTCGGCGTCGCGCGCGGGCTCGAGCCGGGCGCGCGACTGGCGATCGTGTGCGTGCGACCGAACGTGCTGAAGATCTTCGAGTTCGCCGGGCTCGATGGCGCGTTTGCGATCTTCGCGACACTCGAGCAGGCGCTGGTCTACGTGGGGGAGAAACAAGCTTGGGCCAGCTGAGCGACAGCAATACGCCGATTGCGGCGGGCCTGCCGGCGCGCGTGCGCTCGCGTCGGTGCTTGGCGGCGATTGCGGCGATCGCGGGCTGTGTGCTTGCGAGCGCGTCGATGCCCGCGTTCGCGGCGGGACCAGGTCGTGCGAGGACGGGGATCGGCGCATCCGCATCGAGCCAGCATTTGGTTTCGTCGATCGCCGCGGCGGTCTCCGAACAGGCGTTGCAGGCGCCTCGGGGGGCGGAAGCCCACCAATACGCCGGCCAGGGTCACGGCGAAGAATCGAACTCCGCCCGGCACGAACAGGCAGATGGTGACAAGCGCGAACAGGGCGCGTCGGGCGGGCACGAACCGGGCGGGGAAAGCGGTCGCGGGCGCCACGAACGAGCGGGCGGGGAGCCGCAGGGCAAAGCTGCCGGCGACGGGCGAGAAGCCGACGCGGCGCCGGCGAGCTCGCTCACTTCGCGCCATGGCGCAGGGGGCGCGCGCTCCACTTCAATCGCTGCGCTCTCGCGCAAAGCGGCCGAAGGGCTCGCCTCCGTGGCGTATCCGAGTCGCTCGCCGGCGCACGCGACTGTGCACGCCGACGCGGCCGATGCGTCCACGGCCGCGACGCCGAGTCTGCGCAGCAGCCCAACCTCTCCGAGGGCCAACCCGACGGCGGCGGTGTCGACGAGCCCGCCCGAGACCGCCTCTGCGGGTGCGACCCCGTCGCCCATCAGCCAGCCGGCGGCCGTTCAGAGTGCGGCGCCCCCGGCGTCGGGGCGTCTCGACGGCGCGTCGCGACACGGCGCGTCCGGCCGGCGATCGCACACCGCGCGCCGGAACAGGCGTTCGCGCGCCAAGAGCGCCGCTTCGCACACCGCCCCGATCGTTGCCGCCGACCCGCGGACGGTGGCCGCCGTCGCATCGACGCATGGGCTCGCCGCAAGAACCGCGCACCGCGCCGCCACTGAGCGCCGACCACCCGTGCGCGGGCGTCCGTCGCCGATCGTCACGACGATCACCAAGATCGTCGATGTGGTGCCGCTGCCGGTGCGCATCCTGATCGGACTGCTGCTTGCGCTCGCCGTCGCGCTGGGTCTGCGCTCGAGTCTGACGGCGCTTCGTGCCCGGCGACTTGAGGCGCAGCGCGGCGAGCTGCTGGAGGACGTCGGTCTGCTTCAGGCGGCGCTGCTCCCAGTCCCGCCCGCTCGGCTGGGGCCGGTGGGCACTTCGGCCGCCTATCGACCGGCGGAGGGACCGGGGGCGGGCGGCGACTTCTATGACGTGTTCGCGCTCGACGACGGCCAGCTTGCGGTGATCGTGGGGGACATCTCCGGGCATGGACGGCAGGCGCTGCCGCACACCGCCCTGGTGCGCTTCACGCTGCGCGCATACCTGGAGGCGGGACTTTCGCCTCGCAGCGCGGTGCAAACCGCCGGGGCCGTGCTCGACCGCCAGCTCGGCGAGTCGTTTGCGACGGTTGTCGCCGCCACCTACCATCCACGCGAGCGCAGGCTGGTGTATGCGTGCGCCGGCCATCCGCCTCCGATCGTGCTCGGATCGCGATCGGCCGCACCGATCACCGCCTGCTCCTCACCGCCGATCGGCACCGGGATGCGTACCGGTACTCGCCAAACCGCGATGTCGGTGCCGGGACGCTGCCAGGTGTGCTTTCACACCGACGGCGTCACGGACGCGCGTCTTGCCGGCGAGCTGTACGGCGAGGAGCGACTGCGGCGGGCGCTCGCCGAGCTCGGGTCGAAGGCGACCGCGGCGGCGCTCCTGGAGCGGGTGGCCGAGGAAACCGACTCGCACCCGGACGACATGGCAGCGTGTGTGCTGTCGGTCGAGGGTGGCGCGGAGGGTCCGCTCGTGCTTGCCGAGGAAGTCGAGTTCGACCGCGACGAGCTCGAGGGCGACCGCGCCATGCGGTTTCTGCTCGCCTGTGGGGTGGCGCGCGAGGAGACCGCCGAGATTCTGCGCTCCGCGTGTGCCGTCGCACGGCGCGAGGGCACGGCACTGGTGGAGCTTTGCCTTGCGGGTGGGCACCCGAGGGCCACGGTGCTGCGCAACAACGTGGAGCATCTGCATGCACGCGGGCCGGCACTGCGTGCCGGTTTCGGGGGGGCGCGGTAGCGCCCTCCGGCGGCCCCCGGTGGGCACCGCGCAAGCGCCCGCCCGGCGATGCGTGCGTGGGATGCGAGCGTGTGGTGGGTTCAGCTCTGTCGCGGCGGCAGCTTGACGATGCCGATGAAGAAATCGTCGATCTGGTGGACGATCCGCTTGAAGCGGTCGAAGTCCACCGGCTTTGTTATGTAGGCGTTGGCGTGAGCCCTGTAGGAGCGCATCACGTCCTCCTCCGCTTCGGAGGTTGTGAGCACGATTATCGGTATCGTCGAGAGTTCGGGGTCGCGCTTGATCTCGTCGAGCACTTCGGTGCCGCTCTTGCGCGGCAGGTTGAGATCGAGCAGCACCAGGTCCGGGCGCTCACGATCGGCATACTCGCCTTCGCCGCGCACGAACCTCATCGCCTCCACGCCGTCGCTGACCACCGACAGGACATTGCCGACCTTATGATCGGCGAGGGCCTCGCGAATCAGCAGCACATCTCCGGGATCGTCCTCCACGAGCAGAACCGAGATGAGGTCGGCTTTCATTGTGCTGTCTCCTTGATGGCTGGCAGGGTAAAGCGAAAGCAGGCTCCGCCGACATAGCCGACGTCGAGCCAGATGCGTCCACCGTGGTATTCGACGATCTTGCGGCACAGGGCGAGACCGATCCCGGTGCCATCGTATGCCTCACGGGAGTGCAGGCGCTGGAAGATCAGAAAGATTCGCTCGGCGTACTCCGGTTCGATGCCGATCCCGTTGTCGGCACAGCTCAGCTCCCATTCGTCCTCGTGGCGCAGCGCGTCGATGCGCACGACGGGCTGCTTGGTGCCGTGGAACTTGACGGCATTGCCGATCAGGTTCTGAAACAGGGACGTCAGCTGTCCGCGATCGCCGAGCACTGCCGGCAGCTCGCCGACCGTCACGCTGGCGCCACTGTCCTTGAGTGCGCCGGCGAGCGCTGACCGCGCGTCGGCAACGACCTCGCTCAGCTCGACCGGCTCCGGCTTGCGTTCGCTGTGTCCGGCGCGCGAGAAGGCGAGCAGGTCGTTGATCAGGGTTTGCATCCGCTTGGCTCCGTCGACGGCGAAATCGATGTACTGGTCGGCGCGCTCGTCGAGCCGACCGCGGTAGCGGGTCTGCAGCGCCTGGCAGAAGCTCGCGATCTTGCGCAGAGGCTCCTGCAGGTCGTGCGAGGCGACGTACGCGAACTGCTCGAGTTCCACGTTGGAGCGTGCCAGCTCGGCGGCCTGCTCCTCCAGTTGCGCATGCGCCGCTTCGACCGTGGCGAGCTCGTCGACGATCCGCTTGCGCATTGCGTCGATCTCGGCGCCGACCGCCGCGATCTCGCGCGGACCGCTTGCGATCTGCAATGGGGCGCCGAACTCGCCACCCGCCACCCGGCGCGTTTCCGAGCCAAGCTCTGCAAGCGGCCTGGTGATCGTCTGACGCAACAGCACGCCCGCGCCGAGAACGCCGCCGAGGATCAGCGCGGCGGCCACGATCAGCAGGATGCGCAGGTTCTCGGTCGCGCCTTCGAGCTTCGCGCGAGTCTGCGAGTCCTCCCGTTCGAGCGCCGATTGCAGGTGCCCGAGCGACACCCTGATCGCATCGAACAGCCGCTTGCCCTCGATGTCCGCGGCGAGGGAGCGTTCGGCGGATCGGTGTGTTCGCTTCAGTGCCGATGCCACATAGTCGCGCCGCCAGTCCCGTGCTCCAGCGCGGACCGTCTCGATGTCCGTCGCGACGGTTGTGCCGATCGCCTGCTCACTTGCGTGCAGCGTCGCGTAAGCGTGCGCTTCGCCTGCCAGACCGAGCCGATACGGTTCGAGGAAGCTCGGCGCGCCGGTGATCAGATAGCCGCGCACCCCCGTCTCCTGGTTGATCAGCGCGTTTTCGAGCGTGAGCGCGGCGCGCCGCGCCGGCGCGACCTGGTTCAGCAGCAGCACGCGGTCGCGCGTCACCTGCCCATTTGCGAGGAGCGCCAGGCCGACTCCCACCGCGGCCAGCACGAGCAGCACGCCGATCGTCAGCGAGAGCACCAGGCCAACGCTCATGTCGTCGATCCAACGGGCGATCGAGCCCTGTCGTTGGCCGGTGCTGCTCACCTGGTGCCGCCCACCGTCACCGCTGCCCGGCTGGGACGCTCACGCCCGCTCGGCGCAATGGTCGTTGCCGAACAGCAGCATCGCGACATCGTCGCTGAGCGCCTCCCCGTTCAGGCGCTCGGCTGCCGCGATCAGCTCGTCAAGCAGCACGGACGGCTGCTCCCGCCAGCTTGGGCGTGTCTCGATCTGCTCTGCGACCAGCTGGTGCAGCCCGTCTTCGCCGAGACGTTGGGCGCCGTTGCCGACTCGCCCGTCGATGATTCCGTCCGTGTAGAGCAGGATCGCCCACGTATCGGGCAGGGCAACCTGCTCGGAGCGCCAGGTTGCCTCCCCGACACCGATGCCGGCGTTGCCACGTCCATTTGAAAGGTCCGAGATGGATGCGCCGTCGATCAGTATGGGTCGTGGATGCCCGGCGCGGATCATCGACGCGGATCGGCGGTCCGGTTGGATCCGCAGCGTGCAGAGGGTCGCAAACAGTCCTGGGAGATGACGCTCGTGGCCAAACACCTGCTGCAAGGTGTTCAGCACCACCTCAGGCCGATCTCCGGCCACGATCAGCGCCCGCCACGCAGCCCGCAGGCTCACGCCGATCGCGGCTTCGTCGGGCCCATGGCCGCAGACATCGCCGACCAACACGTGGAGGCTGTCGTCATGTGTCTGTACCAGGTCGAAGAAGTCGCCGCCGAGCAGCGCGCGGCTGCGGCCGGCGCGATAGCAGGATGCGACCCACACCGAGGCGTCCTCGAGCAGCGGTTTGGGCGCCAAACCTCTTTCGAGCCGGTTCACCTCGTGCGCCTGTGCCTCTGCCAGCAGGAGCTTGCGCTCGGCTTCCTCGGCCTGGCGGCGACCGATCGAGTAGCGGATCGAGCGCGCCAACCGATGGCCGTCCACGTTGCCCTTGAGCAGGTAGTCCTGTGCGCCGGCCTGCACCGCTGTCACGCCCGCAGCCTCGTCGGCGAGACCGGTCAGGACGATCAAGGGCGGAGCGGGCGTGTGCGAGCGCAGCCGTGCGACCGCCTCCAGGCCGGATGCGTCGGGCAGTCCCAGATCGAGCAGCGCGCAGTCGATCGCC
Organism: uncultured Solirubrobacterales bacterium; assembly: GCA_963831995.1. Taxonomy (GTDB): domain Bacteria; phylum Actinomycetota; class Thermoleophilia; order Solirubrobacterales; family Solirubrobacteraceae; genus Palsa-744. The sequence goes on along the minus strand of CAWHSI010000001.1, from coordinate 1,207,411 downwards.
AGGCTCAGCGCCGCGATCGCCTCGGCGAGCGTGCGAGCGCGCACGATATGCGCTCGGGGAAGCACTTCGGCGAGCGCGTCCTCCACCAGGCGCGCGTCGCCGTCGTCGTCCTCGACGAGCAGCACACCGATCCGCTTCTCGCCGCCAGGCTGGTGGACATCGCCCATCAATCGGCCCCAGTCCGCATGGACCCGTATGCGCAATCCCCCATGTCGGTCATCTTATTTGCAATCGCGCGGCGGCCCGAAGGGGCCTCGAGGCGCCGCGGGCGCGTGGCAATCGGGCGCCGCAGCTTCGTCGCGCCCAATCGGAGCAATCCGCTCGCCGCCGGGCCTTGCGGCCTCCCCACCGGCGGCGAGCGGGACCCCCCCGCGCTCGTCCTATCCCCGACCTACTTCTTGGGGCAGGGCACCTTGATGCTGGCGGTCGCGGTTTCGCCGCTCAGGAAGGTCAGTTCCGTCTTGCCCGGGAAGCCGCCCTTCGGGCACTTGGTTGGCACGCTGCCGTAGGAGATGAGCTTTTTGCCGTGCACGTACGCGGCGCCGACCCTGATTTTGATCGACAGCACCGACGCATATGGTGCTTCGGGCACCGTCGTCACCAGCGGCACCACCGCCGTGAGCTTGGGTCCGAAGGGCTTGGCGGCCGAGGAGATCCTGCCCGTGGAGAGGATTTCCAGGTCCACCGGCGAGGTGCCTTCGGTGAAGAACGACAGATTGCCGCCGGGCGTGAAGAACGCCTGCACGGTTGCTTTCTCCTGCACGCGCGTGCCGCCGAAGGCGACCACGCCGAGCACTTCGCCCTTGGGGCTCGCAATCGACTTCCTCGGGCATCGCGACGTTTCGTGGCTCTGCAGGATCGCGTTGGAGCAGGTCGCGAATCCGGCGGTGTGAAGCTTGGTTCCGGAGGGCAGGTACACGACGACGCCCGTGAGCGGGGAGGGAAACCCGCCGTATTCGGTGCCGCTGATCTTGAACTGGGTTTCCACGGAGGCGCCCGCGCCGAGGATGTTGCCCGTTTTCGGGTAGGCGCGGCTTTTGGCGTTGCTCGGGTTGGTCAGCACCGGCAGGATCTTCGCGGTGACGGAGACCTTCGGCGCGGCCTGCGCGATCGCGGGGAGACCGACGGCCATCGCCGCGAGGCAAGCAATGAGGTATGTGGTTCGTCTGACCATCGTCGTCTCCTTGTTTGTGTCTAGAAGCACTAACAGGCGCGACGTGTGGAAGTAGCGGTAATGTCGCGCCGATGCACGCCGCCGACTCCGACGCCGAGCGATTGCGCCGCTGGGATGTGGTGCGCGTGCTTGCGGCCAACCCCGGTCCGCTGACGATGTCGGGCACCAACAGCTGGGTCGTGGGGCGCGATCCGGCGTGGGTTGTCGATCCAGGTCCCGCGCTTGACGAGCACCTGGAGCGGCTTGCCGGCGAGCTGGAGCGCAGGGGCGGGCTCGGGGGCATCGCGCTGACACACGACCACATCGACCACTCCGAGGGGGTTGCGGCGCTGCGCGAGCGCTTCCCCGCTTTGCTGGCGGCGGCCCGCCTGCCTGCGGCCGCGGCCGACGGGCAGGCGCTGGGCGACTCCCCGGATGTGCGCTTGCGCGACGGCCTGCGGGTCGGCCCCTTCGAGGCGCTGCATACGCCGGGTCATGCGGTCGACCACTTCGCGCTGCTTGCCGGCGGCGCGTGCTTCGCCGGCGACGCGGTGCTGGGCGAGGGCAGCGTCTTCGTCGCTCCCGACCCCGGGGCGCTCGCCGGCTACCTGAAGGGACTGGAACGTCTGCTCGAGCGCGACCTGGAGGTGCTGCTTCCGGGTCACGGCCCGCCGGTTTGGACACCACGCGAGCGAATCCGCGAATACATCGAGCATCGCCTGGACCGCGAGCGTCGGCTGGTGGCCGCGCTCGCCGAAGGTCGCCGCACGAGCGCCGAGCTGCTGGACCGGGCGTGGTCGGATGTGCCGGCGCGACTGCGGCCGTTTGCCGAGATCACTCTTGCCGCGCACCTGGATAAGCTCGGCGAGGAAGGACGGCTCCCGGACGACGTCGAACGATCATCCTGCTGATGTCCGAGACCTCATCTCCCCCGCCCGCGGCGCAGATACCGCCTCTCGACTCGCCGTTTCCGCCGATCGCCGGGTATGGCTTTCTCTCCGACTGCCACACCGGCGCGCTGGTCGCCTCCGATGGGTCGATCGAGTGGATGTGCCTGCCGCACTTCGACTCCCCGTCGGTGTTTGCCGCGATGCTCGATCGCGGCGCCGGCAGCTTCAGGGTCGGGCCGTATGGCACCTATGTGCCGGTGGGCCGGCGCTATCTGCCGGGCACGAACGTGATCGAGACGACCTGGATGACTCCGCAGGGGTGGCTGCGGGTCGTGGACGCGCTCACGATCAGCGACTGGCACGAGGAGAATCGCGACACCGACCACACGCGCCCGCCGACCGACTGGGATGCCGACCACCTGCTCGTGCGGCTCGTGGAGTGCATCCAGGGCCAGGTGCAGGTGGAGATGGTGTGCGAGCCGATGCTCGACTACGGAGCGACCGTCGCCGAGTGGAAGTACGTCGAGGACGAGCATGGTCAGGGTCTGGACGCCAGCGGCGGGGCGCGAGCGTTTCGCCTGTTCAGCGACACGCGCATGGGCATCGAGGGCAACCGCGCGCACTCGCGGCACACGATGAGCGAGGGCGAGATGCGCTTTTGCGCGATGTCCTGGACCGAGGAGTTGCGCGGTCCGCGCAGCGCCGAGCAGGCGCAGGCGCGGATCGAGCGCACCAGCCACTTCTGGCGCACGTGGCTTGCCGAAGGCGACTATCCCGACCACCCGTGGCGCGCGCACCTGCAGCGCTCCGCGCTGACGCTGAAGGGGCTCACGTTCATGCCGACCGGTGCGCTGGTGGCCGCGCCGACGACCTCGCTGCCGGAGACCCCGCGCGGGTCGCGCAACTGGGACTATCGCTACTGCTGGATGCGCGACGCGTCGTTCACGCTGTGGGCGCTGCACGCGCTCGGGCTCGACTGGGAGGCCGACGACTTCATCCAGTATGTCGCCGACATGGAGCGAAACGAGGACGGCTCGCTTCAGATCATGTATGGGATCAAGGGCCAGAAGGATCTCAGCGAGTCGACGCTCGACCATCTCAAGGGCTATGAGGGCGCGAGGCCGGTGAGGATCGGCAACGGCGCCTTCAACCAGCGTCAGAACGACGTGTATGGCGCGGTGCTCGACTCGGTGTACCTACACGCAAAGCAGCGCGATCACATCCCCGAGCGGCTGTGGCCGGTGCTGATCGACCAGGCGCAGTGCGCGGCGCGCGTGTGGCGCGAACCCGATCAGGGGATCTGGGAGGCGCGCGGGGAGCCGCGTCACTATGTGTCCTCGAAGCTGATGTGCTGGGTCGCCTGCGACCGTGCCGCGCGTCTGGCCGAACGTCGCGGGGAGGATGAGCACGCCGAGCGCCTGCAGGGCACGGCCGATGAGATCAAGGCCGACATCCTGCAGCGCGGCGTGGACGAGCGGGGTGTGTTTCGCCAGCACTACGACACCGACGCGCTCGACGCCTCCAACCTGCTGATCGTGCTGATGCGCTTCCTGCCGCCTGAGGACGAGCGCGTGCGCGCCACCGTCACCGCGATCGGCGAGGAGCTGACCGAGAACGGGCTGGTGCTGCGCTATCGCACCGACGAGACCGACGACGGGCAGAGCGGGGAGGAGGGCACGTTCCTCATCTGCTCCTTCTGGCTGGTGTCCGCACTGTGTGAGATCGGCGAGCATCTCGCAGCGCGGCGGCTGTGCGAGCGGCTGCTGGGCTACTCCTCGGAGCTCGGACTGTATGCGGAGGAGCTGGAGGCCTCCAGCGGGCGTCACCTGGGCAACTACCCGCAGGCGTTCACGCACCTCGCGCTGATCAACGCGGTCACGCACGTGCTGGGCGGGATTCACTCATAGCCCGGCTCGCCGGGCAGCACCACGCGCGCGACCTCGCCCTCGAGTACCACCCGCGGCTCCACCGCGGTCACCATCCGCCCGCGTGTGTGGTCGAGCAGCTCGGCAACGCTCGCGAACTGGGCGAGCTGCTGCAGGTGCTTGATCGTGGGGAAGACAAGCGCGATCTCCCCGCGCTCGTGCGCCGCGAGCGCCTCGTGTGGCGCAAACCAGCCGAGGTCCACGCACTCCTGCCCGTCCACGCGCGGCTGCTGCCCGTCTGTCAGCTCGGCCAGAAAGAAGCGCGTGTCGAAGCGCACCTTGACCTGCGCGGGGGTGATCCAGCGCGAGAATTCCACGAGCGCGCCGGCGTCGAGCGCGATCGCCGCCTCCTCGCGCAGCTCGCGCACCGCCGCCGCGCGGTGTGGGTGGGCGCCGTCCCGCGTCGCCACGGCGCCGCCCGGAAACACCCACACGCCGCCCATGAACCGCGCGCTCTCCGAGCGCTTTACCAGCAGCAGCTCGGGCCCGCGCGCGGTTTCGCGCAGCAGGATCACCGTCGCCGCCTGGCGTGGCGTCGTGGGCGCCTCGCCGCCCGCACCCCGGCCCGGCAGCGCCGCTGGGTTCAGTTCCTGTCCCGGCTCCCCGATCGCTCCATCCATCCCGCCTGAGCCTACCGCCCGGTATCCTTCGACGCATGAGCGCCACCCAAACCCTGCAGCGCTGGATCTGCGAGTCCTGCGGCTACATCTATGACCCCGAGGAGGGCGACCCGGACGGCGGCATCCCCGCCGGCACCGCCTTCGAGGACATCCCCGACACGTGGTTCTGCCCGGTGTGCGGCGCGCGCAAGCGCGACTTCACGCTGTATGAGGATTGACCGGGACCTCGCTCGTCCCGGCTGAGAGCGTCGCCGCGGCGCGCGATGACTGACGCAGACCCTCGCTGGGACGATCTGCGGGCGCTGGACCGCGAGCACGTCTGGCATCCCTACGCGCCGCTGCCCGCCGCCTGCGCCTCGCTGCCGGTCGTCTCCGCCGAAGGCGTCCGCCTGCGCCTCGCCGACGGGCGCGAGCTGATTGACGGGATGTCCTCGTGGTGGTGCGCCATCCATGGCTATCGTCACGCCGCGCTCGACGCGGCCGTGCGCGCGCAGCTGGAGCGAATGGCGCACGTGATGTTCGGCGGGCTCACCCACGAGCCCGCGATCCGGCTCGCCGAGCGGCTGGTCGAGCTGACCCCGCCGGGGCTCGACCGCGTGTTCTTCGCCGATTCCGGCTCGGTGTCGGTGGAGGTGGCGATCAAGCTGGCGCTGCAGTACCAGCGAGCCTGCGGGCGGCCCGAGCGCACGCGCCTGCTGACCTGGCGCGGCGGCTACCACGGCGACACGTTCGGCGCTATGGCGGTGTGCGACCCGGTGGACGGCATGCACAGCCTGTTCGCCGGTGTGCTCGCCGAGCACGTGTTCGTCGATCGTCCGCCGGACGGGTTCGAGCGGACGCTGGATGACGCTTGGGCGGCCGGCGTGTCCGAGCTGCTGGCGGCGCATGCGCATGAGCTTGCGGCGGTGATCGTGGAGCCGGTCGTGCAGGGCGCGGGGGGAATGCGCTTTCACTCGCCCGCGTGCGTCGCGCTGCTGCGCCGTCTCTGCGACGAGCACGGGCTGCTGCTGATCCTCGACGAGATTGCCACGGGCTTCGGGCGCACGGGCGCGCTGTTCGCCTGCGAGCACGCCGCGATAGCGCCGGACATCATGTGCGTCGGCAAGGCGCTCACGGGCGGGTATATGACGCTCGCGGCCACGCTGTGCACCGCCGAGGTCGCGCGGGCCATCTCGGCGGGCGAGGGCGGCGCGCTGATGCACGGTCCCACCTACATGGCGAACCCGCTCGCCTGCGCGGTCGCGCTCGCTTCGCTCGATCTGCTCGCCGACGGGAGCTGGCACGAGGATGTCGCCCGCATCGAACGTGGCCTGCGCGAGGGTCTCGAGCCGGCGCGGGAGCTGCCAGGCGTCGCCGATGTGCGTGTGCTTGGGGCGATCGGCGTGGTGCAGATGGAGCACGAGGTGGACATCGCCGCCGCAACGGCCGCCGCTGTCGAGCTGGGAGTATGGTTGCGCCCGTTTCGCGATCTGATCTATGCGATGCCGCCTTACATAGCAGCCGACGATGACCTTACTCAGGTGACCCGGGCGATGATCGCCGCCGCGCTGGCCGGAGTGCCTGGTTGAGATCTGTCGGATGGCGCATTACACTTGTCGGCGGCTAGTACGTATGTTGCTTCGGCATCAGCGTCTCCTGAGGGGCCTGGGCAACCGGGCCTCCTCCGGGTTAAATCCCTGACGGTCGCCGGAGTCGTCTTGGCTGCGACCGCCAGGGCGCTCCGCTAGTGCGTGAGCCGGTCGATGACCAGCAACGCAACCAGCAGGGTGATGGCTAGGACGTATGTTGCTTGTGACTTGTGACATGGCATCTCCTTTCTCCGGGGGCACGACTCCGGAACCGCCCGAAGAGGAGACGCGTCGCCAACATCTGAGCAGCCATGTGCGGACCTTACGGATGGGGTGCGACGAAATTCGTTCGCGACAGCCAATCCCGCCACGGCAAACGTCTGCCTGCGCCCGCCAATGCTGCGATATCGCCGCTTGCGATTTCTTCTAGCACTGCGACTTCGACCTCGCCGAGCAGCGCGATCGTCTCGCGATTCGAGCGCTCCATCTCTGACGGCGCGGTGGGCCAGGGCGTGAGCACGATCGCCGCCACGCTCAATCCGGCGGCTCTGGCGGCCTCGACGGTGAGCAGCGTGTGGTTGATCGTGCCGAGGCCCGGCGGGGCGGCGATCGCCACGGGCAGTCCCAGCTCGACGGCGAGGTCGCGAACGGTGAGATCGTCGGTGAGGGGAACGAGCAAACCGCCGACGCCCTCCACGATCAGCGTGTCCTCTGTGCCTGCGCCGGTCTTTGCGTGCTCGAGCAGCTCCGCGGCATCGATCGGCTCGCCGGCGAGCGATGCCGCGAGATGGGGAGAGACCGGCGGCTCGAATCGCAGCGGCGCCACCTCTACGGCCGTCATACCGGCGGCGAGCGCAAGCAGCTCGTGATCGGGCGGCCACTCGCCGCTCGGCTCGGCCAGCCCCGTCACCACCGGCTTGTGTGCGCGCACCCGCTCGCCCGCCTCTCGCATCGTCGCGAGCAGCGCGGCGCTCACGATCGTCTTGCCGACGCCGGTGCCGGTGCCGGTTACGAACAGCCCCCGCACGCGCGCGGCGCTAGGCGACGCGGGCGAGCCGCGGGTTGGGCTTTGGCCCCGAATCGGGCGTGGGACTCGGGCTCGAATCGCGAGCGGGGCTCTGGCTCGAGTCGGGAGCGGCGGCCTTGCTCGAGTCGGGAGTGGCGGCCTTGCTCGAGTCGGGAGTGGAGGCCTTCGAATCGGGAGTGGGGGTCTCGCTCGAATGGGGCCTCGCGGGGCGCGCCCCAAACACCGAGGGCTCCCCCACCCGCGCCGGGTCGAGCCCCACCTCGCGCGCCGCCTCGGCCAGTATTCTCGCCGCCTGGCGCAACTCCTCGGCCTCGTGGGTGGCCATCGCCGCCAATCTCAACCTCGATGTGCCGTTGGCCACGGTTGGTGGGCGGATCGCCTGTGCAAAGGCACCTCGCTCGAGTGCCGCTTGGGAGAGACGCACCGCCCGTTCGCTGTCGCCCACGACGAGCGGCACGATGTGCATGCCGCTCATCGCCACGGCAAAGCCCTCGCCGGCAAGCGCGCGACGCAGGGTGCGTGCCGCTCCGTGTAGGCGTTCGACCGCCTTGGGGTCATCTTCAAGCAGTTCAAGCGCCGCCAGTGCGCCCGCCACCGACGGGGGCGACGGGGCGGTGGAGAAGATCAGCGGGCGGGAGGTGTTGATCAGGTAGCGCACCATCTCCTCGCTTGCGCACGCGTAGGCGCCGTAGGAGCCGAGCGCCTTGCCTAGCGTGCCGATCAGTACGTCGACGTTTCCCTGCAGCCCGGCCGCGGCGACGGCGCCTCGCCCACCGTCCCCAAGCGCGCCCGTCGCGTGCGCCTCATCCACGACCACCCGTGCGTCGTGCGTGCGGGCCAGCTCGACGATTTGCCGAAGCGGCGCCACATCGCCGTCCATCGAGAACACCGAGTCGGTGACGATCAAGCGTCGACCCGTGCCGCCCTGCGCGCGCAGGCAGCGCTCCAGGTGGTCGGTGTCGAGGTGGCGATACACAACCACCCGCGCCCGCGACGCTCGGCAGCCGTCGACGATCGACGCGTGGTTGAGCTCGTCGGAGAAGATCGCATCGCCGCGTCCCGCCAGCGCGCCGATCGTGCCGAGGTTGGCGAGATAGCCCGAGCCGAACAGCACGCACGCCTCGCTGCCCTCGAAGGCGGCCAGGCGCCGCTCGAGGTCGGCGTGGACGGTCATCGTGCCCGACACCAGCCGCGATGCGCCCGTGCCGACGCCCCAGCGCATCGCGGCCTGCGCGGCCGCCTCGCGAACCTTCGGGTGATCGGCGAGGCCAAGATAGTTGTTGGAGCACAGCAACAGCACGTGCTCGCCGTCGAGCAGCACGCGCGGTCCCTGGGGTCCTGAAACCATTCGCAGCCGGCGTCCCAAGCCAAGTCGCTCGAGCTGCTCGAGGCTTTCCCCGATCTCGCTCATTGCCCCTGTCTGACAGAGGTCATCCGGCGTCTCCCGCGCTGTCATCGCGTGGCTACTCGATGGTTGTAGTCCGTCTGCGCTCATTGCCGTGCTCCCGTGTGGCTCGGCCCGGCGTGGTCAATCTCCCCAGCCAGCTGGAACCGCGTTTGGGGCGCCGTCCGGGCGTGGGGAACAGCGCGTTTGGCCTGGTAGCGGAGCTGGGTGGAGGGATCCCACAAGCGGATCGTGAGGCCGTCTTCGCGCTCGGTAGCCACTTCCGGCGGCGCTGGGCCGTCAAGTAGCTCCTCCACCACATCCGGCGTCTCGCCGTCCAGCCAGCCGGAGCGGTTGTCGGGTCGGGGGTTGGCGCCGTTGTCGCTCTGGCGCGCCACGTTCAGGCCGAGCTCCTCGAACATCGCGCGGTCTTCCTCGGGGCTGGAGCCCAGCGTGGTCAGGAAGTTGCCCATCATCACGCCGTTGAGCCCAGCCTTCACGGCGAGGGGTTGCAACTCTCCCAGGTTCTCCACACGTCCACCGCACAGCCGGAACAGCGCCTCGGGCAGGATCAGTCGGAAGATCGCCACCCACTTGACGGCCTCCCACGGGTCGATGTATTCGCGGTCGCCAAACTTGGTGCCGGGACGCGGGTTGAGCAGGTTGATCGGCACGCTCGTCGGGTCGATCGCCGCCAGCTCGAACGCCATCTCCACGCGCTGCTCGCGGCTCTCGCCGAGGTTGAGGATGCCGCCGACGCATGTCTCAAGGCCCGCCTCGCGCACCGCCCGGATGGTGCGCAGGCGTCCCTCGTAGCGCACGGTGGTGGAGACCTCGTCGTAGTAGCTCTCGGCGGTCTCCACGTTGTGGTGCACGCGCTGGATGCCGGCCTCCTTCAGCGCCCTGGCGCGCGCTGGCGACATGTGCCCGATCGAGGCGCAGCGCTTGAGGTTGGTCTTCTCGGCCACGAGCCGTGCGCCCTCGAGGATCTTCTCGAAGTCGCGTTTCGATAGGCCCTGGCCCTGGGTGACCATGCAGAAGCGATGCGCGCCCGCCGCCTCGGCCGCACGTGCGTGCTCGAGGATCTGCTCGGGGTCCATCATCGCGTGCAGCGGCGTCTGCGCCTCGGCGAAGCGCGACTGCGCGCAGAAACCGCAGTCCTCGGCGCATCCACCCGACTTGGCGTTCACCAGCGAGCACATGTCGGTCGAGTCGGAGAAGCGCTCCACACGCGCCGCCCACGCGCGCTCGACGAGCGCTTCGATCCCAGCGTGGTCGTCGATCTCCCCGAGCCGCAGGGCTTCCTCGCGAGTTATCAGCGGCGGCATCTGTGGCTACCTCTCAGGCATTGGACGGCATGGGTGCCGGACAGTAGCGCAAGACGGCTCCCTCCACTGGCTCCCATGGCATTGGAGGCGAGGCGGCTCTCCGGTGCGCTTCGCGCGCGTATCGCGAAACCGTGCGCGCCGTGGACGTGCGCGCCGTGGAGCGTCCGCCTTGGGCGGGTAAGATCGCGCCGATGACCATCACGCGCGGGGCGCGCGGGCGATCCTCCGCGCCATGAACACTGCACATGGCGCTGCGGGGCGCCTTCTCGCCGTGAGCGATCTGCACGTCACCCACCCGGAGAATCGCGACATCGTGGAGCGGCTGCGACCCGAGAGCGACGCCGACTGGCTGATTGTCTGCGGTGACGTGAGCGAGACCATCGCCGATGTCGAATGGGCCCTGGGCCTGCTTGCCGAGCGCTTTGCGAAGGTGGTGTGGACGCCGGGCAACCATGAGCTCTGGAGCACGCCCGGCGAAGCGTCGAAGCTGCGCGGCGAGCGGCGCTATCGATACCTGGTGGATATCTGCAGACGCCTCGGTGTGCTCACGCCAGAGGACCCCTATGCGGTGTGGGAGGGAGCCGGCGGCCCGCTCAGGATCGCGCCCCTGTTCCTGCTGTACGACTACTCGTTCGGCCGCAACATCGCTTCGACCGACGAGCAGGCCATGGCCCTCGCCCACCAAGCAGGCGTGGTGTGCAGCGACGAGTTCCTGCTGCATCCCGACCCCTACCCGAGTCGCGGCGCGTGGTGTCGTGCCAGGGTTAGCCACAGCGAGGCACGGCTCGAGGCCTGCGATCGGGATATCCCGATGGTGATCGTCGCGCACTTTCCGCTGATCGACAACCCGACGAAGGTGCTGCTCCATCCCGAGTTTGCGCAATGGTGCGGCACGACGCTCACCGCCGACTGGCACCGTCGCTTCAGGACCCATGCGGTGGTGTATGGCCATCTGCACATTCCACGTGTCAGCTGGCACGATGGCGTCCGCTTCGAGGAGGTTTCGCTGGGGTATCCGCGCGAGTGGCACCGTCGCAACTCCACCAGAGCGATCCTGCGCACGATCGCGCCGGCGGAGCAGGTGCTGTGATCGAGCAGATTCTGCCACCCTGCGTCGCGGTGGAGGAGCGACGCCACGATCCGGAGCACGCGGCGCTCCATCCCGAGGAGCAGGCGGTCATCGCAAGAGCCGTGGAGAAGCGCCGGCGCGAGTTTGCGACCGCGCGGATGTGCGCTCGCGCCGCCCTTCAAACGCTGGGGTTTGCGGCCGTGTCGATCCCGACCGGCGAGCGTGGCGAGCCGCTGTGGCCGGCCGGGGCGCTCGGCAGCATCACCCACTGCGCTGGCTATCGCGCGGCGGCGGTCGCGCGCGCCGGCGAGATCGTGACGCTTGGGATCGACGCGGAGCCGAACGCGCCGCTCCCCGGCGGTCTGATCGGCGACATCGCAAGGCCCGAGGAGCTGCCGTCGTTGCGGCGGCTCGCGGCTGCGCATCCACAGGTGCACTGGGATCGCCTGCTGTTCAGCGCCAAGGAGTCCGTCTACAAGGCGTGGTTCCCGCTGGCACGGCGCTGGCTGGGCTTCGAAGACGCCGTCGTGGCGCTCGACGCCGAGGCGCACACCTTCGAAGCTCGTCTGCTCGTGCCCGGCCCGCAGCTGGCGGACGGTCCCTTGCGCGCGTTCACGGGCAGGTGGACGGTGGGCGAGGGGATGCTCCTCACGGCCGTCTCGCTCGCACGGAGATGAGCCGCTCCGGCATGCTGGGCGGAAGGTCGGCCGCTCGGGCGTGCCTGCGCGGACGATGGTTGCTCCGGCATGCTGGGCGGAAGGTCGGCCGCTCGGGCGTGCCTGCGCGGAGGACGGGTCGCTCGGGCATGCTCGCACGGAGATGAGCTGCTCTGGCATGCTTGCGCACCGATGAGTGCCCAACTGGACCCCGACGCCCAGGCGCTGCTCGACGTGATGCGTGCCGTCGGCGCCCCGCAGCCGTACGCGCTGCCGGTGGCCGAGGCTCGCGAGAGCGCGCGGGCGGCGCTGCTCACCAGGGGCGATCCGATCGCGCTGCACTGCGTCGAGGACATCTCGCTGTCCGCCCCTCACGGGCCGCTTGCGATGCGTCTGTATCGACCGAGCGAGGGCGTGCTTCCGATCGCGCTGTTCCTCCATGGCGGCGGTTGGGTGCTCAACGATCTCGACACCCACGATCGCCTGTGTCGGCGGATCGCCCGTCGCTCCGGCTGGCTGCTGGCGGCGCTTGACTATCGCAGGGCTCCGGAGCACCAGCATCCGGCCGCGCTCCAGGACGCGCAGCTTGCGTATCGCTGGCTGCTCGACAACGCAGAGCGGATCGGGGGCGAGCGCGCCGGGGTGGCGCTGGTGGGGGAAAGCTCGGGCGCGACCACCGCGGCGTGCCTGACGGTGCTGCTGCGCGACCAGGGCGCCCCGCTGCCGCGATATCAGGTTCTCGCCTACCCGCTGGCCGACATGCTCGCCAGCTGGCCCTCGCGCGAGGAGCGGGGAGCCGGCTACACGCTCGACCTCGAGTTCGCCATGTGGTCGGTGCGCAGCTACATCCCCGCCGGGCATCCGCTGGACGATCCCTACCTGCTCCCGCTCGCCGCGTCCGATCTGAGCGGCATTCCGCCGACGCTCGTGATGACCGCCGAGTTCGATCCGCTGCGCGACGAGGGCCGCGCCTATGCCGAGAGGCTGAGAGCGGCCGGCGTGGAGGTCGAGCACATCCACGCCGGCGACCAGATGCACGGCTTTCTGCTCGTGGACCGCGCGGTCGCGAAGGCCGGCGCGCTGATCGATCGTCTCGCCGACGCGCTCTCCAGTCGCCGCGCTCGTTAAGCGTCGGCGGGGACCTTCGCCGGCACGTGGGGCGCTTCGCCGTGGCGCCCGCGGTGGTGGGCGTCGCGGTGCTTGTGGACCGTCCGTGGCGGGGCTGTCCGCGCAACCCGCTCTCTGCTCAGCTTGGCGTCGATGAAGTCGTTTGTCGCCTCGACGCCCAGGAACGGCGCGAGCACCAAATAGGCCGCGTGCGGTGTCAGGCGCGGAAGCAGCTCCAGCTTGCGATCGCGCGCATGGCGATAGCCGATCTCGAAGATCGTCGCCGAGAGGGCGTCGAGCGCGGCGGGAGGTGGGGGACTTGAGGTGTGTCGGTAGCCTTCCTGCACGAATATCTTGAAGGCCGCTCGGCTGTCGTCGACGCGCTGGATGGCGGGGCTGCCCACGGCGTGCGCTTCGACGTAGCCGATATGGGCGACCACGGGATGGGTGGCGTTGAAGTGTGTGCCCGCGTGCAGTCCCTCCCAGATTCGCTCGGGCCACTGCTCGCAGCTGAAGAACGCGCTGGCGCTGACGGCCATCGTCTGCTGGAAGCCAAGCTCGTGTGCCGCCAGAAACGCCTCCTGCTTGTCGCGGAAGTGGGCGTAGAAAGCGCGTCGATCGACGCCGGCTGTGGTGGTGATGTCGGCGATCGTGGCGGCGGTATAGCCCTTCTCGGCGGCCACTTCGCAGGTGGCGTACACGACGCGTTCGCGCTGATGGCGGGCAATCTCGGCGGAGGAGAGGGTCGGTCGTCCGCGTCGCAGCGCGGGCGGCGGTTTGAGCGCGAGCTCTGAGACGTGGCGGGGCGCCACCAGCACGGGGCCGGGGTCGAGCGTGCGCCAGCGGTGCTCGGCGGTGGGGCGGTTGTAGCTGCCGATCCAGGCGTCGATTTCCGCGGCAACGCCCGCCAGATCGTATTCGTTGCGGCGCAGCCGCGGCGCCAGCAGTCCGCAGATGCCGCCCAGCAGCTCCCTTGTCGGCAGGTCGGGCGTGGGCGTGTGTGCCGGCGCGCTCGCGCGGGAGCGCTCGATGATCTGCTCGATTTCCCCGATCAAAAGGTCGCGGGCGTCAAGCGCCCGCTGACCCCCGGCAAGCGTCTCGTTGACGAGGAATCTGGCGCGTTCCGGCCTGACCTGGGCTCGGGCAAATATCGCCCCGACCCCGGCTTGGACGGCGCGCTCGGGAGGCTGTGAGCCAACTGCCTCGCGAACGTGCTTGAGCAGCTGGTCGGAGATCTCGCGGTGAACCGCTAGGAAGCAGTCGTCTCTGTCCTCGAAGTACTCGTAGAAGGTCGGACGAGAAACACCGGCGTGGGCAATTACCTGGGCGACGTTGGCGCCGGCGTAGCCGCGTCTGACGGCGGCTAACAGCATGCCTTCCAGCAGCCGTTCCAGCTGCGTCCCTTTGCGATCCTTTCGGGAGATAGACATGATGTTTATCGGGTTCTTCGGGCTTGGTGTCGCCCGCCATCGCGACGTGATTGTTCCATACGGCTCTTCCTCAGCCTAATTGGCCTCGCGGCGCGGCCCCCGGGAAGGTGAGAATCTCGACGATGTCCGGCATGCGATATCCACGGACGGCAAATCAACCATGGCTGTTTATCGCTGTGCCGCTCGCCTCGAACGGGGGCGGGCGTGGTCGATCCGCTCGCCCCGCGTGGACGATGAGAGCCGAGATGTAGAGGTATGTTCGACGTCCGCGGCGGCGATTTGCCACGACTTGGTTGACAATCGTGCTCCGCTCGTCTTAGTATCACTGGCCGTGTTTCTCACTCGGTGGGCGAGAGGCTTGTCGCAACGAGCAAGGTGATCGATATGGGGGATGTGGAGAACGCCATACGGGCCGTGCCTCGCGCGTGGCTGGGATCTGGGTGCGCCGCTGGGCGCGCCGGCCGCGCGCCCGGCGCGGGGAGGGCACCGCTCGATGGGTGACGGCTCGGCGATCGCGCTGATCGGGATGTCGTGCAGGGCGCCGATGGCGGGCGATCCGGCGGCTCTGTGGGAGCTGATGCGCGCCGGCTCCAGCGCAATCCGAGAAACACCGCCGGAGCGTCGGCCGGACCCGGCCGAGGAGGCGGAGCTCGCGGCGGGCGCGCGCTACGGCGGCTACCTCGAGCAGATAGATCGCTTCGACTGCGACTTCTTCGGGATATCTCCGCGAGAGGCGGCGCTGATGGACCCTCAGCAGCGTCTGATGCTCGAGTTGTGCTGGGAGGCGCTCGAAGACGCCGCGGTTGCGCCCGGCCGGCTTGAAGGCAGCCGGACCGGCGTTTTCGTCGGCTCGATATCGAGCGACTATGCCGACCTGCTGCGCGAGCGGGGCGCGCAGGCGATCACCCGCCACGCTGTCACCGGACTGCATCGCAGTTTGATCGCCAACCGCGTCTCCTACACGCTCGGCCTGCGGGGCCCGAGCATGACGGTGGACACGGGACAGTCCTCCTCGCTCGTTGCTGTGCACCTGGCGTGCGAGAGCCTGCGTCATGGAGAGTCGGAGCTTGCGCTGGCCTGCGGCGTCCACTTGAACATCTCCTCCAGCAGCGCCCTGAGCGCCTCGAGCTTCGGGGGACTCTCTCCCGATGGACGCTGCTTTACCTTCGATGCCCGCGCGAACGGCTATGTGCGGGGCGAGGGCGGAGGTGTCGTGGTGCTGAAGAAGCTCGCAGACGCACTGGCCGACGGCGACTCGATCTACGGTGTGATTCGCGCCAGCGCCGTCAACAACGATGGAGGTGGAGATGCGCTGACTGCGCCGAGCCAGCTTGCCCAGGAGGAAGTGCTGCGACGGGCCTATCGAAAGTCGGGCATCAAGCGTGGCGAGGTCCAGTACGTCGAGCTGCATGGCACCGGCACCAGGCTCGGCGATCGCGTTGAGGCGTCTGCGCTGGGTTCGGTGCTTGGTAGGGCACATGCCAGGGACAGCGAGCTGATCGTCGGTTCTGTCAAGACGAATATCGGCCATCTCGAGGGAGCCGCTGGGATCGTCGGACTGATCAAGGCGGCACTGTGCATCAAGCACCGGGCGATACCGCCTAGTCTCAACTTCCAAGCGCCGCCACCGGATATTCAGCTCGGCGTCCTCGGACTACGGGTACAGCAGGCGCTTGGTTCGTGGGCCAGCGAGCAAAGACCGTTGTGTGCGGGCGTCAGCTCCTTTGGTTTGGGTGGTACCAATTGCCACGTGGTGCTCGTGGAGCCGCCCTTGAGTCGCCAATCCCCAGGAGCTCGATCACCGGAGGCTTCCCTTCACGGCGGGGGAGTGGCAACAGCTGGGCAGCGTGGGTCCGGGCAAGCGGGGCGGCAGACCCGCATCCTTTGTGCGGGAGCGCCTACATGGGTGCTCTCCGCACGTGACGGTGCGACGCTTCGCGACCAGGCGGCCCGACTGTTGGACTGGCTGGAGCGCAATGTCGATCTGGCTGTGGACGATGTCGCACACACGCTGACGGTCGGCAGGCAGGTGTTCGACCGTAGAGCGGTCGTGCTGGGGAGCGATCGAGAGGACCTGCTGAACGGTCTACGAGCCCTCGCCAAAGCCGAGCCCGCGAGCAACGCAGTTGAGGGTCTTGCTTCGTCGGCTGCAAGCGCCGGGCCTGTGTTCGTCTTCCCCGGCCAAGGAGCGCAATGGGAGGGAATGGCGCATGAGCTGCTCGACGTCTCGCCCGTCTTCGCGGAGCGAATCGGGGCGTGCGCGGATGCGTTGAGCGAGTACGTGGACTGGTCGCTGGCGGACGTTCTTGGGGGGTGCGAGGGCGCCCCCGGGCTGGACCGCCTGGATGTACTGCAGCCCGTGCTGTTCTCGGTGATGGTGTCTCTCGCCGAGATGTGGCGAGCCTGTGGCGTTTGCCCTACGGCCGTCGTTGGTCACTCTCAGGGCGAGATCGCCGCGGCGTGTGTGGCGGGTTGCCTTTCTTTGCGAGATGCCGCGCGCGTGATCGTGTTGCGAAGCAGGTTGCTCACCTCGCTGGTGGGGGAGGGCGCGGTCGTGTCGGTCATGGGATCGCGCAAGCGCATCGAGGAACTGCTTGGGGAGTGGGGCGAGCGGATCTCGATTGCCGCCGCGAACGGGCCTCGTTCGCTGATACTCACCGGCGACCAGCAGGCCCTTGCCGAGCTGGCTGGTGTGTTTGACGCCGAGGGCATTCGCACCCGTGCGGTTCCCGGCGGCATGGCCGCTTCACACTCACCGCAGGTTGAGGTTCTACGCGAGCAGCTAATCAAAGAACTGGACGGGATCGCGCCTACGTCGGGAAGCATCCAATTCCATTCCACTGTTACTGCGGGTCCGTTGGATGGCACGGAGCTTGGACCCGAATACTGGTATCGCAACATGCGCGAGCCAGTTCAGTTCGAGTCGGTTATTCGCGAGCTGCTCGGGCATCTTCCATGTGCATTCTTGGAGATCAGCCCGCACCCAATTCTCGCCGGCGCCCTGCAGGACACCGTCGAGGAGCACCGAGTCGAGTTCGCAAGCGGCGGGCAGCGAGCCCACGCCGTCGTGGTGGGGACACTTGTCCGCGATCATGGCGGTCGGCGGCGCTTCCTGACATCGTTGGCTGAAGCGTGGGTCGCAGGGGTGACGGCGGATTGGGACGCGCTCATTCTCGGGCCTGACGTTCGACGGGTGGGGCTGCCGACATATCCGTTTAGACGCAAGCGTCATTGGCTCTGGGAGGCGGGTATCGACCGGGACGATCACGGTGGGACCGAGCAGGACGGCGTCGACAGCCGGACGGTGCTGCCAGACGCCGAGCGTTTGCGTCTTGACAGATCGACGGTCCCGGCTGAGCCCATCGGCGCAGAGTATGCCGGCCAGCTGATGGGCGGGGAGGAGGGCCCGGCCGCAACGCAGTTCGGCGCGCGCTTTGCGGCGACGGCCGCGTCCGAGCACGAGCGAATGACGCTTGAGCTGGTGTGTGCCCATGTGGCGATAGTTCTCGGACACGAATCGGCGGCGGCGGTCGACGCGTCGCGCGCTTTCAAGGACCTTGGGTTTGACTCGCGTGCTGCGGTCGAGCTCCGCAACCGCTTGGCAATGGCCACCGGAATGCGTTTGCCGACCACGCTTCCGTTTGACAATCCCACCCCCCTCGCCGTGGCGGACTACCTGCTGGGCGAGCTGAGGGGCGAGACAGCACGTACCGGGCCTTCACACTCGCTTGTCGCGAGCGTCGAGCCGATCGCGATCGTCGGCATGAGCTGTCGCCTGCCCGGCGGCGTGCGCTCGCCCGAGGATCTGTGGGAGCTGCTGCTCGGCGGCGTCGACGCGATCGGGGGCTTTCCCACCGACCGGGGCTGGGACCTGAGCGCCCTGTACGACCCCGACCCGGATCGCCCCGGCACCGCCTACGCCCGCGAGGGCGGGTTCGTCTACGACGTCGGCGATTTCGACGCGGCCTTCTTCGGCATCAGTCCGCGCGAGGCGCTTGCGATGGACCCGCAGCAGCGCCTGCTGCTCGAAGCCTCCTGGGAGGCGATCGAACACGCGGGGCTCGACCCGCACGCTCTGCGCGGCAGCTCGACCGCCGTGTTCGCCGGTACGAATTTCAACGACTACAACGTCATTCAGTGGTCGGGGCCAAATGGTTTGGAGGGCTACAACCTTACTGGTACAGCGGGCAGCGTCATATCCGGGCGAGTGGCCTATGCACTCGGCCTGGAGGGCCCGGCCGCAACGGTGGATACCGCATGCTCATCTTCGTTGGTGACGTTGCACTTGGCATCCGCCGCGCTACGCAACGGCGAGTGCTCGCTCGCATTGGCAGGGGGCGGTGCGGTCATCGCGACACCCGCACTGTTCGCGGCGTTCAGCCGGCAGCGCGCGCTCGCCAGGGATGGCAGATGTAAGGCGTTTTCGGCAGCGGCAGACGGCACCAGCTGGGGCGAGGGCGTCGGCATGCTGCTGCTGGAGCGTCTCTCCGACGCGCGCCGCGAGGGACACGAGGTCTTGGCGCTGGTTCGCGGCAGCGCCGTCAATCAGGATGGTGCCAGCAATGGCCTGATGGCGCCAAATGGAGGTGCTCAGCAGCGTGTTATCCGCCAGGCGCTCACCAGTGCGGCGCTCGCGCCTGGCGACATCGACGCCGTGGAGGCGCATGGCACGGGCACTCGCCTCGGCGACCCGATCGAGGCAAACGCGCTACTTGCCACCTATGGAAGCGACCGGCCCGAGGGCCGTCCCCTGTGGCTGGGGTCAGTGAAGTCGAACATCGGCCACACTCAGGCTGCCGCCGGCGTGGCCGGCGTGATCAAGATGGTGATGGCGATGCGCCACGGCATCTTGCCGAAGACGCTCCACGTCGAGGAGCCCTCGGCGGAGATCGACTGGTCCAGCGGCACCATTTCGCTGTTGCGCGAGAACGTGCCCTGGACGCGGCAACAGGATCGACCGTTGCGCGCGGGTGTGTCCTCGTATGGCATCAGCGGCACCAACGCGCACGTGATCCTCGAGCAGGGCGAGGAGGCCCCCGGTGCGGTGGCGGGCAATGGTGGGGGGGTTCGCGCGCTCGGCGGGGTGGCAATCGGGGATCGCGAGGCCCCGCCGAGCGGCGGATCGCGGTCCGCCGGAGCGCCGGGCGAGGACGAGCGCCTCGCGGAGACCGGCCTCGTTCCATGGGTCCTCTCCGGCAAGGGCGCCGCCGCGCTCGGCGCGCAGGCGCGGCGGCTGCGCGCGTTCGCGCTCGCCGGTCCGGACCTGTCCGTCGAAGACATCGCCGGCTCCCTGGCCGGCCGTCCGAGCTTCGACCATCGCGCGGTCGTGCTCGCCGACAGCCGCACGGGCTTGATCGAGGGCCTCGGCGAGCTGGTCGACGAGCCCGCCGCGGCCGCATCGCTCGGCGCCGGCGTGGTGCGGGGCAGGCTCGGCGGCGAGGGCCGCCTCGCGCTGCTCTTCACCGGCCAGGGCTCTCAGCGCGCCGGCATGGGTCGCGAGCTGTATCGCGTCTATCCGGAGTTCAGGGAGAGCTTCGATCATGCCTGCGGTCACTTCGACGAGCTGCTCGGCCGCTCGCTGCGCGCGATCGTCTTCGGCGAAGAGCACGACGACGGTGGCGCGGAGCGCCTGCTCGAGCAGACGCTGTTCACCCAAACGGGGCTGTTCGCGCTGGAGGTCGCGCTGGCCCGCCTGGCGATGAGCTTCGGGGTGCGTCCGGACTTCGTCGTCGGACATTCGATCGGCGAGCTCGCGGCGGCGCACATCGCCGGGGTGTTCTCGCTGCGGGACGGCTGCCGCCTGGTCGCCGCGCGCGGACGCCTGATGGGCGGGCTGCCCGCGGGCGGCGCGATGCTTGCCGTCGAGGCGAGCGAGGACGAGGCGCTTGCGTCGCTCGAGGGATACGAGGGGCGCGCGTCGCTGGCCGCCGTGAACGGTCCCCGCGCGGTCGTGCTCTCCGGGGATGAGGACGCCGTCGCGGAGCTGGCGGACACGTGGCGGCGCGAAGCCCGCAAGACCAAGCGTCTGCGCGTATCCCACGCATTTCACTCGCCGCGGATGGACGCGATGCTCGCGGAGTTCGGGCAGCTGGCCGCGACGATCGAGTATCGCGAGCCGGCGATCGCGCTCGTGTCCAATCTCAGCGGGCGGGAGATCGCCGGCGCGGAGCTCTGCGACCCCGGCTACTGGGTGCGTCAGGCGCGCGAGACGGTTCGGTTCGCCGACGCGATCGCGTGGCTCGGCAGTCGCGGAGTCGAAAGCTTCCTGGAGCTGGGCCCGGACGGCGTGCTTAGCGCGATGGCGCGGGAGTGCCTGGCGGCGGAGGAGGGTCGTGAGCCGGCGCTCGTGGCGGTTCCGGCGCTGCGCGGCGAGCGCCCGGAGGCGGGGGCGCTGCTCGACGCGCTGGCGAACGTGTGGGTGGCGGGCGTGGAGCTCGACTGGGCGAGGACGCTCACCGGCGGGCGCCGGCGGCGCGTACGCCTGCCCGCCTATGCGTTTCAGCGCGAGCGCTACTGGCTGGAGCTGCCGAGCGGCTACTGGGGAGAGCGCGGCGCGGAGGAGTCTTCCGACTCCTCGCCTGTCGCGGGCTGGCTGTATCGAGCCAACTGGAAGCCATTTGTCGAGGATTCGCCGGCTGGGCTCTCGGGGCGCTGGCTGGTGGCGGTCCCCGCCGGGCATCTCGGCGAGGACACCGTCGCGAGCGCGATCGGCGCGCTCGAGGCCCGTGGCGCGAGCCCGATCGTGCTGGAGCTCGAGCTGGAAGGACTCGGGCGCCGCGACCTGGCCGAGCGGCTGTCGCAGCTCCTCGCCGAGCCCGACTCCGCCGGGCGATCCTCCGCCGGGCGAGCCGACGAGCCCGGCCACCCGCATGCGGCGGGGGTTCTGTCGCTGCTGGCGCTCGAGGAGGCAAGCGAGCGCTCCGCCCCGAGAGGGCTGGCCGGGACGCTTGTGCTCGCACAGGCGCTCGTCGACGCGGAGATCGCCGCGCCCCTGTGGACCCTCACGCGCGGCGCGCTCGGCGTCGAGCGCTCGGATCGAGTCGAGTCTCCGCTGCAGGCGATGCACTGGGGCCTGGCTCGGACGCTGCGCCTGGAGAGCCCTGCGCGCACAGGCGGGCTGGTCGACCTGCCAGAGCAGCTAGATGCCCGCACGCTCGAGCGTCTCTGCGGCGTGCTCGTTCGCGCCGGCGGCGAGGATGAATTCGCGATCCGTCCCGCGGCGAGCTTCGTACGCCGCCTGACGCGCGTCCCGGCGGCGGCGCAAGGCTGGGCGCCGCCTCGGGGGACCGTGCTCGTGAGCGGTGGCACGGGTGCGCTCGGCGGGCATCTTGCGCGCCGGCTGGCAAGCGCGGGGGCCGAGCACCTGCTGCTCCTCAGCCGTCGCGGCAGCGAGGCGCCGGGTGCTCGCGAGCTCGAGCGCGAGCTTGCCGCGATGGGCGCCGAGGTGACCGTTGCCGCGTGCGACGCCGCCGATCGCGAGCAGCTGCGCCAGCTGCTGGCGGCGCTGCCGGAGGGGCGTCCACTGACGGCCGTCTTCCACGTCGCCGGAGTTCTCGAAGACGCGTTGTTCGAGCACACCACCCCGGAGCATCTGGAGAACGTGGCGCGCGCGAAGGTCGACGCCGCGTGGAATCTGCACGAGCTGACCGAGTCGCTCGAGCTGGAGAGCTTCGTCATGTTCTCCTCGCTGGCCGCCACGCTCGGCAGTCGCGGGCAGAGCGCCTACGCGGCGGCCAACGCGTTCCTCGACGCGCTGGCCGAACATCGGCGGGCGCGCGGGCTGGCGGCCACGTCGATCGCCTGGGGGGCATGGGCCGGCGAGGGCATGGCCGCCTCCGCATCGAACTCGCTGCGACGCATCGGCGTGCTGGAGATGGACCCCGAGCCCGCGCTCGCGGCGATGGAGTCGGTGCTTGCCGGCGAGGAGCCGTGTACCGCCGTCGGCGCGATCGACTGGGCGCGCTATGCGCCCTCCTACGCGGCCACGTCCGCGCGTCCATTGCTCCAGGAGATCCCCGAGGCCCGCGCCGCGCTCGGCGAGAGCGGCGGCGCGCCCTCCGGGGAGAGCGCACACGACGATGGCTTTGCGCGCCGGCTGGCGGGTCTGGGTGCGCCCGAGCGCGAGCGCGCCGTGCTCGATTTCGTGCGCTCGCAACTCGCCGCCGTCTTGGGATATCGATCGCTCGAGGAGGTCGACGCGCGGCAGACCTTTAAGGATCTCGGGCTCGACTCGCTGGGGGCGATGGACCTCAGCGGCAGGCTCCAGCACGGGCTCGGCATCGCCGTGCCGGCCACGGCGCCCTTCGATTACCCGACGCCCGCGAGCCTGTCCCTGCAGCTGTTGGGAGAGTTCAGCGGAGAGTCGAGCAGTGTCGCCTCCCCGGGGCCGCACAGGGCGGTCGCCGAGGAGCCGTTGGCAATCGTGGGTATTGGCTGTCGCCTGCCCGGTGGAGTGCGCTCTCCCGAGGACCTCTGGCAGTTGTTGTCCTCCGGAACCGACGCCATTGGCGAGTTCCCGCATGACCGGGGCTGGAATCTGCATGGGCCCCACGATGCTGACCCCGAGGATCCTGGAGTCGCCTTTCCCCGCAGAGGTGGGTTTCTCTACGACGCCGCCGAGTTCGACGCCGGTTTCTTCGGTATCGGCCCGCGCGAGGCCACGGCTATGGATCCCCAGCAGCGGCTGTTGCTGGAAATCTCCTGGGAGGCATTCGAGCACGCCGGCATCGACCCGCGCTCGTTGAAGGGCAGCGACACGGGCGTGTTCGTCGGAGCGATCGCCTCCGAGTACGGCATACGCGACGGTCGCCTCGCTGGGGTCGATGCGTTGGCCGGCTATGGCATGACCGGCAGCGTGGCGAGCATCATCTCGGGTCGGGTTGCCTATGCGTTCGGCTTGGAGGGACCGGCCATGACGATCGACACGGCCTGCTCCTCCTCACTGGTGGCGACTCATCTGGCGGCTGGAGCGTTGCGCGCGGGCGAATGCTCGCTCGCGCTGGCGGGCGGTGTGACGGTGCTCTCAAGCCCGTCGGTCTTCGTCGAATTCGCCCGCCAGCGGGGCCTCGCCGCCGATGGGCGCTGCAAGGCCTTCGCCGATCGCGCCGACGGCGTCGGCTGGAGCGAGGGCGCCGCCACGCTGGTATTGGAGCGTCTCTCCGACGCGCAAAGCAACGGGCATGAGGTGTTGGCTCTCCTGCGCGGCAGCGCCGTCAACCAGGATGGCGCCAGCAACGGTCTGACCGCCCCGAACGGGCCGTCGCAGCGACGGGTGATCCGTCAGGCCCTCGCGGCCGCCGGCGTCTCGAGCGCCGACGTGGACATGGTCGAGGCGCACGGAACGGGCACCAAGCTCGGCGATCCGATCGAGGCGCGGGCGCTGCTCGAAACCTATGGCGAGGATCGCCCGGAGGAGCGACCTCTGTGGCTAGGCTCGCTGAAGTCGCACATCGGCCACACCCAGGCCGCCGCCGGCGTCGCCGGCGTGGTCAAGGCCGTGATGGCGATGCGCCACGATGTTATGCCGCGCACGCTGCACTGCGAGCAGCCCTCCAGCCAGATCGACTGGAGCTCGGGTGCGATTGCCCTGCTTGCCGGCGACACACCCTGGCCGCGCGGAGAGAGGCCCAGGCGGGCGGGGGTCTCCTCGTTCGGGATCAGCGGCACCAACGCCCACGTGATCCTGGAGGAGGCGCCGGCGGAGCGGGGTGAGCTTGCCGGTGGGCGTGAGGAGGCGCCGCTGGAGCGGGATGGCGCCCTTGTCGAGCATGGTGGGGACCCGCAGGCCCATGGGGCGGTTGTGGATTCGCTGCTTCCCTGGGTGGTGTCGGGCCGCGAGGAGGGCGCGCTGCGTGAGCAGGCCGGGCGTTTGCGCGAGTTCGTTGCGGCCGACGGCGGGCTTGGTGTCGCCGAGGTTGGTTGGGCGCTTGCGCGCAGGACGGCGTTCGAGCACCGTGCTGTGGTTTTTGGGTCCTCGCGCGAGCGGTTGCTCGAGGGTCTCGACGCGCTTGCGGCGGGAAACCCGGCGGCGGGCGTTATCGAGGGCGTGGCTGGAGGGGGGTCGGCTGCGATCGCGTTCCTGTTCACCGGTCAGGGCGCCCAGCGTCCGGGCATGGGCCGTGGCCTGTATGAGCAGCTTCCCTCCTTCAAGCACGACCTCGAGGAGGTCTGCTCCCATCTGGACGCGCACCTCGATCGCTCGCTGCGCTCGGCGATGTTTGCCGAGGATGGGACGCCGGATGCCGACCTGCTCGGTGAGACGCGCTTCACCCAGCCGGCTCTGTTTGCGCTGGAGGTGGCGCTCTTCAGGTTGGTCGAGCGCTTCGGCGTGAAGCCGGCTTATCTGCTCGGCCATTCGATCGGCGAGCTCGCCGCGGCCCATGTGGCGGGGGTGTTCTCGCTGGAGGACGCCTGCCGCGTCGTCGCCGCGCGCGGGCGTCTGATGGGCGGGTTGCCGGGGGGCGGCGCGATGGTGGCGGTGCAGGCGCGGGAGCGCGAGGCGCTGTCGTTGCTCGACGGCCGCGAGGACGTCGTGCTTGCGGCGGTCAACAGCCCAACCTCCGTCGTCCTCTCCGGCGAGCGCGAGGCGCTGGCGGAGCTCGCGCGCGCCTGGGAGCGGGAGGGCCGCAGAGTCAAGCGCCTGGAGGTCTCCCACGCCTTTCACTCGCCGCTGATGGACGGCATGCTCGACGAGTTCGCGGATGTCCTGCGCGGTGTGTCCTTCGCCGAGCCGGTGATACCGGTCGTCTCGAATGTGACGGGTGTCGCGGCCACGGCGCGGGAGCTCTGCTCGGTCGAGTACTGGTTGCGCCACGCCAGGGAGACGGTGCGCTTCGCCGACGGGGTGCGCTGGATTCGCGGCCAGGGGGTGGGCAGCTTCTTGGAGCTGGGTCCCGAGGGCGCTTTGAGCGCGATGGTTCGGGAGTGCGCCGAGAGCGAACCGGACGGTGGTCGCTCGAGTGCTGCCGATAGCGCCGACGGGGAGCGCCCCGCCGGCGGTCGCGATCGGCTGGGTGCGGTGGCGTGTGCGCTGCGGAGCGGGCGCGAGGATCGTGGTGCGCTGCTCGACGCGCTTGCGCGTGTGTGGGCAAGCGGCGTGGAGGTGGACTGGCCGGTCCTGTTCGATCGCGCCGGCGCCGGGCGTGTGGAGTTGCCGACGTATGCGTTTCAGCGAAAGCGATATTGGTTGGGTGGGGCCGGGTCCGGCGCGGGCGATATCTCCGCGGCGGGCCTTGAGTCCGCGGGGCATCCGTTGCTGGGAGCGGCGCTGTCGGTGGCCGAGGGAGACGGGCTGTTGCTGACCGGACGGTTGTCCCCGCACACCCACCCGTGGCTTGCCGACCACATGGTGATGGGCCGGGTCGTGATCGCCGGCACGGCTCTGCTGGAGCTGGTGCTGCGCGCCGGGAGGGAGGCCGGTTGTGGCTGCGTGCGCGAGCTGACGCTGCACACGCCCCTGGTGCTCTCGGAGGAGGGGGGCGTGCAACTGCAGGTATCCGTCGCCGGTCCCGACGAGACGGGCTGCCGCGCCGTGCGGGTCTACTCGCGTGGGGATGGCGCCCACGAGCCCGAGCTTGCGGGCGGGTCGGACTGGGCCTGCAACGCCGAGGGGGTGCTGGCGCGGGACGCGCCGGCTCCACGCGAGCTCGCAGATGCCGAGCTTGTCCTTCGGGGGCAGTGGCCCCCGCGCGATGCGCGGGCGCTGGATGTGGAGGGGCTCTATTCGAGCCTGGCCGAGCTCGGTCTGGAATACGGGCCCAGCTTCCGGTGTCTGCGGGCCGCTTGGAGGCATGGCGAGCAGTTGCTGGCCGAGGTCGAGCTGCCGGAGGAGGAGCAGCTTGCTGGGGCCGGCTCCTATGGGGTGCACCCGGCGCTGCTCGATTCGGCGCTGCACGTGCTTGCCGGCGAGGAAACCCCAGGTGGCGGGGAGGATGAGGGCACGGTGAGGCTGCCGTTCTGCTGGAGCGATGTGACGGTCGGCTGCCGGGGGGCCTCTTCGCTGCGCGTGTGCATTCGGAGAACCGGCGCCGACACCGTTTCGCTGGCCGTCGTCGACGGCCTTGGCGGGCCGGTCGCGTCGATCGGCTCGCTCGCGCTGCGCGCCACCACGGCGGCTCAGATCGAGAGTGCGAGCGGTGGTCGGCGCGATTGTCTGTTCCTGGTCGACTGGACGCCGATCTCCGCGCGGGCAAGCGCGCCGGTGGCGCCCGCCGAGCGCTGGGTATTGCTCGGCGAGGATCGCTTCGGGCTGATCGAGGAGCTGGCGGCGGGCGGCGTTCAGACCGAGGTACACGCCGATGCTCAGGCTCTGCTGCGCGCGCCACAGCTCGATCGGAGCGTGCCCGCGGTCGTGCTGGTCTGCTGTCCGGGCGGCGAGGCCGCCGGGCCCGGAGCGGGCGAGGCCGAGGGGCTCGCGGTTCCCGCGCGCGTGCGTGCGGCGGTGGCCGAGCTGCAGGCGAGCTTGGGAGCGTTGCTGGCGGATGAGCGGCTGGCCGGCGCGCAGCTCGTGCTCCTCACGCGTGGCGCGGTCGCGGCGGATGGCGGCGAGGATGTGCGGGATCTCGCGGGCGCGGCCGTCTGGGGGGCCGCGCGCTCGGCGCAGAGCGAGCATCCCGGTCGTCTGGTACTGCTCGATCTCGACCGCGAGACGGTTTCGCGGGCGAAGCTCGCGGAGGCGCTCGCCGGCGCGAGGATCGCGGGCGAGTCACAGCTCGCGATCCGTGCCGGCACGGTGCTGGTCTCGCGGCTCGTCCCGGCGGCGAAGGCGGGCGGCCGCGTTGCGCCCGCCGGGTCCAGCGAATGGCGGTTGAACGTTGGTCTCGGCGGCACGCTGGAGGATTTCG
The DNA here is from genome assembly GCA_963831995.1 of uncultured Solirubrobacterales bacterium. GTDB lineage: Bacteria > Actinomycetota > Thermoleophilia > Solirubrobacterales > Solirubrobacteraceae > Palsa-744. The sequence continues at coordinate 1,180,412 of CAWHSI010000001.1, read as the reverse complement.
CGCTCGCCGCGAGCGAGCGCCGGACGCTGGAGCCGGGTCAGGTGCGCGTGGCGATGCGCGCGGTTGGCGTGAACTTTCGCGACGTGCTGATCGCGCTTGGCAGCTACCCCGGAGGGGGCAGCATCGGCAGCGAGGGAGCCGGGGTCGTGCTCGAGGTCGGCGGCGAGGTGAGCGACCTGCGGCCGGGCGATCGCGTGATGGGGCTGGTCGAGGACGGGTTCGGACCGGAGCTCGTGACCGATCGCCGTCTGCTCGCCCGGATGCCGGCCGCGTGGTCGTTTGCGCAGGCGGCCTCCGTGCCGATCGCGTTCCTGACCGCCCGCTACGCGCTGATCGATCTGGCTGGCATCGAGCGCGGCGAGCGAGTGCTGATCCACTCGGCCGCCGGAGGGGTCGGGATGGCGGCCACGCAGCTGGCGCGGCACCTGGGGGCCGAGGTTTTCGGCACCGCAAGCGAGGGCAAGTGGGCCGCGCTGGAGTCCCTCGGGTTGGATCGCAGTCATATCGCCTCCTCGCGGACGCTCGATTTCAAGCGGCGATTCCTGGAGGCAACCGACGGAGCCGGCATGGACGTCGTGCTCGACTGTCTCGCCGGCGAGTTCGTCGACGCCTCGCTCGAGCTGCTCGGCGAGGGGGGACGGTTCCTGGAGATGGGCAAGACCGACATTCGCGATGCGCACACCGTCGCGGAGCGCCACGCCGGTGTGCTCTACCGCGCGTTCGACCTCAAGGAGGCGGGAGCGGAGCGCATTCAGGCGATGCTCGCCGAGCTGCTGGAGCTGTTCGAGCGCGGTCTGCTGGAGCCGCCGCCGGTGCGCGCGTGGGACATACACCAGTCGCCGCGGGCGTTCCGCTACATGAGCCAGGCGCGGCACATCGGCAAGAACGTCCTGACGCTGCCCGCACCGGCGCTCGATCCGCTTGGCACCGTGCTGATCGTCGGCGGCACGGGAGGCCTCGGCGGTGCGCTGGCGAAGCACCTCGTGCTCGACGCCGGCGCGCGCCACCTGATCCTCGCCAGCCGCCGCGGCCCGAGCGCACCGGGCGCACCCGAGCTGGCGGAGGAGCTGCGCCGGCTCGGCGCCGAGGCGAAGCTCGTGGCCTGCGACGTCGCCGAGCGCGAGCAGGTACGGGAGCTGCTCGACTCGATCGGCTCCGAGCATCCGCTCAGGACCGTCGTGCACGCGGCCGGCTCGCTCGACGACGGGCTGCTCGGTTCGCTCTCGGCGGAGCGGATCGACCGGGTGCTGGCGCCGAAGGTGGACGGCGCGTGGCACCTGCACGAGCTGACCCGCGATCTGCGCCTGGACGCGTTCGTTCTGTTCTCCTCCGCGTCGGCCACGTTCGGCGGCGCCGGCCAGGCCAACTACGCGGCCGCCAACGCGTTCCTGGACGCGCTCGCCGGTCATCGTCGCGCGCAGGGCCTGCCGGGCGTATCGCTCGCTTGGGGACAGTGGTTGGCGGCGACAGAGCTGACCGGGCATCTACAGGACGCCGACCTTGCGCGAATCGAACGCACGGGGATGCTCTCGCTCTCGACCGAGCAGGGCCTGGAGCTGCTCGACGCGGCGCTCGAGCTCGGCGAGGCGCTGGTCGTTCCCACTCGCCTGGACCTCGCGACCCTGCGCGCGCGCGCGAAGTCCGGCGAGCTGCCGGCCCTGTTGCGCGAGGTGGCGGGCGTCCGCGAGGACGGGCTCGCGCGCCGGGGAGAGTCGCTGAGCGCTCGCCTCTCGCGCCTGTCCGGCGTCGAGCGCGAGCGGGCGGTGCTCGATTTCGTGTGTGCCCAGGCGGCCGTCGTGCTGGGGCACTCCTCGCCGCGCGCGATCGCTCCCGAGCGTTCCTTTAAGGATCTCGGGTTCGACTCGCTGGCGGCCGTCGAGCTGCGCAATCGCCTCTCCTCGGCAACCGGCTCGAGCCTGCCGGCGACGCTCGTCTTCAACCATCCCACGCCCGCGGCGCTGGCCACACACGTCGTTGGCCTCCTGGCCGCCGACCCGCCCGGGGACACGCTCTCGGGCGAGATCGTGAAGTCGCGCGGTGCGCTCTCCCCGGCGTCCGATGCGCAGGAGCCGATCGCGATCGTGGGGATGAGCTGCCGCTACCCGGGCGGCGCAAGCTCGCCCGAGTCGCTGTGGTCGCTGCTCGCCGAAGGCGGGGACGCGATCGGCGAGTTTCCAACCGGTCGCGATTGGCGGCTCGACGAGCTCGGCGTGCCCGAGCTCGAATCGGCGGGGAGCGCTCGCGGTGGGTTCGTGCACGACGCCGACGAATTCGACGCTCCCTTCTTCGGCATCTCCCCGCGCGAGGCGCTGGCGATGGACCCGCAACAGCGGATTCTGCTGGAAGCCGCCTGGGAGCTGTTCGAGCACGCCGGGCTCGACCCCCGCGAGCTGCGGGGCAGCCGCACCGGCGTGTTCACCGGGATCAGCTCCTTCAACTATGGTCAGCTGTCCGGCGCGGGCGCCGAGCTCACCGGCGGCTACAGGCTGACCGGCGAGGCTCCCAGCGTCGCGTCCGGTCGCCTCGCCTACACCTTCGGCCTGGAGGGGCCGGCGATCTCCCTGGACACGGCCTGCTCCTCCTCGCTCGTCGCGCTGCACCTGGCCTGCCGGGCATTGCGTGCGGGAGAGTGCTCGCTGGCCGTGGCCGGCGGGGTGACGGTCATGGCCGACCCGGTGATGTTCGTAGAGTTCGCGCGGCAGCGAGGCCTCTCCTCGGACGGACGTTGCAAGTCCTTTGCCGCGGAGGCCGACGGCACCGGTTGGGGTGAGGGCGTCGGCCTGCTCGCCTTGGAGCGCCTGTCCGACGCGAGGCGGCTCGGTCACGACGTGCTCGCGCTCGTGCGTGGCAGCGCGATCAACCAGGACGGCGCCAGCAACGGCCTGACCGCGCCCAGCGGACTCGCCCAGGAACGCGTGATCGCCGACGCGCTGGCGAGCGCCGGGCTGACCCCCCAGGACGTCGACGCGGTCGAGGCGCACGGCACCGGCACCAAGCTCGGCGATCCAATCGAGGCCCAGGCACTGCTCGCCACCTACGGACGGCAACATCGCCAGGGACAGAATCTGTGGCTCGGCTCGATCAAGTCCAACATCGGCCACACCCAAGCCGCCGCCGGCGTCGCCGGCGTCATCAAGATCGCGATGGCGCTGAAGCACGAACTGCTGCCGCGCACCCTGCACGCGGAAAACCCCTCGCAAGAGATCGACTGGTCAAGCGGCGCTCTGGCGCTGCTGCACGAGCAAGTGCCCTGGACAGCACGCCCCGACGCGCCCAGACGCGCCGGGGTCTCCTCGTTCGGGATCAGCGGCACCAACGCCCACGTGATCCTCGAGGAGGCACCGGCGGCGGATGTGGCGCAGGGCAAGAGCGGGACCGCAAGCAGGCCTGACGCAAGCGCGCTCCCGTTCGTGCTCTCCGCGCGCAGCCCGTGGAGCCTGCGCGAGCAGGCGGAGCGGCTCGGCGAGCGGCTTGCCGCGGACTGCACTCTGGAGCTGGCCGACGTCGCGTACTCGCTGACCCGCAGGTCGGCCCTGGAGTGCCGGGCCGCCGCGATCGGGGGATCTCGCGAGGAGCTGCTCGAAGGCCTTCGCGCGATCGCCCACGCGCGTCCCGCCGGTTGCGCAATCCAGTCGCCGGGGGGCGAGGCCGCAAGCCGCGGCGGACTGGCGTTCCTGTTCACCGGCCAGGGTGCGCAGCGAGTGGGGATGGGGCGCGAGCTGTATGGGGCGTTCCCGGTGTTCAGGCAGGCGTTCGACGCGGCTTGCGAGCAGTTCGACGAGCACCTGGACGGCGTGTTGCGCGAGGTCGTCTTTGCCGATCCGGCGTCGCGGGGCGAGCCCGACGGAGCCGAGTCGCTGGGCGAGCTCGACCGCACAGCCTTCACTCAGGCGGGCCTGTTCGCGCTCGAGCTGGCGCTGTTTCGGCTGCTTCAGAGCCTTGGGGTGACCGCGGACTACCTGATCGGACATTCGGTTGGCGAGCTTGTCGCGGCGCACGTGGCCGGTGTGTTCACGCTCTCCGACGCGTGCAGGCTCGTCGCCGCCCGCGGCACGCTGATGGGCGAGCTGCCCGCCGGCGGCGCGATGGTCGCGATCCAGGCGTCGGAGGCGGAGGCGCTGCAGTCGCTGGCCGAGCAGGAGGGCAAGCTCGCCCTCGCCGCCGTGAACGCGCCCGACTCGATCGTGCTCTCAGGCGATCGGGACGCCGTCCTCGAGGCGGAGCGGATGTGGCGGGAGCGTGGACGCAAGACCACGCGGTTGCGAGTGTCGCATGCCTTTCACTCGCCCCGCATCGACGCGATGCTCGAGCGCTTCGCGGCTGTCGCGCGGAACATCGCCTATGCGCCACCCACGATTCCGGTCGTCTCGAACCTGAGCGCAGAGGTGGACCCGGACGCGCTCTGCCGCGCCGAGTACTGGGTCCGCCACGCACGCGAGACCGTTCGCTTCGCCGGCGGGATCGCGTGGCTGGCGGAGAGGGGCGTGGACCGTTTCCTGGAGCTGGGGCCGGACGGCGCCCTGAGCGCGATCTGCCGGCAATGCCTCGAAGCGGACTCGGGCGAGCAGGACGCGCCCGTGCTGAGCGTGCCGGTTCTTCGCCGCGGCCAGCAGGAGACTCGCAGCCTGCACGGCGCGCTTGCGCAGCTGTGGGTCGGCGGGGCGGCGGTGCGCTGGAGCGCCCTGTTCGAGCAAGCGGACGTCGAGCGCGTCGAGCTTCCCGGCTATCCGTTCCAGCGCACGCGCTACTGGCTCGACGGTTCGCGCCAATCCGCCGGCCCGGGCCGGCTTGGTCAAACGGCCGTCGAGCACCCCCTGCTCGCCGCCGCGGTCGCTCTCGCCGACGGACGGGGTCGAGTTCTGACCGGGCGCATATCCCTGCAGTCCCACCCATGGCTGGCCGACCACGTGGTTGGCGGCGCCGCGCTCGTGCCGGGCGCGGCACTCCTCGAGCTGGCGATGCACGCGGCCGGCGAAGTCGACTGCGACACGGTCGAGGAGCTGACCCTGGAGGCCCCCCTGTGGATCCCCGAGCGCGGCGAGGCCCACCTGCAGGTCTCGCTCGGCCCCGAGGATGGGTCTGCGCCTCGCACGGTGGAGATTTTCTCGCGCGCTGGCGGCGGCCTCGACGAAGGCATGGATCTCGATGGGTCGTGGACGCGCAACGCAAGCGGGCTGCTGGGCCGTGCGGACCCGGCGGCCGCACAGGCCTCGGTCGGCGATTGGCCACCGGCGCGCTCGCTCGAGCTCGACGTCGAGGGCATGTACGAAAGTCTGGCCGAGCGCGGCCTGGAATACGGACCGCTGTTCAGGGGCGTCGTCGGCGCGTGGCGGCGTGAGCAGGAGGTCTTCGCCGAAGTGTCGCTGCCCGAGGGACACGTGAGCGTCGGCAGCGAGTTCGCGCTCCATCCGGTCCTGCTTGACGCCTCGCTGCATGCGCTTGCGGGCATGGAGGCGAGCGGCGAGGAGGCTGCGCCGACGGTGCCGTTCTCCTGGCAGGGGGTGCGCCTGCACGCGTCCGGAGCGTCCAGGCTGCGCGTGCGCGTCTCCGCCGCCGCCTCCCCCTCCTCCTCCTCCTCCCCTTCCTCCTCCTCCTCCTCCTCCACCACCACCACCACCACAACCGACGCCGTCGCTCTCGCGGTGGTCGACGAGCACGGCTCACCGGTGCTGAGCGTCGATTCGCTGACGCTGCGCCCGCTCGCGCCGGGATCTGCGGGCGGCGTCGAGGGCGAGCGCGACGCACACCGGTTCGACTCGAGCTGGCTGCCCGCCACGCTCCATCCGGTCGAGAGCGAGGCAGAACGGGCGACGGCGATTCTGGGCGAGGTTGCCGGCGCGATCGCGGACCGGCTCGGCGCGCCGGGCAGCCCGGCGACGCGCTACGACGATCTCGCCTCTCTGATCGAGTCTGTGCGAGCGGGCGCGCCATCGCCGGAGGTTGCGATCGCCGGCTTTGCGATCGACGGCCAGGCCTCGACGGGCTCGACCGAGAACCCGAGCGGCTCGACCGAGACCTCGACCTGCTCGAGCGAGCTGGCAGGTGGCGCGCACGCGCTGTCTCGATGGGCGCTTGCCACGATGCAGGCCTGGATCGCCGAGGAGCGACTCGCGAGCTCTCGCCTGGTTTTCGTGACCAGCCGGGCGCTGGCCGTCGAGGACGGCGAGGAAGTTCGGGGCTTGGCGCAGGCGCCGTTGTGGGGCTTGGTGCGCGCGGCCCAGTCCGAGCATCCGGGTCGGTTTGCGCTGATCGACACGGACGACGCCGAGCCGTCCCTGCGCGCGCTCCCGCGCGTGCTCGCCTCAGACGAGCCGCAGCTGGCGCTGCGCGACGGCGGCGCACTGCTCCCGCGCCTGACCCGGGCGGCGAAATCCGCCCTCGCCGCTCCCGCCGCGCGCCCGAGCGCAAGCTTCGACTCGCACCGAACCGTTCTGATCACCGGTGGCACCGGCGCGCTCGGGGCGCTGCTGGCACGCCATCTGGTCTCGGCGCACGGTGTGCGCAACCTCGTGCTCGCCAGCCGCCAGGGCTCATCGGCACAGGGCGCGGCGCAGATCGAAGCCGAGCTGGCCGAGCTGGGAGCGAGCGTGAGCATCGAGGCGTGCGACGTGTGCGAGCGCGAGCAGGTCGCGCGGCTGCTCGAGGCGGTCCCCAAAGACGCGCCCCTGGGTGCCGTGATCCACCTCGCCGGTCTGCTCGACGACGGCGTGCTGCACGCCCTGACGCCCGAGCGACTCGACCGCGTGCTCGCGCCCAAGCTCGATGGCGCGCTTCACCTGCACGAGCTCACGGAGGGAATCGAGCTGTCGGCCTTCGTGATGTTCTCCTCGGTCGCCGCCACGCTGGGGGCCTCCGGTCAGGGCAACTACGCGGCCGCCAACGCCTTCCTGGACGCGCTCGCGCAACATCGTCGAGCACGCGGCCTGACCGCCGTCTCGATCGCCTGGGGGCCATGGTCCGAAGCCGGCGGCATGATCGACCAGCTGGCCGTAGCCGATCGCGGGCGCATCGCGCGGGCCGGCCTGGGAATGCTCTCGGTCGAGCGGGGGCTCGAGCTCTTCGACATGGCCTGTGCGGGCGAGCACGCCGTGACGAGCGCGCTTGCGCTCGATCGTCGCGAGCTGCGCGCACAGGCGCGGGCCGGGCGCCTGCCGGCGGTGTTGAGCGATGTGATTCGCGTGCCCGCGGCCGCCGGCGCGCTTGCAAGACACAAAGAGGCCTCGCGCCTACGTTTGTCGGGCATCTCCGAGCCGGAGCGCTCGCGTGTGGCGCTCGAGCTCACGCTCGCGCAGGTGGCGGCCGTGCTCGGCTATGCCTCACCGGATGCGATCGATCCCAAGCAGGCCTTCAAGGAGCTTGGGCTGGACTCGCTGGCCGCGGTTGAGCTGCGCAACCGCCTGAGCGCCGAGACCGGATTGCGACTGCCCGCGACGCTTGCGTTCGACCATCCAACGTCGGCTGCGATCGTCGAGCGGGTGCTGCAGGAGCTGGAGCGCGACTCCGGGGCCTCCTCGGCGTCCGTGGATGCGGAGCTTCGCGAGCTCGAGCGCAGGCTCTCCTCGATCGCCGCGCACGACTTTGCGCGGGCGAAGGTCACGGCGCGGCTGCAGGCGCTGCTGTCCACGTTGAGCGCGGAGCCGGGGCGGGACACGGGCGAGGGCGAGGATGAGGACGAGGATCTCAGCGCCGCCAGCGCACAAGAGGTGTTCGAGCTGATCGACCGCGAGCTGGGGGTCCTCTAGCGGCCGGCGAGGTCCGCGAGGAATCGACATGTCAGAGCCCGACAACGAGCAATACCTCGACTATCTCAAGCGCGTAACGGTCGACCTGCGCCAGGCGCGCCGCAGCCTGCGCGAGGCGCGCGAGCGCGAGCACGAGCCGATCGCGATCGTCGGCATGAGCTGCCGCTACCCCGGCGGCGTGGCCTCGCCTGAGGAGTTGTGGGAGCTGGTGGCCGGCGGCAAGGACGGCATCTCGGGGTTCCCGGAGGATCGCGGCTGGGACCTGGCGCGGTTGTACGACCCCGATCCCGACCGGGCCGGCAGGACATACACGCGCGAGGGCGGTTTTCTCGCCGACGTGGCGGAGTTCGACGCGGGGTTCTTCGGGATCGCTCCGCGCGAGGCGCTGGCGATGGACCCGCAGCAGCGACTGCTGCTCGAATGCGCCTGGGAGGCGCTCGAATACGCGAATATCGATCCGGCGTCGCTGCGCGGCAGCTCCACCGGCGTGTTCGCGGGTGTGATGTACCACGACTACGGCGGGCGCCTGAACGGGGCGGTGCCCGGGGACATCGAGGCCTATCTGGGGATGGGCAGCGCCGGCAGCATCGCGTCCGGGCGCGTGGCCTACCAGCTCGGCTTCGAGGGGCCGGCGGTGACGGTGGACACCGCCTGCTCCTCCTCGCTGGTCGCCCTGCACCTGGCCTGCGCCGCGCTGCGTCGCGGCGAGTGCGAGCTGGCGCTCGCCGGTGGTGTGACCGTGCTCTCGACGCCCGGCGTGTTCGTGGAATTCGCTCGCCAGCGCGGTCTCGCCCGCGACGGTCGCTGCAAGTCCTACGCGGACGGCGCCGACGGCACCGGCTGGTCGGAGGGCGCCGGTCTGCTGGCGGTCGAGCGGCTCTCGGATGCGACGCGCCTCGGCCACCCGGTGCTGGCGCTGGTGCGCGGCAGCGCGATCAACCAGGACGGCGCGAGCAACGGCTTGACGGCGCCCAACGGCCCCTCCCAGCAGCGTGTTATCCGCCAGGCGCTGGACAGCGCCCGGCTGAGCGCCGAGGATGTCGAGGCGGTCGAGGGTCACGGCACCGGCACGACGCTCGGCGATCCGATCGAGGCGCAGGCGCTGCTTGCGACCTACGGTCGGGAGCGGCGCGGGGAGCAGCCGCTGTGGCTCGGGTCGATCAAGTCCAACATCGGCCATACGCAGGCCGCCGCCGGGGTCGCCGGCGTGATCAAGATGGCGATGGCGATGAGGGCCGAGGTGCTGCCCCGCACACTGCACGCTGAGCAGCCCTCGCGCCAGGTCGATTGGAGCGAAGGGGCGGTGTCGCTGCTCGGCGTGGAGCGTCCATGGCCGAGGGGCACGCAGCCGCGCCGCGCGGGAGTGTCCTCGTTCGGCGTCAGCGGCACCAACGCGCACGTGATCCTCGAGGAGGCGCCCGAGCAGGCGCCGTCCGCGGACATCGCCAGCTCCGAGGACGCGCCGATCGGAGCGCTGCCCTGGGTTCTCTCGGGGCGCGGCGCCGATGGGCTGCGCGGGCAGGCGATGCGGCTGCGCGAGTTTCTGATCGAGCGCCCCGAGCTCGAGCCCGTCCAGGTCGCGCGCGCGCTTGCGCGGCGCCCGCGCCACGAGCACCGTGCCGCGATCGTCGGCGAGCGTCGCGAGGAGCTGATCGAGGGGTTGAGCGCACTGGCGGGCGGACACGCGGGCGCCGGCGTGATCCAGGGGCGCCCGCGCGCGAAGGCGGGACGGGTCGCGTTCCTGTTCGCGGGCCAGGGCGCCCAGCGCCAGGGGATGGGCCGCGAGCTGTACGGGGCGCTGCCGGTGTTCCGGAGCGCGTTCGACGAGGTGTGCGCGCAGCTGGACTCCGATCTGGAGTGCTCGCTGCGGGAGGTCGTGTTTAGAGCCGGCGAGGCGACCGGCGGCGCTGGGGTCGATCCGGCCTCGGCGCCGCCGGTCGCTGACGGCGAGCCCGAGGGCTCTCAGTTGGATCGCACCACCTTCGCCCAGCCCGGGCTGTTCGCGCTGGAGGTCGCGCTCTTCAGGGTCCTTGAGTCGTGGGGCCTGCGGCCCGACTTCCTGCTCGGCCACTCGATCGGCGAGCTCGCGGCGGCCCATGTGTCCGGCGTGCTCTCGCTGCAGGATGCGTGTGCGCTGGTGGCGGCGAGGGCACGGCTGATGGGGGCGCTGCCGGAGGGCGGCGCGATGGTCGCGGTGCAGGCAACCGAGGCGGAGGTGCGCGCTCAGCTGGCCGGCAGGGAGCAGCTTCTCGCGCTGGCGGCGGTCAACGGTCCCGAAGCGGTTGTGCTCAGCGGCGAGCACGACGCGGTGCTGGAGCTCGCCGGCATGTGGGAGCGAGAGGGGCGCAAGACCAAGCGGCTGCGCGTCTCGCATGCGTTTCACTCGCCGCGCATGGACGCGATGCTCGAGCAGTACGAGCAGCGCGCGCGCTCCCTCTCCTATCGCGAGCCGACGATCCCGATCGTCTCCAACCTCAGCGGGCTGCCCGCCGGCGAGGAGATCCGCTCGGCGGACTATTGGGTGCGACACGCGCGCGAGACCGTGCGCTTCGCCGACGGCGTGCGATGGCTGGGCGAGGAGGGTGTCAGCGGATTCCTGGAGCTCGGTCCGGACGGCGTGGCGAGCGCGATGGTCCAGGACTGCCTGGCCGATCGAGCCGCGGCGCCGGTTCGTGCCGTACCCGCGCTGCGCGGCGAGCGCCCCGAGCCGCAAACGCTGCTGAGCGCCGTCTCGGCGCTGTGGGCCGACGGCGTCGAGGTCGATTGGAGCTCCGTGCTGGGCGGGACAGGCGCGCCGCCGATCGCGCTGCCGACGTATGCCTTTCAGCGCGAGCGCTACTGGCTCCAGGCGCAGGGGAGGGCTGGCGATCCCGAGGCGGTCGGCCAGGTACCGGTGGAGCATCCGATCCTCGGAGCCGCGGTGGCGCTGGGCGAGGAGCGCGGCTGGCTGTTCACCGGACGCGTGTCTCTGCGCGAGCAGCCGTGGCTTAGCGATCACGCGGCGATGGGCAGTGCTCTGCTGCCGGGCACGGCCCTGCTCGAGATGGCATTGCACGCTGGCGGCCTGGTCGGCTGCGAGCGGGTGCGCGAGCTGGTGCTTGAGTCGCCGCTCGTGCTTGCACAGGCGGGCGGTGTGCAGCTGCAGCTGTCGATCGGAGAGCAGGATGCGTCCGGGGCTCGTCCGCTTGACATCTACGCGCGCCGTGAGCGCGAGCTCGGCGAGGGGGGCCTCGACGGCGTGTGGACGCGTCACGCGCACGGATCGCTGACGGCCGCTGCCGGACCGTCAGAGGAGGGTCTGGTTGCGCTGCCCGCCGGCGCCTGGCCCCCCGCCGGCGCGGAGCCGCTGGATGTGGATCGGCTCTATGCGCGTCTGTTCGAGCTGGGGCTCGACTACGGACCGGCGTTCCAGGGGGTGGTGCAGGCCTGGCGCCTTGGCGAGGAGCTGTTCGTCGAGTGCGTTCTGCCCGATGGGGGGACCGCAGAGCGCGAGCGGTTCTCGCTGCACCCGGCGTTGCTGGATTCCGCGCTGCACGCGCTGGGGCACGAGATCGACGAGCGCGAGGACGGCGCATCCGCCGGCCTGCCCTTTTCCTGGCGCGATGTCGAGTTGTACGGGAGCGGCGCGGAGCGTTTGCGTGTGCGTCTGGCACCGAGCGGCGACGGTCATCTCTCGCTGGCCCTGGCCGACGGGGACGGTCGAGCGCTGGGCGTCGTGGGCGCCCTGGCGATCAGGCCCGTCTCGGCGGAGCAGCTGGCGCGGGCCGGTGGGACCGAGAGCGATGCTCTCTATCGGCTGGAGTGGACCGAGCTGGCGCCGGCCCAGGGGGCCGACGGCTCGGCCGAGGCGCTCGAGGATTTCGATTCATGGGTCGTGCTGGGCGGCGAGCAGAGCGCGCTGGCGCGGGGCCTGCGTGAGGCTGGACTATCGCCGGTCGTCCATCCGGCGTTGGCGGATTTGAAGTCGGCGGTCGAGGCCGGGGAGCCCTGTCCCTCCGTCGTGCTTGCGGACGCGCGAGGAGTCGGTATGGGCTTGGAGCGTGGTGCGCCGGCGGCGTCGGTTCCCGATCTTGCGCGGGCGGGCGCCGGCGAGGTGCTGGGATTACTGGGCGAGTGGTTGCTCGAGGAGTCGTGGGCGGACGCGCGTTTGGTGCTGGTGGCCCGCGACGCGCTCACCGGGCAAGGTGGGGAGGCGCTCTCCGGATTGATCGGATCGCCCGTGTGGGGGCTGGTGGGCTCGGCGCAGTCCGAGCATCCGGGTCGTGTCGTGTTGGTGGATGTGCAGGACGATCGGGAGAGTTGGGAGGCGCTGCGCGTGGCGCTAGGTCTCGCGCGGGACAGGGGTGAGGCTCAGCTTGCGCTACGCGACGGGCGGGTGTTGGCTCCTCGCCTGTTGCGGTGCGGGGCTCCGGGCGGGGAGACGGTCGATTTCTCCGGCTTGTCGGATTTCGACGGCGTGGGCGACGAGGGCACTGTGTTGGTGACGGGTGGTACGGGTGGTTTGGGTGCGGTGTTCGCCAAGCACCTGGTCAGCGAGCACCGTGTTCGCCATCTGCTGCTCGTCAGTCGCGCGGGCGAGGAGGCGCCCGGCGCGGTGGAGCTTGCGATGGAGCTGGCGCAGCTCGGTGCGCAGGTGAATATCGCCGCATGCGATGTGAGTGATCGTGCGCAGTTGGAGCTGTTGCTGGGTTCGATCCCGCGTGAGCGTCCGCTGCGGGGCGTGGTTCACGCGGCGGGTGTGCTCGATGATGGGGTTCTTGGTTCCTTGACCGAGGAGCGGTTGGCGCGTGTGTTTGCCCCGAAGGTCGATGCGGCGTGGGGCTTGCATGAGTTGACCGCCGGGTTGGATTTGTGTGCGTTTGTGTTGGTTTCCTCGGTGGCGGGTTTGATCGGTAGTCCGGGGCAGGGTGCCTATGCGGCGGCGAACCGCTTCTTGGATGGGCTTGCCGTTCATCGTCGTGCGCTGGGCCTGCCGGGATTGTCGATTGCTTGGGGTGCGTGGTCCTCTGAGGCGGGGATGGTTGCCTCGCTCTCGGATACCGATCGGGAGCGGCTGGCGCGCGGTGGTATGGGGGAGTTGAGCGTTGACGAAGGATTGCGGTTGTTCGATGCCGCGCTTGGGGGCGAGTCGCCGGTGCTGGCGGCAGCCCGACTGGACGTGGGCGCGTTGCGTGCAATTGCGTCGAGGGGATCGTTGCCGCCCGTTCTGAGGGGTTTGGTGAGGGTGCCCGTGCGAGGCGGCGCGTCGCGAAGGGCGGATGGTTCGCTCGTCGAACGCTTGAGGAGCGCTTCGCGGGAGGAGCGTGAGGGCATCGTGTTGGAGTTGGTTCGACGCGAGACCGCGGCCGTTCTCGGTCATTCCTCCTCGGCGGCGATCGAGTCGCGGCGGGCGTTCAAGGAGATTGGGTTCGATTCGCTCGCGGCGGTGGAGTTGCGCAACCGTCTGGACACGCTGTGCGGTTTGCGTTTGCCCGCCACGCTGATCTTCGATTTCCCGAGTCCAGCCGCGCTCGCCGAGCACTTGCTCGGGGCGCTCCTCGGTGGTCTCCAGGCGGTCGCTCGCGCACCGTCGAGGTCCTTGCGCAGCGAGGAGCCGATCGCGATCGTAGGGATGGCCTGTCGCTACCCGGGCGGGGTGAGTTCTCCCGAGGATTTGTGGGAGTTGTTGTTGGCCGGTGGCGACGCGATCTCCATGTTCCCCGAGGACCGCGGTTGGGACGTGCAGTCCCTATACGATCCCGATCCCGACCGGCCCGGAACGAGCTACACCCGGGAGGGAGGGTTCCTCATCGACGCCCTGGAGTTCGATCCGGACTTCTTCGGGATCTCCCCGCGCGAGGCGCTGGCGATGGATCCGCAGCAACGGTTGTTGCTGGAAGCATGCTGGGAGGCGCTGGAATACGGAGGCATCGATCCGCTCGCGCTGCGCGGTAGTCAGACCGGCGTGTTCAGTGGTGTGATGTATCACGAATACGGCATGCGCCTGAAGGGGGTCGTGCCCCATGATCTGGAGGCCTATATCGGGATGGGCAGCGCCGGCAGCATCGCCTCCGGGCGGGTGGCGTATGTGCTTGGCCTTGAGGGTCCGGCGGTCACGCTCGATACGGCCTGCTCCTCATCGCTTGTGGCGATGCATCTCGCCTGCGGATCTTTGCGCGACGGGGAGTGCTCGCTCGCGCTCGCCGGTGGGGTGACCGTTCTCTCCATGCCCGATGTATTCGTCGAGTTCTCTCGTCAGCGCGGGCTCGCGCCGGATGGGCGCTGCAAGTCGTTCTCCGAGAATGCCGATGGCACCGGCTGGGCCGAGGGTATCGGCGTGGTCGCCCTGGAGCCGCTCTCGCGGGCACAGCGTCTCGGCCACCGCGTGCTCGCACTCCTACGTGGTAGCGCCGTGAACCAGGACGGGTCGAGCAATGGCTTGACGGCGCCCAATGGGCCGTCCCAGCAGCGGGTGATTCGCCAGGCGATAGCCAACGCGGGCCTGTCAAGCAGCGATGTGGACGTGGTCGAGGCGCATGGAACGGGCACGCGACTCGGTGACCCGATCGAGGCTCAAGCACTGCTGGCCACCTATGGACAGGACCGTCCGGAGGGCCACCCGCTGCTGCTGGGCTCGGTGAAGTCGAACATCGGCCACACCCAGGCCGCCGCCGGGGTCGCGGGCGTCATCAAGATGACGATGGCGATGCGTCATGGCATCGCGCCCAAGACCCTCCACGCCGAGGAGCCCTCCAGACAGGTCGACTGGTCGGCGGGCGCGGTGTCGCTGCTGGGAGAGCAAGTCCCGTGGCCGGACACCGGACAGCCGCGCCGCGCGGCAGTCTCATCGTTCGGAATCAGCGGCACCAACGCACACGTGATTCTCGAAGAACCACCAACACCAACACTCACAACAAACACACCCGAACTTGGCGAGCGACCGGAGGCCATTCTCACAAATGTGGCTCTCATCCCATGGGTGATCTCCGGACGTGGCTCGGAGGCTTTGCGCGGCCAGGCGCGGAGGCTGCTTGCGCATGTTCGTGAGCAGCCTGAGCTGGACGTCGGCAATGTGGGACACGCGCTTGCGCGTCGATCGCGGTTCACCGACCGCGCGGTGGTGCTCGGTGGCGATCGGCAGGAGCTGCTCGCCGGATTGAGCGCGCTCGAGCGTGGCGATTCGCCAGCCAACGTCGTTTGCGGCGTCGGTGCCGACGAGCAGGTCGTATTTCTATTCCCGGGCCAGGGTTCGCAATCGGCGGGCATGGCGCTGGAGCTGCTGGATGGATCGCCTGTGTTCGCCCAGTGCATAGACGAGTGCGCCGAGGCCCTGGCGCCGTTCGTCGATTGGTCGTTGCTCGACGTGCTCAAGGGTGCGGAAGGGGCACCTGGTCTGGACCGGGTGGACGTGGTCCAGCCGGTGTTGTTCGCGGTGATGGTTTCGCTGGCGGCGCTTTGGCGTGCCTGTGGTGTGTGCCCCGCGGCGGTGGTCGGCCACTCTCAGGGAGAGATCGCCGCGGCTCACGTCGCGGGGGGCCTTTCGCTGCAGGACGCGGCTCGTGTGGTGTCGCTGCGCAGTCATGTGCTGCAACGACTTGCCGGGCGCGGCGGCATGGTGTCGATATCGCTTGGGGCTCATGCGAGCGAGCAGCTGCTTGCTCGATGGGCCGGGCGTTTGTGTGTTGCCGCGGTGAACGGGCCGCGCTCGCTTGTCCTCTCAGGTGACTCCGACGCGCTCGCCGAGCTGCTGTCGGCCTGTGCGGTCGAGGACGTGAGGGCACGCAAGATCGACGTGAACTATGCGGCGCACTCCACTCAGATCGAGCAGGTACGCGACGAGCTGCTCGACGGGCTCTCCTCGATAACCCCGCGCTCCGGCGAGGTGCCCTTCTTCTCCACGGTTACGGGTGGGTTGATCGATACCGCTCAACTCGATGCCGCCTACTGGTATCGCAACCTGCGCGAGCCGGTCCAACTCGATCCCGTCGTGCGTATGCTGCTCTCCGAACGACGTCGCTCGTTCGTCGAGGTTGGTCCGCACCCTGTACTCGCGGCTGGGGTGCAGGAAATAGTCGACGAGTGCGACGGTGCGTTTGGGTCCGTGTCTGTCACGGGGTCGCTCCGCCGCGGAGATGGGGACGTGGCGCGCTTCCTGCGGTCCTTGGCGGAGGTGTTCGTGCACGGGGCAGAGGTTTCCTGGGAGGAGGTGCTTGGTGGCGGCAATGACCGGGATGTGTCGTTGCCCACCTATGCGTTCCAGCGGAGTCGTCATTGGCTTGAAGGGCCCGCTGGTGCTGGGCACGGCGCGCGAGCGTCAGGCGCGCGTCTCACCGACCACCCGCTGTTGAGCGCCGCCATGACGATCGCCGAGGACCGAAAATGGCTGTTCACCGGCCGGCTCTCTCTGCGAACCCATCCCTGGCTTTCAGATCATGTGGCGATGGGCGTGGTGCTGCTTCCCGGGAGCGCACTGCTCGAGCTTGCGCTGTACGTCGGCGCTCAGCTCGATTGCGGATACGTGCACGAGTTGGTCCTGGAGACGCCGGTGACGCTCTCGGAGGAGAACGAGACGCTGGTGCAGATATCGGTCGGAGAGCCTGAGGAATCGGGCGCCCGGGTTCTGAGCATCCATTCTCGTGGAGACGTCCTCGATCTCCGGGGCCTCTCCATGGGCGAGGAGTCGTGGACGCGCAACGCCACCGGTGTTCTGATGCCCTCCGTGCCCGAGGTGGCAGCCACAGGACCGTCGAGCGGAGCCGGGATGGAGCCCGTCGGTGGCGAGTGGCCTCCGATCGGCGCGGTTGAGCTCGACGTCGAGGACCTATACGGTCGTCTCGCCACGCGCGGCCTTGAATATGGTCCCGTCTTTGAAGGTTTGTGTGGCGCGTGGCGGCGCGGCGAGGAGCTGTTCGCCGAAGCGAGGCTCCCCGACGAGCAGCGCGAGCAGGCAGGTCGATTCGGGTTGCATCCGGCGTTGCTCGATGCGGTGCTGCATGCCGGCGCCATGCTGGATCCAGGAGAGATTTCCGACTCCGCCGAGCGAGCTGACGAGGACGGCCGCGTTGTTCTGCCTTTCTCCTGGAGCGGAGTCCATCTGAGGCAGACGGGGGCCGTGAATCTACGAGCTCGTCTCCGCTCCAGCGGACGGAGCGCCATGTGCGTGGCCATCGCGGACGAGCATGGCGAGGAGGTCGCGTCGCTGCGCTCGTTGACGACGCGACCGGTATCTGCCGAGCAGCTCGAAGGAGCGCGGATGCACGGGCCTAGTCCGCTGCTATGCCTCGATTGGACGCGGCTTCGAGACGCGGAGGATCACAGCGCCGAGGAGATCGCGCTGATTGGCGCCGACGCCTCGATCCTCGGTGCGGGCGAATCGAAGCTCGAAGTCCACCCCGATCTGTCGTCGCTGGGTGAGGCGATCGCGGACGGGCGCGACGCTCCAGGCGCCGTGATCGTGGACTGCACGTGGGTGCACGGTGAGAGTTCTGGCGCATCGCGTGCGGGGAGGCCCGATGCTGCCCACGCCGCGATACCCGAAGCGACCCATGTGGCTGTCAAGCGTGTGCTCGCGTTGGCGCAGATGTGGGTTGCAGATAAGCAGTACGCCGGCGCTCGACTGGTGTTTGCGACACGTGGAGCGATGCGTGTCGGCGCAGGTGACGCTCCCCCCGATCCCGTTGCGGCCTCGGTGTGGGGTCTGATCCGCTCCGCCATATCAGAGCATCCCGGCCGCTTCTGTCTTTTGGATCTCGACGACGGTGAGGCGGTTTCCGAAGATCTGCTGAGGAGTGCGCTGGCCGCCGGGGAGGCTCAGCTTGCTGTACGCAAGAGCGAGCTGCTGCAGCCGCGACTGATGCCTATGGCTGTCGAGCAGGACGGTGGCGATGGTCTGATGCATCCCGACCTCCAGGGTACGGTGCTCATCACGGGCGGCACGGGAAAGCTGGGAGGCTCCGTGGCGAGGCACCTCGTTACCCATCACGGGGTGCCACGCTTGTTGCTTGTCAGTCGTCGCGGACGCGACGCGGAGGGTGCCGCCGAACTCGAGCGTGAACTTATCGAGCTGGGAGCCGAGGTGACGGTGCACGCGTGCGACGTCACAGATCGCGCTGAGCTCGCGGCTCTGATAGCCGATCTTCCCGGGGATCGTCCTCTGCGAGGGGTCGTGCACGCTGCCGGGCTGATCGAAGATGGCGTGATCGAGTCGCTCACACCAGAACATGTCGACCGGGTGCTCGAGCCGAAGGTGGACGCAGCCTGGCATCTGCACGAGCTGACGCGGGAGTTGGACCTGTCGATGTTCACGTTGTTCTCCTCCGCCGCCGGCGTGCTGGGCAGTCCGGGGCAGGGCAACTATGCGGCGGCGAGCGCCTTCATGGACGGGCTGGCGGCCAATCGTCAGATGCAGGGACTGACCGCGGTTTCGGTCGCGTGGGGTCTTTGGGGAGACGCCGGTGGACTGACGGGCGACCTCGCAAAGACCGATCTCATGCGTCTTGCCCGATCCGGGGTGCGCGCGATCTCCCAGGAGGAGGGGCTGCGGTTGTTCGACGCGGCCTTGCAGGCTCGCCACCCACAGCCGGTCGCGCTTGCTCTTGACGGCTCGGTGCTTCGTGCGCAGGCGCGGGCACAGGCGCTTCCCAGCTTGTTGCGGGGACTGGTGCGCGTCCCCCCGTCGCGGGCAAAGCACAACGGTGGCCGACAATTCAGACAGAGACTGCAAGGCCTGTCGGACGCCGAGCGTCGAAGCTTTGCGCTTGAAGTCGTAATCACCGAGGTGGCGGCGGTTCTCGGTCACGACTCGACACGTGCGATCGATGCGCGAAGCGCCTTCAAGGACCTCGGGTTCGACTCGCTGATGGCTGTCGAATTGCGCAACCGCTTGGGGGCCGAGACCGGACTGCGGTTGCCGGCGACGCTTGTGTTCGACTATCCGAGCCCCACCTCGCTTGCTCTCCACGTGCTCGATGAGATCGACGGTATGCGCCCCCATCCCAGAGTGTCAAGATCGCGCCCCGGCAGTTTGGAGGAGCCAATCGCGATCGTCGGGATGAGTTGTCGCTATCCCGGTGACGTGCGCTCCCCCGGGCAACTGTGGAAGCTGGTGGCTGGCGAGCGGGACGCAATCGCGGACTTCCCGAGCGATCGCGGATGGGACCTGGGCGACTATGCGAGCCCCGAGTCAACAGGAAGTTCCACATCCTACGTGCGCGAAGGTGGATTCATCCGCGATGCGACGGAGTTCGATCCCGCGTTCTTTGAGATCGGCCCGCGCGAGGCGCTGGCGATGGATCCTCAGCAGCGATTGATGCTCGAAGCAAGCTGGGAGGCGATCGAGGCGGCGTGGATCAAGCCGGCCTCGCTGAGAGGCACCAAGACGGGCGTGTACGCGGGCTTGATGTACCACGATTATGCGGCGGTCGGCGCTCGACGGGCACCCGCCGGCGTTGAGGGCTATCTGGGGGTTGGGGGCTCCGGCAGCGTCGTATCTGGTCGAGTCGCCTATTGCTTCGGCTTGGAGGGCCCCGCGGTCACAGTCGACACGGCCTGTTCCTCGTCGCTCGTCGCCGTCCACCTCGCCTGTCAGGCACTGCGCAGCGGCGAGTGCTCACTGGCGCTCGCCGGGGGGGTGACGGTCCTTGCAACACCTGGGGTATTCGTCGAGTTTGCTCGCCAGGGCGGTCTCGCTGGCGACGGTCGATGCAAGTCGTTCGCCGAGGCAGCCGACGGCGCCGGATTCTCCGAGGGAGTGGGGGTTCTGGTGCTGGAGCGCCTCTCCGATGCACAACGACATGGCCGCCCGGTGCTGGCGGTGATCAGGGGCAGCTCGATCAATCAGGATGGCGCGAGCAATGGCCTGACGGCTCCCAACGGACCGTCGCAGCAGCGGGTGATCAGAGATGCGCTCGAGAATGCTGGCATTGCGCCCACCGAGGTGGACGCGGTGGAGGCGCACGGCACGGGTACGGCGCTTGGCGATCCGATCGAGGCCCAGGCGCTGCTCGCGACCTACGGGCAGCACCGCGAGGCGGGACAGGATCCCCTGTGGCTTGGATCGATCAAGTCAAACATCGGCCACGCTCAGGCGGCGGCCGGGGTGGCTGGAGTGATCAAGATGGTGATGGCATTGCAATACGAGACGCTGCCATCGACGTTGCACGCGGACGAGCCGTCCACGAAGGTGGACTGGAGTTCGGGAGGGGTCTCTCTGCTCACCCGTAAGCGAGCCTGGAGGCGCAACGGACGACCACGCCGCGCCGGCGTGTCCTCGTTTGGGATCAGCGGCACCAACGCCCACGTGATAATCGAGGAGTCCCCGATGCGCGACGTCGTGCAGGACGCCGTTCTCCCCGCAAGGTCCGGATCGGCCGTGGTTGCTCATGCTGGCGCCAGCCCGGCCGAGCCGATGGAGTTCGAGGTCGCATGCGGTGCCGTCGGCGGACCGGCCGGCGTGGCTGCAGCCGACGTCGGTACGCCCCCCGGCATCGATGCGGTCGCGGTACCTGACGCCGGCGGATCGGTTCTCTTGCCGGTTGTGCCGTGGGTGCTCTCAGGGCGCGGGGAGTCCGCGTTGCGCGACCAGGCGCGGTGTCTTCTCACCCACCTCCAAGCTGAGCCGGAGACATGCGACATAGATGTTGGTTTCTCACTTGCCCATCGAACTGAATTCAGCGACCGCGCCGCCGTGCTTGGAGGAGACCGTGACCAGTTGCTCGAGGGGCTGCGCGCGCTGGCGGACGGCCAGAGCGCAGGCCGGGTGATCCGCGGAGCGCCGGCGGGGGACCGGAGGGCTGTTGCGGTTCTGTTCACAGGTCAAGGCTCTCAGCGTGTGGGAATGGGCGCTGAGCTGCACGCCTGCTCATCGACCTTCAGGGACTCCTTCGAGGAGATCTGTGGTTTGCTTGACGGACACCTGGACTGCTCGTTGGAAGAGATCGTCCTCGCTCGCCCCGGACTTGACCTGCCGCCCGAACAGGCAAGCCTGCTGGATGACACTGCCTTTGCGCAGGCTGGTCTGTTTGCGCTCGAGGCCTCGCTGTACAGGGTGCTCGAGAAGTGTGGGGTGCGGCCAGACTACCTCGCCGGGCATTCGATTGGGGAGTTCACTGCCGCGTACGTTGCGGGAATCCTCACACTCGAGGATGCCTGTTCGCTTGTCGCCGCGCGCGGACGGTTGATGAGCGATCTGCCGCGCGAGGGGGCGATGGTGGCGGTGCAGGCATCGGAGCTCGAGGCTCGCGCGCGGCTCGAGGGCCTCGAGGGGAGCGTGGCTCTGGCGGCGGTGAATGGTCCGACGTCGATTGTGCTCTCCGGTGAGCGCCAGGCAGTGCTCGAGCTCGCCGGAGCCTGGCGGCGAGAGGGGCGCAAGACGTCCCGCCTGCGCGTTTCTCATGCATTTCATTCGCCGTTGATGGATGCGATGCTCGAGCCGTTCGCCGAGGTTGCAAGCGGTCTCTCCTATCGCGCGCCTACGATTCCAATCGCCTCGAATCTCACCGGATCTGGTGTCTTTGAGGAGATGTGCGACCCCGCCTACTGGGTGCGTCATGCCCGCGAGACGGTGCGCTTCAGCGACTGCGTCGGCTGGCTCGCCGACCGGGGGGTTGGAAGCTTTCTGGAGCTGGGACCCGATGCGGTGCTCAGCGCGATGGTTCACGACTGCCTCTCGGCGGCTGAGCGCGATTGGGGCTGTGCGGTATCGATGATGAGGGGTGGGCATTCTGAGCCAGAAACGCTGATGAGCAGTATCGGGGCATTGTGGGTGAAAGGTGTGGAGGTAAATTGGGCAGGCGTGCTTGGGGATGCCGGCGGGCGGCGTGTCACGCTGCCCACGTACGCGTTTCAGCGTCAGCGATACTGGCTCGAGGGAGATGCTCTCGGCGGTGGAGACCTCCTCGCGGCCGGCCAGTCTGCGATCGAGCATCCGCTCCTTGGTGCCGCCATCGCACTGGCGGACGATCGGGGCTGGCTGTTTACAGGGCGCTTGTCGCTACAGACACAACCGTGGCTTGCCGATCACACGGTGCTCGGCGCACCTGTGTTGGCGGGCACGGCGCTGCTCGAGCTCGCGCTGCGCGCCGGCGCGCACGTGGGGTGTCCAGCGGTGTGCGAGCTGACGATGGAGAAGCCCCTTGTGCTGCCCGAGCGAGCAGGAATCCAGCTCCAGGTGACCGTTGGCGAGCTGGATCAATCTGGTGCGCGGCCGATTGACGTTTATGCGCGGGGGGAGCACGAGATGCACCTGGAACCTGCCTCTGGCGACGCTTGGACCAGGCACGCACACGGACTGATCGGTCCAGCCGGGCAGGGGGCAGCTTCGGTGCGAGAGCTGATGGCTCCCCTCCAAGATCACGAGTGGCCTCCGTCAGAGAGCGAGCCTGTGGCGATCGAGGACCTATACACGAACCTGTTCGCCTCGGGGCTTGACTACGGTCCGGTCTTTCAGACGGCGAAGGCCGCATGGCGATGTGGCGAGGATGTGTTTGTCGAATGCGCTTTGCCCGAAGACCAGCAGCTGAATGCGGGTTCGTTCGGCTTGCACCCGGCGCTGCTCGATGGCGCTTTGCACGCACTGGTCCTCGACCGCGACCGTGACCGGCGGGAGAGCGCCGAGCAGAGCTTGCCTTTCTCCTGGAACGGCGTCGAGCTTTACGCGACCGGAGCCTCCAGGGTGCGGGTTCGTCTTAGGAGCAACGCACCCGAGGAGGTGTCGCTTGTCCTGGCCGATGAGACCGGAGGCATGGTTGCCGTCGTGCGCTCGCTGGTCACGCGGGTTCTCTCTCCCAGGCAGTTCGCCGCTCGGGGCTTCTCCCCGGCCGAAGGGCTATATCGGGTCGATTGGAGCGAGTTGCCATTCGTTGAGCACGCGGACAGCCCTGCCGGCTCCTGGGCGGTGCTCGAGGAGGTGAACGGCGCCCTTGCAGGGCGCTTGCGCTACGTCGGCATACCTGTGCTGTCCTTCCGCGATCTTGCCGCGCTGAAGGAGAGCATCGCAGGCGGTGGCGAGCTTCCCTCTGTCGTGCTCGTCGAGAAGGCGGCGAGTTCGTGTCGCGACATGGGAGGGGGGGCGTCGGATACGACCGCGGCGACGGTGATCGAGCTTGCTCGCGACACCTCCCACGAGATACTGGAGCTGTTGCAAAGCTGGCTCTTCGAGGAGTGCTTTGCCGACTCGCATTTGGTGTTGCTCACTTCAGGAGCGCCGACTCCCGACGCACCTGCGGATATCGATGCCCTGGCGGATTCACCCGCATGGGGGCTCGTCGGTTCGGCGCAAACCGAGCATCCAGGTCGCTTCACGCTGATCGACATAGAAGACCGGCCCGTCAACTGGGAAGCACTGTCGAGGGCTGTTGATTTTGGGTTGAGCTTCGACGAGCCGCGCCTCGCTCTGCGCGAGGGCAAGCTGCTGGCCCCGCGCTTGAAACGCCTGCCGGGGTCCGACACGGTCGTTGATCTCTCCTTCGCCGAGGGCACAACGCTCATCACCGGTGGCACGGGCGGACTCGGTCGGCTGCTCGCCAGGCACCTGGTGGCAGAGCACGGTGCGCGCGAGCTGTTGCTCGTCAGTCGCCAGGGGACTGAGGGCGCCGGTGCCGAGCAGCTGCAGCGTGAGTTGGCGGAACTGGGAGCGGAGGTGAAGATCGTCTCCTGCGATGTGTCAGACCGATCCCAGCTGGGCGAGCTGCTCCAATCGATTGCAGCGGAGCATCCGCTGTGCGCGGTGATACACGCCGCCGGAGTGCTCGACGATGGGACGCTCGGCTCACTCACCGCGGAGCGTGTGGATCGGGTTCTCGCGCCCAAGATGGACGCCGCCTGGCACCTGCACGAACTTACCAGCCATCTTGACCTGCGGGCCTTCGTGTTGTTTTCTTCGATGGCGGGGGTGCTGGGGGCGTCCGGGCAGGCAAGCTATGCGGCCGCCAACAGTTTCCTGGACGCTCTTGCGGTCCATCGTCGGGGGCTGGGTCTGGCCGGAAGCTCGATCGCCTGGGGCGCCTGGTCTCCGGATATAGGCATGACGGCCACCCTTGCGCGCGCCGAGCGGGAGCGACTGGCTCGTACAGGCGTCGATCCGCTGAGCGCACGGGAGGGCCTCGAGCTGCTGGATCGTGCGCTGCGCGCGGACGAGGCGTTGCTGGTGGCCGCCAGCTTCAACGGACTCGTCTTGCGACGGCACGCCATCAGTGGATCGTTGCCGGCGCCGATGCGCGGACTGGTGGCACTGCCCGCGCGTCGCGCGATGGCTGAACACACCGGTTCGCTGATCGTGCAACTCGACGGCGTCTCAGGTGAGGACCGTGAGAGGATCGCGACCGACTTCATTTGCGCGAAGACAGCCGAGGTGCTCGGTCACACGACGTCGGCCCCGGTCCAACCGGGGCGAGCCTTCAAGGAGCTCGGGCTCGACTCGCTGGCGGCAATCGAGCTTCGCAACAGACTTGACGCCGCGTGTGCTCTGCGCCTTCCCAGCACGGTGGTCTTCGATTATCCCACCCCCAGCATGCTTGCCAGGCATCTGCTCGCGAAGCTCGCCGGCCGCGGGAGTGCGGTATCCCATACACCGCCGCGCCATACGCTTTCAGAGGACCCGATCGCGATCGTGGGTATGGCCTGCCGCTACCCGGGAGGCGTGAGCTCACCGGAGGAGCTGTGGGAGCTCGTGATATCCGGGCGCGATGCGATCTCGCAGTTCCCAGACGACCGGGGTTGGGATCTACAAGCCCTCTATGACCCCGATCCGGATCATCGCGGCACGAGCTACACGAGGGCGGGAGGTTTCCTGCGCGACGCGCTCGAGTTCGACGCGGGCTTCTTTGACATCAGTCCGCGCGAGGCGCTCGCGATGGATCCACAGCAGCGTCTTCTGCTTGAGAGCTCCTGGGAAGCGCTCGAGCATGCCGGCATCGACCCACTCTCACTGCGAGGGAGTCAGACAGGCGTGTTCGGCGGCATTATGTACAGCGACTACGCGGCTCGCCTTCTGGGAGGGGCGCCGAGCGAGCTGGAGGGATACATCGGCACTGGTAGCGCGGGGAGTGTGGCCTGCGGACGAGTTGCCTACGCACTCGGCTTGGAGGGCCCGGCGGTGACGATCGACACCGCCTGCTCCTCCTCCCTGGTGGCGCTGCATCTCGCCTGCGGAGCACTGCGCGGCGGCGAGTGTTCGCTGGCGCTTGCCGGTGGGGTGACCGTGCTCTGCACCGCCGGCGTGTTCGTGGAATTCTCTCGTCAGCGAGCGCTTGCCATCGACGGTCGTTGCAAGTCCTTCGCCGAGAGCGCCGACGGCACCGGCTGGGCCGAGGGTATCGGCATGATTGTCCTCGAGCGACTCTCCGATGCCCGGCGCCTCGGACATCGCGTCCTGTCGCTGGTGTGTGGCAGCGCCGTCAATCAGGATGGCGCGAGCAATGGCTTGACCGCACCCAACGGCCCCTCTCAGCAAAGGGTGATCCGCCAGGCGCTCGCAAATGCTGGGCTGAGCGCGGGAGAGGTGGACGCCGTCGAGGGTCACGGCACGGGAACTCGGCTTGGCGATCCGATCGAGGCGCAGGCGCTGCAGTCTGTCTTCGGGCAGGACGGTTCGCGCGAGGCTCCACTGTGGCTTGGGTCGATCAAGTCGAACATCGGCCATACCCAGGCGGCCGCCGGCGTGGCCGGGGTGATCAAGATGACGATGGCGATGCGCCACGGAGCGCTGCCGTCGACATTGCATGTCGATCAGCCCTCAAAGCATGTGGACTGGTCGGATGCTCAGGTGTCGTTGTTGACCGAGGCGCTCCCCTGGGAGCGCAACGGCAAGCCACGCCGCGCGGGGGTTTCCTCGTTTGGCATCAGCGGAACCAATGCGCACCTGATTCTCCAGGAGGCGCCCGGCGAGCAGGTGCGTGGTCTGGATGCACCCGAGTACGCGGCTGCGACGAGCGCGCGCGGTGCGCAGGCGCTCGATGCTGTTCCGTGGGTGCTTTCGGCCAAGGACGAGCGCTCGCTTCAAGCGCAGGCGCGCAGGCTTCTGGCTCACCTCGAGCGCCTGCCGGAGCTGGACGTCGTGAGCGTTGGGCTATCGCTTGCCGCCCGCGCGCAGCTGGAGCAGCGCGCCGTCGTGTTGGGCTCAGATCGCGACCGGCTGCTCGACGGCCTCAGCATCCTCGCTCGGGGTCTCGACTGCTCAGAGGTTGTCCGCGGTCGTGTTGGCGGCGCGGGCCGGCTTGCTCTTCTATTTACCGGTCAAGGTGCCCAGCGCGTGGGCATGGGCGCTGAACTCGCGCGACAGTTTCCAGTTTTCCGGAATGCATTCGAGGAAGTGTGCGCTCATTTCGATGGGCATCTGGGTTGTGCGTTGGGGGACTTGGTATTCAGCGATGCCGGCTCTGGCGAAAGAGGTGAAGATCGTCGCTTCGATTGCGCATCCTCGCCAGATCGAGAGCTCCTCGGCTCGCCCGAGGTCCGGCGCGATTTTCTGGAAGACACGACCTTCGCGCAGGCGGGTTTGTTCGCGCTTGAGATGGCCCTGTATCGGATGGTCCAGGCATGGGGGATACGTCCCGATCACCTGGCGGGTCATTCGCTTGGCGAGATTGCCGCGGCATGTGCGGCGGGGGTGTTCTCGCTCGAGGATGCGTGCAGGCTGGTGGCTGCTCGCGGACGTCTGATGGGCGCTCTGCCCGCAGGGGGGGCGATGGTTGCCATACAGGCCTCCGAGCGGGAGGTCGGCGATTCGCTTGAGCCATATGAGGGACGAGTGTCGCTGGCCGCCGTCAACAGTCCCTCCTCGCTCGTGCTCTCGGGCGAGAGGCAGGCGGTGCTCGAGCTTAAGGGGATCTGGGAGGAGCGGGGTCGCAAGACACGACTGCTGCGCGTATCGCATGCCTTTCACTCATCGAGGATGGACGGGATGCTCGAGGAGTTTCGTGAGGTTGCGGAGGCCGTCTCGCTCAGGCCGCCGGAAATCCCGGTCTATTCAAATGTAACCGGTGAGGTGCTTCTAGACGAGCATGCCTGCTCGGCGGATTATTGGGTGCGCCACGCTCGCGAGACAGTGCGCTTTGCCGACGAGGTGAGGGGTCTCTACGAGCAGGGTGCCCGCAGCTTTTTGGAGATCGGCCCCGACGGCGCGCTCAGCGCGATGGTGCGAGAGTGCATGGACGGTATCGATTCGACGAGCAGTGAGCCTGAGGACCAGATCCTGGTCGCGCCGCTGTTGCGCCACGGACGTTTGGAGGCACGGACCACTCTTGATGCTCTGGCGCAGGCGTGGACCCGTGGTGTGAGATTCGACTGGCGGGCTGTGCTCGACGGTTTTGGCGCCGGATTCGTCGAGTTGCCCACCTACGCGTTCCAGCGCGAGCGCTACTGGCTTCAGACTGGCGCGACCGCCACCGACATGGCCTCTGTCGGGCAGAGCTCTCCAGAGCACCCGTTGCTTGGCGCCGCCGTCGAGCTCGCGGACGGAGGGTGGGTGTTCACCGGGCTGCTCTCCCTGCAAACCCAACCGTGGATCGCCGATCACGGGGTGTTGGGCTCGGTCGTTCTGCCGGGGACGGCGTTTTTGGAGTTGGCGCTGAGCGCCGCCAGCCGGTTGGGGATGCAGAGAGTGTCTGAGCTGACGCTTAATGCGCCTCTGCTGCTCGCCGAGCAGGAGCCAGTTCAGATACAGGTGCTGGTGGGGGCCGCCGACGTGTCCGGTCAACGCGAGCTTGCCATCCACGCTCGTCCCTCGCGATTCGACGAGGATGAACACGGCGCCCAACCCGAGTGGATCTCCCATGCTGCCGGCATCCTCAGCACACACGCGGCCGTCGAGGACGACCTCACCTCCGATCGAGTCGTCGCATCGCGAGTCTCCTCAATGGCCGGCGCCTGGCCGCCGCAGGCGGCGGAGCCAATCGAGGTTGACGATCTGTATGACCGTCTGGCAAGCTTGGGATTGGAATACGGGCCTATTTTTCAGGGACTCAAGGCGGCGTGGCGCCACGAGGGTCAGATCCTCGCCGAGGTCTCGCTCCCGGACCGGCGCGATGATCTGTCCCCATCGTTTGCGATTCACCCGGCATTGCTCGACGCGGCCTTCCATGCGATGCTTGGCGAGGATTCCAGCCGCGCCGGCGCTCCTCAAATACCGTTCTTCTTCGCCGGCGCGCAGCTGCACGCGCCGTGTGCGGGCTCGGCACGCATCAGTCTTTCGAGCGCTGCGGATAACAGCGTCTCGTTGCTGGTCGCGGATGAGACGGGCGCACTTCTGGCTCGCGTGGACTCCGTCGCTGCGCGCATCGTCACCGGGGAGCAGCTCTCGCAAGGTCTGCGCGGCGTGCGCGGCGTGCGCGACCGTCTGTTCGGTCTGCGGTGGGTCAAAGCAGCGCTTGATGCCGGTTCTCGGCGAGGAGGTCGATGGGTGCTCCTGGCGACCGGCGGAGGCTCGCCGCCGGAAAGCTTGCCCGCCTGGCATGAGGCGCAGGCGCCCCACACCGACATCGAGGCGTTGATCGAGTCTGTGGAGCAGGGCGATCCCGCGCCCGAGGTTGTGCTGGTTGACCTGTTGTCCGCTGCGAACTTGGGCCCAGCCGAGGGGTTGGCGGCAGATGGGCCAGCAGGCGAGCCCGTGCCAGGTTTGACCCACTCCGTGGTGAGCGAGTCGTTGAGTCTGGTGCAGCACTGGCTGGCACACGATGCGCTGTCTGACTCGCTGCTCGTGTTTCTCACCGGCGGCTCTATCGCGGTCGATGGCGAGGCGAAGCTCGACGGTCTCCCCGGCGCGTCGGTATGGGGACTCCTGCGCTCTGCCCAGGCCGAGCACCCCGGCCGCTTTGTGCTTGTCGACAGCGATCGCTCGCGTGCTTCTTGGGATGCGTTGGCACAGGCGCTTGCCTGTGGCGAGTCCCAACTGGCGCTGCGCGACGGCGAGCTGTTTGTGCCGCGTTTGAAGAGACTGGAAGCCCGTGTATCCTCGCGTGGGCGCGCCTCTGTTGATACCTCCATGGATGCGGAGTCACTCGTTGACGGTCAGCGCGGTGCTGTGCTCGATCCAAAGCGTACGGTCCTCATCACCGGCGCTACCGGGGGCCTTGGCGCGGTGCTGGCGCATCATCTGGTCAGCAAGCACGGTGTGGAGCACCTCCGGCTGCTCAGCCGACGCGGCGGTGAGGCGCCGGGGGCCACAGAGTTGCAGCGGGAGCTCCTCGCACTTGGTGCGCAGGTCACGATCCAAGCTTGCGACGTATCCGATCGCAAACAGTTGCAGGCGGTGATCGAATCGATCGAGAGCGCGCATCCCCTGGGTGCGATCATTCACGCCGCCGGTGTCGCCGACAATGCCCTGGTTTCCAGGTTGAGCGCCGAGCGGATCGGCTCGGTGCTTGCGCCCAAGGTTGACGCCGCGTGGCACCTGCACGAGTTGACCGCCCACATCGAGCTGCAGGCATATGTGCTGTTCTCGTCGATCGCCGGGCTCTTCGGTGGTCCCGGGCAAGGAAACTACGCGGCGGGCAACGCCTTTCTCGACGGGTTGGCAACGCTGCGCCGCTCAGAGGGTCTGACGGCCACCTCGATCGTATGGGGTCTGTGGGGTGAGACCGGAATGGGAAGTCACATGAGTGAGGTCGATCTGCGTCGTGCGATGGGCTCCTCGAGCATGCGTTTGCTCTCCACCGAGGAAGGCCTTGAGTTCTTTGATCTGGCTTTGGAGAGTCAGGAGGCAGTGATATTCCCAGCCCGCCTGGACGGTCGTGTGTTGCGCGAAGAGGCAAGGGCAGGCACACTGCCGGCTCTGCTGCGGGGCTTGGTGCGAATCCCGTCATCCGCGGAGCCGGCTCATGCGAAGTCGCTGAAGCAGCTCCTATCGGGTGTCGCGCCCGAGGAGCGAGAGGGCATCGTCCTCGAGGCTGTTCGCGCTGAGGTGGCGGGCGTGCTGGGTCACTCGTCGGCTGCGGCTGTCGATCCGACGGTCGCCTTTAGGGAGATCGGCTTTGATTCCCTTGCGGCTGTCGAATTGCGCAACAGGCTGAATGCGATAGGCGAAGTTAACCTGCCGCCAACGGTTGTGTTCGATTATCCAACAGCACGGGAGCTGGCGAGCTATCTATCTGAAGAGCTGAAGCGGGGCGAGGACGTCGGCGAGAGCGTCGATGCAAGGCTTGGAGAGCTCGAGGCGATGCTCGCGAATATCACTGATGAGGGCGAGCGCGAGCGGACGGCCGCACGCCTGAAGGCATGTATCTCAGCACTGGATGTCGGCATCGGCAAAAGTCGCGACGAAGACATCCATGCCGCGAGTGACGACGAGCTCTTCGAGCTGATCGATCGGGGACTTGGGGCGCTATGAATTTCTCGCGATGCTCGCCGTGCTTGATTATGAGGGGGGACTCAGATGGCAAGCGATGAGAGGCTGCGCGATTACCTGCGGCGTGTATCGGCCGATCTTCGCAGTACGGGTCGCAGAGTGAGAGAGCTCGAAGATGCAGCCCACCAACCGATCGCGATCGTCGGCATCGGGTGCCGCTACCCCGGTGGAGTCGATTCCCCCGCGGGACTGTGGAGACTGGCCGAGGAGGGCCGCGACGCGATTGTGGGGCTGCCCGAGGACAGGGGATGGGACGTGGAGGCCCTATACGACCCCGATCCCGACAATCCCGGTACGGCCTACACGCGCGAGGGTGGCTTTGTCGGAGATGTCGCCCTGTTTGACCCTGGTTTCTTCGCGCTCAGCCCACGGGAGGCGCTCGCGACAGATCCGCAGCAGCGGTTGATGTTGGAAGTGTGCTGGGAGGCGCTCGAAGACGCCGGCATCGACCCCGATGACTTGCGAGGGAGCGATGCCGGCGTGTTTGCCGGCGTTATGCACCACGACTATGCAACCGGTGTGCACGGGCCGGCCCACCTGGGCCTTGATTCCGGTATCGGCTCAGCGGCCGCCGGCAGCGTGGTGTCTGGACGTGTCGCATACACACTCGGACTGCAGGGTCCGGCGATCTCGCTGGATACGGCCTGCTCTTCATCGCTGGTGGCGTTGCACCTGGCCTGTCACTCGCTGCGCATGGGCGAGTGCTCACTGGCGTTGGCCGGCGGTGTCACGGTGCTCGCCTCACCGGCGCTGCTGGTGTGGTTCTCCCGCCAACGCGGTCTGGCGCCGGACGGAAGGTGCAAGTCCTACGCCGAGTCCGCGGATGGCGTCGGCTGGGGTGAGGGCGCAGGCGTCATGGTGCTCGAGCGGCTGAGCGACGCTCGCCGTCTGGGGCACGAGGTACTTGCGGTTGTGCGCGGGAGTGCCGTAAATCAGGATGGTGCCAGCAATGGCCTGAGCGCTCCGAGCGGTCGCGCCCAGCAACGTGTGATCAGGCAGGCGCTTGCGAACGCGCGCCTGCTGGCGACACAGGTCGATGTCGTGGAGGGACATGGAACAGGCACTACCCTCGGCGATCCGATCGAGGCCCAGGCGCTGCTTGCCACATATGGACAGGGCCGGCCGCGGGAGCGTCCGCTGTGGCTTGGGTCGATCAAGTCGAACATCGGGCACACCCAGGCCGCGGCCGGTGCGGCGGGTGTAATCAAGATGGTGATGGCGCTGCGCATGGGCGTGCTGCCCAGAACACTGCATGTGCAGGAGCCCTCGAGCCAGGTCGACTGGTCGGCGGGGGTGGTGTCGCTCTTGAGTGACGCGAGGCCATGGCCGGCCGGGGAGGAGCCTCGTCGCGCCGGTGTGTCGTCTTTTGGCGCCAGTGGCACCAATGCGCACGTGATCGTGGAAGAGGCCCCCACAGAGTCACGGTCGACGCCTGAGGCGCGCAGCCCGCTGGGCGCGCTCGTCGCCGGCGGCGAAGGCGATGTGCCGGCCAAGGCTGGCGCATCGCCTGGAGTTGGCGCTCTCACCGCTACCTCTGCCTTGACCAGTGCCGAGGAGTCTTCTGTGGTGCCTAAGTCCTCCGAGCTGCCTGAGTCCTCCGATCATCCAGCGACACCGACGGCGTTTGCCGGTGTGCACGCCACCCCTTGGGTGCTCTCCGCGCGAGACCGGCAAGGTCTGCGCGCCCAGCTGCAGCGGCTGCTCGGCTACGCGGAGGAGGTTCCCGGAGCGAGCGCGGAGAGCATCGGCTACTCCCTTGCACATCGGCCCCGGTTTGGCGAGCGGGCGGTGGTGGTGGGCGAACAGCGTGAGGAGCTGCTTGGCAAGTTGAAGGCGCTGGAGGAGGCGAAGCCGTCGGCCGGAGCGATTCACGGGATCGTCGGGGCTGAGGGTGTCAGCGCTCAGAGTATGCGCAAGGTGGTCTTCGTGTTCCCCGGTCAGGGATCCCAATGGGATGGGATGGCGCTTCAGCTGCTGGACAGCTCGCCGGTGTTTGCACACTCGATAGAAGCATGTGCGGCGGCGCTGGCTCCGCATATCGACTGGTCCTTGCAAGACGTGCTGCGTGGGGTATCGGGTGCGCCGGGCTTGGATCGTGTCGATGTCGTGCAACCGGTGCTGTTCGCGGTGATGGTCTCGCTCGCCGAGCTGTGGCGCGCTTGTGGGTTGCATCCCGCCGCCGTCGTCGGGCATTCGCAGGGCGAGATAGCCGCGGCCCACGTGGCTGGTGGAATGTCGCTCCAGGACGCCGCGCGAGTGGTGGCGCTGCGCAGCCAGATGCTCGCGCGCCTCACCGGGCGAGGTCAGATGGTTTCGGTGGCGCTCGCGGCCGAGGAGATCGTCGCTCATCTGCTGCCCGAGGATGGGCGGATCGTGATCGCCGCTGAAAACGGCCCTGGCTCCACCGTCGTCTCCGGAGTGCCAGATGCGATAGAGCAGCTGATGGCACGCTGTGCCGAGCGCGGTATCCGTGCGCGCCCGATCGCGGCTGGGGTGGGGGCTGGGCACTCGCCACAGGTTGAGGTGCTCCGCGAGGAGATGATCGCGGCGTGCTCCTCGGTTGACGTGAAGACCGCCACCGTCCCCTTCTACTCCACGGTCGGCGCGAGGCGCCTCGACACGGCGGAACTCGGGTCGGACTATTGGTATCGCAACGCCCGCCAGACCGTTCAGTTTGCAAGCACGGTCGCTGCGCTGCTCGCCGACGGTTATCGCGCGTTTGTCGAGATAAGTCCTCATCCGGTGCTTCGCGGAGCGCTCGAAGACGTGATCGACGGCACACTCGAGGATGGCGAAAGCGCTGTGGTTGCGGGTTCGCTGCGTCGCGGCGAGGGGAGTGCCGGGCGGTTCATGATCTCGCTCGCCGAGCTGTGGGTGAGGGGGGCGACTATCGACTGGAAGGCGGTGTTCGCGGGCTCTGGGGCACAGCGCGTGAGGCTCCCCACCTACCCCTTCGCCCGGGAGCGCTATTGGGTGGAAAACGATGCGGCGAGCGCGGGCGCCGCGGGCTCTATCGGCCAGGAATCGGCCGCGCACCCGTTGCTGGGAGCCGTCGCCGATCTCGCCGATGAGCGGGGCTCCGTTCTCACCGCGCGCCTCTCGTTGCAGACCCATCCCTGGCTTGCCGATCATCAGGCCGTCGGGGTGGTGCTGCTTCCCGGTACGGCTTTCGTCGAGCTGGCCCTGCACGCATGCGCTCACGTGGGCTGCGAGATCGTGCAGGAGCTTACAATCGAGAGCCCGCTGGTGCTTCCCGCGCAGGGGGCCGTGCAGATGCAGGTGCTGGTCGGCGCGGCGGATCGTGCGGGCGTTCGCTCGATAGCGATCTACTCACGTTCGGATGGCACTTCGCGAGACGGCTTCGGGGTCGATGACGCTTGGATTCGTCACGCCGAGGGATCGCTTGCCCAGACAAGCTCGAACCTGCATGGGCCGGCAGAGCAGTCCGACGCGCTCGCGCCGCCGGAGCGCGAGTGGCCGCCGGTCGGCGCGGTGGCGATCGATGTGGAGGATCTCTACGATCGCGCGGCCGAGCGAGGGTTCGACTACGGCCCGGCGTTCCAGGGTCTCAGGGCCGCATGGCTCGACGGCGAGGATGTGCTCGCCGAAGTGTCGCTCTCGAGCGAGCAGCACGAGCAAGCCTGCGCGTTTGGCATCCACCCCGCGCTCCTTGACTCCGCGCTGCACGTGCTGGCTGGAACGCTGCTCGCCGAGCAGGGAGGCGCAGATGGAGAGGCATGGCTGCCGTTTGCCTGGAATGGAGTGCAATTGAGCTCGACCGGAGCGTCCCTGCTGCGTGTGCGCCTGCGCTCGGCCGGTCCGTCGGCAGTTTCGCTGGCGGCGGTCGATGATGGCGGAGCGCCGGTGCTATCGGTTCGCTCGCTGGTTACCCGCTCGCTCAGCCTGCGCGAGCTTGGCGCGGCGGGCGCGGGCACTCAGCCCTCGCTGTACGGCGTCGACTGGGTGTCCATACCTAGGGGCTCACCCCCTGCCGCGGGAACATGGGCTTTGGTGGGTGTCGACTGTTCACATGCTGCTGAGGCACTGCTTGCCGGCGGCCTGAGCGTGCAGTGCTATCAGGATCTCGAGACTCTGGTCGAGGCGCTGGATCGGCTTGCGGCGCCGGAGGTCGTGATCCTCGATCGCACCTCGAAGGATCGCGGTGCACCGCCGGACGAGGCGCCACCGGGAGATATGGGGGACGCGGCGCTGTCCAGCGCCGAACATACCCTGGGACAGTTGCAAGCATGGCTGGCCGATGAGCGGCTCGCGCAATCGCGACTTGTGTTCGTAACGCTGAGGGCTGTCGCGGCTCGAGCGGATGAGGATGACCCGGATCCCGCCGCCGCGCCAATCTGGGGGATGGTGCGCTCGGCGCAATCGGAGAATCCCGACCGATTCACGTTGATCGATCTCGATGAGGAGGGTGGCTGGAGCGAGCTGGCCGTGGCGCTCGGCTGCGAAGAAGCACAGGTGGCAGTGCGTGAAGGCGAGCTCATGGCGCCCAGGCTCGCAAGGGTGCCACGCGCGCGGATCGCCGAGCGGACGGGTCTCGCGCTCGACCCCGATGGGACGGTGTTGATCACCGGCGGCACCGGCGGTGTGGGCCGCTGGCTTGCCCGACACCTCGTCCTCCAGCACGGTGTGCGTCATCTGCTGCTGGCCAGTCGCAGCGGCCGCGAAGCCGACGGTGCCGTCGCGATCGAAGAGGAGCTTGCGGGACTCGGTGCGCACGCCAGCTGCGTGGCCTGCGACGTGTCCGATCGCGAGCAGGTGCGAGATCTGCTCGCATCGATTTCCGCGGCTCACCCGCTGTGCGCGGTGATGCATCTTGCGGTCGTGCTCGACGATGGCGTGATCGAGTCGCTGAGCCCTGAGCGTCTTGCTCGGGTATTTGCGCCCAAGGTGCACGCCGCATGGCACCTGCACGAGCTCACCCGGCACATCGATCTGGCCGCATTCGTGCTGTTCTCCTCCGTTGCCTGCACGTTCGGCAATCCAGGTCAGGGCAACTATGCGGCCGCCAATGCATTCCTGGATGCCCTGGCGGCGCATCGCGGGGTGCACGGTCTGCCCGGGATCTCGCTGGCCTGGGGTCCCTGGGCTCAGGGCGGCATCGCCGCCGAGGACATCGGTCGTGCCGGTGTGGCGCGAATCGGGCGCGCGGGCTTCAGGACGCTGGAGGTCGAGCAGGGCCTGGAGCTCTTCGACCTCGCACAGCGACTGCCCGATGCGCTCTTGGTTCCTGTAAAGCTCGACTCCGCGAGCCTGCGCGCTCTGGCCAGAGCGGGGGAGTTGCCGGCGCTGTTGCGAGATCTTGTGCGCATACGCGTCTCGGCTCAGTCAGAGGACGCCCGCGAGTCGCTGCTTCGCCGGGTGACGGCCGTCCCCGAGCGCGAGCGCGAGCGCGTCGCACTCGATGTCGTGCGCGAAGAGGTGGCGGCGGTACTCGCATACGGCTCGCCCGCGATGATCGACCCGGACCGCGTCTTCAAGGAGCTTGGGTTCGACTCGCTGACCGCGGTGGAGCTGCGCAATCGTCTCAACGCCGCGACCGGTTTGCGGCTGCCCGCGACGTTGATCTTCGATCATCCCACCGCGGCCGCGCTTGCGGCCCATCTGCTTGCGTTGATCGCTCCCGACGCCGGCGCCGCGGGAGGGGATATCGACCCCGCGGAGCTGGAGATAAGGGGGGCCCTTGCCTCGATCCCTCTGACACGCCTACGCGAGGCCGGTCTATATGACGTGCTGATGGAGCTTGCCGGCGGCGCTCAGGCGAGCGAGTCCCAAGGCGAGGCGAACACGGAGCAGTTGATCGACGAGCTCGACGTCGCCGGTCTCGTGCAAATGACGCTCGAGGGGGC
This sequence comes from uncultured Solirubrobacterales bacterium, assembly GCA_963831995.1. Taxonomy (GTDB): domain Bacteria; phylum Actinomycetota; class Thermoleophilia; order Solirubrobacterales; family Solirubrobacteraceae; genus Palsa-744. The sequence goes on along the minus strand of CAWHSI010000001.1, from coordinate 1,144,488 downwards.
CGACGCCGATGGTGGCGCGGGGGCGGGTGTGTCGGGGGCTGGCGATCTCGGGGAGACGGAGGTCGGTGCGCTTGCTCGCGGTGGTTTCGGTGGCGCGGGGGCGGGTGTGTCGGGGGCTGGCGATCTCGGGGAGACGGAGGTCGGTGCTCGCGGCGGTTCCGGCGGCAAGGGGGCAGGTGTGCCGGAGGCCGGCGATCTTGTCGAGATGCAGGCCGCCGTGCTCGAGGGCGAGGACTGCGCGGGAGCCGAGAACGGGACGCTGCGTGGCGGCGACTCGACCGATGAGGCTGAGGTTGGCGCGTGAGCTCGCCGGTACCCACAGACCAACTCGTCTCTGCGCTGAGGGCGTCGCTGAAGGAGGCGGAGCGCCTGCGCAAGAGTAATCGCCAGCTCATCTCCGCCTCGCGCGAGCCGGTGGCGATCGTCGGTATGAGCTGCCGCTACCCGGGCGGCGTGGATTCGCCTGAGAGCTTGTGGGATCTCGCGATCGGCCGCACCGACGCGATTTCGCGATTGCCGAGCGATCGGGGCTGGGACCTGGAGCGTATCTACGATCCCGATCCCGACCATCCCGGCACGACCTACACGAGCGAGGGAGGCTTCCTCGCCGACGCCGGGCATTTCGACGAGCGCTTTTTCGGCATCAGCCCGCGGGAGGCCCTGTTCATGGACCCCCAGCAGCGTCTGCTCCTGGAAGTGTCCTGGGAGGCGATCGAAGACGCCGGCATCGATGCGACCTCGCTGCGAGGGAGCTCCACCGGCGTCTTTGCCGGCTCGATGTATCAGGACTACGGGGTGGGTATGCGATCCGCGGGCTCGTTGGCGACCGGGACGGATGAGCACGAGCGCGACGTCCAATTGATGGCAGCGGCCACCAGCAGCGCGATCTCCGGTCGGGTGTCCTATGCACTGGGCTTGGAGGGTCCCGCGGTCTCGATCGACACGGCCTGCTCATCCTCGCTGGTGGCGGTGCACCTTGCATGTCAGTCCCTGCGCTCGGGTGAGTGCTCGCTGGCGCTGGCCGCCGGCGTGGCGGTGCTCTCGAGCCCCGCGGTGCTGATCGGGTTCAGCCGTCAGCGTGCGCTTGCCCCCGACGGCAGGTGCAAGGCATTTGCCGAGGGCGCGAACGGAACCAGCGTGGCGGAGGGCGTCGCCGTTGTGGTACTCGAGCGTCTCGCCGACGCGCGACGTCACGGCCATCCGGTGCTGGGTGTGATCCGGGGGAGTGCCGTCAACCAGGACGGAGCCAGTAACGGTCTGATGGCGCCGAACGGTCCCGCCCAGGAACGGGTCATACGCCAGAGCCTTGCGAGCGCGGGTCTTGCTCCTAGCGAGGTCGACGCCGTGGAGGCTCACGGGACCGGTACGACGCTCGGCGATCCGATCGAGGCGCAGGCGTTGCTGTCCACCTATGGGCAGCAACGCCCCGAAGGGCGGCCACTGTGGCTTGGATCGGTCAAGTCGAACATCGGTCACACGCAGGCCGCCGCGGGGCTGGCCGGCTTGATCAAGATGGTGATGGCTCTACGTCATCGCATGCTGCCCGCCACCCTGCACGTCGATGCGCCCTCGACCCATGTCGACTGGGCGGCGGGCTCGGTGTCGCTGCTGACCGGCGAGGTGCCGTGGCCGCGGCTGGATCGGCCTCGCCGTGCGGGTGTGTCCTCCTTTGGGGCCAGCGGCACCAATGCCCATGTGATCCTCGAGGAGTCCCCGCTGGAGGATCTCGCGCTCGTCGAGGACCTGCTCGATGGGTCTCGGGTAAAGCCGGCAGGGCAACCGCGATACGCGGTTGGCGCGCACCGCGAAAGCGCCGGTGTGAGCACAGCTGGGGCGGGTCCGCTCGGCGGGGAGACGTTTCCGTGGGTGCTATCCGCAAAGACGTCGGCGGCGTTGCGTGCCCAGGCCAAGCGCCTGATCGAGCATGTCGGCGAGGACGCGGATGCGGAGGTGGCGGATATCGGGCTCTCGCTCGGCTGCACGCGTGCCGCTCACGAACATCGGGCGGTCGTATTCGGGCAAACTCGCGATGCGCTGATCGATCGTCTCGGGGCTCTGGCCGACGCTCGCCCGGCGACCGGGCTGATCGAAGGAGTGACGCGTGCGCGAGGCGGTGCGGTGTTCGTCTTTCCCGGCCAGGGCGCCCAGTGGAACGGCATGGCAGTCGAGTTGATGGACAGCTCACCCACATTCGCCCAAGCGGTGCAGGCGTGCGAGAACGCGCTCGCTCCGTTTGTCGACTGGTCCCTGGAGGATGTGCTTCGGGGTCGTGCGGGCGCCGCGGCGCTGGAGCGCGTGGATGTGGTGCAGCCTGCCCTGTTTGCCGTCATGGTGTCGCTGGCCGAACTGTGGAAGGCATACGGTGTCAGGCCCGCCGCGGTGGTGGGGCACTCCCAAGGCGAGATAGCGGCTGCGCATGTGGCGGGCGCACTCACGCTCGAGGACGCCGCTCGGATCGTTGCGTTGCGCAGCCGCGCGCTCGTCGCCCTGGCCGGCCGCGGCGGGATGGTTTCGGTTGCGCTCGAGCTTCCGGAGGTTCAGGCTCTGCTTGAGCCGTTCGGTCGGGAGATATCGATTGCGGCCATAAACAGCCCCGGCTCGGTGGTTCTCTCCGGCGATTCGGAGGCACTGGAGCAGTTGCTGGGAAGATGCCAGCAAGAGCAGATCAGGGCCAAGCGAATCCCGGTGGACTATGCCGCGCACTCACGGCACGTGGAGCAGATTCGCCCGGACCTGGTGGAGAGCTGCTCGTCGATCGACCCCCGTGTCGGCGAGGCGCCATTTTACTCGGCGGTCACCGCCGGGGTGTTGGACACCGTCGAGCTCGACGGCGACTACTGGTATCGCAACCTCAGGGAAACAGTTCGCTTCGACGACGCCGTGAGAGCCATGCTTGCGAGCGGGTATGCGGCGTTCATCGAGATCAGTCCGCATCCCGTCCTCACAGTGGCGGTGCAGGAGACCGCCGAGCAGAACGAGCACGCGATCACCGTGGTCGGTTCTCTGAGACGTGAGGAAGGCGGTCCGGCGCGTCTGCTTGCTTCGATGGGCGAGGCCTGGGCAGGCGGCGTCGATGTCTCATGGAGCGCTGTGTTCGATGGGCTGGACGCGCGTAGAGTTCCGCTGCCGAAATACGCCTTTCAACGTCGTCGCTACTGGCTCGATGCGCCCGCGACGGCGGGCGACATGCTTGCCGTCGGCCAGGCATCGGCGGCGCATCCCCTCCTGGGCGCAACCGTCTTCCCCGCCGGTGGTGAGGGCCTGCTGCTCACCGGTCGTTTGTCGCTGCAGAGTCACCCCTGGCTTGCCGATCACGAGGTCATGGGTGTCGTGGTCTTCCCCGGCGCCGGTCTGCTCGAGCTCGCACTTCACGCGGGCGCGCTTGTCGGCTGTGGCGTCGTGCACGAGCTCACGCTCGAGACGCCGTTGATACTCGAGCAGCAGGATGCCATGCACATTCAGCTGGCGATCGGCGGACCGGGCGAGGGCGCCACGCGCACGCTCGCGATCTACTCGCGTTGTGAGAGCGGCGCGAGCGAGGAGTCCCTCGCACAGCAGACATGGGTGCGAAACGCGTGCGGAGTGCTCGCGCCCAATGGCCTGGAGGGCGAGTCATCGATGGCGCCTGAGGCGGGCGAGCTGTCCGGACAATCGTGGCCTCCCGCGGGCTGTGAGCCGATCGCCACCGCCGACGCATACGAGCGGCTTGCTCTGCTCGGCGTGGACTACGGTCCGTCCTTCCAAGGTCTCAAAGCCGCATGGCGGCGCGATCAGGAGGTATTCGCGGAGGTATCTCTCTGCGAGGAGCGCCGGACCGAAGCAAGTTCATTCGGGACGCACCCGGCGCTGCTGGACGCCACGCTGCACGGCCTCGCGGCGAGGTTGCTTGAAGATGCCGAGCCAGCCGACGGTCAAGCTTCGGTGCTCCTGCCGTTCTCATGTCGAGGTCTGGAGCTGTATGCGAGCCAGGCAACATCCCTGCGGGTGCGTGTGGCGCCCGCGGGAGAGGGCGCCGTCTCGCTGTCGGCGGTCGACGAGGCCGGGATGCCGGTGCTCGCCATGCGATCGCTTGCGTTGCGTGCGATTTCAGCCGATCAGTTGAGCGCGGCCGGGCGGAGCGCCGGCGAGTCGCTGTTCTGTGTGGACTGGGTGAGCATGCCCGATCGGCTCACGCACTCCGCCACGCGGTGGGCCGTGCTTGGCGGAGCTGACACCACGCTCGCGAGAGCGCTGGACGCTGCGCCTCCGGCAGCCCCCGACGCCGACGGTGCCGCGACTTGGGACGCCGTGACGGCGGCCGACACCCCGGCAGTCGACGCAGAGGTCTATGGCGATCTGGCGGATCTCTCCAACGCGATCGACGCGGGCGCGCCGGCGCCGGAGGTCGTGCTGGTCGGACTCGGACTGCGGGAGCCGGGCCACACGCTCCACGGCGACGCTGTCATCGAGGCTGCGCACGGCTCGGCGCACGCGGCGCTCGAGCTGGCGCAGAGCTGGCTCGCCGATCCGCACTTCGGCGATTCGCGGTTGGTTGTGTTCACACGATGCGCCCTGGCGGTGCGGGCGGGCGAGGACGCCGAGGGCTTGGTCAACGCCCCCGTGTGGGGCCTGCTGCACTCCGCCCAGTCGGAGCATCCCGGGCGCTTCGGGCTCGTCGACGTCGAGGATCTCGAGGACTGTGCCATCGGCTTGAATGCCGCGCTCGCCTCGGAGGAGCCGCAGCTGGCGATACGCGACGGGATCCCGCTGGTCCCGCGGCTTGCGCCGTTGCGCTCAGCGCCAGCTTTGCGCCCGCCGGTCGGGGCGTCGAGCTGGCGCTTGAGCATCGGGAGGGGGGGCACGCTCGAGAGCCTGCATCTCGCTGCTTGTCCCGACAGCGAGCGGACATTGGCGCCGACCGAGGTTCGCGTGGCGGTGCGAGCCGCAGGGGTGAACTTCCGTGACGTGGTCAGCACACTTGAACTTGTGCCAACGCACGACGGTCGCGTCGTGATCGGAAGCGAGGGGGCGGGAGTCGTTACGGAGGTGGGCTCGGCGGTAAGCGAGCTGACGCCCGGCCAGCGCGTAATGGGAATCATGCTCGGCGCATTTGGCCCCAACGTGATAGCCGACCGCCGGATGATCGCGCCGATACCCGCGAAGTGGTCCTTCGCCGAGGCGGCTGCGATCTCGGGTGCGTTCCTCACGGCCGGCTATGGGATCGAGGATTTGGCGCGCCTGCAACCGGGTGAGCGACTGCTCGTGCATGCCGGGGCAGGTGGTGTGGGCATGGCCGCGGTGCAGCTCGGTCGCCGGCTCGGCGCGGAGGTGTTCGCAACGGCGAGCCCGTCCAAGTGGCACGTGCTGCGCTCGCTCGGGCTGGACGACGCCCACATCGCGTCCTCGCGCGAGCTCGACTTCAAGGAGCGGTTTCTCGCGACGACGGACGGTGAGGGCATGGATGTGGTGCTCAACTCGCTCGCCCGCGAGTTCGTCGACGCATCGCTGGAGCTGCTGCCGCATGGAGGCAGGTTCATCGAGATGGGCAAGACCGACATCCGCGACGCCGAGTCGCTGGCAAACACCCATCCCGGCGTGCTCTATCGGGCCTTCGATCTGATCGAAGCGGGCGAGGAGCGCTGTCAGGAAATGCTCCTGCAGACAATCGAGTTGCTGTGCGAAGGCGTACTGGAGCGGCTGCCGATTCGCGCATGGGATCTCCGACGTGCACCGGAGGCGTTCAGGTACATGAGCCAGGCCAGGCACGTGGGCAAGATCGTTCTGACGCTGCCCGGCCCCCCCTTGACGTGGACGGCACCGTCCTGATCACCGGCGGCACCGGTCGGCTCGGAGGGCTGGTTGCCAAGCATCTGCTCGTCGAGCATGGTGTGCGCAACCTTGTGCTCGCAAGTCGAAGGGGACGCGACGCGCCCGGCGCGGTTGAACTGGAGGCGGAACTGCTCGCGCTCGGGGCACAGGTTCTCGTGGAGGCCTGCGACGTGGCCGATCGCGGTCAACTGGCTGCCTTGATCGATTCGTTGGCGGACGAGCGCCCGCTGAAGGCGGTCGTGCACGTCGCGGGCGTGCTCGAGGATGGCGTGATCCAGTCGCTCGACGGCGCGCGGCTCGATCGTGTGCTCGCCCCCAAGGTCGATGCGGCATGGCACCTGCATGAGCTGACGGCGCATCTCGATCTGGATGCTTTCCTGCTGTTCTCCTCGGTATCGGGCACGATCGGCGGCCCTGGCCAGGCCAACTACGCCGCCGGCAACGTCTTTCTCGACATGCTCGCCGCGCGCCGTCGGGCACAGGGGCTTCCCGCCGTTTCGATGGCCTGGGGTGGTTGGTCGGAAGCGAGCGAGATGACCGGACACCTCAGCGACGGCGACCTCGCACGAGTCAGGCGCGCCGGAGTGCGGGCATTCTCCTCCGGGCAGGCGCTCGCGGCGCTCGACGAGGCCCGTGGTTGTGCCGAGGCGTTGACCGTGCCGCTGCGCCTGGACGTCGCGCGCCTGCGTGAGCGAGCACGCGAGGGGACGCTGCCGGCGCTGTTGAGTGGTCTGGTTCGAGCTCCCGCCCATACGACCGCGCGGGGCTCCTCGGGCTCCCTTGCCCGACTGCTGGATGGCGTGGTCGGCGACGAGCGCTTGCGCGTGACGCTCGATCTCGTGCGAGCCGAAGTGGCGGTCGTATTGGGGCATGACTCACCCATGTCGGTCGATGGACGGCGTGCCTTCAAGGAGCTTGGCTTTGACTCGCTTTTGGCGGTTGAGCTGCGCAACCGCTTGAACGCCGCGACCGGGCTGCGGCTGGCGGCAACGCTGGTGTTCGACTATCCGACCCCGGCGGAGCTCGCTCGATACCTGCTCAGCGAGATGAGTGGAGCGCGCGTGCAGTCGACGGTCCGCGCAACCGGGCGCCAGGCGATCGAGGAGCCGGTGGCGCTCGTGGCGATGGGCTGCCGCTACCCGGGCGGCGTCAGCACCCCCGAGGATCTGTGGGAGCTGCTGTCGGCCGGCGTCGATGCGATCTCACCGTTTCCAGCCGACCGCGGCTGGGATCTCGAGCGGCTGTACAACCCCGATCCCGATCATCCCGGAACCAGCTATGTGCGCGAGGGAGGGTTTCTGCATCAGCTTGCGGAGTTCGACGCGGACTTCTTCGGCATCAGCCCGCGGGAGGCGCTGATGATGGATCCTCAGCAGCGCCTGTTGCTGGAAGTGGCATGGGAGACGCTCGAACGGGCGGGCATAGCTCCGGATTCGCTGCGCGGCAGCGCCACGGGAGTTTTCGCGGGCACCACGACCCAGGACTACTCCTCTCATGTGCTCTCGGCACTCGACGGCGCCGAGGGCTATCTGTTGACCGGCACTTCCGCGAGCGTCCTCTCCGGCCGCGTGGCCTATACGCTCGGATTGGAGGGCCCGGCGGTCACGATCGACACGGCCTGCTCCTCATCGTTGGTGGCGATGCACATGGCGTGTGCCGCGTTGCGATCGGGCGAGTGCTCGCTGGCGCTGGCCGGCGGCGTGACGGCGCTCTGCACGCCGCTCCCATTTTTGGCATTCAGCCGTCAGCGCGGCCTGGCTCCCGATGGGCGCTGCAAGTCATTCGCGGACCGTGCCGACGGCACCGGAGTGTCTGAGGGAATCGGGCTCGTCCTATTGGAGCGTCTGTCCGACGCCCGGCGCCACAACCATCCGGTGCTGGCGGTTGTGTGCGGTAGCGCGATCAACCAGGACGGCGCAAGCAACGGCCTGGCCGCTCCAAACGGCCCAGCCCAGCAGAACGTGATCCTCCAGGCACTCGCCAACGCCGGGCTCACGGGCGGCCAGGTCGATGCGGTGGAGGCGCACGGAACGGGCACCACGCTCGGGGATCCGATCGAGGCGCAGGCGCTGCTGGCAACCTATGGCCGGGAGCGTCCTGCTGAGCGCCCGCTGTGGCTGGGATCGATCAAGTCGAACATCGGCCACACCCAGGCGGCGGCGGGTATGGCCGGCGTGATCAAGATGGTGATGGCGATGCGCCACGGCGTATTGCCCAAGACATTGCACGTCGATAGGCCCACCGAGCAGGTGGACTGGTCGCGAGGAGCGGTCGCGCTGCTCACCGAGTCAACGTCGTGGGAGACAGATGGATCGCCCCGCAGGGCGGCCGTCTCTTCGTTTGGCGTGAGCGGCACCAACGCGCATCTGATCCTCGAGCAGACCACGCCGCCGCGAGAGGCGGCCACTCCGGGGGAGCATTCACGACAGGTTCCTCCTGACCACGCAGAGGTTCCTCCCAACCACGCTGAGGGTGCTCCCGAGCGTGGTTCGTCCTTCGCGCTCGTGCCCCTGGCGCTCTCGGGTCGTGGCCTGCCGGCGTTGCGAGCCCAGGCTCAGCGCATGCACGAGTTCCTCTCCGCGCGGGAGAGCATCGATCTGGGCGAGGTCGCCCTGGCACTCAGCTCCCGCGCGATCCACGAGCATCGCGCCGTCGTCTGTGCGGAGGAGCACTCCGAGCTACTCGCCGGACTTCAGGCGCTCGCCGACGGAGGGGCGACGCCGGCCGTTTTGGAGGGCGCGGTCGTGAGCGGCGGCGAGCGCGTGGCGTTCCTGTTCACCGGACAGGGATCTCAACGTCCGGGCATGGGGCGCGAGTTGTATGAGCAACTGCCCCGCTTCAAGGCGGCCCTGGACGAAGTGTGCTCCCCGCTGGAGGCAGAGCTCGATTGCCCGCTGCGGGAGGTGCTGTTCGCACCAGAGGGCTCCCCCCAAGCGAAGCATTTGGATGACACGATGCTCGCCCAAGCCGCGTTGTTCGCGCTCGAGGTCGCTCTCTTCCGACTGCTCGAGAGCTGGCACGTGCGGCCGAGCCACTTGATCGGCCACTCGATCGGGGAGCTGAGCGCCGCGCATGTGGCGGGAGTCTTCTCGCTGCAGGACGCCTGCAAGCTTGTGGCTGCCCGCGGTCGGCTGATGAGCGCACTGCCGCGCGAAGGCATGATGGTCGCGGTGCAAGCCTCGCCACAGGAGGCTCAGGACTCGCTCGCCGAGTCGGATGGGCGTGTTGTGCTGGCCGCCGTCAACGGTCCCTCCTCGATCGTGCTCTCCGGTGAGGCCGATGCGGTGCTCGACCTGAGCTCGGCCTGGGAGCACCGGGCGCGGAAGGTCAAGCTCTTGCGAGTCTCCCACGCATTTCACTCGCCGCTGATGGAGGGGATGCTCGAGCGCTTCGGGGAGGTCGCCCAAAGCGTCTCCTTCAACGCTCCGAGTATCCCGATCGTCTCAAATCTCACGGGCGAGCCGGCCGCCGAGGAGCTTTGCTCGCCGGAGTATTGGGTGCGCCACGTGCGGGAGACGGTGCGTTTCGCACAGGGGATCGGTTGGTTGGGTCGACAGGGCGTGCGCAACTTCTTGGAGCTGGGCCCCGACGCCGTTCTCAGCTCGATGACGAGCGACTGCCTGCCCGGCACGACCAGCGCGGAGGAGCAGCTCGCGGGTGCGCTGGAGGCAGAGGCACCCCTCGCCGTCAGCCTGTTGCGGTCGACTCGTCCAGAGTTGTCATCGCTGCTTGGCGCGCTCGCGGAGTTGTGGACACGGGGCGCGCCGGTCGACTGGGTGGCCGTGCTCGGTGGCGAAGGCGCCTCCCAGTTGGAGTTGCCCACCTATCCATTCCAGCGACAGCGCTATTGGATCGAGGGCTCATTCGGCGCCCCGGCGTCAAAGGTCGGCTCGGCGGCCGACGCGACAAAGCCGCAACCGTCGCTCGACACCGAGGAGAGGCGCTTCTGGAAAGCGCTCGAGAGCGAGGACGCGGACGGGTTGGCGGGAGTCTTGGGGATCGAGGGCGAGGATCTGCGTTCCTCGCTGGCTCCCCTCCTACCGAGCATGGCGGCTTGGCGGAGGCACAGCCGCGAGCAGTCGACCGTGGACGGCTGGCGCTATCGCGTCGAGTGGAAGCCGGTCGCGAGTCCCACGACACGACGGCTCTCGGGAGCCTGGCTGGTGGTCGTCCCCGTCGTCGATGAGCAGGGATGGTCGGCCGAGGTCGCACAGACGCTCACCGATGCCGGCGAGCAGGTCGTGCAGATCCTCGTCGATGCCGCGACCGCCACGCGCGAGGACATGCGCCATGCGGTGGGCGAGGCGCTCGAGCGGCTCCCCGAGCTCAACGGGGGCGGTGTGGCGTCACTGCTTGCCCTCCACGAGCAGTCCCATCGAGCGGGCGTCGCGGTGCCGGGCGGTCTCGCGGCGACGGCGGCCCTGAGCCAGGCGCTCGAGGATCTGCAGGTTGGCGCGCCGCTGTGGTTGATCACTCGCTCGGCGGTATCGGTGTCCGCGTCTGAGCCGCTCGCTCATCCATTGCAGGCTCAGGTGTGGGGGCTGGGCATGACACTCGGCCTCGAGCGCCCAGGGCGCTGGGGCGGGCTGGTGGACCTGCCGGACACGCTGGATGAGCGCGTGCTCGCACAGCTGCCCGGCGTGTTGCGGGAGGGCGATGATGAGGACCAGCTCGCGCTGCGCGGCGCGGGTGTCTTCGTGCGCCGTCTCACGCGGGCGAGCTCAGGATCGCTCGGTTCGCCCGAGCCCTGGAGTCCTCCCGCGGGCACGGCGATGATCACAGGCGGTCTCGGTGAGCTGGGCGCACAAGTCGGACGCCTGCTTGCGGACGCCGGCGCCCAACACCTGCTGCTCGTCGGCCGCCGGGGGGAGCAGACGCCCGGAGCTCAGGAGCTCTGTGGCCAACTGCGTGAACGCGGGGCCGAGGTGACCCTCGCCACGTGCGACATAGCCGATAGGGAGCAGCTTGCCGCGGTGATCGGCTCACTGCCCGAGCGCTATCCCTTGAGCATGGTCGTGCATGCCGCCGGCATTGGCGTGCACGGCGCGCTCGACGGCGTGGGAGTGGCCGAGCTCGAGCAGGCGTTGTCCGCCAAGGCACTGGGAGCGCACAACCTCGATGTGCTCACCGAGGGGCTCGGTCTGGAGGAGTTCGTGTTGTTCTCTTCGATCGCCGGGACCCTGGGTTCCGGCGAGCAGGGCGCCTATGCGGCCGCCAACGCTTACCTGGACGCGCTCGCTGTCAATCGACGCGGGCGCGGTCTGGCGGCTGGCGCGATCGCATGGGGTGCGTGGGCTGGTGAGCGAATGGCATCTGGGGCGCAGCGTGAGCTTGGGGATGTCCTGCGCCGTCGCGGAGTCGATCCAATGGCGCCCGAGCTGGCGCTCGAGGCTCTGCGTGAAGGATTGGCCCGTCGGGAGACGCTCACCGCTGTGGCGGACATCCGCTGGGATGCCTTTGCGCCGCTGTTCGCCTCCGCTCGCCGCCGTCCTTTGATCGAGGACATCGGAGAGGCACGCGCCGCGCTGGAGGCCGCTGCGGGACCGCAGGCCCAGGCCGCCGGTCGCGAGTTGCGCTCGCGCCTGGCGACGATGCCGATCGAGAAGCGTCGCAAGGCGCTCCTCGACCTGGTCTGCGTTGAGGTCGCGCGTGTGCTCGGTCATCCCTCGGCAGAGACGGTCGATGCCAGGCGGACGTTCAAGGAGCTGGGATTCGACTCGCTCTCGGCGGTCGAGCTGCGCAACCGGCTTGGCGGCGCGACCGGCTTGGAGCTTGCCGCGACGCTCGTCTTCGACTACCCCACGCCGCTCGTGGTCGCCGAGCATCTACACGAGACGCTGAGCGACGACCGGCCCAGCCCGAATGGCTTCCTGGACGGGGAGCTTGGGCGTCTGGAGCAATCGCTCGCTTCGCTCGAGGGGCCGGTCGAGCGAAGCGAGGCCGTGGCTTTGCTGCGCGACCTGCTGGATCGAGTGGAGGGCGCCTACGAGCGCTTCGACGCGGAGCCACAGCCCGCCACGGACATCGCGGAGCGTCTGCGGGACGCCTCTGATGAGGAGCTCTTCGGCTTCATCGACCAGCAGCTGCACGAGCGATGAGGACCGGTGGACACATGCACTCAGCACAAGATGGGGGAGACGCTCGATGAGCGAGGATGAGAGGTTGCGCGAGTATCTGAAGCGAGTCACGGTCGACCTGCACGACACGCGTCTGCGTCTGCGCGAAGCGGAGGGACGAGCAGGTGAGCCGGTGGCGATCGTCGGCATGGGCTGTCGCTATCCGGGCGGGGTCGGCTCGCCCGAGCAGCTGTGGGATCTGGTGAGCGCTGAGCGCGACGCGATCTCGGAGTTCCCCGCCGATCGGGGATGGGATTTGCAGAATCTCTATGACCCCGATCCCGACCGACCCGGCACCACCTATGTCCGCGAGGCGGGTTTCGTGCAGGGCGCCAGCGAGTTCGACGCCGACTTCTTCTCGATCAGCCCGCGCGAGGCGCGCGCCATGGACCCGCAGCAGCGTGTGCTGCTGGAAGCGAGTTGGGAGGCGGTGGAAGCGGCTGGCATCGACCCGCTCTCGCTGAAGGGCACGCCCACCGGCGTGTTCGTCGGCGCCTCCTCACAGGGCTATGGCATGGCCCACGTCGGCTCCGGTGCGGATAACACAGAGGGCTACATCGGAACCGGCGTCCTTGGCAGCGTTATCTCCGGACGCGTCGCCTACACATTCGGCCTGGAGGGTCCCGCCATAACGATCGACACGGCGTGCTCCTCCTCGCTGGTGGCCATGCACCTGGCGTGCGAGTCGCTGCGCAGAGAGGAGTGCTCGCTTGCCCTGGCGGGCGGGGTCACCGTTCTCTCGAGCCCCACACTGTTCGTGGACTTCGCACGTCAGCGGGGCCTCGCCATGGACGGACGCTGCAAGTCCTTTGCCGACGCCGCCGATGGCACCAACTGGGCGGAGGGTGTGGGCGTGCTGTTGTTGGAGCGGCTCTCCGACGCGCAGCGCCTGGGTCACCATGTGTGGGCGCTGGTGCGCGGCAGCGCCGTCAACCAGGATGGCGCCAGCAACGGCTTGGCCGCCCCCAACGGTCCAGCCCAGCAACGGGTGATCAGGGCCGCGCTCGCAAATGCGAGGCTGTCCCCAGAGGACGTCGACGTGGTTGAGGCGCACGGCACCGGGACCACCCTTGGGGATCCGATCGAGGCGCAGGCGCTGCTGGCGACCTATGGTCAGCAGCGCTCGGAGGAGCGCCCGCTATGGCTGGGATCGATCAAGTCGAACATCGGCCACACGCAGGCCGCCGCCGGCGTCGCCGGGGTGATCAAGATGGTCATGGCCCTGCGTCGGGAGGCGATGCCTCGCACGCTGCACGTTGATCGTCCAAGCAGCAATGTCAACTGGTCCGCGGGAGCGGTTTCGCTGCTCGAGCAGTCAAGGCCATGGCCGAGTGACGCAAAACCACGACGGGCCGCCGTGTCCTCATTTGGCGTGAGCGGCACGAACGCACAGGTGATTCTCGAGCAGGCCCCCAGCGGGGATCGCACGCCGGATCTTGCTCAGGACGGCGTGTTCGACCGCGATGCTCTGCCCTGGGTGCTGTCCGCCCGCAATCTCGGCGCGCTGCGCGACCAGGCCGCGCGGTTGAAGGATTTTCTGTCAAAGCCACAGGCACCGGCGGCCGCGGCGGTCGCACAGATGCTGGCCAGGCGCTCCCAGTTCGAGGAGCGCGCCGTCGTGATCGGGCGCCACAGCACGCAACTATCGGACGGGCTCGAGGGGCTGGCGCTGGGCGAGCCATCCGCCGTGTCTCTCATGGGAGCGCCCGCAGTACGTGGAGCGGGCGCGCTCGTGTTCGTCTTTCCCGGGCAGGGTGCGCAGTGGGAGGGCATGACGGTTGAATTGCTCGAGCGCTCCAGCGTGTTCGCGGCGAGCATCAGACGCTGTGCCGAGGCGCTCGACCAATTCGTCGAGTGGTCGCTCGAGGACGTTTTGCGTGGAGCCGACGGCGCTCCCGGGCTGGAGCGGGTCGATGTCGTGCAGCCGGTTCTGTTCGCCGTAATGGTTGCGCTCGCCGAGCTGTGGCAGGCGTGTGGCGTGCACCCTGACGCGGTGGTGGGGCACTCCCAGGGTGAGATCGCGGCGGCGTGCGTCGCGGGCGTGCTGTCCTTGGCCGATGGTGCTCAGATCGTCACGACCCGCAGTCGCGCGTTGAGGTCTCTCGCGGGTCGAGGCGGGATGATCTCAGTGGCCTGTGGTATCGAGCGGGTGCGCGAGCTGCTCGATCCTCTCGATGGACACTGCTCGGTGGCGGCCGTCAACGGTCCAGCCTCGGTGGTCCTCTCGGGCGGGAGCGATGCCTTGGAGGAATTGCTCGGTGCCTGTGAGGAGCAGGGGATTCGTTGCAAGCGGATACCGGTCGACTATGCGGCTCATTCTCCTCACGTCGAGGAGTTGCGCGATGAGCTGCTCGACGGTTGCGCGGGCATCGCCCCAGGCTCTGGCACGGTGGCGCTCTACTCGGCGCTGAGCGGCGAGCTGCTCGACGGCGCGAGCCTCGACGGCGACTACTGGTATCGCAACCTGCGTGAGACCGTGCGCTTCCAGGACGCCACGCGCGCGCTGCTGGAGGAGGGGCACAGGACATTCATCGAGCTCAGTCCCCATCCCGTGCTGACGCTTGGGATCGAGCAGACGGTCGAGAGTGAGATGACCTCGGAGGTGGGCGTTCTCGGTTCGCTGCGGCGCGGCGAGGGTGGTCCTGAGCGCTTTCTTCGATCGCTCGGCGAAGCCTGGGTGCGGGGCGTGAGCGTCGATTGGCGGACGATGTTGGGAGCAGTTGAGGTCCCCGCTGTGAGCCTGCCCACATATGCCTTCCAACGCCGCCGCCACTGGCTGGACGGGCTGGGCACAGGGGTTGCGGATCTGGCGGCCGCCGGACAGTCTCCGACCGGCCACCCACTGCTGAGCGCCGTGGTTGGGCTCGCGGAGGGCGACGGCAGACTGTTGACCGGGCGGCTGTCGGTACAGAGCCAGCCCTGGGTCGCCGATCATGCGGTCGTCGGGATGGTGCTGGTTCCCGGCACGACCTTCGTGGAGATCGCGTTGCGAGCCGGCTTGGAGGTCGGCTGTGGAGTGCTCCTCGAGCTCGTTCACGAGGCTCCGCTCGTGCTCAGCGAGCAGCGCGGGGTGCAGCTGCAGGTTTCGCTCGGCAAACTCGACGAGCGCGCTCAGCGCAGCGTGGCGATCTTCACTCGCCCGGAGCGCGCGCCGGGCGGGGCGGGCGAATCTGAGGCCGAGCAGACATCTGAAGGTGAGCACTGGACGTGTCACGGGCGAGGCAT
Source organism: uncultured Solirubrobacterales bacterium (assembly GCA_963831995.1). Taxonomy (GTDB): domain Bacteria; phylum Actinomycetota; class Thermoleophilia; order Solirubrobacterales; family Solirubrobacteraceae; genus Palsa-744. The sequence goes on along the minus strand of CAWHSI010000001.1, from coordinate 1,129,339 downwards.
CCTCAGCGCCGCGAGCGAGCCCTCTATGGAGGACTCTGCGCTCTCCGAGCAGGCGGCCGCGTTTGCCTGTGGCGCATGGCCCCCACCCGGGGCGGAGCCTGTTCCCGTGGAGGAGCTGTACGACTTCTTTGCCGGAGCGGGCTTGGAATACGGTCCGGCTTTTTTTGGCATGCGCGCGGCCTGGCGGCGTGGCGAGGACGCCTTTACGGAGGTTCGCCTGCCCGATGGTCACGACGGACACGCGTTCGGCGTGCACCCCGCGCTGCTCGACGCCGTGTTGCAGGGAGGAGGAGTGCACATGATGGGCGAACAGGCGCCCGGAGCGCACACCGTGATGCCGTTCGCCTGGAGCAGGGCTTGCCTGTACACGCGCGGAGTCTCCTCGGTGCGTGCCCGCATCCGCAGGGTTAAACCCGGGGTGATGTCGGTTGTGGTCGCCGATGAGTACGGTCAGCCCGTTGCCGCGGTCGAATCGGTGACCGTCAGACGGGTTTCCACCGAGCGGATCGCGGGACTCGGTGGCGCCCGAAACGACTCGCTGTTTTGCCCCGAATGGGTCAAGCTGAACGGTGGTGAGTCTTCTGTGGGCGCCGCTCGTTCCGGTGCTCATGTTCTGCTGGGAGATCACGCGCCGGTGATCCGGGATATGATGCAAGCGTCGGCTCATGCCGACCTCCAGGCGCTGCTCGCGGCCGTCGAGGAGCTTGGGCGGGCACCAGCGCGGGTACTCGTCGATTTCACCGCCGGCGGTTCGCGCGAGCATCTGAGCATACCTATCCCCGGCATGCGGCAAACGCTCGAGCGGGCGCTCTCGCTTGTCCAGGGTTGGCTTGCCGAGGAGCGTCTTGCAAGCTCGCAGCTTGTATTTCTCACGAGCGGCGCCCTCGCCGCGACACCTGGCGAGGACGTCTCGGATCTCGCCTGCTCGTCGCTATGGGGCCTCATACGCTCCGCCCAGTCAGAGCACCCTGAGCGCTTCGCCCTGCTGGACATCGACGAGATGCAGGGCGCTGGCGAACTGCTATCGCGAGCGCTTGCCGTCCCCGAGCCGCAGCTGGCCCTGCGCGGCGGCGAGCTGTTGGCTGCCCGCGTCGGTCGAACGGGGCCTCCGGCGGATCGACCCGCGGAGCGGCTCGGCCAGTCCGGAACGGTCTTGATCACCGGCGGCACAGGAGCACTCGGGGCGCTGCTTGCGAGGCATCTCGTGGTCACGCACGAAGCTCGCCATCTGCTGCTGGTCAGTCGCCGCGGATCGCAGGCGCCGAATGCGGAGAAGCTGCGCGCCGAGCTCGAGGAGCTGGGGGCGGAGGTGACGCTTGCCGGGTGTGACGCCTCCGACCGAGAGCAGCTGGCCGAGCTGATCGCGACGATCCCCGGTGAGCGGCCGCTGAGCGCCGTGGTTCACGCCGCGGGCGTCCTCGACGACGGAGTGATCGACTCGCTCACGCCCGATCGCCTCAATGCGGTGCTCGCGCCAAAGGCAGACGCCGCCTGGCACCTGCACGAGCTCACCAAGTCGCTCGATCTGTCGGCATTCATCATGTTCTCCTCGACCACGGGCACGCTCGGAGGCCCGGCGCAGGCCAACTATGCGGCGGCGAACTCTTTTCTGGACGCCCTGGTCGCTCACCGTCGCGCCCATGGGCTGCCCGCCACGTCGCTTGCATGGGGATGGTGGGCCGCGGCCGAGGGCATGGCCGGCGAGCTCAGCGACACCGACCGCGCGCGCATGGAGCGCAGCGGGATGCTCGCCATCTCAGCCGAGGAAGGCATGCGTCTGTTCGACGAAGCGATGGCCATCGACGAGCCGGTCGTGATGCCGATGCGTCTGGACATGACGGCAATGCGCGCCAGGGCACGAGGCGGCTTTGTCGCGCCCCTGCTGCGTGGTCTGGTCAAGATGCCCTCCGCTCAGCAGACGGACGCCATGCGCGGATCGCTCGCGCGCCGTCTTGCCAACACGCGGGAGAGCGACCGGGAGCGGGTCGTGCTAGAGCTCGTCCGCGAAGAGGTGGCGGCGGTCCTGGGTCACTCCTCGGGCGATGCCATCGACGCGCTGCGCGCATTCAACGAGCTGGGCTTCGATTCGCTCACCGCAGTGGAGTTGCGCAACCGGCTGAGCCTGCTGAGCGGCGTCACATTGCCCGCCACGCTGGTCTTCGACTACCCGACGTCGGCGGCGCTCGGGGACTTCCTGTTGAGCGCGATCCTGCCCGAGATCGGAGTTCCGACGGCCGACCTGGACAGCGACGAGACGGCGATTCGCGAAGTGCTCGCCTCGATCCCGATCGCCCGCCTGCGCGAGGCGGGCGTAATGGACACGTTGTTGGCGCTCGGGGGTGTGAGCACGGGTACGTCGGGCGCTGGTGGCGATGCGGCTCCGGCGGTCGCGCTGATCGACGAGTTGGATGTTGATCGTCTGGTGGAGATGACCCTCAAACCGGATGGCGCCGTGGCCGAGCCCGGCGTTGAAGCTTCGGCGGATCGGATCGGGACGACCGTCCCCGGCGGCGAGCATGACGGCGGAGCTTGATCGATGAGCGCCTCCTCCGAGCAGGTCGTCGAGGCTCTGCGCACGGCTCTGAAGGAAACCGAGCGTCTGCGCTGGCAGAACCGCCAGCTGCTCGACGCTTCGCGTGAGCCCCTGGCGATCGTGGGCATGAGCTGTCGCCTGCCTGGCGGAGTGTGCACTCCCCAGGACCTATGGGAGCTGGTGGCCGACGGACGCGACGCGGTTTCGGGCTTTCCAACAGACCGCGGCTGGGACATGGAGCGCCTGTACCATCCCGACCCCGATCACCGCGGCACGAGCTATGTGTGCGAAGGCGGTTTTCTTGACTGTGCGGGCGATTTCGACCCCGCCTTCTTCGGCATCAGTCCCCGCGAGGCGCTTGCGATGGACCCGCAACAGCGGCTGCTGCTCGAGTGTGCCTGGGAGGCGATCGAGGATGCGGGGATCGATCCGCTCTCGTTGCGGGGCACTCAAACCGGTGTGTTTGCCGGAGTGATGTACCAGGACTATCCCGCAGACCCTCGCCTCACCGGCGCCGGCCATGGTACAGGCGCGGTTTCCAGCAATGCCGGCAGCATCGTCTCGGGACGCGTTGCCTACACGCTTGGGCTGGAGGGACCCACGATGACGATCGACACCGCCTGCTCGTCCTCCTTGACGGCCCTGCACCTCGCGTGTGGGGCGCTGCGCGCGGGGGAGTGCTCGCTGGCGCTCGCCGGCGGCGTGACGGTCATGGCGCAGCCCGGCCTGTTCGTCGGATTCAGCATGCAGCGGGGTCTTGCGCCGGACGGTCGATGCAAGTCTTTTGCCGACGCGGCCGATGGCACCAACTGGAGCGAGGGCATCGGCGTGCTGCTGCTGGAGCGCCTGTCCGACGCGCGGCGCCACGCCCACCCTGTGCTCGCGCTCGTAAGGGGCAGCGCCGTCAACCAGGATGGGGCAAGCAATGGCTTTACCGCCCCCAACGGTCCCTCCCAGCAGCGTGTGATCAATAGTGCTCTCGCAGCGGCCGGCCTCTCGCCCGGCGACGTCGACGCCGTGGAGGCACACGGCACCGCCACCACGCTTGGCGATCCGATCGAGGCGCAGGCGCTGCTGGCGACCTATGGACAGCAGCGACCCCCCGAGCAACCGCTGTGGCTGGGTTCGGTCAAGTCCAACTTCGGCCACGCGCAGGCGGCGGCGGGCGTGGCGGGCGTGATCAAGATGGTTATGGCGATGCGCAACGAGGTGTTGCCGAAGACGCTGCACGTGGACACCCCCTCGACGCGCGTCGACTGGTCCGCGGGCGCGGTGTCGCTGCTGAGCGAGTCGGTGCCCTGGCCGCGAACGGATAGGCCCCGTCGGGCGGGTGTGTCCTCGTTTGGCATCACCGGCACCAACGCGCATGTGATCATTGAGGAGTCCCCTGTCTTCGCGCCGGCTTCGCCTTCCGCGCACCGACCTTCACCCGAGCACGCGTCTGCCGCCGATCGAGCTGCTCGCTCCGAATATGCGACGGTGTCTGCGGACGCTTGCGCCCCGGAGCGCGCCGAGTCGCTTCTCCGGTCAACCGCCGAGCCGCTCGCCGCATCTCCTGCGACGGTGCCGTGGCTGGTGTCCGCTCGCGGCGCCGCCGCGCTGCGCGAGCAGGCCGAGCGGCTGTGCGCACGCGTCGTGGACGATCCCGACCTCGACGCTCGCGACATCGGCTTCTCGCTGCTCACCTCGCGCTCGGCGTTTCCAAGCAGGGCGGCGGTGATCGGCGACGATCGGGCGGAGCTGCTGAGTGGCGTCGAAGCTCTGAGCCGCGGACGCTCGGTTTCCGGTCTCGTGCGGGGCGAGCTTCGCGCCGGCGGCGAGCGACTTGCGTTCCTGTTCACCGGTCAGGGCGCCCAGCGCGTGGGGATGGGCCGCGAACTGTATGAGGCGTCGGCGGTCTTCAAGGATGCGCTCGATCGGACGTGTGAGCACCTCGACGTTGCTCTGGGACGCTCGCTGCGTGAGGTGATGTTCGGGGAAAGCCGCTCGAGCGGAGCTCAGGCGCTCGATGAGCAGCCTCCCGAAGGCCTGCTCGATCAGACGATGTTCACCCAGGCCGGGTTGTTCGCGCTCGAGGTGGCCCTGTTTCGGCTGCTGGAGGACTGGGGGGTGCGCCCGAGCTATCTGCTCGGACATTCGATCGGCGAGCTGGCGGCCGCGCACGCGGCAGGGATGCTCTCGCTCGAGGACGCTTGCAGGCTGGTGGCGGCGAGGGGGCGCATGATGGGCGCGTTGCCGGCGGGCGGAGCGATGGTTGCCGTACAGATCTCCGAGCGGGAGGCCCGCAGGGAACTTGCCGGGCATGAGTCGCATGTCGCGCTCGCGGCGGTGAACGGGCCGTCGGCCGTTGTGATCTCGGGCGAGGAGCAGGCCGTGCTCGAGTTCGCCGGGGCATGGGAGCGGCGGGGGCTGAAGACCAAGCGCCTGCTCGTCAGCCACGCCTTTCACTCTCCGCGGATGGACGCGATGCTCGAGCGGTTCGCGCACGTCGCCGGTGAGCTGTCGTTTGCCGAGCCGCGAATTCCGGTCGTATCCAATCTCACCGGCGAGCCGCTCAGCGCCGAGCAGGCACGCGACCCCTCCTACTGGGCCAGGCAGGTGCGCCAGACGGTGCGCTTTGCCGACGGCGTGAGCTGGCTCTCCGCCCAGGGCGTGGCGAGCTTTCTGGAGCTGGGTCCCGACAGCGTGCTCAGCGCCATGTGCGCCGACTGTCGTGAGAGCGAGCTCGAAGATGTCACGGCCTCGGCACGGGGTGGTGCAAGCTCCAGCGGGGAGCTGCACGCGTCCGATGTCGCTTCGCGCGCGACGCGCAACAACGGCGTTGCTGTCGATGCGGCACACACCGACGGGGATTGCCGCGGCGAAATCGATGCGATTCGGCCGCTGAACGATCTCACCACGGCGGTTTCACTGTTGCGCGCCGGCATGCCCGAGTCGCGTTCGCTGCTCCGAGCGCTGGCCTCTGTATGGGTGCATGGCGCCTCGGTGGACTGGAGCAGGGCATTCGCGGGGTCCGGTGCGCGGCGGGTGAGCCTGCCGACATATGCCTTCCAGCGCAGCCGCTACTGGGTGAATCTCTCCCATCCGGATCCCGGCGAGGTGGGCGCGAGCGATCTTGACTCCAACGGTCATCCGCGGTCCGGCGCCGAGCTGGGCGGGCTGCCCGACAGCGAGGCTGGGTCGTTGCTGCGGCGGTTGCGCGAGGATGAGGTGCCCCCGGGTGAGCGCAGCGCCGCCGTACTGGAGGCGGTGCTCGCGGAGGCGGCGAGCGTACTTGGCCATCCCTCCTCGGCGGCCATCGATCCGAGTGTGACGTTCAAGGAGCTGGGGTTCGACTCGACCGCAGCGATCGAATTGCGCAACAGGCTGATGGTGATCGGCGAAGTTCGTCTTCCGGCTGCCGTTGTGTTCAACCGTCCCACCCCGACTGAGCTGGCCGGGTATCTCTGCGAACGCATCGACGACGGGGTGTCGGCTCACGATCTGCTGGGACAGGAGCTCGAGGGGCTGGAAGCGGCGATCGCCGCCGTGCCGATGGACGATCGTGAGCGGGCGGCTCTTCGGGCGCGCCTGCTGGGGCTGGTAGAGAACATGAACGGGGCGTCTCCTGCCGGCGAGGACACGCTTGCCGCCCAGGAGATCGGCTCGGCGAGCGCCGAGGAGGTCATGGCCTTCATCGACAGGGAGTTGGCCTGATGGCGAGGGGCCTGTCATCCAAGAACGGGGCGCCGGCGATGAGCGCTGAAGAAGCTCGGCTGCTCGATTATCTGAAGAAGGTGACGATCGAGCTGCACGATGCCCGTGCGCGCCTTGCGGATTTCGAGCGCTCGTCCCACGAGCCGGTCGCAATCGTCGGCATGGGCTGCCGCTATCCGGGATACGTAAGGTCTGCCGAGCAGCTGTGGGATCTCGTCTCAGGTGGCGGCGATGCGATCTCGAAGTTTCCCGGCGACCGCGGATGGGACATGGACAGCCTGTATGACCCAGACCCCGAAACGCCCGGCACCACGTATGTGGATCAGGGTGGGTTCATCTATGACGCGACGGACTTCGACGCGGGCTTCTTCGGTATCGGGCCCGGCGAGGCGCTGCTGATGGACCCCCAGCAGCGTCTGTCGCTCGAAGTCGCTTGGGAGGCAATCGAAAACGCCGGCATCGACGCCAAGTCCTTGCGGGGAAGCAGGACGGCGGTGTTCGCCGGCGTTGCGCTACACGAGTACAGCGCGCACATGATGGGCTCGGCGATATCCGATGAGCTGATCGCCTATCTCGGGATGGGCAGCTCGGCGAGCGTGCTTTCAGGGCGAATCTCCTATGTGTTGGGACTGGGAGGTCCCGCGGTGACGGTCGATACCGCGTGCTCGTCCTCGCTGGTCGCGCTGCATCTGGCCCGCAGGTCGCTGTGCGCCGGTGAGTGCGAGCTTGCGCTGGCAGGCGGGGTCACGGTGTTCTCGACGCCGATGTCGTTTGTGGGATTCAGTCGTCATCGTGCGCTTGCCCCCGACGGCCGGTGCAAGTCCTTCGCCGACGCGGCCGACGGCACCGGATTCGCCGAAGGCGCCGGGATGGTGATGCTCGAGCGCCTGTCCGATGCCCAGCGCCTGGGCCATCGCGTGCTGGCGGTCATACGCGGAAGCGCTGTTAATCAAGATGGGGCGAGCAACGGGCTGCTTGCACCCAGTGGTCCCGCTCAGGAGCGGTTGATTCGCGACGCGCTGGCCGATGCGGGCCTGTCGGCGGGCGAGGTTGGTGCGGTCGAGGCTCATGGCACCGGCACGAGCTTGGGCGATCCGATCGAGGCGGAGGCGCTGCTTGCTACCTATGGCCGGGCTCGTGCGGCCGGGAGTCCGCTGTGGCTGGGGTCGGTCAAGTCGAACATCGGCCACACACAGGCGGCGGCCGGCGTCGCCGGCGTAATCAAGATGACGATGGCTTTGCGCCACGAACTGTTGCCGAAGACGCTGCACGTCGACCGTCCCAGCGCCAGCGTCGACTGGTCGCTCGGCGAAGTGTCGCTGCTGAGCGAGCCGCAGCCGTGGGTTCGCGACGGCGCGCCGCGTCGCGCGGCCGTGTCCGCCTTTGGGATGAGCGGCACCAATGCGCACCTGATCCTCGAAGAAGCCCCCCCTGCGAAGTCATCGGCTGCTCGCGCCGGGGGTGAGAGTGCGGGCTTTGACGGGATGCTGCCATGGGTTCTCTCGGCACGCGACGCGCCGGCTTTGCGCGCACAGGCAGCACGACTACGAGCACATCTCGAAGGCAACCCCGGGCCGCGTGCCCACGATGTCGGTCTCTCGCTCATCCGAGGTCGGGCGCTGTTTGCCGCTCGCGCGGTGGTCCTCGGCGAGAATCGGGTCGAGTTGCTCGATGGGCTCGGCGCGCTGGCGCGCGGCGAGAGCTCAGATCGACTGTGCAGCGGCGTTGCCCCGGCTGCGGGGCATGCGAGGCTCGCCCTGCTGTTCACGGGCCAGGGGTCCCAGCGCGTCGGCATGGGCAGGGAGCTGTATGAGGCAAGCCCAGTGTTTGCCGAGGCTTTCGACAAGGCGTGTGCGGGCCTGCAAGAGCACCTTGGCGGCTCCGTGCGGGAGGTGGTATTCGGGTTGGGCGAGGATGAGCAGCGCGGCGGTGCGAGCAGGCTCGACCACACGCTGTTCGCGCAGGCCGGCCTGTTCGCTCTGGAGGTCGCCGTGTTTGCGCTGATCGAGTCATGGGGGCTCAGGCCGGACTATCTGCTCGGTCATTCGATCGGCGAGCTGATCGCCGCGCATGTGGCTGGCGTGCTCACCCTGGAGGATGCGTGCGCTCTGGTCGCGGCGCGCGGCCGTTTGATGGGCGCACTGCCCGAAGGCGGAGCGATGGTTTCCCTCCAGGCCTCCGAGCAGGAGATCTCCGAGACGCTCGCCGGAGCCGAGGGCCGTGTCGCGTTGGCAGCGGTGAACGGGCCCGGCGCGGTTGTGATCTCCGGCGATCGAGACGCCGTCCTCGAGATCGCGGGGGAGTGGGAGCGGCACGGTCGCAAGACCAAGCGTCTGAGGGTTTCTCACGCATTTCACTCCCACCACATGGACGCGATGCTGGCTGACTTCCGAGGTGTGGCCGAGCGCTTGTCTTTCGCGAGGCCGCGTATCCCGATCCTCTCGAACCTCACGGGCGGGCCTGCCGAAGCGCAGCTGCTGTGTTCACCCGACTACTGGGTCGAGCATGTGCGTCGCACGGTGCGCTTCCAGGACTGTGTGCGCTGGCTGGCATCCAATGGGGTCCGCAACCTCCTGGAGGTGGGACCCGAGGGCGTGCTTGGAGCGATGGCGCTCGATTGCCTCTCGGACGAACCGGACGGAGCGGGCGGCGAGAACGCTGGTGTGACCGTCGCATGCGCATTGCGGCGCGAGCGCTCGGAGACGCGTTCGCTGATGGGCGCCGTGGCCGAGATGTTCGTCGCCGGCGCGAAGGTCGATTGGACGGCGGTATCGGCGCCGGCGGACGCCGAGCAGGTCGAGCTGCCCACCTATCCCTTCCAGCGCCGGCGCTACTGGAGCGAGCGGGCTGGCGGCGCCTCGCCGGGATCGCAGGCCGGAGTCTCGGGCGCGGACCGTTCGCATCCGGAGGCGGTACCGGGCGCCGACGGTTCGCATCCGCAGGAGCTGCTTGCTCGCGAGGGATCTGTTTGGCTGGACACGCCGCTTGCCCTCCGGTGGATGGGTGTCTCGAGGTCCCACGAGGTCAACCGCGACGCGTGGAGGCGATGGGCGGTGCTGGGAGAGTTGCGCGAGGACGGCCTTGACGCATCGCTGCGGCGGGTCGGGGTGGCTTGCGGGGCCGCATATGAGGATCTCCAGCGGCTGGACCGTGCGGTCGCGGGAGGCCTTGGCGTGCCCGACGTCGTGCTGCTCGACTGTGCTTGGCAGGAGCACGGCGCCGCCGAGGACCCGCCGGCCGCCGCGCGTCGCGCGACAAGGTGGCTGGTGGCGATTCTGCGAGCGTGGCTTGCCGAGCGGCACTGGCAGTCCAGCCGCCTTGTGATTGTGACGCGCAACGCGATTTCGACACGGCGCGGCGAGGACGTCGGCTCGCTCTCGGGTGCCCCGCTGTGGGGGCTTGCGCGGAGCGCGCAAGCGGATCGTCCCGATGGGCTCGTGCTCCTCGACGTCGACGGGCGGTCGGCGTCGTGGGCCGCGCTCCCCTCGGCGCTGGCCGCGGCGAGTGAGGAGTCGCGGCTCGCGCTGCGGGAGGGCGCCGTGCTGGCGCCGAGGCTGCGGCGAGCGCCGGTCGTCGCCCAGGCCTGTGCGAGCACGCCTCTGTGTGAGCCGGACGGGACCGTTCTGATCACCGGTGGCACCGGTCGTATCGGTCGATTGCTGGCTCGGCATCTGGCGGCGGCCCACGGAGCGCGCCATATCCTGCTCGCCAGCCGCCAGGGTGCGCAGGCCGCCGGCGCGACGCAGCTGGAAACCGAGCTCGCCGCCTGCGGTGTCAGTGTTACGCTCGCCGCCTGCGACGTGAGCAGTCGCCTCGCGCTGGAGCTTTTGGTCGCGTCCGTCGAGAAGGAGCATCCGCTGTGCGCGGTCATCCATGCCGCGGCGATATCGGAGGACGCCGGGATCGAGTCGCTGACCGCCGAGGGGCTGGAGGAGGTGCTCGCGGTCAAGCTCGACGCCGCCTGGTGGCTGCACGAGCTCACCGAACAGCTAGACCTGTCAGCGTTCGTGCTGTTCTCCGCCGCCGCCAGCCTGTTCGGCGACCCCCGCCATGGGGGGGCCTCGGCGGGCGATGCGTTTCTCGACGCGCTCGCCGCTCGCCGTCGTGCGCTTGGTCTCGCGGGGATGTCGCTGGCATGGGGCGTGTGGGAGCCCCCACGCGATGGCTCGGTGGGAGACGGGGCGGGGTCGGAGTGGTCGCGGCTCGTCCCTGGCGCGCCGGCGATCGCGGCGGAGCAGGGCATGGAGCTGTTCGACGCCGCGCATGCACAGGGAGACACGCAGATGGTTTCCCTGCCGGTCGAACCTCGGGCGCTGCGGGCCGAGGCGAGGGCTGGCGCGATCGACCCGCTGCTGCGCGAGCTGGTGGGCGTCCCGGTCGTCGATGACCAGCCGCGGGAGGGATCGCTCTGGCTCAGGCTGAAGACCGTGCCGCCGCATGAGCGGCTCGCGATCGTCCTCGAGCAGGTGCTCGACCAGGCGGCGCTCGTGCTCGGTTGTCCACGTGAGACGATCGATCCGGAGCTGGCGCTCGGAGAGATCGGCTTCGGATCGCTCACGATGGTCGAGCTTCGCACCCGGCTGAGCGCGGCCATCGGACTGCCGATCGCGGCCAAGACGCTGTTCGATCGTCCGACACCCGTCGCCCTCGCGGAGTATCTGTGCGAGGAGCTGGCCGCGATGGCTGCATCGCAGCCGGGCGAAGGCACACCCGAACTGGGTTTGCGCGATGACACGAGTGTGGCACCGGCCCGACTCCTGGAAAGTGAGGTTGCTCTATGACAATGCTGACAGCCGAAACCGACACGAGCGTCGAGCGACTGCTCGACGGCGAGCCGCCGCCCACCTATCTCGCGGCGCATCTGGCGCGCGAGGACGAGCGGATGTTTGCCGGCTGCGCGGAGAAGGACGTGCGCCGCTCGCTGCGCGTCGGCGAGGTGCCGATGCCCGAGCTCGCGCCGGACGAGGTCCTGATCGCCGTGATGGCAAGCGCGATCAACTACAACACGGTGTGGTCGGCGATGTTCGAGCCGATACCCACTTTTCGGTTTCTGCAGGCGCTCGGTCGCCATGGCGGCTGGGATGCTCGACACGATCTGCCCCAGCACGTGGTCGGCTCGGATGCCAGTGGCGTGATCGTGCGTATGGGCGCGGCCGTGCGTGGATGGTCGCCCGGAGATCGCGTCGTCGTATACCCCTGCGCGATCGACTACCAGGACCCCATCTCCCAGATGGACGGGATGCTCGCCCAGGATCAGCGCGCGTGGGGCTTTGAGACGAACTTCGGCGGCCTTGCCCACTACGCGGTGGTGAAGGCCAACCAGCTGCTCCCCAAGCCGCGCCATCTGAGCTGGGAGGAGGCGGCTTGCAACACGCTCTGCGCGATGACCGCCTACAGGATGCTCGTCAGCCCTCAGGGCGCGCGCATCAAGCAGGGCGACATCGTGCTCGTGTGGGGCGCCACCGGCGGGCTCGGCGCCTACGCGGTGCAGATGATTCGCAACGGCGGCGGGATCGCGGTGGGCGTCGTGGGCACATGCGAGAAGGCGGCGCTGCTGGAGCGCCTTGGCTGCCAGCTGGTGCTGCGCCGCGACGAGCTCGGTCTGGAGGGGCTCTCCGAAGTGGAGATGGGCAAGCGCGTGGGCAGCGAGGTGCGCCGCCAGCTCGGCGAAGACCCTCATGTCGTCTTCGAGCACGTCGGGCGAGAGACCTTCGGGGCCTCCGTCTATCTGGTCAGGCGCGGTGGGGTAGTGGTCACATGCGGGTCGAGCACCGGCTATCGCCACGAGTACGACAACCGCCGTCTGTGGATGCGCTTGAAGCGGGTGATCGGCAGTCACGCCGCCAACTGGCAGGAGGCGTGGGAGGCCAACCGGCTGATCGAGCGGGGCATGATCGTGCCGGCCCTCTCGAAGGTCTACCCGCTTGAGCGGGTCGGCGAGGCGGCGCGCGAAGTGCAGCTGAACCGCCACGTCGGCAAGGTCGGCGTGCTGTGCCTTGCCGAGCGCGAGGGGCTCGGAATCGAAGATCGGCAGCTGCGAGCCTCGCTCGGAGAGGAGCGCTTGAGCCTGTTTCGAGCGCCCGCGGATGGCGGTGGCGCGGGCTGAACGGACCCGCGCCCGGGGGCGCCCGTGGATGGCGCCGGCGTCGGCTGAGCGGACCGCTTGCGGTCGCTCAGGCGCCCTGCCAGCGCGGGGTGCGCTTCTCCGCGAACGCGCTCATGCCCTCGCGCAGGTCGTGCGAGGCAAACGATGCGCGGCGCAGCTCCATAAGCTCGCCCTCCAGCTCCTCGGAGAGTCCGTCCCTTGCCGCCAGGAGCGCCGCGATGACGCGCTTGTTGCCGGTCTGGGAGAGCGGGGCGTTGCCGGCCATCTCGGCGGCGAGCGCGAGCGCCAGCGACTCCAGCCGCTCGGCGGGCGTCACCCGGTTGACCAGCCCCCACGCCAGTGCCGTGTCGGCGTCGATGTAGCTTCCCAGCAGGAACAGCTCGCGCGTGCGCGGCGCCCCGACCGTGTCGAGGAAGCGGCGCAGCCCGGTATGGGAGTACACGAGTCCCAGCTTGGCCGGTGGCATGCCGAGCTTGATGCCGGTCGCAGCCACTCTCAGATCGCATGAGATCGCAAGCTCCAGGCCGCCGCCGATCGTGTGTCCGGGCAACGCCGCGAGCGTTGGCAGGGGGAACTCCTCCAGCGCTTCGATCGCCTCGGTAAAGGGGTGGGCGACCAGCCGCTCGGCCTCCTCCTGGAAGCGACCGTCGGTGATCTCTCCGATCTCATACCCGGCCGAGAACATGCCGTTGGCGCCGGTCACGATCACGCAGCCCACGTCCGAGCGCTCACCGAACTCGCCGAGCGTGGTCGTGATCGCATCGAGTATCTCCCGATCGAGCGCGTTGCGCTTGGCCGGATTGGCGATCGTCAGTCGCGCGACACCGTCCGCCGGACGATCGACGAGCAGCTTGCCGGCGGCCAGTTCGCGTGGGGGTGTGTCCGGCATGGGCGCTAAGGCTAGCTGTTGTTCGTGAGTGGGTCGTTCGTCCGGGCTCCCGCACGTGGTAGATTTCGCGTCGTGGCGGTGCGGGTTGAGAGGGGGGACCCCGCGTATGCGGGTCAGGCTGCGTACTCGCGCGCGATGCTCAGGGTCTACGACGCGATGGTCTATCGCTTCAACGCGCCGGTCCTGTGGCGCTGTCCGAAGTCGCGGTTCGTCGGTCTCTATGACGAGCACGTCTGCGCCCGTCATCTCGATATCGGCGTCGCCACCGGGTGTCTGCTCGATCAGTGTCGCTTTCCGGTCGCGGAGCCTGAGATAACGCTGATGGATTTGAACAAGAACTCGCTGGCGGCCGCGGCCTGGCGGCTGCGGCGCTACTCGCCGAGCACCCACCAGGCGAATGTGCTGGAGCCGTGGGGCCTGCCGGCGCGCTCCAGGGATTCGATCGGGATGTCCAATCTGCTGCACTGCCTGCCGGGCTCGATGCGCGAGAAGGCCGTCGCCTTCGCGCACGCACGCAGCACGCTCGCGCCGGGAGGCGTGCTGTTCGGCACGACCGTGCTGGGTGAGGGAGTCGAGCACACCAGGCTCGCCAAGCGGGCACTCGAGTTCGGCAATCGCCGCGGCGTATTCTGCAACCTCAACGACAGTCTCGAGCAGCTCGAGGAGAGCCTCCAGGAAGCGTTCGACTCCCACGAAGTCCAGGTCCAGGGCGCCGTGGCCCTGTTCAGCGCACGCGTCGCCGGTTGAGCGCGGCTCGTGGCAGGTTTTGGCTTGCTCGATTGCGTCGCGGCGCCGCCGGCGAGAAGCGCTCGGCACCCGAGCTGGGCTACTCCAGCACGACGAGCGTGTCGCCCTCGTTGACCGCCTGACCCTCCTCGCAGAGGATCTCGACGACCTCGCCCGCGTCCTCGGCCTCGACCGGCATCTCCATCTTCATCGACTCGAGGATCGCCACAGTGTCGCCCTCCTCGATCCGATCGCCGACGGCACACTCGATCTTCCACACCGTGCCGGTGATGTGAGCCTCTACCTCAGTCACGCGCGTATACCTCCGCTCCGGGGACGCCCTTGTCGCTAACGGTAGGAGACAATACCCTCGCCACCGACGACCATGCCTCCAACGACCCTCGCCATCGTGACGGCCCGCAACGAGGCCGAGCGTCTGCCGGCCACGCTCCGGGCGCTCGCGCTCGCCCTCCCGCAGGCGCGCGTGTTTCTCGCCGACGACGGCTCGAGCGACGACACGTCGCGGATCGGCGAGCGTGCGGGGGCGATCGTGGTGCGCAGCGATCGCGATATCGGCAAGGGCGGAGCGGCGACGCTTGCCGCATGTCGTGTGCTGCGGTATGCCGCGAGCGAGCCGGCCGACGCACGGGGGGAGGCGGTGGTGCTGCTCTGCGACGGCGACCTGGGCGAGTCCGCGGGGCGGTTGGCGGAGCTCGTCGAGGCTGTGCGGGCCGGCGAGGGCGATCTCGCCGTGGCGGCCTTCGCGCGTCGCCTAGGCGGCGGCGTGGGCCTGGTGGTCGGGTTTGCGCGCTGGGCGATCCTGCGCGGCTGCGGCCTGCGCATGCGAGCGCCGCTGTCGGGACAGCGCGCGCTGAGCGTCCGCGCGCTGGAGGACGTGCTGCCGTTCGCGTCCGGGTACGGCATGGAGCTCGGCATGACGATCGACGCCGTGCGCGGTGGACACAGCGTGGTCGAGGTCGAGCTGGAGCTGGAGCACCGCGTCACCGGCCGAACGCTCGCCGGCTTCGCCCATCGCGCAAGGCAGCTGGCGGACTGTGCCCGGGCCTATCTGGCCCGACGCTAGTGCGCGCCTGTGCGGGCAGTTTTGTAAACATCGGCGTATCGGCTCAGGTGGTTTCGCAACGGGTGCGCTCGCCGTCCAAACACGCCGCCGGGCATTGAAGGTGTACTTGCCTTGCCAAATGCTTGGGGCGAGGATATAAATACGGGCATATCGTGAGCTCGGGTGTTCAGAGGGGGAGGCCGCGGGCGCCAGTCGATCGGACGGTCTTCGATCGTGGCGCGCGGAATCGACGACGCCCAGCCGAGCACCGCGACGCGCGACCGTCGCGTTGGCACCGTTGGGGGGTCACGATGGCGCGTCGCCGGCGCGCCGTGATCTTTGTCTGGGCGGTCGCGCTCGTGGTGTGCCTCGCCCTATACCCCAGTCTCAAAAAAGTTCTGGGCGCTCCCAACTACTCCGTGGAAGGCAGCCAGTCCTCGCAGGTCGAACATCTGCTCAGCGGCAGCTTGAGCGGCGCCGGCACCGAGCAGGACGTGCTCGTGTTTTACTCGCGCGATCTTCCCGCCAGGAGTCCGGCGTACCGCGCGGTCGTCTCCAGGGTATTGCGCGCCGCACGCGCCCAGCCTGGCGTGCAGGCCGCATACGGGCCCTATGGCAAGCATGCGGCCGGCGCGACGATCTCGGCCGATCGCCACTCCGCGCTTGCGCGGGTCGCGCTGCGGGGAGGCCCCAGCCAGCGCCTGGAACGCGCGGGCGACGTGCAGCGGGCGATCACGGCGGCAAGCGGAGACGGCGTCCAGGCTTGGTTGACCGGCTTTGCCCCGATCGCGCACGATCTCGGGCAGGCCGAGATGGCCGACAGCGAGCGTGCGGAGGCGATCGGCCTGCCGATCGCGTTCGGGGTTCTGCTGGTCGCGCTGGGTGCCTGGGCGGCCGCCATGCTGCCGCTGCTGCAGGCGGGCGCGGGGCTGTTCCTGACCTACGGCGCGATCTCGCTGCTCGGCCGCGTGTTCAGCTTCGACACCAGCATGGTGACGATCGTGACGATGATTGGCCTGGGGATCGGCATCGACTATTCGCTGTTCATCGTCAGCCGCTTCCGCGAGGAGCTTGCGCGCAGGCCGCCCGAGCCGCGGCGCGAACGCCGTCGAATCGCCGACGCGGTGGGCGCGTCGATCGCCACCTCCGGACGCACGGTCATGTACTCCGGGGCGATCGTCGGGCTGTCGCTGACCTCGCTGCTCGTCGTCAACTCGCCGGTTTGCCGCGAGTATGCGGTCGGGGCGCTGCTGGTGGTCTCCTGCACGCTGCTCGCGGCGCTGACGCTGCTTCCGGCGACGCTGGCACAGCTTGGCCCGAGGATCAACGCGGGATCGCTTCCCCCGCGGTTGCAGCCGGCCGAGGTCAGGCAGGACGCGCGGGGGGACTCCGGCTGGGCGAGATGGGCCTTTGCGGTGATGCGCCGGCCGATCCTGGCCGCGAGCGTTGTCGCGATCCTGCTGATCGTCTCGATGACCCCGATGTTGGGCATCAAATATGGGATCAACCTCGATCTCGCGCCCCTGGCGAAAACGCCCTCGGGCGAGAGCGCCAGCGTGCTCGCACGCTCTTTCAGCCCCGGCATGTTGGGCCCGATCGACGTCGTGGTGAGCGGCGGGGGCGAGCATCTCTCCGCGAAGGCGGATTTGCGAGCGCGGGAGCATGGCGCGCGCGTGCTGGCTCGCGAGCTGCGCGGGGATCGACGAGTCGCGGGGCTTGCGATCGCTCCATACGCCGCCGGCGTGCTGCTCTCGGTGACGCCGGCGGCGACGGTCGATTCCCCCGCGGCCGACGCGCTCGTGAGGTACATCCGCGGCGAGCTGGCGCCTGCGGTTGACGCGCACTCGCATGTGCTGGTGCTGGTGGGCGGGTGGTCGGCGCAGGCGGTGGACTTCTCGGCGCAGGCAACCGAGAAGCTGCCGGTGGTGTTGGCCATAACGCTCGGCATCGCGCTGCTTTTCCTGTTGATGGTGTTTCGCAGCGTGGTGCTGCCGGTCAAGGCGGTGTTGATGAATCTGCTTGCCACCGGCGCTACGCTGGGGCTTGTCGTGCTGATCTTCCAGGACGGGCACGGCGAATATCTGCTTGGCTTTACAAGCCCGGGCTATATCCAGACGTTCCTGCCGCTGTTCATGTTCGTGCTGCTGTTCGGCCTCTCGATGGACTACGAGGTGTTTCTGATCCGGCGCATGCAGGAGGCGTGGCGCAAGACGGGCGACAACCGCCTGGCGGTGGCGTCCGGGGTCGAGCACACCGCTCGCCCGATCACCGCGGCCGCCGCGATCATGGTGGTCGTTTTCGGCAGCTTCCTCACCGTGGATGTGCTCGAACTCAAGCAGATCGGCTTTGCCCTGGCCGCCGCGATCGCGATCGACGCGACGATGATCAGGCTGGTGCTCGTGCCAGCCCTGATGCGACTGCTCGGTCGACGCAACTGGTGGCTGCCGGGCGGGCTCGAGCGTGTGCTGCCGCGCTTGGACTTCGACTGAGCTCTGCTGTGGCAGACTCGCGCACGTGTCGATCCCGATCCCGATCAGCCCGCGCCCGTGATCCTCGCCATCGATCAGGGCACCACCGGCAGCACCTGCATCGTCTTCGACGAGCGCGCGGAGCCGATCGGGCGCGCCTATCGCGAGTTCGCCCAGCACTTCCCACGCCCCGGCTGGGTCGAGCACGACGCGCGCGAGATCTGGGAGGTGACGCAGGCCGTGGCGGGCGAGGCGCTCGCCGACGCCGAAGTGCGCCCTGGGGAGCTGCTTGCGCTTGGCATAACCAACCAGCGCGAGACGGTGTGCGCGTGGGACCCCGCCACGGGCGAGCCATTGCACCGCGCGATCGTGTGGCAGGATCGCCGCACCGCCGCGCGCTGCGAAGAGCTGCGCGGCGCCGGCCACGAGCCGCTCGTGCGCGAGCGCACGGGGCTCGTGCTCGACCCCTACTTCTCGGCGACGAAGATCGAGTGGCTGCTCGAGCACGTGGAGGGGCTGCGCGAGCGTGCGCGCGAGGGCCGCGCCGTGTTCGGCACGATCGACGCGTGGTTGATCTTCAAGCTGTGCGGCGAGCACGCGACCGACCCCTCCAACGCGTCGCGCACGATGCTCTACGACATCGCTGCGGCCCGCTGGGACCCCGAGCTGCTGGCGCTGCTGGACATCCCCGAGCGCTCGCTCCCGCGTGTGGCGGCGAGTGCGGGCATCCTTGCGACCACGCGCCCAGAGGCGCTGCACGGGCACAGCGTGCCGGTGGCGGGCGTCGCGGGGGACCAGCAGGCGGCGCTGTTCGGGCAAGCATGCACCGATCCCGGTATGGGCAAGAACACGTACGGCACCGGCTCTTTCGCGCTGCTCAACACCGGCTTCGCGCCGCCGCCGGCCGCGCCCGGCCTGCTGAGCACCGTCGCCTGGGGCATCGGCGGCTCGACGACGTATGCGCTTGAGGCGTCGATCTTCGCGACGGGCGCCGCGGTGCAGTGGCTGCGCGACGGCCTGCGCATCGTCGAGCGGGCAAGCGACACCGAAGCGCTCGCGGCCTCGCTGAGCGGCAACGACGGCGTGTACTTCGTGCCGGCGCTCACAGGCCTCGGCTCGCCGCACTGGGACCCGCACGCGCGCGGCACGATCGTGGGGCTGACGCGCGGCAGCGGCCGGGCGCAGCTGGCGCGCGCGACGCTGGAGGCGATCGCCTACCAGAGCGTGGATGCGCTGCGGGCGATGCAGCACGCCTCGGGCGAGCCGCTGCGCGAGCTGCGCGCCGATGGCGGCGCTACCGCCAACGCGTGGCTGATGCAGTTCCAGGCCGACGTGCTCGGGGTGCCGGTGGTCGTGGCCGAGATCGCCGAGACGACCGCGCTTGGGGCCGCCTACCTGGCGGGTGTGGGCATGGGGGCGTGGAGCGTGTCCGACGTGCGCGAGGGCTGGCGCGCGGGCACGCGTTATGAGCCGCGCATGGGTGCGGATGAGCGCGATGCGCTGCTTGCCGGATGGGCCGATGCGCTTGCCTGTGCCCGCATGGGTGCTCGCACGCGGCGATGATTGCTGTTCGACCGGCGCATGCGCCGGTCGCGAAGCCGCACATGTGCGGCTTCGCCCCGACCCGTACATGTACGGGTCGGCCGGACCGTACATGTACGGTCCGGGACCGTGCCGCATGCGGCACGGTCTTCTCGATGACGATGAGTACGTGACCGATGCGTAACTTTGCATCGCCCGCGCTGTAGAGCCACATAGATGAGCGAGCTGGCGCCGATGCGCGAACAGGTCTACACCGACCCGCGCCCGAAGGAGTACTTCGACCGCTTCCACGAGCGCGCGCGCACGCATGAGCCGGACTGGTGCTATGAGGCGACGCGGCTGCTGACCTCGCTGTACGCGTACACGTTCTTCCGCGCGCGGCCGATCTCGCCGGAGAAGGTGCCGGGATCGGGCGCGGTGATCCTCGCGCCCAACCACTTCAGCTTCATGGACCACTTCCTGATGGGCTGCTACATCCGCCGCAAGGTGCGCTTCATGGCCAAGTCGCAGCTGTTCAAGGCGCCGATGCAGTTCGTCTACACCCACGGCGGCGTGTTCCCGGTGCGCCGCGGCGCGCGCGACGAGGAGATGTTCGTCACGGCAAAAGCGATCCTCGCACGCGGCGGGGCGATCACGATGTACTGCGAGGGCGGACGCTCGCGCGACGGCAAACTGGCCGAGCACGCCAAGGCCGGGATCGGGCGGATCGCGCTTGAAACGGGCGCGCCGATCGTGCCGATCGCGATCCACGGGTCGAGCAAGATCCGCAACTGGAAGCGCCTGCAGTTCCCGAAGGTCACGATCCAGTACGGCGATCCGATCCGCTGGGAGCCGGTCGAGAACGCCACGCGCGAGCAGCAACAGGAGGTCGCCGACGCGGTACTGGATGAGATCAAGGCGCTGTACTACGGCCTTGAGCAGCACGGCCGCAAGGGCGCCCTGCGCCGCGCCAGGGCCGCACGCCGCGCCCGCGTGAAGGGCGCGGCACGCGGCGTGGCCTCTTAGTTAGGAAGTCATTCCGACGAACTGCCCGCCGGTGACGTTCAGCACCTGGCCGTGCACGTAGTTCGACCACGGCGAGCACAGGAAGAACACGCCGCCCGCGGCCTCCTCGGGCGTGCCGGGGCGTCCTAGCGGGATCAGCATCGCGGCCATCCCGCGCATCTGCTCGGGGATGCCGAGCTGCACCTTCTCGCCGCCGATCTCCATCGTGTTGTCCTCGACCTTGGCGGCCGTCAGGCGCGTGTCGATGAAGCCGAAGGCGACCGCGTTGACGTTGACCTTGAACTGGCCCCACTCCTTGGCGAGCGTCTTCGTCAGGCCGACGACGCCCGACTTGCCCGAGGAGTAGTTGGCCTGCCCGGCGTTGCCCATCGTGCCCGAGATCGAGGAGATGTTGACGATCTTGCGGAACACCTCGCTACCTTCCTCGCGCTCCTTCTTGGCGGGCTCGCGCAGGTGCGGCGCGGCGGCGCGGATCACCCTGAAGGGCACGATCAGGTGGATGTCGAGCATCTTCTGAAACTGCTCGTCGGTCATCTTGTGGATCGGCGCGTCGATCGTGTATCCGGCGTTGTTGACGATGATGTCGATCTTCCCGAACGCGTCGATCGCGCTCTGAATGAGCTTGTCCGGCGCGTCGCCCTTCGTGAGATCGCCTGAGAACACGGCGGTCTCGCCCGCGATCTCCTTCGATGCCTGCTCGGCCACGTCGCCGTCGAGGTCGTTGATGAGCACCTGCGCGCCCTGTGCGGCGAGCAGCTCGGCCGTCGCGCGTCCAATCCCACGCGCCGAGCCGGTAACGATCGCGGACTTGCCGTCGAGTACTCCCATAGCTTCGCTTCTCCTTGTAGTGGTCGGGCGGGGGAGGTTATCTGGCTGGCCGGGACGGTGCAGACGTTACGTCGCGACCGTTGCCAACGGGTGCTCGTCCCGAGTCGCTATTCGCCATTGGCCGTGCCGCTATTCGCCATTTGCCGCTAAACTATTCGCCATCTGCCCAATTTCTATTCGCCATTTGCCGATAAACTATTCGCCATTTGCCGATAAACTATTCGCCATCTGCCGGACATCCGGCATTGACCCGTAGAGATCCCCGTCCATGTCGCCCGATCCTTTTCCACGTCACGCCGAGCGGCTTGTCCGAGAAGCGCTCGCGGATACGCGAGTCGTGCTCATCGAGGGTGCAAGGCAGGTGGGCAAGAGCACGCTCGGGCGAGCGATGGTTCAGGGCGCACATCCGGCGAGGGAGCTCAGCCTCGACAATCGTGGTACGAGGGAAACCGCACTCGCGGATCCGGAGGGCTTCCTCGCGGGCTTCGATGGCCCGGTGTTCATCGACGAGATCCAACGCGTACCAGACCTGCTGCTCGCGATCAAGGATGCTGTCGATCGAGATATCAGACCAGGACGCTTCCTGCTCACCGGCTCGGCAAACGTACTCACCGCCCGCAAGGTCAAGGACGCTCTAACCGGACGGATGGAGACGGTGCGGCTGTGGCCGCTTGCCCAGAGCGAGATACACGGATCGCGCGTCAACTTCGTCGACGCGCTGTTTGACGCGCGACCTCCGAACATCGACGGCGCCACGATCGGTCGGGCGGCGTTCCTCGACATCGTCGCGGCCGGCGGCTATCCAGAGGCTCGCCTGCGTAGCGGAAGGCGGCGAGCCAGGTGGTTCGCGAGCTATCTCGACACCACGATCGACAGGGATCTGCGCGAGCTGAGCGACGCACGCAAGTTGCATGAGATACCGCGTCTCCTGCGGCTACTGGCTTCGCAGGTCGCCAACCTCCTTTCCTACCGTGGCGTCGCGGTGAAGCTGGACTTGACGCATGACACCGTGCGCGAGTACGTCGGCCTGCTCCAAACCATCTTTCTCGTGCGGCTCTTGCCCGCGTGGCGGCCGGGACTTGCGGCGCGAGAGATACAGGCGCCGAAGGCTTATCTCGTGGACTCCGGCCTGCTCGCACACCTGCTCGGCGCCGACCAGCAGCGGATCGCCTCAGATGACCAGGTGACAGGGAAGGTACTCGAGAACTTCGCCGTAATCGAGGTGCTCAAGCACGCCGAGTGGGCCGACGTCGAAACGCAGGCGTACCACTATCGACGTCGTGAGGAAGAGATAGACATGGTGCTCGAGAACCGCGCCGGCGATATCGTCGCGGTCGAGATCAAGGCGGCGGCATCGGTGGGACGCGGCGACCTGAGCGCGATGGAGCGACTGCGCGAATCGCGTGGCGAGCGCTTCAAGGCGGGCGTCGTGATCTACACAGGGGCACAAACGATGCCGCTGGGCAAGCGCCTGTGGGCGGTGCCTGTCAGTGGGTTGTGGGCGTGAGCGCTCGTCGCGCCGCCCATCCTTCGATCCTCAGCCGATGATCGTGCCGAAGTCCTGCGTATACATCCCGCCCGCCTGGCCGCCCGACATCGACTGGGGCAGGTTCGGATCGACGCCGATGCCGCTGTAGCGGAAGCTGGCGTTGAGGATGTTGGCGCGGTGGCCCGGCGATTCCATCCATGCCTTGACGATCGCGCGCGGGGTGCCGAGCCACAGGGTGCCCCAGGCGATGTTCTCGCCGAGCGTGTACCCGACGTTGCCGTTGGGGATGAACCCGCACGCTTCGATGCGCATCAACAGCGTCTGCCCGCTCGGGCTGGTGTGGGAGAAGTAGTCGTGTTCGTCCATATCGCGCGAGTGCCCCGTGGCGGCCGCCGCGAGCCGAGGGTCTTCGATCAGCGCGTTCTCGCCGAAGCGCACGCGTTCGCCGTTGACGAGACACAGCGTCGCGGCGACGACGCTTTCGATGTCGCCCGGCCTGGGCGTGAGGTTGGCGTTCGGGCATTCCCCGGCCGCGGTCGCGGGCAGCGTCCGGCGGGCGTGGTGCGCCGAGCCGCTGTGCCCGTGGTGCTTCTTCTTGTGCCCACGCTTGTGCTTGTGGCCGTGTTTGGCGTCTCTGCGCGGGGCGCGGTGGATCGTGATGTGGCGCACGTGCACGCTGCCTCGATGGGAGTGCGCGCCCGACGCGCCCGCCGGCGCCGGCAGCACGCAAACAAGCGCGCAGGCCGCGGCCAGCGCGAGGCTCGCGAGCAGGGAGAGGGGCGTGAGATACGACTTCACGCTTTCTGCATCGGCAGCGGCGCCGGCCGAGATTAGCCGCGGGTCGGATCACTGGACCGCATGCGCCGGCAAGCGCTCGCCACACGGCAGGAGCTTGGCCCACTCGCTTGTAGCATGATCTGTAGTACACGCCTTGGGGTCGGGCCCCGAAGGCGAGCAGATCAAATTTTGCGCTATCGCACAGGCGGGCCGATCGACACAGGCATGTAGGGAACATTATCCCGTCGTGGTACGATCTTCCCCATGACGACGATCACGTGGCGGGTTGCGGACCTGGCGGCAAGGCGCGGCTGGGGCGCTCGCCAGCTCGCCGCCGCGGCGGGACTTGATGAGAAGACCGTGCGCAAGATCCTTGCCGGGCGTGCCACGCGCGTGGATCTCGAGACGATCTCGAGGCTGGCCTCGACCCTGGGGGTCGCTCCGGGTGCGCTTTGGGCGAGCCGGCCCGATCCACGCGAGGCGTGGGTGAGAACCGCGGGCTCTGCGGGCCAGGCGGAGCCCGAGGAGCTCGAGCGGGTGCTTGTCGAGGATCGCCCGGAGTACCTCGATCCCGGTCTCGAGCGAGCCCTGCGGTCGCCTTGAGCCGCTGCTATCTCGACACGAACTTCCTCTACGTGCATCTGAGGTCGGGAGACTCGCGGGCGCCGGGAGCACTCGAGGATTGGCGCACCAGAGTGCTCGACCAGGTGACGGTGGACGGCGCCGCGATCAGTGCGCTGGTTCAAGACGAGCTTGCCTACCGGCTGATCCTGGCCTGGTTGCGTGAGGATGGCGTGGGCGATCCGCTCTCCGCCTACCGGGCGGACGCGCGCGCGGCGATGCAGGCAGTGCGGGCTCGCCTTACGGCGACCTGGCGTGCGCTGGACTCGCTCTCACTTGAGCTGGTGCCCACCGACAGTGCTGTGATCGAGCGGGCCAGGTCCTTGATGGCGCGACCGGGTCTCGCGCCGCGCGACTCCTTTCACGCCGCCCACGCCCTCCACGCCGATTGCGATCTCATCGCAAGCGCAGACCCAGTGTTCGACGACGTGCCCGGTCTCCGGCGCCTCGCGCCGTGAGAGCAGAAGCGGCGTTGTGCACAGTCCGTCTGAGACGCATCCGACCGCTCCCTCGCGGGCTGGACGCGACGAGCTTCCAGTTCGGTTCGTCACGGCCGACGCGTAGACTGCGAAGCCGTATGGCGGGGACCGCTCATCCGACGGCTGGGAAGGCCGATTTGGCCACGGACATCGGGCTTGCGACGGGGGTGCTTCCCTCTCAGCGCCTGCGCGAGGCCGTCACGCGCGGCACGATCACCGCGGGCGACTGGCGCATTCCGCTGGAGTCGATCCAGCCCGCCAGCGTCGACCTGCGCCTCGGCGAGTATGCGTGGGCGCTGCGCTGCAGCTTCCTGCCCGACTCGGGCTCGACCGTCGAGGAGAAGATCGAGGAGTTGAAGTTCGACAAGATCGACCTGCGCGACGGCGCCACGCTGGAGCGCGACCGGCCCTATCTGGTGCCCCTGATCGAGGAGCTGCGCCTGCCGGGCGACATCCGCGCGAGGACGAACCCGAAGAGCTCGACCGGCCGTTTGGACGTGTTCACGCGCGTGATCACCGACCGCAACCACCGCTTCGACGAGATCGCGGCCGGCTATCACGGCAAGCTCTACCTGGAGGTCGTGCCGCGCTCGTTCGCGATCCGCGTCAAGCAGGGCCTCTCGCTGAATCAGGTGCGTCTCGTCCACGGCGACGCGCGTCTCAGCGATAGGGAGCTGGAGGCTGTGCACGAAGAGTTCCCGCTCCTATATATGGACACGCACGCGCTGCGCGCCAGCGAGCTGTCGCTCTCAGACGGGCTGTTCCTGAGCCTGAACATCTCCGGCAGCCCCGAGAACATCGTCGGGTATCGCGCCAAGCGCAACAGCCTGCCCGTCGACCTGGAGCACATCGGCAAGCTCAAATGGCAGGACTACTGGGACCCCGTGCACCCCGAGCCGGGCGGGCGGATCGTGCTGGAGCCCGAGGTCTTCTACCTGCTGCTCTCCGCGGAGGGGGTCAGCATCCCGCCCTCCTACGCCGCGGAGATGCTCGCCTACGATCCGACGGCGGGCGAGCTGCGCACCCACTACGCCGGCTTCTTCGACCCCGGCTTCGGCTACTCGCCCGCGCGGCGCAAACAGGGCAGCCGCGCGGCGCTCGAGGTGCGTGCGCGCGACGTCTCCTTCATGGTCGAGCACCGCCAGCCCGTGTGCAAGCTCGCCTTCGAGCGGATGGCGGCCGACCCCGATGTGCTCTACGGCCAGGACGTCGGCTCCAACTACCAGGGTCAGGAGACGATGCTCAGCAAGCACTTCGCCGAGCAGACCGCGGGCAACGCGCAACTCGCGCTGAAAGGCGGGGGGGAAACGCTGGAGTCGATGGCGCCGCGCGGGGACTGACTCACAACCCCAGCAGCCGCCCGAGGATCTCGCGCATGATCTCGTCGCTGCCGCCGCCGATCGGCCCGAGACGGGCGTCGCGGGCGGCGCGCTGGGCCCAATGCTCGCCCATGTAGCCGAGTCCGCCGTGGATCTGCAGGCACTCGTCCATCAGCTCGAAGGAGGCGCGCTGGGTCGCAAGCTTGGCCATCGTCACCTCCTTGATGGGTTCCTCGCCGGCGACGAAGCGCCGCAGCGCGTCGTAGGTGACGCAGCGCGCGACATGCGCGCTCGTGGCGAGGTCGGCGAGCTTGTGTCCGATGACCTGATGCTTCGATAGGGGACGGCCGAAGGCGGTGCGCTCGCGCGCGTACTCGGCCGTGCGCTCGTAGGCAAGCTGCATTGCGCCGACCGTGCCGAGCGCCATCGCCAGGCGCTCCCACTGGAAGTTGGCCATGATCAGCTTGAAGCCCTCGTGCAGCTCGCCGAGCAGGTTGTCCTCTGGTACGAACACATTCTCGAAGGCAATCGTGGCGGTGTCGGAGGCGTGCCAGCCGAGCTTCTCGAGCTTCGATGAGCTGACGCCCTCGCCGCGGTCGATGATCAGAAACGAAATTCCGTGGTGCCCGCCCTCCTGTGTGGTCTTGACGGCGGTGACCATGAAGTGGGCGCGCACGCCGTTTGTTATGTAGGTCTTTTCACCATTAACCACCCAACCCCCGTCGACGCACTCGGCCCTCGTGCGCAGCGCGGCCACGTCCGACCCCGCGTCGGGCTCGGTGATCGCGAGCGCCCCGATCTTCTCGCCCCTGATCGCGGGCACCAGGTAGCGCTGCTTGTGATCGTCTGAGCCGAACTTCCAGATCGGGGGCGTGGCGATGTTGACGTGCGCGCCGATCCCGGCAGCGGTGCCGCCCGAGCCGATGCGCGACAGCTCCTCCACCAGCACGGCCTCATGCAGGTAATCGCCGCCCTGGCCGCCCAGCTCGGCCGGGTACTTCAGCCCGAGCAAGCCCTGCGCGGCGAGCTTGGGAAAGACCTCGTCCGGAAACCATTCCGCGCGCTCCCAGTCCTGCGCGTGCGGGGCCAGCTCGCGGTCGAGGAATCCGCGGATCGACTCGCGCAACTCCTCGTGCTCGTCTGTGAATGGGGGCGTGGGGTTCATTTTGCTGTTCGGACCGGTACATGTACCGGTCCGCCCGACGGTACATGTACCGTCGGGACCAGGGGCGCATGCGCCCCTGGTTTCCTATGTACATTTAAAGTCCGTAAGAGCGACCGATCACGTCGAGCATGATCTCGTCCGTCCCCGCGCCGATCCGGTTCAGCCGCGAATCGCGCCACGCCCGCTCGACGCCATACTCCTTCATGTAGCCCGCGCCGCCATGGATCTGGATGCACTCATCCGCCACTTCCACGGCGATGCGCGAGGCGTGCAGCTTGGCCATCGAGATCTCGCGCACGGGGTACTCGCCGTTTGCGAAGCGCCACGCGGTCACGTACACCATCTGCCGCGCGCTCTCGATCTTCGTGGCCATCTCGGCGAACTTGTGCCTGATCACCTGGAATTTGCCGATTTCCCGGCCGAACGCCTTGCGCTCTTTGGCGTATTCCAGCGTGCGGTCGAAGCATTTCTGCGCGCCCGCCACCGAGCCCGCCGCTCCGATCAGCCGCTCTCCCTGCAGCTCCCACATGATGTGGTAGAAGCCCTTGCCGACCTCGCCCAGCACGGCGGTCTCGGGGACGCGCACGTCCTGGAAGGCGAGCAGCGCCGTGTCGGAGGCGTGCATGCCGAGCTTCTCCAGGCTCTTCTCGCGGATCACGCCGGGCGCGTCCATCGGCACCAGGAAAAGAGTGAACCCGCCATAGCCGGCGTCGGGGTCGGTCTTCGTCACGAGCACGATCACATCCGCGCGGTGGCCGTTGGTGATGTAGGTCTTCGAGCCGTTGATCACGTACTCATCGCCATCCTTCACCGCGCGCGTCTTGATCCCCGCGACGTCCGAGCCGGCGTCGGGCTCGGTGATGCCGATGCAGAGGATCTTCTCGCCCCTGATCGCCGGCACGACCCATTCCTGCTTCTGCTCCTCGGTCCCGAACGCGAGGATCGGCGGCATCGCCATGTCGGTGTGCACCGCCACGCCCATCGCCAGCCCGCCCGAGTTGGCGCCCGTCATCTCCTCGCCCAGCACGAGGCTCGTGAAGTAGTCGCCGCCCTGCCCGCCGTACGCCTCGGGCTTGTCGAGGCCGAGCAGGTCCAGCTCGCCCATGCGCCTGAACACCGAGTCGGGGAAGGTCGTCTCCTCCCATTCCTCGCGTGTGGCGCCAGCTCCTTGGCGACGAAGCTGCGGATCGACTCGCGCAGCTGTTCGTGCTCGTCGGTGAAGATGAAGTGCTTGCGCTTGGACTGGTGGTCGGGCTTCAGGACGTTCTCGACGGTGGCGGCCATAGCTGGCTGGGCTCCTTGTGTAGTGCTTGTTCGCGCTCGCTCCCGCGGAGACCCCGCTCGCCGCGGGTGGCGCGTCACGGCAAAGGCTACCGCCTGGCTGATTGGCCAGTCAACAAGCCGCCGGGCGCGGCGCAGGTTAGGATGCCGGTCAGTGTCCGAGCAGCCGATCGACGTCACCGACGAACGTGGTCCTCTACGACGTCGCCGACGGCGTGGCGACGATCACGCTGAACGAGCCCGCCACGCGCAACGCGCTCTCCGCCGGAGGTGCTTGACGGGCTGATCGCGTCCTTCGAGCGCGCGCGCGACGAGGAGGCGGTGCGCTGGTCGTGCTCGCCTCCTCGCACGAGACGGTCTTCTCCTCCGGCGCCAACCTCGGCGGCTTCGCGGGCGACGTGCCGCTCGTGCACAAGCACTTCGGCACCGACGCTTCGTCTCGCTGTTCAAGCTGATCGGCGCGCTCGGCAAGCCGACGCTCGTGCGCCGCGCGCGGGCACGTGCTCGCCGGCGCGCTCGGGATCGCGCTGGCCTGCGACCTGATCGTGGCCAAGGAGACCGCCACGTTCGGCACGCCCGAGATCAACGTCGGCGCGTTCCCGTTCATGATCATGGCGCTGATCTACCGCAACGTGCCGCGCAAGAAGGCCAACGAGCTGCTGCTGCTGGGCGAGCGCTGGTCGGCCCAGGAGGCGCTCGCGGCGGGGCTTGTAAACAAGGTCGTGCCCGCCGAGGAGTTCGACGCGGCCGTTGCCGAGTGGGCGGGCAAGCTCGCGTCGAAGTCGCCGGTGATCATGCGCCTCGGCAAGGAGGCGATGCGCCGCCAGATGGACATGGGGCTCGACGACGCGCTCGACTATCTGCGCGCGCAGCTCACGCTCGCCATCTCGACCGAGGACATCGTCGAGGGCGTGACGGCTTTCTTCGAGAAGCGCGAGCCCGAATGGAGGGGCCGATGAGGCCGGCGGATCCACGGCGCCGAGACCTCGCTGCTGCGGCCGCTGGTCGAGGACCTGGCGCAGCGGCGCGCGCAGATCCGCCTCGGGGTGGCCGGGAGAAGATCGACAAGCAGCACGAGAAGGGCGCGCTCACCGCGCGCGAGCGGATTGCGCTGCTTGTCGACGACGGCACGTTCATCGAGCTGGGCATCCATGGCAAGCCCGCACTCCACCCAGCGCGCGATGGACGGCGTCGACGCCCCCGCCGACGGCGTGATCACCGGCTACGGCAAGATCGACGGCCGCCTCACCGCGGTGTGCGCGTACGACTTCACGGTGATGGCCGGCTCGATGGGGATGACCGGCGAGTTCAAGGTCGAGCGCCTGCGCGAGCTCGCCCTCACCAAGCGGATCCCGTTCGTGTGGCTGCTCGACTCCGCCGGCGCGCGCGTGCAGGAGGCCGCCGGCGCGATGTTCGCCGGCTCCGGCCACCTGTTCCGCGAGGAGGTGATCATGAGCGGCGTGATCCCGCAGGTCGCCGCGCTGATGGGGCCGTGCGCCGCCGGCACCGCCTACATCCCCGGCCTGGCCGACTTCGTGCCGATGGTCAAGGGCCGCGGGTCGATGGCGCTGGCGGGTCCGCACCTGGTGCGCGCCGCCGTGGGAGAGGACGTCACCCAGGAGGAGCTGGGCGGCTCGCGCGTGCACTGCCGCAAGTCGGGTGTCGGAGACATGGAGGTCGCAAGCGACGAGGAGTGCATCGAGCAGATCAAGCACTACCTGTCCTACATGCCGCAGAACTGCGAGAGGCCCCGCCGGTGCGCGCGGTCGGCGACCCGATCGACCGCGCCGAGGAGGATCTGCTCGACGTGCTGCCGGAGTCCAACCGCAAGCCGTACGACATGTACGAGGTGATCCGCCGCATCGTCGACGACGGCGACTACCAACTCGACATCAAGCGCCAGTGGGCGAAGACGATCGTCACCTGCTTCGCCCGCTTCGGCGGCCGCCCGGCCGGGATCGTCGCCAACCAGCCCAAGCAGCTCGGCGGCATCCTCGACAACGACTCCGCGGATAAGGCGGCGCGCTTCGTCAACCTCTGCAACGCCTTCGGCATCCCGCTCGTGTTCATCCAGGACGTGCCCGGCTTCATGGTGGGCACGAAGGTCGAGGCCGAGGGCATCATCCGCCACGGCGCGAAGATGCTCTACGCGGTAGCCAACGCCACGGTCCCGAAGATCACGGTCATCACGCGCAAGGCCTATGGCGCGGGCTACTACGTGATGTGCGGCCGCGCGTACGAGCCCGACCTGATCGTCGCGTGGCCCTCCGCGGAGATCTCCGTGATGGGAGCCGAGGGCGTCGTGGAGATCGCCTTCCGCAAGGCGGTCGACGCCGCCGAGGACCCCGACGCCAAGCGCGCGGAGCTGATCGAGAACTTCAAAAAGCTCTTCGACGTCTACATCGCCGCCAGCAACGACATGATCGACGACGTAATCGACCCGCGCGAGACGCGCGCCGTGATCTGCCGGGGCCTGGAGATGGCCGCCGGCAAGAGGGTCGAGCGGCCGTGGAAGAGACATGGGGTGGTGCCTGTATGAGCCTCGACGATCCCGGTGGTGATCACCTGCTCGATCTCGGGCGTGATCGCCAACCGCGAGCAATGCCCCGCGATCCCCTACACCCCCGATGAGTACGGCGCCGAGGCACGGCGCGCCGTGGAGGAGGGCGCGTCGATGATCCACATCCACGCGCGCAAACCCGACGGCACGCCGTCGTATGAGATCGAGGACTTCAGTGCGATCACCGAGGCGATCAGGGGTGCGGTGAACGACGTCATCATCAACTACTCGACCGGCACGATCGGCGTGCCCGTCGCCAAGCGCGTCGAGTACCTGCGGGCGTGCCGCCCCGAAGTGGCGGCGCTGAACATGGGCTCGATGAACTACGCCAAGTACTCGCGCTCGCGCAGGGACTTCGTCTTCAAGATGGTCTTCGCCAACCCGTTCGACGAGATCATCGAGCTGCTGCGGGCGATGAACGAGCTGAATATCAAGCCCGAGCACGAGTGCTTCGACCTCGGCCACATCGGCTCGTTGACGCCGCTCGTGGACATGGGCGTGCTGAAGGCCCCGCTGCACGTGGACTGCGTGATGGGCGTCGTCGGCGGCATCCCACCGACCCCGCGCAACCTGGCGGCGATGGTGGACAACATCGGCGACATCCCCACCGGCCCCGCCCCCTCCGGGGCCTCCAACCCCGAAGGCATCCCCGCCAGCCCCATCCCCTCCGGGGGCCCCAATCCCGAAGGCATCCCCGCCCCCTCCGGGGGCCCCAACCCCGAAGGGGTTGGAGGGGGGTTGAGCCACCATTGGGGGGTGATCGGCATATCCAGAGACCAGTGGACGCTGATCGCAACGGCTCTCACTCTCGGTGGCTCGATCAGAGCGGGCGTCGAGGACAATCTCTACCTTCCCAACGGTGAGATGGCCCGCTCCAACGGCGATCTGATCGCCCAGGCGCGGCGCATGACAGAGGACGTCGGCAGGCGGCCCGCCACGGTCGCGGAGGCGCGCGGCCTGCTCGGGATCGCCTAGCACCGTGATGGACGGCGCTGTGATGGGTTTTCGGGAGGGCGGCCTGGCGGCCGCGAGGGGCGCTCTCGTGGTGGTGCCACGGTGACTCGTCTTCCCCTGCAGGGCATCCGCGTCCTCGACCTCTCGCGCCTTCTGCCCGGCGGCTTCTGCTCGCTGCTGCTGGCCGACTTCGGCGCCGACGTGCTGAAGGTGGAGGACACCGGCGCCGGCGACTACATCCGCTGGGCGCCGCCCTACTACGACGGTGCTCACCACAGTGCGAAGTCGGCGCTGTTCCTGTCGCTGAACCGCAACAAGCGCTCGATCCGCATCGACCTGAAGACCGAGGCCGGGCGCGAGGTGCTGCTACGGCTCGTGGGCGCATACGACGTCGTGCTGGAGTCCTTCCGCCCGGGAGTGCTCGATCGGCTTGGCGTCGGCTATGAGCGGATGTGCGAAGTCAACCCGGGGATCGTGTACTGCGCGATCTCGGGCTACGGCCAGAGTGGGCCCAAGCGCGAGGCCTCCGGGCACGACATGAACTACCTCGGCCTGGTCGGGCTGCTCGGGCTCTCGGGCGACGCTGGCGGTCCGCCCGTGCAGTCGGAGGGGCAGATCGCCGATCTCGGCGGCGGTGCGCTGATGGCCGCGTTCGGGATCATGGCGGCGCTGCGCGAGCGCGACGGGTCGCCCTCGCATCCCGGCTCGGGTGCCGGCCAGCTGGTGGACGTGTCGATGGCGGACGGCGCGCTCTCCTGGCTGGCGATGGTCGCCGGTCGCTACTTCGCCGACGGCGTCGTGCCCAGGCGCGGCGAGCAGATGCTCGCGGGCGCGCTGATCTGCTATCGCCCGTACGAGTGCGCCGACGGGTGGGTCACGCTGGGGGCGCTGGAGCCGAAGTTCTGGCAGGCGTGGTGCCGGGGCGTGGAACGCGAGGAGCTGATCGAGCGCCAGTTCGAGAAACCGGGCTCTGCGGCGCACGCGCAGGTGGCCGAGCTGTTCCGCGCGCGCACCCGCGCCCAGTGGGAGGCGTTCGCGCGCGAGCACGACTGCTGCCTGGAGCCCGTGCTCGACCTCGACGAGGCGCTCGCCTCGCAGCTGGTGCGCGAGCGCGAGATGGTCGTCGAGCTGCACCAGCCCGGGGTGGAGGGGGCGGTGCGCCAGCTCGGCGTCCCGATCAAGCTGGGCCGCACCCCCGGCGATCACGACCGCCTGCCCGGCCCGGCGCTCGGCGAGCACACCGAGCAGGTGCTGCGCGCCGCGGGCTATACGGAGGAGCAGATCGGCCAGCTCATGGCGCAGGGCGCAGTGGCCGGCCCTCGCGACGGGGCCAGGCAAGACTCGTTCCTTGCCTGAGCAAGGCGGCTACGCGCCGCTATCCTTACAAGCGTTGACTGACCAGTCAATCTATCCATATATGGGGATCGTCTCGGGCGGGGGCGGCACGTGAAGGCTGCTGTCGTCCAGCTCAATTCGGGCGCAGACGTGGAGGTGAACATCGCCACTGCAGACACGTGTGTGCGGGCCGCGGCCGCCGAGGGTGCGACGCTGATCGTGCTGCCCGAGAAGTGGACGGTGATGGGCGGCCCGCAGGAGCTGCGCGCCGGCGCACAGACGCTCGAGGGCTCCGCCATCTCCTGGGCGCGCGAAACCGCCGCCGAGTTGAAGCTCGACCTGCTCGCCGGCTCGATTGCCGAGCGCCGCCGATCCGACCCCGGCGAGAACCCCCACGGTGGGTCCTCGGCAAACGGGCGGCTCGCCAACACCGCTGTCCACGTCGACCCCGATGGGCAGATCAAGGCCGTGTACCGCAAGCTGCACATGTTCGACGTGGAGATCGAGGGGCGCGCCTACCGCGAGTCCGACACCGAGGAGCCGGGCGATGAGATCGTGCTGAGCGAGCTGGCGGGCGGCGAGGGCCTCGGGTTGTCGATCTGCTACGACGTGCGCTTCCCCGAGCTCTACCGCGCGCTCGCGCTCGCCGGCGCGCGCGTGGTCGCGATCCCCGCGGCGTTCACCGCGCCGACCACGCGCGACCATTGGGAGACGATGGTGCGCGCCCGCGCGATCGAGAACCAGGTGTTCGTGCTCGCCGCCAACCAGGTCGGCTCACATCCCGGCGGGCACCGCTCGGGCGGGCAGTCGATGGTCGTGGACCCGTGGGGCCGCGTCCTCGCACGTCTTGGCGGGCAGGAGCCAGGATATGCCGTGGCCGAGCTCGACCTCGCCGAGCAGCTCGCGATCCGCGCGCGCGTGCCGTTGCTCGCGCACCGCCGGCCGGAGGTGTACGCGTCTGCACCCACGTCCGGGCCGGCAGCGGCTCCCACCGGGGGCGAGCGATGAGCGCGACGCGAGCCAAGCCGGTGCCCGACCGCCGCCGCGCGATCCTCGACGCGGCCGTGAAGGTGTTCGCGCGCCAGGGCTTCCACGCGTGCCGCGTGTCGGACATCGCGGATCAGGCGGGCGTGGCGTACGGGCTGCTCTACCACTACTTCCCCTCCAAGGACGACGTGCTCTCGACGCTGTTCCTGGAGCGCTGGGGGGTGATGCTGCAGACGATCCGCGAGGTCGATGACCAGCCGCTGGCGCCGCGCGAGAAGCTCGCCGCGATCGCCTCGTTCATCGTCGACAGCTACCGCCACGACCCCGACCTGATGAAGGTCATCATCGTCGAGGTCACACGCGCGGCGAACTCCTTCGGCCAGACCCACCTGGAGCAGATCCGCGAGGCCTACACGCTGATCGGTGCGATCGTCACTCGCGCGCAGGCCGACGGCGTGTTCAAGTCCGAGATCGACGCGGGCTTCGCCGCGATGACCTTCTACGGCGCGATCGAGCAAGCGCTCACGGGCTGGATCTTCGGGCTGCTCCCCGCCGACGACGAGCACTTCGAGCGGACCAAGCAGCTGGTCGTGGAGACGGTGTGCGGGGGGCTCGAAACCGCGCCAGCCCCACTGGATAACAGCGGCGAAGTGTCGTAACCCTTGTCGCAAGCTCGGCCGAGTCAGTCGATCGAACCGGGCTCGGCGATCCAGACGCTCT
Source organism: uncultured Solirubrobacterales bacterium (assembly GCA_963831995.1). Lineage (GTDB taxonomy): Bacteria > Actinomycetota > Thermoleophilia > Solirubrobacterales > Solirubrobacteraceae > Palsa-744. Next base: position 1,094,796 of record CAWHSI010000001.1, on the reverse strand, counting down.
CGATGCCCAAGGCTCGGCAGAGGATGTCGAAGTGTGCGTCGTAGTGGAGCACCCCGGCGCCACGCTCACAGGCGGCGGCGGCGATCAGGTAGTCGGCTGCGGGGAGGCGTCGCTCCCCGCGCAGCTCGCGCGAGGCGGCTATAGCCGAAGCGCCGGCTCCACGCGTCACCGGGGCGGCCGGCAGCCCGGCAAGCGTGCGATCGAGGTTGGCGAACCGCTGCTCGTCGCGGGCGCTGGCGAGCAGCTCGAGGGTCACCACCGGACAGCTCACGAGCAGGCCTGCCTCGGCGGTCGCCACCCAGCGGGACACCACGCGAGGGCTCCGTTGGCGGTTCCAAGCGGAGGTGTCGAAGACAAGCGGCTGGCCCGAGCCGTACGGCTCAGCGCTCGGCATGAAGGCGTTCGCTGACGGCGAAGTCGTAACCGTCGTCCGCGCCGGTCGCTATCCGCTTCAGGTGCTCTGTCGCCTCGCGTCTGCCAGCCCGCTCTGCGCGTATCGCCTCCGCGCCGCGCAACGCCAGATCGCGAACGGCGCGCGAACGCGGCTCGTCGCCGTCTATCTCGGTCAGGGCGGCGGCCAGCTCGTCGTCGAGCGTGACTTGGATTCGTGGCTTGATGGACGGCACCCTATTAGTGTACCACCAATGTGGTGCACCGCCGGATGGGCTGCGCCGCCGGATGGGCTGCGCCGCCGGATGGGCTGCGCCGCCGGATGGGCTGCGCCGCCGGATGGGCTGCACCGCCGAAGAGGCGCGTTACGGCTTGCGGGCCGCCACGATCAGGTTGTAGAAGATCGCCGGCGGCAGCCGGCCCTCCAGCAGCGCGCGGTCCGCCTTTTGCAGCGCCAGGTACCCGCGATACGCGTAGTTGCGCCAGCCCCACGGCACGTCTTCGGGGTGGGCGGTCGCCTCCAGGGTGCGGTTGGTCCAGCCGAACCAGTTGGCAAGCAGCTCCTCGCCGGTGATGCGGATGTCCGCAAAACCGGCGTCACGCGCGAACGTCGAGAGTTCGCCCGGAGCGAACGCGTGCACGTCCACCAACCCCTCCAGCGAAGCCTCGGGTGCGCCGCCATCGGCCGGCGGCGCCGGACGCGCCCGGATCGCCCGCCGCCATAGGGGCGCGGCGGCGGTGGCCGCACGCTTGGGCACGTTGGCCAAGCGGTCGCCGTAGCGTGAGGGCTCGCCCGCGAACAGCACCGTGCCACCCGGCGCCAGCACGCGCGCGAACTCGCGAAACGCCTGGCCCAGGTCGGGGATGTGGTGCAGGATCGCGTGGCCGATCACCAGGTCGAAGCTCTCCTCCTCGAAGGGCAGCTGCTCGGCATCGCTCGGCACCGTCGTCACGTCCAGGCCCAGGCGATCCGCGTTGGCGCTCAGCGCGGCGAGCATCCCGGGGGAGATGTCGGTGCAGGTCGCCTCGCCGATCACGCCGGCAAGCATCAGGTTGAGCGTGAAGTAGCCTGTGCCCGATCCGATCTCAAGCGAACGCGCGTAGCGGCCGGGGGCGTGTCCCAGGGCCTTGCGCACCTTCGAGCTGACCTGCGCCTGGCCGATCTCGCCGAAGTCGATGCCCCACTTGGCGTCGTAGTGGTCGGCCGCCACGTCGTGGTAGCGCGTGTTGACGTCGCGGATCTGCTCGGCGTCCAAAGTCGGTGTCATGCCCCGGCACCTTATACTCGCGCGCCTTGTCTGTGTCTCTCTACGAGCAACGCAACCAGCCCGAGGGGGTACCCCCGCTCGCGCTCACCGGCGAGCGCACGCTGCCGGACGTGCCCGAGGAGAACTACTGGTACCGCCGCCACCTGGTTGTGTACGAGTGGATCGCGGCGCGCGTGGCAGGGCTGCGCGCGATCGACATGGCCTGCGGCGAGGGGTACGGCTCCGACGTGCTGGCCCAGCGCGCGGCGAGCGTCGTCGGCGTGGACGCCAACCCCGAGGCGCACGAGCACGCGCGGCTGCGCTACACGCGCGCGAATCTGCGCTTCGCGCGCGATTTGGTCGAGACGTTCTCCGAGCCGGCCGACGCGGTTGTGTTCCTGCAGACGATCGAGCACCTGCAAAACCCCGGGGAGGTGCTGGCCCACTTCCGCTCGCTCGTCGGTGAGCGGGGGATCGTGTTCGTCTCCACCCCGAACGTGCTGACGCTCGCGCCGAAGGGGGCCGAGCGCTCGGACAACCCATGGCACGTGCACGAGTATCGCGCGGGCGAGTTCGAGGAGCTGTGCCAGGGGACGTTCGCCTCGGTCGAGATGTACGGCCTCTTCCACGCGCGCAAGCTGCGCGCACACGCGCTCGCGCTGCGGCTCGGCTGGGACGCGCTGCACCCGCGCCTGCGCCTGACCAAGCCCTTCTACGACTGGTTCACGCCGGCGATCGCGGCCAGCGACTTCGCGCTGCGCCGCGCGGGCGCGGCGGACATCGAGAAGGCGCTCGACTTCCTCGCCGTTTGCCGGCCTTGATGTACACCCCGACGATACCCGACAGTTATCCAGCCGATATGCCTTTCAGGTATATCTCCAGTGGTCCAAGCAGCTCTACTGCGCCCACGTCTTGCGCCGGCGGTATCCGGCTGTGACCCGCCCGAGGGGCGAGCTTGCGATCGTCCTGCACACGCACATGCCCTACGTGGAGGGCTTCGGCACGTGGCCGTTCGGCGAGGAGTGGCTGTGGGAGGCAATCGCCGGCAGCTACCTGCCGCTGCTCGATCTGCTCGAGCAGGGTGCGCCGCTGACCGTCTCGCTCACACCGGTGCTGTGCGACCAGCTCGAAGCGCCCGGCGTTGGCGAGCGCTTCGAAGCGTTCGTGGACGACGTCCGCCGCCACACGCATCGCGAAGACATCGCCGGTCTGCGCAAGAACGATCACGAGACGCTCGCGCGTGAGCTGGAGCGTTCATGGGCCGAGTACGCAAGCTTGCTGGAGCGCTTTCGCGGGCGTGGGGGAGACCTGCTCGCCGCCTTTGCACCCCACGCCCAGTGGGCCTCCTCCGCGACGCACGCGGTGCTGCCCCTGCTCGCCACCGACGCGGGGGTGCGCGCGCAGGTACAGACCGGCGTCGATGCTCACCGCGCGCGCTTCGGGGAGCACTGGGATGGAGGCTTCTGGCTGCCGGAGTGCGCGCACGCGCCATACCTGGAGCCGCTGCTGGAGGAAGCCGGGGTGCGTACCACCTGCGTGGAGCTGACAAACCGCTATGGACTCGGGGCGAGCGAGCACCTGCGACCGCTCGTGGGCGAGTCGGGCGTCGTGCTGGTGCCGATCGACCGCGCCACGATCGCGCGCGTGTGGAGCGAGCAGGGCTACCCCTCGCATGCACGCTACCGCGACTACCACCACCACACGATCCACCACCACAAACCATGGGCCAACGACGGCGAGGAGTACAGCCACGAGCAGGCGCTCGTGCTCGCGCGCGAGCACGCCAGGGAATTCGTGGCCGCCACGATCGAGCGTCTGCGCTTAGCGGGCGAAGGCCAGGCGGTGGGTGGCGCCGCTCAAGGCGCAGGCAGATCGCTGCCGGGCGGCGGACTGGTCGTGTGCGCGCTCGACACCGAGCTGCTCGGCCACTGGTGGTATGAGGGCGTGGAGTGGCTGCGGGCCGTCGTACGCGAGTGCGCCGAGCAGGGCCTGGCGCTCGTGCGCCTGGAGGAAGCGAGGGCGATCAGCGATCCCGCGCCGCTCGACGACGCCGAGTGGGGGACGAGCACATGGGGAAGGGGGGGCGATCTCTCCACCTGGTCGGGTCCGCAGGTGGCAGACATTGCGTTCGCGACCCGCGCCGCCGAGCTACAGGCGCTGGCCGCCGGCGAGCGCGCCGGCGCCGCCGCGCTGCGCGAGCTGCTGGCGTTGCAGGCCTCCGACTGGGCCTTCATGGTCTCCCGCGAGCTGGTCGTCCCCTACGCGCGCGAGCGCTTTGACAACCACCGTGCCCGATTCGAGCAAGCGCTCGCAACCGGTCCCGACGCGGACCCCGCCGCGCTGCGCAACCTGGCGGCGCACGCCGATCCGCGCACACTGCTCGCGCCGTGACTCGGCCGGCGTGAGCTGCCTCAACCGTGCGGCGGGCGCGATCTCAAACGATTCGCCCCGCAGTGGCGGTTGGCCACGACCGCTACTCCCAGCGCAGCTCCCGCGGCGCATCGCGCATCCTGATCACCCTCGCCGGCACGCCGCCCACGACCGCGTTCTCCGGCACGTCCCTCGTCACCACGGCGTTGGTGCCGACGATGCTGTTGTGCCCGACGCTCACGCCCCTCAGAACGCACGACCCATAACCCATCCAAACATTGCTGCCGACGCGCACGTCGCGCTTGTAGATGCCCTGCAGGCGGATCGGGCGCTCTACCTCGACCACGCCGTGATCGAAGTCGATCAGCATCACGCGGTCGGCGATGATGCACTGCTCGCCGATCGACACGTGCTGATAGGCGGAGATCGTGCACTCCTGGCCCATCACGGTCTTTGCGCCGATCGACACCTCGCCCTCGTGCACGCGGATCTTGCAGTCGTGCCCAACCCACGCCCAGCGGCCGATGCGCAGCGTCGCGTTCCTGCCGATCTCGAGCTTCACGCCCGGACAGACGAAGCACACGCCGTCGGTTTGCAGGCGTCTGCCATGGCGCAGCTTCAGCCACAGCATGCGTGCCCCAAGGACCGCATAGTGGCGGTTGAGCATGTTGTTGGCGCGCATCCACCGCCATGTGCGCAGGGCATCTTTGGGTCGTCTCACGAGCGCGCATCGTAGTGTGTCCACCGTACTTCTCGGCAACCGCGGCTTCCCGAGCCGAGCCGATCGAAAGCTGTGTCCGAGGACGAGCGGTGCCGAGGACCGGCGTACCCGAGATACTTCGCGCGTGCCACCCACTCTCGCCCAACGTCTGCTCGCCGGCGACCGCCGTGCGCTGGCGCGCGCGATCACGCTCGTCGAGGACGACCGCCCCGAGGGCTGGGAGCTGGTGCGCGAGGTCTACCCCCACACGGGCCGCGCCGCCGTCTACGGGTTCACGGGGCCGCCGGGGGTCGGCAAGTCGACGCTGATCGGCGCGCTCACCAAGGCGCGCCGCGAAGCGGGGCGCTCGGTCGGCGTGCTCTCGATCGACCCCTCCTCGCCGTTCACGCAGGGCGCGCTCCTCGGCGACCGCATCCGCCTGACCGAGCACTTCCTCGACCAGGGCGTCTTCATCCGCTCGATGGCCAACCGCGGCGCGCTCGGCGGCCTCTCCGAGGCGGCGCTCCAGGCCGCGCTGCTGCTCGACGCCGCCGGGCGCGAGGACGTGTTCGTGGAGACCGTCGGCGTCGGCCAGGCCGAGATCGACATCATCGACCACGCCGACACGATCGTGCTCGTGCTGATGCCCGGCTCGGGCGACTCGATCCAGGCGCTGAAGGCGGGCGTGATGGAGATCCCCGACGTGATCGTGATCAACAAGGCTGAGCACCCCCTCACCGACACGATGGTGCGCGAGATCCGAGGCGTGCTGTCGCTTGCCAACACCGACACCGATCCCGAGCGTGGCAAGTGGCGCGTGCCGATCGTCAAGACCGAGGCCGCGCACGGCCACGGCATCGCCGAGCTGGTCGCCCAGCTCGACGCCCACCGCGCGCACATCCTCGGCGAGGGCACCCTGCAGGAGCGCCGCGGGCGCAACCTGCGCAACGAGGTGCTCGCGATCGCCACCGCGCGCATGCGCCGGCGCCTGGAGGAGGAGCTCGGCGAGGACGCCGAGTTCAAGCGCCTGCTGGAGGAGGTCGTACAGCGGCGCCTGGACCCCGCCAGCGCCGCCACCGAGCTGCTTGGACGCCAGCCCCGCTGAGAGCGGCTCTCGACGCGTGCCAATCGGGGCTCAGTCGTCGTAGCTCAGCAGCGCGTGCACCTCGCGCGGAGCCAGTCGCGCGCGGCCTCCCAGGAACGCCAGCTCGATCAGAAAGCCGCAGCCCACCACCGTGCCGCCGAGCCGCTCGACCAGCTCGCACAGCGCCGCCGCGGTCCCGCCCGTCGCAAGCAGGTCGTCATGCACCAGCACGCGCGCACCGTGGCCGATCGCGTCGCTGTGCAGCTCCAGCTGGTCGCAGCCATACTCCAGCAGGTACTCGGCGCTGACCGTCTCATACGGCAGCTTGCCGGGCTTGCGCGCCAGCACGAACCCCGCGCCCAGCTCCAGCGCGAGCGCCGGTCCCAGCAAAAAGCCGCGTGCCTCCGCCGCCACCACGCGGTCGGGCATCAGCGGACGTGCCAGCCCGGCGAGCCCGCGCACCGCGTGCGCCAGTGCCCGCGGGTCGGCCATCAGCGGCGTGATGTCCTTGAAGAGGACCCCCTCCTCGGGGAAGTCCGGTATGTCGCGCACGAGCGCCCGCAGGTCGGGCGCGCCGTCGCTCACCGCTCGCCGCGCAGCGTGCGCGCGGTCGGCGAGCGCGGAACCTCGCGCTGGTCGGGCATCGTGCCGATCACCCTGTCGCCCACGGTCGAGGTGACGCCAAACCAATAGTGCTCGTTCTTGAAGTGATGCAGCCGGTGGTTGCGCCAAATCGCCCTGTAGTAGCGGCCCCGCGGACGGTAGGGGGTGTGGATCAGGAAGTGGCTCCACTCATACGCGGCGAGGATCGCGAAGCTCGTGAGCACGCCCGTCGTCGCGTACGCGAGTCGCGAACCGCCGAGCAACATGGAAATCGGGAAAGACATGCCCCAGTTCACGAGGGCGATCGTCGGCAGGAACACAAGCACCCCATACACGGGCAGCAGCACGCCATCGAGCACACCCGGCGCTTCGTGGTGCGCGCGATGCTCGCGCGCGGTCAGCATCTCCACACGACGGCCGAACAGGTCGAACGGAGGCGAGTGCAGCATGTACACGTGAATCGCCCACTCCACGAACGGAGTGATCGCGATGAGGCCCGCCGCCATGACCAGGTCGCGCCAGCTCCAGGCACCCTCGGCCAGGCGCGCGCCCAGCACGAGCAGTACCGCGCCGAACAGATAGGGAGGCGAGGGCTGGCGCCAGAACGCCCGCCAGCAGTCGCCGAGGCTCGTCGCGCCCCCCTCGGCGCGTGTCTGCACCGCCTGCGCCGGCGCCGTGAGTGGATCGGGCCCGTTCTCCGGCGCCTTCGTTCCGATATCGGCGATCGTTCGTGGCATCGCGCACACAATGCTAAAGGGCGGATGCTTGTCTGTCGAATAAATGGACGTGTCCAGGGTGAGCGCCGACGACAGCGAGTCGGAGATCGGCGAGCACATTCCGTCGAGAGTCGAGCAGCCCCGTGTGCCGCCTGCCCGCAGGACCGCCGCCGGGACGCGCGCCACGCTCGGCAGCAGCGTGTATTGGGTCGGCTGCATCGCGGTGCTGTGCATGCTCCTCCTGCCGATCCTGCGCACCGGCCATCTGAGCCTCGAATACGTGGCGCTGTTCGGCGCAGCCGGCGGTCTGCTGTTCATGAGCGGACGCCTCACCCGCGAACTCAACCACCTGCTGCACCAGGCCCGCTACGACGCCGACCACGACGATCTCACCGGGCTGCTCTCCTACTCCGCCTTCCGCGCCGAGCTGCAGCGAACGGTCGAGCGCTCCGAGCGCTCCGCGCCGGTCTCGCTGCTGCTGCTCGACCTCGAGCGCTTCGGCGTGGTCAACAAGACCCACGGCCACGCCGCCGGCGACGCGCTGCTCGCGGCCGTCGGCGAGCGCCTGCTGGCGATCGCCGGCGCCGAGCGACCCGTCGGGCGCCTCGGCGGCGACGAGTTCGCGATCGTCTCGCGCAGCGGCGACGCGGTCGCGCTCGCCCGCGCGCTGCTGGGAGAGCTCCCCGTGCGCTCCGAGGAGGACCCGCGGCCGATCTCGGCCTGTGTCGGCATCTCCCAAACGCCAGCCGACGGGGACAGCGGCGAAGCGCTGCTGCGCGCCGCCGACATCGCCCTGCGCGTCGCCAAGCGCAGCGGGCTCGCGGGCCAGATCTCCGCCTACACCGGCGGTTCGCTCAGCGGCACCGGCAAGCGCAGTGCGCGCGGCACGCTGGAGCGCCTGATCGAAGGCCAGGGCCTGGCCATGGCCGTACAGCCGATCGTCGATCCCCGCAGCGGCGCGATCCATGCCTATGAGGCGCTCGCGCGCTTCGGCCGGCGCAGCACCGACAGCCCCCTGCACTGGCTGGCGGTCGCCGAGGAGTTCGGCCAGCGCGAAGAGCTGGAGCGTGCGTGTCTGCGCAAGGCGCTCGAGCTCCTTCCCGCGCGCCCACACGGCACGCTGCTGTCGGTCAACCTGTCCGCGCCGGTGCTGCTGGACCGGCGCACGCTGGAGCTCCTGGGGCAGCCCGCCGACCTCTCGGGGCTGATCGTCGAGGTCACCGAGGAGGCGCTCGTGCAGAGCGAATCTCAGCTTCAGCAAACGATGCGACCGCTGCTCGCCCGCGGCGCCAAGCTCGCCGTCGACGACATGGGCGCCGGCTACTCCGGGCTGCGTCAGATAACGACCGTCCACCCCAGCTACCTGAAGCTCGACCGCTCGCTGATCGCGGGCATCGACGAGGACGACGACCGCCAAGCGCTGGTCGGTGCGCTCGTCGGCTACGCGACGCACGTCGGCAGCCTGCTCGTCGCGGAGGGCATCGAAACCGCCGCCGAGCTGAGCGCTTTGATCGAGCTGGGCGTCCCGCTCGTTCAGGGTTTCCACCTCGCCCGGCCCGCCGCCCCGTGGCCGCGCGTCGCGCTCGGGCAGCTCGTGGCGCCGGCATAGCCGCGCCGCGCCGCTACAGCTCTCGCCGGGCGCCACCGTGTTCGGTTCGGGCATCGCACGCCCGCGTCGTCGGAGCGGCGAGTCTGCGTGTACAGTGCGACGCGATGGCCTTCGACTACCTACGCGTCGCCGACCGCACCTGGCCGACCCTGATCCGCCTGATGGGCGGGCACGCGCGGGTCTACCGGGCGACGAACGGCCTGATCGGCCATCGCGTGCCCGGCGCGCCCGAGATGCTGCTGCTCGACCACGTCGGCGCCAAGAGCGGCAAGCACCGCTACACGCCTTTGGTCTTCGCGCGCGACGGCCGCGACGTCGTCTTGATCGCAAGCAAGGGCGGCTATCCGAAGAACCCGGCCTGGTACTACAACCTCAAGGCCCACCCCGACACCACGATCCAGATCGGCTCGGAGCGAATGCCGGTGCATGCACGCGAGGCCACGCCCGAGGAGTACGACCGCCTATGGAAGCTCGCGGTCGCGGTGTACGGCGGCTACGAAGAATATCGTCGGCGCACCGAGCGCAAGATCCCGCTCGTGGTGCTCGAGCCGCGCTAGGCATCTCGCGGGGAGCACCCGCCGGATCGGCCGGTGGGAGCGCCCGATGGGCCATCGAAGTCGCCGATCGATGATACCCTTGGCCATACAGCGCTTGGCTGTACACAAGGGGCTGACTGGGATGAGTCGTGCACGACATGGGTGGATGTTTGCGACGACAGTGGCGCTGCTCGTCGGCCTGATGGGCTGCGCGAGTGCCGCGTTCGCCTCCGATGCCGCGTCCCCGCGCGATGGTCTGCCGCCGGACGTCGCGGTACCCGCCTGGGCGGTCGGGAAGTCGATCCATTTTTATCCCACCACCGCAGCCGCGACCGTCGCCGCGTCGATCTCGCCACTGATCGCCCCGGCGACGACGCTCGGGCCGATCGGCGGAGGGGCCGCGCTGCAGGGCCGACCGGACGAACCGAGGGCCCAGCCATCGCGTGCAGAGAGCGACTCGGTCGCTCCCTCCGTCAAGGCGTCTGCGTCGCGGCTGGAATACCATGGCGGTCCCGTGCAACTCCAGCCACGGCTCGTCGCGATCTTTTGGGGAACCAACTGGGAAAGCGAACCGGGCGCCGAGCTGAAGCGCAGGCTGGAAAAGATGTTCGACGGCCTCGCCGGGTCCGCTTGGCAGAAGATCCTGACTCAGTACGGCGACGCGCTCGATCCGGCCCAAATCTCCGGGTCGCCGATCATCGATGTGTATGACGATCGTCGCGTGAGCGCGCCCACTCAGGTGGAATTCTGGAAGATCGAGGGCGAGGCCGAAGAAGTGATGGCAAGCGATGACGCCAACGGAACCCCCGACACCACCTACATGGTGATGCCGGCGCCGGGCACGGAATACACAGAGTATTTCGACACCGGCTTCTGCGGTTGGCACGCCGCGATGGCCGACGGACGGGCGCTCGCGTTCGTTCCCTACGAGGGCCAGCCCCCGTTTGAATCGGGCTGCGGTGTCGCCATCGCCGGACCGGAAATTCCGACCTCTATCGCCGCGTCGCACGAGTATGCCGAGAGCGTGACCGACCCGGAACCTGACACAGGATGGGAGGAAAGCAAGAACCGCCAAGAGCTCGCCGATCTCTGCAACGAGCCGTGGCAGATGGCCGACGGCGCGTGGGTAACTGGGCTGTGGGACGACTCCAGAGACGAGTGCGCCGGGGAAGACAGCGACCCGGGGACGGTGACGATCGGGCCGAACCTGTATCCCGAAGATGAAAAAGCCAGCGAAATCACCCAGACATCGGTGACGTTGGAAGGCTCGGTTGCGCCGTGTGGCGAGGAAGCCCACTACTACTTCGAATACGGGACCACAAGCGCCTTTGGCATGCGATCGCAGGTCGGCGTCACGCCGGCGGGACGATGGGAATACGTGCCGTATCGCGCTTCGCTGGAAGGACTGCAGGCGGGAACCGAGTATCACTGGCGACTGGTGGCGGAAACCAGCGACGGCGTCGCCATGGGAAGTGAAGGCTTTTTTTCCACCAAGCCCTACCTGGCGCTCTATGTGGAATCGGCCGAAGACATCGGTACCACGGAAACGAAGCTCAACGGCGATATAAACCCGGAGGGCGAAGAAGCTACGTACTACTTCGAATACGGAACCACCGAAGCATATGGCTCGCGCACCGCCGAAGTCAGCGCGGGCGCGGGAACCAGAGAAGTGGAGGTCAGCGCGCCGATCGGCGGGCTCCCACCCACCACGACCTATCACTTTCGCCTCGTGGCCAAAGACGGCCACGGCACCTTCTACACACACGACAAAGAATTCGTAACGGGCGGCGAGCCCCCCGTGGAAACGGGCGCCGCCACTGAAATCGGCGCCTTCGGGGTTACGCTGAGCGGCACGGTCGGCCCGGACCAAGGCGACACCCACTACTACTTCGAATACGGCCTCACCGAAGCGTATGGCTCGAGCTCTCCGGAAGGCAGCGAAGTCCTCAGGATCCCGGACGTCATGCCGATAAACCAGACCCTCACCGGCCTCGCTGCCAACACCCTCTATCACTACCGGATCGTCGCAATCAATGAATTCGGCACCAGCCACGGGTCCGATCGCGTGTTCACGACCGAGATAGCCCCGTCCGCGCAAACCGAAGACGCAACACACGTCACCGCGAACAGCGCGACGCTCAGCGGCTCCGTCGACCCCAACGGCGTGAAAACCACATACCAATTCGAATACCACACAGGTTCCGAAAACAGCGCCTCGACGCCGGTCGAAGTCGCGGGGTCAGGCACGGAAGATCTCAAAGAGAGCGCCGACCTGAGCGGCCTTGCCTCCGATACCACCTATCGCTACCGGCTGGTGGCGACGAACGAATTCGCCGTCGTCGATGGCGAAGAAAAGACGTTCGCAACCGCGAGCGTCGCTCCCGCGGAACCGGAACCGGAAGCAAAAGCCAACCCTCGCGGCGGCACTGTCTCTCCTGGCCCGACCCCCACGTTGGTGTCGCCCGCCACCACAGGCCCAGCCGGCTTGCTGCCCATCTCAATCGTGCCCGCGCCTGCCGTCGGCGATCTCTCGCTGGCGAAGGTCCAGCGCGGCGGCGCCGTGGCGCTCGGCCTCACGATCGCTGCCGCGGGCTCCTCGGTCGAAATCGTGGCCGCGCTCAACCATCCAGCGCGCGGCAGGGCCCATCGCCGTACGCTCGTGGTGCTGGGACGGGCACGCCGCGCCGACGTCCCCACCGGTCGCCTGACGCTGAAGGTCGCGCTCGACCGACGGGGGATGCGCGAACTGAGGCGTCGCCGGCATCTGACCGTGACGGTCACCGTCCTGGTCCACGCGCCCGGTGGCACGTCGAGCACCATCGCTCGCACGGTCATGCTCGAGCTCTGAAACGGCTCCCGCCTACCTGCGTGAGATGGTCGGCTTGAGAGTCTGTTCAGCTCGAATCGCTAGGCCCCGAGCGCCCGCGCGATCACCATCTGCTGCACCTCGTCGGTGCCCTCGCCGATCGTGAGGATCTTCGCGTCGCGATAGAAGCGGCACACCGGATACTCCTCGATGTACCCATACCCGCCGTGGATCTGCACCGCCTCCTCGGTGCACCTCACCGCCAGGCGCCCCGTCTTCAGCTTCGCCTGCGCCGCCGTCAGCGTGAAGTTCGCGCCCGCGTCCTTCTCGCGCGCCGCCTTGTACACGAGCAGCCGCGCCGCCTCGATCTCGCACGACATGTCCGCGAGCTTGGCCTGGATCGCCTGGAACTTGGAGATCGGCTTGCCGAACGCCCTGCGCTGCTTGGCGTAGGCGAGCGCCTCGTCAAGCGCGCCCTGCGCCAGCCCGACGCCCATCGCCGCCACGCCGATGCGCCCGATGTCGAGGATGTGCAGGAACTGCCTGAACCCCTGTCCGCGCGGCCCGAGCAGGTTCTCCTCGGGTACCCGGCAATCGTCGAAGGAGAGCGGGCGCGTATCCGAGGCGTTCCAGCCCATCTTGCGGTACGGCTCGCCCTGCTCGTACCCGGGCGTGCCGTTGGGCACGATGATGTTCGAGATCTCCTTGACCGTGCCCCCTGAAGTGCCCGAGGGCGCCGAGGTGGCGTCGCCTGTGCCGCCCGTGCTGTCGCTTTCCCCGGTGACCGCGGTGATGCACACGACACCCGAAATCTCGGTCCCGGCGTTCGTTATGAACTGCTTGGCTCCGTCGATCGCCCACTCGCTGCCCTCGAGTCGTGCGCGTGTGCGCGTGTTGCCGGCGTCGCTGCCCGCCTCCGGCTCGGTCAGGCCGAACGCGCCGAGCCTTTCGCCGGAGCACAGCCTGGGCAGCCACTCGCGCTTCTGCTCCTCGCTTCCAAACAGGTAGATCGGCTGCGTGCCCAGCGACGTGTGCGCGCACAGCGTGATCGCCACCGAGGAGTCGGCGCGCGTCAGCTCCTCCACCGCCAGCGCGTACGCGAGCGTGTCCCCGCCGCCGCCGCCGTACTCCTGCGGGAAGGGGATCCCCATCAGCCCCAGCTCGCCGAGCTTGCGCACGATCTCGTACGGAAACGACTTCGTGCGGTCCAGCTCCTCGGCGACCGGCGCCACCTCGCCGCGGGCGAATTCGCGCACCGTGCGGCGGATCAGCTCGTGGTCGGGGGAGAGGTCGAAGTTCATGGCCGATCAAACCCTACTTGCAAGCTACATGCAACTACTTGCATGCAAGACTTGAAAGGCGCCGGCCGATCGTGCTCTCAGGTTGGCCGCAGCCTTGCCGCGGCGCGGTCTACGCGCAGTGGGAGCGTGCCAGCTCCACCAGGAGACGCACGCCATATCCGGAGGCGCCCTTGCCGACGTACGCGCGCCCCAGCTCCCATGCGGTGCCGGCGATGTCCAGGTGCGCCCACGGCACCTCGCCGACGAAGTTCGCCAGGAACGCCGCGCCCACGATCGTGCCCGCCTTGCGCCCTTCGGGCGCATTGTCGAGGTCGGCGTATTTGCCCTTGATCAGCTCGTCGTACTCCTCGTGCAACGGCAGCCGCCACACGATCTCGCCGGTGCTGCTCGCCCGCCTCGCTGACGCGCGCCGCCCACTGCTCGTCGTTTGACAGCAAGCCGGCGTATGTCGAGCCGAGCGCAATTATCACCGCGCCCGTCAGTGTCGCCAGATCGACCACGCGCTCGGCGCCGAGTGCGATCGCGTGACACAAACAGTCGGCGAGCACCAGCCGGCCCTCGGCGTCGGTGTTGTTGACCTCGATCGTCTTGCCGTTGGCGGCGGTGACGATGTCGCCCGGCTTGATCGATGCCCGCTCGGCAATTCTCGGTGGCGCCCACCACCGCCACGATGCGCACCGGCAGCCCGATCCGCGCGATCGCGGCGACCGCCGAGATGACGGCGGCCCCGCCGGACATGTCGAACTTCATCTCGGCCATCTTCGCGCCCGGCTTCAGCGAGATGCCGCCGCTGTCGAAGGTCACCGCCTTGCCCACGAACCCGAGTAGCGGGTTGGCGGGGCCGGTCAAATTCGGCGGCTCGTAGCGCATCACGATCAGCGCCGGCTCCTGCTCGGACCCCTGCGCGACAGCGGCGAACGCGCCCATCGAGCGCGCCAGCGATGCCCTCTCGCGACCCTCCACCTCGACCGAGAGGTGCTCGATCTGCTCGCCGAGCGCCGCGCGTGCCGCGCCAGTGCGGTCGGGGTGAGGTCGTTCGCGGGTCGGTTCTGCAGGTCGCGCGCTTCGTTGACCGCCTCAGAGACGATCTTCGCCTGCTCGACCACGCCGGCGAAGTCGCCCTCTCCGGTGAAGATCAACCCTTGCAGGTGTTTCGATCCGACCTCTCGCTCCGCCGTCGTCGCGTCGGAGGGGTGCTGCATCGCCGTCCTGGTCCCCTCCGGACGCCGGACTTGTAGGAGAGAAAGCTGTAGTCGGCGAGCATCGTTCCATGCACCAGTGCGGCGGCGATCTCGCCGTCGTCTCTCGACATCTGCCAGCACAACACCCTTGTGGAGAGCTCCCGAGCGCGCTCGCGAGCGATGGCCGCGATCACACGCGCTCGCTCGGGTGTGAGATCGGCGCGGTCGCCCAGCCCCACGTCACCCAGCGCTTGCCCTCCGCGTGCGCCAGTGCGAGCGCCTTCGGCGAGCGTCTGCGCCTCGCCGCTTGCGAGCAGCTCGCCCACCTGTGCGGGCGCGCCGGTCGGCGTCTCGGCTCCCTCGAACACGCCGATCGCAACCGTGTCGGCGGCGGTCTGCGCGGCGGGCTCGGTGGTCCACGAGACGTCCACGATCCGAGCACCATACCCGGCTCGGTAGCATTGCTGTCCGCAGGTCGCACAGGCGGCCAGGCGAGTGGGACAAATCCAAACTAGGAGAAACGCCTCGATGCCCAAGACCGTGATCCTCGGTGCCGCGCGCACCCCCATCGGCAAGATGGGAGGCGGACTATCGACGCTCGACGCCACCGAGCTCGGCGCAATCGCGATCGGCGGCGCACTGGAGCGCTCCGGCGTGGAGCCGGAGCAGGTGCAGCACGTCGTCATGGGCCAGGTGCTGCAGGCCGGCCAGGGCCAGATCCCCTCGCGCCAGGCGCAGATCAAGGCCGGCATCCCCAAGGAGGTCTCCTCGGAGACGATCAACAAGGTGTGCGCCTCCGGTGTGCGCGCCACCGTGATCCTCGACCAGGCGATCCGCGCCGGCGACGTCGAGGTCGGCGTGGCGGGCGGCATGGAGTCGATGTCTCAGGCTCCCTACCTGCTGCCCGGCGCGCGCTTCGGCTTTCGCATGGGCGACGTGAAGGCGCTCGACGCGATGGTGCACGACGGCCTCACCAATCCCTTCTCCGGCAAGCAGATGTTCGTCGAGGCGACCGAGGTCGGCGACGAGCTCGAGCTGACGCGCGCCGATCTCGATCGCTGGGCGCTGCGCTCGCACGAACTGGCGCTGAAGGCAACCGACGAGGGCCGTCTGCCCGAGGAGATCGTCTCCGTGACGATCAAAGGCCGTAAGGGCGACACCACGGTGGAGATCGACGAGGCGCCCCGCCGCGATACATCGCTCGAGGTGCTGGCGAAGCTCCCGGGCCTGGTGGGCAAGGACGGCACTCATACGGCGGGCAATTCCCCGGGTGTCAACGACGCCGGTGGTGCCCTGGTGGTTTCCTCCGAGGAATGGGCCTCCGCCAACGGCAGGGAGGTCCTTGCCGAGATCGTGACGCACGCCCAGTCCGCCGACGAGTTCGCCTACCTCGCGCGTACACCCGCGTCTGCCGCCAAGAAGGCGCTTGCGAAGGCGGGCCTCACGGCCGAGGACATCGACCTGTGGGAGATCAACGAGGCGTTCGCCTCGGTCACGCTCAATTCGATCCGCGTGCTCGGCATCGACGAGGACCGCGTCAACGTCAACGGCGGCGCCGTCGCGCTCGGGCACCCGATCGGCGCGTCGGGCGCGCGCATCATCGGCACACTCGTCTATGAGCTGCGCCGCCGCGGCGGCGGCCTCGGCTGCGCCGCGATCTGCTCCGGCGGGGGTCAGGGCGACGCGGTCATCGTCAAGGTCTGAGCCCGTGTCCGCCGAGGCGCACCGATCGAGTCCCACCCACCCCAAGATCCGCGTCGTCGTCGCCAAGCCCGGGCTCGACGGCCACGACCGCGGGGCCAAGATCATCGCGCGCGCGTTGCGCGATGCGGGCATGGAGGTCATCTACACCGGTCTGCACCAAACCCCGGAGCAGATCGTGGAGACGGTGATCCAGGAGGACGCCGACGCGGTCGGGTTGTCGATCCTCTCCGGTGCCCACATGACGCTGGTGCCACGCGTGGTCGAGCTGCTGCACGAGGAGGGGGTCGAAGATGTCGTGGTCACGGTCGGCGGCACGATCCCCGCCGAAGACATCCCCGAGCTGAAGAGTCTCGGCGTCGCCGAGGTTTTCACGCCGGGCGCGCCCACTCAGGCGATCGTTGATTTCATCCGTGAGGCAACCACTGCTCGCGCTCCTGATTGACTCGTCAGTCAACTCAGGTAGGATTGGCCCATCGACACCCCCTAAGGAGTTAGCTGAATGAAGATTTGCGTCCTGGTGAAGGAGGTCCCGGACGCCGCCGTCGAGAAGCGCATCAACAGCTCGACGGGGCGCATGGACCGCAGCGGCGAGAAGAACCTCAACCCGTATGACACGCATGCCATCGAGGCTGCGATGCAGATTCGCGAGGGCGGCGTCGCCCCCGTGGAGGAGATCGTGGCGGTGACCATGGGCCCGGAGAGCGCCGTACGCGCGCTGCACAAGGCCGTCTCGCTCGGCGCGGACCGCTCCGTGCACCTCTCCGACCCGGCGGTCGCCGGCTCAGACGTCGCCGCGACCGGCTACGCGCTCGCGCAGACGCTCGACCGCGAGAAACCGGACCTCGTACTGCTAGGTCAGCAGTCAGACGACGGCGAGTGCTACACGATCGGCGCGGTTGTGGCCGAGCACTTGCGCATGCCCTCGCTCACCCAGGTCATCAAGATGGACGTCGAGTCGGACGCTTTGCGCTGCGAGCGCCAGGCCGAGTACGGCTATGACACGGTGCAGGTCAAGTTCCCAGCCGTGATCTCCGTCGGCGACGCCATCAACGAGCCGCGCTACCCGTCACTGAAGGCGATCATGGGCGCCAAGAAGAAGCCGCTCGACACCGTCACCACGGGCGATGTCGGCATCGATGCCTCCAAGGTCGGTGGCGATAACTCCGCCGCGCAATGGATCGCAGCGAAGGCTCCCCCGGCCAAGGCCGCGGGCGAGATCATCGAGGACGAGGACACCGCCGAGACCGTCGAAAAGATCGTCTGCATGGCTCGACGAGAGGAAGCTGATCTAGATGGCAAACATCCTCGTTTACGCGCTCCACTACGAGGGCGCGATCAACAAGAACTCCCTGGGCGCGGTCTCCGAGGGCGCCAAGCTCGCCGCCGAGCTCGGCGGCGAGGCGCACGCGATCCTCGTGGGCGAAGGCGTCCCGCAGGACCTCGCGGCTTCGCTCGGCAACTACGGCGCGGGGAAGGTGCTCGTCGCCGAGGGCCCCGAAGGGCTCGCCCAGCCGGTCGTCGACGCGATGGGCGCGGCCATATCCGGCGGCGACTACAAGTACGCCCTGTTCGGCGGCGGCCTGCTCGGCTTCGAGATCGGCGCCGGTCTGGCCGCGCGCCTCGGCGCCGGTGTGGCGATGGAGGTCACCGCCGTGCGCGCCGAGGGCGGCGAGCTGATCGCCGAGCGTCCGATCCTCGGCGACTCGGCGATCTCTGAGATCAAGTACCGCTCCCCGGTGGGCATCGTGATCGGGCGCCTGAACGCCTTTGAGATCAAAGAGACCGGTGCGGGTGCCGCTCCGGTGGAGTCCGTCAGCTTCGAGCTCTCAGAGCACGCCAAGCAGGCCACGATGGTCACGCGCGGCGAACAGCGCGGCGCCGACGTGGACATCGAGGGCGCCGACATCCTCGTCGCCGGCGGTCGCGGCCTCGGCAAGGCCGAGGGCTTTCAGCTCTGCGAAGAGCTGGCAGGGGCGTTCGGCAACAATGCGGCCGTGGCTGCCACTCGCGCGGTCGTCGACGCCGGCTGGTACCCCTACGCCGCACAGATCGGCCAGACCGGCAAGACCGTCTCGCCGAAGCTGTACCTCGCGGCGGGCATCTCCGGCGCGATTCAGCACAAGGTCGGCATGCAGTCCTCGGAGAACATCGTCGCGATCAACAAGGACTCCAACGCGCCGATCTTCGAATTCTCAGACCTCGGCATCGTGGGCGATCTGAACAAGATCCTGCCCAAGCTCACCGAGGCCGTGAAGGCCAAGAAAGCAAGTTGAGCAATGAAGCACGGGCGGATGTTGCGTGAGCGAAAAGGAGTGTCAAGCGATGTCATCTCATAACGGCTCAAGCAATGGGAAGGCCGTTCCGGCGGCCTACCCGCCGCCGGTGGACTCCCAGAAGGAGTTCGTCAAGCGCGGCCTGGACGCCGAGGACGAGCTGATCGAGGTTGGGGTGGCGATCGTCGGCGGCGGCACCGCCGGCCTGGCCTGCGCCAACCGCCTGCTGCAGCTGCTCGGCGACGACCCCGAGATGACCGAGCGCCTCGGCGAAGTGCCGGTGGCGGTTGTCGAGAAGGCAAAGACGTGCGGCGGGCACAACCTCTCAGGGGCGGTCGTGCGGCCCGGTCCGCTCGAAGAGCTGTTCCCGGAGATGACGCGCGAGCAGTGGCGCAAGGAGGGGTTTGCCTTCGGCGAGGTCACCAAGGAGGCGGTCTACATGACCCCGACCTCCAAAGCGTCGTTTCGCATCCCCACGCCGCCCCCTTTCAAGAACCACGGCAACGAGGTGATCTCCGTCTCGGCGCTGGCCCGCTACCAGCAGCAGCAGGCCGAGGAGGCCGGCGCCTACATCCTCACCGAGACAGCCGCCACGCAGCTGGTCGTCGATGAAGGCCGCGTCGTCGGCGTGCGCTCGGGCGACAAGGGACGCGGCAAGGACGGCGAGCCGCTCGGCAACTTCGAGCCGGGCACCGACATCAAGGCGAGTGCCACGGTCCTCGCCGAGGGCTGCTGGGGCCACCTGACGGGCGCCGCGATCCGCGAGTTCGACCTCGCCAAGGGCCGCGAGCCGCAGGTGTGGGAGCTTGGCGTCAAGGAGGTGTGGAAGGTCAAGCAGCCGCTCGACCGCCTGATCCACACGATGGGTCCGTGGCCCTTGAAAATCTCATCGAAGTACGGCCAGATCGGCGGCACCTGGATCTACCCGATGAAGAGCGAGAAGACCGGCGAGGACATGGTCTCGATCGGCTTTGTGGTCGAGCTCGACTACGCCGACGCGACAACCTCGGCGCATGACCTGCTGCAGACCTTCAAGTGCCACCCGCTCGTGCGCAAAATCCTCGAGGGCGGCGAGCGCGTCGCGTGGGGCGCCAAGGCGCTGCCCGGCGGCGGCTACTGGTCGATGCCCAAGCTCTCGATGCCCGGCGCCGTGCTCGTCGGCGACTCCGGCGGCATGGTCGACACGATGGCGCTGAAGGGCGTGCACCACTGCATCAAGTCGGGCATGCTCGCGGCCGAGTCGATCTACGCCGCTCTGAAGCGCGGCTCAAGCGACTTCTCCGACTACGAGCGCGCGATCGAGCAGTCCTCGGTCGGCAAAGAGCTGTGGGAGGTGCGCAACGCGCGCCAGCCGCTGCAGAAGGGCCTGATGCTCGGCGGACCGCTGTCGGGCATCCAGCAGATCACCAAGGGCAAGCTGCCCGGTCGCGCCGACTGGCATCGCAACGACTCGATCCCGGTGTTCGTCGGCAACACCAAGGACGTGTACGTCAAGCCCGACGGCAAGTACACCTTCGACAAGCTCTCGAGCGTGTTCATCACCGGCAACGCCACCCGCGACGACGCGCCCAACCACATCCGCGTGCGCAAGCACGTGCCGCGCGAGGTCGCCGAAACCTGGCGCTGGATGTGCCCCGCCGGGGTGTACGAGATCCCCGAGGACGCGGGCGAGGGTGGGGAGGAATCAGGAACGGTCGACGTGATCGTCAACTACACCAACTGCGTGCAGTGCGGCGCGATCACCGCCAAGGGCGGGCGCCTCACGACTCCCGAGGGTGGCGACGGCCCCCTCTACCAAATAACCTGAGAGCCGATCCGAAACACCTGCTATTCGGCGGTGTTAGGGGTCTGAATGGCAAGGACGTTCCATCTCATGCGGGCCGCCGCCGGGGCGGCATCGGTCGGCTGCTGCGCGCTGGTCCTGCTTCTCTGCGCCCAGACTGCTTCGGCCGGCACGACCACAGACGGCGCCGCCGCCGTCGGGATCGAACAGTGCGTGACCTCGACCGTGCAGCTGGAACGCTCGGCCACGTTCACCGCGCAGATGACCGCCACGAGCGCCACCCAGAAGATGGCGATGCGCCTGGAACTGCAGCAGCGCATGCGCGGCGAAAGCGAATTCCACACGCTGCTTGCGCCCGGCTTTGGCGTGTGGCGCGTCTCTGAACCCGGGGTCAAGATCTACAAGTACGTAAAGCAGGTCACCAACCTGGACTCGCCGGCGGCCTATCGCGTGCTCGTGCGCTTCCGCTGGATCGGCGAAACGGGACGCCTGCTCAAGCACGACGAACTGCACACGCCTCGCTGTGTCGAGCCGACCCTGTCCGGGCAACTCACCCAGACCCCGCCCGCCCCCGGCGCCTGAGGGCGCTAGAATGCCTGGACGATGAAGGCGCAGATCCACCCCAACTACGTCGAGGCGCACGTGCGCTGCATGTGCGGCAACGAATTCACCACGCGTGCCACCCAGGAGGAGATTCACGTCGAGGTGTGCTCCAACTGCCACCCCTTCTACACGGGCCGCCAGAAGCTGATCGACACCGGTGGACGCGTCGAGCGTTTCCAACGTCGGGTCGCCAAGGGCCGCTTGCGCGGAGCGCAGGCCGCCACCGCGCGAACCGGCGCGGATCAAGCACGCCCCCAGTAGCACGATGTCCTCTCGCCCGGTTGCCGGTGGGAGGGCGCACCCGGCGGGCACTTCGCAGGCGAGCAACCTCCAGGCTGGCGCCGCGGCGCCCGCGAGCGCCAGCTCCGCCGAGCGCTCCGACACCCAGCTCGGCGCCGAGGCTCAATTAGCCGATGGCCAGCTGACCGCGCAGCGCGACGCTCCGCTCGGCGGACAGGCGGTGCTCGAGGGCGTGATGATGCGCGGTGTGCGCCACTGGGCGGTGGCGGTGCGCAAGCCACTGCCGGGCTCCGGCGAGGCGTCGGGCGAAGATGGCGTGCACGACGGCGCCGCGGGAGATGCCCCGCACGACGGCGCGAGCGGCGTTTCGCGCGAGAGGGGCCCGCACGACGACGCACCGTCCGATGGCGATTCGATCGACGCCGCCCACAACGGCGCGGCGCGCGAGATGTCGCACGCGCTCGACGTCGCATTTGCGCGCGAGGCGCGGCTCGGCGAGGAGGAGCGCAGCGGCCGGCTGGAGCCGCTCGGCGAGATCGAGGTCACGACCTCGCCGCTCGCCTCCGCCCTCGCCCGCCACCGCTGGCTGCGCCTGCCCGTGCTGCGCGGCATCGTCGCGCTCGGCGGCTCGCTTGCGATCGGCTTTCGGGCGCTCGGCATCTCCGCCAACGCGCAGCTCCCCGAAGATGAGGCCGAGGACCCGCAGGAAATCAGCTCGGCGATGTGGTTCGGCACGATCGTCGTCGCGATGGCGTTCGCGATCGGGCTGTTCTTCCTGCTGCCGCTCGGCCTGACGAGCCTGATCAAGCACCAGCTGAGCTCCTCGGCGCTGTTCTGGATCGTCGAGGGAGTCCTTCGCACCGCGATCTTCCTCGGCTACATGGTGGCGCTCTCGCGCGTGGGCAGCCTGCGCCGCGTCTTCGAGTACCACGGCGCCGAGCACAAGACGATCTCCTGCTTCGAGGCGGGAATGGCGCTCACACCCGCCAACGCGCAGCGCTTCTCCCGGTTGCACCCGCGCTGCGGCACGAGCTTTCTGCTGATCGTGATGGTCGTCTCGATCTTCGTGTTCGGCGCGGTCGGCATGCCCGCCTGGTACTGGCTCCTCGCCACCCGCATCCTCGGCGTGCCGATAATCGCCGGCATCTCCTTCGAGATCATCAAGTTCGCGGGGCGCAACCGCAACCGCGGCTGGGTCAAAGCGATCATGTGGCCCGGACTGAAGCTGCAGCTGCTCACCACGCGCGAGCCCGACCTCGACCAGCTGGCGGTCGCGATCGCGGCGCTACAGGCTGTGCTGGAGCTGGAGACGCCGGGTAGCCTGAGCGCGGCCGAGCTGGTCGGGGTGGAGGTTGTGGCGTAGGCCCATACGGGGCCTCACGCGGAAACGGCGCGCGCGATCGGTTCAGGGCCTCTCGGGAGAGGCTCTCAGGGCTTGCGCCGCCGCAGCGGCGCTCATCGGTCCCTCCCGCACGATCCGCCAGGCGCCGGTCTGCTCGTAGCCGATCAGCTCGATTACGGTCGATGCCGTGCCCGGCAACTCACCTCCGTCGAGCACGAGGGTGGCGCCGTCACGCAGCCTGTCGGGCACCTCCTCGACGCGTCGAGGGTCCGCGCCGCCCGAGATGTTGGCGCTCGACTGCATCACCGGCAGGCCGATGTCGCCGAGCGCCGCCAGTGCGTCGTCGAGTCTCGGGACGCGCAGGCCGAGCACGCCGGTTCCCTCGCGCGCCGGGTCGCATGCAAGCGGGAAGCGATCGTGTGGGTTGGGCAGCAGCAGGGTGACGGGCCCCGGCAGCAGCGCGGCGAGCGCCGCTCGCGTGCGCGATCCAAGGTCGGGCAGCGCATCGATCGCGGCGTCGAGCGAGAAGAACATGACGGCGGACGGCTTGGCGGGCGGACGTCCCTTCAGCTCGTAGAGCCGTGTGACGGCCGCCTCGCTCAGCGGATCGCACGCAAGGCCGTACACCGTGTCTGTGGGTATCACCGCGACCCCGTCGCCGGCGATGCACCGCTCCAGGCGGGCGGTGTCGGCAGCGGTGAGGCTCATCATGCCCGCTCGCCCACGAGCACCCGCTCGACGCCCGCGAGGTCGCGCTCTGCGCGGACATCGGGGAAGCCCGCCGAGCGCATCAGCTCAGCTACGGTGCCCGCCTGGCCCGCACCGACCTCCAGGGCGAGCAGGCGCACGGCCGGCCGCGCGGACGCCTGCTCGATCAGCGGGCGGATCGCGTC
Source organism: uncultured Solirubrobacterales bacterium (assembly GCA_963831995.1). Classification (GTDB taxonomy): domain Bacteria; phylum Actinomycetota; class Thermoleophilia; order Solirubrobacterales; family Solirubrobacteraceae; genus Palsa-744. The sequence goes on along the minus strand of CAWHSI010000001.1, from coordinate 1,071,415 downwards.
GAGTCCGTCCTCGCCGGCGAACAGGGCCGAGGAAGGCTCGTGGCGCAGTATCTCGGGGGCGAGCGTCGCGCGCTCGCGCTCGGGCACATAAGGCGGGTTTGAGACGATCGCGTCGAACTCGCCGGGCACGCCATCGAGCAGATCGGCACATAGCCAACGCACATCGAGCCCGAGCCGCTCGCCGTTGGCGCGTGCCAGCTCGAGCGCCTCCTCGCTCACGTCGCTGGCGCTCACGCGCAGATCCGGGCGCTCGTGCTTGAGTGCGAGCGCCACCGCGCCGCTGCCGGTGGCGAGGTCGAGCACGCGCGCGCCCTCGGGGAGCCCGAGCGCGACCTCGACGAGCAGCTCGGTCTCCGGTCGCGGGATCAGCGCGCGCCGGTCCACTGCCAGCTCCAAGTGCCTGAAGTGGCGCCTGCCGAGGATGTATGCGACAGGCTCGCGCTGTATCGAGCGCCGTCGCACGAAATCCTGAAATGTGCGCACCGCCGTACCCGCCACGACCAGCTCCCGCTCCATGAGCAGCCGCTCGCGCGAGACGCCGAGCGCGTGGGCGAGCAGCAGTTCGGCGTCCAGCCGCGGGGCCTCGCATCCCGCTGCCGCGATTGCCACGATCGCGCCGTCCAGCGCGTCGCGTGCGGGTGTTCCGCCGGCGAGCGCTGAAGCGCGGGATTCGGACATGGTTTGGATTTGCGGGGGCGTGCTCGATGGAGCTCAGACGGCTGTCTGGGCCTCCAGGCGACGGCGCTTCTCGTCCGCCTGCAGGGCCGCGGCGATGTCCTGCAGCTCCCCTTCGAGAATCTGATCGAGGTTGTGCACGGTCAGCTTGATGCGGTGGTCGGTGACGCGCCGCTCGCCATAGTTGTAGGTGCGGATCTTCTCCGCGCGGTCGCCGGTGCCGACCTGCGAGCGCCGGTCGGCGGCAAGCTCGGATTGCTGCTCGGCCAGCGCGCGCTCGTACAGTCGGGCGCGCAGCACGCGCAGCGCCTTCTCGCGGTTCTGCAGCTGTGACTTCTCGTCCTGCATCGACACCACGATGCCCGAGGGCTTGTGCGTGACGCGCACCGCCGAGTCGGTCGTGTTGACCGACTGCCCGCCCGGGCCGGAGGAGCGATACACGTCGATCTGCAGGTCTGAGGGGTTGACCTCCACGTCCACATCCTCGGCTTCGGGAAGCACCGCGACGGTCGCCGTCGATGTGTGGATGCGACCCTGGGACTCGGTCTGGGGCACGCGCTGCACGCGATGTGTGCCGCCCTCGAACTTGAAGATCGAATACGCGTTCTCGCCCTTGACGGCGAAGGTGTACTTGCCATCGCCGATCTCCAGCGCCTCTACCTTCAGGCCGACCCGCTCGGCGTAGCGCGTGAGCATGCGGTACACGTCGCCCGCCCACAGCGCCGCCTCCTCGCCGCCGGCGCCACCCTGGATTTCGACGATCACGTTCTTCTCGTCGTTGGGGTCGCGCTCGACCATCGCGAAGCGAATCTCCTCTTCGAGCGTCTCGATGCGCTCCCGTGCGCCTTCGAGCATTTCGCGCAGCTCGGGATCCTCGCCGTCCTCGGCGATCAGCTCCTGCGCGCCAGCGGCGTCGTCGGTGGCGCGACGCCACTGCTCGGCAAGCTTCGCGGCCGGCTCCAGCTGGCGGTAGGCGCGCCCGACTTCGGCATAGCGCTCGCGGTCGCCGATCACGGCGGGGTCGGTCATCTGCTCGCCAAGCTCGCCAAAGCGAGCCTCGATCTGCTCGATCAAGTCTTCGATCATGACTGGCAGTCTAGGCGTCCCGCGGGTGGCGACTCGGGCGCGTCCGCTCCTGCTAGCCTCGATGGGCGCAGCCGCGACTGGCGCGATAGGTGGGCTCAACCACCGGGGAGCGGCTCGAACAGCTTGCCGCGCGCCTGGGCACCCATAGCGAACGAAAGCTGGAGGGAGCGTGCCCATGCCAAGCCTCAGTCCCGACTATTTCAACCGCCCGCTCGCCGAGGTGGACCCGGAGATCGCGGCCGCGCTGCGCGGCGAGCTCGAGCGCCAGCAGAACACGCTGGAGATGATCGCCTCGGAGAACTTCGTGCCCCAGGCGGTGCTCGAATGCCAGGGGTCGGTGCTCACCAATAAGTACGCCGAGGGCTATCCCGGCCGGCGCTACTACGGCGGCTGCGAGTGGGTGGACGTCTCCGAGCAGCTCGCGATCGATCGCGCCAAGGAGCTGTTCGGCGCAGAGCACGCCAATGTGCAGCCGCACTCCGGCGCGCAGGCCAACACCGCGGTCTACCACGCGCTGCTACAGCCGGGAGACACGATCATGGGGCTCTCGCTCGCCCACGGCGGCCACCTCTCCCATGGCATGAAAATCAACGTGTCCGGCCGTTTGTATGACATCGCCGCCTACGAGGTGGACCGCGAGAGCAGCACGATCGACATGGACGAGGTCGCCCGCATCGCACGCGAGCGCCGCCCCAAGCTGCTGCTCGCCGGCTGGTCGGCCTATTCGCGCCAGCTCGACTTCGCCCGCTTCCGCGAGATCGCGGACGAGGTGGGAGCGCTGCTGATGGTGGACATGGCGCATTTCGCCGGGCTCGTCGCCGCCGGGCTTCACCCCAACCCGCTCGAGCACGGCGCCGACGTCGTTACGACCACCACCCACAAGACGCTCGGCGGCCCGCGCGCGGGGATCGTCCTGTGCAAGGCCGAGCACGCCAAGAAGATCGACTCCGCCGTGTTCCCCGGCCAGCAGGGCGGCCCCCTGGAGCACGTGATCGCCGCCAAGGCGGTCGCGCTGCGCATCGCCGCGAGCGAGCTGTTCGCGGAGCGCCAGCGCCGCACGGTCGAAGGCGCCCGGGCGCTTGCCGAGCAGCTGATGCGGGCCGGCCACGGCGTGAACGTGCTCACCGGCGGCACCGACGTGCACCTCGCGCTCGTGGACCTGCGCGCGTGCGAGCCCGAGCTGACCGGCCGCCAGGCCGAGGATCGCCTGCACGAGATCGGCGTCACCGTCAACCGCAACGCCGTGCCCTTCGACCCGCGGCCGCCGATGGAGGCCTCGGGCCTGCGCATCGGCACGCCCGCCCTGGCCACGCGCGGACTGGGGGTCGAGGAGTTCACCGAGGTTGGCGAGATCCTCGCCGTCGCGCTCACACCCGAGTTCGACGCGCGCAGGGGTGAGCTTTCCGAGCGCGTGCGCGCGGTTGTGGAGCGCCACCCGCTGTATGAGCACCTGAACGCCGCGGCAGCCGCGTAGCGCACCGTTGCGGTTGCCGGCGGCACTGTGCCGCCGGCCGGGAGGGCACATGTGCCCTCCCGCGATCGCGGTGCATGCACCGCGATCCGATCAGGCGCATGCGCCTGATCGCGGGGACCCACATGTGGGTCCCCGTTGCACATGAGCAGGAGGAGTGGGACCACCGACGCCCGCGCCTGCGATGCTGTGCGCGAGTCGATGGCGCATCTCACTCAGCTCGACGCCCTTGCCGCATTTCTCGTCGCCGCGGCCGTGACCGCGCTGCTCACGCCGCTCACGATGCGGCTGGCGAGCGCCGTCGGCGCGGTGGACGAACCCCGGGACCGTGGCCTGGCCAGCCGTCCGACGCCGCTGCTCGGCGGCCTCGCGATCTTCGCGGGCGTGCTCGTCGCGATGGTTGCGTTCCTGCCCGCCGGCTATGGCACGAGCACGCAGATGTGGCATGGCGTGCTGATCGCAGCCGCGCTGATAACGGTCGTGGGCGCGCTGGACGACCGCTTCGACCTGCCCCCGATCGTGAAGCTCGCCGGCCAGATCGCGGCGGCCGTGATCGTCGTGCACTACGGCGTCGCGGTCAAGCGCATCACGCTGCCGTTCATCGGCGCGCTCGCCTTTCCCAAAGCGGGCGCGACCGACGCCGGCCCGGCGCTGACCGTGATCGGGCTGGTCGCGATGATGAACGTCGTCAACCTCTCCGACGGCGTCGACGGCCTCGCGGCGGGGGTGTGCGTGATCATCGCCGGCACGCTCGCGATCATCGCGTTCGACCTCGATCGCGCCGCGCCCGGCGTGCTCGCGGCGCTCACGGCCGGCGCCGCGCTCGGCTTCCTGATCCACAACTTTCCCGCCCGCCTCCAGCTTCATGGGCGACTGCGGCGCCAACCTGCTCGGGCTGCTGATGGGGGTGGTGACGGTGGAGGCGGCCGTCAAGACAACCGCGGTCGTTTCGTTCGTGCTGCCGCTGATCCTGCTCGCCGTTCCCTTCCTCGACACGACCTTCGTCGTGCTCAAGCGCTTGAAGTACAAGCGCCCGATCTATGCCGCCGACAGCGAGCACTTCCATCACCGCATGGCCCGCATCGGGTTCTCCAGCAGGCGCACGATCGCCTACCTGTACGCCTGGACGCTGATGCTCGCCGGCTTCGCGCTCGCGCTGCGGTTCGTGCCCTACTCCAACCACAAAGGCGAGCTGCACCTCGGCTGGCCGCTCGCGATGGTGGCGCTCGCCCTGCTCGTCGTGGCGGCCAGCGTATACCTCGTATATGTGCTCGAGATCCTCAAGTTTCGCCGCCTGGATGCGCTACGTCTGAGGCGCCTGCGCCCCGACGCCTCGGCGGCCGAGATCGAGCGCAGCATCGCGCACGACCTGGAGACCGGCGAATACGCCACCGTCGTCGCCGACGCCCTGCCCGGCGTGCGCGGCGGTGGGAGCGGGAGTGGCGGCGGCCAACGCGTCGGCGGGGGCGGCGGCGAGCGGGCGAGCGACGCGCCTGCCGTGGGGGAGATGCCTGGCGGGGCTGAGCACGCGGGTCGGCCAGCGGCAGATGGATCAGGATCGCGTAGGCGCAGAACGCGAGCGTGGCGCCACGCAGCCTGCGACTGTCGGCGAGGGCGGCGAGCGGCAGCGCCCATACCGCATACCAGGGCAGCAGCCAGGCGGTCGATAGCAACAGCGCGAGCGTCGCCCACCCGGCCATCGCGCGCCAGTCGGCGCCACGCGCGGTGCGCCACAGGGCAGAGCGCCAGCACGAGCACGAAGCCCGCCGCGAACAGGTCGCGCCACCAGCCCGGCAGCCCGTCGAGGCCCAGCCAGCGCGCCGTCTCGGCGGGGATGCTGTGCGTGGCGATCAGCTGCTGCTGCTCGCCGATCGAGTCCAAAAACCCGAGCGCGTGCGTGCCGAAGCCGACGATCGCCACGAGCGCGAGCAGCAGCAGCGCGGCCGCCGCGGCGATCGCCACCCGCACGCGCTCGCGACGGCTCGCCGGCGAGAGCACCACGAAAGGCAGCACCAGCCCGGCCGACGCCTTTACGCCGACGCCGACGACGAGCAGCCGGCGGCGCCGCGCAGGCGTGGCGCCGTGCCGGCCGCGAGCGCCAGCGCGCCCGCGAGCACCAGCAGCACGAGCGTGTCGTTGTGCGCGCCGCCCACCGCCAGCTCCAGCAGCACCGGGTTCAGGCCCACGAACGCCGCGGCCAGCTTCGCCGAGCGTCCCGTCTTCTCCGCGGCCTGCGCGGTCAGCGCGACCGCGCCGAGACTGCACGCGACCGCTATCGCCCTTCAGCGCCCACAGCCCTCCCGCCAGGCCGAGCGACGCGAGCGGGTAGGTGCCGAGCGTGAACAGCGGTCCGTAGGGAGAGTTCTGAAACGACCACCCGATGAACGGGAACGCCGCGTCGGTTGGGGCTTCGGCGGCCACGTGCGTGTAGGGGTCCAACCCGTGCAGCACCCCGAGCCGCGCGAAGGACAGGTACCCGAACACGTCCTGGGAGAGCAGCGGCGGCCCCAGCAGCAGCACCACGTTCGCCGCTACGATCGCGGCCGCGATCCCCCAGCCCGGGAGTGCCGCGCCAGGCCAGCAGCACCGCCGCATAGCTCGCGCACATGACGCAGCGTCAGCGTTTGAAAGCTGCCCGAGCCGATCCCGAGGCCAAGACCGTGCAAGGGGCCATGCAGCCACGCCGGCCACCCTCCCTGGCGGCTCGGCACGTACTGCGTAGGAGCCCCGGCTGCGCCGCCCGCCACGGCGAACGCGCTCGCCGGCACGCCGAGCAGGCCCGCGGACTCCGAGTGCGCGCAACGCCATCGGCGAGTGCGCCGAACGCGCGCGGAACCGCGCGACCGTTCGACACGGCCGCTACGCTTCTGCTGTCGCCGCGCCCTGAAAGCATCTGTCACCATGCTTGCGACCCTGGCCGCCAGATCCGTCCGGCAGGTGGGCAAGGCTTGAACTGTATGCCACGCCGTCACCGCACACCGACATCGCGCCGGCGCCCCGGGCCCAAGCGAGTGCTGATCCTCTCCGCCGACGTGGGGAGGGGCATGCCGCCGCCGCACGGGCGCTCGCCACGACAGATCGAGGCGTCCCCCGAGCCGGCCGAGGTGACGGTGATCGATGGGCTCGCCGCGATGGGGCCGCTGCTACAGCCGGTCGTCGAGGACGGCTATCGAGTGCAGCTGCGCTTCTTCCCATGGACGTACACGGCCGATCTACTGGCTGCTTGAGAGCGTCGCGCCGGTGCGGGTGATGGCGCGTCGCTTGCTGTGCCTGCTCGGCTCGCGTCCGCTCGCCAGACGCATAGTCGAGCACGAACCCGATGTCGTCGTCTCGACCTACCCGGCTGTCACGGTCGTGCTGGCGCGACTGCGCCGCACCCAGGTCGTGCGCTGTCCGACCGTCGCCACGATTACCGACCTAACAGGCCTGTTCTTCTGGGCCCAACCCGGCATCGACACGCACCTGGTGATGTATGGCGAGTCGCTTGACTCGGTCGAGCGCATAGCGGGGAGGGCAGCGCGCGTCTGGTTCGCCCGCTGATCTCCTCCGAGTTCCTCGACGAGCGCTCTCAGTCAGGCTCGCGCACCGCGCTCGGCCTGCCCGAGGAGGGTCGCATGGTCGTCGTCTCCGGCGGCGGCTGGGGGGTCGGAGACGTCGAGGGCGCCGTGCGCCAGATCGCCGAGATCCCCGGCGTGAGCGCGATCGTGTGCCTGGCGGGTCGCAACGAGCAGCTGCGCCGAGCGGTTGAGCGAGGACTTCGCCGGCGAGCCGCGCGTATACGTACTTGGCTTCACCGATCGAATGCCCGAGATACTCGCGGCGGCCGACACGCTCGTGCACTCCACCGGCGGCGTGACCTGCCTGGAGGCGAAGGCGACCGGCACGCCCGTGGTGTCCTACGGCCTGCCCGTCGGTCATGCTCGCCTGAACACGCGCGCGATGGCCGACCTGGGATTGCTGCGCCTCGCCAACGACCGACGGCGAGTTGATCGAGCAGGTACGCGCCAGCTTCGCCGAACATCACGCGTTCCGGGGGCGCACCGAGCATCCGCGAGAAGGGCTGTTGGCGGTGGCCGGCCGAAACACGCTCGCCGCACCCGAGCTGGCCGATGAGCCCGACGCGGTGCCAGGGCTCGCGTGGACCTCGATGTCGAGCAGGCATTGGATCCCCGCCGCGGTCGATCTCGTGCTCGACGCGCCTCGTCGGGTACGCCCGATTCCCGCTGTGGCGCCTGCGCGCTGATCGCCTTCGTGACTCAATTCGTGCTGCTACTGGCAATCAGCACGTGGTTGATGTCCACCGACGAGGTGACGGCGGTTGCGGCACTGCTGCTGGGTGGACGCGCACTTAAGCAGGTGGACACGACGATGCCGGAGGTGGGTCTCGTCGTGCGCACCTCGCCCGCCGAGCTGCCGCGACTGGCAAGCGAGCTCGACCGCGCGGGCGTGCACGCGTCCTTCGCCGACAACGGCGCGTATGCGAGCGCCACGATCGCCGACCTGCACGCCCTGCGCGACGAACTGATGCCCGAACTGCCGCACTCGGGCTCGCTGTTTCGCTGGGTGCGCACGCGCGGCGCGCTTCGCCGCCAGGCTCATGCGCTCGGTCTGCACCACCGCTTCTACTTCCTGCAGCCCCCCAAAGGGCTGACCGTGGGGCAGCTCGTTCTCGCCCGCACGACCGGCGCCACGCCTGTTGCCGGCGCGCTGCGCCTGAACGCCGGCGGGCCGCTGCCTCAGAGCTCGGCGCGCGCCGGGCGACGTGGTCGTCGTGTCGGCCGCCGGCGACTTCTCCTCCTCGCTTCGCCGGGGTCGAGCGGATCGTCTCGTGGTTGCGCTCCGACGGGCTGTCGGTCGAGCCGCTGGGCTCGCTCACACGCTCGCCCTCGATCGCCCCGCCACGACCTCGAAGTCGAGTCAAGAGCGGCGAGCGCGCCAGCGCGGCGGCACCGACGACCAGCACCGCCAGCGACACCGACAGCGGCACGCCGCCAAGCGGCGTCGAGGCAAAGCTTTCCCCCAGCAGCAGCGGCGCGAGCACCACCGGCACCACCGTTTGAGTGACGAACACGACCGGCGCCACCTGGATCGCCGGGCGCATCTGCAGCGAGCTCATCTCGCTGAGCGCCGCCACCGCGGAGGCGCCGGCGGTGGAGAGCGCCCAGGCGAGCGCGAACCACAATCGTCCCTGGGAGAGATCGTCGGAGAACAGCTTGGTCGCCACTCCGCTCCAGGCATAGCCCATGCCCGCCGCGATCATCGTCAGCGACGCCGCCGGCCGGCGCACACGGTTGACCATGTACGGAAGCAACGTGAGCAGTCCCAGCCCCACGAGCACGAGCGTGACGACGAGATAGTCCCTGTGCCCGGTGCTGCGGTTCGGAGCGCACGCGGCGATGCCGGCCACGCCGACCACGATCGCGATCATCGAGAGGTGCTCGCGCCTGCCGGCGCGCTCGCCGAGCAGCCGCTCGCCGAAGAACAGCAGCACGAGCAGCCCCACCGCCATCGTCGGTTGCACGACCACCAGCGACACCAGCAGCAGCGCCACCACCTGCAGCGGCCAGCCCAGCATCGACAGCCCGGTGCCGGCGAGCCAGCGCGCCCGGCGCACCAGGTTCAGCGCGAGCGCGGGATGCAGGTGCTCGTCCTGGGGCGTGCGCTTGGCGTCCATCGCCTGCAGCGCTACCCCTAGGCTGTAGAAGGCCGACGCGGCCACCGCCGCCAAGATTCCCAGCGTGAGCTTGAGCATTTACCCCACCGATCATCGCAGCACCGCTCCCGGGATCGCCGGCGTGGGAGCGGCCGCGGCGATGGCGAGCCACGCGCTGCCGGCGCTCGCCAGCCCATGGCCGGTAGGCTTTCCGCGCTCGCCGGCGCCGATCTGGCCCGCGCTGCGCCGCTCGCTGGGAGTCGAGGATCGCACCGCGAGCGGGCGCGGCTGGGCGCTCACCTTCGACGACGGTCCGCACGCGCAGGGCACCCCGGCTGTGCTCGACATCCTTGCCGGCAGCGGCGTGAGCGCCACGTTCTTCCTCGTCGGCGAGCAGGTCCTGCGCAACCCCTCGCTGCCCCGCGAGATCCTCGCCGCAGGACACGCCATCGGCCTGCACTGTCACCGCCACCGCAACCTGCTGCGGCTCGCGCCGTGGCAGGTTCGCGAGGATCTGGCGCGCGCGCAAGCCGCCATCGAGGATGCAAGCGGAGTCTCGCCCGTGTTGTACCGCCCCCCCTACGGAGTGCTCAACGCCAGTGCGCTGCGTCTTGCGCGCCGGGCGGGCTGGCGCACGATGCTGTGGACCCACTGGGGGCGCGACTGGGAGAGGCGCGCGACCCCCGCCTCGATCGCCGCGCATGTGACGGGCGGTGTGCAGGAGGGGTCCGTGCTGCTGCTCCACGACGCCGACGACTACAGCGCACCGAGCTCCTGGCAGCGCACGGCGCTCGCGCTGCCGCTCGTGCTGGAGGCGCTCGGCGAGAGCGGCCTGGAGGCAGTGGCGCCCTGAGCGCCGTTCTGGCTTCACGGCTGGATAACATCGAGTGCTTGCCCGCCACCGGCACACCCGAGCGCAGCATCGCGCCCCGGACTGAGGGCGAGGGTGGGGCAGCGTCTGTGGAAGCCGACGCGCCCGCCGAGGTCAGGCGACCCCGCTGGTGGGGCGAGTTGCTCGTGATCGTGTGGCTGGCGTGGGTGTACGACGCGATCAACAACCTCGCGCCGGTGCGCGAAAAGCTCGCGCTCGCCCACGGCCGCGCGATCCTCAGCTTCGAGCAGTCGCTGCACATCGCGCCGGAACTGGCGCTCAACCGCTGGCTCGCGGCCCATAGCACGCTTGGCGCGATCCTCTCCTACTACTACGACAACGCCCACTTCGTCGTAACCTTCGGGCTGCTCGCCTGGCTGTGGTTCAAGCGCTACGACATCTACCGCCCGTTGCGCAGCACGCTCGTGGCGATCAACGTGCTGGGGCTGCTCGTGTTCTGGCGCTACCCGGTGGCGCCGCCGCGAATGCTCGTGTCAAACGGCTTCACCGACATCGTCGCCTCCTCGCACACGCTCGGCTCGTGGCACACCGGCAGTCTCGCCACCGACGCCAATCAGTTCGCGGCGATGCCCTCGCTGCACATCGGCTGGGCGGTGTGGTGCACGCTGGTGCTGTGGCGGCTGTCCTCGCCCGTGTGGGTGCGTGTGCTCGCGGTGCTCTACCCGTGCCTGACGGCGTTTGCGGTGCTTGCGACCGGCAATCACTATGTGCTCGACCTGATTGGCGGGCTCGCGACGGTGGTTGTGGCCTTGGCGCTGGTGCGGGCAATGTCCGTGGCGCATGTCACAAAGTTGTTACTAAGTCGCAAAACCGGTAGACTCGCGGCGGCCACCGACGACGTGCTCTGAGGGGAGCACCGGGCTCGCCGCTTCAAACGCGCGCGAGCCTTTGCATCTGTAGGGTGGCAGCCCAAACATGCGAGACCATCCAGCCCGAATAAGCGGTCGGCACGCCGTCGGCCATCCTCCGATCGCCGCTCCCGGCGCATCGGCCGCGCTCCCGTCGGCGGGACATCCGGCCCCCGACTCGGGCCGCCGCTCGCTCTCGATCCTGCGATACCTGGATGTCGCGCTCGTGCTGCTCGCCGCCGTTCCGGCGCTGGCGCTCGGAGCGCCCGCGCTCGGCTACGCGATCGGAGCGGGCGCCTGGATCGTGCAGCGTGCGCTCGCCCAGTTCGACCGGCGCTGGGTGGGCAGGGCGGCCGAGCCGCGCGCGCAGCTCGGGTTCAATCTGTTCGAGGCGTTCGGGCGTATCTGGCTGCTGGCGGGCGCGATCGTGATCGCCGGGGTCGCCGGCGGTCGCGCCGACGGACTGACCGCCGCGGTCACGATCTTCTGCGCCTATTCGGTCGCCTTCGCGATCAGGGTGCTCTCCGGTCCGCCGGCCCGGCCCGGCTCCCCGCGGCCGCGCGAGGTCGCTCGATGAACCGTCTCGCCACGATGAGCAAAGCGCGCAAGATCGGCTACAGCATCGCGCTCGTGTACCTGCTCGGCCTGATCGGCTTCGCGGTCGGCTTCGGGATCAAAGGCCACAAGAACGAAAGCTTCAAAGTCATCGACGCCTTCCACCTCGAAACGTGGGTTCACATCGTCGGACCGCTGAACTTCGACAAGGGCGTGCTCTATCTGCTGCTCGCGACCCTGCTGACGCTCGGGATCATGCTGTACGTGGCGCGGCACATGCAAAAGCGCCCGGGTCGCATGCAGGTGGCTGTCGAGATGGGCTATGGCCTGATGTCCCAGGTCACGCGCGAGAACATGGACGAGCGGCTGACCAAGCGCTGGTTTCCGTTCATCTTCACGCTGTTCGTCTTCATCCTCGTCTCCAACCTGATCGGCTACATACCGCTGCCCGTCGACTCGGAGAACACCTTCAGGCTCTTCGGCCTGAACATCCCCTCGTTTCAGATCTATGCGGCCGTGACGAACGTCGCCGTCCCGCTGGTGCTCACCCTCGGCGTGTTCGTCGCCTACAACACCGAAGGGGTCCGCGCCCACGGGGGACCGTGGGGATACATGAAGAGCCTGATCCCAAGCGGCGTCGGCGGGCCGATGCTGCTGCTGATCTTCCCGCTCGAGCTGATGTCGAACTTCGTGCTGCGGCCGCTCTCGCTGACCATCCGCCTGTGGGCCAACCTGCTCGCCGGGCACATGCTGATCGACTTCATGGCCGGCAACCTGGCGGTACTGCTCGGATTGCAGCTGCTCGGCTGGTTCACGATGCCGCTCGGTGTGATCATCTACCTGTTCGAGGCCGTGCTGATCGCCGGTCTGCAAGCCTTCATCTTTGCCATTCTCACCGCCATCTACCTTGGTGGCGCAACCTCCGCAAGCCACTAAGCCACTAAGGACTCAACAAGGAGAACGATGCTTCACCTCATCCCTTTCATGTCAATCCACGCAGTCAGCCCGCTGCTGGCGGCCGCCAACTCGTCGGTCGAAGTGGGCAAGGAAGCCGGTAAAGCGATCGCCCTCGGCGTGGGCGCCGGCGGCGGCGCCGCGGGTGCCGGCGCGGGCATCGGGATGCTGTTCGGCAAGGTGATCGAGTCGGTCACCCGCCAGCCCGAGATGCGCGACGAGATCACCTCGATCCAGTGGCTCGGCTTCGCGCTCACCGAGGCGACCTTCTTCTACGGCCTGGTGGGCGGCTTCATCGCCTTCTTCCTGTAGAGCGATGGCACCCCTCGCCAGCATCGTGAGCGCCCCGCTCGCCGCATCGAGCAGCTCCTGGCTGATCACGCCCAACGTCGGGCTGATGGTCTGGACGTTGCTCGTGTTCGGCATCTCGCTGTTCATCCTCGTCAAGGCCGTGTTCCCCAGGATCCGCGAGGCGCTGGACGTGCGGCGCGCCGCGATCGACGAGTCGATCGACTCGGCCGAGCGCTCGCGCCAGGAGGCCGAGGACCTGCTGGTCGAATATCGCGAGCGCCTGAAGGAGGCGCGCGCCCAGTCCGAGGAGATCGTCCAGCGCGCACGCCAGACGGCCGAGTCCCACGAGCACGAGGCGCGCGACCGCGGCCAGGAGATCCTCGCCGAGGCGGCCAAGCGCGCCGAGCGCGAGATCGAGGCGGCCACCAAGCGCGCGCTCGACGACATTCGCCGTGAGGTCGCCGACCTTACGATCATGGCCACCGAGAAGGTCACGCGCAAGACCCTCGACGACGCCGACCAGCGGCGTCTGGTGCAGGAGGCGCTCAGCGAACTGGACTTCTCGAGCCTCTCCTCCGGCAGACCGAGCAGCAATTAGCCGATGGAGGAGCTCGCCCAGGTCTACGCACGCTCACTCTTCCAGGTGGCCCTGGAGCAGGGGCGCTTGGACGTGCTGCGCGAGCAGCTCGGCCAGTTCGCCGACGCTCTGAACGAGCACCGCGAGCTTGCCGTGTTCTTCTTCTCGCCCTATTTCTCCAGCGCCGAGAAGCAGCAATCGCTCTCCACGCTGCTCGACGGGGCGCAAGAGATCTTCCTGAACTTCTTGGCGCTGCTGATAGAAAACCACCGCATGCCCGTCATCTTCCGTATCCGCCAAGAGTACGAGCGTTTGTGGGACGAGGAGAACAAGACCCTGCCGGTGGAGATCACGAGCGCGATCGCGCTCGATCAGGGCACCACCGAGAGTCTTGGCAGGACAATCGGGGAGCGCGCGGGTCGCAAGGTGACGCTCTCCTCGCGTGTGGACCCGGACATTCTCGGCGGCATCGTCATCAGGGTCGGAAACTCGATCCTCGACGCCTCTATTCGCAACCGACTGGAGCAGCTGCGCAGGCATGTTGCCCAAGGAGTCTCTTAAACGCCATGCAGATCAATCCAGATGAGATCACGAGCATCCTGAAGAGCCGCATCGAGGGGCTCGATAGCGGTACCGCCGAGCTGACCGAGGTCGGCACGGTGCTGAGCGTGGCCGACGGCATCGCGCGCCTTCACGGCCTTGAGAACTGCATGTCCTTTGAGATGCTCGAGCTTCCCCACGGCGTCACCGGCCTGGCGCTGAACCTCGAGTCCGACAACGTCGGCGCGGTGCTGTTCGGCGAGTGGGAGAAGGTGTCCGAGGGCGACACCGTCAAGCGCACCGGCGCGCTGCTGGATATCCCCGTCGGCGACGCGCTGCTCGGCCGGATCGTCGACCCGCTCGGCCGCCCGCTCGACGGCAAGGGCGAGATCGCCACCTCGCAGACGCGCCCGGCCGAGTTCAAGGCTCCGGGCGTCGTGCAGCGCCAGCCGGTCAAGCAGCCGATGCAAACCGGGCTGAAGGCGATCGACGCGATGATCCCGATCGGCCGCGGACAGCGAGAGCTGATCATCGGCGACCGCCAGACCGGCAAGACGGCGATCGCGATCGACACGATCATCAACAACAAGGACACCGGCGTCGTGTCGGTGTATGTGGCGATCGGCCAGCGCATGTCCACGGTCGTGGCGCTCGCGCAGACGCTGGAGGAGTACGGCGCGCTGGAGAACACGATCATCGTCGCCGCACCCGCCGACGAGGCCGCGCCGATCAAGTTCATGGCGCCCTACGCCGGCTGTGCGATGGGCGAGCACTTCCTCTACGGCGGCAAGCACGCGCTGTGCGTGTACGACGATTTGACCAAGCACGCCTACGCCTACCGGCAGATGTCGCTGCTGCTGCGACGCCCGCCGGGCCGCGAGGCCTACCCCGGCGACGTGTTCTATCTGCACTCGCGCCTGCTCGAGCGCGCGGTCAAGCTGAGCGACGATCTCGGCGGCGGTTCGCTGACGGCGCTGCCGATCATCGAGACGCAGGCGGGCGACGTGTCCGCCTACATCCCCACGAACGTGATCTCGATCACCGACGGGCAGATCTTCCTGGAGTCCAAGCTGTTCAACTCCGGTGTGCGGCCCGCGATCAACGTCGGCATCTCCGTGTCGCGCGTGGGCGGCAACGCGCAGATCGGCCCGATGAAGAAGGTCGCCGGGCGCATCAAGCTCGAGCTCTCCCAGTACCGGGATCTGGAGGCATTCGCCCAGTTCGGCTCCGACCTCGACGCCGACACGCAGCGCACGCTGGCCCGCGGCGAACGGCTGGTGGCGACGCTCAACCAGCACGAGCGCGCGCCGCTGGCCGTCGAGGACCAGGTCGTGCAGATCTTCGCCGCCACGGGCGGGTATCTGGATCGCCTGAAGGTCGAGCGCGTGCCCGAGTTCCTGCTGGCGCTCACCGAACGGCTGCACGCCCAGCACTCGGAGCTGCGCGCCAAGATAGGCGGCGGCGACTGGTCGGATGGGACCCAGAGCGAGGTGCGCGAGACGGTTGAGAGCTTCGCGCGCGACTTCGGGTACGACCTCGACGAGGAGGGCCAGCCGCTGGAGGAGGACGCGCCGCTGCGCGCCGACGAGGGCTCAGCCGAGGAGGCCAAGGCGGCCTAGCGCCGGCCGAGGTAACCCGTCATGGCATCTCAGCGCGACGTCAAGAACAAGATCGCCTCGGTCAAGAACATCCAGAAGATCACGCGGGCGATGGAGATGGTGGCCGCCGCGCGATTGCGGCGAGCCGAGCAGCGCATCGCCGCGCTGCGGCCCTACGCCGACGCGATCGGCCGCATGACGCGCCAGGCGGCCGAGGCGGCCGGCTCGGAGGCCGCGCGACTGCCGCTGCTGCGAGAGCACGAGTCCGAGAGCAGCGTCGGACTGCTGCTCGTCACCGGAGATCGCGGCCTGGCGGGGGGATTCAACTCGCAGATCATCCGCGCGGGCGTGCGCCTCTCGGCGGAGCTGACGGGGGAGGGGCGCAGCAGCGTTTGGTATGCGACCGGGCGCCGGGGCGTCTCCTCGCTCAGCTTCCGCGGGCAGGAGCTGAGCGGCAGCTACACCGGCTTCTCCGATCGACCGGCTTACGCCGATGCGCGCAGGATCGCCGACGACGTGATGGAGGCCTATATCGACGGTCGCGTCGACCGTGTGGAGATGCTCTACAACTCCTATGTCTCGCCGCTGACTCAGCACGTCACGCGCCAGCGGCTGCTGCCGCTCTCCCAGGAGGCGCTCGCCGGCGATCGGGATGAGGCTTCGCAGGGTTCCGGGGAGGCGCCCGCCCCGTCCAAGCGCGCGCCCGTCGACTACGAGCCGGACCCGGAGAAGATCCTGCGGCGGCTGGTGCCCGACTACGTTGAGATATCGATCTACCGGGCGCTCGTGGAGTCCGCGGCCGGGTTCTTCGGCGCGCAGATGACGGCGATGCGCAGCGCCTCGGAGAACGCCGGGGAAATCATCACCGACTACACGCTGCAGATGAACCGCGCCCGCCAGGCCGAGATCACCCAGGAGATCATGGAGGTGGTGGCCGGCGCCGAGGGTCTCAGCTAGGACACCGATCGCGCGCGCGTAGCCACCACGAAACGAACTTGAACAGATGATGAGGAGATAAGAGAGCCAATGCCACCCAGCACCACAACAGAGCCAGCCGCAGCCGCGAACGGCACCGCCTCGCGCAACGTCGGGCGCATCGAGGAGATCCAGGGCGTCGTGATCGAGGCCGTGTTCCCCGAGCGCCTGCCCGAGATCAACCACGCGATCACCGTCGCGCGCCCCGCCGCCGCGGCCGCGGAGGAGGCCGAGGGCATCAGCACAGAGGCCGGCGGCGAGGTGCTCGTGTGCGAGGTCCAGCAGCACCTGGGCGACGACCGCGTGCGTGCGGTCGCGATGGACACGACCGACGGGCTGGCGCGCGGCGCCGAGGTGCTCGACACCGGCGGGCCGATCACGGTGCCGGTCGGCGAGGCGACGCTGGGGCGCATCTTCAACCTGCTCGGCGAACCGATCGACCTGGGCGAGGAGCTGCCCAAGGACACCGAGCGCCGCGGCATTCACCAGGACGCCCCGCGGGTGGAGGACCTGACGCCGACGACCGAGATGTTCGAGACCGGCATCAAGGTGATCGACCTGCTCGCCCCCTACGCCAAGGGCGGCAAGGTCGGCCTGTTCGGCGGCGCCGGCGTCGGCAAGACCGTGCTGATCCAGGAGCTGATCCACAACCTCGCCAAGGAGCACGGCGGGCTGTCGGCGTTCTGCGGCGTGGGCGAGCGCTCGCGCGAGGGCAACGACCTGTGGCTGGAGATGAAGGAGTCCGGCGTGCTGGAGAAGACGATGCTCGTGTTCGGGCAGATGAACGAGCCCCCGGGCGCGCGCATGAGGGTCGCTCTCTCCGGGTTGACGATGGCCGAATACTTCCGCGACCAGGGCCAGGACGTGCTGCTGTTCATCGACAACATCTTCCGCTTCGTGCAGGCCGGCTCCGAGGTCTCGGCGCTGCTGGGGCGGATGCCTTCGCAGGTCGGCTATCAGCCGACGCTGGAGACCGAGATGGGCCAGCTGCAGGAGCGCATCACCTCAACGCGCGAGGGCTCGGTGACCTCGGTGCAGGCGATCTACGTGCCGGCCGACGATCTCACCGATCCGGCGCCGGCGTCGGTGTTCGCGCACCTGAACGCGACCACCGTGCTCTCCCGCGCGATCTCCGAGAAGGGCATCTATCCGGCGGTGGACCCGCTGGACTCGACCTCGACGATTCTCAAGGCCGACGTGCTCGGCGAGGACCACTTCCGCGTCGCCAACCAGGTCAAGGAGATCCTGCAGCGCTACAAGGAGCTGCAGGACATCATCGCGATCCTCGGCATCGACGAGCTCTCCGACGAGGACAAGCTGACGGTGCAGCGCGCGCGGCGCATCGAGCGCTTCCTCTCCCAGCCGTTCTTCGTGGCCGAAGAGTTCACGGGCACCCCGGGCGCCTATGTGCCGATCGCCGAGACGATCAGGGGCTTCCAGGAGATCATCGAGGGCAAGCACGACGAGGTGCCCGAGAGCGCGTTCTTCCTCAAGGGCACGATCGACGAGGTTGTCGAGGCGGCCAAGCAATAGATCATGGCCCACGCCAAGTTCCCAGTCGAAGTGCTCACACCCGAGGGCGAGGTGTTCTCCGAGGAGGTGGAGATGCTCTCCACCTTCACCACGGTCGGGTCGATCGGGATTCTCGCCAACCACGAGCCGCTGCTCGCACGCCTGGAGCCGACCGAGCTGCGGCTGTATCGCTCGGAGGATGAGATCGTCCGCTTCGCCCAGGCCGAGGGGTATCTGCAGTTCGCCGAGAACCGCGCGCTCGTGCTCGTCGAGGAAGCGATCGCGCCCGAGGCGCTCGACCGCTCCACGATCGAGACGCAGCTCGCAGATGCCCGCGCGTCGGCCGAGCGCGCCGAGGAGGACAGCGAGGAGCGCGCGCGCGCGCTGCGCGACATCAAGCGCTACGAGGCTTTTCTCGCCGTCGAGGCGTGAGCTATGAGCGCCGAGCGCGAGCCGATCGGGGTGATCGGCACCGGCTACGTCGGGCTGGTCACCGCCGTTGGGTTTGCGGAGCTTGGCAGCGAGGTGTGGTGCGTGGATGTCGCGCACGAGAAGATCGCGCGTCTGCGGCGCGGCGAGATCCCGATCTACGAGCCGGGCCTGCAGGAGCTGATGGCGGCCAACAGCGAGCGCCTGCACTTCTCGACCGAGCTTGCACCCGCGCTCGAGCATGCGCGACTGCTGTTCGTCGCGGTCGGCACGCCGCCCACGCACTCGGGCGACGCGGACCTCTCGGCGGTGCACGCCGTCGTGGACTCGATGCCGGCGCCCGACGGCCACGCGCTCGTGATGAAGTCGACCGTGCCGTGCGGCACCGGCGCCAACATCCGGCGCATCTTCGGCGAGCGAGGCAAGTCCGGCTTCAGCTACGTGTCCTGCCCGGAGTTCCTGAAGGAGGGCTCCGCCGTCGCGGACTTCCTGCACCCCGACCGGGTGGTGGTGGGCGGCGAGGGCGACTGGGCGCACGAGGCGGTCGTGGCGCTGTACGAGCCGCTCGGAGCCCCGCTTCTCAGCACCGACGTGGCAAGCGCGGAGATGATCAAGCTCGCCGCCAATGCGTTTCTGGCGACGAAGATCTCCTTCATCAACGAGATCGCCAACGTCTGCGAGGTGCTTGGCGCCGACGTCGTCGAGGTCGCGCGGGGCATGGGGCTGGACAACCGCATCGGACCCAAGTTCCTGCAGGCCGGACTCGGGTATGGAGGCAGCTGCTTCACCAAGGACGTCAGCGCGCTGAAGCTGCTGGCCGGCAACAGCGGCTATCACTTCCAGCTGCTGAACGCCGTGATCGAGGTCAACGAGCTGCAAAAGCGCAGGGTGGTGTCAAAGCTCAGCCGCCACCTCGGCGAGCTTGCCGGCCGGCGCGTGGCGCTGCTCGGGCTCGCGTTCAAGCCCAACACCGACGACATGCGCGGCGCCTCCTCGCTGGTGCTCGCCGCGCGCCTGCAGGCCGAGGGTGCGCACGTGCGCGCGTTCGACCCGGTCGCCGAGCAGGCCGCGCGGGCGCTGATGCCACAGCTCGACTACGGCGGCTCGGCGCTTGAGGTCATCGAGGGAGCCGACGCCGTTATCCTCGTCACCGAGTGGCCCGAGTTCCTACAGCTCGAGTGGAGCGAGGTCGCCCGCGCGATGCGCGGCAACCTGCTGATCGACGGACGCAACGCCCTCGACGGCGAGGCGGTGCGTGCCGCCGGGCTCACCTACGAAGGGATCGGTAGAAGCTGATGCAGGCCGTGATCCTCGTCGGCGGTGAGGGCACCCGCCTGCGTCCGCTGACATCGACCGTGCCCAAGCCGGTGGTGCCGCTCGTGGACCGCCCGTTCATCTCCTACATGCTGCAGTGGCTGTGCGCGCACGGCATCGACGACGTGATCATGTCCTGCGGGTTTCTCGCCACCAGCGTTCGCAACGTGCTCGGCGACGGCTCGGCCTACGGAATCAGGCTGCGCTTCGTCGAGGAGCCCGACCCGCGCGGCACCGCGGGCGCGCTGAAGTACGCCGAGTCGCTGCTGGACGAGCGCTTCCTGATGCTCAACGGCGACGTTCTTACCGACATCGACCTGACCGAGCAGATCGCCCAGCACGAGCGCACCGGCGCCAAGGCCACACTTGCGCTCGTGCCGGTCGAGGACCCCAGCGCCTACGGTCTGGTGCGCGTCGGAGACGATCGTGCCGTGAAGGAGTTCATCGAGAAGCCGAGCTCCGACAGGATCGACACGAACCTGATCAGCGCGGGCGCGTATGTGCTGGAGCGCGAGGTGCTGGAGCTGGTGCCCGCCGCGCGTAACGTGTCGATCGAGCGCGAAGTTTGGCCGAGGCTGATCGGCGCCGGCCTCTACGGATACCCGTCTGACAGCTACTGGCTCGACATCGGCACGCCCGCCCGCTACCTGCAGGGCACCTTCGACATTCTCGAGGGCAACGTCCAAACCGCCGTGCGCGAGCGTCTCGGCGAGGGCTACATCGCGGTCTCCGAGGGCGCGCTCGTGAGCGGACGCGCGATCCCGCCCGCCGTGATCGAGACGGGTGCGAGCGTCGCCGAGGGTGCGCACGTCGGCAGTCTCGTCGTGCTCGGCCACGACGTCAAGATCGGCGCCGGCAGCACCGTCGAGCGCGCCGTGATCCTCAATGGCACCGAGATCGGCGAGAACTGCATTTTGCGCGACTGCATCGTGGCGGCCGGCTGCCGCGTCGGCGCGGGCACGCACATCCTCGACGGCGCCGTGCTCGGCGAGGGGGTGACGGTCGGCGCGGAGAACACGATCGCTGGCGGTGCGCGCGTTTTCCCGGGCGTGGTGCTGCCCGACGGCGCGATCAAGTTCTGAGCGCACTCCTATCGGTTGCGCATGGACGCTTGCGCCGTGCGCTCGCACGGCGGCCGCCGGGCGCGGCCGAGCACACGCGTCCTCGCGCCGAGCGCGAGCCGGGGAGCCTGCCCGGTCGCGCGCGCGCCAGGTATGCTGGCGCGAACCTCCGGCCCACCACGACAGGAGACAGGTAGATGAGCGAAGTCGGCGGCGCCGCCACCCCGACCACCGACGCATTGTCGCGCGAGGCGATAGCGCGCGTGGACGCGTCCGCCCAACTGGCGGACGTGCTGTCGCTGCCCGAGCACCTGCGCGACGCGCTGTGGCGCGTGGAGTCGGCGATCATGTCCGAGTGGGACACGCCCGCCGGACTCGTCGTGGCGGGCATGGGCGGCTCGGCGATCGGCGGCGCGCTCGCCCGCGCCGCGCTCGGCGACCACGCCTCGCGACCGATCTTCGTGACGCGTGCCTACGGGCTGCCCCCGTGGACGACGCCCGACACGACGGTGCTGTGCGCAAGCTACAGCGGCAACACCGAGGAGACGCTCGCCTGCTACGAGTCGGCCGGCGCGCTCGGCGCTCGGCGCGTGGTGGTCACGACCGGCGGTCGCCTCGCCGAGATGGCGCGCGAGGACGGCGTGCCGGTGATACCGCTTCCGGGTGGCTTCCAGCCCCGTGCCGCGGTCGCCTACATGACCGTCACGGCGCTGGAGGTGGCGGCCATGTGCGGCGCCGGGCCGCGCCTGAGCACCGAGATCGACGTGGCCGCCTCCCACACCGAGCAGCTGGTGGCCGAGTGGGGTCCGGACTCCGCGGAGGACTCGCTCGCCAAGAGCACGGCGCGCGGACTGCTGGGCACCGCGCCCGTGATCGCGGGGGCCGGGCTGACGGTGCCGATCGCCTATCGCTGGAAGACGCAGATCAACGAGAACTCCAAGCAGCCCGCCTTCGCGCACGAGCTGCCCGAGCTCGACCACAACGAGCTCGAGGGCTGGGACGGCGCCCAGGAGGTCGGCCGCTTCTCGGCCGTGTTCCTCGACGACTCCGACGCCCACCCGCGTGTGAAGGAGCGCATGGACCTGACCGAGAAGCTGATCGCCGGCAGCGCCTCGGCGAGCTTCCGCCTGGAGACACGCGGGCAGACCACGATCGAGCGCGTGATCTCGCTGGTGCTGCTCGGCGACCTCGTGTCGATCTACCTCGCGGCGCTGCGCGGCGTCGACCCGGGCCCGGTGAGGCTGATCGAGCGGCTCAAGGCGGATCTGATCAAGCGCTGAGAGTCCGTCCGAGGCCCTGAACCTTGACAAGGTCGTGATAAGGTCTGCTCGATGCAGACTGCTGCCGCAGATGCGCTGACGATCAACGAGGCGGCCGCGACCACGGGATGGTCGGCGCGGATGCTTCGCTACATCGAGAGCATCGGGCTCGTCGAGCCCGCCCGCTCGGAGTCGGGCTACCGGCTGTACGGGCCGGGCGAGTTGCAGCGTCTGAGCACGCTGCGCGAACTGCTCGAGGAGTGGGGCATCGACCTCGGCGAGGTCGGCTTCGCGCTGCGGTTGCGCGGCGAACCGGCGCTGCGCGAGGCGATCGATCGCTGGCTCGCCTCCGAGCCCGCGCGCCCAGCGCACGTCGGCGCCGCCGACTGGCTGCGCTTCGAGCAGGAAAAGCACCAGCGGCTGCTCGCGGCCGCCAGGTCGGCGCCCGCTCCTGCCGAGCAGGCTCCCAGGACCGCGCAGAGACCCACCCCTTCCCAGCCACACCCGACCATGGAGACCGCATGACCCCCACCGCCACGCTGACCAACACCGACTTCAAGGTCGCCGACCTCTCGCTCGCCGAGTTCGGGCGCAAGGAGATCACGCTCGCCGAGCACGAGATGCCCGGCCTGATGGCGATCCGCCGCGAGTACGCCGACGCGCAGCCGCTCGCCGGCGCGCGCATCACGGGCTCCCTGCACATGACGATCCAGACCGCCGTGCTGATCGAGACGCTGACCTCACTCGGCGCGCAGGTGCGCTGGTGCAGCTGCAACATCTTCTCCACCCAGGATCACGCCGCCGCCGCGGTCGCCGTGGGTCCCGATGGCACACCCGAGGACCCGCGCGGGGTGCCGGTGTTCGCGTGGAAGGGCGAGACGCTTGAGGAGTACTGGTGGTGCACCGACCGCGCGCTGCGCTGGCCCGGGCGAGGATGGCACGGCTGGCGCGAGCGGGCCGAACATGATCCTCGACGACGGCGGCGACGCGACGCTGCTCGTGCACAAGGGCACCGAGTACGAGGCCGCCGGCGCGGTTCCCGACCCGGCCTCGCGCCGACTCCGAGGAGCTCCAGGTGATCCTGGAGCTGCTCACAGCGCTCGCTCGGCGATGACCCGCAGCGCTGGACCAACATCGGGCGCGGCATCAAGGGCGTCACCGAGGAGACGACGACCGGCGTTCACCGCCTCTACCAGATGATGGAGTGCTGGGGAGCTGCTGTTCCCCGCGATCAACGTCAACGACTCGGTCACCAAGTCGAAGTTCGACAACCTCTACGGCTGTCGCCACTCGCTGATCGACGGCATCAACCGCGCCACCGACGTGATGATCGGCGGCAAGGTCGCGGTCGTGTGCGGCTTCGGCGACGTCGGCAAGGGTTGCGCGGAATCGCTGCGCGGGCAGGGTGCGCGCGTGATCGTCAGCGAGATCGACCCGATCTGCGCGCTGCAGGCCGCGATGCAGGGCTATGAGGTCAGCACGCTCGAGGAAGTGGTCGAGAGCGCGCGACATCTTCATCACCGCACCGGCAACAAGGACATCATCACCGCCGCGCACATGGCGCGCATGAAGCACCAGGCGATCGTCGGCAACATCGGCCACTTCGACAACGAGATCGACATCGCGGGGCTGGCGAAGACCCCGGGGATCGAGCGCGTCAACATCAAGCCCCAGGTCGACGAGTGGGTCTTCGCCGACGGGCACGCGATCATCATGCTCTCCGAGGGGCGGCTGCTGAACCTCGGCAACGCCACCGGCCACCCGAGCTTCGTGATGAGCAACTCGTTCACCAACCAGACGATCGCCCAGATCGAGCTGTTCACCAAGAACGAGCAGTACGAGCAAGCGCGTCTACGTGCTGCCCAAGCACCTCGACGAGAAGGTCGCACGCCTGCACCTCGACGCGCTCGGGGTGAAACTGACCGAGCTGAGCGAGGAGCAGGCGGCCTACATCGGGGTGCCCGTCGAGGGCCCCTACAAGCCCGACCACTACCGCTACTGAGGGTCGCGGCTGTCCGCTGACGGCGCGGCAGCTTGCGCGGCCAGGCGCGGATCGAGTGGGCCGACGCGCAGATGCCGGTGCTCGCGCAGGTGCGCGAGCGCTTCGCGCCGCGAGCGGCCGCTCGCGGGCGTCGAGGTCGCCGCCTGCCTGCACGTGACCGCCGAGACCGCCAACCTCGTGCGGGCGCTGCTCGCGGGCGGCGCCGAGGTCGGGCTGTGCGCGCGCCAACCCGCTCTCGACCCAGGACGACGTCGCGGCTGGCGCTGGCCGAGCGCCACGGCGCTCGCGTGCTCGCGGCCCGCGGCGAGAGCGCCGAGCGCTATGTCGAGCACGTGGCGGAGCTGGTCCGGCGGCAGGCCGCAGGTCACGATCGACGACGGCGCCGACCTGATCGCGGCGGTCCACGAGTCCCAGCCCGACCATGCCGCGCGAGATGGCTGGGGGGCACCGAGGAGACGACGGCCGGTCTGCTGCGGCTGCGCGCCCTCGCCGAAGCAGGCGTGCTGGCCTGCCCGGTGCTGGCGGTCAACGAGTCGCGCACCGAGCGTGCCTTCAACGACCGCTTCGGCACCGGCCAGTCGACCGTCGACGGGATCCTGCGCGCGACCAACCTGCTGCTCGCGGGCCGCACGGTGGTGGTGCTCGGCTACGGCTGGACCGGACGCGGGGTGGCCCTGCGCGCGCGCGGCGCCGGGGCCTCGGTGATCGTCTGCGAGGTCGATCCGCTGCGCGCGCTCGAGGCGCGCATGGAGGGCTATGAGGTGATGCCGCGCGCTCGGCCGGCCGCCGAGCGCGGCGACGTGTTCGTGACCGTCACGGGCGGGCGCGAGGTGCTGCGCGCGCGAGCACTTCGAGCGCATGAAGGACGGGGCCGTGCTCGCCAACGCCGGGCCACTTCGACGTCGAGATCAAGCTCGATGACCTGCGCGCGCTCGCCGTCGGCGGCCGGCGCGAGGTCGCTGCCGCTGGTGGAGGAGCACACGCTCGCCGACGGGCGACGCCTGAACCTGCTCGCCCAGGGGCGCGTCGTCAACCTCGCGGCCGGGCGAGGGGCACCCGGCGGCGGTGATGGACATGTCCTTCGCCGGACAGGCGCTGTGCGTCGAGCACCTCGTCAAGTGCGCCGGCACCCTGCCGGTGGGGGTGCTGCCGGTGCCCGACGCGATCGACGAGGAGGTCGCGCGGCTGAAGCTCGACTCGCTCGGGCGTGCGATCGACGAGCTGAGCGAGCGACCAGCGCGTGTACCGAAGCTGCGTGGGAATGGGGCACGACCGCCGACCTAGCTTTCCGATAGCTTGCCGTGCCGATGAGAGCGATGGTCCTGGCGGCGGGTCTGGGTACGCGCCTGCGTCCCCTCACCAACGAGATCACCAAGCCGATGGTGCCGGTGCTCGATCGGCCCGTGATGGCGCACATCCTCGACCTGCTCGACCGTCACGGCTTCGATCGGAGTGATCGCCAACCTGCACTACTTCCCCGAGTCGATCAGAGCGCTACTTCGGCGAGCGCCTCAGCTATCGCTTCGAGCCGGAGCTGCTCGGCACCGCCGGCGGGGTGCGCGGGTGCGCCGAGTTCTTCGGCGACGAGCCGTTCCTGGTGATCTCAGGCGACGCGCTCACCGACATCGACCTGAGCGCCTTCGCCGCGCGCCACCTGCAGGCCGGCGGGATCGCGACGCTGGCGGTCAAGAAGGTCGCCGACACGCGCGAGTACGGGGTCGTGCTGCACGACCGCGAGGGGCGCATCACCGGCTTTCAGGAGAAGCCGGCGCCTGAGGAAGCGCTGTCGGATCTCGGCAACTGCGGCATCTACATGTTCGATCCGCGAGATCTTCGACTACTTCCCCGATCGCCCGTTCGTCGACTGGGCGCAGGACGTGTTCCCGGCGCTGCTGGAGCACGACGTGCCGTTCCACATCCACGAGGTGCGCGAGTACTGGAACGACGTCGGCTCGCTGGCGGAGCTGCGCCAGGGCACCTTCGACGCGCTGCGCGGCGAGCTGCGCCTAAAGGTCGAGGGCCGCGAGCTCGCCCCCGGCCTGATCGTCGCCGGGGAGAGCGTCGTGCCCCGCAGCGCCGAGATCGAAGGGTCGGTGTGGATCGGCGGCGACGTCGAGCTGGGCGAGAACGTGCGCTTGACCGGTCCGCTTGTGCTCGGGGACGGCGCGCGCGTGGGCGAAGGCGCTCAGCTGCGCGACAGCATCGTGCTTCCCGGTACCGAGGTAGCCCCAGGTGCGATCCTGATCGGCGCGATCGCCGGGCACTCGGGCATTCTCGAGAGCTTGCGGGCCAGATAAAGTCCGGGGGACCCGCGCATGCGCGAAGTCCCCCGAGAGCAGCGCTCTGACCAGGCGTATTGTACGCGTCGAACATCCGTGCAAGACCGATGGACAACCGCCGCTCATAGGCGTAGCATCGAGGGCGAAGCGTTTCCGTCTCCGAGTGAAGGGAGTCCCTGATGCAGATGGACATCAAGGGCCGCAACGTCCCGGTCACCGACGACATGCGCGAGCATCTGGAGCGCCGCCTGGAGAAGATCTCCCGGCAGGTGTCTCAGTTCGCGCGCCTGGAGTTCGAGATCTTCAGGGAGCCCAATCCGCGCGTGGCCAACAGCGACGTGGCCGAGGCGACGCTGTACCTGAAGGGCATCACGCTGCGGGCGCGCGACGCCTCGCCGCAGATGCTTCACTCGCTGAACCTCGTGGTCGACGAGCTGGCACGCCAGGTCAAGCGCCACCGCGACAAGCGCCGCCATCGTCGCGAGGCGCACGCGATGCCGCCGCCTCCGGTGCGCACCACCTTCCCGGCGGCGGGAGCCTGATCGGGCCGCATGACCGCGCCGATCGGCGCGAATCGCGCTCGGTGGGCGCCGGTAGGGAGCTGAGCGCCTATCGCGGCCGTGTAGTCGATACCCTGAACGTATGTCGATTCTCGATCGTGCGCTGAACATCGGCGAGTCAAAGAAGTTCAAGCAGTACGAGAAGCGCGTCGCCCTGATCGGCGCCTTCGAGGCGGAGCTCGAGCTGGAGACGCAGCACGAGCTGCGCGAGCGGATGGACGTGCTGCGCGAACGCGCCGCCGACGGCGAGTCGCTGGACGAGCTGCTGCCCGAGTGCTTTGCGATCGTGCGCGAGACGGGCAAGCGCACGATGGGGATGCGCCATTTCGACGTGCAGCTGATCGGCGCGATGGCCCTGCACGAGGGCTGCATCGCCGAGATGAAGACCGGCGAGGGCAAGACGCTGACGGCGACGCTTGCTGTCGTGCTCAACTCGCTGGCGGTGCGCGAGCCGGACGCGGCGGAGCGTCGTCCTGCCGAGGAGCAGACGCGGCTGCGGTCGAGAGGCGCCTCCGAGAACGGCGCCGCCCACAACGGCTCGGGCCCGGCGGCGGGCGCAGAACGGCTCCGCACCCGCTCGCGCCGCAGCGCAAGGGCGTGCACGTGGTGACGGTCAACGACTACCTGGCCCGCCGCGACGCCGCCTGGATGAGCCCGCTCTACACCGCGCTCGGGGTGAGCGTCGGGGTGCTGCAGAACCAGCAGCCCTACGACGAGAAGCAGCTGGCCTACGCGTGCGACGTGGTCTACGGCACCAACTCGGAGTTCGGCTTCGACTACCTGCGCGACAACATGGCCAAGGCGCTGGAGGAGAAGGTGCAGCGCGGCCATCCGTTCGCGGTCGTGGACGAGGTCGACAACATCCTGATCGACGAGGCGCGCACGCCGCTGATCATCTCCGGCGCCCCCGAACAGGCCGCGGACCTGTATGTGAAGTTCGCGCGCCTCGCGCCGCGCCTCACCGCGGGTCAGACCCCGGAGGGCATGGACCCGCGCTCCAAGAAGGACTTCGTGGCGGACTTCGACTACGAGTTCGACGAGAAGCAGAAGACGGTCGCGATCACCGAGCAGGGCGTCGCCAAGGCCGAGCGCTTCCTCGGCATCGACCACCTGTACAAGGCCGAGAACGGCCATCTCGTCAACCACCTGATCCAAGCGCTGCGGGCCGAGTCGCTGTACAAGCGCGACGTGGACTACGCGGTGATCGAAGGCGAGGTGAAGATCATCGACGAGTTCACCGGGCGCATCCTCGACGGCAGGCGCTGGTCGGAAGGTCTGCACCAGGCGGTCGAGGCGAAGGAGGGGGTGCGCGTCCAGGAGGAGAACCAGACGCTCGCCACGATCACCTACCAGAACTACTTCCGCCTCTACGACAAGCTCTCGGGCATGACCGGCACGGCGCTGACCGAGGCGACCGAGTTCATGAAGATCTACGAGCTGCCGGTGGTGCAGGTGCCGACGAACATGCCGATGGTCCGCGAGGACCGCAACGATCAGGTCTATAAGACCAAGGAGGGCAAGTGGGAGGCGGTCGTAAAAGAGATCGCCGCCCGCCACGAGAACGGCCAGCCGGTGCTCGTCGGCACGATCTCGGTCGAGGTGTCCGAACTGCTCGGCGAGCGTTTGAAGAAGCGCGGGATTCCCCATACCGTGCTCAACGCGAAGCCCGAGCACGCCGCTCGCGAGGCCGAGATCGTCGCGGAGGCCGGCCAGCCGGGAGCCGTCACGATCGCGACGAACATGGCCGGTCGTGGAGTCGACATCAAGCTGGGCGGCAACCCAGAGCATCTCGCGCGACTGGAGCTGGCAAAGCGAGACGCATCCCCGGAGGACCCGGCGTACGAGCAGCGCATGAAGGAGCTGCTGCCCGAGATCGAAGCGAAGGTGCAGGCCAACCGCGAACGCGTGATGGCGGCCGGGGGTCTGTTCATCTGCGGCACCGAGCGCCACGAGTCGCGGCGCATCGACAACCAGCTGCGTGGCCGCTCCGGCCGCCAGGGCGACCCCGGGGAGAGCCGCTTCTTCCTCTCCGCCGAGGACGATCTCGTGCGCCTGTTCGCGGGCGATCGCATCTACAAGATCCTCGACCGGCTCGGCGGCGTCGACGAGGAGGGCAACGAGGAGCCGATCGAGGCGGGCATGCTCTCCAAGCAGATCGAGAAGGCGCAGAAGAAGGTCGAGGAACAGAACTTCCTGATCAGAAAGCGCGTGCTCGAATACGACGACGTCATGAACGAGCAGCGGCGCATCGTCTACGCCTACCGCAACGGCGTGCTCGAAGGCAAGGCGATGGGGGAGGAGGCGCGCGAGCAGGTGCTCGGCACGATCGAGCGCACGATCGAGCAGTACACGCCGGGCGACTACCTGGAGGACTGGGATCTCGACGGACTGTTCACCGCGCTCGGCCAGTTCTTCCCGGTTGAGCTGGGCGAGGAGGAGCTCGACCCGGAGACGGTCGACACCGGCTATCTGAACGAGCGGGTCGGCGACAATGGCGCTCGCAGCGCTACAACGCGCGCGAGCAGGAGCTGGGCGAGGAGCTGATGGGGGCGCTCGAGCGCTTCCTGATCCTGCAGATCATCGACGAACGCTGGCGCGAGCATCTATACGACATGGACTATCTGCGCGAGGGCATCCACCTGCGCGGTTTCGCCCAGATCGACCCGCTCGTCGCCTACAAGAACGAGGCGTTTGAGCTGTTCGGCGACCTCATGAACAGCGTGTGGGCGGACTTCACGCGCATGATCTTCAACGTGCAGGTCACCGTCGACGGCCAGAACGGCGGTGGACAGGGCGGAGGCATTCCCAGTCCCGCGTTCGCGGCATCGGGCAGCTCGACCCGCGCCGGGCGCGTCTCATACTCGGGCGGCTCGAGCGCGATGGGCGCCGGCGCGGTCGCGGCCGCCGCCGCGGCGGCGGGAGTGGACGCCGCGCCCTACGCGGGCGGCGAAGGCGAGCCCGTCGAGGCGCTGCCGGTCGTGCAGCAGCGGGTGACCGACGCCGAGCACGAACTGGGCCGCAACGACCCCTGCTGGTGCGGCTGCGGTAAGAAGTTCAAGCGCTGCCACGGCGCGTAGCGGCTTCGCGGCGCGCGTCGGAGATGAACTGCTCGGTGGCCTGTGGCCCCATGAACGGGGTGAGGATGAGCCGGACCAGCTCGGGGAGGATCGTGGGGACGGACTCGGGCGAGTGCTTCACGATCTGCATGTAGAGCCGTTCGAAGAAGCTTTGGGTCACGGGCCGGTCGAGGCTGCCCGCGGCGGCGGGGTCCAGCAGATCGTAGCCGGGCTGCAGGAAGATCGAGAACACGTCCATCAGCGACTGGGCAAGCTCGTGTGCGGACGGTCCAACCGTCATCAGCTCGACGATCCCCGTGCGGGCGAACGCCGGCTCGTTCATCACCCATTCGGCGTATGCGTGCAGTCCGTCCCATACCGCGTCCGGCCAGCTCGGGGAGCTCCTGTACACCTCCTGGCAGAAGCCCATGATCAGGTCGACGCCGGCTTCGATCCCCGAGAAGACCGCTTCTTCCTTGCTGGCGAAGTGCTCGTGGAAGGAGCGTGCGGAGATCTGCGCCTCGGCGCAGATGTCGCGAACGGCTGTCTCGCGGTAGCCCTTGGCCGCCACCACGCGAACGGAGGCAAGCTGAATCTGCTCGTGCGTGTTGTGCACGACGAAGCGCCGAGGCGCCCGCTTGACGGTGGCGGCGTGACGGATAGCGACTATGACGACAGCGTACACAAGTCTGTGAGGAGTGCAACAGATTCGTAGTCCGGTCGCCGGCTTTTTGCTGTCCACGGCCGAGCCTCGCCGGCGGGCGCGAGAATCGACCCCGCGCGTCCGGCGCCCGGTCATGGTTTGCACACGATCGCGGGCGTGGGAGCGCGATCGCGCCCGCGGCTGCTGATAGCGTTGCAGGCGATGGCAACCGCACCTCCCAAGCGAGTCGACGCCGCAACGCCTTGCGGCCATCCGCGAGCAGCTGACCCTGCTGGCGGACTATCTTTGACCCTGCTGGGCTGAGCGAGCGCGTCGAGGCGCTCGAAGCGCAGATGCAGGCCCCGGGCTTTCTGGGACGATGCCGAGGCTGGCGCAAAGGTGTCGGCCGAGCATGCGCGGGCCCTCAAGCGCCTGCAGACCTTCACCGACCTGCGATCCGATGTGGACGATCTCGACGGACTCGTGGAGATGGCCGAGGAAGAGCCCGACGCTCGAGAGCGAGGTGCAGGAGCATCTTGCGTCCGTCGAGCAGCGCCTGGCCGAGCTCGAGGAGCAGCGCCTGTTCTCCGGCACCTACGATGCGGGCGACGCGCTTGTGAGCGTGAACGCGGGAGCGGGCGGCACCGACGCCCAGGACTGGGCGGAGATGGTGTTGCGCATGATGATGCGCTGGGCCGAGCGCCGCGGGTTCGGGGTGGAGCTGCTGGAGGCGAGTCCCGGCGAGGAAACGGGCATCAAGTCGGCCACGTTCAGGGCGTCGGGCGAGAACGCCTATGGTCTGTTCGGCGCCGAGCGCGGCGTGCACCGGCTCGTGCGCCTCTCGCCGTTCGACTCCGCGCACCGCCGCCACACGAGCTTCGCCGGCGTGGAGGTCGCGCCCGTCGTGGCGGACACCGGCGAGGTCGAGATCGACGAGGACGATCTGCAGGTCGACACCTATCGCGCCTCGGGTGCCGGCGGCCAGCACGTCAACAAGACCGACTCGGCCGTGCGCATCACCCACCGTCCCAGCGGCATTGTCGTGCAGTGCCAGAACGAGCGCTCGCAGACGTCCAACCGGGCGACGGCGATGGCGATGCTGCGCTCCAAGCTGGTCGAGAAGCAGGAGCGCGAACGCCAGGAAGAGATCGCGCGCGAGAAGGGCGAGGCCCAGGACGTCAACTTCGGCTCGCAAATCCGCTCCTATGTGCTGCACCCCTACTCGATGGCCAAGGACCATCGCACCGGACACGAGATGGGCGACGTGCAGCGCGTGCTCGACGGCGATCTGGACGGGTTCGTGCGTGCCTATCTGCTGAAGGCGGCCTCCTCGGGAGCCGGTGGTGCATGACGGCGGGCGCGAGCGCGACGGCGCTGGAGAGAGACGAGCTGGTCGAGCTGGTGCGGCGCGCTCTGAGCGAGGACGTCGGCAGCGGCGACGTCACCACCCGTGCCACCGTCGCCCCCGACACGCGTGCGCGCGCCCTGATCTCCCAGAAGGCTCCCGGGACGATATATGGACTGGACGCGGCCGAAACCACGTTCAAGCTGCTCGACCCGGACGTGCGCTTCGAGCGGTTGGTCGGCGAGGGCAGCTGGCGCGGGCAGGGCGGGCCCGTGCTCTCGATCGAAGGCGCCGCCGCCGCGCTGCTGACGGGGGAGCGCACGGCGCTCAATTTCCTCGCGCGCCTGTCGGGAGTCGCGACGCTGGCCGCCCGCTTCGTGCGCGAGGTCGAGGGCACCGGCACCGTCGTGCTCGACACGCGCAAGACCACCCCGGGTCTGCGGATGCTCGAGAAGGCCGCGGTCGCCGCCGGCGGCGCGAGCAATCATCGCATCGGACTGTTCGACGCGATCCTCGTCAAGGAGAACCACATCGCGGCGGCGGGCGGGATCGCGCAGGCTGTGGAATGCGCGCGCCGCTTGGCGCCCGAGCTCGCCGACGCCCTGGAGGTCGAGGTGCGCAGCCCCCGGGAGATCGACGAAGCGCTCGCCGCCGGCGCTCCGCGCCTGCTGCTGGACAACATGAGCATCGAGGAGCTGCGCGACGCCGCGGCCCGGGTCGGCGCTCGGGCAACGCTGGAGGCAAGCGGCAACGTCACGCTCGAGAGCGTCAGGGAATGCGCGCTCACCGGGGTAGACTTCATATCGGTTGGTGCGCTCACCCATTCCGCTCCCGCCCTCGACCTGTCCCTGATGCTGGAGGTGGCGAGATGAAGACGTTGCCGATGATCCCCACGCAGGGGCCGCTGCCTGCGCTGAGCGAGGCCGAGAAGACCGAGCTGCAGCAAGAGGTGCGCGCACTGGCGCGCGAGCGCAACGCCACGATCCTCGCGCACAACTACCAGGTGCCGGAGGTTCAGCAGGTCGCCGACTACGTGGGCGACTCGCTCGGGCTCTCGCGGCAAGCGGGTGGGTCCGACGTCGAGACGATCGTGTTCTGCGGCGTGCACTTCATGGCCGAGACCGCCTCGATCCTCTGTCCGGAGAAGACCGTCCTGATCCCCGACCTGGACGCCGGCTGCTCGCTGGCGGCGTCGATCGACGCCGAGCAGCTGCGCGAGTGGCGCGCTTCACACCCGTGCGGGGTGGTGGTCATGTACGTGAACACCACCGCCGCGGTCAAGGCGCTAACCGACTACTGCTGCACCTCCGCCAACGCGGTCGATGTGGTGCGCCACATCTACGACACGCACGGCCCCGACACCGAGATCCTGTTCGGCCCCGACATGTGGCTCGGCGCCTATGTCGAGAAGGAGCTTGGCAAGCCGATGCACGTGTGGGACGGCGAGTGCCACGTTCATGCCGGCATCCGCCCCTCGGACATCGAGGCGACGCGCGCCGCCCACCCCGGCGCGGATTTCCTGATCCATCCCGAGTGCGGCTGCACGACCTCGATCATGGAGTATGTCGCCGCCGGCGACATCTCCGCCGAGGGCGTGCACATGCTCTCCACCGGCGGCATGCTGCGCTATGCCGATGACGCCGAGCGGGAAGCCACCGAGCATCCGGACGGGCGGCGCGAGGCGGTCGTGGCCACCGAGACGGGCATGCTCTACCCGCTTGAAATGGCCGCCCCCGACGTGAGGTTCATCCCGGCCAATGCCGAGGCATCGTGTGTCTACATGAAGATGATCACGCTGGAGAAGCTGCGCGACGCTTTGCGCGAGATGAAGTTCGAGGTGCGCGTGCCGGCTGAGATCGCCGAGCGGGCCCGCGTTCCGATCGACCGTATGGTCGCCATCGGCTGACGGTCGCGAACCGTGAGATCAGAACTCGCTGGCCTCGTGCGGTCCGACGCAGGCCACCGCCAGCTCCCCGGCCACGTTGGAGGCGACCTCGCACACCTCCTCGTAGGTGACCCCGTCCAGCGCGGCGATCGCCGCATCGGGGTCGATGTGCTCGCCGTCTGTCCCCGACTGGGGATAGACGATCTTCTGGCTTGCGCAGTAGCGGGCGACCGCATTGGTGTTCTCGAAGGCGAGCACCAGCCTGCCCGCCGCATATGCGCGCGCGCGGTGCACCTCCTCCTCCGTCGGCCCCTCGCTGCGCAGCTCGTCCACGATCTCGCGCATGCGCGCGTATGCCTCGATGCACTTGGTCGAATCCAGCCCCGAGCCGAGCTGCAGGATCGGCACGTCTGCGTAGGCGTGGGCGATCGCATACACCGAGTAGCACAACCCGCGCTTCTCGCGGATCTCCTCGAACAGGCGCGAACCCATCGAGCCGCCGAGCAGGGTTGAGTAGATCGACAGCGCCGCACGCTGTCCCGTGTCACTCACCTCCACGCCCGGGCGGTAGATCATGCGCAGGTGCGACTGGTTGGTGTCGCGCTGCTCGACCAGCGTCTCGGGGGCGAACTTCGGCGCCGGCACGTACGGCTCTGGCGCGGGCAGCGTCGGGAAGCGGGCAAACAGCTCGCCCAGCCTGTCCTGCTCGGGCACGAACCTGGTATTCCCAACCAGGAAAGCCCCACCGCTCGCACCGGCCCAGCGGCGCTCGCGGAAGCCGACGATTCCCTCGCGCGTGAAGGACCGCAGGTTCTCCTCCGGACCGAGCACCGTACGGCCGAGCGGGTGCTCGCCGAAGGCCGCCCTGTCGATCAGGTACTCGGCCACGGTCGAGGGCTGATCGTGGGCGCGGTTGATCTCCTGGATCACGACGCCGCGCTCGCGGTCGAGCTCCTGCGCGTCGAGTTTGGGGCGTCCGACGAAGTCGCAGAGCAGGTCGATCGCCTCGGGCGCCGCCTCCGCGCGCACCGTGATGTGGAAGGCGACGAGGTCGTGGCTGGTGTAGGCGTTGAGCACGCCCCCCAGGCGCTCGGCAGTCTCGTTGACGTCCTTGTAGGTGGGGTACTTCTCCCCGCCCTTGAACACCAGGTGCTCGAGGAAGTGCGCCATCCCGTTCTCCTCGACCTGCTCGGTGCGCGCGCCCGCGTCGAAGGCCACGAGCGCCGTCAGCGCGCGCGTGCCAGGCACGCCCACGGTGTACACCGGCAGGCCGTTGCCCGCCACGGTCGCTGTCGAGATGTCCGCCACCGGGGCGTCACGATAGGCGATCGGGCCTCCGCGGGCCGTCCCCGGGCCTCCGCGGGCCGTCCCCGGGCCTCCGCGGGCCTCCGCGGGTCGTCCCCGGGCCTCCGCGGGCCGTCCCCGGGCCTCCGCGGGTCGTCCCCGGGCCTCCGCGGGGGAGGGTGATCGGCGTCGAAATCCGCCGCAGCCCATAGGCTGGGGGGATGGAGTCGCGCAAATCATGGCCGCTCGTGCTCGCCCTCGCGGTGCTGCTGCCCGTGCTGCTCGTGCTCGGCGTATGGCTCGGGGGGCACCCGAGTGACCTGCCGGGGTTCGCGCGCAAAGCGCTCGTCGCCGATCGCGAAACGGTGGCGCTTGACGAAGCGATCGAACGAGTCGCCAACGACTACTACCGGCCGGTGTCGCGGTCGAGTCTCGCAAACGCGTCGATCGCGGGCATGATCTCCAGCCTGCACGACCCCTACTCCACGTATCTCAGCCCCAAGGAATTCACCACGTTCGACCAGCCCGCGAGCTTCGCGGGGATCGGGGTTGTGATCGACCCCAGGACGCGGGGCCTTGAAATCGTGCGGGTGTTCAACTCCTCGCCCGCTCAGCGCTCGGGACTGAAGGTCGGCGAGACGATCGTCGCGGTGAACGGTCGCTCGCTGCGCGGGGTGCCCGCGAGCGTGTCGACCTCCCTCATCAAGGGCACGCCCGGCACCGAGGTGCGGCTCACGCTCACCGCCCCGCACGCGCCCGCCCGCAGCGTGACCGTCACCCGCGCGCTCGTGTCCGAGCCTGTTGTCGCCTCGCAAATGCGCGTCGTCGGCGGGGTCAAGCTCGGATGGGTGTATCTGGCGACGTTCAGCGAAGGGTCGGCCGGCGAAGTGCGCTCCGCGGTGCAGAAGCTGCTCAAAGAAGGCGCTCGCGGCCTGGTGTTCGATCTACGCGCCGACGGCGGCGGGCTCGTCGGCGAAGCGCGTTTGATCGCGAGCATCTTCATCCCCTCCGGCACGATCGTGACCACGCGCGGGCGCTCGCAGCCGACGATCGTGCTCACCGCCGCGGGCGGCGCGATCCCGAGCTCGATACCGATGGTGGTGCTTGTCGATCGCGACACCGCCTCGGCGTCCGAGATCGTCACCGCCGCCCTGCAGGACCACCATCGCGCGACCGTGGTCGGCACGCACACATATGGCAAGGGCGTCTTTCAGGAGCTCGAGCCGCTGTCCGGCGGCGGCGCGATCAAGATCACCGTCGGCGAGTACTTCACCCCGGACGGACGCAATCTCGGCGGCGGCGGCGTCAAGGAGGGCGCGGGGATCGCGCCGGAAGTGCCTGTGCCGAGCGGCGTCGACGGCGAACACGGCCTGCAAGTCGCGCTGCGCACGCTGCGCGCCAAGGTCAAGTGAGTCCCCCTCCGCGTGGTTCGCGTGGCGGCGGGCCGGGCAGGCGCGCGAAGACCGCGGGCCGGCGCAAGAGCGCCAAGACGCCTGCGGCTCGCGCGCCCAAACCGAGCGCAGCGCGCGGCAAACCGCCGAAGCCGCGTCTCGGTGGCGCATCCGGCACACGCGTCGTGTGGCCGCCGCGCGAGCGCACGGAAACCGCCCGCGACGCGATCGAGCAAGCGATGCGCGACGCCGGCCTTGCGCGCCGCTTCGACGCCGCCGTCGAGCGCGAGGCCCGCGGCGCCGGGGAGCGCGCGTGGGCTGTGGCCGAAGCGGAGGTGCGCGACGGTCGCCGGCGCGACCTGCGCGAGCTGCCCACGTTCACCGTCGATCCCGCCACCGCGCGCGACTTCGACGATGCGATCTCCGCGCGGCGCGAGCCCTGCGACGGCGGCGGGGATGCCATCAGGGTGTGGGTTCACATCGCCGACGTCGCCGCGCACGTGCCGCTCGGCGGCCCGCTCGACCTGGAGGCCCGCCGGCGCTCCACGAGCGTGTACCTGCCGGGCACGGTCGAGCCGATGCTGCCGCACGCGCTGTCGAGCGACGCGTGCTCGCTTGTGCCGGGCGCCGAGCGGCTCGCCGTCACCGTGGAGCTGCTGCTGCACGGCGCCGAGGTCGTCTCGGCAAGCTTCTGCCGCTCGCTGATCCGCTCGGACATGCGGCTCGACTACGAGCACGTCGATCGCGTGTTCGCCTGCGCGGACCCGGCACCCGAACCGTGGGGCGGGCCGCTGGCGGCGGCGCGCTCGGCCGCGGCCGAGCTGGGACGCGCACGCGAGCGCAGCGGCGCGCTCGTGGTTGACTCCGAGGAGCCGGAGTTCGCCTTCGACGAGCGCGGCAACGCGATCGAGATCCATCCGCGCGCGCAAACCGAGTCTCACCGCCTGATCGAGCACCTGATGATCGCCGCGAACGAGGCGGTCGCGCGCCAGCTCGCGCAGGCGTCGGCGCCGTGCCTGTATCGCGTGCACGAGCGGCCCGACCCGGAGCGCATTCGCACGCTTGTCGCCCAGCTGGCAACGCTCCAGGTGCCGACGCCGCCGCTTCCCGATCCGCTGTACCCCGCGCGCGCGGCGGAGCTCGTGGGGGAGATCTCGCGGCGTGTGGATGCCCATGTGCGCCGCACCGGCCGCGGGCGCGTCGCGCTCAGCTCGCTGGTGCTGCGCTCGCTCAAGCAGGCCTACTACTCGCCCAAGAACCTGGGCCACGCCGGCTTGCACTCCTCCTGCTACTGCCACTTCACCTCCCCGATCCGCCGCTATCCCGACATCGTGTGCCATCGTGCGCTGCTGTCGAGCATCGGCGCGCGAGAGCAGGGTGGGCGCAGGCGCGCGATGGGCCCGGCCAAGCTCGCCGAGCTGGGCGAATGGGCCTCCGAGCGCGAGCGCGAGGCGGCCAAGCTCGAGCACAAGGGCGATGACATCGCGGCCTGCTTTTTGCTGGAGCAGGCGCTGCTTGACGGCGGGTACGAGCAGGTTTTCTCAGGCGAGGTGACGGGCCTGATCGGTTCGGGGGCGTTTGTCGCGTTCGGCTCGGGTGTGGGCGGCGAGGCGAGCGTGGGGGAGGGGGATATGGATTTGGGGCGGCGTTCCGGTGGTTCTGAGAAGCTGATCTACGAGGGACTTCTCCCTGTGCGTCTATTGCGCTCGCCAGACGGCGGCGATTGGTGGGAGCTCAACGAGCAGAAGACGATTCTGCACGGGGAGCGCTCCGGTGCGACCCTGAGTTTGGGTCAGCAGATCGACGTGCGCGTCGTGCGCGTCGATGCCGCCGCCGGACGCGTGGATCTCGCCCCGGCCGGATAGGTCGGTGCTCTCGCCCGTGCATGCCGCCGTCCGGCGCCCCACGCCGCGCGGGCGCTCAAGCTAGGCTCGACCGGTGGCCAAGGCAAAGAGCAAGAAGCGCAAGGTCGGCGCGGGGGATGTGGCGAGCAATCGCTACGCCTCCCACCGCTACGAGCTACTCGAGCGAATCGAGTGCGGTATTGCGCTGCAGGGCACCGAGGTGAAGGCGCTGCGCGCCTCCGGGGCACAGCTGAAGGATGGGTATGCGGCGGTGCGCGAGGCACCCTCCGGGGGCGCGGGCGGGGAGCTGTGGTTGCATTCGGTGCACATTCCCCCCTATCAGCCCGCCTCGCGCGAAAACCACGATCCCGAGCGCGAGCGCAAGCTGCTGCTGCACCGCTCGGAGATCGAGCGGATCGCCGCGCGCGCGTCAGAGCGCGGGCTCACGCTCGTGCCGACACGCGTGTACTTCAAGGGGCCACATGCGAAGGTGGAGATCGCGCTGGCACGCGGCAAGGACCTGTATGACAAGCGTCAGGCGATGCGCGAGCGCGACTCCAAGCGCGAGATGGAACGGGGCATCCGCGAAGCACGGCGCTAACAGGAAAATAGCCTCCGATTCCCGCAAATTGCGGTATTTTCATCAGCCCGCGCGGGCCCGCAGCGCGGGCACGGCGACTAACCCGGCGCCTCGAGCCGAGCATTGGTGGGAGCCAGCCGCCGCTAGGGCACCTGTTCGCAGCTCGAGATACCGTACTTCCTGGCGATCGCCGTCATCTGCTTGATGGTTTGCTCGCTTGAGGCGATCAGTCCGGCGCTCCCTTTGAGCGTGTTCGCTTTGGCGTATTCGCCGAGCTTGGACGTGTTTTCGGCGAGCCTCTGGGCGCCCGCGATGAACGTTTTCCAGTCGTTTTCGATGCTCGCCGGCGGCTCGAGTTTGCTCAGTTCGTTCAGCGCTTCCTGCTCTACGGCCGCCAGCTGGGGCGCCGTGCGCGCGACGTCCTTGACGCTTGTGATCGTCTTGGTCGTGAGTTTGCCGCTGACTCGCTTGCAGATCGTGTCTGCCTTTGAGATCAGTTCCGCGCGAGTCAGCGGCGCGGCGCTGCCACCGCAGCCGCCGAGCACGATTGCCGTGGCCGCCAGCGTGGCGGTCGCCGAGCCTCTGTATCGCATCCCAACTCCAATCCCCTCACAAGTTCGCCCATTTTGGTTTTGGTAGCGGAACAGAGTACCGCTTCGATGCTCAGATCGAGCGGAAGCTGTGCCCGGCGCTCGAGAGGATGTGCGTTTCGCGCATGCCGAACACCAGCAGCGCGATCAGCCCGACGTACACGGCGCCCACCAGCAATCGGTGGCGGGGCGCGACACGGTAGTAGGCGGCCTGCGCGAGCGAGCCGGATTTGTGCTGCTGCCAGCGGTGCCAGGTTTGAAAGCCGGCGAACACCACGATGATCAGCAGGATCGGGTTGCCCTGGTCGGCGAACGCGAGCGCGACCAGCACACCGAGGCCGACGAACCACATCCATGGGCTCATCGCGGCCGCGGCGCGACCGCCGTCGAGCGGTATCACCGGTAGCAGGTTGAACAGGTTGATGAAGAACCCGAAGTAGGCGAGCGCGATCAGCAGCGAGCTGCCGGTCAGCTCGCCGATCGCAGCGACAGCGGCGGCTCCGACGCTGCCGAGGATCGGTCCGGCGAGACCCACGCGCGCCTCGGCGAGCGCGTCGTCCCCGAGCGTGCGCGAGAAGATCGCGGCGCCCATGAACGGTATGAACATCGGCGCGCTCGCCTTGATGCCTTCGCGGCGCAGCGCGATCACGTGGCCCATCTCGTGCACGAGCAGCAGCACCACGAAGCCGGCCGCGAACTCCCAGCCGAAGAAGATGCTGTAGGCGGCGACCGACACCAGTGCCGTGCCGGCGGTCACCAGCAGCTTCATGTTGGGAAGCGCGATCAGCAGCGCCTTCAGCGCCGCTCCGAACTTGGCGAGCAGCGCAAGACCGCCCGCAAGCACGCTGCCCAGGCGCTTGCGCAACGACCGGCGCGGCTCGCCGAAGGGCGCTTCGCTCCCATGCGGATTGCCCACGAGCGGCACCGCCTGTGCGCTCAGCGCGGGCGATGCAGGCGCTCCAAGCCCGCCAAACGGGTTCTCGCTCACGGTCGGCAGCTCGCCATCCATGCTCCTATTGTGGCAGCTGCGATAAGCGGCTCCTAAGAGCGGGCCGGGAGGATTCGCCACGGGAGCGGCGGAGGGCTCGCAGCGCGACGGGGCCCGGAGCGCTCGTAGCGACACGGGACCGGAGGGCTCGTAGCGACACGGGACCGGAGGGCTCGCAGCGCGACGAGGCCCGGATGGCTCGCAGCGCCACAGCCCGGAGGGCTCGCAGCGCCACAGCCCGGAGGGCTCGCAGCGACTTTTCTCCGCAGCGTGCGGGAAAGCGGACAGAAGTCGCTTGACGCACGTGTCGCGGGGGCGTACGTTGGACATAGACGCGGACCCGAGCCGCAAAGAGCGAGGCCACCGAGGTGTGAGGCCGCGCCACCCGCCACCGGAAGGTCTTCGGGCCGACCGGCAGCAGGTTCCTCAAGGCGGCCCGGGGACGCGTCGATTTGTTTAAGCGCTGCGTTCTGGCGGCAGGCCGGAGTCATTGGACTCGCACCTGGCGCTACACTGAGCAGCATCCATGGGGACGACAGGCTTCGACGCGGTTGGTTCGTGTGGATGGTCGCGAGTCGAGGTCCCGGGCGGCCTCGCTAAACACCCGGGAAAACCATAAGTGCGGACTCTCACGAGTACGCCCTCGCTGCTTAGTCAATAGCTAAGGCACGAGGTCTCGAGCCCCGCTCGCCTACGACGGGGAGCCTCGGGATCAGAAAGTAGGCTCACCCGGCAAGGCTCGCCTCCGCCGACCCGGGAACACCTCAGGAGGCTGGTTCCCCGCAACCCGGCCGGCGAGGCTAGCGGGGGACGAGATCAGAGCGCCGGCTACGCTCGTAGAAGCCATTCAGACGCAACCGCGGACGTGGGTTCGATTCCCACCGTCTCCACTTTTCCTGACGTTGCGCAAACCCCGGCCTTGTGGGTGCGGTCGGGCGTGATGAGGCGGTAGGTGGGCTGGATGTCTGGTAGGTGCCGCCTTTGCCGCGTGCTGACATGCCGATGTAGGCTCGTCCGCAGTGGCCGCAGCGGATACCGTGCAGCTCGGGCACACGGACGGAGGCGCGCTCGTGATGTCCTACGGCCATCCTTCCGAGCAAGCCGCGCGCGAGCGCTTGAAGCGTGCCTACGCCACGAACGTCCGGCGGCTGTCGTCGGTGCCTCGCGAGTCCGGCGGGGCGTGATGAGGTCAGGGTCGAAAAGTCGTCTCATCCGTCGCGCTTGGCGGTATCCTGAGCGTATGGCCGAGCAGAGCGAGTTTGAGTTCGTCTTTGAGCCCCAGGATGAGGGTGGCTATCACGTGTACGCGCCGGACCTTCCGGGACTGCACACGCAGGGCGAGGACATCGACGATGCGGTCGAGAACGCTCAGGAGGCACTGGCGCTCTACGTCGAGGGCCTTCGCGAAGAAGGGCGCCCGGTCGGTTCCGGCATCGTCCGGCGCAGGCTCGCCGTTCCCGCGTGAGCGAGCGTCTGCCGGTCGTCTCCGGCGCGCAGCTAATCGATGTGCTCCGGAAGTTCGACTGGGAAGTGGCCCGTCAGCGTGGCAGTCACGTTCGTCTCAAGCACCAGGATCGAGCTGTCTCACTGGTCGTGCCGCTGCACCGCGAACTCAAGCGCGGGACGCTGAACGGCATCCTCAGAGACGCCGGCCTGAGCCGCGACGAGCTGCGCGAACAGCTCTAGTGTTCCCCTTGGTGCCCTTCGCTTGGGTCGCATCAAAGGAGCACAGGCGGGCAGACACTAGGCCAGCACTGACG
Source organism: uncultured Solirubrobacterales bacterium (assembly GCA_963831995.1). GTDB lineage: Bacteria > Actinomycetota > Thermoleophilia > Solirubrobacterales > Solirubrobacteraceae > Palsa-744. Next base: position 1,029,518 of record CAWHSI010000001.1, on the reverse strand, counting down.
ATTTCGCCTCACTTCGACCAATCGTCTCCACTTTTTCTGACGTTGCGACCCCGGCCGTGTGGGTGCGGTCGGGCGTGATCACGCGGTAGGTGGGCTGGATGTCGGTGTCCACGGGATCACAACTCGCACCTGCCTTGGGTTCACGAAGGTCTCTGGGTCACCGGCCACCTCGAGTCTCTTGTGCGTGTACCGTGACCTCGATGACCTCGAGTCCGAGGACGTGGTGAAAACCTTGGTCTTGGGTCGCGAGAGCAAATCCGTGCTGTTTGCACAACGCGGCGATCCAGATGTCGTTTTGCTGGATGGCAACACCTACTTGCCGCAGCAGTGTCGCTATCTCTCCGAAGACGCGGGCTGTCTGCCGGTCTGGTTCGAGCACGCGAACACGGGGTGTGGCGAGGAAGCGTTCGAGCGTGGCGGCGTTCTGCCGTAGCTTGGTCCCGTTCATGAAGCCGAACCAAAGCTCTCCGAGCACGATCATCGGTAGGCCCACGACCTCGGCTGTGCGCACTTCCTCGGCGAGCTGCTGATTGCCTTCGCCGAGGGCCTTGTAGGCGTTCGTGTCCAGTGCGAGCTTCACGCGGTGGGCTCGACCGGAAGTGCGTCGAGCCATGCTTGTGCGCCAGCATCGCCACCAGCATCTACGTGCATGCGCCCTATGAACCAGTCGAGGTCATCGTGCTCGTTGGCTGTAAGGGGCAGCTTCGCGTTCTCAAGCGTTTGCACTACCACAGCGTTGAGGGTCTTGCCGGTCTCGCTCGCCTCACGGCGAAGCTCGGCATCGAGGAGGGGCGACACTCTACGTATCGTGTACTGGATTCCAGACATGCCTTCATTATAGGCAGGATCTGCCTGCGGTTGAAGCCTTGGTGTGCACCTGGGTTGCGGTGCGGGCCCGCGCTCCTATCCAAGCTCAGCGTCTCGGCCCGCACGACCAACTGGTTCGTGCAACGCGGTCTGCTCCATCGACGCGTCGCAGATCAAGCCTCGGGAGCGACCGTTCTCATGCTGTCCGCCTGCGCTCACTCGGGAGGAGCTCCGGTTTGCGCGGGTGTGAGCGCGCCTCGACGCCGTGCGACAGTGCCCCACCGGAGACCCGGCCTTGTGCTCACGCGACGCGATAGTCGATGAACGTCGCGAACTGCGACTGCCGCACCCCCACCTGCTGCAGGTCAAGCGACTGGGTGAACCCTTCGAACAGCCGCCTGCCGGCGCCCATGATGACCGGGGCGACGATCAGCGTCAGCTCCTGCACGACGCCGGCTTCCAGGGCCTGGCGGATGATCTCCCCGCCGCCCATGATGTGCACGCTCCGATCGCCCGCCGCCTCGATCGCGCTCTGGACGGCCGCACCCACGCCGGACACAAACACGAATTCGCCGCCCTCGGGCTGCTCCTCGGGGCGGTGGGTCACGATGAAGAACGGCACTCCCCATGGATTCCGATCGCCCCAGTGCCGGGCTGCCTCATAGGTCGCGCGTCCGCCGACCACCGCTCCGAGGCCGGCGGTGACCTGGGCGAGCCACGCCGCATCCTCGCCGGTCGCTTTGGGGCGCACATCCTCGCCGTAGTGCCACTGGCCGCCGAACACCCAGTTGTGCAGCCGCTCGCCGTTATCCCCGAGTCCCTTGCCGGGGCCGTCGTCCGGCCCGGTGAAGTACCCATCGATAGATGTGGTTATGACCGCGAGTACCCTACCCATACGTGCTCACCCCGCTGACTCGATTACATGTTTACATGTGGGCGTTCCCATGAACGCTCCGACCGCACGCACGCACAGCTTGCCTGCTCCGGCGGCCGAGGAGCAGCGCGAGGCGCCCCTCGAAGATCGCCGGAGTCCGGGCTTCCCGCAGGATGAAGTCGCGCTACTGCTGGATTCCAAGCGTTTCGAGCAGCGAGTCCCACTGCTTCTGCCCGGTCGTGAATTCGAGTTCTTCGAAGCGGCGAACCAGACGTTCGACCTTCGCATAGAGCCCCTTGTCGGCGGGCGCCACATAGGCGGCGACCAAATGCGGGGATGGGATTTCCACGTCGATGTCTTCCACATGCGTGTCGAACCGCAGCGTGCTCGCCGGGATCGTCTGATAGCCGGTGGCGGTCCACGAGCGCACGTCCGCGCACAGGTTCGGTACCTGCAGTGCCATCATTTCGCGCAGGCCCCTGATGAACTTGTGCGCGCTGCGCGCGATCTTCGGGTTGCTCCAGCGCAACGGGCTCACGGCTTTGATGAACGCATCGGCGTACTTGGCGTCCGTGCGATAGGCGGTCGCCCACAGCGCGCCGGCCACCTCGTAGCTGAGCCTCTGCTCGGGTTCGTTCTGGGGCGAGCCCGCGCCCACGTCCGGGCATTCGCCGGCGAATCTCCGATCGAGCCTGTTCAAGCTTGCTTCCAGCGCCGGCCAGCTGTCCACGACGGAGTGCAGGGTGTTGTAGGCGGCGAGCAGCGCGGTGTGTGTCGAGGAGGCATCCTCGGCGGAGGCTGCAATCGCGTTCGCCGGCGCCAGCCCGAAGGCGAAGCCTGCAAGCAAGATTGCCAAGCGCCCCAACATCCCTCCCCGAGTGTAGCGGCCGGATACTCGTCGAGTGCGACGCAGCCACTAATCTCCACTCGATGACCTACACGGCCGCCCAGGCAAGACAGCGGATATTGGACGTGCTGGCGGCGGCGGCCGACGAGCTCGACTCCGCCCTGGCGCTCCTCGGCGAGGCGTATGAGCATTTGGACGAACACGCCGCCGGCGTGCTCGAGGCGGAGCTGTTTCGTCCCGTGCAGCTCGCCTATGGGCGGGCCAAGCGCACGCACGGCGAGTTTGCCGCGCGCTCGGCGCTGCCGGGCCGCGTATTCGATTCGGCGCCGGCTGTCGCCCCCGGCAGCGGCGCGAAGGAATTGATCGAAGCGGCCGTCGAGGCGGCGGCCAGAGCGGACGCCGCGCTGGTCGAGCTGCAGGACTCGATGCTGCCGGTCGAGGTCGGCGACGCCGAGCTGCGCGCGGGCATCTCCGCTGTGCGCGAGCTGGTCGGCGGACTGCGCGGGAGCGCGCGCGAGGTGGTGCGCACGCTCGGCCGCTGAGCGGGAGCCGTTTCGCTGGGGGGTCAATCCGGCTGTCGCAGCGTGTGCGTCGTGGCCGGCGGGTCGCGCCTCGACCGCGGGTTGCGCGCAGCGCGCCAGCAGGCCGCGCTCAAACCGCTCGGCTCAACAGCAGGCCGTGCTCAACTGCTTGGCTCAACAGCGGACTGCGCTCAACTGCTCGGCTAACAGCAGGCCGCGCTCAACCGTAGACGTCGCGCCCGCCGGTGGGCGGCAGCAGGGCGCCGATGATCCAGAACAGGGGAATGAAGATGCCGATCAGAAACATGATCCAGTGCCCCTTGCGGATCGAGAGGATGCCGAGCGTGACGAGCAGCACAACATACAGCGCGCCAAGCAGAACACCGCCTGTGCTGGATACGGCAAGAACAGTCATACGACTCCTTCCATGCGCGGTATGCGACCCACAGCGTGCCACGCTCGGCGCGGCGGCCCATCACCTCGAAGGGATGAAATCCGGCGCTGCCCGCGAGCAGCCGCAGTGTCGAGGCCGGCCAGCCTGCGGGCGCTCTAGGCGAACGCCATCGTCGGCGCGTGCTCGTGCCAGCGCTCGGCTCGCTCCAGCTGCGCAGCGAGCGAGAGCAGTAACGTCTCGCTGTTGGCTGGCCCGAGCAGCTGTGCGCCAAATGGCAGGCCCTCTCCCGTGAAGCCCGCGGGCACGCTGACGCCCGGCCAGCCGAGCACGTTCCAGGGCCAGGCATAGGGGCAAGCACCGGCGATCACCTGCTGGGTGGCCCAGCTGGACAGCCCGTCGGTTCGACCGACGGGCAGCGGCGCCGACGCGCTCGTGGGGGAGAGGAGCACGTCGAACTCTGCGAAAATCGATCCCACACGCCGCTGCAGCCGCCGCTCCACACGTCGGGCGATCGGCAGCACGGTGCGCGACAACACACCGCCGATCCTCGCGGTCGAGCGGGTGCGCTCGTCCAGAAGCGAGCGGTCGGGCACGCGCCCCACCCACTCGTGCACACCCGACTCCCCTCGGGCGATCAGCGTGATCCCCATCAGGCCATAGCGCGGATGGCGCTCGACGACGCTATGCCCCAGTTCGGCAAGCACACGGCCCAGGCGCCGCACGCCGGCGTCGATCTCCCTGTGCAGGCGCACGGGCGCGCCGCTGTAGGCGTGACGCAACGACAGCGCGATGCGCAACGGACGGGGTTCGCGGGCAACCGCCTGCGCATACGGCTCCGGCGGGGCCGGCGGAGCGTGCAGGTCCTCGGGATGGTTGCCACTGAGCACGTCGAGCATCAGCGCCGCGTCGGCCGTGGTGCGAGTCAGCGGACCGATGCACGTGAGACCGTTGAAGGACTCGCGGTCGGGCCAGGTGGAGATGCGCCCGCGCTGGGGCTTGACGCCGACGAGGTTGCACCACGCGGCGGGAATCCGCACCGAGCCGGCTCCGTCGGAGCCGAGCGCGGCCGGCACCACGCCGGCGGCGACAGCCGCCGCCGAGCCGCCGCTCGAGCCGCCCGGAGTGTGCTCGAGGCTCCAGGGGTTGCGCGTGGCGCCGAAGGCGGAACCCTCGGTGAAGGGATAGAGGCCGATCTCGGGCGTATTGGTCTTGCCGACGATCACCGCGCCGGCCGCGCGCAGGCGGCGCACCATCTCGCAATCTTCGCGCTTGACCGCAAACGGGCCCGGGCAGCCGAAGGAGGTGGGATGCTCGGCGAGATCCACATCGTCCTTGATCGCGATCGGCACCCCCAGCAGCGGCAGGCGCTCGCCGGCCGCAAGCCGCCGGTCGGCCTCTGCGGCCTCCGCACGGGCGGCCTCGGGGCGTACCACGCGAAATGCGTTGAGGGTGGGCTGGGTCGCCTCGATACGCCCCAATGCCTGCTCGACAAGCTGCGCCGAGCTGACGCGACCGTCGGCCAGCGCCGCGACGCACTCGGTCAGGCTTTCGGGAAATGTACCGGGGGGCTCGTGCATCTCTTCGACGAAAGGTAACGTGCGCGCGTGCGGAGTGGCGGCACGAGCATAGACTGAGGCTGGTGAGCATCGACGCCGCCACTGTCGACACGCCCGCCATCGTGCGGCGTTTCCACGAGGCGCGCCGTGACGAGCGCCTCGTGGTCCTGCAGGGCTTTCATGCGCTCAAGCACGCGCTCAGGTTCGGTGCTTCGGTTGAGCTGGTGGCATGTGTGGACCCTGCCGAGCTGGAGCGCCTGGCGCGCGACCTGGCTCCGGATCTGATGGAGCGCATACATTCGCTTTCCGTGGTGCTGACGGCAGCGGCGTTCAAGCGTCTGGGCCCCTACGTGCCACACACCGGCGTCGTGAGCATCGCCGCCCGCGTGCACAGCGACCCGCACGCGCTGCTGGCCGCGCGCGCCGCCGCGCCGCTCGTGCTGCTGGAGGATCCACGCCACTTCGGCAACCTCGGCGCCGTCGTGCGGGTCGCCGCCGCCGCGGAAGCTGCGGGTGTGCTGAGCACCGGCCGCCAGGACCCCTGGGACCCGGTGGCGGTGCGCGGCTCGGCTGGTCTGCACTTCGCGCTGCCGGTCGCGCGCGTCGAGGCGCTGCCCGACAGCGACCGACCGCTGCTCGCACTGGACCCCGACGGCGAGGAGCTGTGCCCCGAGCGCGTCCCGCCGCGCGCGCTGCTTGCGTTCGGCACCGAGCGCGACGGGCTCAGCGAGCAGCTGCTGGAGCGCGCGAGCGCGCGCCTGCGCCTGCCGATGCGCGAGGGGGTGTCGAGCCTGAACCTCGCCACGTCGGTTGCGGCCGTGCTCTACAGCCTGCGCTTCTCAAGCTGAGGGCATGTGGGGCAGTGGAGGGCGCATGCGCTCGACCCCGGGTGAGCCTCTGCGGCCTGCGCTTCTCAAGCCGAGGCACGTGGGGCAGTGCAGGGCGCATGCGCTCGCCCCCGGGGGGCCTCTGTGGCCTGTGCTTCTCAAGCCGAGGGCATGTAGGGGGCAAGCTCGCGTCGCGCAATCGAGAGCTTGTGCACCTCGTCGGGCCCGTCGGCCAAGCGCAGCGTGCGCAGGTGGGCATAGGCCCATGCGAGCGTGAAGTCCTCGGAGACGCCGCCGCCGCCGTGCACCTGGATCGCGCGGTCGATCACCTTCAGCGCGATGTTCGGCGCGGCCACCTTGATCGCCGCGATCTCGGTACGCGCGTGGCGGTTGCCGACCGTATCCATCAACCATGCGGCCTTGAGCGTGAGCAGGCGCGCCATCTCGATCTCGATGCGCGCCTCGGCGATCCAGTCCTGCACGTTGGCTCGCGCTGCGAGCGGCTGACCGAAGGTGGTACGCGACACCGCGCGCCTGCACATCGCCTGCAGCGCCCGCTCGGCCGCCCCGATCGAGCGCATGCAGTGGTGGATGCGTCCCGGCCCGAGTCGCGCCTGGGCGATCATGAAGCCGTCGCCCTCGCCCGCGATCAGGTTCTCGGCCGGCACCCTCACGTCGGTGAATGCGATTTCGGCGTGACCCTCCTGGTCCTGGTAGCCGAACACCGGCAGCGCTCGCACGATCTCGACCCCGGGGGTGTCGATCGGCACGAGGATCTGGCTCTGCTGGCGGTGGCGCGGTCCCTCGGGATTGGTCTTGCCCATCACGATCATGATCCGGCAGTGGGGATGAAGCGCTCCGGAGATCCACCACTTGCGCCCGTTGAGCAGGTAGCTGTCGCCGTCGCGCTCGATGCGCAGCGCGATGTTGGTGGCGTCCGAGGACGCCACGTCGGGCTCGGTCATCGCGAAGCTGGAGCGAATCTCACCCTCAAGTAGAGGCTTAAGCCACTGCTCCTTTTGCGCCTGCGTGGCGAACTGGTGCAGCACCTCCATATTGCCTGTGTCCGGCGCCGAGCAGTTGCACGCCTCCGAGGCGATGTGGCTGCGTCCGAGGATCTCCGCGAGCGGCGCGTAGTCGCTGTTCGACAGACCCGCGCCGTCGTCGGCGTCGGGCAGGAACATGTTCCACAGTCCCGCCTCGCGCGCCAGCGCCTTCAGCTCCTCCATCACGGCCGGCTGGTGGTGCGGGTCGCCGGACTCGTGCAGCTGGCGCTCGTACACGGGCTCGGCGGGGTACACGTGCTCGTCCATGAACGCCTCCAGGCGCCCCTGAAACTCGATACAGCGCTCGCTCGCTCGAAAGTCCATAGCTTTCCTCCTCGACAGTGGGAATAGGATCATCGCCGATGAGCGAGCAACCGGCCGACTACAGGGCGGCGGGCGTGGACTACGACGCGCTCGACGAGGGCAAGCGCCAGGCGATCGCGCGGGCGCTTGCGACCTCGCCGCTGCTCGCCGCGCGCGGCGGCCGTGCCCTCGACGCCTCGCGCGGCGAGCCCGCGTTCGTATTCGAGTTCGCCGGCAGCACGCTGGCGTTCGTGGTGGAGGGCCTGGGCACCAAGTCGATCGTCGCCCGCCACATGCTGGAGCGCCACGGGATCGACCGCTTCGCCGACATCGCCTACGACGCGGTCGCCGCGATCCTCAACGACCTCTGTTGCGTGGGCGCCCTGCCGCTGGTCGCAAACGCCTACTTCGCCACCGGCTCCTCTCGGTGGTATGCCGAGGCGGGACGGGCGTCCTCGCTGCTCGACGGCTGGCAGCGCGCCTGCGTGGACGCCGGCTGCGTGTGGGGGGGAGGCGAGTCGCCCTCGCTTGCGGGCCTGCTCGCCGAGGGCGACATCGAGCTCGCCGGCGCCGCGGTCGGCGCGCTCCCCGCCGGGCGCACGGCGATGCTCGGCGAGGAGCTGCGAGCGGGCGATGAGATCGTGCTCGTCGCCTCGACCGGACTGCACGCCAACGGCGCGTCGCTTGCTCGCCTGATCGCCGAGCGCCTGCCCGACGGATACCTGACGGCGCTGCCGAGCGGACGCACGCTCGGCGAGGCGCTGCTCGATCCGTCGGCGATGTATGTGCCCCTGGTGCGGGCGCTGCTGGAGTCCGAGACGCGCATCTCCTATCTGAGCCACATAACGGGTCATGGACTGTTGAAGCTGATGCGCCCCGCCAGGTCCCTGAGCTACCGCGTCCGCGAGCTCCCGCCGGTGCCCGAGGTGCTGCAGTTCCTGGCGGCCGAGGCCAGACTCGACGCTCACCAGGCGTACTCGACGTTCAACATGGGCTGCGGCTACGCCGTCTACTGCGAGGCCGGCGGCGGCGAGCGGGTGCTCGCGACCGCCCGAACACTGGGGTTGCAGGCGCTCCTGGCAGGCGCTGTGGAGAGCGGACCGCGCCAGGTGATCGTCGAGCCCGTGGATGTGCTCTACGGCGGCGAGGAGCTCGAATTCGCGACCGCTCTGGACGCCACCTAGTTGAACCTGTCGGCCGATACGGCTAACCTTGCGGGCAAATCGCCAAAGCTCCCCGACGGCTGAGACGTCAGGGACTCGATGTCGCCGGACCGTCATGGATCCGGAGCTACCCGGATCGTAGGCGCACACATCAACAGAGGAGAGAAGCTGATGCGTAGAGCATCTACCCGTTTGGCCCTGCTTGGTCTTGTCGCAGCGGCCCTTTGTCTGCCGGCTGCCGCGGGGGCGGCGCCGAACGTCACGGTCAAAGTCAAGATCGTGCCGATCCCGAAGAACCCAAGCTCGGCAAGCGGTCCCACGTGGCCCGGGACCGGTCTGCTCGGCGCCGGCGCGGCGCTCGAAACAGAAATCGGGATCAGCGGCACCGAATACGGTGGCTTCCCGCCACCGCTGATCGGCGTCAAGTTCATCACGCCGGCCGGCACGAAGCTGCATCCCCAGGGTTTCCCGACGTGCCCGAACGCCACGCTTGAAAGCCACGAAGTGCAGAAGTGCCCGAAGAACTCCTCCGCGGGTCCGACGGGCCAGGCGAACGGAGTCGTCAGCTTCGGTGGTACGCGTGTCCACGAGTCGCTGACGATCCAGCCGTTCTTCGCTCCCGGCGGGGGTCTCGCGTTCTTCTCCGAAGGACGCAGTCCGGCTTCGATCGAAATCCTGTCCACGGGAGCGTTCTCGGCCGCCCCGGCTGGGTTCGGCCCCGAATTCAACGCCGAAATACCACTCGTCGTGACCGTCCCCGAAGCTCCATACGGGGTCGTGGAATCGATCAAGGTCAAGGTCGGCGCCGCTTACAAGAAGGGCAAAAAGCTGATCTCCTACGGAACCGTGCCGTCGAAGTGCCCCAAGGGCGGCTTCCCGGTGAAGCTCGAATTCTCGTTCTACGGCGGAGCCAAGGTGCCGGTGAGCATCAAGGCGCCGTGCCCCAAGAAGTAGGTTTCCCACGGAGGTAGCCGCATGTGCATCGCGGCGGCCGCTCTCGACGAGAGCGGCCACCGGCAGGACTTAGACGAAATCGACTGAAACAGATCGGTGATCGGCGCGCCGCGCGGTGGCGTTGCCGACACCGGGCTGCAGCGAGCGGGAGCGGCCCATAGGATGAGCCGCCCTGTACTCGTTATCGAACACAGAGGTAGGGTCGGGTTGAGGACGAAGAACCAGGGGTTCAGGAGGGGTATGGCCGTGGCGGCGGTTGCCGGCGGCGCGATCGCGCTCGTGGCAATCGTGCTGCTTGCGACCGCCGCGGGCGGATCGAGCGGCGACCTACACGATCCGCGCGATCTTCGACGACGCCAACAACCTGACCAGCGGCGAGAACGTCAAGGTCGACGGGGTGGACGTCGGCACCGTCGGATCGGTCACGCCCACGCCCCACGCGCAGGCGGCGGTCGTGCTGAACATCACCGACCCGAGCTTCCAGAACTTCCGCACCGACGCGAGCTGCGAAATCCGCCCGCAGGCGCTGATCGGCGAGAAGTACGTCGACTGCCTGCCGACGCAGCCACGCGTGGAAGGCACGCCACCGCCGCCGTTCTTGAAAACGATCCCCGCCGGACAGGAAGGCGCCGGGCAGGTGCTGCTGCCCGTGACCAAAACCCACAGCCCGGTCGAAGTGGACCTGCTCGGCGATATCACGCGCCTGCCCGAGCGCCAGCGCTTCACGATCATCCTCAACGAGTTCGGCGCCGGTCTGGCCGGGCGCGGCCCGGACCTCAACGAAATCATCCGCCGGGCCAACCCCGCACTGCAGGAACTCGAAAAGGTGCTCTCGATTCTCGCCAGCGAGAACAAGGTGCTGACCAACCTCGCCGAAGAAGGCGACCGCGCCGTAGCGCCGCTGGCCGCCGACCGCCAGCATCTCATAGGCTTCATCAACCAGAGCAACACCGTCGCTCGCGCGGTGGCCAACCAGCGCGCCGCGTTCGCTCAGAACCTCGCCGACTTCCCCGCCTTCCTGGAACAGCTCGGGCCCGCCGTAGAACGGCTCCAGCGCTTCGCCGAACAGACGACTCCAACGCTTCGCGACTTTGGCATCGCGGCGCCGGGCATCAACAAGCTGTTCGAGAACGTCGGTCCCTTCTCCAGTGCCACAAGCGCCTTCTTCAAGTCGTTCGGCAGCACCGGCAGAGCGACCGGGCCGGCGCTGAAGGCAGTCGAGCCGCTGCTGCCGCTCGCCAAGGCGCTCGGCAAGGAAGCCAACCCGTTCGCCACCAACTTCTCGGGGCTGTTTACGAGCCTGCGCTCCACCGGCGGCCTGGAGCGTCTGCTCGACTTCATCTACCTCGGCGCGGGCGACGAGAACGGCTACGACGCGCTCGGGCACTTCCTGCGCGCGGAAATCGTGGCGGGCGGCTGTCTCACCTACTCCGTCACGGTCGCGCCCGGCTGCTCGACCGGGAAATTCATCAAAAGCAGCGCCACGGCGTCGGCCGCCAGCGCAGGCTCCACCGCGGCCTCGTCATGCAGCGCACGCTCGCCGTACTGAAAGGCATGACCCCGGCGCAGGCAATCGCGCGCTACCCGGGCTCGATCGCCGGCGAAACCGGCGCCGCGGACAACGAGCCGATCACCTCGACGTCGACATCGAGCGCCCAGCCCGTCGGCGGCGCGGCGGCCGGTACCACCTACTACACGCCCGGCGAAGAAAGCTCGCAGGCCGGCGGCATGCTCCTCAACTATCTGCTCGGCAACTGACAGCCATGACCCGACGACTCCTCGCAACCGTGCTTTCTCCGCTGCCGGCGGCACTGCTCGCGCTGAGCTTCGCGGTCGTGCCCAGTGCCAGCGCAAGCAGTGCCAGCGCCGAACCGGCGGCGGCGGAAAGCGGCACGACCGGTACCACGACCGTGCCGGCGCCCCCGGTCGAAACCGCCCCGTCAGAACCGGCCCCGCAGTCAACGACCGCGAGTACGACCCCAAATCCAAACCCAACCCCCGCCCCGACCGCCACGACGACCGAGCCCACCACGACGACCGTGCCGCCTCCCCCGCTGCCCGAAGTCCGCAAGCAGCGCTCCCAACCGCGCACCGTCGTGCCGGCGCACGCGAGTCCCGCGGTCCCCGGCCCGCAGGCGGCGCCGACGGGCGCCAAGGCGGTATCGCCGTCGGCGATCACCCCGCCGCTGCCGGCGACGCTGAGCGTCTCCTCGCTCTCGGGCGTGCCGAGCTTCTTCATCGACAGCTTCAGCATCCCGCCGTTCCTGCTGCCGATCTACCAGGCGGCCGGAGCGGCCTACGGCATCCCGTGGCAGGTGCTGGCCGCGATCAACGAAGTCGAGACCGACTATGGGCGCGACCTGAACGTCTCAAGCGCAGGCGCCGAGGGCTGGATGCAGTTTCTGCCCAGCGAGTGGAGCCGGTACGGCGTCGATGTCAACGACAGCGGCTTCGAGGACCCCTACAACCCCGCCGACGCGATCTTCGCCGCCGCGCGCTACCTGAAGGCCGCGGGTGGCGAGGGCAATATCCGCGCCGCGGTGTTCTCCTACAACCACTCGCAGGCGTACGTCAACTCGGTCATGTTGCGCGCGCAGCTGCTCGGCGGCACCCCGCCACAGCTGCTCGGAGCGCTCACCGGTCTGACCGAAGGGCGCTTCCCCGTGTACGCGGCCTCGCACTACAGCGACGTCTTTCCCACCGTCGAAGCGCCATCCCCCCATACGATCGCGGCCACCACGATCTACTCGCAGGCCGATGCTCCGGTGATCGCCGCTCAGGACGGTCGCATCGCGAGCATCCAGCGCAACGGTCCGCTCGGCCCGAGCATCTCGCTCGTGGACGCCTACGGCAACACCTACACCTACTCCGAGCTGGGAGAGCTCGCGACCCTCTACCCGGTGCTCGAAGCGGTTGGCGGGAGCGGCTCGCGCGCCCACGCCTCGGATGTCGCCTTCGGCGTGAGCGCACCGAGCCGGGCGGCGCGGGGAGCCACCAGCATGTTCAGAGCGGGCTCTGAGAATGTCTACCTGCATCCGCTGCGGGTCGGCGCGCAGGTGATCGCGGGCACCGTGCTCGGACACGTCGGTCCGGGCGCCGAACCGCACATCGTCTTTCAAATCCGACCCGCCGGCATCGGCGCGCCGTCGATCGACCCCAAGCCGATTCTCGACAGCTGGGTGAAGCTGCAGAGCTCATCCGTGCTGAGGCCCAAGGGCAGCGACCCGTTCGCGAAGATCTCGCCCACTCCCGGCCAGGCGCTGCTCGAGTCCCAAGCGCAGCTGCAGCAGCAGCTTCCGCGCGACCGCGATGTCAGGCTCGCCTCCTGCGAGCGACGGCTGATCGAGGACGGCCAGGTGGACCGGCGCGTGCTCGCGGCGCTTGCCTTCCTCTCGGCATCCGGCCTGGACCCGACCGTCTCCCGACGTAGCTGCCCGCGCGCCTCCACGGCCGGCGTCGGAGTCTCCTCCCCGGGAGCCGTGAGCGCCGAGGTCGACATATCGGCGGTCAACGGCGTCCCGGTGCTCGCCGGCGGCGAATCGGCCTCGATTCGTGGCGCGATCGGAAAGCTCCGCCACCTTCAGGGTGCGATGAAGCCGCTTGAAGTCGTCAGCTCGACCCCGCTTCCCGGCCTGCCCGCCAGCGCCTCGCTGCCGGGCTACGACAGGCTTGATCCACATCGCCTACACCCCCTCCGGCGGCGAGGGTGCGGCGCGCGTCGCGTCGGTTGCAAGCGCCGGACTCTCACCGGCGCAGTGGCTCGCGCTCGTCGCGCGCCTTGGCGAGGTCCCCGATCCGACCGTCAGCTCCAAGCCCTCCTCGGCGGCGATCCCCGACCCCGGCGCCGGCGCCGGCGCCGGCGCCGGCGCCGGGGCCGCGACCGGAGCGGAAGGCAACTAGCGCGATGGCCACGACCGTTCCCCCGCGTCCACCGGCGGCTCCGCCGCCGCCCCCCGCTTCGCAGCCGCCGTCGCCGGCACCCTCGCCGCGCCGTTTCAACACGACGCGCCTCGCGGCGGTCGGGGCGCTTGCCGCCGTCGTCGTGATCCTGCTGGTGCTCGTGCTCGGAGGCAGCGGAGGCGCCACATACCAGCTGATCTACCCCGAAGCGTACGGACTCGTACGCGGCGATCAGGTGCAGGTGGGCGGGGTGCCGGTCGGCTCGGTCAAGAACATCGTATTGCTGCACAACTACCGGGTGCGCATCACGGTCCACGTGGACTCCTCGCTGGTGCCGTTGCACGAGGGCACCACCAGCGAAATCAGGGTTCCCTCGCTGTCAAGCGTCGCCAACCGCTACATCGCGCTGTTTCCCGGCCCCAACAACCGTCCCGCACTGCCCGCCGGCGCCACCGTGCCAGTCACCGCCAGCCACAGCGTGACCGACCTCGACCAGTTCTTCCGGATCTTCAACGCCGACACCCGCACGGGCCTGCAGCAGCTGATCAAGGGCTTCGCCGAACAGTACTCCGGCACCGGTCCCTCGCTGCAGCAGGACACGCTCTACTTCCCGCCCGCGCTGGCCGCGCTCGATCACGTGATCGCCGAGCTGGGACGCGAACAGCCGACGTTCGCCAACTTCCTGATCCAAACGGCCAAGGCAACCACCACGCTCGCCGACCGCAGCGGGCAGCTGACCGAACTCATAAGCCATGCCGACACAGCCTTCGGCGCGCTCGCCTCCCAGCAGACCAACCTCGCCTCCGGCCTGAAGGCGCTGCCCGGCTTCTTCAAGTCGGGCAACCGCACCTTCGAAGAACTGCCGAGCACGCTCGCCGATCTCACCAAGCTGGTCGACGTCGCCAAGACGAACACAAAGCAGCTGGCGCCGTTCTTCGGCGAACTCCACTCTCTCGTCAACGGCGCCACGCCGGTTGTGACCGAGCTCGGCGAAGCAATCAGCAAGCCCGGCTCGAGCAACGACCTCACCGAAGTCGCGCTGGCGCTGCCGGGAGTCGCGCAGGCGCTGACCACGGCCTCGCCGGACGGGGTGCGTGCGGCCGAAGAATCGCTGCCGGTAACCGCGCTGTTCGGCCCCTACAGCCCCGACTTCCAGGGGCTGGTACGCGACTTCGGTCAGGCCACCGGCTACTACGACGCCAACGGCCACTACGCGCGCGCCATCGGGATGTTCCCCGACTTCGAACTCGGCTCCAACAACACGCTCAAACCCGCCAACCCGGCACAGGTCCTGCAGGGTTTGAAGACCGGCCAGCTGCGTCGCTGCCCCGGCGCCGGCACGCAACCGGCGGCCGACGGCTCCTCGCCGTTCACCGACAACGGCACACTTGGCTGCGACCCGACGGAGACGCCCTGATGAACCGGCGTCGCTCAAACTCCCTGGCCGGCAGCCCGCTGCTGATCGGCGCCGTCACGACCCTGATCGTGATCGTCGCCGTATTCCTCTCCTACAACGCCAACAACGGTCTGCCGTTCACACCCACCTACAACATCAACGTGCAGCTCCCCGAGGCCTCGGGCCTGCAGAAGGGCAACCAGGTCCGGATCGGAGGCACGCTCGTCGGTCTGGTCAGCTCCCTGCGCCCCTACGAAGACCCCAAGACCGGGCGCGTCACCGCGATCATCGGGATGAAACTCGAAAAGAACGTCGGTCCGCTGCCGGTCGATACCCACGCGATCGTGCAATCGGTCTCCGCCGTGGGGCTGAAGTACCTGTCGCTCATAAAGGGCCACTCCTCGCGGATGCTCAAAGAAGGCGCCACGATCCCCGTATCGCAAACCACCGAACCGGTCGAAATCTCACAGCTCTTTGAACATGTTCGACAAAAAGACCCGCAACGCCAGCCAGGTCAATTTCACCGCCTTCGGCAACGGCCTCGCCGGGCGCGGCATCGGCATCAACGAAACGATTGTGGCGCTGCGTCCGCTGGTCACCAACGCGATCCCCGTGCTGCACAATCTCGCCTCGCCGCAAACCGGCTTCGGTCAGCTGTGGGTAGCCTTCGACCGCGCCGCCAGGGAAACGGCGCCGGCCGGGCAGGACCAGGCGGAACTGTATAACAACCTCGACACCTTCTTCACGGCCTTCGCGAGCGTCGCGCCATCGCTGGAAGAGGCGATAAAGGGTGCGCCCCCGGCGCTGCGCCAGGCAACCCACTCGCTCCCATCCGAGGCCCCGTTCATCGAAAAAGCCACCGAGTTCATGCGCCTGTTCCGACCGAGTGCGAAGATCCTGAGCACCGTCGCCGCGCCGCTCGGACACGCCTTCGAAGTCGGCGCGGCGAACGTGCGCTCCGCCACCGCTCTGAACGGCGACGTCGAGGAAGCCTCCAAGGCGTTCGCCGCGTTCGCCAAGAACCCGATCGTGATCACCGGCATCGAAGACCTGACGCACACGCTCAGCCTCGGCAACCCGCTGTTCGCGGGGCTCGCTCCGGCCCAGACCAACTGCAACTACGTGACGCTCACCTTCCGCAACATCGCAAGCGTGCTCTCGCAGAGCATCGGCGTCGGCACCGTCGCGCGAGCCACACCGATCCTCGCGCCGAACGGACCCAACAGCGAGGGCCTGCCCTCCTCGGCGCCGGCGAACGGCCCCTCCGTGATCCACAGCGGCCCTCAGGTCGAAAACAACCACCTGCACTTCAACCCCTATCCAGTCGTCGGCGGACCCGGTCAGCCGCTTGAGTGCGAAGCCGGCAACGAGCCCTACACCGAGGGCAAGACCACGATCGGCAACGTGCCCGGCGGCGTGGGGACGGACTCCACCGAAAAAACCACGCGCGAAGAAAACCTCTACGGCGAAAAGTACCCGCCGCAGGTGCTCGAAGCGCTCGGCCTGAAGCGCTCGAAAGCGAGCCGGAAATGAGTCGCGTGCGCTGGTGGAAACGCTACGACGAGCTGCCCGTCGTCGAGCTGCAGAAGTCAAACCCGGTGCGCTTCGGGCTCGTCGTGATCCTGCTCACGGCGATCGTCGTCTACTTCGGCTTCACCAAGCGCATCCCCGGCGAGCACGGCTTCCGCCTCAACGCCGCGTTCAACACGGCCGTCAACATCGCTCCCAAATCGCCCGTGCGCATCGCCGGCGTCGACGTCGGCACCGTCAGCTCGGTCAAGCGCGTCGGCGATACCGGGGTTGTGAGCATGGAAATCTCCAAAGACGGTCTGCCCATCCATGCCGACGCCACGTTGAAGATCCGTGCGCGCATCCTGCTCGAAGGCAACTGGTTCGTCGAACTGCAGCCGGGCACGCCCTCGGCGCCCACGCTCTCCTCCGGTGCCACGATCCCCGTCAGTCAAACCTCAGATCCGGTCCAGCTCGACCAGGTGCTCGACGCGCTCACCACCGACACGCGCGCCAACCTGCAGACGCTGCTGATCGAATTCGGATCGGCGCTGACGCGCGAGCCGACCGCCGCGGAGAACGCCGAACAGAACCCGGTGGTGCGCAACCTGAACGCCGCCCAGGCGCTCAAAAAGCTCTACATCGACAGTCCGCAAGCACTGAAGAACGGGGCGATCGCCACCCAGGCGCTCGGCGGCGTCGAAGAACACGACCTCTCCAAACTGATCGCCGGCACCGAAAAATTCAGCTCCAAGCTCAACGTACACGAACAGCAGCTCGGCGAACTGATCGGCAACTTCAACACGTTCCTCGGCTCTCTCGCCGCCCAGTCCAGGAGCCTGAGCGCAACCGTAGCCCAGCTGCCGGGAGCGCTGCACAACGGCGCGCGCGCGTTCACCAACTTCAACACCGCCGCGCCGACGATCAGGAAATTCTCGCTCGAGCTGGCGCACAGCACCGAACAGACCGGACCGACGATCGCCGCCGCCTTCCCGTGGATCGCGCAGGTCAAGGCGCTGCTCGGACCGGAAGAACTCGGCGGATTCGCCAAGGGCCTGAAGGCCGCCGCTCCGACGCTCGCGAGCCTGGTCGTGCCGACGCCGGCGTTCCTCAAAGAAGGCGATCTGTTCGCCAAGTGCCTGAGCAACGTATTCTTCCCGGCCGGCAACGTCAAGCTGCAAGACGGATCGAGCACCTCCGGTGTCGAAAGCTACAAGGAATTCTGGTATGCGATGGTCGGTCTCGCCGGCGCCGGACAGACCTTCGACGGCAACGGTCCGCTCACCCGCTTCATGATCAGCACCGGCAGCCAAACGCTCAAGTCGGCGCCGGCGAGCGCCGTCGGCGTGCCCGCCAAAGCAGGCAACCTGCCCGTGCTCGCCCACACCTCCGAGCCGCCGCTGGGCACACGTCCCGCGTTCCCCGCCACCGAGCCGCCCTACAAGCCGCTCGTGCCCTGCTACACGCAGGCTGTCCCCAACTTCAACGGCCCGCTCTCCGAAGGCCCAGCCGACGGGAGCGGATCGTGACCGGCGAGACACATCACGGCGAGCGCGGCCTTGTCGATCAAATCGAGCGCTACCGCACCGCCTTCGTCTCGATCGTGGCGATGATCCTGATCGCCCTGTTCGTGGGCGGCTACATCCTCTCCCACGAGCGCCTCTCGCTGCCCGGCTGGGTGCCCGTGGTCGGCAAGAGCTACTTCACGCTGAAGGGCGACTTCCAAACCGGACAGGCGATCACCCCGGGTCAGGGGCAGGCGGTCACGATCGCGGGCGCCAAGATCGGCGAAATCGCCAGCGTCGACCTGCACGAAGGCGACGCGCTCGTGACGATGAACATCACGCCCAAGTACGCCGCCTACATCTACCGCGACGCAACGATGCTGCTGCGTCCCAAGACACAGCTGAAGGACATGACGGTCGAGGTCAACCCCGGCACGCCGCGCTCCGGGCGGGTGCCCAACGGCTACACCGTCCCGCTCTCCCAGACCGCGCCGGACGTCAACTTCGAGGAATTCCTCTCCTCGCTGGATGCGGAAACGCGTGAATACCTGCAGGAGCTGATCGACGGCGCCGGCATCGGCCTGAAGGGCAACTCCGCCAACCTCTCGGCGACCTTCAAGCGCTTCGATCCGATCTCGCGCCTGACCGAGGAGATAACCAAGGAACTGCACCTGCGCCACCAGAACATCGAACGCGGCATCCACAACTTCCAGCTGATCCTCAGCGCCCTCGGCAACAAGGACACCGAATTCGCACAGCTGATCGAGTCGTCCAACTCCGTCTTCCAGGTCTTCGCTCAGCAGGACCAGAACGTTCAGCGCACCCTACAGCTGTTCCCCGGTGCGCTGTCCAAGGCCAACAAAGCGGCCGTCAAGCTCGCGACGACCGCCAGCCTGACCGGCACGACGCTGCACGCGCTCGAACCGTTCGCCAAGGTGCTCGGTCCCGCCCAGGAAGCGGCACGCAAGTCCTTCCTTGAAACAACCCCGATCATAAAGAGCGAGATCAGGCCATTCACGCGCGAAGCGACGCCCGTCTTCCAGCAGCTTGGGCCGTCGATCAAGGAACTCGGCGAAGCCTTCCCGAAGCTGAAGAGCGGCTTCTCGGTGTTCAACGAACTGTTCAACGAGCTCGCCTACAACCCCGGCCCCAAGCAGGGCGGCTTCCTGTTCTTCCTCGACTGGGCCGCGCACGACCTCAACAGCGTCCTCAGCACCGCCGACGCCCACGGTCCGATCGGACGCACGCTTGTCTATCTGAACTGTGAAGTGCTGCCGATCCTGCAGGGCGTGTCGGAAATAAACCCAACCGTGAAGCTGCTCGTTGCCCTGTTCAACCCACCGACTGGCGCCGAATGCCAAGCGCTGGGCCTGGGCGCCGGTGCAGCCAGCGGCAGCGCAAGCGCCGCCAAGGCCGCCGCGGCGCGCGCTCGGGTCGCCTCCAAGAAAGGCTTCACGATGAACCTGCTCGGCTCCAAGCACAGCGCGTTCGCGCGTCTGGCAACGGCGGCGGAGGGAGGCCGCTAGTGCAAAAGCGCGCGCCCACACTTGCCAACATCCTCGTGATCGTCCTGTTCGCGCTCAGCTGCTTCGGGCTGCTGCTGTTCCTGTGGGAGTCCTTCGGCGGCCCGGTGCCGCTGAAGCCGAAGGGCTACCGCTTCACGATCGAGCTCGCGCGCACGCTCGCGCTCGCCGAACAATCCGACGTGCGCATCAGCGGCGTCGACGTCGGCCACGTCATCAGCCTCGAACACAACAAGGACGGACTCACCCACGCGACGGTCGAACTCGCCAGCAAATATGCGCCGATCCCCTCCAACACGCGGGCGACGCTGCGTGAAAAGACGCTGTTGGGGGAGACCTACGTGCAATTGTTGCCGCCGAAGGTGCCGGCTGCGCCGCTGCCGGACAACGGGCAGCTGCCGCTCGCCCAGGTCGAACCGTCGGTGACGCTCGACGACATCCTCTCCACCTTCAACCCCGAAACGCGCGCTGCCTTCCAGCAATGGATGCAATCGCAGGCCGAAGGGGTCGGCGGTCGCGGCGAACAGATCAACGCCGGGTTCGCCGAGACGCAGCCATTCATCGAAGACTCCAACAAGCTGGTCGGGATCATCGCCTCGCAGGAAGGCGCGCTGCGAGCCTCGATCCACAACACCGGCGTCGTCTTCGACGCGCTGACCGCGCGTGAGGGTCAATACCGCGGCTTCCTCGAAAACGGCGCGAGGGCAACGCACGCCCTCGCCGAAGGAAGCCAGGGGTGGGCCGAATTCATCCGCCTGGCGCCCGCTTTCGAGCGCAATTCGCAAACTGCGCTGCGCAGCGTCGACGCCTTTGCGACCAACACCGAACCGTTCCTCGAACAGTTCCGTCCGGCCGAGGAACAGCTGACTCCGCTGCTGAGAGCGCTGGAGCCGTTCACGCCCCCGTTCAACTCGCTGCTGACCTCGCTCGGACCGTTCACAAAGGCCGGCGAGAAGGGGCTGCCCGAGACCAAGAAGATCTTCGACCTGGCGACTCCCCTGATCAGCGCGACAAGCACCGCGCTGCACAACTTCAACCCCTTCTTCCAATACCTCAGCGAGTACGTGCCGGAGCTGCAGGGGCTGTTCGCCAACGCGGCCGCCTCCAGCCAGACGCACGGCCACAACACGAACATCCCCGGCGGCCCCCAGCAGCATCAGCTGAAGGTGATGAACGTGCTCGCCCCCGAAGGGCTGTCGGTATATCCGCAGCGGATCGGCACCAACCGCGGCAACGCCTACCCGCAACCCGGCGCCTTCCGCACGCTCTCAAGCGGTCTGCAGGTGTTCAGCAGCTCCTCCTGCGCCAACTCGGCGCCCTCGGTGAGCGGGCCGGAACTCGGCACGATCACGAAGAGCATCATCGAACAGCTGATCGAATACCACATCGTCAACGCGCCGGAAAGCGCCTCCAACTCGGTCGCGGCGCCCGCCTGCGTCCAGCAGGCGCCGTTTACCTTCAACGGCCAAACGAGCCAGTTCCCGCACGTCACGCCGTAGCGCGCCCGGCGCTTCTTCGGGGGTCACGCCGTAGCGCGCCCGGCGCTTCTTCTCGCAGGTGCCCTCCTCGCGGCGCCTGCGCCGCGGTTGGCGAGCGAGATCATGCCCCGTGCAGGCCGGCGAGTGCCATCGCGCGCTCGTGATCCAGATAGGGGAGCAGCGCGAAGTACGTCAGTTCGCCGTGCAGATCGGAGAGCCGGGCCGTGTCGCCCTGCAGCGCACGGCGGTGCAGGATCGAGGCGATCCCGCCGACGATCGCCTCCGACGTCTGCTCGGGGAGGAGCTCGCCGTCGGGGCACTCGCGGCGTCCCTGCTCGATCAGCGAGGCGAACAGCGCAAGCGCCGAGCGCTGGCGCTCGCGCGCATCGGCTCCCGCGCTCAGCATCTCGACGAACACCACGCGGGTCCCCGCGGGATCGCGGGCGAGCGCCGAGAGCAGGCTCTCCAAGCCGCCGCGCACCCGCTCGTGCCAGGGGACCTCGCGCTGGAAGCACTCCAGCGCGGCAAGTTCGGCGCGTCCGATCAGATCGTCGACGGCTTCGCGGAAGCAGTCCTGCTTGTCGCGGAAGTGCTCGCTGAACACCGCCTCCTGCACGCCCGAGCTCGTGAGCACACGGCTGATCGTGGTGCGGTCGTATCCGCGCAGCGCCACCGTCTCGATCATCGCGTCGAGCACCCGCCTGCGCGGATCGCGGCGTGGAGCGCTCGCCACGATGGTCGCCGCGTTTGCGGTTGGGTCCTGCACCGGCTCCGACTCAGCCGCGGAGCGCCTGCTGTGGAACATATATCCTACCTCCCTGGCCGGATCGTAGACCCAACGGCCCTGGCTTGTCAAGGGGGATGTGTATGAACTGGTACCGATGTATGCGCCGTCCGGGTGCGACGGTCATCGCCGGTCGCGGTTGATCGGGTCTTCCCCGACCACTAGTATCTGTGTCTGTGGAGGGTCTTGAGGGAGTTCACGGGGAGGAGACGGACGGCGAGCGGCTCGCCGGCCTCGACGCGCCCGTGGGGGTGCAGGACGACGGCGAGGAGTTCCAGTACCACGCGACCGGCGGTCACCTGGACCTGGCGGGCGAGTCGACCGACCGCGAGTGGTCGATCCGCTGCGTGGACGTCGTCAAGCGGCTGGCCGGCATACCCGTGCTCAACGGGCTCAACGTCGCGATCCCCGACGACACGATCACCGTCGTGCTCGGTCCCTCGGGCACCGGCAAGAGCGTGCTCATCAAGCACTTGATCGGGCTGATGTTCCCCGACTCGGGCGACATCCAGGTGCTCGGCAACTCGGTTCCCACGCTGACGATGCCGAAGCTGCTTCAGCTGCGCCGCCGAATCGGCGTGCTCTTCCAGGACGGCGCCCTGTTCGGGTCGATGTCGGTGTTCGACAACGTCGCCTTTCCCCTGCGCCAGCACACCGACATGTCCGAGAGCCAGATCGGCGAGCGGGTGCGCCAGCGCCTGGCCGACGTGGGCCTCGCCGACGCGATGGACGACGCTCCCTCCCAGCTCTCCGGCGGGATGCGCAAGCGCGCCGGCTTCGCGCGCGCGCTCGTAACCGAGCCCGACATCGTGATCTTCGACGAGCCCGACTCGGGCCTGGATCCGGTGCGCACGGCGCTGCTATGCGAACTGATCCAGGAGATGCACGAGATCCACCGCGGCACCTACATCGTCGTCACCCACAACATCGCCTCCGCGCGCCAGATCGGCGAGTACATCGCGCTGCTGTGGCGCGGGCGGATCGTGGAAGCCGGCGACGCCGAGCGCATGTTCTCCTCAGACAATCCATTCGTTCGGCAGTTCCTCAGCGGGTCGGCCAGCGGCCCGCTCGGCATGGACTGAGCCAACTGTCTGTTGCGAGCGCCTGACCATATGCGAACATACGTTCGCCCATGGTCGTGTGCGTCCACATCCCCCGCTTTGCCCTAGCGGTCGCCGCCGGCGGTGCGGGCGCGCTGGCGGGCAGGGCGCTCGCGCTCGCCCCGATGGCGGGAGCAGAACTGCGCATAGGAGAGGCTTCGGGGGCGGCCGAGGCGTTCGGGGTGAGCGCCGGCATGGCCCTGGGGGAGGCGCTCGCGCGCTGCCCCGAGCTCGAGCTGGTGGCGGCCGATCCGATTGCCGCGGTCGAGGAGTGGGAGAGGCTCCTGTGTGCACTGGAGGACATCGGCGCCGCGGTCGAGTCGACGCGCGAGGGACTCGCCTATTTCGAGGCAGGCGGGCTGCGCGGGATGCACGGCTCGCAAGCGCACACGATCGCGCTTGCGCGCCGTGCGCTTGGGCGGCCGGCAAAGATCGGGGCAGGCCCGACGCGCTTCTGTGCGCTGGCCGCGGCGCTGCAGGCGAGCGCTCGGCGCGCGAAGGTCGTAGACGCGCGCGCGGCAAGTCGCTATCTCGCCGCTCGCCCGGTCGAGCTGCTGGGCTTTCGCGAGCAGACGGCGGCGCTGGTCGGCCCGTTGAAGCGCCTCGGCGTGCGCACGCTTGGAGAGCTGCGCGAACTGGCGCCCGCGCACCCCGGCCATGAAGGCGCTCGCCCTGGTCACGATCCCGCCCGCTCGACTCACGAGGGCGCCTACTCCGACCACACAGCCGGCCGCTCCGCCGCGCGCGACGCGCTCGCCGACCGCTTCGGCGAGGGTGGCATCCTCGCCCATCGCCTGGCGAGCGGCGAAGACAAGCCGCTCCTGCCGCGCGATCCCGAGGAGACGCTGGAGGAGCGCATGGACGTGGGCGATGTCGGTAGCGGAGAGATGCTGCGGCGCGTGCTCGGGGTGCTCGTCGACCGGCTGCTCGCGCGTCCCGAGCGCCGCGCAAGGACGCTGCGCGCGGTCGTGCTCTCGGCACGGCTCGTGGGCGGGGGAACCTGGCGCGAGCGAGTCGTCTTTCGCCAGGCGCTCAGCGACGCCAGGCGCGTGAACATGGCGCTGTCGCTGCGCCTGCCCCTGTTGCCGGCGCCCGCCGAGTCGCTGCGCCTGGGCGTCGAGCGCTTCGGTCCCGCCGCCGGAGAGCAACACACGCTGCTTGCGCAGGGTGCGGGGGCAAGGCGAGGGCGCCTGGAGGAGGCGGTCAAGCAGATCCGCACCGTGGCGGGAGCGGACGCCGCGCTGCGCGCCGTGTGCGTCGACCCAGACTCGCGCGTGCCCGAGCGTCGTGTCGTGCTCACGCCAATGCCGGGATGAGAACCGCTCAGAGCACCGGTCGCCCGCGGGTTGCCCCTGCCTCTCGATCGCCGAGCGGGACGAGTCGTCCCCGCGCCCTGAACCTGCCCCGCGCCGCCCGGGTCCGCTCGCGCGGCGGAGCCCCCCTGGAGGTGGACGGCGAGCGGGTGGAGGCTGTGCGCGAGTCCTGGCTCGTGGAGGACCGCTGGTGGACCGAGCAGCCCTTGCGCCGCCGCTACTGGGAGCTGTTGAGCGCGCGCGGGCGCAACCTGATCGTGTTCCACGACCTGTGCGCGGGCAGCTGGTTCACCCAGGGCTCGTGAGGAAGTCGGGTCGCCGATGACATCCGCCCAGCTCGGCACACCGCCCTACGTGGAGCTTCACTGCCACTCGGCCTACTCGTTCCTGGACGGCGTATCGCTGCCACACGAGCTCGCCCGCAGCGCGGCCGAGCTTGGACACCACGCCCTGGCGCTCACCGACCACAACTCGGTGTCGGGCTCGATGGAGCTGGCCCAGGCCGCGAAGGACACGGGTGTGCGGGCGATCCACGGTGCGGAGGTCGACGTGATCGTGGAAGACCGGGGGTCATCGAGCGTTCCGGAAGGCATACGCGACGATCGCAGCGGGGGAGAGGGGCGCAGGGCTCACCTGACGCTGCTTGTCGGAGATGCACACGGATGGGGAAACCTGTGCCGAATACTCACCTGCGCACATGCCGGTACGCGCGAGGGCGCTGCTCGCGAGCGCTCCGAGCCGTCGGTGTCCCTGCAGAGGGTGCTCGACCACGCCGAGGGGCTCGTGTGCCTGACCGGTTGTGCGCAGCGCGGCATACGCGAGGAGTCCACGGCGCGGCTGCTGCTCGACGCGTTTGGACCACAGGGGCTGCGAGTGGAGCTGCAACGCCCCTACGCCCGTCATGACCGGGCGCGCAACCGGGCGCTGCAGGCGCTCGCGCGGCGGCTGGGAGTGAAGTGTGTGGCCACGGGCAACGTACACGCCCACGCCCGCTCGCGCGCCGAGCTGCAGGACGCCTTCGTGGCGCTGCGCCACCACCTGACGCTCGATGCCTCAGAGCCGCGGCGGCGCGGCAACCACAGCCACGCGATGAGCAGCCCCCAGGCGATGGCCGTCCGCTTCGCCGACCACCCCGAGGCGGTGCGCGAGACGCTGCGCCTGGCCGAGCGGCTGCGCTTCGATCTGACCGCCGACCTCGGCTATCGCTACCCCGGCGCCGAGGACGAGAGCGCTCCCCGGCGATTGGCCGAGCTGTGCTGGGCGCGTCTCGATGTTCGCTATGAGGGAAATGCGCTGCGCGCGCAGGCGCAGGCGCGCCTGGAGGAGGAGCTGCGCGTGATCGAGCGACTCGAGCTGGCGGGGTTCTTCCTGCTGCACCACGACATGCTCGAGCTGGCACGCGAAGTGGCACTGGAGGTGCGGGGGCGGGACACGGCACGCGCCCTGCTGGCACCCGGGCGCGGTCGCGGCTCCTCGGTGTCCTCGATCGTGTGCTATCTGACCGGCCTCTCCCACATCGACCCGATCGCCAACGGGCTGCTGCTCGGGCGCTTCCTGCACGAGGACCTGCGCGGACTGCCAGACATCGACCTGGACTTCCCACGTGACATTCGCGAGGCGCTGATCCCGCGCGTGCACGAGCGCTACGGGCGCGAGCGCGCCGCGCTGGTGGCCGCCTTCCCGACGTTCCGCGCACGCGGGGCGATCCGCGAGCTCGGCAAGGTGCTGGGGCTGCCCGCCGGGGAGATCGAGCGCATGGCGCGCATGGCCGACCATGGGGGAGAGGTGCAGCGCGACATCGCCGCCGAGGCGCGCTCCACCCGCTGGCGCTGGCTTGCGCGCCTGGTGGGAGAGGCATACCGGCTGCCCCGCCACCTCTCCCAGCACTCCGGCGGCATGGTGGTCTCGACACGACCCCTGATCGACTGCTGCCCGGTGGTGCCCTCGGCGATGCAGGGCAGGCAGATGGTGCAGTGGGACAAGGACTCCTGCGCAGACGCGGGCTTTTTGAAGATCGACCTGCTCGGGCTCGGGATGCTCTCGGCGGTGGAACGCTGCGTCGATCTGATCGCCGGCGCGCGCGGGGAATGTGTGGACCTCTCGCGCATACCCTTCGACGAGCCCGAGACGTTCAGGGCGATCCGGGCGGCCGACACGGTCGGCGTGTTCCAGATCGAGAGCCGCGCGCAGATGCAGTCGCTGCGCCGCACTCGACCGGAGAACCTCGACGACCTCTCTGTACAGGTGGCGATCGTGCGTCCCGGGCCGATCCAGGGCGGAGCGATCAACCCCTACATCGAGAGGCGTGCTCGCCTGCGCGAAAACCCCGCCTATGAGGTCCCCTATGAGCACCCTTCCCTCGAGCCGGTGCTGAAGAGCACGCTCGGCACGATCATCTTCCAAGACCAGGTGATGCAGGTGGCCGAAGTCTTCGCGGGCTTCTCCCCGGGGGAGGCCGACGGGCTGCGTCGCGCGATGAGCCGCAAGCGCTCCGAGGAGGCGATGCAGCACCACCGCGAGGGTTTCGTCGCCGGCGCGATGCAACATGTGGGCGCCGGCGAGCAGACCGCGAAGCGCGTGTGGGAGATGGTGGCCGGCTTCGCCGGCTTCGGCTTCCCCAAGGCCCATGCCGCCGCCTTCGGACTGCTCGCCTACCAATCCACGTGGCTGCGCGTGCATTACGGCCCCGAGTTCCTGTGCGCGCTGCTGAACGAGCAGCCGATGGGCTTCTACGCTCCCGACAGCCTCGTGCACGAGGCGCAGCGGCGGGGCATGGCGGTGCTGGGGCTCGACGTGAACGCCTCGGGGGTGCAGTGCACCGTCGAGAGGCTCGATGCCGGCAGGGCACAGAGCGCATCGCCGGAGCGCCAGAGCGAGACACACGCCGGGCTGGCCGTGCGCCTCGGCTTGGGCTACGTCAAAGGCGTGGTCGCCGAGGAGGTGCGCGAGCTCGTCGCCGAGCGCGAGCGCGGCGGTCCGTTCCGCGACCTGGGCGAGCTCGCCGCACGAGCGGCGAGCAGTCGCGGCACGCTCGAGCGGCTGGCCTGGGCGGGCGCGTGCGACAGCCTTGCGCAGGACAGGCGGCAGGCTCTGTGGCAGCTCGGGATCGCCGCCGCGGGAGAGGCCGTCGCGGATGCGGTGCAGCTCGCCCTGCCGATCGAGCTGCCCGAGGCGCCCCGCCTGCGCCCGCTCGATCGCTGGCAGCGAGTGCTCGCCGACTACGCCACCAGCGACGTGACGGTCAGCGACCACGCGATGGCGGTGCTGCGCCCACGTTTGTCGATTCCGATGCTGGCCACCAGCGCCCAGCTGGCCCGCCTGCCGCACGGCTGCTCGGTGGCGGTGGCCGGCATGGTGATCGCGCGCCAGCGACCGGGCACGGCCAAGGGAACGATGTTCCTGCTCTTCGAGGACGAGTGGGGCGTCGTCAACCTGATCGTCCCCGGCGACGTCTATGAGCGCCACCGCGCGCTCGCCCGCGCCGAGCCGCTGCTGCTGGCACGCGGCCGTCTGGAGCGCGCGCCCTCAGGGGTGCTGAACGTGCTCGTATGTGAGCTGGCGGCGCTCGAGCGCTTCTTCGCTCCGGCGGAGGACGAGGGGGCTGAGGCTTCGCGGAGTGTCACTCGCCTGTCTGTGGCCGGCGGCCCCGAGGAGGCCTTCGGGCAGCAGGATGGAACCGAGATCGGAGCGGACATGCGCGCCGTCGCCCCGCCCGTGCAGAGCTTCGCCTCGGGACGGCGCCGGTAGGGGCGGGATAATCATGTCGCGCCGAGTACCGTCCCATGTCGTATGCATCCTGAACGGGTGTGGAGCAAAGACAAGAGATTGCTGCTCGGGCAGCCGATCGCGATGGCAGACCGGTCGTGCTGCTTGTGCGCATCTGGATCGAGAAGATTCTGTGCATCCATCCTGAGATGGAGGCATACCAAGCCGCTGTCATGCGGACTGTTGAGGCTCCCGATCACGTCGAATCGGATCCACGCCTTGACCGTCTACGCAACTACTCCATGGGTGTGGGGCCGACAGCATGGTTGCTTGTCGTCGTAAGCTATGAACAGAAGCCTGCGCGCGTAATCACCGCATTTGGATATCGAAAGGATCCGCCGCTATGGAAGCCGTCAGCTTGAGGATCGGTCCGGTGGTATTTCACGGCGCCGATTACGACCCGGAGAACGACATCCTCTTTCTGAGCGTGGATAGCCCGGAGCCTGCGGAGGCTGAGGATACCCCTGAGGGGCACGCCATCCACTATGCACCCGGGACACACCGCATCGTCGGCTTGACGATCTTCAGCCCTCGCTACCTGCTTGAGCGTGACGGGCGTTTGACCGTCACGTTTCCGGAAATCGTTGAAACCCGCAGCGCCGAGGACATGGCGGGCGTGCTGGTCGCCGCTTGAACCTCGAACAACCGGGTAACCTGCCATCCGTGAACTACCGCAAGCTCGGCTCCAGCGGGCTGGAGGTTTCGGAGATCAGCCTCGGCTCGTGGCTCACCTACTCCGGTGGGGTTGCGCGCGAGCAGGCCGAGGCCTGTGTTCGCGCGGCGTTCGAGGAGGGCATCAACTTCATCGACACCGCCAACGTCTACGGGCAGGGCGCCGCCGAGTCGCTGCTCGGCGATGTGCTCTCGGGATATGACCGCGCCTCCTACGTGCTCGCCACGAAGGTCTACTTCCCGATGTCCGCGACCGACCGGGGCCTCTCCGCCGAGCAGATCCACAAGCAGATCGACGCTTCGCTTGGGCGCCTTCGTACCGACCACGTTGACCTCTATCAGTGCCACCGCTACGACGAGGACACGCCCTTGGAGGAGACAATGGAGGCGCTCACCGCAGTGGTGGCCGCGGGCAAGGCCCGCCACATCGGCTTCAGCGAGTGGCCGGTCGAGAAGATCGAAGCCTCGCTCGCGCTGCCGAACGCGACTCGCTGGGTATCCAGCCAGCCCCAGTACTCGATGCTGTGGCGCGCGCCGGAGGCCGAGGTGATCCCGCTGTGCGAGCGCGAGAACATCTCCCAGATCGTGTGGTCTCCGCTCGCCCAGGGCGTGCTCACCGGCAAGTACCGTCCGGGAGAGCAGTCGCCGGCCGATTCGCGCGCGGCCAGCGACAGCATGAGCGGCTTCATGGACCGTCTCCTGCGGGACCCCGTTCTCGAAGCCGTGCAGCGTCTGCGGCCGGTCGCCGAGGGCGCCGGCCTGACGATGGCGCAGCTCGCGCTCGCGTGGGTCCTGCGCCAGCCGAACGTGGCCTCGGCGATCGTTGGCGCCAGCAGGCCCGAGCAGGTGCGGGCGAACGCGTCCGCCGCGGGCATAACGCTCGACCCCAGCACGCTCGCCGCGGTCGATGAGGCACTGGACGGCGTGTTCATCCGCTGAGCCGCGTGCCCGCGGGTCGCGAGACCGGATCGGACTCCCGGGTCCTGACCGATCGTAGGGTGTGCCGGCTGAGGGGGCTAGCATGCAGGTATGAAGCGCACAACACTTTCGCTTCCCGACGATCTGGCTCAAGCCCTCGCGCGTGAGGCGCATCGTCGCTCCACGTCTGCCTCTGCGGTGGTTCGCGACGCGCTCGCAAAGCATCTTCATCTGCTCCCAGGCGACGCGCGTCCGCTGCCGTTCGCCGCGCTCGGTCACAGCGGCCATCAAACGACTGGCCGGGACATGGAGCAGCTGCTTGCGCGCGAGTGGGATGAGCACCCTCGCGATCGTTGATGCCGGACCGCTTTACGCGGCGGCAGACTCCGATGACCACGACCACGCCGCGTCGCTCGCGACGCTCTCTCGGCCGGACCTGCGTCTTGTCGTTGCTGCGCTTGCGGTGGCCGAGGCGACCTATTTCGTCGGACGACGCCTCGGTCCAACGGCAGAGCAGGCATTCCTGAAGGGCCTCGGCGACCTGGACGTCGAGGGACCCACCGGCGAGGATTTCGCGCGTATGGGCGAGCTCGTCAAGCAGTACGAGGACTTTCCGCTGGGCGGCACGGACGCGTCCGAGATCGCCCTCGCGGAGCGACTCGACGCGCCACTCATCGTCACGCTCGATCGTCGTCATTTCGCGACCGTCAAGCCGCGTCACCGCGAGTCCTTTGAGTTGCTGCCGTAAAACGCACAACCTCGATGTCCCGGCGGTCTATGTCGGCGGCTCTGGACGTCCTCTCGCTACACAGATGGAGAGCAGGGCGCCGGGCGAATGGGAAACAGTCCTAGACTCGCGGTAGCAGAAGTTGGAATATGGGCTATCTTTGACTTCTAAAGCGCACTATCTGGGATTTCGATAACCTGGCGATCGGTATGGGAGCGACGGGCGAGGGACGAGGCGAGCGTCGACACTCGACAGCAGAGACCGGCTTAGCGGAACTGGTCGCTGAGAGCACGATCTCGCCCAGAGCATGGCTCGTGCTGGCATTGGTGCTCGAACAGCCGAGCCACGGCTATGAGATCTACGCGCGTTTTGAGCAGCGATTGAGTGCGCTGTTGCCGACGAGCAAGTCGAGTATGTACGGGATTCTCAGCCGTTTGCAGGCTGGCGGGATGATCGAAAGGATCGACATCGAGCCGTCCGGCCATGCTCGCAGACAGCATGAGTCGAGGCGTAGCTATCGCGTGACGACGGGAGGCGCGAAGGCGTTCCGCCGCTGGGTGGCCGGGCGTATGAGGGAGGATCCTGAGCGCCTGGAGTTGCTCGTGCGCGTCGTGTCGGTCTGCTTCCTCGGTGTGGATGCGGTGTTGGACGTGATCGACCGCTATGAGGCTGACTGCGTGCGGGAAATGAAGGCCCTGCCGGCATCGGATCCCGAGCATAATGATCTTGGGGTTGCCGAGCTCGTCGAGTTGCTGGTATTGGATCAACGGCGTCGTGAGGTACGGGGTCGCATCGATTGGGCAACCCATGCTCGTCGGGTACTCAAGGCTCAAGCACCTCGTCTGGCAGCGGAACGTGCGAGGCAGTCGTGAGTCTGCTCTCGCTCCAGGGCGTCAGCAAGCGTTACCGTCACGGTCGCCGCGAGCGTGTTGCCCTTCGAGACGTATCGTTGTCGGTCGAGTCGGGAGAGCTGGTCTGTGTGTTCGGGCCGCGCAAGTCAGGACGAAGCACGCTGCTCCGGATAGTTGCGGGACTTGAGCTTCCCGACGAGGGCACCGTCTGGCTCGAGGGGGTCGAACTCGTCTCCGCGAGCAGTGCAATCGGGCGGCGCGTCGCTTATTGTCGCACGTCGTTCTCGGAGTTGGAGGGCGAGTGTGTCCTCGACCACGTGGCGACCGGCTTGCTCGCGCAGGGCGCCGTGCTCCCTTCGGCGAGACGGGTCGCCGAGGAGGTGCTCTCGCGAATGGGTGTGGCCGACCGTGCTCATCTGAAGCCACATGAGCTGGACGGAACGGAGTGCGTACGCGTCGGCATCGCCCGAGCGATGATCGCGTCGCCGACGCTCCTCGTCATCGACGAGCCGACAGTTGCGGTAGGCCAGCTCGACAGCGATCCGATTCTGCGCCTGTTGCGAACGATTGCAGACAGTGGCGTCGCCGTTCTGATGAGCACTGCTGACGCCATGTGCCTGTCCGGAGTCGATCGTGTTATGGCGCTCGATGAGGGCGAGCTTCGTGGGGAGGTGCAGTCCTCCGAGGCCGACATCATTCGTCTGCCTGTTGCCACTCTTAGGCTTGCGGCTGAGTCAGCTGACGCTGGATGAGCCGGCGCGTAGGGAAATCAGCGTGAGCGTCCTTCGGTTCGAGGGGGTTGTCAAGCGGTACACGGATGTCGAGGAGGTTGTGCGTGCGG
The DNA here is from genome assembly GCA_963831995.1 of uncultured Solirubrobacterales bacterium. Taxonomy (GTDB): domain Bacteria; phylum Actinomycetota; class Thermoleophilia; order Solirubrobacterales; family Solirubrobacteraceae; genus Palsa-744. The sequence goes on along the minus strand of CAWHSI010000001.1, from coordinate 997,944 downwards.
TCGACCGGGTGAGCGTCTCGATCGACGCAGGGGAGATGCTCGCACTTTATGGTCCGTCAGGCTCGGGTAAGACGACGCTGCTACTGCTTGCCGCGGCGCTGCTCAATCCAGACGAGGGGCGGGTTCTGTTCGCCGGCAATGATCTGGCGAACATGTCCGGCAGCGAGATCGCCGACTATCAGCGGCGCGACGTCGGCTTCATATACCAGTCCTTCCATTTGATGAATGGAGTGCCAGCTACGGAGAATGCCGCTGTAAAGCTATTGGCGGACGGCGTCTCCCTGAAGGACGCTCGAAGCGCGGCTGCGAACTGGCTTGAGCGGGTTGGGCTCGCTCATCGCCTGGATAACGTTCCAGAGCGACTGTCTGGGGGAGAGCGCCAGCGCGTGGCAATCGCTCGAGCGCTCGTCAACGATCCACGGCTGATTCTCGCCGATGAGCCCACTGGCAGTCTCGATACGCGACGTGGGCGTGAGATACTCAGGTTGCTGTCCGGCATCGCCCACGACCAGCGTGCGGCTGTATTGCTCGTGACCCACGATCCACAGGCCGCGAGGATCGCCGACCGAGTGTACGGGTTGCGCGACGGCAAGCTCCTCGAGGGCGAGTTTGCCGCTGAGCTTGACGATATCCCAGCGCTGTCGACTCGTTTGGCCCGCGGGATCGGGTGAGCGTGTGAGGTTCTCGGCGCTCACCTATTTCTACGGTCGCCGTCTTCGTACGTATCCGGTTCAGGAACTACTTGCCGGGGCTGGTATCGCGATCGGCGTGGCGCTCGTATTCGCCGTGCAGGTTGCCAACAGCAGCATCACGAGCGGGAGCAGCGAGATCGTTCAAAGCATCGTCGGCGCGGCGGACCTGCAGTTGAGTGCGCGCGGCTCTTCGGGTTTCAATCAGCAGTTGGTGGAACGCGTCGGTGCTCTTCCCGGTGTCGAGCAGGTCGCCCCGGTCCTCGAACTCAATGGGACGGTACAAGGTGCTCACGGTCGCAGCGTATCGGTCCAGATTGTGAGTGCCGCACCGACGCTTGCCGCACTCGATGGGCTGGCCCGGAGCATACCGTTGGAAAAGCTCTCGTCAGACGCGGTGATGCTCCCAAGCGCCACGGCCCACGCGCTTGGCGTCTCGACAACGCTGGGTTCGGGGATATCGAAGCCCTCGCCCCTGGTTTCGCTGCTGGTGCATGGGCGCGCGGTGGCGGTCAAGGTCAGTGTCGTACTCGGACCCGACACCGTTGGCGACCTGTCCAACGCGATGGCTGCCATCGTACCGTTGCGGTTGCTTCAACAAATTGCCGGGCTACAAGATCGCGTCAGCAGCGTGCTGGTTGAGACGAGAAGGGGAGCGCAGCGGCAGGTGCGGCACGAGCTTGAAACGCTCGCCGCGGGGCGTCTGACGGTGTCGCCGGCAACCGAGGATGTCCGGCTTCTCAAACAGGCGACGATCCCAAACGCTCAGGCGACTGGCTTCTTTGCGGCTGTCAGCGCCCTCGTCGGAATGCTACTCGCGTTCAACGCAATGTTGCTGAGCGCACCGGAGCGCAGGCGCGTAATCGCCGACTTGCGCATGGGGGGAGCGCGGCCGAGAGACCTCGTCAAGTTGCTCATGTTTCAGTCGTTGTGCCTGGGGTTTGTCGCCTCTATCGCTGGCGTGTTCATCGGGGACGTGTTGTCCCGCGGCATCTTCCACGAGACGCCCGGCTATCTCGCTGCGGCGTTCCCGCTTGGCACACAGACCGTGATCGGTTGGAAGCCCGTCGCGTTCTCTATCGTCGGCGGAATTGTCGCGACCTGCTTGGCCGCTGGCCCGCCGTTGCTGGATTTGCGTCGCGCACGTGCCGTTGATGGCGTGTACTTTGAAGGGGGCGAGCCCGGCCATGCGATGTCGATTCGCTCGCGTGCATGGCTCTTCGGAGCTGCGGTGGCGCTGGTTGGCACGAGTGAGGGAGCGCTGCTGGTGCTTGGTCCCGATGCTGCGGTTGGCGTGATAGCGGGGCTCGCATTTGCCGCTTTGTTGGCGATCCCGTTTGGTTTCACTGCTGTCGTGGGGGCGGGCGAGTGGATTGCGGCAAAGACCCGCCGGTTGAACATGCTGCTGGTCGCGACTCGAGCATTGCGAGCCACGACTGTGAGGGCTCTGGCGCTCGCCGCAACGGGAGCCATCGCGCTCTTCGGCAGCGTCGCCGCCGAGGGCGCTCATCGAGACCTACTGAACGGGTTGTATGGTTCCTATGCCCAGTACGTATCCACGGCCAGCTTGTGGGTGACGAATCGGGGCGATGTACTTGCAACCAATAGCTTCCCCAGGGGCGAACTCAGCGCTCGTATAGCCCATCTCCACGATGTAGTCGCGGTGCGGTCCTATCAAGGCGGATTTCTAGACATTGGAGGTCGTCGAGTGTGGGTCATCGCGAGGTCGCCGAAGGTGCATCAGATGCTATCCGCAAGTCAGATCGTGCAGGGAAGTGCTGCGTTCGCGACATCCCGCCTGCGTGCCGGTGGATGGATCGCCATCTCTCAACAGATTGCGCAGGCAGATCGGCTGAAGCTCGGACAGGTGCTCACGCTGCCGACGCCCACGGGTCCGGTCGGCTATCGGATAGCCGCTACGACAACCAATCTTGGCTGGTCGGCCGGTGCAATCATACTCAACGATACCGACTATCGTAGGGCTTGGGCGACGAGCGATCCGACGGCTCTCGAAATAGACATAGCGTCCACCTCAAGCCCGACTGTGGTGCAGCGGGCCGTGCGAAGCGCCATCGGCGGCTACGGTGGGCTTGAGGTACAGACGAGCACCGAGCGGGCGGCTCAGGCCGACGCGGTTGCGCGGGAAGGACTCAGTCGCCTGAACCAGATATCGCTACTGTTGATAGTCGCCGCAGCGCTCGCGATGGCGGCCGCAATGGGAGCCTCGATCTGGCAAAGACGTCGCTCGCTCGCATCGCTCCGGATGCAGAGCTTTCAGCCGTCTCAGCTACGCGCGATACTGCTGTATGAGTCCGGTCTTGTACTCGGCGCCGGATGCTTGGTCGGGGCCTTGGTCGGCACGTATGGTCACGCTTTGATCGATCGCTACCTGAGGCTCGTGACTGGCTTCCCTGCGCCATTCTCCATCGCTGCACCACAAACAGTCGAGACGGTGGCTGCTGTCGTTGCCGTCGCGCTGATTGTTCTCGCGGTGCCTGGTTACGTGGTATCGCGCGTGTCGCCTAGTTTGGCACTTCAAGAGTAGATAGGCCGAGAAGCTGGATCGGCAGCGTCGCAGTGAATACAAACGGGCGTCAAGGACATGACAGGTCGCCTATAGGGTCAAGCCTAGACACTGCGATATTGCTGTTCGGCTTGAGCGTTATCTACTGGTTCAGCATCTATCCTCGTGTACGGCACGAGCTTTCGAGATGGGAAACGTACGCGCGAGGCATTCCAGATCCGGTGCTGCGCGAGCAGGCGCTTAACAAGCTGACAGTCGAGCGACTGAACCCCGAGGCAGCCGCCTTTTTCGCGGTGCTCGCACCCCGTCATGAACGAACCAGCGTTATACGATTGATCGTCGCTTTCCAACTCTTGTACGACTATCTCGACGCCGTCAACGAGCTGCCCGGGTCCACGGACCTTCGAAATGGGCTGCGACTACATAATGCGCTCACCGATGCGGTTGTGTCGGATCTACCACCGCGCGATTATTATAAGCACAATCCAGCATCGCAAGACGGTGGCTACGTTCAAACGCTCGTCACCGCGTGCAAAAGTATCGTCTGGAGCCTACCCTCGACGGCCGTGATCGCGCCCATGCTAGCAGGGGCGACCGAACGCTGCGGCTGGGCCCAAAGTCACAACCACGCGCTTGCCATCGGAGAGGAGCGAGGAATGATCGACTGGTGCCGTGACCAGGTGCCTGGACGCGACTACCTGTGGTGGGAGGTTGCGGCGGGTGGAATCTCATGTCTGGCGATCCACGCTCTGTTTGGTCTTGCGGCAGAGCCAAGGGGCACCGTTCGAGACGCAGCTAGGCTCGACTCAGCCTACTTCCCGCCAATCTGCGCGATTAGCGCCTTGCTCGACAGCCTCGCTGACCACGACAGCGACGCCAGCACAACGAACCATAGCTTTACAGCTCGCTACCGGGACAGTGCGCACGCAGCCGAGCGCCTGGCGGCGGTAGTGGGGGACGCAGTCGAGCAGGTTGGCAGACTGCACAATCGCCGCCGCCACATCGTGATTCTCTACGGGATCGTCGCGTTCTACCTCTCATCCTCATCGGTAACTGCTGGCTTCGCGGCTCAAGTCGCCGACGACTTGATGCGCTCGATCGGACCCATCGCGCGACCGATGCGGGCGGCGATGCGCTTGCGTCGGCTCCCGCGGGACGAACGACACCGGTAGTCACGCCCCTGAATAGTCGCCGGGCCGATTATTCAGCGGTCCGAATATTCAGCGCACACCTTATATCGGGCCGTGGAATCGTTCACGATTCGATCGATGGGACGAACGCGACAACTACACCATGCAGACCGATCAGGCAAGATTTCACCCACGGACGAGAGGATCTGCACGGGAGCCGTCGTGACGGCGGAGAAGTCTGGGCCACAGTTCTCGCTCGTTCTGTCTTACGGGCAGGTCCAGGATTTGGTGCAACAGGAGGCGGCGAGTCGCAAGGGTGGGGGCGGGCTGTTGGGTGTGATCTTGGCCTTGAATGGCGCAGGCAAACCCGCGAGGCTCGAGCATCTCGCGCACGATCCGGTCCTCCGCTCGCGTCGGCTCTCGCAGTCAGTTGTCCGAAGTCTGTTGGTCTTGAGCGCGTTTGCTTCCGGCGAGTCACACGGCGTTAACAGCTTGGCCGAGGAACTTGGGATCGGATCTACGACCCTCTGGCGATATTTGAGGACATGGGTGGCCCTCGGTGTTCTCGAAGAGCGCGATGACCGTCGCTATCAGCTCGCCCGACGGTGGGAAAGCTATCTTCCCGACGCCAAAAGCCGCAATGGCGGAACAAAACATGAGCGAAAGGCCGAACGCACTTATCTCTCAAAATAAGCAACGGTGGCAACGCCGAGTGCCGTTGCAAACATTATGACTCATTAGTAAAAGCAAAATATCATGTTAGTTGAGGAGGGTCTCGACATGCGGGTCGCGTCGTCTCGAAGTAAAGGTTGGGCGTGGTTGGCTCGGCTTTGGTTGTACGTCGTCGTGTGTGCTTGCGTCGCAGCGGTGGCAGGCTGGATTTTCTTGCCGAGCGCGGATGGTGCTACGTCCGAACCGGATTCTATGATATTGGCCGGCGATCCGCTGACGGTGGTGGGCTCTCCCATGGAACCTGAAGAGGTGGCTGCAGAAAGGCAGGCGAGGTCTGCAAACCCGGAGATCCTTGCTGAAAAGCTTGAATCCGGCTCGAAGTTTGAAGGGTTGAGTTCGGATCAGGCTGCAAGTGTGGATGGCGAAGCCTTCCCAGCGTTGGTCGATGAGCCCGCGGGCGGCTTCCCGGTGTTGCCTGAAGGCGCACGCGTGTTGTCCTACTCCTCAAGCAGCTCCGCCAGCGTCGAACTCTCCGACGGTCGTCATGCTGGCCTCTCGTCGTTGCTGCCGATCGCAACTGAAGTGCACGAAGGCCAAAATGCGCCGATCGACCTGAGGCTGGTGGAAACCGGCCACGGGTTTCAGGTGAAGACGCCAAATAGTGACGCACAGGTGCTTATCCCGAAGCGCTTGTCGGAAGGACCTGTACTAACTAGTTCGGACGTCGGTTTGGTTCCCGTCGATGAACACGGTACAGCACTGGGTGGGGAAGGCGTGGTGGATGGTGCGACCGTGTTCTACGGCGACAGCGAATCCCCGTCGAGCGGATCTTTGGACATGGACACTATTGTCAAGCCAAATACGTACGGGTTCAGTACCGAGACGGTGCTGCGCAGCGAACGATCGCCGCAGAAGTTGTACTATAAAGTCCGTATGCCGGAAGGGGCCTCGCTTGTACAGGTTTCCACGGGGGCGGTAGAGGTGATGGATGCAGGCCAGGCGATCGCGGTGATTCCTGCTCCGAGCGCGTATGACGCCGAAGGTTCGCAGGTCGTGGTGTCCATGAGTGTGTCAGTCGGTAATACTATCACAGTCAGCGTTCAACACAAGTCCGGTCAATATCGTGACCCGATAGTCGTCGATCCTACCATAATAGATAATAAAATCTATCTTAGTCACGAAAACAATAACTGGGCTTTTTCGACGGATAATAGCTCGGCCTTTAGCCAGGTTAGTTACTATGATTGGGCGGAAATCGACGTGGAATCCCCAGGCGCGGGGCAGTATGGGTACGTGGTGTACCCGACTCAGGGTGAATCTCACATCTATAGGTTTACCGCTACGACGAAACAGGAAGATCTGCCCTACCTAAAAAGCTTGATGTCGATTGCGAGCCCTGGCAGTAGCGTGGAAGCTGAAGAAGCTCAGCCGGCCTCAGGTGAAAGTACGCACACGATATGCACTGTGTCATGTGAACCCGGAACTGTCACGTCCACCAATAAGGAAAACCGCGCATACTTGGAAGACAGAGCGATCGAAACGGGACAAGGGATATCCCACACCGACCTAACGGCTGCATCAGTCTATTTGCTCCAAGAAAAAGGACCGTCCGTAAAACTTGACACAAATGATCCAACGATCAAAGGGGTCACCAATCCATTGTACGCAGGAACTTGGGCCAGTAACAAATCGATTGTTGGGCTCGACGCATTTGATCCTGGGCTCGGGTTGTATGGAGGAAAGTTGAAGTCGCCGAGTAAGCCAGGATGGGAACTCCGGAACTACGAAGGGTTCCCAAGCGATTGTGTGGGGGTGCAATGCAATGAGTGTGATGAAGATACCTGCCCTACCGGCGCAAAAGGTGTGCCTGCCTCAATTCCGCTGCTAGATTCGGGGCTCCCTGAAGGTGAAGATATAATCGAAGGCGAAGTCGACGACTCGATAAATTTGAAAGCAACAAGTGCGAGGATGACGTTGAAGCTAGATAACGCACCGCCGCACAGCATTGAATTGTTGGGTTTGCCCAGTGGGAACGTAATCGGGGACGCAACGTACCATTTCACGGTGAAGGCAACAGATGGTGAAGGTACAACGCCCAGTTCTGGCGTGAAGTCGATTGTTGTTTATATCAACGGGCATAGATTGAGTGAAGTGCCGGAGGCATTCTGTTCGAGCGGGCCATGCACTGCTAGCGGTGAATGGACGGTTAATGGTGAAGAATTGGGTGCTGGGTCTAACACGATGACGGTAGTCGCAACAGATAATGCGGGCAATGTCGCCGAAAAGAATTTCACGCTTCAGGTTCGCCACGCTTCACCGATCGCCATGGGACCCGGTATGGTAGATCCGCAGTCTGGCCAGTTGGTGTTGAGCGGTGGGGGAGTCTCGATGGGCGACGGGTTGGTCGTAAGCGACAGCTACCGGTCACGAGCCACGTCAGGCGAAACGGGCGCGTTTGGGTCCCAGTGGACGTCCAGCCTGGCTGGCCAGCAGAGTATAACCGAGCAGCCCAACGGAAGTATGGTCCTCGTCGGCGCGACCGGCGCGGAGACTATTTTCGATAAGAAGGAAACTGGTTTTGAATCGCCACGCGGCGATCCTAACCTGTCCTTGTCTGAAATCACGAATGAAGGCGTCAAAGAACTTGTACTCAAGAACGCCGCAGTGAGCACTAGCACTGGGTTCAGGGTGCCTGCGGGCGGCACTGGCACGCTCTGGCTGCCGAGCGTGCAGAAAGGTGTGCTACCGAGCGAAACAGTCACGTTCTCATCGGAAACGACGAGCGTCGAAGGCAAATCGGTGACCCGACCATCCATGGTGTTGGGTGCGGTGGCGACAGGCATTACGTGTCCTGTGGGTAAAGAACTCAAAGAACTAAAACCCGGCTGTCGCGCTTTGAAGTTTGTTTATGCGAAAGGAACGAAAGCGACGGGTGAAAATGAGAGCGAATGGGGTGAATACGACGGGCGTTTGAAGGAAGTTGTATTTGTTGCATTTGAAAAAGCCGTGATGAAGGAAAAGCCTGTCAAGAGCTTTTTCTACGACAAGCAGGGTAGGTTGCGAGCGGAATGGGATCCAAGGATATCTCCTACTTTGAAGACGGTATATGGGTATGATAGCGAAGGTCACATCACCGCGGTCACCGCTCCTGGCCAGGAGACATGGGCATTCGTTTACGGCACTACAGTCCAGGACCTGGGTGCCGGGCGAGTGTTGAAGACGGCTCAGGCACCGGTTACAGCGCCCTTGTGGGCGGGTGCGCTCCCGGTAAACACCGAAGCGCCAAAGCTGAGCGGCACGCCTGTAGTGAAAAATAGGATGGCGGTGTCATACGGGGTATGGACCGGTAGTCCGGTTGTGTACGGTTATCAGTGGTATGATTGCAATGCAACCGGGGGCGAATGCGTGCCGATCGGCGGTGCGACGAATGCAAACTATACACCGACAAATGGGGACATCGGGCATACGCTTAGAGCGACGGTTACAGCGACCAACGGCGGTGGCTCTGTAAACGCCACAGCGGTAACTAGTGAAGAGGTGGGGCAACCTGTGTATTCCCTACAAACGGGCTCTGCCGGAAGTGGAGCGGGACAGTTCAAATCACCCCAAGGAATCGCGGTAGACCCTAAAGGCAATGTGTGGGTTGTTGATTCGGGTAATGACCGTGTGGAGGAGTTCAACGAAAAAGGCGAATACATTAGAACAGTGGGATCCAAAGGAACTGGTAATGGGCAGTTTGAAGATCCGACCGGTATCGCAGCCGACTCCAAAGGCAACGTTTGGGTGACCGATACTGGTAACTACAGAGTCGAGGAGTTCAACGAAAAAGGCGAATATGTAAAGCAGCTTGGTTATAAGGGGACAATAGCAGGCGCGTTTGAGTGGCCGTTTGGTATCACCGTCGATCCAAAAGGGAATGTGTGGGTAACGGATTTGGTTAAGGATAGTCTAGAGGAGTTTAATAAGAAAGGGGAATGGGAAGTCGAAATCACGCAGATCGCCGACCCGTGTGGTATAGCCGCAGATTCGGAAGGTAATGTATGGCTAACGGGTTGCGGAAACGATAGTATTGAAGAGTATAACGCACAAGATCAATACGTGCGGCAGTTTGGATCGAAGGGTAGCGGCCCCGGACAATTGGAAGACCCTATAGGAATAGCTATCGGGCCAAGTGGGACAGTCTGGGTAGCCGATTACGAAGATGGCAGGATCCAGGAGTTTACTTCGACTGGTGAATATATGCTCACTGTGGGTTCGAAAGGTAAAGGTAACGGTCAGACCGAAGATGCTGATGGCATCGCCGTTGACGCGAAAGGAGACCTTTGGGCTGGCGACATTGGGGATGATAGGATCGAGAAGTGGGTGCCCCCGACAGTCGTGGAAGGACAAGCGGTTGCGCCTCAGCCCGGATCTACTATCGAGTATAACGTGCCCATATCGGGTAGTGGCGCGCCGCATGCGATGGGCGCCAAAGAAGTGGAAGAAGGATGGGCACAAAAAGACGATCCGACGGAAGCCTCCGCTATCTTTCCGCCCGATGAACCTCAATCATGGCCTGCCACGAGCTATAAACGTGCGACGATTTACTACCGCGATAGTACAGGCCGTACAGTCAATGTCGCCATGCCGACCGAAGGAATATCTACAAGCGAATACAACTCAAGCAATGATGTTGTGCGCACTTTGAGCGCGGATAACCGAACCCTGGCTCTCAAAGAAGCGAAACCAGCGGAAGCGGCAAAACTTCTGGACACGCAGAATACATACAACACTGAAGGCACCGAGCTGCTTTCGACGCTCGGACCGCGTCATCTCGTCAAGCTCGGCAACGGCAAAGAAGTCCAGGCGCGTAGCCACACTGACTATGAATACGACCTGAATGCACCAAGTGAAGATGGCCCGTACCGTCTGGTGACAAAAATGACGCAGGGCGCTCAGACGGAAAGCGAAGGCGAACAGGACGTCCGCACGGTTGCGACGTCGTACTCGGGGCAAGGTAACCTGGGGTGGAAGCTGCGCAAGCCGACGTCGGTTACAAGCGATCCAAGCGGTCTAAAAATTACTCATACAACCCTATATGAAGAAATGACCGGGAGCGTCATGGAAACACGAATGCCAAAGAGCACCGGCGCTGAAAGCCCTCACGATACGAAGACCGTCTACTACACGGCGGGCCCTGATGCCGGTTCTCCGCAGTGCGGCGAACATCCTGAATGGGCGACGCTAGTGTGCGAAACGCTTCCGGGCAAGCAACCAAACGTCGCGGGCGCTCCCAATCTTCCGGTCGACACCACGACGGCATACAATATATACGGCGAGCCGTTGACAGGCACGAGCAAAGCGAGTGTGTGCGTCAAAGTTGCTGCCGGGAAAGGCAAATATACTAACGATAATTGTACGAGCAGCGGCACCGGCGAATACGAAATGCAGGAATCAACGCGGACCACTACCGAGACGTATGACGAAGCGGGACGTCTCACCACAAGCGAAACGAGCGGTGTCGTCGGCAAAGCTCTACCGAAGGTCACCTACAAGTATAACGAAGCGACGGGAGCTCTTGACGAACAGTCGACCAGTAGCGAGTCGCTGAAGAGCACATATAACAAGGTAGGCGAGTTGACCGGTTACACCGACGCGGTGGGCGATACTACTACCTACGAATACGAAGGCGAAGGTTCTTACGAGGGCGAAAAAGAAAAGGACGGACGCTTGCGGCACGCGAGCAACGCCGAGGGCACGGAAACGCTTTCGTACAACGGAACGACAGGTCTGTTGGATGAAGCGGCGATTTCGGGCATAGGGACGTTTGCGGCTACATACGACGTCGAAGGAAACCTTGCCAGCGAGACCTATCCAAACGGGATGGTGGCAGCTTATACAGAGAATCCTGCTGGAGAAAGAGTTGGCCTCGTCTATAAAAAGGAAACTCACTGTACCGAAAACTGTGAATGGTTCAAAGACACCGCTGTCCCGACGATTCATGGCCAGTGGAGCGTTCAGACAAGTAGTCTTGGCAAGGACACCTACGCGTATGATACGATCGGTCGCTTGGTCGAAGCTACCCAGACTCCCGTTGGCAAAGGATGCGTGACCCGTCGGTACGCATACGATGAAGACACCAACCGCACCAGTCTTACGACATACCCACCAAACGGCAAAAACGAATGCGCTACCGAATCGAGCGTGGTGGAAAAACATACCTATGATGAAGCGGACCAGCTGACGGATGCCGGCGTGGCATATGAACCGTTTGGCGAAACCGCGAAGCTTCCGGCGGGCGATGCGGGTGGGAGCGAACTGTCGAGTGGATTCTACGTAGACGGTCAACTTGCGACCCAAGAACAGAACGGTCAGGCGATCGGCTATAATCTTGATCCATCAGGCAGGGCGAGCGAAATCGTCTCGACAGGCAAAATCGACGCGACTGAAACACTACACTATACCGGACCTGACGACACTGTGGCGTGGACAAGCGAACTATCAGGCAGCACGACACGCGATATTAACGTATTGGGTGGCCTTGTCGCGACACAGTACGATGCGGAAGTGCCGGTGCTTCAGCTGACGAACTTGCATGGTGATATTGTGGCGACGGCGCAGGACTCGGAAACGACGAGCAAACTTGCGTCCACGATTGCTGAACCGACGGAGTTCGGAGTTCCCGCCACAGAAGCTCCGCCGAAGTATTCGTGGCTGGGTTCGCATGAGATACGGACCGAACTACCGTCCGGGGTTCAGGCCATGGGTGCGAGATCGTACGTGCCGCAGCTTGGACGGTTCCTGCAGAGCGACCCGGTATCGGGAGGTTCAGGCAACGCATATGCGTATACAGACGGTGATCCTCTAAACACGTATGATCTGACTGGCGACTACACCGCGACGATCGACGAATTCGACGAAAAATACGTCGGCGGGCGAGCATCCGAAGCAGCGGCGGTCAGAGCAGCAGAAATACGCGCCGCCGAAGAAGCAGCCGCTAGGGCCGAAGCCGAACGCCAAGCCGCCGAAGCGGCACAACAAGCAGCGGCCTACGCGGCTATGTACGGAAGCGAAGCCGAAGGCGAAGAATGGGAAGAAGAATGGTGGGAAGAAGAAAGCGAAGACGAAGAAGCCGCATACCATCCAGGCACTAAAGGACAGGCAGAAGCACATACAGAAGAAGGCATGCTCTACCAGCCGCTAGGAACTGAAGGCACAGGTGAAGGTGCTTCCCTTCTCGGGTCTGTCGTCCCACTGTGTGTAGCCGACTCAGATGGACCATGCGCTCACTTTGAGGTCATGACCCATCATTTTTCCCCTCGACAATTCAGGATTACATGTAGGGTTGTAGCCGCGCTTGCTATCGGGTGCGGTGGGGATGATTTTATGGAGAGGCAGCATGAGTATGAAATGGCACATCCTCCTGCGGTGACGGTGGAGGCAAGACCGGGAGGTGGCTCAGGGGAGGAGGACGCGGAGGATCTAATGCTTGAGTCATCGTTCGATGATGGAGACTGACGGAGGCTCAAAGCTAGTGAGATTGATCTATGGGTAGAGGTGACACGCAATCTATTGATTCTGGGACTCCGCTTCACGCTGCGATGGCATTGATCAGTGATGGTGATGACCTTGTTGCGGGAGGTCATTATGGGGACGCGATCGTGTGCTATGACGCGGTCGTCGAGCGGTGGGGAGATACGGATCAGCAAGACTTGAGAAAACAGATACGTATCGCATTGGGCAAGAAGGGGGCTGCGCTGGTCTGCATGGATCGTTTCGGTGAGGCTGACGCTGCGTTCAATGAGTGGTGTATGCGCGCCAGAGAAGCGGTTGATCCCGAGCGCTCACTGTCGCTAGCGCGGGAGTCAATCGGACGGATCGTTCTCAAGCGAGCTTACGAGTTGGCCAACGCTGGGCAACACGAGTTGGCTATCGTAGCCGCCGATGCATTGCTTGGTCGTTTTGCTGACGACCCCCCCTCGGGACGCCTCGATCTGGTGGTTGACGGACTAAGACGCAAGGCGTTTTCGTTGGTAGAACTTGGTCGCGTGCAAGAAGGGATCGCGCTGCTCGACGAGCTCGTGGAGCGTTATGGCAGCGTGAAAAAGTCGGCTGTGCAAAAGGCGGTAGCGAGGGCGATGAACAGAATGGCCGAGTTGCTCGCAGATGACGGTAAGCGTGGGCGCGCGCTCGAGGTATGGGATGGCTTGCTTGCGCGCTTCGGAGAATCGGCGGAGCCGGACTTGCGTGAGTCGGTCGCTGTTGCGCTGCAAAACAAGTCGATCGCTCTATGCGGGACTGGCGAGTATAGGCAGGCGCTGGCGGTAGAGGAGGAGGCGGTGTCTCGGTTTGGCGATGATCCTCCGCCGGGACGTCCATATGCGGGTCTTGACGCTTTGAGTAGTCGGGCCTGGGTACTGGACAAGCTTGGGCGCAGGCGAGACGCGATTGAGTGCTACGACGAGGTTGTGCGACGCTATGGTGCGAAGACGGAGTTTTATGCACGCACGAAAATCGCAGACGTACTTGCGAGGGAGTCGTCGTTGTTGCTCGATGATGGCCGCAACGAGGATGTGATCGTGATTGCGGACGAGTCGGTCACTCAGTTCGGTGAAGCAGAAGAGTCTGAGTTGCGTGTCCATGCTGCAAGAATCTTGAACAACAAGGCGATGGCACTCGGTAGGATGGGTCGGTGGGAGGAGGCGGTCGCGGTCGCTGAGGATACGATCGCGCGCTTCTCCGGCGCGGACGATTCGAAACTCGGCGAGGTGCTGGCTTACACTCTGGGCTATAAGGCATACTGCTTGAAGCAGATGGGGCAGTTGGGACAGTCGATCGCTGCATGGTCTGAGATCGCGGAGCGGTATGGGGATGCGGATGTGCCGGCGTTGAGCAGCCTGGTTGCGAGGGCGCTGAGAGAAAAGGCCAGTTTGCTTCCAGCTATGGGACGGTCCACGGAGGGGATTGTGTTGGCTGAAGCATTGATCGAGCGTGCCGACGATAAGACAGATCCCGATCAGCGTGAACTCCTCGCCGAAGCATTGGTCGCCAAGGGAACAGCCCTCCTCGCGAATGAGCGTTTGGAAGAAGCCGTCGATACATTTGGAGAGCTAATCGACTCGTTCAAGGATGCCCATGAGCCTGGATTGCGTCGCTTAATCACGGTAGCTCTATACAGCAGAGCTACAGCGCTTGACCGGCTCGGACGCGTACAGGAATCCGAGGAAGTTTTCGAGGAGCTTGTGAATCAATATGGTGAGGAGGCACTAGTGATGTTCGACGATACACTCAGAAGTTTCGCGACCACGACTGGTCCACAGACTGGTGAAGTGCCAGCCTCGGCACTGTATAGCAAGGCTTGCATACTCGACAAACTCAATCGCAACGATGAAGCGATCCTTACGCTTAATGAGCTGGTCACGCGTTTCGAAGACGACGAAAACGAGAATGTGCAGATGATCGTCGCGGACGCTCGCGAAGCTCGCGAGAGGATGCTCGCCGGTGGTGGTGGTCCGGTTTGACCAGCACGAGCGCGTCATGCGACGACGATTTCTATGCTTACGACGCTCTGGAAAGACCGCCGCATGCGGTCGTATGGCCCTCTGCCTAGGATCGACTGGCCGAATCTATGCGTACAGCGGCGCGACTGTATGCACAGGCTCAGTGCTCCGTAGACATCAAGAAGAAGGATGGTACGAAGAAGCCGCATACCACCCAGGCAGTAAAGGACAGCAAGAAGCACACGCTGAACCCGCGCTCCTAGTCCAACCGCTGACGGGGACTGAAGCGAGCGGTCCATTGGGTACCAGCGAAAATGAAAGGCTGGATGAACTCGCGCATGAATGTCGAGCGAATCCTCACCGTACTTCCCGGATAGAGTCGTGTATGCGGTACGTGAGCCTGTTGGGTGACGCGTTGGGTGTGATCAAAAAAGGCTGGCGAGCGTTGAAGTCGGCAGCACATGCCGCTTGGCGGTTCGTGGGCGAACAGACGGTTTCGTGGAGTGAATTTGAGTCTCGGGTGAAGAAAATCTTTGGCATTGGTAAGGAAATCTTCAGCCTCGCTAAGTGCACTTACGAACTCTTTTATGCGAAGGGTCCGTGTGGAAGCCCATGAGCATAGGTAAAGTGAGGTACGGATTAGTGTGTGTCTTGTGTATTGAGTCAGGGCGGGGGTCGGGCTCTCGTTTGACGGTGGGTTAGCGATCCTTATGTCCCGGATACATGGTGGCGCCGTCATTCGGCAGACGCTGGCGGTTTACAAGGATCAGGCTATCGTTTGGCTCCCTTACTCCATCCTCGTCTTTGGTGTAGCCGGTATACTCGCCGCAATCCTGGTGAGCGTCTCGCCTTCGATGGTATACATCTCATTTCTGGTGTCGGATATAGCTATTGCGGTCTTCACGGCGATCGCTGTCGGGCTTGTTGCTGACGGTCAGAGAGACCGTAGTCATTCAGACGTAGGTGAGACGCTAGGTCGGGTGACGCCTGTGTTTGGTCGTGTGATGCTTGTTGCGCTAGTAACTGGTGTGGTGGTATTCCTTGGTTTCGTCGTTTTGGTGGTTCCTGGATTGGTGCTTGCCACTGTTTGGTCGGTGGCGGTGCCAGTTGTTGTTCGTGAGCGACCGAGTGGTCTACGAGCGCTTGGGCGTAGTCGCGAGTTGGTGCGGGGCAACGGGTGGTCTGTGTTTTGGGTGATTTTTGTCACGATTTTTGTGGTGGGTCTTGTCACTTCTGGGGCTGATCTCGCCGCGAATTCTGCGAGTTCTGTTGGTGGCATAGTTATTCGCATTCTCCTTGAGATCCTTGCGGCGCCGGTTGGGGCGTTCGCTAGCGTTGTCCTGTATCTCCACTTGAGCGCGGGTGGATCGGGTGTGCCCAGCTCTGGGGAATTGTCGAGCGCATGAAGTTTGGACGCCAGCGATCCGTCATTTGGCCGTGATCGGCTCTCGCGTGGCGCTGACCCCAGCCGGCATGGAGTGGCGGATTGGTCGTCGCTGGATTAGTCGTGGCTTGCCGCACTGGCGCAGGGTGCGGTTTGGCAAGCCACGCGCGGGAGAGGCGGCTGAAGCGGTTTTGATGCTCCCCGACATCGGTGATGTTGATCTTGGTGCAGCGGTGCTCGTTGTGGTCGGGGTGGCGGTGGTCGCGATTGTGGTAATCCCGCTGTTGCTGTTCGGCATCGAGCTGGTCGTCCTCGGCCTGGTTGTCGCGGCGGGTATTGTCGGACGGACGCTGCTTGGACGCCCGTGGGTCGTCCGGGCCGTCCCGGTCGGTGGCGGTGCGCAAGTCTTGGCGTGGCGGGTGAGTGGCTGGCGGCGGTCGGCTCGGGTGATAGAGGAAATCGCCGCTGCGCTGGACGCTGGGCGTGATCCCCAACTCGCCGAGACCGTCGAGCGGATATAAGAGGCCGTAGGCGGCGCCTCATCGGAGGTAGCCAGCCTCGCCCGTTGGGGGAGGCTGTCAAGTGGTTGGCATCGCTGGTCGCTGAGGCCGACTGGTCTTCGTCGGTTTGTGGAGGGTTCGTCTTCTACGCTGCCCAGCGTCCGGCCTCGTGTCTGAGGAGGATGCTCTCTATGACGGTCTTGACGACCTGCTTCTTCTCTCTATGAAGAGGGGCCAGGTGTCAAGTGAAGGTTCTTTTTTGGGTGCCGGGCGTCAGCCCGGAAGTGATTGCGGGTTTCAGCGGGGGCGGCTGGCTGGGTCAAGCGCGCGGAAGTGCCTGCGAGCATTCGCGTCGTAGCCCGGGTTGGTGGCGGGGGTGTGCGCGCTTGACGCGGGCGGCCGTTCCCAGCTCCGCTACGGGGTGGTGGTCCTCCTTCTTCGCGTTGTCGTGGTGTTCGAGCGAGGGCTCATCTCTCTATCGCGTCCTCATGGGATGACTAGGCTGGATGGGAGTCCTCGCGTCCGGTGGCGCATCTCGTCAGGGGGCCGTCGCGCGGCCAGAGAAGATGGGGCGCCTGCCGGAGCGAAGTTTTGGTTTTTCTTGAGCATGTGCCAGATCGCCTCAGCGAGCTTGCGGGCGATCTCGACGCGGGCGATCTTCTTGCCGCGCTGGCGGCCCAGGCGTGTCGCGGTGCGCTGGTAGCGCTCGCGGTAGACCGGGTGCCGGGCGGCGTGGACGGCGGCCTCGATCAGCGCCCAGCGCAGGTACTTCGGGCCGTTCTTGGAGAGCGATCCTCGGTGGTCGCGCTCGCCGGACTGGTAGACGCGTGGGCACAGCCCGGTGTACCCGCACAGCTTGCTCGGGGAGGCGAAACGGTTGATGTCGCCGATCTCTGAAGCGATCGTGTACCCGAGCACCCACGCGATCCCGGGCGCGCTCGTGAGCAGCGGCACGTAGTGGTGGTCGGCGCCGAGATCGCGCAGCTCACGCTCGCAGGCGATGACCTGGGCGTCGAGATCTTCGATCAACGCCAAGCTCGCCGTCACGGTTTGCGCCCAGGGGTCCGGCAGCGACAGGCGCGCCAGCAGCTGACGGCCTTTCTCGCCGAACAGGTCAGCAGTCGGGCATGGCACCCCAAACGCGACGAGCGTCTGATGGGTGCGGTTCTTCAAAGCGGTGCGGTGGCGCACCAGATGCAGCCTGAACCGTGCGCGCTCGCGCTCCCCGCGGACGGCGGGATCGGGTAGCCAGATCGCTGGCACCAGATCACGCCGGGAGAGCTCAGCCAAAACCCACGCGTCGATCTTGTCGGTCTTGCACGCCAATGGCGCCAGCCCCTTGACCTTCTGCGCGTCTGCGATCTCGACCGTCCAGCCCGCCTCCTCGAGCCGGTCATGCACGAACCGCGCACCATTCATCGACTCGATCGCCGCGCAGACGGGTTCGCGATACACCTCCAGACGGCGCGCCAGGCCGCGCAGCCCATCGGCGTCTGGCGGCACCGCGCCCTGCTCGATACGCGAGCCGTCCTCGCACAACAAGTCGAAGTCGAGCCGTTTGCGACTGAGATCCAAACCAACGTGCAACATGATGTACAGGCCTCCTTGGTCGGTTCCGTAGGTGACAGCCCGGAGACTGCCACCAAGGAGGCCCCTCTTCATGGCATTCGTTTGTTGTCGTGGTTTCGTCATCTGTGACCTTGATTCCGTCCTTGAACTTCATGCCTTCGAGTTCAACACAGTTCCGACACTGGAAGAAAGAAGTCTCGGAAAAGGCGAAGGATGGAATACATAAATTACGAGCACGATGGCCGAAAACGGCGGGGAGAGGCACAGGCAGGACAGGTGATCTTGGGGTTTGGGGGTAGGGGCGCCTCGTTCGATATATGATTGGTCGTTAGATGGTGGGTATTGTGTTCGGCGTACTTGACGCTATCGCTGTGATAGTAAACAAGGAATTAATGTCTCCTATCGTAACAAAGTGATGACAGATCGTTCGCTACGCGGCTCGTTTGCGGCGGGCGCCGCTGCCGGTGCTCTGGTGGCCGCTGTGATCCTCGGCGTCCTCGCTGCAAGCGGCGGTTTGGGGTCGTCGAGCAAGACGGTGACGGTGCAGCAGACCCTTCCCAGCTCGGCGTTCGCTTCAATCGATGGTCGTGCGCTCAGCCCGCGTGCGATCTATGAACGGGACGCTCCTGGTGTCGTCTTCATCAACGCGTCTGGCGTCAGCCAAGCACGCACCCCAGAGGAAATGTTCAAGGGCGAAGGCGGCGAGGCGGGGACCGCGACCGGTTCTGGCTTTGAGATCGACGGGTCCGGCACGATCCTTACCAACTGGCATGTCGTAGCCGGCGCGTCGAAGATCACCGTCGGCCTTGAACACGGACGAACCGTCGAAGCAAGCGTGATTGGCAAGGACCCATCCGATGACATCGCGGTCCTGCACATACCGACCGCGGGGCTCACTTTGCACCCGCTCGTGCTCGGCGACTCAAGTCAAGCGCGGGTCGGCGATTCCGTGCTTGCCATCGGCAACCCCTTCGGGCTGGCGCGCACGCTCACCACCGGCATCGTCTCGGCGCTCGAACGTCAGATCCAGGCACCCAACGGCGCCACGATCCCCGACGTCATCCAAACCGACGCCCCAATCAACCCCGGCAACTCCGGCGGGCCATTGCTCAACGAAGCGGGCGAAGCGATAGGCATCAACTCGCAAATCGAGACCGGCGGAGAACACGGAGGCAGCGTCGGCATCGCCTTCGCGATCCCCATCGACGCCGCCAAGCGCGAGCTCGCAAAGCTCTGAGACTCGGGCTGCCCCGGAGCCTCGAGCTCGCGCGCGGACGGCGCCTACCCCTGCTTCACCGCCGATACATCGACAAGGATCTTGACCTTGTCGCTGACCACGACGTTCCCGGAGCCGAGCGCGGCGTTGAACTTCATGCCGTAGTCGCCGCGGCTGATCTGTGCGGTGGCTGACACACCGACGCGCTCATTGCCCTGGGGGTCGGTCTCGGCGCCCTCGTAGGTGGCCTTCAGCGTGACGCTGTTTGTCACGCCGTGGATCGTGAGGTTCGCGTCGATCTCGAACTCGTCCTCGCCCGTCGCGCGGATCGCGGTCGACTCGAAGGCGATCTGGGGGAAGCTCTCGACCTCGAAGAAGTCGGCGGAGCGCAGGTGCTCGTCGCGCTGGGGCTCGCGCGTGTCGACGCTGGCGACCTCCACCGTTCCGTAGGCGCGAGCGCCGGCGTCGCCGATCTCGAGCGTGCCCTCGAACTCTTTGAACTGACCCTTGACGGTGGCGATGCCGAGGTGCTTGACGTGGAACTCGACGCTCGAGTGGACCGGATCGACCCTCCACGTGCCGCTCGGCAGCGGCGTCACGGCGGAGGGGGAAGGGGCGATGGTTGTAGCGGTGTCGGACATTGGAGCTCCTTTGCATGGTTTGGATGGGAGGCCCGGCGCAACGATCGGCACCGGAGCCACCAAGTCGTTGATCCCACAATTATACAACAGATGCTTGTACATGCAACTACATGGGTGGGGCTGCCTCGAATGACTCGTGTGTGCCGCCTCGAATAACGCGTGGCGCCTCGAATAAGTCGCGCTGCGTCAGGCGACGGAGTTCCCGGGCGTGGGGTGACCGTTTGCGGGCTCCCGGGCGTGCGAGCGCCGTCTTCAGCCTCCCGGAGGGGGCGTGGAGCGCCCTCGGCATCTACTGGCGGGCCCGTGTAGGACAATGGGCCGGTGGCCCGCGCGAAGCTGATCCTGTTCGACATCGACGGCACCCTGATCGACACCGGCGGGGCTGGAGCGCGCAGCTGGACATGGGCGTTCGAGCGCCAGTTCGATCGAAGGGTCGACATCGCCGAACACACCACGGCGGGGATGACCGACCCGGCGATCGGCCGCGCCACGTTCAAAGAGGTCATGCAGCGCGAACCGACCGGCGAGGAGCTGACGCGGCTGATGGCCAGCTATCAGGCCGTGCTGCCCGACTTCGTGGCCGCCTCGGAGGACTATCGCGTGCTCGAGGGCGTGCGCGAGCTGCTGGAGGAGCTCACCGAGGCGGGCATCGCGCTCGGGCTGACGACGGGGGGCCTCGAAGCCGCGGCTCACGCCAAGCTCGGGCGCGGCCAGCTCAACCACTTCTTCCTGTTCGGTGGCTACGGCTCGGACTCCGAGGACCGCGTGGCGCTCACCCGCGCCGCGGTGCAGCGCGGGGAGAGCCTGCTCGGGCGTGCGCTCGAGCAGCGCGAGGTGTACGTCGTGGGGGACACGCCGCTCGACATCGCCGCCGCGGAGGGCGTCGGCGCGGTGTCCGTCGGGGTCGCAAGCGGGCGCTACGACGTGCAGGAACTGCGCGCCGCCGACCCCGATCATGTGCTCGCCTCGTTGGCCGGACCGTTCCCGGCTCTCGAACCCGATCGATGAGGCGGTCCGCTCAGAAGGGGATGTCGTCGCCCGCGGCTGGCAGCGGCGTCGAAACCGGCTCGAACGAGCTGGTCGTCTTGTTTCTGTCCGGCGCCGTTGCGGCGATCTTGAACGCTTGGATTCCCTCGCCCGCCTCGATCGCGTCGACGCGGGAACGCTGCTCGTCCAGGTAGCTGGTTAGAGCCTTCTCGAGTCCCTTGCCCTCGGCGAACAGGTCGCACATCTCGGATACCGGCACCTCCTCTTCGGCGAGGCGTCCGGCGATCGTTTGCAGGCGCTGGTAGCCATGCTCAAACGTCAGTTCCCTGGTTTCGCTCATGTCTAGCTCCCTCTGTCGGGATCGATGGTGTCGACGACAACGTTTGCATGGCCGTCACGAAGGCGAATATCGATGTGCTGTCCCAGTCGCAGGTCGGCGGTGGAGAGCACAGGTCCGTCCTCGCTGGTTGCCCACAACCAGCCCCGGGTGCGGAAATCACGGGCTGCGATGACGGCGACAACATGCGCGGCATCACGCCGAGCATCCTCGAGTCGCCGGTGGGAGCGTTCAGTCAGTAAAGCGCCCTCTCGCTTGACTCGCTCGCTCTTCCTGTCGGTGTGTCGATCGACGCTGGCACGGGCCTCGCGCAGCAACCGGTCGAGCGCTCGACGATAGTCGCGCGTATGGTCGTCGCACTGTCGCCGCGCGCCAACGCGGACCGCGTTGCCGAGTCCTTGGACCTCGGCGATCAGGCGATCGACCTGTCCTCGCGTGGCGGCGACCGCTGATGTCGCCGCGCGCAGTCGCTCGCGCTGTGTGCTCAGATTCCGGATTGCGCGATGGGGAGCCGCATCCAGCACGCCCTGGGCACCTTGCACATCATACTTGCGATCGGCAAGAAGGTCGCCAACTGCTCCCCCGGCTCGGCTGACATGTTCCTTCACCTGGCCAGAGTACGCGTCGAGCTTGGCCGCGCAGTGAAGCTGCTCGCCTGCATGCTCCAATCGCTCGGCTACCAGTCCGATGCGGCGCGGCACGTCGTCGAGGCGACTGTCGATCGCCTCAAAGTCCCGTCTGAGCTGAGAGGCGCTGGGCACCACCAACTCGGCGGAGCGAGAGGGGGTGTAGGCCGGCCAAGCAACGTGATTGCAGACGGGATTGTTATCGGTGTGACCGATTGCGCACACAACCGGCAATTCGCAGGCGAACACGGCTCTGCACAGCCCCTCGTCGTCGAAACAGGCCAGGTCCTGCACCGAGCCTCCGCCGCGGGCGATGATCACCACCTCGATGAGCGGATGCTCGGTCATACGGGCGAGGGCGTCGATCAGGTTGCCGGGCGCTCGCTTGCCCTGCACCAGCGAAGCGCATGTCACGATGTGGACGCACGGCCAGCGGTCGACGAGCGCCTGGCGAACATCGCTCATGGCGTCTGAGCCGGCCCCGGCGATGACGCCGACCGCCCGTGGGAACTTCGGCAATGGGCGACGGCGCGCGGGGTCGCACAGCCCCTCCGCGCCGAGACGGTCGATCAACCCCTGGCGTCTGCGAAGCAGCTCGCCCTCGCCGGCAAGACGAATCTGGCCGACGATGAGGTCCAGCTTGCCGGTCTGAGTCCAGAGATCGGGGCGCTCCACCTCGACTCGCACGAGGTCGCCATCGTCCGGGACGTGCTCCAACCGTTCGACCTGTCGACCAAAGACCTTGCAGCTCAGGACCGCGTTGCCGTCCGTGAGCGAAAACCAGAAGGCTCCGCTAGCCGATCTCTTGGGCTTCTGGATCTCGCCCTCGACGATTGCGCCGCCGACCGAGCGCAGAACTCGACTCATCCGAGCCGAATACTCCGATACGGTCACGACGGCAGTCTCTACGGTGTCTGAGTGCAAGGGCGAACACGATAGCCCCGGCGTCAGACGTGACCGCAAGCTCGCTCGGTTGCCGATTTAGCGTCGCTGCACCACCAGCGCCTGCGTGGCCCGGCCCACCGGCCCGTGCTCGTCGTGCAGCACGCTCTCGGCCCAGCCGACTCCGCCAGGGCGCAGCAACGTGCAGGCGTCCAGCGCCACCCATTCGCCCACCGGCGGGCGGTCGAGCGAGATCGACAGGTCGGCGTTGATGAACAGGTACTCGTCGAACGGCACCACCGCGGCCACCCCGTTGCCGAAGTCGGCCGCGGCCGCCACCCGCGAAAGCGGCGTCAGCGGCTCGTCTGCCAGCAGCGGATGGCGTAGCCGCATCCACACCGTCGCCGCGCCGCTCGGGAGGTGCTGGGATTGCGTGTCCAGCTCCGGCAGCTCGCCCGCCAGCGGGTGTCCCCTCAGGAAGCGCATCTCCATCGCGCTCGCCGCGAAGCTCTTGCGATCCATGCCGTCGAGCGCGAACAGCACGTCGTGGCCGTCCTGCGGCCCGGCGATAGTCGGCGGGCTGGCGGCTCGCACCAGCTCGAGCGCCGTCTGCGGCAGCTGCTGGGGCGCTGGCACCAGGCGCAATGCGCTGGCGCGACAAACCGCCACGCCGCCGGCGCTCAGCTCCGCCTGAAGCGCCTGCACGCGCCGCCCCGGCCGCGAGATGCGCGTGCTGAGCGTCAGCGGCACCATCGGCACTGGGCGCAGAAATTCGAAGGACAGGCGCGCAAACGGCAGCTCGGCGCCCGGCTGCATCCGCTCGAACGCCGCCGCGATCAGCGCCGCCGGGGCGCCGCCGTGCAGGGCGTTCGGGTCCCACGGGCCGCGTGCGTACTCCGTCGGGAGCAACAGCTCGCCGTCGGCGAGGAAGATGCTGTCGGTCATCGCGGCGGCATCGTATGCGCTGGCGCCGCCGTGACCGCGAGAAGGCTCCGGTACACGCCGGCGCGGGCGGCCGAAACGGCGCCGCTCAGGCCGGCAGTCCGGCCGCGAAGTCCGCCAGCTTGTCCGGGTCGCGCAGCGGGGCGCCGTGGCCGAACAGCGCAAGCGCGGGACGCAGCGCCGCGAGCCTGCGGATCGATGCGCGGTTTTGCGCGGGATCGACGGCGAACAGGTGCGGTGGCTCGTGCAGCCCCGGGATGCCGGTCATCAGGTTCATGTTGTTGATGACATCGCCCAGGATCAGCACACGGTCTGACTCGCGCCAGAAGGACACGTGCCCGCGCGTGTGCCCGGGCGTGTCGAGCACCGTGAATCCCGCCACCTCCTCGCCCTCGTGCAGCGCCCTCGACACGGGATGGGGAGGACCGACCCAGAAGCGCTCCTGCAGGCGCTTCATCGCCGCGGGCGCCTTCGCGCCGACCACGCCGCCCGCGACCTCCATCGCCGGGACGTCGTCCTGGCCCACCCACAGGGGGATGCCCAGGCGCTCGCACACCGCGTGGCTGCAGCCCTGATGGTCGGGGTGCACGTGCGTCAGCGCGTGTGCGCTCAGCGTGCGCCCGGCGATCTGCTTGAAGATGCGTTTCTCGGCCTGGCGTGTGGCCGAGTCGATCAGCACCTCTCCCGCCACATACACGTTGATCGCGTTGGGCGGCCACCCCCTGAGCATGTACACGTCCTCGGCGAGCTGCTTCATTGCGCTTTCCTCCCGCGGTTGGTTGCAGCTCGCATCAGGATAGTGGCGAGTGTCGCGACGCGCGCCCGCGGGTCGGGCGGTCAGCTGCGCGACTGCTCCCAGGAGAACCCGCGCACCGCGAAATACACGCCAAATGCGCCCCACAGCGCGATCACGGCGAGTGCGGAGAAGTTGCTGGAGAGCCCAACCCCGGTGACCATCGCTCCCGAGAGCCCGTCGATCAGCGGCTTCAGCGGCAGCGCTTCGGCGATGTGGCGCACGAACGCGGGCGCGCTTTTGCTGTCGAACACATAGAACGACACGAACGCGACCGGCAGGAACACGGCGTTGACATACGCCGCGGTGGACTCGAAGTTGGGGATCGCGTGCGCGAACGCCACGCCCAGCGCGGCGAAGCAGACCACGCCGGCGAGCACGAACACGACCAGCTCGGCCCAGTCGCGCGGCCAGCCGATGCCGAAGAAGAGCCTGCCGGCGAGCGTGACGATCGCGATCTGCACCGCCGTGTTCGTAACCGCGTTGGCGGCAACCCCGCCGAAGTAGGAGATCGTCGGCAGCGGCGTGCCGCGGATGCGCTTGAGCACGCCCCGCTCGCGCAAAAACACGATGTTGTAGGCGAGCGCGGTGAACGTCGTGGACATCACGCTCATACCGGCGATCGCCGGCACCAGCAGGTTCAGGTCGTGCTGTTTGCCGTGCAGGATCGCCCCGCCCGCGAGCAGGAACAGCAGTGGCAGCGCGAAATTGAAGAAGGCGGCGCTCGGGTTGCGCCAGAACATGTGCCGCTCCAGGCGATACTGGCGCCAGCCGAGCGCGACCGCCTCAGACATTGCTCACCGGGTCCCGCTCGGCGCCCGTCTCGGCCACGGCCGGCGTCCGGGGGTCGGGCGCCTGTTCGTGCCCGCCGTCGAGTGTCGCGGACTCCCCGTCGGCGGTCAGTTCCAGGTAGACGTCCTCGAGCGTGGGGCGCCCGACGCTCAGCTCCTCCAAGCGCTCGCCGCGCGCGAGCGCCTCGCTCGTCAGTCGGGACAGCAGGCTCGTCGGGTCCTCGGTCTCGTGCTCGACCAGCTCGCCGCCGGCGCAGCGGTAGCTGACGCGATAGTGCGTCGCTCCGCCCCCGGGCTCGCCCGCCTGCCTGTCCCCCGTCATGAGGGGCCCACCGGCATGGGGGGTGCCCCTCAGGGTGCGTGGCGGCCCGATCGCCAGCACGCGCCCGTCCTTGACGATCGCCACCCTGTCGGCCAGCGCCTGCGCCTCGTCCAGGTAGTGAGTGGTGAGCAGGATCGTCTTGCCCAGCGAGCGCAGCGAGCGGATCGTCTCCCACGCGGCGCGCCGTGCCTGCGGATCGAAGCCGGTGGTCGGCTCGTCGAGAAAGATCAGCTCGGGATCGCCGACCAGCGCCAGCGCGAAGTCCAGGCGGCGCAGCTGGCCGCCGGAGAGCTTGCGCGTGCGCACATCCGCCTTCTCCTGGAGCCCCATCAGGCCGATCGTCTCCTCCACGTCGCGCGGGTGCGGGTAGAAGCTGGCCCAGTGACGCAGCGCCTCGCGCGGAGTCACGTGGCTGTAGATGCCGCTGCTCTGCAGCACGATCCCGATGCGCCTGCGCAAAGCGAGCTCGCGTGCGGCCGGGTCGTACCCCAGCACCGACACCTCGCCCGCGCTGCGCTCGCGATAGCCCTCGAGGATCTCCACGGTCGTGGTCTTGCCGGCGCCATTTGGCCCGAGCAGTCCGAACACCTCGCCGCGTGCCACCGAGATGTCGATGCCCCGCACGGCCTCGAACTCGCCATAGCGCTTGTGCAGGTCGCGGACCTCGATCGCCGGGTCGGCTCCTACCAATGCACGCCCCGCATCAGGTTCGCCATCGCCAGCTGCTCCAGCGACGCGCGCTCGTCGGTGCCCTTCTCTCCGCGCGAGGCGGCGGAGTCGGGAAACACCCTGTAGGCGAGGTGCAGGATGCGATCGACCACGCCCGGCGCCAGCGCGTAGAGCACCTCGCCGGTCGTGCCGAGCGTCGTGCCCATGTGCTTCGGACGCGTGCGCAGCGCCTCGCAGATCATGTCCGCCGCCTCCTCCGGCGTGATCGTGGGGAAGGCGTCATACAGTTTCGTCGGCGCGATCATCGGCGTGCGCACCAGCGGCATGTGGATCGTCGTGAACGTCACGCCGTCGCCGATCGTCTCGGTGGCCACCACTCGCGTGAACGCGTCGAGCGCCGCCTTCGACGCCACATACGCGCTGAAGCGCGGCGGGTTGGTCTGCACGCCGATCGAGCTGATGTTGACGATATGCCCGAACCCGCGCGCTCGCATCTGCGGCAGCAGCCCGATGATCAGCTTCACCGCGCCGAAGTAGTTGAGCTGCATCGTGCGTTCGAAGTCGTGGAAGCGGTCGTAGCTGAGCGCGATCGAGCGGCGGATCGAGCGGCCCGCGTTGTTGACGAGCATGTCCACGTGGCGATGATCGTCCTTGACGCGCTGTATCAGGCGGTCGATCTCGTCCATGTCGGAGATGTCGGTCGCATACACGTATGCCACCCCGCCCGCCGCCACGATTTCCGCACGCAGCTCCTCGAGCTTCTCGACGTTGCGCGCTACCAGCAGCGGAATGCCTCCGGCCGCCGCGACCTTCACCGCCGTCGCCCTGCCGATGCCCGAGGAGGCGCCGGTGATCAGCACCCGCTTTTCGCGCACCGCCTCGCCAAGGGTGCGCGAGCGGGTGATGCTCGGGTCCATCTCGCGCTCCCAGTAGTCCCACAGGTGCACCGCATACTCGCGCAGCGCCGGCGGGTGCTCGAACTCGGAGCCCGCGAGCGCCCGCTCGGCATTGCGCGTGTTGAACGTCGGCACCAGCTCGATGTGCTCGAGCACCTCGCTCGGGATGCCGAGCTCGCGCAGGGTCAGGCGGCGCGCCTGGCGCAGCGGCGGCAGCTTCATCATCAGCGACAGCGGCGTGCTCGGCACCGCCCTCAGCACGCGTTTATCGACGCTCATCGCAAACCGCGGCGCGTGCGCGGCCGCCGCGATGTCGTTCATCGCCTCGTCCACGCGCTGCCCGCCCGGATAGGTCAGGTGGAAGGCGCGGCCGTCCAGGTGCGGGCGGTGGGCGATGTGGTCGAGCGCTCCCGCCACCCAGT
Organism: uncultured Solirubrobacterales bacterium; assembly: GCA_963831995.1. GTDB lineage: Bacteria > Actinomycetota > Thermoleophilia > Solirubrobacterales > Solirubrobacteraceae > Palsa-744. Next base: position 970,473 of record CAWHSI010000001.1, on the reverse strand, counting down.
CGACCGGCACGATGTTCGTGCGGCCGAGATCGAGTCCCACCAGCGGCACCCACTGCGGCACGACCGCCCGCAGGCGCTGGATCGCCTTGAAGAAGTAGTAGGGCCCGTCGATCTTGTCCATCTCGCCGGTCCTGGAGTCGCCCACCACGATCCCCGGCCGGTACACGCGCCACGGCACGTGCACCTGCTCGCGCACCGCGCGCTCGGCCTCGAACTTGGTTGCGTGATACGGCGAGGGCAGCCGCTGGCCCTCGTCGAAGAAGTCCTCGCCGAACTCGCCCCGGTAGGCGCCCGCCACCGCGATCGAGGACACGTGGTGCAGCCGCCCCGCCCCAAGCGCCCCCGCCAGTTCGATCGCATGGTTGGTGCCGCCCACGTTGACCGCCATGTCCAGCTCCAGCGGCGCGGTCATGTCATACACCGCGGCGAGGTGAAAGAAGTGATCGACGCTGCCCCGCAGCTCCTCCACCTGCTCGTCGCCGAGCCCGAGCAGCTGCTCGCGCAGATCGCCGATCACCGGGTGCACGCGTCTGCTGACGGTCGCCTCCGACATGTGTTCCCAGTGCTCGATCGCCTCCTCCAGGCGTCCGAGCGAGTCTTCGCGCACGAGCACGTTGATCCTGCCTTTGCGCAGCAGCAGCCGTTCCACCAGCCGGCGGCCGATGAAGCCGGTTGCTCCCGTCACGAAATAGGCCATGTGCGCTCCCTGGGGTCGATAGGTCGAGGATAGTGTCAAGCGCCCGCGCCCGCGCCTCCGCGACCCTCGCCGGCGGCGAAGCGCTGCGCGCCGGAGAGTGCGTCCGCGTACACCTCGGGGCCGGCCTGCGCCTCCAGCGCCAGCCCCTGCTCGAGCGTCATCCCGAGCCCCTCGATCGCCGCGCGGCGGTCGGCGAGCATCGTGCGCTGGGGGAAGCGCGCGAGGTTGTTGGCCAGCTCGACCGCCCGCTCCAGATGCATGCCCTCTGCGACGATCTCGGTCAGCATTCCCATCGCATACGCCTCGTCGGCGTCGACGATGCGGCCAGTCAGGATCAGGTCGAGCGCGCGGCCGAGGCCGACGATGCGCGGCAGTCGCTGCGTGCCGCCGTCGATCAGCGGCACGCCCCAGCGGCGCTCGGGATAGCCGAACCTCGACCCCTCGGTGGCGATCCGCAAATCGCACCACAGCGCCAGCTCCAGCCCGCCCGCGAGCGCGAACCCGCCGATCGCGGCGATCGTCGGCTTCGACGGCGTCAGGCGCGTGAAGCCCATCGGCCCCTGCGGCGAGGTCAGCCGCCCGCCGAGCGTGTCGATCGCCTTCAGATCGGCTCCGGCGCAGAACGCCACGCCGCCCGCGCCGGTGAGCACCATCGCGCGTGCGTCCTCTTCGCCCTCGAAGCGCTCCAGCGCCGCCTGCAGCGCCTGCGCCGTCGGCCCGTCCACGGCATTGCGCCGCTCGGGGCGCTCGATGCTCACCACAGCCGCCGCGCCGTGGCGCTCGTAGCGGACCGCGTCGGCGCGCCGGAGGTCCTGGTCGGGAACGGCGCTCGAGCCGGGTCCGCCTGGCTCGCTCATCGATCCAGCCCGAAGCGGGTCTACCAGCCGCCGCGCCAGCGCGCGTCGCCGAGCTGTGCTTTCTGGGCTGCTTTGCGCGCCTCTTTGCGCTTGTCCAGCCGCCACTGCAGCAGGCTCATCACCAGCGCGAAGGTCGGGAAGAAGATGATCAGAATGAACCCGGCTCTGGTGATCACCTTGTCGTTGGTAGCGCCATAGAACCCGCGCCCGTCGTTGTACGCGAGCGCCGCCGGTGCGAGCAGGAGCAGCAGCAGGGCGGAGGCGAAGAGGCTGGCGAGAAGTCTGCGCATGTGCCGGCGCATCCTATCGAAGCGCGCCCCGGAGATGCATCGCGCACGGGCGATGCACCTCGGTGAGGTGCACAGCGCGAGGTGTCGCGGAGGGTAGGACCCTCTGGCCCGCGCGAGCGGGCCCATGACCCTACCATCCTCGACGTGGCCCTCCTGACCGCCTCCGACCTGCGCAAGGACATTGCCGGCAAGCCCCTGCTCGGGGGCGTGTCGTTCAAGCTGGAGCGCCGCGAACGGCTCACGATCGCCGGTCGCAACGGCGCCGGCAAGACCACGCTGCTGCGCATGATCGCGGGCGAGGAGCGCATCGACCGTGGCGAGCTGAGCATCGCCAAGGGCGTGCGCGTCGCGCTGCACGACCAGCGCCCGCCGCGGGAGCGGGGCATGTCCCTGCGCGACTACGTGCTGTCGGGCTGCGTCGAGGAGCTGGCCGTCGAGCGCGAGCTCGCCAGGCTCGAGGGTGAGATGGCGGCGGGCGCCGGCGACGAGGCGCTGCTGGACCGCTACGCCCGCGCCCAGGCGCGCCTGGAGTCCTACGGCGGGTATCTGTGGCGCGATCGCGCCACCGTGATGACGCATGGTCTGGGGTTCTCCGACGCGGATCTCGACCGCGGCCTCGACACGTTCTCCGGTGGGCAGCTCACGCGCGCCTCGCTCGCGCGTGCGCTCGCCACCCGCGCCGACGTGCTGCTGCTCGACGAGCCCACCAACCATCTCGACATCGAGTCGCTGGAGTGGCTGGAGCGCACGCTCGTCGAGCTCGACGCCGCCGTGATGCTCGTCGCCCACGACCGCTGGTTCCTGGAGGCGGTCGGCACGGCGGTGCTGGAACTGTACGGATCCCGCCCGCCCAGCCGACGCGTTCGCGCTTCTTCGCCGGCAGCTGGCACGCGTGGCGACGCGAGCAGGCCGCGCGCGAGATCGCGCTCGGCAAGGCGATCGACAAGCAGCGCGCGGAGATCGCGCGCATGGAGCGCTTCGTCGAGCGCTTCCGCGCGAAGGCCACGAAGGCCCGCCAGGCGCAATCGCGCGTGAAGAGGCTCGCCAAGATCGAGCGCATCGAGCGGGATCCGCGCGAGCTCGCCGCGCTGGAGTTCAGCTTCAAGGCGCCCGAGCGCAGCGGCCGCGTGATCTTCGAGCTGCACAACGCTCGGGTGCAGATCGACGGCGCCGGCGAGGGTGGCGGGCCGCTCGTGTTGCTCGACAGCGCCGAGCTGTGGCTGGAGCGCGGCGAGCACGTCTCCCTCGTCGGCCCCAACGGCGCCGGCAAGACCACCCTGATCGAAACGCTCGCCGGACGCCGCCCGCTCGGCGCGGGCAAGCTCTCCACCGGACACAACGTCACCGTCGGCTACCTCTCCCAGCACGCCGAGGAGCTCGGCGCCGGGGGGCCGCCGGGGCAGAGCGTGGTCGAGGCGACCCAGCGCGCCACCGGGCTCACGCCCGGCAAGGCGCGGGCGCTGCTCGGCCGCTTTCTGTTCTCCGGCGAGGACGCCGAGAAGCCGCTGGAGGGGCTCAGCGGCGGCGAGCGGCGGCGACTGTCGCTCGCGATCCTGATGAACGGCACGCCACGCCCGCCCAACGTGCTGATCCTCGACGAGCCCACCAACCATCTCGACATCGAGAGCCGCGAGGCGCTGGAGGACGCGCTGCTCGCCTTCGACGGCGCGGTGCTGCTCGTCTCCCACGACCGCGCCCTGCTCGACGCCGTCGGCACGCGCACGGTCGCGATCGAAGACGGCTCCCTGCGCAGCTTCCTCGGCGGTTGGCCCGAGTATGTGCGCGTGCGCGAAGAGCGGCTTGCGCTGGGCGGGAGCGATGGCAGGCAAGTCGTCGGGAGTGCCGTGTCCCGCCAGGATGGGGCCGCCGGTGCGCCCGTGGTCTCGGCGCACAGCAACGACAGGCCCCTCGCGGATGGCACGGACGCGAAGAAGCCAACCGCCCAGCGGGGGCGCCCAAGCGGGCGCAAGCGGGTGCGCAGCCCGGCCGGGCCGTCGAAGAACCGGGTGCGAGAGCAGGCCAAGGCCGAGCAGGCGGTCGAAGCGGCCGAGGCCGCGCTGCGGGCGCTCGAAGACGAGCTTGCGGACCCGGCCGCGTGGGCATCGAAGTACGAGGCGGCGAAGTCGCAGGCGCGCCACACGGCGGCCAAGCGGGCGGTCGAGGCTGCCTACGAGCAGCTCGGTGCGCTGGTCGACTGAGGGCCCTGGCCCCGAAGCCCCGAGGGAGGCTCGCCAGCCTCACCGATGTCAGGACCCGCAACGAGGCCTGGCGGTCGAGTCGTGCCTGCACGACCCACATTAAAAACAGGCACCGGGGCTCTCTGACCTGAATGACGAGTACCCCGGTGCCTGCCAACCAACCCTCGTTCCGGTCACTAGGACCGAATGGGCCTCCCCAGTATAGCGCAAAACACACGTCGGTGGGGAAACGTCGGATAACTTCTCCAATCAACCCGGACGTTGCGGGGTTTTTTGCTCTCCGGCGGCTGCCTCTACACTGGATGGCTCGTGACCGGAGTGGCTCCATGGACCGTTTGAGGATCGCGCGCAACGTCGCGATCGTCGCCCTGATCGCCGCCGCGGTGGAGTTCCTCCCCGGTGGCGGCCAGGTCGCATCGGCGTTTGCGGCGGCCCTGTGGATCGTGTTCGCGGCGGGGGTCGCGTTCTTTGCCCACCGCCTCTATCGGGAACACCACGTCAGCCTCGATGGCCTCGGCGATCGTCGCCGTGCGCTGCTCTACGGCGCGGCCGCCGTCGGCTATCTGCTCGCCGCCTCGCGAGCGCGCATGTGGCAGACCGGCTTCGGCGAGTTTGCCTGGTTTGCGCTGGCTGGCATCGTGGCGTACACGCTGCTCGCCGTCTACCGCTACTCCCGCTCCTATTGAGCGGCGACGGGCAATCGGAGGCCGTGCGCGGCGGGGAGGCCGTGCGCGGGGAGGCCGTGCGCGGGGAGGCCGCGCCGGACAGCCTCTCGCGCCAGCGCCGCGCGCTGCCCGACAGGCCGGGCGTGTATCTGTTCCGCGACGCGCGCGGGCGTGTCATCTACGTGGGCAAGGCGAAGTCGATTCGCAAGCGCGTCGCCTCGCACTTCTCCAAGGCCCAGGGGGGGCGGGCCATTTCGACGGCCGGGCACGCCGAGATGGTGGCGGCGGTCGATGCGATCGAGTGCATCGTCGTCTCGAGCGAGGCGGAGGCGCTGCTGGCCGAGCAGAGCTTCATCAAGCAGTACCGCCCGCGCTTCAACATCCGCCTGCGCGACGACAAGTCCTATCCGTTCATCGCCGTCTCGCTCGACGAGCGCTACCCGCGCGTCTATTTCACCCGCGAGCGCCATCGCTCCGGGCGCGCCTACTTCGGCCCCTACTCCAGCGCCAAGCGGGTGCGCTCGACGCTGGAGGTGCTCGCGAAGGTGTTCATGTACCGCTCCTGCACCGGCCCCGAGCCGGGGCGGCGCAGCGGCAGCCCGTGCCTGGACTACTACATCAAGCGCTGCGAGGCGCCGTGCGTCGGGTATGTCTCGGAGGAGGACTATCGCCACAGCATCGACGGCGTGATCGACTTCCTCTCCGGACGCTTCGGCGCGATCGAGCGCGACCTGGAGCAGCGCATGCGGGCCGCCTCGGCGAAGCTCGACTACGAGCAGGCCACGCTCGAGCGCAACCGCCTGCGTGCGGTGCGCTCGCTGATGGAACGCCAGCGCGTCGCCAAGAGCTCGATCGGCACCTTCGACGCCGTGGCGGTCGCCGTGGACGGGCGCGACGCAAACGCGCAGGTCTTCCAGGTGCGCGACGGCATTCTCTCCGACCGCCACTCCTTTTACCTGTCGAACGAAACCGAGCGCGAGCTCGCCGAGGTCGCCGAGGAGTTCCTGCTGCAGTACTACGGCGGCCCGACGCAGATCCCGGCGCTGCTGGTGGCGCAGCGCGAGCTGGCCGACCGGCCGGTGCTGGCGGAGGCGCTCTCGCGCCGTCGCGGCGGGCCGGTCGAGCTGCGCGCGTCCGAGCGCGGCGACAAGCACCGCATCCTCGAGCTGGCCCAGCGCAACGCGAGGCTGGCGCTCGACCAGGAGCGGCTGCGCGACGAGCGCCGCCACCAGCACCGCGCGCAGGCGCTCGAAGGGCTGCAGCTGGCGCTCGGGCTCGACGCCGTGCCGGTGCGGATCGAGTGCTTCGACATCTCCAACCTCGGCGGCACCCACACGGTCGCCTCGATGGTCGTGTTCGAGGCCGGCGCGCCGAAGAAGTCCGACTACCGCCGCTTTACGATCCGCGCGATCGCCGATCCCGCCCGTCCCGACGACTATGCCTCGATGGCGGAGGTGCTCTCGCGACGCTATGCCCAGTGGCAGCGCCAGGCCGACTTCTCCCCGCACGACCCCAGCTACGACGCGAGCTTCGCGACGCTGCCCAACCTCGTCGTGATCGACGGCGGCAAGGGTCAGCTCGCGGCCGGGATGTCGGTGCTGCAGGGCTTCTCCGAGCGCGGCGTGGCGGTCGTCTCGCTCGCCAAGCGCATCGAGGAGGTGTTCGTGCCGGGCGCCGAGGCGCCGCTGGTGCTCGACCATCGGGCGCCCGAGCTGCAGTTGCTGCAGCGCGTCCGCGACGAGGCCCATCGCTTCGCGATCGCCCACCATCGCAGCCGCCGCGACAGCGCGATGAAGGGGTCTCTGCTCGACGGGCTGCCCGGCATCGGGCCGGCGCGCAAGCGCGCGCTGATCGCCCACTTCGGCTCGCCGGAGGCGGTGCTGGCCGCCTCGCGCGAGGAGCTGCAGGCGGTGCCGGGACTGCCCGCGAAGACGGCTCGCGACATCCACGCGCTGCTGCACAGAGCGGGATGAACGCGGCTGGCGAGCAAGAAGTGCCGCGTTCGTCCGTCGGACTGGGCACAATGGGCGGTACATGGCCGCAATCGGGCCCGTGCCTGTACTGAGAGAGAGCGGACCGACCGTGGAGTCGCGTCTACAGGACCTTGTCGTCATCACCGGCTTCTCCGGCGCCGGCAAGTCGACCGCGATGAACGTGTTCGAGGACGCCGGGTATTTCTGCGTGGACAACCTCCCGCCGGAGATGATCCGCTCGCTGGTGGAGCTGTTCGTGCACGAGGGCTCCAAGGTCGAGCGCGCCGCGGTCGTCTCCGACGTGCGCGGCGGCGTCTACTTCGAGGCGCTGACGGCGGTCGTGGACGATCTGCAGGCGCTTGGCATCACCCATCACGTGCTGTTCCTGGAAGCCAGCGAGCAGACGCTCTCCACGCGCTACAAGGAGACGCGCCGCCGCCATCCGCTCGCGCCCACCGGCAGCGTCGCCGCCGGGGTCGCCTCCGAGCGCGCGCTGCTGGAGCCGCTGCGCTCGCGCGCCGATCTGGTGATCGACACGACCGGCATGTCGGCCGCCACGCTGCGCACCCGCATCGCGGATGAGATGCTGCCCCGCCAGAGCGTCGGCCGGCTCGCGCTCACGTTCATGAGCTTCGGCTTCAAGCACGGACCCCCGCGCGAGGAGGACCTGGCGTTCGACGTGCGCTTCCTGCCCAACCCCCACTACGAGCACGAGCTGCGCGATCTGACCGGCCACGACGCGCGTGTGGTCGAGTACATCGCGCGCGACGGGCGCCTGGAGGAATTCTACGATCGCCTGCACGCGCTGCTCGACTTCCTGCTGCCCCAGTATGTCGCCGAGGGCAAGGCGCACCTGGTGATCGCGATCGGCTGCACCGGCGGCCACCACCGCTCGGTGGCGATCGCCGAGCACCTCGCGGCGCGCTATCGCGACTGCGACGAGATGACCGTGGCGGTCGCCCATCGCGACATCGACAAGCTCTCGCGGGAGCCGTGATCGCGCTCCAGCGCGAGTTCCGCGGCCGTCTGGCGCGAGTCATAAACCGGCCGTAAAGAGGCGCTGATAGCCTTTTCGGCCCAGGCCGGGCACCGGAGCGACGCTTTCCGAGGCCCGGCGTCGTTCATTTTCCGTCCACATAGAGGGCGGCGCGGGCCCCCGGGGGCTCGAGCCGGCACCTCGCTTTTCTCATAGGAGGCTGTGCATGCCGGTACGCGTGGGAATCAACGGATTCGGTCGGATCGGCCGGAACGTGTTCCGCGCCGCAATGGCCAGGGACGACGCAAACGAGATCGAGTGGGTCGCCGTCAACGACCTGACCGACTGTCGCACGCTCGCCCACCTGCTCAGGTACGACTCGATCCTCGGCCCCTATCCGGGCGAGATCGAGATGCCCGACGAGCACACGATCCTCGTCGACGGCCGCCCGCTGCGGGTGCTCGCCGAGCGCGATCCCGGAGCGCTGCCGTGGGGCGAGCTCGAGGTGGACGTGGTGATCGAGTCCACCGGCCTGTTCACCGACCGCCCCAGCGCCGCCAAGCACCTCGCCGGCGGCGCCAGGAAGGTCGTGATCTCCGCCCCCGCGACCGACCCCGACGTGACGGTCGTGCTGGGCGTCAACTTCGAACAGGCGTACGACCGCGAGAAGCACAATGTCATCTCCAACGCCTCCTGCACCACCAACTGTCTGGCGCCGGTGGCGAAGGTGCTGCTCGACACGGTCGGCGTCAGGCACGGGCTGATGACCACGATCCACGCCTACACCGCCGACCAGCGCCTGCAGGACCTGCCCCACAAAGACCTGCGCCGCGCCCGCGCCGCCGCGATCAACCTGATTCCCGCCTCGACCGGCGCCGCCAAGGCGATCGGACTGGTTGTGCCGCAGCTGCAGGGCAAGCTCCATGGCTTCGCGGTGCGCGCCCCCGTGCCGACCGGCTCGGTTGTCGACCTGACGGTCGAGTGCGCCAGGGAGACGAGCGTGCAGGAGGTCAACGCGGCCCTGAAGGCCGCCGCCGAAGGCGGGCCGCTGCAGGGCATCATGGCCTACACCGAGGACCCGATCGTCTCCAGCGACATCGTCGGCTCGCCCTTCTCCTCGATCGTCGACTCCCAGCTGACGGCCACGATCGACGGCACGATGCTGAAGGTGGTTGCCTGGTATGACAACGAGTGGGGCTACTCCAACCGGCTCGTGGACCTTGTGCAGAGGGTGCTGTGAGCCCCCACCGCAGCGTGACTGTTGCTCAAGAACCGGGAACCATGAGGACGATGGGGGTAAAGCGATGAGGAGCATCGACCAACTCGACGTCGGCGGGCGACGCGTGCTCGTGCGCGTCGACTTCAACGTGCCGCTGACCAAGGACGCGAAGGGCGCGCCCGCGGTCGCCGACGACACCCGCATCGTGCAGGCGCTGCCGACGATCGAAGAGCTGCGGGCGCACGGCGCGCGGCTGGTGCTCGTCTCACACCTCGGCCGACCCGAGGGCAGGCCGGAGGCGGACCTCTCGCTCGCGCCCGTGGCGGAGCGCCTGCGCGAGCTCACCGGGGCGAGCGTGACGCTCGCGCCCGAAGTCGTCGGTCCGCGCGCGAGGGCGCTCGCCGAAGGGTTGAAGGACGGCGAGATCCTGCTGCTGGAGAACGTGCGCTTCGAGCCGGGGGAGACCGCCAACGACCCCGAGCTGGCTCGCGCCCTGGCGGAGCTCGCCGACGCGTATGTCAACGATGCGTTCGGCGCCGCGCACCGCGCGCACGCCAGCACCGCCGGGGTCGCGCACCTGCTCCCGTGCGCCGCCGGTCGGCTGCTCGAACGCGAGGTGAGCACCCTCACTGCGATCCTCGAGCATCCCGCGCCGCCGCTCGTGGCGATCGTCGGCGGGGCGAAGGTGGCCGACAAGATCGGTGTGATCGACCGCTTCCTGCAGCTGGCCGACGTGGTCATGATCGGCGGCGCGATGTGCTTCCCGTTTCTGCGCGCCCAGGGCCACACGGTCGGCGATTCGCTGTGTGGCAAGGAGGACACCGATCACGCTCGCGATCTGCTCGCGCGGGCCAGCGACACGCACACCCCGCAGCCCGGCCGCGCGCGCCTGCTGGTGCCGAGCGACCTCGTGATCGGCGACCGTCTCGCAGACGACGCCGAGCACCGCGTGCTGGACGGGGTGGAGGTGCCGAGCGGTTGGATGGGGCTCGACATCGGGCCGGCCACGGTGCAGCGCTACCGCGCCGAGATCGCGCGCGCGGGCACCGTCTTCTGGAACGGCCCGATGGGCGCGTTCGAGTACGAGCCGTTCGCGCAGGGCACGCGCGCGATCGCCCAGGCAGTCGCCCGCGCGCCGGGGGTGACGGTCGTCGGCGGCGGCGACTCGGCCGCGGCGCTCGCGCACTTCGGCCTGGAGGACACGGTCGATCACCTCTCCACCGGCGGCGGCGCCACGCTCGAGCTGGTCGAGGGACGCGTGCTGCCCGGGGTTCAGGCGCTGCAGGGCGCCGGGATCGCTTGATGGCAGGGGAGCGCACCCCGCTGATCGCGGGCAACTGGAAGATGTATAAGACCGAGGCGCAGGCCGAGGAGTACATCCAGGCGCTGCTGCCGCGCGTGTCGGCGATCGGCGGCGTGGAGGTTGCCATCTGCGTTCCCTTCACCGATCTGCGCGCGATGGTCGACAGCGCCCGCGGGTCGCGCGTGGAGGTGTATGCGCAGAACATGCACAGCGAGCCCGAGGGCGCCTTCACCGGGGAGATCTCCGCGCCGATGCTCTCGGAGCTCGACGTGGCGGGCGTGGTGCTCGGCCACTCCGAGCGGCGCGAGCTGTTCGGCGAGACCGACAGGGCGCTCGCGCCGAAGGTGACGGCGGCGCTCGCCGCGGGGCTGCGGCCGATTCTGTGCGTGGGCGAGACCGAGGCCGAGCGCGACGCGGGCGATACTGAGCGCAAGCTGCGCCACCAGGTCGGCGAGGGCCTGGCGGGCGTTCCCGACGAGCGGCTGGGCGAGGTCGTGATCGCGTATGAGCCGATCTGGGCGATCGGCACCGGTCGCGTGGCTACGCCCGAGCAGGCGCAGGAGGCGATCGCGTTCGTGCGCGCGCTCGTCGCCGGACGCGCGCCGCAGGCCGCCGAGCGGGTGCGAATCCTCTATGGCGGGTCGGTCAAGCCGGAGAACGCGGCCGAGCTGCTGCGGCTGGCGGACGTGGACGGAGCGCTGGTGGGCGGCGCCTCGCTGCAGGCGGAGTCCTTCGCGGCGATCGTGAGCGCCGCCGCGGCATGAGCGCGAGCGGCTCCCGGGCGGCGCCGGCGCCAAGCGTGTGCCTGATCGTGCTCGACGGGTGGGGCCTTGCCGAGCCCGGGCCCGGCAACGCGATCTCGCTTGCCGACACGCCCGTGTTCGACGAGCTGTGGGCCACCTTTCCGCACACAACCCTCACCGCCTGCGGCGCCGCGGTCGGGCTGCCCGAGGGCCAGATGGGCAACTCCGAGGTCGGCCACCTCAACCTCGGCGCGGGTGCCGTCGTCAAGCAGGACCTGGTGCGCATCGGCGAGGCGATCGCCGATGGGTCGCTCGCCGAGAATCCGGTGTTGCGCGCGGCGCTGGCCGGCGGCGGCGAGCTCGGCGATGGGGATGGGGGGGATGGGGTCCATCCCTCGGCGACAGCGCGCGAAGCGCCGTCACGGGTGCACCTGCTCGGGCTCGTGTCCGACGGCGGGGTGCACTCCTCGCTCGAGCACCTGCGCGCGCTGATCGCGCTCGCGGGAGAGATCGCGCCCTCGGTCGATCTCGTGGTGCACGCCTTCACCGACGGTCGCGACACGCTGCCCCACGCGGGCATCGGTTATCTGACCGAGCTCGACGCGACGCCGGGCGTGCGCGTCGGGTCGGTCGTGGGGCGCTACTGGGCGATGGACCGCGACCGTCGCTGGGAGCGCACGCAGCGCGCATACGACATGCTCGTGCACGGTCGTGCGCCATACAGCGCCCCGAGCGGCGAGCAGGCCGTGCGCGAGGCGTATGAGCGTGGGGAGACCGACGAGTTCGTCGAGCCCACGCTCGTCGACGCCGAGGCCCGCATCCGTCCCGGAGACAGCGTGCTGTGCTTCAACTTCCGACCCGACCGGATGCGCGAGCTCGTGAGGGCGCTGGCCGAGCCCGGCTTCGGCGAGGGCGCGGGGCACGGCGCCGCGCACGCGGGCGGGGTCGAAGCCCAGTCGCGCGCCGAGACGGCGGAGCTGCCCGGCTGGGCGGGTCGCGGCGGAGCGCCGCCGGTGAGCCGGCTGGCGACGCTCACCGAGTACGAGGAGGGCTGGCCATACCCGGTCGCGTTCGCCCCCCGGCATCCGCAGACGACGCTCTCGCGCGTGATCGCGGCAAGCGGCGCCAGGCAGCTGCACGTCGCCGAGACGGAGAAGTACCCGCACGTGACCTACTTCTTCAACGGCGGCGAGGAGGCGCCGTATGAGGGCGAGCGACGCGAGCTGGTGCCCTCCCCGCGCGACGTGCCCACCTACGACCACAAGCCGCAGATGAGCGCGCGCGAGGCCGCCCACGCGTTCGTGCGGGGCTGGCGCGAGGAGCAGCGCGCGGGCGGGCTGCGCTTCGGGGTCGTCAACTTCGCCAACGCCGACATGGTCGGCCATACCGGCGTCATCCCGGCCGCCGTCGCGGCGGTCGAGACGGTCGATCGGTGCCTGGGGGAGGTGCTGGAGGTTGTGCGCGAGGGCGGCGGGGTTTGTCTGGTGACAGCCGATCACGGCAACGCCGACCACATGCTCGAGCCCGACGGCAGCCCCAATACGGCCCATTCGCTGAACCCGGTGCCGCTGATCGTGACCGCGCCGGGGCTGCGACTGCGCGAGCGCGGCGGTATTCTCGCCGACGTGGCGCCAACCGTGCTCGATCTGCTGGGGATCGAACAACCATCGCAAATGACGGGCCGGTCGCTGATCGAGCGCTGAGCGGCCTCGCGCGCCGCGACGGGCGGCGGGTCGCGGCCGGGCCCGCAAGAGAAGGAGAGACCGATGAGCACCGACACCGAAGCCCCGATCGCAGACACGCTCGTGCCGCCGGCCGCGGACGCCGGCCGCGGGCGGCGCTCGCGCATGCTGCTCGGCCTCGCGTTCGTCGGCGCCGGCGCCAACCACTTCGCGATGCCGCGCGCGTATGAGGCGATCGTGCCGCCGAGCATGAAGAAGCGCGCCGGCGGTCTGGTCGCGATCAGCGGTGTGGCCGAGATCGCGGGCGGCTTGGGCGTGCTGTTGCCGTGGACGCGCCGCGCCGCCGGGCTCGGGTTGATCGCGCTGCTGGCGGCGGTGTTCCCCGCGAACCTGCACATGGCGCGCGAGCCCGAGCGCTTCAGCCGGATTCCGCGCTGGGCACTGTATGCGCGGCTGCCGCTGCAGCCGCTGATGATGTGGTGGGCCTGGAGGGCCACGCGCCGCTAGGCAGAGCAGGCTCCCTCGGCGCGGTTGACAGGGATTCTCACGGGCGACGCTGCTATGTTCGTGCTAGCACGCAGCCAGTGCAGAGTGCCGCCATGTCCACCGCAACAGCCACAGCGACAGTCCTGAAGCTCCCCGCCGGGGAGGAGTCGAGCCTCGGAGCGCAGGACGGCCTCAACGACGCGGAGCTGCGCGCATGGAGAGGCCTGCTGCGCGCGCACGCATCGCTTGCCAAGCGCCTGGAGGGTCGCTTGGAGCGGGAGCACGGGCTGCCGCTCAGCTCCTATGAGGTGCTCCAGCACCTGATGGACGCGCCCGGCGGGCGCATGCGGATGTGCGATCTCGCCGAGCAGGTCCAGCTCTCGCGCAGCGGTCTCACGCGGCTGGTGGACCGCCTGGAGCGCGAGGAGCTGATCGGGCGCTGCAGCTGCGAACACGACGCGCGCGGCGCCTATGCCTGTCTGACGGACGGGGGGCGCGAGCGCCTGTGCGCGGCGCGTGGGACGCACCGCGCGGTTGTGCGCGAGCATTTCCTCTCCCACTTCTCAGAGCACGAGCTGCACGCGCTTGCCGACATGTGGGAGCGCATCACGCCCGGCTGCTGCGCCTCGCACTAGCGCGCAGGCGGTCCGCTCGCTCAATCCAGCTGGTTCTCGCCCGTCTCTCGCGCCGTCGCTTCCAGCTGGCGACGGTGGCGGCGGTGGCCGACGAAGAACACGCCGATGGCCAGCAGCAGCGCGGCCAGCCCGTACAGCCCGAACGCTTCGATCGCGCTGCCGGCGGTGTTGCCGAGGAAGTACGCCACGAGCCCGACCCCGGTCGCCCAGCAGATGCCGCCGAGCGCGTTCCAGAAGAAGAACGAGCGCCAGCGCATGTGCGTGGCGCCGGCCAGCCACGACGCCCACACGCGCAGGCCGAGCACGAAGCGGCCGAAGAACACGGCCTTGGGGCCATGGCGCTCGAAGAACGGTTCGCCGGTGGCCAGCACCTGCTGGCGCTGGCGTTCGAAGCGCCCCGGGCGTTCGAGGATCCAGCGGCCGCCCTTGCGGCCGATCTGATAGCCGATGTTGTCGCCCACGATCGCCGCGAGCGCCGCGAGCGGGATCACGAGCCGGATGTCGAGCTTGCCCCGACTGGCGATCACGCCCGCGGCGATCAGCGCGGTCTCGCCGGGGATCGGCACGCCGCTGGACTCGGCCATTACGAGCAGGAACAGCAGCGGGTAGCCGAAGTCCTGAACGAGTTCGGTGACGTTGATGAGCGAGGCGAGCATGGTCGGTGAGCCCTGGGTCTCGCGCCAGCGTATCCGGCCATCGCCGCGTCTCCTCGTCGCGGCTCGCGCCTGTCCTCCTGTGCGTCCGGGCGGATCGTCGCGCGCACGCCTGCGAGTGGGCCGGCGGCGATGCCGACAATAGGATGCCCGGTCGTGGCCTTTACGATCGAAGCGCGCGACGGCGCCATGGGTGCCCGTGCCGGGCGCTTGCACACCGCGCACGGCGATGTGCGCACGCCGGCGTTCGTGCCGCTCGCCACGAAGGCGACGGTGAAGGGTCTTGTGCCGGCGGAGGTGCGCGCGCTCGGATATGAAATGGTGCTCGGCAACACCTTCCATCTGATGCTCAGCCCCGGCACGGAGCTGATCGAGCGCTTCGACGGGCTGCACCGCTTCATGGGCTGGGAGGGGCCGATAATCACCGACTCCGGCGGCTTTCAGGTGTTCTCGATGGGGCATGGCACGGTCGCGGATGAGATCAAGTCGCGCGGCGCGCGCGCCGGCGCCGGCGGCGGCGAGGGAGGGCAGCGCGAGGGGGCGATCCTCTCGATCGAGGAGCAGGGCGTGCGCTTTCGCTCCTACGTCGACGGTCGCGAGCGCTTCATCTCCCCCGAGGACTCGATGGCGGTGCAGGCCTCGCTTCACTCCGACATCGCGCTCGTGTTCGACGAGTGCACCCCCTTTCACGTCGAGCGCGACTACACCGAGCGCTCGACCGAGCGCACCCACCGCTGGCTGGAGCGCTGCCTGGGTTGGCACGCCGGGCACGGCCCGAGCGATCAGCTCGTGTACGGGATCGTGCAGGGCGGGGTGTACGAGGACATGCGCCGCAGCTCCGCGCGCGTGGTCGCGGCCAGCGGTTGCGACGGCGTGGCGATCGGCGGGTCGCTGGGCGCGGAGAAGGCGCAGATGTACGAGGTCGTGGGGTATGCGCTCGCCGAGCTCGGTGGCGAGCACGAGACGCTGCCGCGCCACCTGCTCGGGATCGGCGAGGTCGACGATCTGATCCGCGGCGTGGAGCTCGGGATCGACACCTTCGACTGCGCGATGCCCACGCGCCTGGGGCGTCACGGCACCGCGCTGGTGCACGACCCGGCGAGCCGCTGGCGCGTGGACCTCACGAAAAGCGCCTGGCGCGAGAGCGAGGCGCCGCTGATGGAGGATTGCGCGTGCTACGCCTGCACGCACGGTCTCTCGCGAGCGTATCTCTCTTATCTCGTGCGCGCCGGCGAGCTGACCGGGATGCGGCTGCTCACCGAACACAACCTCGCGTTCCTGGCGCGGCTGATGGGCGATCTGCGCCAGGGGATACTTGACGGGCGACTGACCGAGGTTGCTGATTCGCTACGCCGCGCCGAGTACCGTCGCGAGCATCCTCTATGCTGACAATTGTGTTCCGGTGTGGTGTAAGGGCAGCACGGACAGCTGTCACCTGTCAAGTGTCGGTTCGAGTCCGGCCGCCGGAGCCATCGCTTGAAAGGCGACGGTGACAACTGCTAGGCTGCGGGTACGGGTGACAGCTGTCCCGCTCAAAAGAGCAGTAGTTCTTACCGGGGGTCCGCGCAAGCGGGCCCCCGCCTTTTCTGTAGCTACTGCGTGTTGTTCTGGACGAGTTGCTTGAGCGCTTCGGCGGATTCCTGGGCGTCTTCGTAGACGACCCGCTGCAGCGTGATCTTGGTGGGGCCCGGGGCGGTGAGCACGACGACCGCGGCGATCACGCCGCCGAGCGCGAGCAGTATCAGCACGGCGGTGAACAGGCGGCGAGCGCCCGAGCGACGTGAGCTCGATCCCGCCCGCGCGGCTTGCGCCGGCGCCGGCTCGGCGGCGGCACGCGCGGGTCCCCTGCGAGGCTGGCGCGGAACCACCGCACCGCCTCTGCCGGAGCTGCCCTGCACGCGGGTGGCGCTCGCCAGCACGCTCGTCGCCTCGGTCGCGTGCGCGGCGGCGCGCGGACCCGAGTGGTGTCGCGCGGGGGCGACGCCGAGCGCGCCGTCGCCGATCGCGCGGCCCATCTCGCGTGCGCTTGCGTAGCGGTCGCGCGGGTCGAGCGTGAGCGCGATCGCGACCGCCTCGGCCAGCTCGGGCGTGACGGCCGCAACGAGCGTATCGAGCATCGCGGGCTCTTCCTGCTGCTGTTTGAGCGCCAGCTCGGTGAGCGAGGCGGCCTCGTAGGGCAGGCGGCCGGAGATCAGCTGGTAGGTGACCACGCCGAGCGCGTACAGGTCGGCGCGGGGCCCCGCTTCCTCGCCGCGGGCCTGCTCGGGCGCCAGGTAGGCGGCGGTGCCGAGCACCGAGCCGACCTGCGTGATGCTCGACTGCTCGGTTGCCTTGGCGATGCCGAAATCGGCGAGCTTGACCTCACCGTCGCGCGAGCGCAGCAGGTTGCCCGGCTTGACGTCGCGGTGCACGACCCCATGGCGGTGGGCGTAGTGCAGTCCCTCGCACGCCTGTTCGATGATCGCGACGGCCTCGTCCACCTCGACCCAGCCGTCGTCGCGCAGGATCTCCGCGCAGGACTGCCCCTCGATGTACTCCATCACGATGAAGTACTGCCCGGTGCGCTCGTCCTGGCCGGAGTCGAACACCTGCACGATGTTGGGGTGGATCAGGCGCGCGGCGGCCTGGGCCTCGCGCTGGAATCGCGAGACGAACGTGGGGTCCTCGGCGAGGTGCTCGGCGAGCAGCTTGACCGCGACGCGACGCTCCAGACGTGTGTCAAAGGCCAGGTGCACCTGAGACATGCCGCCGAAGCCAAGCCGCTCGTGCAGCTCGTAGCGGCCGGCGATCGGCTGCGGACGCCCTTCCTGGTGGGTGCTCACTGGCCGCCTCCCGGGCTCGCTCCGCCGACGTTCGCTCCGCCATTTTCGGCTCCGGCGCCGCCACCCGCGCCCGAGTCGCCCGGAGCGCCACGTTCAGCTCCCGCTTCGCCGCCCGCTTCGGTCCCGCCGCTGGAGCTTGGAGAGGTGGGCGTTGTGGTCGGTGCGGTCTGTGTGCCCGTCGATGTGGTGGTGGGGGCGGTCGGCGTGGTGCTCGGGGTCGTGGCGGTTTCGGTGGTGCTTGTTTTGGTTGCCGGCGATGTGGTGCTCGTGGTGGTGGTTGTCGTGCCGGTTGTTCCGCCGGTTGGCTGGATGCATTCCGAGAGCGCTCGCGTGCGCAGGTTCGCGATGCCTTCTTCGAGTCGCCTGTGCAGGCCCGCGTCAACGGTGGCGGGCAGCGCGAGGAAGTCCTGCTCGGTCTTGCCGAGCGCGCGTTCGGTGCCGGTGCAGTTGCCGTTGCCGGCCGAGGCGGCCTGTGCGACGGCTTCGAAGTCTTCCTGCAGGGGCCCGGCCTTGCCGGCTGGGATCAGGCCCTTGCCGGAGCTGCCGCAGGAAACCAGCAGGGCGGTGGCGGCGCCCAGCAGGGCCGCCAGCATCAGGCGTGTGGGTGTTCGCAAGTTCATTGACCGTACTCCAGGCGCTCGGCGAGTGAGTTTGGCAGGCGCGCCGCCTTGATCGCGGCGGCGGCCCCTGCTATGTCATAGCGGGTGCGCCGGTAGGACACCGAATCGTCGTCCAGGTCGAGCAGCAGCCACGCGGCGCGGGGGTCGCCGTCGCGCGGCTGGCCGACGCTCCCCGGGTTGAGCAGCCATTCGCCGCGTGAGACGTCGAGCTCGGCGCCGTCGCGGCGCGGTTCGCCCGTCGCCGGTTCCCCCTCGTGGCGCACGAACGAGAGCGCCACGTGCGAGTGGCCGATCAGGCACACGCGGTGCGGCTGGGCGTCGAGGCACAGCTCGGCGAGCAGCGCCGAGAGCACGTACTCCCACCTCGGTTCGCGCGGGCTGGCGTGGTAGAGGCCGAGCGCGCCCTCCTGTCCCTCCGGGCGCAGACTCTGCAGGAAAGCGAGGTTGGCGGGGGCGATCACCTCGCGCGTCCACTGCGCCGCGAGGCTCGCGCCGCGCGAGAAATCGTCGAGCGGCAGTTGGCCCGCGACCGCCATGTCGTGGTTGCCGGCGAGGCACACGGCGGTGTGGCGTCGTGCAAGCTCCACGCACGCGTCCGGGTCGGCGCCGTAGCCGACCAGGTCGCCCAGGCACCACAGCTCGGAGGCGTCGCTGTCGGCGACCGCCTCGAGCACGGCTTCGAAGGCTTGGCGGTTGGAGTGGATGTCCGAGACGACGGCGACCTTCATCTGCCGCTCGCGCTCATGCGGGGCGCCGCGCGCGTGTGCGCGCGAGGCGAGGATCGCGCACTCCCGCCGGGGCAGGTGGTGCGCGTCACCCTTCGTCCGCGTTCCCCGCCTCTTCGCCGCCGTACTCGGGCAGGTTCTTGATGCCCTCGCGGGTGCGCCACTTCGAGTAGTTGTCCTCCATCGCGTCGATCAGCTCGCGCATGAAGCGCGGGGAGAGATTCACGCGCGAGACAACCACGCCTGGCACCTCCTCGGACTCGACCTCGTGGTCGACCCTCGCGAAGGTGACCGTGAACTCGTAGTCGGAGTGGCTGACGTTCGCGAAGTTCGCGTATACGCCCCCCATGATCTCGGGGGAGAGATGAATGTTTATGTGGCGCTCGGCGCCCTGGTTCTCGTCGTTCACACGGCTAGTATCGCAATCCGTGCGGGGGAGGGCGTGCGGCCGTGCTCGGGGAGGGTGTCGGGTCGTGTGCGGGGAGGGCGTCGGGTCGTGTGCGGGGAGGGCGTCGGGCCGTGTGCGGGGAGGGCGTCGGGCCGTGTTCGGGGAGGGCGTCGGGTCGTGCCCTCAAGGTCGCGGGCGGCCAGCTCCAGCCGTCCGTTTCGGTCCCTCGGCCGGGGTGCTCTGGCGGCGGTCGGCTGCGCTGCGCCCGCCCCGGTCGGCGGTGCATGGGTGGCTGCGCATAAGATCATCGCGGTGACCCAGATCGCTACCGAGACAGGCTTGCGCGAGACCGTGCTAGCGCTCGCCGGAGAGCTTGCCGGTGGCGTCGGCACGCGGCAGACGATCGCACTTGGAGCGCCCGCCGCGACCGGATTTCGGCGACTACTCCACCAACGCGGCGCTGCTGCTCGCGCCCGCGACGGGCATCGCGCCACGCGAGCTGGCCGAGCGGCTGGGGGAGGCGCTGGCGGCGCGGCTCGGCGAGCGCCTGGAGCGCTTCGAGGTGGCCGGTCCGGGGTTTCTGAACCTGTTTCTCGCGGACGCCTGGCACCGCGAGGCGCTAGCGCAGGTGCTTGCCGCAGGCGAGGGCTTCGGGCACGGCGGAGCCGCGGTCGCCGAGCGGATCGTGGTCGAGTTCGTCTCGGCCAACCCGACCGGGCCGATGCACGTCGGACATGCGCGCAACGCGGCGTATGGCGACGCGCTCGCGCGCGTGCTCGCTTTCCACGGACACACCGTGGAGCGCGAGTTCTACGTCAACGACGCCGGCTCGCAGGTGCGCAAGCTCGGCGAGTCGGTGCGCGCGCTCGCGCGCGGAGAGCAGGTGCCCGAGGACGGCTATCACGGCGACTATGTCGGCGAGCTTGCGGCCGAGCTGGCCGATGCCGCCGCGATGGAGCCCGCCGAGCTGGGTCGCGCCGCGGTCGCGGTGATGATGGCGCGGATCGCGAGCGCGCTGAGCGAGTTTCGCGTCGAGTTCGACTCCTGGAGCTATGAGAGCGCACTGCACGAGGGCAGTCCGAGCCCGGTGGCGCACGCGCTTTCGATCCTCGAGGCAATGGGCACACCTATCGCAGCGAGGGCGCGCTGTGGCTGCGCACGACCGACTATGGGGACGACAAGGACCGGGTGCTCGTGCGCTCCAGCGGCGAGCACACCTACTTCGCCTCGGACATCGCCTACCACCAGGACAAGCGCGAGCGCGGGTTCGATCGTCAGATCGACGTGTGGGGCGCCGACCACCATGGCTATGTGGGGCGCATGAAGGCCGCCTATGAGGCGCTCGGCGGCGATCCCGAGCACGTGGAGATGCTGATCATGCAGCTGGTGCACCTCGTGCGTCGCGGCGAGCGCGCGCAGATGTCCAAGCGCGCGGGGGAGTTCGTCACGCTCGAAGACCTGCTGCGGGAGATCGGCGTGGATGCCGCGCGCTGGTTTTTGCTCTCACGCTCGCACGACACCACGATCGACCTCGACCTCGATCTCGCGCGCGAGCAGTCGAGCGAGAACCCCGTGTACTACGTGCAATACGCGCACGCGCGTATCGCCTCGATGCTTGCCAGGGCCGGCGCCGAGCAGGTGCGGCTGGCGTTGGCGCGCGCCGGCGAGCGCGCCGATGCGCTTGTCGGCGATGGCCCCGAAGGACTGCATCCCGGCCGAGCGCGCGCTGATCAACAAGCTGCTCGCGTTCCCCGCGGAGGTGGGGAGGCGGCGGGACGTCGAGCGCCGCACCGCATCGCCGCCTACGCGCTGGAGCTGGCCCAGCAGTTCACCGCGTTCTACCGGGACTGTCGCGTGCTCGGCGCGGACGCAGCTGGGGAGGATCGACCCGCAGATGGCGGCAATCGGCTCTGCAGTCGCGCCGGATCGCGCTGTGTGTCGCGTGCAGCGCACGATCGCGCGCTCGCTGGATCTGCTTGGCGTGCGGGCGCCGGCGGAGATGTAGGACCGCGCGGCCCGGCGGGGGCGTTCTCGACGGGCCGTCAGTCGAAGCGGGCGAGATCGGCGTCCAGGCGCGCCGCATCGTCCGCGCTCAGCTGCGGCGCATCCGCGCCTGCGTCCGCCCGCGTGCGCGCGTGGCGGCGCCAGGTGGGCAGCAGCAGCGCGAGCAGCGCCAGCAGCGCGAGCACCACCGCCGCCGGTACCAGATACGCGGCCAGGTCGAAGCCTTTGGTGCTCGGCAGGTCCAGCACCGACGGTCCGTATTGCCCCACCAGCGAGCTCTTGATCTGGGCTTCTGTTTGGCCTTCGGCGATCAGCCCGCGAATGTACGCGCGCTCGCGCTGCGATTGCGGCGATTCGGCCACGTTTAGCGGGATCTTGCAGGTTACGCACATCACCTGGCGTTCGATCGCCAGCAGCGTCGTGCGCGGCGCGACGGTGGTTGTGCGCTGTGCCGCGGTGCTCGCGTGTTGCTGCGCCGCGCTTGCCTGCGCGCCGGGGAGCAGGGGACACAGCGCGAGTGCCACCAGCGCCGCGCAAGCGGTCGCACTCACGGTGCGAGTCGCGGGCGCCAAGCGGCGGGCCGGTCCTCTCACGAGCTCTCCGCCAGCGAAACGGCGCGGTTCAGGAAGGCTTCGTCGATCTCTCCGCGCGAGATCGCCACGACATGCCCGCCGCGATCGATCACGAAGCTCTCGGGCAGCTGGTCGGTGCCGTAGGAGTGCGTGAATTCGCCGGTGGTGTCGCGCAGGTTCGGGTAGGTGAGGTGGTAGCGCTTGACAAAGCTCAACGAGTCGGGAGTGACGTCGAGATAGGTCACGCCGAGCACCGTCGCGTCGTGGCGCTGCAGCTGGCGCTGGGCGCGCTCGAGCTCGGGCGCCTCTTCCTGGCACGGTTCGCACCACGACGCCCAGAAGTTCAGCACCACGACCTTGCCCCTGTAGGCGGCGAGCGAGGTGCGCCCGCCGCCCGATAGGCGGGGAGCATTTGAGTTGCCGAGGGGCCAGCGGATGGGTGCCGTGCCTGAGCGCTTCGTCGAGCGAGCGGCTCGGCGACTGGTTGGCGATGCCATACACGAGCAGCCCGATGAGGGCGGCGCCGAGCACGCCGACCGCGATCGGTATGTACGAGCGTTTGCCTGCCATCGGTTGCAAGCCTAGTGCGCGCGGCTTGCGCGGGGCTGCACCTGCCGTGCCGCATCGGCGAGACGCCGGCTGGCCAATCGTGTGGCGGCGGCGTAATATCTGGATGGCAGCGCGGTGGTAGCTCAGTTGGTAGAGCGCAAGCTTCCCAAGCTTGAGGTCGCGGGTTCGAGGCCCGTCCGCCGCTTGAGAGCGACAAGGATCCTGATGGCGCTGAATCTTCAGCGATGGCGCCACGTTTGGGCTTTTCTGTTTGATTTGCCGTGGCACCGTCCAGGCGGACGAGCACGGTCATGGCGATCTGCGCTGACGTTGCGGCGAGGGACTGGTGCGTTGGTCCATCGGGACTTGGCATAGGCACCGGGAAGGGTTGAGCGCCCTTCCCAGAGAGCACCAATTTTGTCCCTTGCGGGGGGCTCGTTCGAGATCGTGCCAGCCGACGGATAACACAGAGCGAGCGCACCGATCGCGCCGACAGCCCGGCCG
This sequence comes from uncultured Solirubrobacterales bacterium, assembly GCA_963831995.1. Lineage (GTDB taxonomy): Bacteria > Actinomycetota > Thermoleophilia > Solirubrobacterales > Solirubrobacteraceae > Palsa-744. The sequence goes on along the minus strand of CAWHSI010000001.1, from coordinate 947,912 downwards.
GCTCCTTGGCGATCCACTGCAAGCACCCAGACCCTCGGTTCCCGGCCGCGCGCCAACCGTTTGACACCGCGATTTAGGAGCTTGGTTGCGCTCACGCTCGAACTGCGCGTCAGACTGCGCGGTAGATGGCGTCGGCAGCTGCCCAGCCCAATGTCCCCGGCCGCGGGATCGTCGCCGGCTACAGCCCGCGCTTCTGGATGCTGGTGGTGCTGGTGGGAGTCGCGGCCGGCGTCGGCGGTGCCTTGCTGATCGAGCTGCTGCGCGTCGTTCAGCGCTTTGCGTGGTCGTATGAGACGGGCCATTTCCTGGAAGGCGTGCAGCGCAGCTCGGATGCTCGCCGGGTGCTCGTGCTCGCCTGCGGCGGCGCGATCGCCGGCATCTGCGCGATCGGTTTGGCTCGTTTCGGCGGGTGGGAGGTCTCGGAGGCGCTGTGGCTGCGCGCGGGGCGCATGCCGCTGCTTGGCAGCTTCGCGCGCGCGGTGGAGTCGATCGTGATCGTCGGGCTCGGCGCTTCGCTCGGCCGCGAGGCCGCGCCGCAGCAGATCGGCGGAGCGGTCGCGACCACGCTGAGCGACTGGGCCGGCCTGCCGGTTTGGCAGCGCCGGCTGCTGGTCGCCTCGGGGGCCGGCGCCGGGATGGCGGCCGTGTACAACGTCCCGCTGGGCGGCGGGCTGTTTGCGCTGGAGGTGCTGCTCGGCACGCTCAGCCTGCCGCTGGTGCTGCCGGCTCTGGCGACGAGCATGATTGCGACCGTGGTCGCCTGGGCGTGGCTCGGCTCACGACCGACCTACATCGTTCCCACCTACGATGCCCACGCCGCGCAGATCGTCTGGGCGCTGCTCGTCGGCCCGATCGCCGGCCTCGTCTCGGTGCTGTACATACGCTTGATCTCACGCGCTCACGCGCTGCGCCCGACAGGCTGGCTCAGGGCGGCCGCTCCGATTGCGGTGTTCACGGCGCTCGGCCTGGTCGCGATCGCATATCCACAGGTGCTCGGCAACGGCAGGGGCGTTGTGCAGCTCGCGCTCGTGGGCAGCCTCGCGGTCGGCGTAATGGCCGTCCTGATCGTCCTCAAGCCCCTCGCCACAGCCGCATGCCTGGGCAGCGGCGCACCGGGTGGCCTGTTCACACCGACACTGACTCTTGGCGTGGTCTTTGGCGGTGTGCTGGGCGACGGTTGGCTGCAGATCTGGCCGGGCACGCCGCTTGGTGGCTATGCGGTCATCGGTGGCGCCGCCGTCCTTGCCGCCAGCATGCAGGCACCGCTCGCGGCGGTCGTGCTGTTGCTGGAGCTGACCCACAAGGTCGACGGCCTCATGGCCCCGATGCTGCTCGCGGTTGTGGAGGCGACCGTCGTCTCACGGCTGCTGCGCGCACGCTCGATCTATTCGGCCCGGCTCCCGGGCACATCCGTGGACGCTCACGCGGCGAGCTATGGGGATATCGACGTGGGTGTTACGCCCGACGGCCAGGCGGTCTCGCGTGGCGATGCCTTTCCGAGGTGAGGACCGGTCGGCGCACACCCAGCGTCCAAAGCCGAAAGGCAGGATGGAGCGTTGCCTACAGCTCGGACTCCAGCGCCGGGTTCGGATGGGGCTGAGTGTGGAGGTGTGGATGGGGGAGGGGATGTGGATGGGGGAGGGGATGTGGATGGGGGAGGGGATGTGGATGGGGCGCGAGCAGCTCCCCCGGTGCGGGTGCGCCCTGCACATCTGGCTTGGTGGCGGTCACGTAGGCGACCAGCGCGATGAACACGAGGAGCGCCAGGCCGCTGATCGTGCCATCCCCGAGACCGAGACCCGTGATCGAGTGCGGCTTGCTGAACCAGTCCGCGAAGGAGGCGCCGAGCGGGCGCGTGACGATGTAGGCGAACCAGAAGCCGACTATCGGATTCAGGTTCAAGCGCCACCATCCCACCGCGGGGATCGCGATGATCGCGGCGAACAGCAGCGCCGAGCCGAAGAAACCGAGATTCAGCGTGGTGGCGGTGAGATCCCCCGCGGCGGTGCCGAGCGCGAACGTCGCGAGCACGGCAGCCCAGTAGAACCCCTCGCGCCGGCGCGTTGTGATGGTGTGGATCGACAGCGTGCCCTCGCTGCGGTACCACAGCAGGAACACGCCGGCAACAACGCCGGCGAACAGGGGTGTGGTCACCGCGTAGGGAATGCTCGCCCCGTCGTGGATGCCGTCGGCGGCCATCGTGCCGAAGATCGCGACCATCATCACCGCGAACCAGTACACCGGTGCGCGGTACTCGCTTTGGCGCAGCTGCAGCCACAGCGCGAACGAGAGCCCGAAGATGCCGATCGCTCCCGCGATCGGCACACTGTGCTGGCCGAGGAAGTCGGACATCGACTCGCCCATGCCCGTCGTCAGGAGCTTCAGGACCCAGAAGATCACAGTGATCTCGGGCACCTTGGCCAGGGCGTGGCGGGCTTGTCGTGGGGATGAGGTTGGGGGCGCGCTCATATGTGTTGGTGTCCTCCTCGAAGGGGAACCCGGCGTGGCCTCGATTTGAAGCCGGCAACGTTGCCAGTATCGCCTTTGCCTTATTTAAAGATGCACCCGTCATTCGCAAACTCTTATCTTGCCGCGTGGCGGTCGCGTTCTGCCGTCGATGCCCGCGCCGCTCCTTCAAGATTCGTCAACCGACGCTCAAGCCTGTCAGGAGCGCGCCTCGCCGCGGAGCGGGCCGTTGCCTCCTACCGATCTACGCGCCCGCGACGTCCATGTTCTCGAAAATCGCGGTCATCCCCTGGCCTCCGCCGATGCACATGCTCTCAAGGCCGTAGCGCCCGCCTCGGCGACGCAACTCCCGCAGCAGCGTGGCGAGGATGCGCCCGCCCGTCGCTCCGATCGGATGCCCAAGCGAGATGCCCGACCCGTTTACGTTCACGCGCTCCAGGCCATCTGGGAGATCCCACTCGCGCAGCACCGCCAGCACCTGTGCGGCAAACGCCTCGTTCAGCTCGATCAGGTCCATGTCGTCCATGCTCAGTCCGGCCCGCTGTAGCGCCCGCCGCGTAGCCGGGACCGGACCGATGCCCATGCTCGCGGGCGCCACGCCCGCCACCGCCCAGGAAACCAGGCGCGCGAACGGCCGCAGACCAAGCTCGGCGGCCTTCTCGGGGTGAGTCACGATGCACACCGCCGCCGCATCGTTCTGGCCGCTGGCGTTGCCGGCGGTGACCGTCGCCTCGGGGTCGGTGCGCCCCATCAACGGTCGCAGCTCGCCGAGCCGCTCGAGTGTCGTGTCGGCGCGCGGGTGCTCGTCGCGGTCCACGACGCGCTCCTCCTTGCGGGTCTTGACGGTGACGGGCACGATCTCCTGCGCGAACGTGCCGCTCTGCTGCGCGGCGATGGCCAGGCGGTGCGAGCGCAGCGCCAACTCGTCCTGCTCAGAGCGGGAGATGTCGTACTGACGGCGAAGGTTCTCCGCCGTTTCGATCATGCCGCCCGGCACCGGGTGGTTCACACCTCCGGCGGTCACGCGCGGGCGCGCCAGGCGATCCTCCAGCATCGTACCGCCGGGTTTGACCCCCCAGCGCACCCCCTTCGCGTAGAACTCGACGCCGCTCATGCTCTCGGCGCCACCCGCCAGCACCAGGTCCGCCGCCCCGGTTTGCACCTCCATGCAGCCGAGCAGGATCGCCTGCAGGCCGGCGCCGCAGCGACGGTCAAGCTGCAATCCGGGCACCTCGACCGGCAGCCCCGCGTCGAGGGCTGCCACGCGACCGATGGCCGGTGCCTCGCCACCGGGGTAGCCCTGCCCGAGAATCACATCCTCGATCTCCAGTGCCGTCAGCCCCGTGCGCTCGATCAGCGCACGGATCACGGTCGCCGCCAGCTCCTCGGGCGGCACGTCGCGCAGTACGCCGCCGAAACCGCCCACGGCTGTCCTCAAGGGTTCGCAGATGACGGCGTCGCGCACGGACGGGGAGCCTCTCACAAAGTCGCCGGCGATGTTGTGGACAGCCGACTTGTGCGCGATTTGCGCGGCGTGGTGTCGCCCGCGGTGCGTTTAGTAGAGAATGGGCGGCAATGCATGTGACCGCCAAGGCTGACTACGCCGTAAGGGCCGCCGTGGAGTTGGCGGCAGGCAGTCAGGACTCGCCTCGCAAGGTGGACGAAGTGGCTCAGGCGCAGGGGATACCGCTGTCGTTCCTGGAGAACATCCTCACGCAGTTGCGCAGCTCTGGGATTGTGCGCTCCCAGCGCGGGCCCGACGGCGGCTACTGGCTTGCGCGGCCTGCCGACGAGGTGAACCTCGCACAGGTGATCCGCGCCGTCGACGGCCCGCTCGTTGGGGTGCGGGGCCAGCGTCCGGAGGAGGTCGAGTATGTCGGCTCGGCCGAATCGCTGCAACAGGTTTGGATCGCGCTGCGCGCCAACCTGCGCAAGGTGCTCGAGCACGTGACGGTGGCCGACGTGGCCGCCGGCAAGCTACCGAAGAGCATCCTCGCATTGACGCGCCAGGAGGAGGCGTGGGAGACGAGGTAGCGGTCGCTCAGTCTGCTCGGGGCGCACCGACCGACGCAAGCACGGCATCGATGCAGGCGCGCTGGACGTGGGCAGGTTCGATCGGGAACGGCTCGGGGACGGCGCCGGCGCTTGAGCGCACGCCGACGCCGATGCGCGCGAGGTGCATCGTGCCGAGCGTTTGCGCGTAGAGCAGGTTGGCGGTGAAGTCGGGGTCCTCCACCGCGAACACGCCCTGAGCAGCCCCTTCGGCAAGGATCTGCGAGAGCTTGCCCAGGCACGCCGCCATGCTCTGGCCGAGACGGATCCAGACGGCGTCTGAGATCGCCTCGCGCAGCTCCTCGGCGGAGCGGCGCATCAGCGACAGCCCGCAATCCAGGAACGCTGGGTGCTCCAGGCAGAAGTCGGTGTAGCGCCACCAACCCTCCTGTAGACGAGCCACGGGGTCGAGCTCGGCCGGCACCTCGTCGAGGCGCTTGGTGAGGTCGGCCAGGTAGCTTGAGAGCGTGAGCACGTACAGCTCCTCCTTGGAGGAGAAGTGGCGGTAGATCAACGCCTTGTTGATGCCGACGGCGCGCGCGATGCTCTCGATCGGCGCGTCTTGGAGTCCACGTTCGTCGAACAGAAGACGGGTGGCGGCGATGATCTCGCGTTCGCGCGCACGACGACGCGATGCGCGGCCGGGCACAATTGGTTCGCTGGTGGTGGGCGCGCTCGCCATCGCATCGAAACTATACCGCGAATGTAAACGGTGTTCAATCCTGCATTTGACAACCGTTTACCGTTTGCTACGATGCTCGGACCGGCGATGGGCCCGTTCGTCCGTGGCCGGTCCGGCTCGCGAGCCGGGCGGGTGCCATTTCGGCGCAGACAGCCACAGTCGCACAACGACGTCACCGAGTCAGCAAAAGGAGCCTTCGTTCCATGTCCGCAACAGACATAACCGCCGCAGAGGCAACCGACGCCGCCGAGGCGGCCGTGGAGGCGATCACAAGCGCCGCGAACAAAGACGTCGCCTTCTCGATGGCGCTCACGCAGGACCAGAAGGACATTCGCGAGTGGGTGCACGGCTTCGCCGCCGACGTGATGCGTCCCGCCGCGCACGAGTGGGACGAGAAGGAGAAGACCCCGTGGCCGATCATCGAAGAGGCTGCCAAGATCGGGCTCTACGGTTTTGAAGGGCTCGCTCAGTTCTTCGCCGACCCGACCGGCCTGACCCTGCCGATCGTCAACGAGGAGCTGTTCTGGGGCGACGCCGGTATGGGCATGGCGATCATGGGCACCTCCCTCGCGGTCGCCGCGATCTTCGGGCAGGGCACCGGCGAGCAGATCGGCGAGTGGATCCCGCGCTGCTTCGGCACGGTCGATGACGTCAAGGTCGCCGCGTTCTGCTCCTCAGAGCCCAACGCCGGCTCGGACGTGAGCGCGGTGCGCACGACCGCCAAGTTCGATGAGGCGACCAAAGAGTGGGTGCTCAACGGCCAGAAGGCGTGGGCGACCAACGGCGGCATCTCCGACGTCCACGTCGTGATCGCGACGGTCGATCGCGAGCTGAACTCGCGCGGGCACGCCGCCTTTGTCGTGCCGATGAGCGAAGCCAAGGGCATCTCCGAAGGCGCCAAGGTCTCAAAGCACGGCCTGCGCGCCTCGCACACCGCCGACGTGTATCTCGACGACTGCCGCATCCCCGAGAACTACGTGCTCGGCGGCAAGGAGAAGCTCGACGAGCGCGTTGCGCGCGCCAGGGAGGGCAAGAAGAACAAGTCCAACGCCTCGATGGCGACATTCGAGGCATCGCGGCCGACCGTCGGCTCGCAAGCGCTCGGCATCGCCCGTGCCGCCTACGAGTACGCCCTGGAGTATGCCAAGGAGCGGGAACAGTTCGGCAAGAAGATCGTCGAGAATCAGTCGATCGCGTTCACGCTGGCGCGCATGAAGATGGAGATCGACGCCGCCCGCCTGTTGGTGTGGCGCGCTTCCTGGATGGGTCGCAACCAGGTCCCCTTCGAGAACGCCGAGGGCTCGATGTCAAAGCTCAAGTCCGGCGAGGTCGCGGTGTGGGTGACCGAGCGAGCGATCCAGATCCTCGGCGGCAACGGTTACACGCGCGAGTTCCCGGTGGAGCGCTGGCACCGCGACGCGAAGATCTACGACATCTTCGAGGGCACCGCGGAGATCCAGCAGCTGGTGATCTCGCGGGCGATCTCGGGGATGCACATAAAGTAGCCGCGGCGCGCTCTGCGCCCGATCTTCGGTCCGATCGAGGTGGGAGTCAAGCAGCGCAGCCGAGGCCCATTCCAAACCGATGTCGGCGACTTCCACGGTCAGCCGCTGCGCGGCGACCACTGGAACGTGCGCACAGGATCAGCAGCGCGGCGATGCCCCAGGCTGCGACGATGAGCAGGTCGGTGGCGGCGATGCCGGTGCCGTGTGTGTGGACGACCGGCTGCAGGAGGGCTTCGTCGAGGTGGTGGATCGGGAAGAAGGTGGCGATGTCGCGCAGGAACCTCGGGATGATGCTCTCGGCGACGAACACGCCGGAGATGAAGTACAGCGGCAGCACGGTCAGGTTGGTGGCGGGTGCTGCCGCCTCGGAGCTCGAGATCCGGGTGGCGGCGGCGAAAGCGATGCACGAGAAGGCGGCGGCGCCGACGATCACGGCGAGGAGCACCCCCGGCATCGTGGAGTGCGGGATCCGCACGTTGTAGGCGAGCCTGCCGATCGCCAGCAGCAGCGCCGACATCGCGACGGCGACCACCACGCCGACGGCGGCGCGGCTGCCGATCACGAACGCGGCCGGCAGCGGCGTGCCGCGCAGGCGCTTGTACTCGCCGTTCTCGCGCTGGGTGACGATCGCCTGGGTGAGGTTGACGAACGACGCCGAGATGATCCCGAGCGTCATGATCCCGGGCACGTAGAAGGTCGTGATGCCGATCCGCCGGCCATCGATGACCGTGTAGCCCTTGAACATCGTCGCGAAGATCACCAGGAACACGATCGGCAGCGCCACCGTGAAGTAGCGCGACTGGGGGTTGCGCCAGAACCGCAGGAGGTCCGAGCGGAACTGGTGCGCGAACAGGCGCCCCCCGCTCATTCGGGGTGCCCCTGCCCGTCGGTGAGGCGCAGATAGACGTCCTCGAGCGTCGGGCGCCCGACGGTCAGGCTGTCCAGGTGCTCGCCGCGCTCCAGCGCCCAGCCGGCGAGCGCGTAGAGCGCACGCGCGGGATCGGGCACCCTGAGATGGACGCGGCCGTCCTCGCGCTGCCCCGCGCTGGCCGCGAGTTCGGGTGGCAGTTCGGCGAGGGCCGTGCCTGGCGGCAGCCGGAAGGAGATGTCGCTGAGGTCGCGGTCGCGCCCGCCGAGCGTCTCGGGAGTGCCCTCGGCGACGATCTCCCCAGCGACGATCACCGCGACGTGGTCGGCCAGGGCCTGCGCCTCGTCCATGTAGTGCGTGGTCAGGAAGATCGTCTTGCCGAGCTCGCGGAGGTTCGCGATCACCTCCCACGCGTGGTGGCGCGCGGAGGGATCGAAGCCGGTGGTCGGCTCGTCCAGGAAAACGAGCTCGGGGTCGCCGATCAGCGCGAGGGCGACGTCGAGGCGGCGCAGCTGCCCGCCGGAGAGCTGTTTGGTGCGCGCGTCGCGCTTGTCGGTCAAGCCCACGAGCTCGATCGTCTCGTCCACCCTCCGTGGATGCGGGTAGTAGCCGGCGTAGAGCGCGACGAGCTCGCGGACCGTGAGCTCGGGGGGCATCGTGCACGACTGCAGCACGAGGCCGATCCGCGAGCGCCACGCGCGGTCGGCGGACGCCGGGTCCTCTTCCAGCACGCTCACCTCGCCAGCGCTGCGCGAGCGGTATCCCTCGAGAATCTCGACCGTCGTCGTCTTGCCGGCTCCGTTTGGCCCGAGAAAGGCAAAGACCTCCCCGCGGTGCACCTCGATGTCGATCCCGCGGACCACCTCGTGCTCGCCGTAGGACTTGCGCAGGCCGCTGACGCTGATCACCGATACGCCGGCAGCCCTCGCTCGAGCATCCTCATCGAGCTCATTCAGATGGCCGATCGCGCCGTCCGCGACACCGCGAGGACCCGGACGCGGGTGCGTGACACGCGATCCATGACGCGCTGGCGTCTTGGGGCCTGCTCCGATCATGTCCGCCACCGTACTGTCCGCCACCGTACCTGGGAGGTCAGCTCTCGATCAGCACCCCGAGCTTGTCCGGCAGGACCGCCAGGACGTCGTCGATCTCACCGGGAGAGACATGCGCTCGCAATACCCGCGCGACCGCTGTCACCGCGAGCGAAGCCTCGGTCTCCCCGGCCATGCGTCCCTCGCCGGCGACGCGATCGAGGAACGCCTCGACGTCGTGGATCGCCAGCGGGGTGCGGCTGGGGTCCCAGTCCTCGTAATAGATCCCGCGGATCAGAGTCGGCAGCTGCGCCGCGAGCTTGGCCGCCACGTCGACGGTCAGCCGGTCGCGCAGGGTGTGCAGCACCGCCCGCAGCGCCCGGTAGGCGTACTGGCGATCCTCGACGCCGAGCCCTTCGGCCACCTCGTTCAACCAGATGTGCGTCTTTTCGACACTGTGCTCGATGATGCTCGGCTCGGCTTCGCTCATGGCATGCTCCTTGCAGATCGTGTGTAACTGACAGCGTCCTGCATGCACCGCTCGCGGGTATCCGTGCAAGCCCGCACCGACGGTAGGGCTTTGTCCCGAAGCGAGTTGGGGTGTCGGTCCTGGTCGTCGCCTTCGCGTTCGCGATCGCCGCCTGCCTGCTGGCCGCGATCGCCTCCTGGTCGCGCGGGCGGCGCTACGTGTCGAGCTGCGGCTCGGCCGAGGCCTTCGCGGTGACGGCACGCTTCGCGGAGGGAGCGACGCGAGGAGGATCGCGAAACGCGTCGCAGCGCTGCGCATCCCTTGGCCTGTTTGGGTAGGTAGCTTGCCGTGACGCCGCTCAGTGCAAGCACCCGTGACGGAGGGCGTTTTCCCCCGAAGGCGACCTCGCGCTACAGGGGTAGTTTGCAGGGCATGGGTCTTCGCAATCGGAGGGACAGCATGGGCAATGCCGCGGAGCGGCGGAGCGCAACGACAGGTGGCTTTCAGGAGACGGTATGGGCGCCGTCAACCGGCACCTATCTCACCGACGGAGCCGGGCTATACCGTGTGGCGGATGCGCTTTCCAGCGGGGGAGAGCTGCTCCTGGAGCTGGAGGACTGTGGCACGCTCGAGTTCATCCTATGCCCGGCGCGCACAGTGGCGGGGCTGGGTCTCCGAACCGTTGCACCGGCACCCCCGGCGTGACTTGTTTCCGCTCATGTCGTGGTCGCCTCTGCGAGGATCCGGGCAGATCGTGGATATCGATGGAAAGTCTGCATCCCCCCGAAGCCTCACAACGGGGACGTGCTGGGAGGGTGGCAGCTTGACCAGTAGTAGCCCACAGTAGCGATCCGCACCTGCCGCTGATGCCGAAAGTGCCGGCTGAGGGGAAGATCGGTCGATGGCTCAAAGGACAATGCAGTGGACACACGATCCCGTGGCACAGTCACGGTATTCGTTGCGCACCGGCGCGGTCAACTCCATCGTCGAGCTGCCGTTCGTCCCGGGAGACGGCGATCTGCGCTTCGCCGACCGCCGCGACGCGGGCCGCCGGCTGGCGGCGCAGCTCGGCTATCTCCGCTACGAGAATCCGGTTGTCGTCGGCATCCCGCGCGGCGGTGTACCGGTGGCGGCCGAGGTTGCACGCGCTCTGGAGGCACCGCTCGACCTTGTGCTCGTGCGCAAGATCGGTGCGCCCGGCAACCCCGAGTACGGGATCGGAGCGCTCGCCGAGGACGACGTCCTGGTCATCGACGAGGACACCGTGCGGGGGCTGCGACTGAACCCCGCCGAGCGCGACGCGGTGGTGGAGCGCGCGCGGCGCGAGCTGGCCGAACGGTCGACCAGCCGCTACGCCGGGCACCCGCGGCTCGCGGTCGCCGGACGTACGGTGGTGCTCGTCGACGACGGTCTGGCGACAGGTCACAGCGCGCGGGCGGCTGCGCGCTCGCTGCGTGAGCGCGGCGCGGCGCGCGTGATCCTGGCGGTGCCGGTCGCCGCGCCGGCTTCGGCGCACGAGCTGCGCAAATGGGTGGACGACGTGGTGTGCGTGCAGGCGCCGCCGGACCTTTGGGCGATCGGTCTGTGGTACGAGGACTTCAGCCCGACCTCTGAGGAGGAGGTCGCGGCGCTGCTGACAGAGCACAGCGGCGCGGTCGCGCGCGAGGTCGCGATCGAAGCGGCCCCGGGGGTCGTGCTAAACGGGGATCTGACGGTTCCGTGGGGTGCGTACGCGCGCGGGGTGGTGGCATTCGCGCACGGCTCGGGCTCCAGCCGCCTGAGCCCCCGCAACCGGCAGGTCGCGCACGCCCTGAACGAGGCCGGCTTCCCGACGCTCCTGTTCGATCTGCTCACCCCACGCGAGGAGGCCGATCGCGCAAACGTGTTCGACATCCCGCTGCTGGCACAGCGACTCGTCGCGGCGACGCACTGGTTGCGCCGCCAGCCCGAGACGGCTCGGCTGGCGCTCGGCTACTTCGGCGCGAGCACGGGTTCGGCCGCTGCGCTGCTCGCCGCCGCCGAACTGCGGGCTGGTGTGTGCGCTGTTGTCTCCCGCGGCGGGCGTCCGGACCTGGTCCAGTCCCGCCTGAGCGATGTGCTCGCACCGGTGCTTCTGATCGTCGGGAGCGCCGACACGACGGTGCTGGAGTTCAACCGCCAGGCCCAGCGGCGCATGCGCTGTGAGAACGAGCTGGCGGTGGTGCCCGGCGCGACGCATCTGTTCGAGGAGACCGGCGCCCTGGACCACGTCGCGCGGCTCGCGATCGACTGGTTCACAGGGCATCTCAGCGAGGGCGTGCCCGCACCTGAAGCTGACTGCGCGGCGCTCGTCGGACGATGACCAGGATCATCGCCGCCGTCACCGGCGACTCGGCGGCGAGCGCCGTGCTGTCGAGCGCTGGCGCGATCGCTCCCCTGTTCTCGGCGACCGTCGATGCGCTGCACGTCGGCGGGGAGCAGGCGTTCCAACCGCCGTGGGCGGGACGCTCGGAGGTGGTGCGGCGCATGCTCGCGGGGTTACTACGGAGCGTTGACGGGGGTCGTTCCCGATGTGTGGCTAGCTGTCGCCAAATAGCCTCGTTGACTCCCTGATCAATCGAGAATTTGGAGGTAGGTCATGCCTGGAGCACTGACACGCTGGGAACCATTCGCGGAGTTCGGCGAGCTGCGCAGCCGCTTCGATCGCATGTTCGTGGATCTCCTCGACGGCCGCGAGCGCGAGTGGGTGCCCGCGATCGATGTAGAGCGCGACAACGGCAACCTCGTGGTGCGGGCCGATGTCCCCGGGATCAAGCCCGAGGAGGTCAAGATCGAGGTGCAGGACGACATCCTGACGGTCTCCGGCGAGCACGAGGAGCGCAAGGAGAAGAAGGACAAGCACTTCCTGCGCCGCGAGCGCCGCTACGGGTCCTTCACCCGATCGCTGGCGCTGCCGGCCGGCGTGGAGGCCAAGAAGATCAAGGCCAAGACACACGACGGCGTCGTCGAGGTGACGATCCCTTTGCCGCAGGAGGCGAAGAAGGAGACGGTCACGATCACCCCGACCGCCGCCTGAGCGCCCCGGGGGAGACGCCGGCCGCAGCGCTCAGGCGCCAAGGCCGGCCTCCGCCGCCGCCTGAACGCCCCGGGGGGGACCCTCCGCCGCGGCAACCCCGCTCAAACGCACAATCCAGCGCAGTCCGCGAAAGGAGGGAAGACATGTCCACACGCATCGTTTTTGACGGTGGCAGCGAGGTGACAGTCGCGCAGGAGGAGTCCGACGTCGTCCACGCCGTTCGGCGCGACCATCCCAACCCGGTGACGCTGGAGAGCAGCACCGGCCGGCCGCTGCACATCAACTGGGATCATGTTGCGTTTGTGGAGGAGACGCCAGCCGCGTCCCCCGACGGCGAGTGACGATGGCAGTCACCGCCGCGAGCTCGCCGTGCTCGAGCGACTGAGTCGGCTCCAGAGCGCCGGACATCCTGTGCTGAGCGTGTGCTTCGACCTGCCGTGCTGAGTCGGCTCCAGAGGGCCGGACATCCTGTGCTGAGCGTGTGCTTCGACCTGCCGTGGTGAGTCGTCGCGCGCTGCCCGCCCGTTCCGCGTGGTGGCGCGGACGGACTGGTTGAGTTCGGCGTGGTGGCGCGGAGGGACTGGTTGAGTTCGCGACGATCCGTGCGCTGGCGAAACGGCCGCTATGGGACTGCTCTTTGCACTGTCTGCGTCGGCAGCTCTCGCAGCCTGGTGGCGAGGAGACGGATCGTGGCGCCTCCGTGGTCATCTCCGCATGCGTAGAGCGCCTCGCCGGACACCATGTGGTTGTAGACGGCGAGGTGGTTGGTGGCCAGGGCCTCGATCGGGTTGGGGGCAAGGTACGCGTTGATGTGGTGGCTTGCGAGGCCGAACACCTCGATGCGACTGCGTTCTCCTGCTTCGCGGCGTGCCCACGCGAGCACTCCGCCGGTGAAGGCCGGCGATAGCTCGCGAGCGCCACCGCCGTGACTCGTGACGCTGTCCAGCAGTCGCGAGCCCGCACCGGGGCTGTCCATCCGCAGCTCGGAGCGCAGGCCGGATCGGGTTCGGTACTCCCACACGAACGCGATGCGGCCTTCGCGGAGCACGAGCGCACGCGGTCCAAGCCCGTTGCTGGCAGCGACCGGTCCTGTCGCCAGCCGCCGGAGGGCGCCGCGGCCATTCAGCGAGCCCAGATACAGGGCAGGTTCCCCGTTGCTCTGCAGCGTGGCGAAGGCGAGCTCACCGTGCCAGACGCTCGGCAGGAAGCGCGACCCGGAGCCGGGGATCATTTGCTCGGAGGTGGAGCCGACGTCATAGCGGTACAGGCGGCAGTCGCGGCCGGTCGCCGGCAGTGGCAGCATGTCGCTCGGGTCCAGGCGTGGTTCGATGCGACAGCGGGAGTAGACAGCGATCAGGCCGCCGCCTGCGAGGGGGCCGAGTTGCACGTCGAAGGGCACCGTGCGTGGGGGCACCGGCGCCGCCGCGGGGGCCCCGCTTGGACCGCGCAGCATCAGTCGGTAGTCGTGAGCGGTTGGGTCGTAGGCGCTCCAGGCCAGCCAGTTGCCGGGGATGTGGCCGGGGCTCTGCGCGATCGAGAGCTGGGGGCTCATGCTGATCGTTGTCGGCCGGGTCACCTGCGCGACTTGGCGGTCGGGGTCGGTGTAGGGAACGCGTTCGGTGAACGCGACTTCGCACGGTGGGCCGATCGGGAACCCTTCAGCGCTCGCCGTGCAGCGCGAGTAGATCGTCCCGGCGGAGATCGTGGCGGTGCTCTGCAGGTTCGGCGGGGCGCTGGCCACACCGGCGTGCGCGCCGGGGAGGCTGAGACTGCGCCACAGGTGGGTATTGGCGCCTTCTTCGATTCCCGTTTCACCGTACTCCAGGACACCTTCGGCGAGGGTCGGCGAGAGCTCCTCGTAGGCGGAGACCTCGCCGCTGGTTCCCAGCGCGACGAGGGTCTGGGCGCCTGAGAGATCGTCAACGCTCACCTGCGAGGTCGCCAGGCTGAATGGTTCAAACACCGTGGGGCCGCTCGCGTCCCAGCTGAACGCGAGCGCGGTGGCGCTCAGGTCGAGTGCGGTAGGGCCGGTGCGGGGATCGTTGTTTTCAAAGCCCCCCGGCAGCCGTCGCCGCTTGCCGCCGGTGAGGCTCTGTACGTAGAGGCGCACGTGATTGCCGGCGCCCACTGCTTGCCAATCGTCGACCCGCGCGAACGCGACGCGTCCGGCCGCCATCGAGGGGTCGAACTGCGAGTAGCCGGGGGCGTTGGCCACTGCGAGCAGGTGTTCGGTGCCGGTGGCGAAGTCATAGTAGTAGAGCTTGCAGCCGCGGGGCAGTTCGGTGCTCCGCGTGGGCGACGTGCAGCGCGAGTAGCTCGCGACCAGCGCGCCGTGGCCGTCCTCACCGAGGTCGACGTCGAACGGCGTTGCCCGCGGTGCGATCGGGAGGGTCTGCGTGATCCCGTCGCGGCGAACCATCAGCCGCCAAGCGCCTACCGTGCTGTCGAACGTGCTCCACGCAAGCGCCCCTGCGGCGGCGCTCACCTTCGGCGCTTGGGGCAGGCCGCTCGCGAGTGTCACATCCGCGAGCGAGGAGCCACAGTCGAGCAGCGCCGTCCCCAGCGACACCACGACGATCACCGCGACACGCCCGCCGGCACCTCGACGAACCAAGGCCCTCCAGTAGCTTCGGCCCCGCGAACTCATCGGGTTGTCAGGATCGTGCGCATTGAACAACCATAGGGTGAGGCACTTGGCCGACATCGCGAGAAGGCCGGCCACCCGCTCCGTACTACTCCACAGCCAAGCCGGCAATCGGGATCCCCGGGCATCGGTTGCACGCGGCGCCCTCGAAGCTGACAGCGGTCGGTAGTTGTCCGCGCCGATGTACGGACGGATACCGACACTCGCCGGCTTCGATATGAGATCGTCCCTGCATGACTGCATACACCCCACACCGGCAAACCCCGCCGGCTGAGCTGCTCGATCTCACCGGACGCACGGCTGTGGTCACAGGCGGCGCGATGGGCATCGGCCTCGGCATCGCGCGCCGGCTGCACGAGGCCGGCGCGAACCTGCTGATCGCCGACCTCGACGAGGCGGCTGCACACAGCGCCGCCACGGATCTGATGGCTGCACGGCCCGATAGTGCGCTGGCGATTCGCAGCGACGTCAGCGACGAGCAGAGCGTGCAGCAGATGGTGCGGGCAGCGGTGGAGAGCTTCGGTCGTATCGACATCCTCGTCAACAATGCCGGCATCTACCCGATGGTCCCCCTGGGGGACCTTGACGCGGCCACGTTTCGCCATGTGCTGGATGTGAACCTCACCGGGCTGTTCCTCTGCACCAAGACCGTTTCGGCGCACATGATCGAGCAGGGACGGGGCGGGCGGATCGTCAACGTCACCTCGATCGACGCCCTGCATCCCTCGATGGTCGGGCTCTCCCACTACGACGCCTCCAAGCACGGCGCGTGGGGCTTCACCAAGAACGTCGCCCTGGACCTTGCGCCACACGGCATTTGGGTCAACGCGGTCGCGCCCGGCGGGATCAAGACGCCCGGCACTGGCGAGATGGACCAGGCGAGCATGAGCGCCTTCGAGGCGATGATCCCGATGGGCCGCATGGGCGAGCCCGACGACATCGGCCGGGCGGTGCTGTTTCTCGCCAGCGAGCTCTCCAGCTACATGACCGGCAGCCAGATCGTCGTGGACGGCGGGCGGCTACTGGCTTGATGTAGCCAGGCTTGGCCGGCGCCGGTGATCGACAGATGTGCGTGACGTCCCGGCGAACGCCTGGGAGCTGGGAGAGTCGCCGTCCCTCTTCCGATGCCGCGGCGCGGGGCTGTCAATTGGGTCCGGCGTTTACCGCTTACCGGCTCGGGTGCGCCCGTGCAGGCTGCGCGCGACCGCCTCGTTGTCCCTGCGTACGGCGCGCACTCCGTAGCCGCCGCTCGGCGTGCGCGAATGGGGTCGTGCGCCTGGAGGGGCGATTCGCTCGCGTGCAGCGCTGTGGCCGTTGCCCGGCCTGCCCAACTCTTGATCGCGGTTCGATGCCTCGGCCCCGCGTCGGGCGTCAACGCTTGGCGTCCGCGCCCGTCTTCGTCACCAACATCGTGGCCCCATTGCTCGATAGGGCCTTTCGCACAAGCCTCGGGGCAAGCACCCGGGCGATGCCCGCCAGCGCGTACGCTCGCGGCACGTAGCGCTCAGCCTTACCGCGCAGGCCGACGTCCACAATCGCCTCAGCCGCGCGATCGGGGCTCGAGACGATCCAGCGGGTCGTGCGGCGAACCGTCAACTCCGTCGCCGGGAAGCCCTCCGTCTCGATGAAACCGGGAAGCACCAGACCGACATGGACGCCGTGGGGGCGCTCCTCCGCAAACAGCGCGTCGCTCCAGCCCGTGAGTGCGAACTTGCTGGCCGAGTAGGCGCCGGCGCCGGGCCTGGCGACACGCGCCGCCGTGCTGGATACGTTTACGATCGCGCTGGGGGCGGATGAGCGCAGCAGGGGCAGCAGCGCCTCGGTGAGGCGCACCGTCGCGTCGAAGTTGAGCTCCATCGTCTGGCGCAGGTTGGCGTACCCCCCGTCGGCGAAACTCGCTCGCCACGACGCGCCAGCGTTGTTGACCAGCAGGGTCAGCTTCGCGTGATGGTTGCGCACGTGGTCGAGCACGCGTTGCGGAGCGCCCGGCGTCGTCAGATCTACGGCCAGGAAGCTGGTTGGCACGGGCAATGTTTCCGCGAGCGCGCGCAGACGATCCTCACGACGCGCAACCAGCACCAGTTGCGATCCCGGCTCGTGCGCCAAGCGACGCGCGGTGGCCTCGCCGATACCGCTCGACGCACCGGTGATCAGTGCGACCGGCGGGGTCGACCCGGTCCTTGCGTCATGTCTATGTGGGGATCGATCGCTCATACATCCGCTGATGTGCTGGTTTGCGCATGCCGCACAACACGACTCCCGGCACGTGTCGCTCGGATGGTCTCACAATGCGATGCTTCGATGACTGGCGCGGCCGCAGCGTTGCGCCAAAGCCGATGTCCGTGTGAGCACGCGCCTACCATCTTGTCGATGAGAAGGCTTGCCCGGCCATGGTGTGGGGATCGGTGGTCGCATTGAGTGCACCTGAGGAGGAGCGATCGCTACAGGTTGCCGGCGGTCTGAGAATCCCGCTCTCCGAGGTTACGGTGCGGACGAGTCGCTCGTCGGGCCCGGGCGGCCAGCACGCCAACGTCACCGCGTCGCGGGTCGAAGCGAGCTTCGATGTGCTCGCCTCGTCCGCGTTGAGCGGGCCGCAGCGAGACAGGATAGTTGCGCGCATCGGGCCGCGAGTAGTCGCGATCGCCCAGGACGAGCGCTCCCAAGCGCGCAATCGCGAGCTGGCGTTGGCCCGTCTCGGCGAGCGGCTCGCTACCGCCCTGGCCGTCCCCAAGCGCCGCCACGCCACCAAGCCGACACCCGCCTCCCGCGAGCGACGCCTGCAGGCCAAGCGCCGCGCGACCGAACGCAAGCGCGAGCGTCGTCCGCCAGAGCAATGACCCTGGCGCGAATGCCGCCGGGCCTATGCGAGTGTGACTTCGCGAGGCAGCACAGGCATAGCTGCGTGCTCCGCCGGTGAGGGGGCCAGCGCCGGCATGCGGTCGGCCTCGCCGCGCAAACGACGATATGGCCAGACGACGTTGCAATAGGACAGCACGCGCCTGCGGTCCGCCTCCTCGCATGCGACGGTCGCCGCGCCGATGCGCCATTCCCCGCCGTGCGCCAAGCACGAGCGAACGACGACCCGAAGTTTGGTCGGCACGGGGTCACGGTCTACGCCGGGGAGCTGAACGGTGAGATCCGCGATGGTGCCGATCGGCAGAGCACGCGACAGCTCAAAGCCGACGCCGCCGATCGTGATGTCGTGCATCCGTCCCAGCAGCGAAGGATCGCCGCTGTGCAGATCCCCGTCCGGAACGATCACCGCCGCGGCGGCTATCGGGGTCCGGTACTCGCCCCGTAATTGTCGCCGGCGCCCCACGAACGCAAGCGTGCGAGTGATTCGGCGCAACTCGAAGGCGCCGAGTAGGGGCAAAAACCAAGCGGCGAAACCGTGCATGGCGGGCAATGGTCCAGCGCCAGCGTCCTCGAGGATTCGCAGCAGCACCCCGACGCCAAGCAGCCCCGCGAGCACGAGCAGCACACGGAACTGGCGTACTGCTTCCCACCCACCGCGGTCGATGCCCTCCTTCGGGGTGACTCGGAAGTTGGTCCGCCCCGGTCGAACGACACAGCGCAGCGCGCGTGCGAAGATCTCGGCGGTGCACAATTCGTAGTGCGTAGCCTCGCCGCTGCCCTGCTGTCCGCGGCACAGGGCGGAGCCGGCCAGCACCATCAGCAGCGTCGCGGGCGCCCACAGAGACGCAAGCGCCAGTGGGGCGATTCGCAACGGCAACGCCCCTGTCCACAGCACCGCCGCAAGCACCGCCACCATCAGCAGTCGCACGGGACCGGCCAGGTAGGAAAGCAGGCTGGCGAGATAGCTGAGGCGCTGGCTGAACGTCAGCTCGCGCGCGCGCAAGGGGCTCTCCGGGGTGGTGAAGACGGCGAGATTGCCCCGTGCCCAGCGGTCGCGCTGGAGGAGATAGGCGGCGAGATCGTGAGGTGCGCGTCCCTGCGCGATGATGCGCTCGTCGTAGTGGGTGCGCCAGCCGTCCCTGTGGAGCTTGATCGTCGTATGGAAGTCCTCCGCGATCGTATCCGTCGCCACGCCCCCGACCGAGAGCAGCGCCTCGCGCCGGATCAGCGCACACGACCCGCACCAGAAGGCGGCATTGTGGCGGTTCTTGCCGAGGCAGATCGCCGAGAAGAACACCGACTGCTCGTGACGGCCGAGGTCGTAGTGCTGGATCGAGTCGTGGTTTGAGAAGTCATGAGGCGTCTGCACCAGCGCGACGTCGGGATCCTCGAAGTATCCGACCATCGTCTCCAGGGCGTCCGGCAGCGGCACGTGGTCGGCATCGAGCACCAGCACCAGCTCGCCATCGGTTCGCGGTAGCGCATGGTTGATGTTGCCCGCCTTGGCGTGGCTTTTCTCGGGACGCGTCATGTAGCGAGCGCCCCAGCGACTCGCAAGCTCGGCGATCTCCTCGCGTGCGCCGTCGTCCAAGATCCAGGTGGTGTGGGGGTAGCGCATGAGCGCACACCCGGCAAGCGTCGCCTCGAGCACAGCGGGAGCCTCGTCGTATGTGCAGATGTAGACGTCGACACTTCTGCCGGGCTCGGCGTGCGGGCGTGTGCCGGGCGTCACATCCCACGTGATCCACGCGAGCGTCGCGAGATTCCAAAGGCCGTAAAGCTCGGCGACCAGCAGGCACGCCCACAACAGCACATCGGATCGATGCAAGCTCCAGCCGATGCGCCAGGCCAGATACGTCGTCGACCAGCCCAGAGCTGCGACGACGAGCAGCCGCAGAGATCGAGGGTGGCGCGCCCACCAGGAGCCCCAACTTCGCGCAACCGCGGCGCCATCGGACGGCCTGTCCACCGCCCTGCGGGGGATGGGCAGGCCAAACAGCGCCCAGCCGACCATGCCGAACACCGTGCGCCGCAGCGGTTGACGCGCCCGCTCGTTGGGCGCGTCAGTCGTGTCCGGTTGCGCCGTTTGAAGCCCTTGCAGACGATGGCGCGGCTGTTGGAGAACGCTTGGCATGTCCAGCTCATCGGCTCCACGCTGGGTCTGGTTGAGCTCGCCCGACCGCCGCGAGAGACGATTTGCGAGGCTTAGGGGCATGTATCACGTGGAGCTGCGCCAGTTCCCCCACAACTTCTGCCATTTCAACCTCACCGAGGAAGAGCTGCGGGCTGCGGTCCTGGACGCTTGGGCTCAAGGAGACTGGCTCGAGCTCGGGGAACGCAAGTGGAACCCCCATCAGGCCCATCTGACCGTGATCGAGGGTCCTCGCCTGGCACTGGGCCAGCTCTCAATGGGGCGCGGTTGGCGTACCGCGGTGCGCGAAGGCCAGGACGTCACCGAGCGGATGCTCGCCG
Source organism: uncultured Solirubrobacterales bacterium (assembly GCA_963831995.1). Classification (GTDB taxonomy): domain Bacteria; phylum Actinomycetota; class Thermoleophilia; order Solirubrobacterales; family Solirubrobacteraceae; genus Palsa-744. Next base: position 927,812 of record CAWHSI010000001.1, on the reverse strand, counting down.
CCGCGCGAGCCGCGACCAGCGCTGCGCGGCAGGCTGGCGGGACGGATGGCGATGGCGTAAGCGCGCGGGCGCCCGATGCATCAGAGGCTGGGCTGGAACCCGTGGTTGCGAGTGTGGTGGGCGAGCTTGCCGGGCGACTCGGCCAGGACTCCGGTGCGCTGCTGCGCGGTTGGCAGCTCGCGCTGGAGCGTCACCCGGACCGTTCCCCGAGCGAATGCCTCGCGCTCGCCGAAAACCTCCTGCGCGGCTGATCTGACGCTAAACTCCCCGCTATCGCGCTTGGTGGGCGTAGCTCAGTTGGTAGAGCTCCGGGTTGTGGTCTCGGCGGTCGCGGGTTCGAATCCCGTCGCTCACCCTCGCTCGCTCGCAGGCTGGTTGCGCTTTCCTACGGATTGTCGTCGGGGATCGTCCCGGCTCAAACCTCTCGCCGTGACCGCGACAATCCGGCTGCGACCGACGTCTCGACCGGGTGCGAGCATCGTCGCTTGACCGGTTTCGGCAGAGGAGCTCGACAATGACTTCGATAATCGAAGTGCGTGGGATGGAAAAGCGATTCGGTGTGACGCGTGCGCTCGCCGGCGTCGATCTCGTCGCCGAAAAGGGTAAGGTTCTCGCGTTGCTGGGGCCCAACGGCGCGGGCAAGACCACACTGGTGCGGATTCTCGCGACGTTGCTGAAGCCGGACGACGGACACGCCACGGTTGCCGGGTGCGACGTCGTCGCCGACGCCGCGCGGCTGCGTCCCCTGATCGGCTTGACGGGGCAGTTCGCAGCGGTCGACGAACTGCTGACGGGTCGGGAGAACCTGGAGCTCGTCGGGCTCTTCTACCGCTTGAGCGGCGCCGAGCGTCGTCGTCAAGCCATGGATGTGTTGGAGCGCTTCTCGCTACTTGGCGCTGCCGACAAACTCGTCAAGACCTATTCCGGTGGCATGCGCCGGCGGCTCGATGTCGGCGCCAGCCTGATCGGGCGCCCGCGTGTCCTGTTCCTGGATGAGCCGACCACCGGTCTCGATCCCCGCACCCGCAACGATGTTTGGAGCTTCGTCGAGGAGCTCATCGAGGCCGGCACGACGGTCCTGTTGACCACGCAGTACATGGAGGAGGCCGAGCATCTCGCGCAGCGCATCGTCGTGATGGACGCCGGCACCATCGTGGCACAGGGAACGTCAGCCGAGCTCAAGGATCGGATGGGCGGCGATGTGCTCGAAGCACGCGTATCCGATCGAGCGGACCTCGAGCGGGCCGCGGCCCTGATCGGAGAAGTGGGCCGTGGACGTCCTCGCGTCGACCCCGACCAGCGCCGCGTCAGCCTGCCCACCAAGGGCGCCACACACGTGCTCATCGCCGCGGGACGGCGACTGGAGGAAGACGGTGTTGCGCTCGAAGATCTCGGCATACGCCATCCCTCGCTGGACGACGTGTTCCTATCGCTCACCGGCAACGCGCCCGGTGCGCAGGGCGATGGCGCATCCCTCGCTGTTGGCGAGAGCGACGGCTCGCGGCCCGAGGGCGCTCGGTCCGGCTCCGGTCGGCCCGATGGAGCTCGGTCTGGTGGCTCCGGTCGGCCCGATGGAGCTCGGTCTGGCGACGGTGATCGGCCCTACAGAGCTCGGTCTGGCGGCGAACAGAACAGCGGTGCGCGGACCGAGGACATCGCCGTAGGCGCGCCGGCTGGCGCCAGCATACCCGGACCCCGAGGCGGGCTGGATGTCTCTCGCGGATCGCGACTCGGTGCCGCTGGCGCTCGCGATATCGGTGGTATCGCCAAGCGCAACCTTCTGCGCATCGTGCGCAACCCCCGACTGCTCGTGATCTCCGCCATCCAGCCTGCGCTGCTGCTCGTCCTCTTTCGCTATGTGCTCGGTGGCGCAATCCACATTCCAGGCCGCAGCTATGTCGACTACATCGTTCCCGCCGTGTTCATCGAGGCGGTGATGATCGGAGGCATCGCGACCGCGATCGGACTTGCCGACGACCTGCGCAGCGGGATCATCGATCGCTTTCGCAGCCTGCCGATGGCTCGCTCGGCAGTGCTCGCCGGTCGCACGCTCGCGGATCTCGCGCGCAGCGTGTTCTCGGTTGCTCTGATGGTCGGCCTCGGGCTGCTCGTTGGATTCAGCTTCCACGCAAGCATCGGGTCGATCCTCGCCGGATTGGCGCTCGTGATCGTCTTCGGCTACTGCTTCTCGTGGATCTACGCCACGATCGGCCTGATCACGAAGGACCCGGAAACAGCTCAGATTGCCGGCATCCTACCGTTCTTCATTCTCGTGTTCGCAAGCTCGGCGATAGTGCCAGTGGCGACGATGCCGAGCTGGCTACAGCCGTTCGCCAATCACCAGCCCGTGAGCATCACGATCGACGCGGTGCGCGCGCTCCTGCAGGGCGAACCGACGCACAACTGGGTGTGGCAGTCGCTCGCCTGGTCGGCCGGCATACTGCTTGTCTTCTTCACGATCGCGGTGCGCCTCTACCGCGATCTGACCGCTTGAGCTGCGCTCATCGCTTGACCGGGGCGCCGCGTCGTCCCAAACCGAGCGCCGCGGCCTGTTCGCGCAGCTGCTCGCGTGCATCGGGGTTGGCGGCGCATTCGACGATCAGCTCCGCCTGCGCGCGCTGACTGCGCCCGAAGATCTGTGCGCATCCCTGCTCGGTGATCACGGCCGAGTGTTGAAATGAGGTGACGGGGTCCGCGAGCCGTGGCACGATCGTCGAGCTGGCGCTGGGCTCGTGCCAGGAGCGCAGCGCGATCACGGCGTGCCCGCCGCGCGAGTGCACCGCGCCCTCGACGAAGTCGGGCTGGCCGCCGAAGCCCGAATACAGGCGGCCGTCGATGTGGCTGGCTCCAGCCTGGTCGCGCAAATCGACCCGCAGGGCGGTGTTGACGGAAATCATCGCCGGGTGTGCGGCGATACGCGACGGGTCGTTCGTGGTCTCGGTACGCATCATTCTGATCCTCGGATTACGATCGACCCACTCGTAGAGTTCGGGCGAACCAAACATAAACGAGCATGCGATCTTGCGCTCGACATCGAGTGCCCCTCCGCGATCGAGCTCCATCACGCCGTCGCTGATCATCTCCGACCAGATCCCCAGTCCTTGGCGTCCGGAGAGCGCGCGCAGCGTCGCGTCGGGTATCTGGCCGATGCCGAGCTGCAGTGTGGCGCCATCCTCGACGAGTTCGGCGACGAACTCCGCGATCTGCTCGGCATGCTCGTGACCGGGCCCGACCGCGGGCGAGGGCAGCGCTTCGTCGCGCTCGATCGCGAAGTCGATCAGCTCCTGATCCAGCTCGCCGTCCCCGAGCGTGTAGGGCATTTGAGGATTGCACTGCGCGACGACAAGGCCGCCGCGTGCGCGCACGCGCTCGACCGCCGCCACCAGGATGTTCACCTCGATCCCCAGCGACACCCTGCCGTCTCGGGGCATGGAGGTGTGCAGCAGCACGACATCCGGCGGTCGCATCGTCGCAAACAGTCGTGGCACCAGCGACAAGCGCATCGGCAGGTAGTCCAGCCGCTCGCCCGCCGTGCGCATTCCCGGTCCCACGAACGGCGTCTCGAAGATCACCCCATCGCGCTGGGGCAGCGGGGCCTGAGCCGCGAGCATGAACAGGCGATAGCGCTCGAATGTCCGCTCGGCAACGCCAAGCAGTCCCCACGGTGTGGCGAGGTTGCCGCTGGCCACCACTCGCGGCTCCAGCGCCGGGAGTGCCGAGAGCGTGCGCTCCAGTTGCTGCTCGTCGACTATCCGCACAGCTGGCCAGGCTACGCGCGCGAGTGGCGTGCGTCATGCGTGGTAACTACGGATGCTGTCGAGTGATCGCCGCGGTGGCGAGGACATCCGAGCGCGGCGATCGCGCTGCAGGGGGGTGCCGAGGCGACGCACCTCACCGATCGCCTCGCCCGGCGCGATGTCGCACCAGGTAGCGGCGGAACTCGTCGGCGCCCCACACGATGAACGGGTAGGGGAGCAGGAAGAGAAGGTCGTGCGCCGGCAGCGCCGCTGTGCCGAGCAGCGATTGCATCGGCGGCGTGTAGACAAACACGCCGGCAAGCGCAATCTCGGCCACGATCGCATACAGCAGATAGCGGTTGCTGAAGACGCCGATCGTAAACAGCGACGCCCGCCGGGTGCGCACGGCGAATGCGGTGCCGATCTGTCCCGCGATCATCCCGAGGAACGTCATCGTGGTGGCCTGCAGATACGCATGGTGCAGCGGATCTCCCGCGGCTGTCGGGTCGCCCTCGTGCCAGCCGGCGCGTGTGAGCACATAGAAGAAGCCGGCGAGCGACAGCGCGGCAACCATCGCCCCGAGAAACAGCCACGCGCGCACGAGCATCGGAGCCTGGATCACGCCCTCGGAGTGCGGGCGCGGCGGACGCTCCATGCTGCCGGGCTCGATCGGATCGCGTCCAAGCGCAAGCGACGGCAATGTCTCCGAGCCCACATCGAAGGCCAACAGTTGCAGTACGGTCAGCGGCAGCGGGATCGCGCCCCCCGCGAGCGCGAACACGAGGAACGGCGCGACCTCCGGTGTGGCGTGGGCGAAGATGTACTGGATGAACTTGCGCACGTTGTCATAGACCTGCCTGCCCGCCTCGATCGCCACGACGATCGTCGCGAAGTTGTCGTCGGTGAGCACCATCGTCGAGGCCTCTCTGGCGACGTCTGTGCCCGAGCGTCCCATCGCCACGCCGATGTCGGCGCGGCGCAATGCGGGAGCATCGTTGACGCCATCGCCGGTCATCGCCACGACATGGCTCTGTCCGCGCAGCGCCTCGGCGATCTGAAGCTTCGTCTCGGGGGAGGCGCGCGCGAAGACGACCTCGTCCGTGCCGCCGAGGATGTCCTCGATCTCCCGCTCGTGAGTGTGGTCGAACGTCTGCGCGTTCACCACCCGCGGATGTTCGCCGCCGATGCCGACCTGCCGGGCGATGGCGGCCGCGGTGAGCGGATGATCGCCGGAGATCAACACGATGCGGATGCCGGCTGCGTGGCAGCGCTCGACCGCCTCGAAGACCTCCGGGCGCGGCGGATCGCGCATGCACACGAGGCCGAGGAAGCAAAGTTCGCGCTCGGCGAGCTCGCGGTCCGGCGGCTGCGGGCCGAAAGCCAGCGACCGCCTCGCAAGTGCCAGCACACGAAGACCTTCCCCGGCAAAGCCCTCGATCCGCGTCTGGATGTGCTCGCGTTCGTCTCGCCCCAGCGCAACCTCCCGTCCCTCCGCCGAGAGAAAGCTCACGCACCGTGGCAGCACCATCTCAGGCGCGCCCTTGGTGTGAACCCAGTGAAGCCTGCCATCGGCGTCGATGGTCGACATCAGCTTGCGCTGCGCATCGAAGTTGTACTGGTGCGAGCGCCCTCGCTCTCGCACCGCGACATCGGTGTCGGCGCCAAGCGCTTGTGCGGCCAACAGCACCGCCGCCTCCGTCGGGTCGCCGGTGGCGCCGTCCTCGGCCAGCACGGCGTTGTTGCAGGTGCTGGCCGTTTGCGCGAGAGCCGTGAGGCTCGCGTCTGTCGTGACAATTGCAGCCTCGCCGTCGAACGCCACCTGGCTCGATGGCGTCCAGGCGGCGACGGGACGCATGCGATTCTCGGTCAACGTGCCGGTCTTGTCGGTGCAGATGACATCGGTCGAGCCAAGCGTCTCCACGGCGCTGAGACGCTTGACAAGCGCCCCTCGCCGCGCCAGCGCGCGCACGGCAACGGCCAGCGCGAGCGTGATGACGGGGAGCAGTCCCTCGGGGACGTTTCCCGCGAGTAGACCGACGGCAAACACCACGCTGTTTTGAAACGACAGTCCGGCGCCGAAGATCGCGACCGGGACGAACGCCACCGCCATACCCACGGCGATCGCGGCGATCAGCCACGCCACGCGGCGCACCTGACGCTCGAGTGGGCTCGGCTCTTCCTTGACGCGCTCGGAGAGCGCGGCGATGCGCCCCAGCTCGGTGTGCATGCCGGTCGCGAATACGACACCACGGGCTTCGCCGCCGGTCGCGCTCGTGCCGCTGAAGAGAAGATCGCGCGCGGCGATCCGCGGAACGTTCGTGTCGATGAGATCCGCCGAGCGCAATCCCGGCGCCGACTCGCCCGTGAGCGTCGACAGGTCAACTTCGACCGCGCCTGCGATAAGGCGCATGTCGGCCGCGATGCGGTCGCCTTCCTGCACGACCACCACATCCCCGGGCACGAGCTCGACCGCGGTGATCCGCCCCGCCGCACCGTCTCGCAGCACGGTCACATGCTGGGGCAGAAACTGCGCAAGCGCCTCCACCGCGCGCTCGGCCTGCATCTCCTGCACGAACGCGAACACCGCATTCAGGGCGATCACGAGCAGCACGGCGATCGCGACGGTCTCGTTGCCGACGGCGAACGACAGGATTGCCGCGAGCCACAGCAGCAGCGCGAGCGGATGCGTCAGCTGACGCCCAAGCTCCGCGGGCCACCTGCGGCCGCCGCGGCGTTGCAGCTCGTTGGGTCCGTACTGCAGCAGTCGCCGGCCGGCCTCGCTGGCGGACAGTCCATTGGTGGAGGTGCGCAGGTTGCGCAGCAGCAGGTCCACCCGCTCGGTCGGCTCGAGCTGCTCCCCGGATGCGATCTGGACGCGGTCGATCGCGGGCGGATCCATCTCCGTCAGCTTAACCGCAGCTCGTCTGCGTGCATCGGGCACGAGCCGTCGCGGGAGATCCGCGCAGACACCGTATGCTCGACCACTACCCCGAAACGATGTGCCTGCGTGTCAGCGATGACTTCGAGCCTCCGGGGTGCTTGCGCACGACGCGGGCGAAGGTGTGCGCGCCTCACAGCGAGGCCAGCAGGCTCAGTTCCTCCATCAACAGGCGCGGCAGGAGAAAGTGCTCGCGCACGTGCTCGCGACCGCGACGCGCCAGCTCGGCCGCCAGCTCGCCATCGCTCAGCAATTGCAGCATCGCCGTCGCGCAGTCGTGCGTATTTGACACCATCAACCCACCGGTGTTCTCGGGCATCTGCAGCGGTATGCCGCCCGCGCGTCCGGCGACCACGGGTGTGCTCTTCCAGAGCGCCTCCGAGACGACGAGCCCGAAGCCCTCGCGGATCGACTTCTGCACCACGATCTCGGAGAGGCGCTGGAATGCGTTGACCTCGACATTTCCGACGCCGGTCAGGTTCGTAAACAGGTGTATCAGCGGGTCGTCGGCCGTGTGCTCCGAGACCTGCCCGTACACTTCCCAGCCCTCGGGATCGTCAAGCGCCATCGACCCGACCAGCGCCAGCTGCAGCTGGGGAATCTCCTCGCGCACGAGCCGGTACGCCTCGATCACCCCCAGCGGGTCCTTCCACGCGTCGAAGCGAGACACCTGCGTGACAAGACGTCCCGGGAACTGCACCCCGGTCCAATCGAGCAGCTGCCGTGCCATGGTCGGCTCGAGATCGAGGTTCTTGGGGCTCAGCGGATCGATCGCCGGGGCGATGGTCTGTATCCGCCTTATATCGAGATCCGGCGGTACGAACTGCGGCATCGTGAACACGGCCGCGTCGAATTCGGCGAGATAGGGTCGCAAGAACGCCCAGGTCTCGACGTTCGGTTCGGAGGTGTCGATATGACAGCGCCACACCCAGCGCAGATCGCCCTTGCCGTGCATCTCCAGCAGCGCCGCCGGTTGAGGATCGTGAACGACGATGTAGTCGTAGCCGCCGTCCAGCGTCGCGGCATTCTCACGCGCGCAGTCGAGATAGGCGGATCGCTCGGACGCGCTGAGGGTGCGCGGGGCGCCCTGAAGTCCGTTGTGAAGCGCCTTTGTCGCCTTGAAGAACTCCGGGCTGCCGGCGATCACCTTCCAGTCGGCGGTCAGGCCGAGGTCTCGCAGCAGCGGCACGCTCGAGCGCAACAGCTCGGACACCCCGCCTCCGTAGGCCGTCGCGTTGACGTGCAGGATTCGAGCGCCCTTCAACGAGCGCGCGTGCTCCCGCAGCTCTTCGAGGGTCGCCTCGGGTACAACGCCTCGATAGGCATCTAGCGACCAGCGTCCGACCGCGACCTTCTGAAGCATAGTCGGGTACTAGCAGGTCGGCCGTCGCGCCAGGCGTCGCCGGGTGCTCGCACACGAGGATTCGCGGGGCTTCAAAAGCACGCTCACGGGCAATGGCGATCGATCGCCCCCGTCGTCATCCGTGCCAGGACGATGCCGATCAGTGCCCCGCCGATGACGTCGCCCGGATAGTGCACGCCGGTGTGTACGCGCGAGTAGGCCACGAGCGTCGCGAGTATGCGCAGTGGGATCGAGGCGGTCGGCATCGTCGTGCCCACGCCGCTGGCGAACGCAAACGCGGCCGCGGAGTGACCCGACGGAAAGGATGTCGAGGCCGGCATTCGCACGTGGCGCTCGCGCGGCACTCGCTCGGCCGCGCGGTTCGGGCGTCGCCGGCGGCTGAGCGGCTTGACCGCCAGATTGACCACGGTCGCCGTGACCGCGACGGACGCGATTCCGCGGGCGGCAGCTCTACGCCCCCTCGGACCGCGGGTCAGAGCAAGCACCGTCGCCGAGGCGAGCGACAGGCGAGAGTAGTTCGCCGCGTGCGAGAGTCGCCGCATCGATCTGTCGAGTGCGGGCGTCGGCGTGCCGGCGAGCTTTGCGTAGAGCGCGCCGTCGAGTCGCCGCAGCTCGCTCATCCAGTGGCGACGCCTAGGCATGGGCGCATCGGCCGGGGTCGGTGCGGATGGGGCTCACGTGCGGGCATCCTATGAGTCCCGCGCCGCCGACGGCGATCGACCTCGCGCCGTCGAGGCTTGTCAGAGACATTCCTCGCGAGCCGAATCGCATGGTTGCAGGGGTTGCGCGCTCGGAGGCTCGACTCGTTTGCCTCACGGCGGGCGAATCGTCAAATTCGCCGTTCAAAAGGTCCGAGCGGACAGGACGGGCGGGCGACCGGCACTTCGCTGGCTTCGAGCGGATCGAGGGCCTCGCGGCCGCGAGTAGGAGACACAGCTCGACTTGAGCGCTCGAACCCATGAACCTCTGTGTGCGATGCACGACCAGACAGCGGATTCGGCGACGTCGCGTCAGCACCGGGTGCCGTGCCCGTGGGCCACGGAACTCCGAACAACGTTGAATAGCACCGACCAGGCAGGGAAACATGGCTTCAACTAACAGGACGCGCCCCAGGAGGACGCGCTCAAAGGCGCAAACCGGGCCGGCACAGGCGGATGCGCTGCCACGCGGCCACGTCACCGAGATCCAGCGTGCCCGGATGCTCAGCGCGGCAGTCGAGGCGATCGAGCAAGACGGTTACGCAAGGCTTACGGTTGCGCAGGTCATCAACCGCGCGAAAGTTTCGCGCAAGACGTTCTATGACTTGTTCGTCGATCGCGAGGACTGTTTCCTGGCCGTCTTCGAGCGGACGCTAGAACAGATCAGGGCGCGGGTGGTGGAGGCGTACTCGCAGGAGTCCTCGTGGCGCGAGGGCGTGCGCGCCGGCCTCGCGGCGCTGTTGATATTCATCGACGAGGAGCCCGAGCTCGCGCGGTTGTGCGTCGTCGACGCCCTCGGCGGTGGTCCGCGCGTGCTTCAGACGCGGGCGCGTGTTCTCGCCGAAATGCGCTCGGTGATCGACAGGGGTCGCGCCGCCGCCACGATCAGGCGCGAGCCGCCGAGCGTGACGGCCGAAGGCGTGATAGGCGCGGCCTTCGCGGTGATTCACACGCGCATGCTCGAACGCAGCTCCAAGCCCTACATAGGGCTGCACGGTCCGCTCATGAGCATGATCGTGCTTCCCTATCTCGGTACCCGCGCGGCCAGTCGCGAACTGGCTCGGCCGGCACCGCAAGTGCGCCGTCGCACGAAGTCGGAGCGGGGTGTTGCCAAGGACCCGATGGCCGGGCTCGACATGCGCCTGACCTATCGCACGGTGCGTGTATTGAGCGCGATCAAGGAGCATCCGCAGGCGAGCAATCGCGCAGTGGCCGATGGGGCCGGGATCGCCGACCAGGGCCAGATATCCAAGTTGCTCTCTCGCCTCGAGCGCCTCGACCTGATCGAGAACGTGGATCGCGCCCAGGCGAAGGGGGCGCCAAACGAATGGCGCCTGACCGCCCGCGGAGAGCGGGTGGAGCGGGCAACCCGACCGATGTAGGAGGCGCGACCGCGGGCGCGCCCGGATCTGCCCGCGCAACGCGCCGTCGCGCCACGCGTCCCGTCGCGTGTGCGCGGTCGGATCAGAGGGTGTGTCCCATAGCCGGCGCCGCCGCTCACGATATTCGCATCCTGCCGACCGGTCGCGGGTCCGAGTTTGATCGCGACCCTCACAACGACCGCGGTCGTATCGGCAAGCGTCGTCGGAGCGGCGCTCGCGCTCTTCAACGCGGTCACGATCGCGTTCCGCCTGCGGGCTCGCCGGCGCAGGCGCTACGTGCGTCTGGAGGTGATCCCCTACCGGGGCGACGATCCGACGGCCGACGCGATCGTCAACATGTTCGAGTCGCTGCACAAGCGGCTGCTGCGCCGCTGGTGGCGGCGCCTGCTCGGCGGCCAGCCATCGGTCGGCCTGGAGGTCCACTTCCACCGCGAGGCATGGCTGTCGGTGACGTGCCCGATCGGGCTGGAGTCGCTGGTCGAGGCCGCGCTGCGCAGCGCATACGCGAACTGCGCCGTCAGGCCGGCCACGCGCGAACCGGGCCCGCCCCCGTCCGTCCTGCGGCTGAAGAAGCACGCCCCATTCACCAAGCGAGCAAAGCGAGTCGACCGCTTCGAACACGATCGAGCGCCCGCCGTCAACCGCTTGATCACCACGATGGCGGCGTGCTCGGCCCCCGCTTTCGTGCAGCTCGCGCTGACGCCGACGCCAGCGCTGTTCGAGGGCCACTCCAAGCGTGCCTACAAGCGTCACGAGCACCATCTCTCGCGCCAGCGCAAGCTGCGCCTGCCGCCGCTTGACCGTTCGATGGTCGAGGACGAGGAGCTCGAGGGCGGTCTGGAGGTCCAGCATCGCCCGCTGTTCTTCGCGGACCTGCGCGTGGTGGCCCAGACCCGGGAGCTGTGCGAGCGGATCGCCTCGGAGCTGCGCGCGACATCGGCCGAGAATCGTCTCGTCGAGCGTGGCACGCCCATCCGTCACGGCTGGCTCGGACTGTACACGCGTCGGATTCAGCGTGGCGAGGGCAACCCCCTGCCGTCGATACGCAAGGGTGTATACGCCTCGACCGAGCTGGCGAGCATCTGGCACCTCCCCTCCCTGGACTACGCGACCGTGCCGTTCGCGCGAAACCCATTGCCCCTCGCGCCGGCCCCGCCTGCGATCCTGCGCGTGCCGGAGGGAGTCGGCGGCACGCTGCGCGACCGCCACGGTCCCGTCTCGATCCACCCCGAGCTGCGTCGTCAGAACACGGCGGTGCCCGGCACCGTGGAGCAGGGCAAGTCGAGCTATCTCGTGGCGACCGTCGCCGAAGATCTGCGGCGCGAGCGTTGCGCTGTGATCGTGCTCGACCCGAAGGGCGATGCGGCAGAGGCGGCGCTCAGCCTTGTGCCGCCCGAGCGCACGTGCACGCTGCTCGACTTCGCTCACCCCACGTGCGGGTTCAACCCGCTGGCCGTCGACGCGCCGGCCGACACGATCGCCGACTACGTCGTCTCGGCGCTCAAGCATCTTTTCGAGGATGGCGAAATCAAAGCATCCTCCGACCGCTATCTGCGCAACGCGATCGTCGCGGTGCTGGCCTACGACCGCACGAGCACGCTATGGGACGCGGCGCGGCTGCTGTCGGTGGGCGAGGAGGGCTATGCCTACCGCGCGCGCGTCGCCAGCCGGCTGCGCACCCAACCTGAGCTCAAGGAGATCTCGGAGTTCTTCACGGCGGAGCTCTCGGCTCAGCTGGCCGATGCGCGCGGCATGACCACGGCCAAGCTCGACGCGCCGGTCAACAAGCTCGCGAGACTGCTGAACTCGCCGTCGATCAAGCGTGTGCTGCTGAACGACTCGCTGCGGGTGAGCTTCGATCGCGTGATCGAGGGTGCCGAGGTACTGGTCGTCAAGGGCGCGCTCGGCGCGATGGGCGCCGGCAACACGAGCGTGCTCATGCAACTGCTGATCGGCATGCTCGACGCGGCGCTCGCTCGCAGTCAGGACGGCACCGAGGCGGGCCAGCGCACGACCGTCGCGCTGAAGGTGGACGAGGCGCCGCTCGTGCTCAATCGCGGTTTTGCGGAGACGATGGCGCTGAAGCGCTCCGCCGGCCTGGAGACGGTCGCATGCTGGCAAACAGACTCCCAGTGGATCGATCGCGACGTGCGCGCACAGCTCGACGCGCTGTTCGCCCACCGCGTGTACTTCGCCACCGCCTCGGTGAGCGACGCACGCGATGCGGCAAGTCTGACGATGGCCGCGTTCTCGGACATCGTGCGTCCCGACCTTCGCAACCTGTCCGACCTGGGCCGGCCCGACGCGCGGCTGCATCTGCCGCGGCACAGCGCGATCGCGAGCTGGGTCACGCCCGCGGGGCGCCAGGCGCCGTTCGTCGCGCAAACGCTTCCGCTGCGGGTCGACGAGCGGCGCCTGGCGCTGCACGCCGCCAGGCAGGCCGAGCGCGGGGGGCGCTATCGCGAGGACCTCAGCCAACCCCATTGGGAGCGCGAGTCCAGGCCGGACCGCGGCAAGGCTTCGAATCTGCCCGCGGCCGCGAGGGAGTGCTCGGCGGCCGCCCAAGAGCAGCGGCAAGCGGCGCGTGCGCCATCCGCAAACGACCAAGCGCAGTCGCCGAGCGCCGCGCTTCCCCAGACCGCGACCGAGAGCTACCGCGAGCTGGTCGACCTCGGCGCCGCTCACAGCGTGCGATGGGCCAAGAGCGCCAGTTCGCCGCATCCGCTGGACCCTGAACCGCTCGACATCGAGATACTGGCGCTGATCGCGACGATGCGGCACCTGCTGAGCAGCCAGATCCATCGCCGCTTCAACAGCGGTCGAGCCGCCACCACCACTCAACGCCGCCTCAAGCGGCTCTCGGACGCAGGTCTGGTGGCGCGCCTGCAGTTTCATCGCAAAGACGGTGGCGGCGCGCCGATGTGCTACTCGATCACACCGACAGGCATCGATCTCTGCGCCAAGCACGGTGGGTCGGCCCTCGGATCGACCGCGGGCGAGGAGTCCCACGGGTACGACCCAGAATCGCCCAAAACCAACCCACGGGGCGAAGAGCGACTGCTGAGACAGGCGCGCCACGACGTTCGTGTTGCCGGCTGGGCATTGGCCGCGGAGCACGCCCTCGCAGGCGGTCCGTGCGCGTTGAGCGGTCCCGAGCGCTCGCCGCTGAGCCCGCCGCTGCGCTCGAAGTCCGGCGAGCGACGGATGCTTGGTCCCGCCGGGCTGAGCCTTCCCGGCGGTCGAACGCCCCACGACTTTCTGCGCACGACCTCCTCCGGCGAGAGGGCCGAGGTCGAGCAGTTTCAGAGCGTGCGACCGGATGCCACCGTCGCTCCGAGCGTCGGGCACGAGCTGCTGGTCGAGCTCGACGATCGTCTGCCCGAGGGCACCGGCGCGGCCAAGCTCGAGCGCTACGACCACTTCCTCGCCGGCTGGTCCACCGAGCTGGCGCGCTATGCACGACCCGGAGCCACACTGCCGCTTGTTGTCTTCGTGTGTCGCGACCGCGCTCGCGCTCGCGAGTGTGCCCGCCGGGCCGACGCCGTGCTCACCGCCAGCCGCGCCTACGCCGGGGAGTACCCGTCGCAGTGGGAGTACCCGGGGCGCGAGCGGGTCGTGTTCGCTTCCGAGCGTGACGCACACGAGGGCCTGCCGTGGGCATGGGGGGTCGCCCGACTGCCACCCGAGGTGCGCGTCGCAAGCTCCGCGGGCGACCCGCGAGGGCGCGACCCGATCGTGGAGTCGCGTCAGCTCTGGAGCAGTCCGTCGCCTCGTACATGAGGTCGGCTGAGAGCGCCGTAGGGAGTCTGTCCAACGGAAGCCTGGGAGCGCCTCGACTGCCCCTCCCGATCGGCGCCGTTGGCGTTTTTACCACAATCAACCGTAAAGCTCCACAATGGTCAAAAGGAGCCGCGTTTGCGAGCGCCGGCTCAGCGGCCAAGGTCGATGTTCGCGCCAGCACAAGGGTCGCCGGCAAGAACGTCCGTTGCGGCCCTCCATGCCAACGCCCGTGTGTTCACAACCACGGGAATCGAGCCGAGAACGGCAAGTCGGAGACAAGCCCGTCGATCTGTGCACGCCGGTTTGACACCACCTGCGGGCCTGACGATGATGCTGCAGTCGTCAGCGCGCAGGCGACATGGTCAGACCCGGGACGTCTCGCGGACTAGCGTCTCAGCGGCCGGCCAACCCTCACAGAGGGCCGACTGGGCGCGACCGTGACAGCCGGAGAAGGCCTCTCCTGGCTCCGGTCGCCGCCCCGGTCGGCCTCGGTGCGCATCGAACCTGCGATGGCCCGGCGCGCGGAGTGGCCCTGCCCCCGGACTTGCGCGGAGTGGCCCGGTCCCCGGACTTGCTCGGAGTGACCTGGCGCCCGGAGTGGGCCCCCCAGAGTGGCCCCCTCAAGAAGAACGCCCGCAGTGGCCCGCCCCCAGAGTGGCCCGGCGCCGGAGTGGCCCGGCGCCGGAGTGGCCACCCCCTCAAGAAGAAAACGCCGGCACTCGTTACCGGATTGTTGATTTATGGGCGCGCACCTTGACACCCCTTTTCATTTGTGTAAGTATTCCGCCTCGTCGAAGATACGGAATGCAGTTCAGGGCGTCGAGGGGAGATCGACAACGCCAATCCGGTGCTGACACGATCGGCCGCTCGGCCCGTGGAGGGCAAAAGGCGAGAAGACTTCCCAAGAACCGAATGGGCGGAGACGGGAAGAGGCTCGGATGCGCAGCTGCCCCCGCTGTGCACCGAAGAGGCTCGGGCTGGCGGAAGCCTCGCGCCGAGCACCGGGCCCGTGCGGTGGCGGCGGTGTGACCTGAACCGTCGTCGCCTCACGGGCTCCCTACGGGAGCGATCGGCTGCATCCAGCCTCTATCGCCGGTTCGTCGAGCCGCTCCACTGGATGTCGTCCAGCAGCGCGGTCGGGCCGACACCCAGCTTGAGCGCCAGCTTCAGCACCGTGCGCAGGTTCGGTTCGCGACGGCCGTTCTCATACACGCTGATTGCGGCGCGGTCGACTTTGGCATCGAGCGCAAGCCGCTCCTGGGAGATGCCGGCACAGGCGCGAGCCCGCTTCAGGTTGACTCCGAACACCACCGCCGCGGAGCCGCCTGCGCGCTTGGCAGGGCTCGGTCCCTCGGCGGGCGATCCGCCGACGCCGACGTCCCGCAGCAGATCGGTGGGCCTGACCCGCAACGCCGCGCAGAGGCGCAGCAGGGTCGGCATGTCCGGCGAGCGCTCGCCGCACTCCAGGCGACTGATCGCGGCCCGATCGACCGGGACCGGCGGTACAACCTGGGTTTCGGTTGCCGCAGAGAGCTGGGCTTGGGTGTACCCCGCGAGCTCGCGTGCGCGCCGCAGGTTGACGCCAAACGCCCGCACCTGCTCCTCGATCTCCACGTTGTCGGCTCCAGCCATGGGCACATGATTCACGGCTGATTACAAAAGAGCCACTGAAGAAACGCCACAACTGCGCCTGGCCGGAGATTTCGCGCCGGGCTCGAGGTCGCACGTCCACCCGTTCCTCGCAGACGTCTCGGGGGGAAGTCTGACTGCCGCGGTCATCTCAGCTGAACTGCCGGCAGCGCTCGCGCGGAGCGTCAGCGCACGCTCGCGTCGATGAACGGCCGCAGCGCAAGATACTCGGCGACCTCTGTCAAGCCCGGGAGCTCGCGTGTCCTCTCGCTCACCACGTACACGAAGCACAGCTCGACAACGGCGCTGGCCGTGGCCTCCACCGCGACCGCGGTCGCCGGCTGGCCGTTGACGCTGAGCTCCAGTCCCGGCTCGAGCATCGCCGAATAGGCGCCTATCGCCTGATGGGACACGCTCGCCGCCTTGGGGCTTGCCGTCAGCGCGTCGATCAGCGCGAGGTGCGCAAAGGACGGCTCGGAGGCGAGGAACTCCAGCAGCGCGACGATTCCCGCGTGCACGGCCGCCGGCCAGTCCTCCTGGGTTTCGTATGCCCGCTCGACGATCCCAAGCGCCTTGCGATGGCCGAGCTCGTACGCCACGAGAAACGCATCCTCCTTGCCGGAGAAGTGCTCGTAGAACGCCTGCACCGACACGGCCGCCTCCTGCACTATCTCGGGGATCGTGCTGGCGCCGTAGCCCTTCGCGGCCGACAGGTTCGCGAGCGCATCGAGAATTCGCTCGCGCTGATTGTGCACCACGAAGCTGCGCGACACGTTGCCTTCGCCGCGGGGCAGCCCGCGACGCTCGATCGCGCGCGAGCTGAGCGACAGGGTGCCCGGCGCCCGCCCGCCGACCGGTACGGGAGCAACGCTCTCGCCACCCGCCGGCTGTGCCGGCATCGGGTTCGCGCCAAGCTTGTAGCGGCCGGCCCATGCGGCGATCTGCGGCGCGAGCGCCAGGAACTCGGCGCGTCGCGGTCGGCGCACCCGAGCGCCCCGTCGAACCCTCGCGTACATGATCCGCATGATCGCCCCGACGATGATCCTCGACAGCATCTCGCCGTCGGTGGAGCGCGCGTCAAGCGCCTCGCCGAGTGGACGCGCAAGCTCCCGCAGCGTACGCTCCCGTCGCTCGATTCCGCTCTGACCCGCGGCGGTCAGCTCGACGGCGAGCACCCTCAGCGCAGCAGGGCTCTCCAGCGCCAAATCCAGCAGCTCGCCGACCAGCGCTTCGATGACGCGCGAGGGGTCCTCCGAGCCGGCTGTCCCGACCTCGTTCGCCTCCTCGGCGTCCTCCGGGGCGCCCGTCGCCCGCGCGACGCGCTCGATCCATTCCTCAGCGATTTCGTCGCTGAGGGCGAAGAAGCACGCCTGCTTGTCCTCGAAGTGCTCGTAGAAGGTCTTGCGCGACGCCACCGCCTTGGCGATCACGTCGGCCACGACGGTGGCAGAGTAGCCCTGATCGCCCACGCTCGCGAGCATCGCCTGGACCATTCTTGCGCGAGGGGGAACCATGGCTTTCTTGCGCTTACTTGCCTTTCGAGGTCCCGGCCGGCCGGCCGGCCGCGGGTTGGCTGTAGTTTCGTCGGTCTTGTCCACTAACCGACATTGTGACTACCAACGCCGATTGGTGCCAACTGCTCACTTTCGCGTCTAGTTCTTGTCAGGTGGCCTGAGGCACCGGTTGGCGTCGGAACACCCATAAATCTACCCTGTCTCACGGGTCGTAACACCTCTCGTCTCCGCAGTTGCCCGCCGTGTGCGCCATATCGACCCGCAGTTGCCCCAGGGTCGTCGCTCAGGGCAACGGCGCGCGGCCGCCTGATTTTCCCACCTTCGCCTGGCCCGCGGCTCGCAGTCGGGCTACGCGCTCCGCTCTGAGCGTCGCTGCGGCCTGCCGAGCGCGCGTGCCCCGCCGGCGATCGGCTAGGCTCGTCCTCTCTTTCTTGCACCCACCATTGGCCGTCGGCCCGTACCGGGCACCCATAGCTCGCTCCGAGCGGAGCGAGAGTCAGAGACAAACCGGACCGCCCGGCGAATGCGTCTGCTCCGGCGCCTGGTCCTGATCTTCGGCGAGTACTGACGCCGCGCTCGGTGTGGGGGCGCGGGCGTGGTCGGGGTCGAGTCCAAAGCCCGTCTCGATCGTCCGCCGGTCGCGGCACCGCGAGGTCCCCGCTCGGTCCAGCAGGTCGATCTCGCCCGAGCGGATCTCGGCCAGCTTAGGGCACTCGCGTGTCGCCAGATCGACGTCTTCCGAGACCCCCTAAGGGGGCTCGGAGTTCCCCGCGCTCTGCGCTCGCCGCATGCGAGCGTCGCTTGACGGTGGCTTTGCCTGCGCCTACAACGCACGACACGCCAGCGCCCCCGACTGCCGCGAGGCGCCGGGAGCTTCGACCGCAAGGAGCGCACGATGCCGACAACACTGTCCCGCCCGCCAGCAACAGCGCCTCGCCCGTCCTCGCGACGAGGTGAGCACGCGCGAGGGTCGCTTCCCCCGTCCCCGCCGATCGGCAACCGCGAGGGGAGCGCTGTTGGACGTCCACTCACCCGCTATCTCGACGCCGACGGTCGTGCGCGTGAGCTGCTCGCGATTCCGGGCTATGCCGGCAGCACGCTCGTGCTCGACCGGGATGCCGCCACGCTCTGCGATCGCCGTCTCCTGGCCCACCTCGCGGCCGACGAGCCGCCCGAGAACGCCGCGCTCGTCTGTCGACACTATCTCGCCGACGCGAGCGGACGTGGGTGCCGGCACGTGCGACCCGAGGATCTCGAAACCGACCCGCTCCACCAGGGCGTGCGCGACGGCCGGGCGCTCGCCGCCGCCACTTCCCGGCCGCACGACGACGCAGGAGAAGACACGCGTCGGCATGCCCGCGAGGGGGTCCCGACGGCGCCCGAGGGGTGTGTCGGCGAGGGCGGCCAGGCACAGCGCAGCGAAGGCTGCGAGCCCGATGGGGGCTCTCGCGGCGCTGTGCCCCTGGAGATCGAAACGCCCGTCTTCGACGGCAGGGGCAACGCGTACCGTCTCGCGCCGCTCGGGGGCGAGGGATCGACACCCCAGCTGCGCTGGTGTCGGCGCCGTGTGGACGCCGAGGACGGCCGTTGGGAGCAGACGGCTCTGCGCGAGGTGGTGGCGGCGCTCGAAAGCTACGAGCCGATGCGCACTTTCACCGAGCGCGCGATCGCCGCTTGCCGGCATGATCGTCGCGTACTCGTCACACGCGTCTGTTGCGAGCTCGAGCGGCTCTGCGCCAGCCCCGTCGTGCTCAATCGCGGACTTCGCGAAGCGGTGCTCGACGCCGTCGATCGCCGTGGCATGAGCATGAGCGAGATCGCGCTGCGCTGCGGCATCGTCAAGCGCGATCGGCGCGGCAAGGTCAGCGGCGAGACGAGCTGGCTTGCGCGACGCGTCGGAATCATGCCCGAAGGCGGCGAGCGCGAGATCACCCCGTGGGTCCACAGCGATGTGCTTGCGACGATCGCGCGCAGGGGGCTCGGCGTCAGTCCCCGCGAGGTCGAACTGCCGTGAAGCACGCCGCCATGCAGGCCGCGCCATCCGATGGCGCAGACTCCTCGCGGGCACCCATTCTCGTCGTCGAGTCAAACGCGCGACTCGGGCGCAAGCTGCTCGAGCGCCTGCGCGCCGACCGCTACCGAGCGCTGCTCGCCCGCACCGCCGGGCACGCTCGCGTGCTCGCTCGCGCCGAGCCGCTGCGAGCGATCGTGCTCTGCGCGCTGGACTCCCCGCGCGGCACGCTCGACCTGCTCGAAGAGATTCGCGGCTCGGGTCTCGATTCGCACCGCCGATCGCCCTGGGACGAGTGCCTGCCGGCGATCGTGCTCGGCCCGCGCGCCGAGCAGCTGGACATGCTGCGCGCGTTTGAGCTGGGTGCCGACGACTTCATCGGCGGAAAGCACTCCTACCTGGAGTTGCGCGCCCGGCTCGGGGCGCTGCTGCGACGCTCCGAGGGTTTCCCGGCCACGCGACTGCTGCGGATCGGCAGGCTCGAGATCGACACGGGTGCGCATGTTGTGCTCGTCGACGGGGTCGCGGTCGAGCTGTGTCGACTGGAGTACGAGCTGCTCCTATACCTCGCTCGCAACCCCAGCGGCGTGTGTGCCAAGCGTGAGCTGCTGAACGCGATCTGGCGCGATCGCGCCGGCGCCGGCGCTCGCACCGTCGACAGTCACGCCAGTCGCCTGCGGCGCAAGCTCGAGGCGGCGGGCGCCCCCGGGCTCGTGGTGAACGTCTGGGGCGTCGGCTACCGCCTCACCTGAGCCACCGGCGAGCGCCGGTTCGACGCGCTCGCACAGCCGTTCACCGGCGCCTCAGCTCAGAACCCCGATCTTGACGGGTCACGGCGACCCGCCATGCCACACCCCAGCGGCGAGACCCGTGCGGTCTCGCCGCTGCTCGTTAACCACCACGACCGGCGCGAGCCGGTCCACAGAAAGGAGCGGCTCATGCAGTCGTCCACCTACACCACCGAACCGGCGGCAAACCCGCTGGCGCCACTGGCCGAGCTGGCCGGTTGGCTTGCTTCGACAACCCTGCACGTGGCGCTCGGGCTGCTTGCCGGCATGCTCGCCGCACGTGCGATGCGGGCGCGCCACCTGCGCTGGACGTGGGCGGCAGCGGCGCTCGCGCCGGTCGCGCTCGATCCCACGATGCTCTCCGGCGGGACCGCGACGCTCCTCGCAGGCGGCGTGTGCGCCGCCGTGCGGGGGAGGCGCTGGCATCGCGAAGATCTGATGGCCGGAGGCGATCTCGCCGAGATCGCCTCGCGGCGTCGTGGCCCGCTCGACGCGCTGCGGGCGCTTGTGCGTGAGCTTCGCGCTCGCGTCGCGCCGGCGCCGCCGCCAAGTGTGCTGCGCGCCGGACGGATGCCGATCGGGCGCACCGAGTCGGGCGAGACGATCTCGATTCCCTTCGGCGCGGGCGACGGCGGCAGGAACACGCTGATAGTGGGCGCCACCGGCTCGGGCAAGACCGTCACCGCGACATGGATCCTCGCGAGGGCCGTGGAAGCCGGCATGGGCGCGGTCGCGATCGATCCCAAGGGAGACGCTCGACTGCGCGAGCACCTTGCCGAGGCCGCTCGGCACGCCGGCCGTCGCTTTCTGCACTGGACCCCCTGGGGTCCGTCGGTCTACAACCCGTTCGCTCGCGGCGAGGCCAGCGAGATAGCCGACAAGGCGCTCGCGGGAGAGCGCTTCACCGAGCCCCACTACCAGCGTCAGGCGCAGCGCTATCTCGGCTACGCGGTGCGCGCCCTGCGCGGCGCCGGCGTCGAGGTGAGCCTGGCGGCGCTGGTGGAGCAACTGGAGCCCGACAACCTGGCTGTGCTCAGTCGCAGTCTGCCCGAGCCTCAGCAGGAGGCGACCTATGCGTATCTGAATTCGCTCACGCCGCGTCAGCGCACGGATCTGAGCGGCGTGCGCGATCGCCTGGCGATCGTCGTGGAGTCTGACATCTCACCGTGGCTGGATCCCGCCACGGCGGGTGCGGAGCGCTTCGATCTGCTCGGCGCGATCGAGCAGCGCGCCGTCGTCTACTTCGATCTCAAAGCCGACGCGTGGCCGCTGCTGGCGCAGATGCTGGGCGTGGCGATCGTGCAGGACCTGCAGACGACGATGGCGGCTCTGCAGCGCGCTCCCATTCCCACCGTCGTGGCGATCGACGAGTTTGCCGCGATCGCCGCGGGGCGCGTCGGCCAGCTGTTCGGCCGCGCCCGCTCGGCCGGCATCAACCTGCTGCTGGGCACCCAGGAGCTGGCGGATCTGCGCCCCGACGGCGACCGGCAGCTCCAGGAGCAGGTGCTGGGCAACCTCGCCGCCCTGATCGTCCATCGCCAGGTTGTGCCGGAGTCCAGCGAACTGATCTCCCGGCTCGCCGGCGCTCGCGGGGTGTGGCGGACCACACAGGGCGAGAGGGGCGGTTGGACGCGGACGCGCACCAGCGCGCCGCTGCTGGCGGCGCAGGACGTCCGTGCCCTGCCCACGGGATGGGCCGCGGCCGTCGACCTGGGTGCAGGCCCGACGGTGCGCGTGGGCCGGGTCTTCGCATGACCGGCCAAGCCAACGACAAGCACAAACAGGCACACGACCAGGAGGTCAGCATGAGCAAGTCGAAGAACCCACCCACCGAGGAGCAGATCGAGCTGCTCCGCTGGACCGCCTCGCTGGGCGCCGTAACGGCCGAGGCGTTGGCGCTTCGCCTCGGCCTGAGCGTGGCGTCGGCTCGCGCTCGGTTGAGCGTCGCCCGGCGCGCCGGGCTGCTTGCGCGCGAGCGGCCGCTCACCGATTGTCCGGCGCTGTTCGGCGCGACGCGCGCGGGTCTGCGCGCGTGCGGCGCTCGCGGCATCGATCCGTGCCGCATCGCCGCCGGCAATGCGCGTCACCTGAGTGTGTGTGCCGCGGTTGCCGCGGCGCTCGAGCGTTGCTATCCCGATCGTCGCCTCACCGGAGAGCACGAGTTGCGTCGCGACGAGCGCGACGCCGGCGGTCCGCTCGCCAGCGCTCAGATCGGCTGGATGCACGCGCGAGGCAGTGGCCGCCACCGACCCGATCTCGTGTTGTGGCCGAGCGTCGGCGCAGGCGAGCTGCCGGTTGCGGTCGAGGTCGAGCTGACGGTCAAGGCGCCCCGGAGGCTGCTCGACATCTGCCACGCCTGGGCTCGCTGTCCGTCGGTCGCGGGCGTGTTGTATTTCGCGCCGGCGAACGTCGAGCGGGCGCTCTCGCGAGCTGTCGAGCGGGCGCGCGCGTCGGAGCGCGTGCTCGTGCTGCCGCTGGACTGCCTGCCGGGCTTGGCGGGCGCCGCGGGGACGCCGGCTGAGCCTTCGAACGGCGAATTCAGCCCGTAGATCCGGGCGATACGCGGCGTTTGGGCGTCTGGCGCCGAGAACCGTCCCAAGCTCCGCGTAGCTTTGACAACGGGGGCGAGCCAACAGCAAAGGAGAAACCCATGTCTTACTCAAACATCAACAGAGTGGTGCTCGTCGGCCGTCTCACAAGCGACCCCGACTTGCGCGCGCTGCCGTCGGGCACGAGCGTGTGCAGTTTGCGCATCGCCTGCAACGCGACGCGCAAGACCAGCGAGGGCGACTACACGGAGAAGCCCAACTTCTTCAGCGTCAGCGTCTACGGCGCCGCCGGCGAGTCCGTCCATCGCTACATGAGCCGGGGTCGCCGGGTCGCCATCGACGGGCGCTTGGAGTGGCGCGAGTGGGAGACCGCCGAGGGCTCCAAGCGCCAGACGGTCGAGGTCGTCGCCGAAAGCGTCCAGTTCCTCGACGGTCGCGGCGAGCAGGGCGCGTCCAACGGCTCGAGCGGCGAGGAGGACTCGGCCGATGGCGTCGAGGGCCAGGAGCGCGAGCTCGTCGGCGTGGGATCGGGCATCGAGGACGACCTCGTCTTCTAGCGCCGGTGCGAAGGCAATGGCGGGGTGGGACGGCCACAGCGGCGTTCCACCCCGCTCGCATGATGCCCCGAGCGCCTTTTTGCGTTTAAGGGCCCGCCCAAGGGCTCGCCAACCCTTGAGGGCCTGCCAACCCGGACGGTTAAAGACGCGTAAACTGCCGGCCGCGGCGCACCAGCCGGCGCCAGCCCACCTTCGAGTCGACAAGGAGCCCTTCCCGGTGCCAGTCAACACCAAAGCGATCGGAAAGACCTATGCGCCCACCACCTATGCGGTGGGCCGTGAAAAGATCAAGGAGTATGCGCGAGCGGTTGGCGAGACCAACCCGCTTTATCTCGACGAGCAGGCCGCGCGCGAGGCGGGCTACGCCGACGTCGTCGCGCCGCCGATGTTCGCCGTCGTGTACAGCTCTCCGTCCGTTGCCCCCTCGCTGTTCGATCCCGAGGTCGAAATGAACTTCGCGATGATGGTGCATGGCGGGCAGGAGTTCGAGTGGGGCCCGCTGGTCGTCGCGGGCGACGAGATCACCACCACCGCCTCCGTCAAGGACATCTCCGAACGCGACGGTCGCGGGTATTACGTGTTCGAGTCGGTGTCCGTCAATCAGCGCGGCGAGCAGGTGTGCCGCGGAACCTGGACCAACATCGTCCGAGGAGTTTGAGCCATGGCTGATTTTTCCTTCTCCCAGGGAGCGCAGATTCCCGAGGTGCGGGTGACCCCCGACAAGTACCTCACCGCCCGCTATGCCGGCGCGTCGGGGGACTTCAACCCGATCCATATCGACGAGGAGTTCGCCAAAGCCGTCGGGCTGCCCGGGCGCATCCTGCACGGACTGTGGTCGATGGCGCAGGTCGCCCGCGCGCAGACCGAGGCGGCGGGCGGTCCCGCGGCGCTCAAGCGCCTGTCGGTGCAGTTCCGCGGCATGGGCGTGCCCGAGCAGGAGGTGCTCGTCACCGGCACGGTGCGCGAGACTGAGCGAGGGACGTGCGATCGTCGACACCGTGGCCGAGCAGGGCGGAAACCAGATCATCCGCAACGCCGAGGCCGAACTGCAGCTCTGAGATCGTGGGCTCTGTAGGCGCCGCGCGCCACCCCTCGGCGCGGCGCCTACAATCGAAATCCATGGTTCTAACACCACGTCAGGAGCAGATCCTGTGCAAGGTCGTGGAGGGTTACCTGCACAGCGGCCAACCGGTGGCGTCGAAGACGATCGCCGCCGACCCGAGCCTCGACTGCGGTCCCTCCACCGTTCGCAACGAGCTCGCGCTGCTGGAGGAGCACGAACTGCTCGCCCACCCGCACACCTCGGCCGGGCGCGTGCCCACCGACGCCGGGCATCGCTACGTGGTGGACATGATGCTCGGTGCCGGCAAGAGCATCCCGCCGGTTCGCCCGCTCGCGCTCTCGCTCACGCGCCGGGAGATCGAGGAGGCGATGCGCGAGACGAGCGAGGCGATCTCCCGGGTCACGAGCCTGCTTGCGGTCGTGTCGGCGCCATCCCTGAACACCGCCACGATCCGCCATGTCGAGGTGCTGGCGCTCCAGCCCGAGGTCGTGATGGTGCTCCTCATCACCTCGACCGGTGGTGTGTCCAAGCTTCTCACGACGTTCGAGTCGCCCGTCGATCAGGGCCTTGTGGGCTGGGCGGGCGAATATCTCAACGAGCGGCTCGTCGGGTACGGGCTGGGGGCACGGATGCTCTCAAAGCGCCTGGAGGACGCGAGCCTCGGCGCGAGCGAGCACACATTCGTGGGCCGCTTGGCCTCGGCGTTCGGCGGGCTGGTCGCCGAGACGGAGGACACGCTCTATGTCGAGGGCACCGCCCACCTGCTCGCCGACAGGCGCTTGCGCGACCGATCGGAGACCCGATTCGGGTCAACGAGCTGATGAGCCTGCTCGAGCGGCGCGTGGCGCTGCTGGGCGTGCTGCGCTCGGCGCTCGGCGAGCCCGGCGTGTATGTGCGGATCGGGCGCGAGAACGAGATACCGGCGATGCGCTCGCTGGCGCTTGTCGCGGCCGGGTACGGTCTGGCGCGCCGCAAGCTCGGCACCGTGTCGGTGATCGGGCCGGTACACATGGACTACGCGGGCGCGATCGCTACCGTCAGGGAGGCGGCGCACGAGCTGTCGCGCTTCGTCGAAGACGCCTACGCCGAGCGTTGAGAGCGATGCGCCGATACTCCCTGCGGCAAGCGAGGGTTGCGCTGTGAGCGCGACAACTCCCCGCGATCCCTATGAGGTGCTCGGTCTGCCGCGCGACGCTGCCGAGCAGGACATCAAGAAGGCATTTCGTCGCCTTGCGCGCGAGCTGCATCCCGACGTAAACGCCCACGACCCCCACGCCGAGGAGAAGTTCAAGGAGGCGGCCGAGGCGTATGAGATCCTCTCCGACCCCGAGCGGCGGGCGACATACGACCGCTACGGTCATGAGGGCCTGCGCTCGGGCGGGTTTGCGCCGAACTTCGACTCGTTCGGTTCGATCGGCGACCTGTTCAACGCCTTCTTCGGTTCGGGCAGCCCGTTCGGCGGCGCCTCGGGACAGGCGCTCGGCGGAGACATCGCGGTGGCGGTCGAGCTCTCGCTGCTCGAGGCGGCGCAGGGGAGCGCGGCCGAGATTCGCTACGAGGCCGTCGATCGCTGCGAGCACTGTCATGGCAACGGTGCCGAGCCGGGTACGCCGATCGAGCGCTGCTCGCGCTGTAACGGCACCGGCCAGCTGCAGAGCGTCGTGCGCACCCCCTTCGGGCAGATGGCTCGCATGAGCCCGTGCGAGCGTGTGCCACGGCGACGGGCGGGTTCCCAGCTCCCCCTGCCGCGAGTGCGGGGGCCGGGGACGCCGGACGGTCGCGCGCGAGGAGCAGGTGAGCGTTCCCGCCGGCATCGCCGACGGTCAGCGCATACGCGTCAGCGGCCGCGGCCATGCCGGCGAGCACGGTGCTCCACCGGGCGACCTGTATGTGCTGGTCAGGGTTCGCCCCGACGAGCGCTTCGTGCGCGAGGGCGACGACCTGATTACCGCGCTCGACGTCGCCGCGCCGCTGGCCTCGCTTGGCGCGACGCTGCAGGTGCCGACGCTCGAGGGCAGCACTTCGGTGCAGGTGCCGGCGGGCACACAGCCCGGCACCGTGCTGAGCGTGCGCGGCGAGGGCATGCCCGCGTTGCGCGGCGGGCGCCGCGGCAACCTGCGCGTCGTCGTGAACATCGTGATCCCACGCCACCTCGACGATGCCCAGCGCGAGCTGCTCGCCTCGGCTCAACGACAGCCTCACCGACCACAATCTGGCTGGCGAGGAGTCGGTGTTCGCGAAGCTGCGCAGGGCGTTGCGCCACCAGGCGGCGTGAGCGCGCCGCCGCCCCGCGACCGGCGGTCCCGCGCTCGCCGTTTCGAGCCCTCGCCGATCGTGATTCGCCTCGCGCTGCGCGTCCGCCAAGCCGACGCGGAGATCGTGCTGGCCGAGCTGCTGGAGCTCGCACCCGGCGGGGTCGAGGAGATCGAGCTGCCGCCGGCTCCGGCGACACGCAGGCAATGGTCGAATACGCGGTGTATGGGGCGCCCGGGGAGCTGCCCGAGCTGCCCGACTGTGAAGGCGGCCGCCGGCGGCGTGCCGATCGAGGTGTCCACCCGTGAGGTGCCCGACGACTGGGCCGAGCGCTGGAGGCGGTTTCACCGGCCGGTGCTGATCGAGCCGCCGCGCGAAAGGTGCCGGGGCGATGGCGATGGCGGTTCCGGCTCTGCACGTGCGTCCGCCATGGGAGGCTCCGAGCGAGCGCGCGGGTGCGCTCGAGATCGCGATCGACCCGGCACAGGCCTTTGGCACGGGCGCGCACGCGACCACTCGCCTGTGCCTGGAGCTGCTGCTCGAGCTCTCGGCGCGCAGCGGGGCGCATGCGCCGAGTGCTCGACGTCGGCTGTGGCTCGGGCGTGCTCGCGATCGCCGCCGTCAAGCTCGGGTATCGGCCGGTGCTCGCGCTCGACAACGACCGCGAGAGCGTGCGCGCGACGCTCGCCAACGCGGCTGCAAACGGCGTGCAGTTGCGGGCCTGCCGCTTCGACCTGCGCGCGCGGGTCGCTGCCGTGGGCTTTTGGGGATGGGGATCGGGGGGGCGTGCCCGCGGTGCACCGCGCCCGCGTCTCCAGCGAGCCGGCGTCAGGACGCGCTGGGCGTGTGGTGGTGCTCGCGAACCTGCTGGCGCCCCTGTTGCTGGAGCTGGCCGACACGATGCCCGCATCCGCGCCGCGTGAGCGGATCGACCTGATCGCAAGCGGACTCTTGCGCGAGCAGGCCGACGAGGTGGCTGGTGCTTTCGCGGAGCGCCTCGGTTTCAGCGAGCGAGCGCGCCGGCAGCGCGGGGAGTGGTCGGCGCTGTGGCTGGCGCGGCCCGCGGCTGCTCGGTAGCGGTGCGCGCGACCGCCCTGAAGAGCAGGTCGATCGCGGGTCGCGTGCCCTGCTCTACGTCTCCAGCAGCGCGCGCGCGGCGGTGAGCGCCGAGCCGATCGCCTGCAGCGCCTCGCCGCTC
The DNA here is from genome assembly GCA_963831995.1 of uncultured Solirubrobacterales bacterium. Lineage (GTDB taxonomy): Bacteria > Actinomycetota > Thermoleophilia > Solirubrobacterales > Solirubrobacteraceae > Palsa-744. The sequence continues at coordinate 900,352 of CAWHSI010000001.1, read as the reverse complement.
GTGCCCGGTTGGGGGTCGCGACACGCCGCGATCGCGAGCTCGAGCATCCCCCTGGCCTGGTCGGCCGCTCCGGCGAACAGCGCCGGCCCGGCGAGGCTCGCGTAGCCGTACACGCGCGCGAGCCGCCCGGAGATGACGAGCTCGTCCGAGCCGCGCGGCGGGCTCGCGGGCGGCAGGCCCCTGCCGTCTAGGAGGCCGGCCATCGTCTCGCCGAGGACGCGGCGCGTGGCCTGCTCGTCGAGGCCGGCGTGGGCGGCGACCCGCAACGTGAGGTACAGGCCGCTCGCGGTCAGGCCGTAGGGCGGGTCTGAGGCGAACACGATGCGCTCGGCTGAAGCGCGCGCGAACAGCTGGATGACGTCGACCGGGAAGAAGCAGGATGTGTCATACAGCACGCCGGGATGGTCGGCCAGGCGCGAGGTGAGGATGCCCTGGTCGCAGATCGCGCCGTGGGCGAGGATCAGTACGACGCACGGGTGGCGCAGCGCGAGGTCGGCGAGGCCGTCGGCGATCGGGGGCATGCCGCGTCCCGCGTGGATCAGGATTGGCACGCCCGCTTCTTCGGCGAGCGCGAAGATGCCGTCCATCTCAGGACCGTCGAACGCGAACGCCTGCGCGCGCGGATGCAGCTTGATGCCGCGCGCGCCGCGCTCGATGCAGCGCGCGCCCTCGACTGTGGGGGCTTCGGCGGGGTCGAGCCGGCAGAACGGGATCAGGCGGTTCTCGCTTTCGCCCGCCCACGCGAGCACGCGGTCGTTGGGCACGCTGTAGGAGGGCTTGCGCTCGGGGTCGTGCAGCGGGAACACGCACGCGCGCCGGGCGCCCGCCGCGTCGAGCTGGGAGAGCAGCGTGGGCAGGTCGAGCGAGCGGCCGTCCTCGTCGAGCCCGAGGTGGGTGTGCGCGTCGAGCGTTTCGCCGCCGCCGGGCCGCAGCCGCTCGGCTTCGGCGGCGAAGGGGGCGATGGCGCTGGCATACAGAGTTGCGTCCACGATCTCTTCATTCTGCCGATCCTGCTCGCAGACCGGCTTGCGCCCGCGCCTGCGGGCCGCCGCTGCCCTGTGGCTGTGTGTGCCGCGGCCAGTCGGCGTATCCTGAGCTTGAGATGACGATTTCCGAGCAGGTTCAGAGCGATGTGACGAGCGCGATGCGCGCCGGCGAGAAGGAGCGCCTGGGCGCGCTGCGCATGGTTCTCGCCGAGCTGCGCAAGGACGCCAAGGAAGGCGCCGGGGATGAGCTTGCGGTGTTGCGCCGCGAGCGCAAGCGCCGCATCGAGGCGGCGAAGGCGTTCCGCGAGGGTGGGCGCGAGGATCTCGCTGCTAAAGAGGAGTCGGAGGCGCGCTTGATCGAGGGGTATCTGCCGGCCGAGCTCTCCGACGCGGAGCTGCAGGAGATCGTGCGCCGTGCCGTGGTGGACAGCGGGGCGCAGTCGCCGAAGGACATGGGTAAGGCGATGAAGAGCGCGATGGCGGCCGTCGCGGGTCGCGCCGATGGCAAGCGCGTGTCGGGTTTGGTGAGGGCGGCGCTCGGGGGATGAGGGCTCAGATCGAGCTCGGAAACGAGGTTGCCGCCGAGCTGGCCGGCACCCAGGACGCGGTGTTGCGGGCGCTGGAGGGTCATTTGCGCTGCAAGGTGTTCTTGCGCGGCAACCTGCTGACGCTGGAGGGCTCCGAGGAGGATGCCCGCACGGGCGAGCGGGTCGTGCACGAGCTCTCGGAGTTGATCGGTCGCGGCCATGAGATCGGTCCCGGTACGATCGCGGCGGTGACGGGAGCGCTCGACGCGCACGAATCCCCGGCGCGCGTGCTGGAGGACGTCGTTTGGCGCCACCGCAGCCTGCACGTCGCGCCGAAGACGGTCAACCAGAAGCGCTACGTCGATTCGATCCGCTCGTGCACGGTCACCTTCGGCGTCGGTCCGGCGGGTACGGGCAAGACGTTCTTGGCGGTCGCGATGGCGGCCGCGGCACTCTCGCGCCACGAGGTGAATCGCATCATCCTCACCCGCCCTGCCGTCGAGGCGGGGGAGCGGCTCGGGTTTCTGCCGGGCGATTTGATGGCGAAGGTGGACCCATATCTGCGCCCGCTGTTCGACGCGCTGCACGACATGCTCGACCCCGAGAAGGTCTCGCAGTACCTGGAGCGGGGGGTGATCGAGATCGCGCCGCTCGCGTTCATGCGGGGGCGCACGCTCAACGATTCGTTTGTGATCCTCGACGAGGCGCAGAACACGACGCCCGAGCAGATGAAGATGTTTCTGACCAGGCTGGGGTTTGGGTCGAGGATGGTTGTCACGGGCGACATCACCCAGGTCGATTTGCCGCGCGAGCAGCGCTCGGGTCTGATTGCGGTGGGGGAGGTGCTCGACTCGATCGAGGGCATCCGCTTCGTGCGCTTCGGCGGGGAGGACGTCGTGCGCCACAAGCTGGTGCAGAGGATCGTCGAGGCCTACGACGAGCACAGCCGGCGCGCGGCGCCCGAGCGGCCGGAGGTCGTCCAGCGCCTGGCTGAGCGGCGAGCCTGACCGCGCCGTCGATGCTCGAGGTCGAGGTCTTCGGCACGCTTGGAGCCTCCCAGGGGCTGGCTCGCGAGGAGGTCGAGCGCCTGTGTGCGCTGGCGCTCGCCTCGGCCGGCGTGCGCGACGGCCATCTCGCGGTCGAGTTCGTGGACGCGGAGCGGATCGGCGAGTTGAACGCCGCCCATCGCGGCAAAGCCGGCCCGACCGACGTGCTGTCGTTTCCGATCGACGGCGCCGATCCCGGCGAGACGCAGGCTGGCGGGGGCGCGATCGCCCAGGATGAGGACGGTGGCCCAAGCGAGCTGCGGGTGCCGCGCGAGCTCGGCGACATCGTGATCTGTCCCGAGCACACGGTCGATCTGCGCGAGGCGGTTGTGCACGGCGCGCTGCACCTGGTGGGAATGGACCACGAGACCGACGAGGGGCAGATGCTCGCCGCGCAGGCGGAGATCCTGCGCCGGGTGGGCTCGTGAGACGCAGCGGCTTCGTCGCGCTGGCGGGGCGGCCCAACGTCGGCAAGTCCACGCTCGTCAACGCGATCGTTGGTGGCAAGGTCGCGATCGTCTCCGATCGGCCGCAGACCACGCGCAGGGCGATCCGCGGGGTGCGCAGCGAGGGTGAGCGCCAGCTCGTGCTGGTCGACCTGCCCGGTGTGCAGCGGCCTCGCGACGCGCTCACCGAGCGGATGGCTGGTCGCGTGCGCGAGGAGCTGGATGGCTGCGACGCCGCGTTGCTGGTGCTCAACGGCGAGCAGGGCGTGGGGCCGGGCGATCGCTACATCGCGGGGACGCTCTCGGCGGCGAGCGCGCCGATCGCGATCGCGGTCAACAAGATCGATCGTCTCGATCGCGCCGCCACCGTTGCGGTGCTGGCGGCCGCGGGCGAGCTGGGGGTGGGGGAGGAGATCTTCCCGATCTCCGCGCGCACCGGCAGGGGCGTGGACGCGCTCGTGGAGTATCTGGCCGAGCTGATGCCGCCGGGGCCGTTCATGTTTCCGGCGGAGGCTGTGTCCGATCAGCCGTTGTCGCTGTTGCTCGCCGAGCTGATTCGCGAGGCCGTGATCCGGCGGACCTTCCAGGAGCTGCCGCACGCGGTGGAGACGATCGTCGAAGAGATCGAGCGTCCGCGCGAGGATCTGGTGCGCGTGCGCGCGCTGATCTGGGTCGAGAGCGAGTCCCAGAAGGGCATCGTGGTGGGTGCGGGCGGGCGCATGGTGAAGGCGATCGGCGTGGCCGCGCGCAAGGAGATCGAGCGCGAGCTGGACTGCCAGGTCCATCTCGATCTCTCGGTGCGGGTGCGGCGGGACTGGCGCGGGGACGAGGGGCTGCTGGACCGGCTGGGGATCACATAGAGGCTGCCCTGCCGCGCGGGGATGAGGGGCTGCTGGACCGGCTGGGGCCTCGCGGCGGGGCGTGTTGTATTTGTCTTTTTGAACGATTCACGGTAGCGACTACCATTTGTAGCTACTTACGTGAATCGTTCAAAAAGAGTCAAACACTGCGTGCCAGCCTGTCGGCCACACCGCCCACCACGCTGAGGTCCATCGCGGACGTGAACTGGAGTGGGATCGTCAAGACCGTCGGCGGCGCGCCGCCCGCGAAGCGCTGACGGCGCAGGCGCGCGATCTGGCTTTGCTGCACGCGCGAGCGCTCGTAAGAGGCGCGGGCGGCTCGCACCGCGTTGCCGACCGCTTGCGCATCGCCGCCGAGCCCGCCGGGCCGCTTCAGGTCAAGCCGCGCGGGCCGCCCGGTCTCGGCCCCGGCCCCGGTCTCGGCTTCGGCTCCGGTCTCGGCCCCGGCCCCGGTCTCGGCTTCGGCTCCGGTCTCGGCTTCGGCTCCGGTCTCGGCTTCGGCTCCGGTCTCGGCTTCGGCCTCGGGGGCGGGCCCGGTCTCTGCGCCGGGCACGGCCCACTCCCGCGCCAGCGCCTCGATGCGCCCAAGCTCCTCGCGCGTGAACCGCCGCGGCAAGACGCCGTTGACCACGACCGCGTCGAGGTCGCGGTCGAGTGCGCGGCGCAGGCCTTCCTCCAGCTCGAGCGTCTCGGTGACGGCCATCTCGCTCGCGTGCGTGACCGCGACGTAGCCCGACCGCGACGGGTCTTCGAGCAGCGCCCGCGCCTTGCCGGCCTGCTCGGCGAGCGGGCCGACGCGCACGATCGAGGAGAAGGTTTGCGGCGAGCGCAGCATCGCGAGCGCGTGACCGGTGGCCGGAGCGTCGAGCACGACGAGGTCGTAGGGCCGCTCGCCGGCCCCTCGGTTGCGCGCTTCGCCCGCATGGCGTTTGCCGGCGCCGCGCCCTTCGCACAGCTCGCGCACCTTGATCAGGCTGACCAGCTCCTTCGCGCCGGGGGCGGCGGCGGCGAAGTACTGGAACGTATTGCTTGCCGCAAGCAGGCGCGCGGAGATGCGTCCGGTGAGGGTTTGCAGCCACTCCAGCAGCGCCCGGTTCGGGTCGATGCTCATGCTCCAAAGGTTCTCCTCCAGCTCGATCTCCTCGCCGTGGCCGCGATGGTGGCGGTGTGTGGCGATCCCATCGCGCGGACTGTGCGCGTGCCCGAAGAGACCCGGGCCCTCGCCACCGTCGCGGCGATCGCCGCCGGGCTGCCCGTCGGCAAACAGCTCGGCCGCATGGTGCTGCTCGCCGACCTCGACGACGATCGTGCGCAGCTCGCGCCGGGCCGCGATCAGGCCGAGGGCGCAGGCGACGGTGCTCTTGCCGGTGCCGCCCTTGCCGGTGACGACGATCAGCTTGTGCTCGAGCAGCGCGGTCATTGTCGTCATCCAACCTACAATTCCGCGGATGAGCACACCTGCCGCCGAGACGGTCGAGCAGCTTCTCGCCTATGACGAGCGCGGCCTGGTGCCGTGTGTCGTGCAGGATTGGAGCACCGGGGAGGTGTTGACGCTCGCGTATATGAACGAGCTGGCGCTGAAGCGCACGCGCGCCACCGGCGAGCTGCATCTGTGGAGCCGCTCGCGCCAGGAGCTGTGGCACAAGGGCGCCACGAGCGGCAACACGCAGACGGTTCGCGCGCTGCGAGTGGACTGCGACGGCGATGCCATCCTGGCGCTTGTCGAGCCGGCCGGGCCGGCTTGTCATACGGGCGAGCGCACCTGCTTCTATCGCGGGGACACAGAGCCGCGGGCCCCGCACGAGACGCTGCCGGGCCTGGAGCGCACACTGCGCGACCGCGCTCGCGAACGGCCCGCGGGCTCCTACACGGTGGAGCTGCTCGACGATCCCGGGCGGATCGGCGAGAAGGTGATGGAGGAGGCCGAGGAGGTCGCTCGGGCGGCGCGCGAGGAGAGCGATGGGCGCATCGACGAAGAGGCCGCCGACGTGCTGTATCACCTGCTCGTGCTGCTGCACAGCCGCGGGCGCGCCCTGTCCGACGCGGAGCGGGTGCTCGATGAACGCCGTCGCTAGCGCCCACAACCTGATCCCGGTGTGGGAGACGTTCATCGCCGACTGCGAGACGCCGGTGTCGGCGTTCTTGAAGCTGCGCGAGCTGGCTCCCGGCGAGCCCGCCTTCCTGCTCGAGTCCGCCGAGCAGGGGCAGCGCATGGGGCGCTACTCGTTCATCGGGTTTCGCCCGCGCTCGGTGTTGCGCTGGTCGCTCGGGGACGGCGGCGACCCCTACGCGCTGGCTGCGGCCGCGGTCGCGCACTGCCGCCAGGAGCCGCCGACGGGCGGCCTGGCGGGGCTGCCCTTCACGGGCGGCGCGGTCGGGTTCTTCGGGTATGACCTGGTGCGCACGGTCGAGCCGCTGGGCGAGCCGAAGGGTGGGCGGGATGGCGATCCCCTGGGCCTGCCGGACATGGCGCTGATGCTGACCGACACGCTGGTCGCCTTCGACCACCTCGAGCACACGATCACGATTCTCGCCAACGCCGACCTCGACGCCGAGCCGGACCTGGAGCGCGCACGCGAAGCCGCCGCGGCGACGATCGCCGAAGCGCGCGCCTGCCTCGCGGGCCCCGTTCCGAAGCTCCCGCGCTTGGCCGAGCCCGGCGCGCGCCAGGCACCGAGCTTCGAGTCCAACATGACCCGTGAGCGCTTCGAAGCGATGGTGGCGCGGATTGTCGAGTACGTACACGCAGGCGACGCGTTCCAGGTCGTTCCCTCCCAGCGCTGGTCGGCGAGGGTGCCGGTGCAGGCGTTCTCCATATATCGCGGCCTGCGCGCGGTCAACCCGAGCCCGTACATGTACTTCCTCGACTTCGGCGATTTTCAAATCGCCGGCGCGAGCCCCGAGCCGCTGCTGACCGTCACCGGCCGTCGTGTCTCCACACGGCCGATCGCGGGCACGCGCGCGCGCGGCGCCACGCCCGAGGAGGATCGCGAGATTGCGCGCGGGCTGCTCGAGGACGAGAAGGAGCGCTCCGAGCACGTGATGCTCGTCGATCTCGGCCGCAACGATCTCGGGCGCGTGTGCGAGTACGGCAGCGTCGCGGTGGACGAGCTGATGGAGATCGAGACCTACAGCCACGTGATGCACATCGTCTCCTCTGTGTCGGGCACGCTGCGCGAGGACGTCGGCGCGATGGACGCGCTTCGCTCGGTGCTGCCGGCGGGCACGCTCTCGGGCGCGCCGAAGGTGCGCGCGATGCAGATCATCGACGAGCTCGAGCCCGTCAAGCGCGGCGGCTATGGCGGCGCGGTCGGCTACCTCAGCTACGCGGGCGATCTGGACACCGCGATCCACATCCGCACCGTCGTCGTCAAGGACGGCGTCGCACACGTGCAGGCGGGCGGCGGCACGGTCGCCGACGCCAAGCCGGAGTACGAGTATGAGGAGTCGGTGAACAAGACCAGAGCGGTGCTGCGCGCGGTCGAGCTGGCTTGCGAGCAGCCGGATTGGGCGTGAGGATGAGAGTGCTCGTCATGGACGGTTTTCAATATCCTCGTGGAGCCAGATGCGGCGGGTCCGGGGCGGCGTTTGTACGGCTCTCCGGTTGCCTAGTGGACGGACGCTGATACGCCTGGCGGGGGCGCGTGGCCGTGGGCCGGCCTGGTGTGTACGGCGTTAGCGGCAGCTTGGAGCGACCGTGCGGGTGTCGTGTGGGCTTGTGGCCTGCTCGCGTCGTAGCTCCTCCTGAGCGAGCTTTCTGACGGCGGTCCAGCCGCCGTGCTGCGTCATCGCGTTAATGGCGGGCGTGGCGTCGGTTTGCCGCTTCGCCCAAGCCCGGTAGGACTCGGCCCCGGCCTGTTTACCGGGCGGCAGCTCGGAGAGGTAGCGCTGCACGACGGCGATGCAAGCAGCCGGGTCTGTCCAGCTTGCGCGTGTGCGCTTCCCCGGTAGCGCGGCGCCGACGTTGCGTGAGTAGTCCGCGCATTGGTCGCGTGGTGGAGGTGTGTCGGGCATGGTCTCGCCTGCTGCTCGGCGTGCTTTGATCCACGCGGCGCGCTCTTGGCCGAAGGTCGTGCGGCCTTCGTAGGGGTAGGGGATGCCGTTGCCGCGCGCGAACGCGAGTAGGTCTTTCTTCAGCGGCAGGACTTTGTAGTGCTGCCAGAACAAGTCAAGGAGGCTTGCGTGTGTTGGCGCGTGTGTCGGGTCGTTCGGGGTGTCGCGTTCTGATCGTGTCTTCAGTCCGGCGGCGCGTAGCGCGGCGCTCCATGAACCCATCACGATCTCTATTTGCGCGGGCTTCGGGAGGAGGAGTTGGCGTCCGTGCAGCCAACGTGCCTTGTCGGCGGCGAGGAGCTTGCTTCGGTCCTCGCCGTACTCCAACAGCGTCAGCGTGTCCTTGCCGAGACGATGGGCTACGAGCCTGAGCACGGATGCGATGTAGTCCTCGGTGAGCCAGTCCTGCTCCTCGTCCTTAGTCTTCCAGCCGAGTAGCTGAGCGTGCTTGTTCTCGGGTTCGTGCGCGACCTCCAACACCCGTGCCCAACGGCGCAAGCCGAGTTGTTCGGTGATCCGCTTCGCGCGCGGCAGCGCGGCGTAGTTCTGGTTGCGCGCTCGTGCGGCGTCAAATGCGGCTTGCGTGGCCTCTGTGGGCTTGTTGGGGTTGGCGAGGGTGGAGACCTCGCGTACGCCCCTGAGCAGCGTGAGGGGTTCCCACGGCATCCTTGCGCGTTTCGGCGGCACCGTCCCGGCTCCTGCCCCGCTACGTGGCTCTGAGAGCCTGCGCGGGGCGGTGAGCGGCGGTGAGTGGCGGGGTGGGGGCATTCGCGGCCGGGCACGCCCCGGCTATTGTGAGCGCGGCGACACTCGCACTCATCACGACTGCTCTGCACCGGCTCGTCTTGCCCATCTCTCTGTCCCCAGTGATTGCTTGGGTCAGTCGTCGGCGCGTTTTAGCGCGTGGTTGCGCAGTTGTGGAACGAACTCGTCGATTGTCGTAGAGGCCGCAAACGGGCGAGGACGGCAGGCTCTTAGGGCGGAATCCATGTCTACGTAAGGGGTCCCGCCGTGTCGACCGACCGATTTACCGGGTTCTCGATTTCGAAATCTTTTCGATTGCTTGACAACGCAGGGCTAAGTTCGACGCCGCTGCTATGGGCTTGCTCTTTCCCTCCGAGGAGTTCGGTCAGACCCCGCCGCCGACAGACGGCGGCATCATCGCGTGTCCTACATGCGTGAACGGCCGCAGGTACATTGGTCCCCATTCCTTCCCCTGCCCGGACTGCCTGGGCTCAGATGTGCAGGGGTACGGCTTCACGGCCCTCCGCGTCTTTGAGGAGTGGATAGAGGACCTTCCCTCGGACGAGGACGGGTAGGTGGGGCATCTCTTTAGCTCCGCTGTTTCGCTGCTGCTGGCATCATTTTCGCCTGCCGCCCGCGAGTGGGCCGATATCAAGGTCTATTGCCGGAACGACCCAATACGACTCGTCGCCAACAAAGCGGATTCCACAACGGCTAGCGACGAGTAGACCACGAGCGCTACCGCGCTGTTCCACGGCGTAGACGACGCAATCGCCCCCGTCGTACTCGTGTAGGCTACGTCCGTTCCGTCGGCTCCGGTAGACGCCACGGGCGAACGGGGCGGCGTGCTGCTCGGCGCCGGACTCGGCAAGCGGTGACGATTCAAGTGTGTGGGCTGCGCCGATCCAGAACACGTCGCGTTCGTCAATCACGACGCTGTACCTTGCCGGTGGGCCTATATAACCTCGCAACGGGTACTCCTCCACCGAGTAACAGCGGAAGTGCGTGCCGTCGTAGGCGCGTGTATTCAAGACCTCGGTGTAGCGCGCGTAAGTCGCACGGCGGTTGGGGAGTGCGTCTAACCGGAAGCGGCCGGGCGTCACGCCGCCCGACATGCTCCAAACGCGGCGGCCTTTACCACGCCCCGTTCCCATTGGAAAACAACGCTATCCGAAGGTCTCAACAAAGGCCACTGCGAAAACGACACAAAGAGCGAATGATTTACTGTGGCTGGAGTGCGGATTTAGATTATCATTTTTTCGTTGACTTTAAACATGTTGAACGTCAGTCATCTTGGTGTAGCTTCGGTATCGCGGCGTGGCTCATCCACGCAGCTTGGTAATCGCGCTGAGGAGATATCATCTCACGATGAGTGGCAATAGGCTGTCAGTTAGGAGAACAATCGACTACCGAAGACCGCGCCCGCCCTAACCATTAATCATTGCACTCCTAGTTCTTGGTTGATTTCTTCAATCGCTCTTTTATAGTATTGTCCCTTCCTTCCGGGGTTGATCTGCATACTAAGGGCTGTAACTATTCGTTTACTCCCGTCACGTAATTGAACACGAGCCACCATTGTGCCCGGCTCTATCACAAACTTCAGCACTTGCGCCCTATCGTAAGTGAACGTCCACCAGGCGTTCTTAACAATAATCTTGTCCTCTGTTAGTTTTACGCAACTGGTTCCTGCTCTGTAAGACACGAGCACAATCACGGAACAGAGAACGTATCCGGCTAAACTGGGGTTACGCAAAACAGCATAAACAAAAAATATGCATAGACAAGGCCAAATTATGATTTGCCCCGGAATCCTGTAAATCTTAGGACGCATAAGCTGTTTTCCTTACCTCATGCTAAGGATAACACACAACGATGTTGTTTATCTCAAATCGTAAACAATGAATCCCCGTTTTCTTGAGCGGCCTAGCTAAAACGAATGAAGTGTGTTGCCGTTTTAATCAGTTCCAGCGGATGGTATTAGCAATTACACAGAGCCTAAAACAAAAGGATAAATGACAACCTAAGTCCGTACCCTCTGTGACTTACTTCACTCTAGGCTTGCAAGTAATGTCGGCACTACGACTCACTTAGGACTCTGCTCCGTGTTCTGAATCGTCCAATTGCGGCGCGCGATCAGACTAGTACGTTCGACGATCTTGCCCCACGAGCGGCTCAACTTGTGTAAGCATGCGGCCGATTCGCTAAGACGAGCGCGATAAGTGGCTCCGACACGGCTGGAACCCGTGCCGGAGCCGTACACAGGAGGTAAAGGCTCCCATGCAGGATGATCGTAGCGATTACGTGCCCTACGAGAGGGCGCAGCAAGTAGAGGCCGCGATCCTCGCGCTACTGCTCGCTGAGGACTGGCCTTGGCGCGTGTCCGAACTCGTGGAGCGGCTGGACTGCCTGCCCGAGCTGGTCCGCATCTGCGTCGCTCGGCTGCGAGCGGACGGCCTCGTGCGCGATGAAGTTGCGCGCGACGGCAGCGGCCGGATTCGCGCTGCCTGGGCCGCTGTGCGTTGCGATGAACTCCTGCGCTGCTGCCCGGATCGAACAAATGTCGAGTGGCGTCAGCCAAATGGCGGGGCCGCGAGACTCTTGAAGTGCCGCCACACAGACGGCGACTCCGCCCCCAAGCTACCAAGCGCAAGGGCTGTAAGACGCCTGTTTCGGGTGCGCTAAGCGCGTGCGCTGACCCGTGCCCTGCACCACCGACAACTGTCCCTGACCGAACCCCAACACGATCATGCCGAAGCTCCGCTATCAACCCCCGGAACGCCTCCAAGGCGCCGCCGACCTCACAGGTCACGACGACCTGCGTGGGTCGCTGAACACGGTGCGGCTCGTGAAGTCGCAGGCGTGGGCCGCTGACGAGCTACGCAAGGTTTGTGCGGGCTTGGAGAGCCGGTATTCGCGTAAGCGCGAGGCGGGCCGGTGGGAGTTGGTCGCGGTGGCGTTCGTGTCCTCCGGCCACGTTGACATTGAGCCGTGGTTCTACGAGACGACGAAGGAGTTGTGGCGGGAGTGCGGGTTCAAGCGCCGCCCGTCGTACTCCACGACGTACCGGAGGCTGCGCGAGCTTGAGAAGGTCCGCGACGAGTTCCTAAGCGCGGCGGCGCGCGTGATCCAGCGCTGCCGCTGGCACGACCCTCGCGTGCTCGCCCACGTCCACTTTGACGCGACGGAGGACGAGACGCACGCGGCTTTGATCCATGACTGCCAGCCCGGCGACCCGTGCAAACGGCGGTTCGTGACGACGCGTTCAGGGCGCCGTATCGCGGCGAGGGGTTCCGGGGTGCAGGCGCCGCGTGCGGCGACGGTGGAGGCACGTTCGCAGCGCCACGCTTGGAGTGCGATGGACGCGGCGGAGGGCGGCAAGGCGGAGGCGGATGCGGCGCCGGAACGTGACGAACCCACGCAGAGCGGTGGGCGGCGGGTGCGCGTGAACGGCTGTTGGTACAGGACGCGGGACGCTGAGGCGGGCGTGAGGCTGTACCAGACGGAGCGGGGCGTGCGGAAGTTCTGGCATGGCTACTACAACACGAAGGCGATTGACCACCTGACTGGCGGCGTGATCCCGAGCGTTGATTCGGCGGAGCGCCAGGAGTTCAAGCTGTTCCCCGACCTCTACGACCGGGTGTGCAGTATGAGCGGCGCCGCGCCACAGACGGCAGTCGGTGATCGTGGCTACTCCTTGGAGGCCGTGTTTCAGCACGCGACGACGAAAGGAACGGCTCCGGTGTTCCCGTGGCGCGCGAACACGAAGCGCGAACGCCACGACAAGGACACGCACGACCGTCACGGCGTGATGCGATGCAAACACTGTGGCGGGCCGATGAGCCAGGTCAAGTTCTCCAATCGTGGCGGCGAATCCAGGCTTTGGTTCCGCTGCTCCACACCGGCCACGCCGGACTGCGCGAAAGAGCAAACAATCTCGTGCTCAAAGGATTGGCGGTCGTTGATCCCACTCGCACGGACGGAGCCGCTGTACCACGAGCTGAAGCAATCCCACCGGGAGTTTGAGGCCGCGCACGACCGCTGGCGCGACCGCTACAAGGTCGCGGCCGACGACCTCGGGCTGCGCCCGAAGGCGCTTGGGCTGGACTGGCACCGGCTTCGTGCGAACGTCGCGTGTCTCGTTGACTGGCTGCGCATTGCCGCGATCAACGACTGGCTCGGTTCGGCTCGCGCCGCGAAGCGGCAGACGGGAACGCGCCGCCAACAACGGGCAGGCGAGAACGCCGCGAAGCGCCTGGGGAAGATGCGGGCGAGCATGGGGTTGTTGCAACGCTACGGCGCCGCCGCGAAAGCCCTTGGCCTCGGTGAGGACACGCCGCCGTCGCGCAGGCCGCGCGGCGCCCCGCCCGGCCCATAGGTACGGCCTCCTCCTAGTCTCGCCGCCACCCACGGGTGCTAGCCCCTGGGCGGTTTTCGTCTTTGTGGGCTACGCTCCGTGTTCGGCGCGGCGGCTTCGGCCCGGCGGTACGTAATCAGCCGCGAAGCCCAGGTTTTGCAGGCAAAATAGGTGTGATGGAGGCGAAACGAAAACTGAAGATGAAAGTGCTCGTCATCGACAACTACGACTCCTTCACCTATAACCTCGTGCAGTACCTGGGTGAGATGGGCGCGGAGGTGCTGACGGTGCGCAACGACGCCGCCACCGTGGATGTGCTGCTGGAAGGCAACTATGAGCGTTGCGTGATATCCCCGGGGCCGTGCACACCCGACGAGGCGGGTATTTCCCTGGAGGCCGCCAGACGGCTGCCCGAGGCGGGCGTGCCGACGCTTGGCGTGTGCCTCGGCCACCAGTCGCTGGCGCAGGCGTTCGGCGGTACGGTCAAGCTGCACGCGCCCGTGCACGGCAAGGCGACGACGATCGAGCACGACGGGCGCACGATCTTCGCGGGTCTGGACTCGCCGCTGACGGTTGGGCGCTATCACTCGCTGGTCGTCGCCGACGAGCTGCCCGATTGCCTGGAAGCAACGGCGCGGGGCGGGGGGGTGCTGATGGGGTTGCGCCATCGCGAGCTGCCGGCCGAGGGCGTGCAGTTTCATCCGGAGTCGGTGCTCACCGATCAGGGCAAGCGGCTGCTGGCCAACTTCCTCGGGCTCGACTGGCCGGTGGCGGGCGTGATCGCGTCGACGGCCGTGGCGGCCGCGGGCGCCCTGCAGAGCACCGCGCACTGATGCCGAACACCGTGCTCACGGGTGCGATCGACGCGCTCGCTTCGCGCAGGGACCTGAGCCGGCAGGAGGCTTCGGAGGTGCTCGCGGAGATCATGCACGGCGAGGTGTCCGAGACGCAGATAGCCGCGTTTCTGATCGCGCTGCGCACGAAGGGCGAGACGGTGGAGGAGCTGGCCGGGCTGGCGGCGACGATGCGCGCGCTCGCCGCGCACGTGCCGGTGCAGCGCGAGGACCTGCTGGACACCGCGGGCACGGGCGGTGGGCGGCGCACCTTCAACGTGTCGACCACGGCGGCGATTGTCGCCGCGGGCGCCGGTTGCGCGGTGGCCAAGCACGGCAACCGCTCGGCGACCAGCTCCTCGGGCTCGGCCGACGTGCTGGAGGCGCTCGGCGCGCGCATCGACCTCTCCCCGGACGCGGTCGCGACGTGCATCGAGGAGGCGGGGTTCGGGTTCATGTTCGCGCCGGCCCACCATCGGGCGACGCGCTTCGTGGTGCCGGTCAGGCGCGAGCTGGCGGTGCGCACCGCCTTCAACCTGCTGGGGCCGCTCACCAACCCGGCGGGAGCGACGCGCCAGCTGATCGGCGTGGCCGACGCGAGCTTCTTGGAGCGGATCGCCGGCGCGCTCGCCAGCCTCGGCGTAAAGCGTGCGCTGGTGGTCGCGAGCGAGGACGGGTTGGATGAGGTGTCCAGTTCGGCCGCCACGCATGTGGTCGAGGTCGACGGGGAGCAGCTGACCCGCTACACGATCACGCCGCAGGAGATCGGCGTAGCGCTCGCCGACCCGTCCGATCCGCTGCTCGGTGGGGGCACGCCGGAGGAGAACGCGCACGTCGCGAGCGCGATCCTCGGCGGCGAGCAGGGTGCCCATGCCGATCTCGTGCTCGCCAACGCGGGTGCCGCGATCTACACGGCCGGCGCCGCGGACAGCATCGCCGAGGGGGTGCAGGCCGCGCGCGCGGCGATCGATTCGGGAGCTGCGGCCGAGGCGCTGGAGCGGTATGTCAAAGCCAGCGTCCGGTACGCGCCGGAGCGGGCGGCGTCCTAGCGGTGTTGTGCCCTCGGGAGCCGGCGGCGTCATGACGGTGCTGGATCGCATCCTCGCCGAAACGCGCGTCGAGGTGGAGCGGCGCAAGCGCGAGCGACCGCTGCAAGCCGACACCGCGGATGCGGGCCCGGGCCGCTTTCGCGAAGCGCTCGCGGCGCCCGGGATCGGCGCGATCGCCGAGTTCAAGCGCCGCTCGCCCTCGGCGGGAGCGTTGCGCGAGGGCGCCGAGGTCGCGGAGATGGCGCGCGCGTACGAGCGCGGCGGTGCGAGCGCGATGTCGGTGCTGACCGAGGGACCGAACTTCGACGGTTCGCTGGATGATCTGCGCGCCGCTCGTGCCGCGTGCGAGCTGCCGATCCTGCGCAAGGACTTCGTCGTCGATCCCTACCAGCTGTATGAGGCGGTGGAGGCGGGCGCCGACGCGGTGCTGCTGATCGTGGCCGCGCTCGTGCAGCGCGAGCTTGTGGCGCTGCACGAGCAGGCGCTCGCGCTCGGCCTGGACGTGCTGGTCGAGGTGCACGATCGCGAGGAGCTGGCGCGCGCCGAGCAGGCTGGGGCGAGCCTGATCGGCGTCAACAATCGCGACCTGCGCGACTTCAGCGTGGACGTCTCTCGCACCGCCGCTCTGCTCCCGCACATGCCCCCCGGCGCGACCGTTGTCTCGGAGTCGGGCATCGGCAGCGCCGAGCAGCTTCGCGAGCTGGAGCAGGTGGGGGTGGGGGCGGTGCTCGTCGGGGAGAGGCTGATGCGCGCGGCGGATCCCGAGCAGGCGCTGCGCGCGCTGCTGGCCGGCTGCTCTCGCGAGCGGGCCGGCTCCCCCCGCGAGCGCGGCGCGCGCGATACGACCGTGCGCGCCGGGTCGAATCTTTTATGAAGCGTCACGGCGGTCTTTATTTTGCGTTGAGCGCGAGCGGTCATCCTGAGCGTCGATGAAGCGCACGTTCTTCCTTCCGCTCCTCTCCGCCCTTCTCGGCGGGGGCATCGTCGTCGCGGTGATCGCGGCCACGAGCGGGTTGGGCTCCTCGCAGAAGACGGTGACGGTGGTGCAGCAGTCGGCGCCGATCGCGCCCTCGAACGCCACCCAGCAGAGCACCGGGCTGACCCCGCACCAGATCTACGAGCGCGACGCTCCCGGCGTGGCGCTCGTGACGTCCACCATCGTCAAGCAGGTCGAATCGCCGTTCAGCCTCGGCGGCGAAAGCGAGGAGCAGGGCACGGCTACCGGGTCGGGCTTCGTGATCGACAGCAACGGCACGATCCTCACCAACTGGCATGTGGTCGAGAACGCCGTGAAGGTGGAGGTCAGCTTCGAACACGGCAAGACCGTGGAAGCGAAAGTGATCGGCAAGGATCCCTCCAACGATCTCGCCGTGCTGCACATCCCCACCGAAGGGCTGACGATGCACGTGCTCACGCTCGGGGACTCCAGCAAGGTCGAGGTCGGCGATCCGGTGCTCGCGATCGGCAACCCGTTCGGGTACGACCGCACGCTGACGACGGGTGTGATCTCGGCGCTGCAGCGCGAGATCACCTCGCCGAACGGGTTCTCGATCGACAACGTGCTGCAGACCGACGCCCCGATCAACCCGGGCAACTCCGGCGGGCCGCTCCTCAACGAGGAGGGCGAAGTGATCGGCATCAACTCCCAGATCGAGACGGGCGGCAGCGGCGATGGCAGCATCGGGATCGGGTTTGCGATTCCGATCGACACCGCCAAGTCCGAGCTTCCCGCGCTTGAGAAAGGCGGCACGGTGCGCGGCGCCTATCTCGGCGTGAGTACGATCTCCGTCGACGGTTCGCTCTCGGCCCTGAACCTGCCCGTGACCAGCGGCGCGCTGGTGGAGTCGGTCGAAGCCGGCACGCCCGCCGCCAAGGCCGGCATTCGCGGCAGCAACCTGGAAGTGCAGACTCCGGCCGGCAAGGTGTCGGTGGGCGGGGACATCATCGTGAAGGTCGACGGCGAATCGATCGCAAGCTCCGAAGCGCTCGCGAGCGCGATCGAGGCCAAGAAACCGGGCGACACGATCTCGATCGAAGTCGAGCGCGCCACCGGCAGCGGCGGGTATGAACGCAAGACGCTCAAAGCGACGCTCACGGGTCGGCCCAACTCGGTGAAGAACGCCAATATCCCCGAAGGATGAGCGGCCCGCCCCGCGGATGAGCCGCTCGCCCCGCGGATCAGCGGCCTGCCCCGCAGATCAGCGGCTCGCCCTGCAGATCAGCGGCTCGCCCTGCAGATCAGCGGCTCGCCCTGCAGATCAGCGGCTCGCCCTGCAGATGAGCGGCTCGCCCCGCTAGCCCTTGTAGGGACCGCAGATGCTGGTTGTCAGGAGCACGAACTCGCGGTAGTGGAGGGTGACGACGTCGCGCAGCAGCGCGGCGATCAGGCTTGGCTTGACCCCCTTGGCGGCGGCTTCCTTGGTGACGATCGGAGAGTCGTTTTCGTCGAAGTAGCCGATCGAGCCGAGCCCGACGGATTTGTGGGCGAATTCGCATGCCCATGCGCTCCCTTCGCTGCGCAGCCGGCGTCCCATGTCGCTGATGATCGGGGCGTCGTTCCATGCCTGGACGGCCTTGGCGGTTGGATCGGATGCCAGTTTCCAGTCGGCTGGCGGTTCGCCGCCGGCGACCTCTACCACGAAGCCGGCTGCCTGGCCGGACGTGCGCAGTTCCCTGGCCGTCGAGCAGCCGGCGGCGCTCGCCGCGAAGAGGAGCGCGAGCGCCACGGCGGCGATGTGACGGCACTGATTCACGCAGAAGACTCTATCCGAATAGTCGGAAACCCGCTCCCGGGTGTGGTTTCGCGTGGGCGACGATGCGCCAGCCTCGGCAGCTGGCGGCCCGCTACCGTTGTGCTGTGTCCCCGACCCGAATGAAGATCTGCGGCTTGACCCGACTCGCCGACGCCGAATTGGCGGTCGAGCTGGGGGCGTGGGCGGTGGGAATGGTCTTCTACGATGCCAGCCCGCGAGGCTGCTCGCTCGAGGAGGCCAGACGCATCGCTACGGCGCTGCGCCGGCGCGTGGAGCTGTGCGGTGTGTTCGTCAACTCGAAGATCGAGGAGATTGTGCGCGTGAGCGAGGAGCTGGACCTCACCCTGCTGCAGTTGCACGGCGACGAGGGGCCGTCGTTCTGCGCGGAGGCGGGTCGGCGCACGGGCGCCCGGGTTATCAAGGCGGTGCAGGTGTCGGGTATGGCCGACATTCAGGATGCCTCGCGCTTTCACACCGACTTTCATCTGCTCGATGCTCGCTCCAGGAAGGCTGGACGGGAGCGGTTGCGTGGTGGCACGGGCGAGAGCTTCGACTGGGAGCTGCTTGCCGGCAGGCGCTCGAAGGTGCCGCTGATCCTCAGCGGCGGGCTGAGCCCGGCAAACGTGGGTGAGGCGATCGCTCGCGTGCGGCCCTTCGCGGTGGACAGCGCGAGCGGCACCGAGAGCGCCCCTGGTCGCAAGGATCCCGTCAAGCTGCGCGATTTCTTCGCCGCCGTGCAGGGTGCCTCGCTCGCCTCGGCGACCGGAGGGTTGCCCGACGGGCAGAGCGTGCCGCCGGTAGGTTTGCCCACGTGAGCGCAACGCCCGCCAATCCACCGGTGGAGCACCGCTTCGGGCGCTACGGCGGCCAGTATGTGCCCGAGACGCTGATGCCGGCGCTCGCCGAGCTGGAGCTGGCGTGGACGCAGGCTCGCGCCGACCCGGGCTATCGCGGCGAGCTCGAGCTGCTGCTGCGCGACTTCGCCGGTCGCCCGACCCCGCTGTATCTGGCCGAACGCTTCTCCGAGCGGCTCGGCCGGCGTGTGTATCTGAAGCGCGAGGACCTCAATCACACCGGCTCGCACAAGCTCAACAACGCGCTCGGGCAGGCGCTGCTGGCCAGGCGCATGGGCAAGCACAGGATCATCGCCGAGACCGGCGCCGGCCAGCACGGCGTGGCGACCGCGACCGCCTGTGCGCTGCTGGATTTGGATTGCACGATCTATATGGGCAGCGAGGACATGCGCAGGCAGGCGCCGAACGTGCAGCGCATGCAGCTGCTCGGCGCGCGCGTGCAGGCGGTTGACGCGGGTGCGTGTACGCTCAAGGAGGCGACCTCCGCGGCGATTCGCGACTGGGTGACGAATGTGGCGAGCACCCACTACATCATCGGTTCGGTGGTGGGGCCGGCGCCCTACCCGGCGCTGGTGCGCGAGCTGCAGAGCGTGATCGGCGAGGAGGCGCGCGCGCAGATGCTCGAGCGCGAGGGGCGCCTGCCGGCGAGGATCGTGGCGTGCGTCGGCGGCGGGTCCAACGCGCTCGGCATCTTCGCCGCGTTCCTGGAAGACGAGGGGGTCGAGCTGGTCGGGGTGGAGGCGGGCGGCGAGGGGATCGACACCGATCGCCATGGTGCGCCGCTGACGGTGGGCGGCCGCGCCGGGATCCTGCACGGTGCGCTGTCGGCGGTGATGCAGGACGAGGAGGGGCAGATCGTGCAGGCGCACTCGATCTCGGCTGGCCTCGACTACCCGGGAACCGGTCCCCAGCACGCCCACCTGCGCGACAGCGGCAGGGCTCGGTATGTGGCGGTGACCGACCGCGAAGCCCTGGCCGCGTTCCGCGAGCTGGCTCGCTTGGAGGGCATCATTCCCGCCCTGGAGACGGCGCACGCGATCGCCTGGACGCTTGCCCAGAGCGAGGGCGAGCTGGATCTGGTGTGCCTGTCCGGGCGCGGCGACAAGGATCTGGCCGAGGTGCTCGATGCCGGGTAGGGTTTTTTTTGGGAGACAAGATCCGCCGCCGGCCTTGAGCTTGCCGGTGAGGCCGGTCGCCACGCCGGATGCGTGCCAGCAGGCTCTTTTCGTCGGCGAGAGACGGCGATGAGCGCTGTCGCGACCCCGCATCACGGCGGGCAGGCGAGCGGCACCGAGCGGATTGCGGCCGCCTTCGAGGCGAGCGGCAAGCGCGCGGCGCTGATGCCATATCTGATGGGCGGGTTCCCGACGCTCGAGCGCTCGCTTCGGATCGGCCGGGCGTGCGTGCGCTCGGGGGCGGACCTGCTGGAGCTGGGGGTGCCCTACTCGGACCCGCTGGCGGACGGGCCCACGATCCACGAGGCGGGCACGCGGGCGCTGGCCGCCGGCGCGAGCTTGGCGGGAGTGCTCGAGGTCGCGCGCGCGCTTGCACCGAGCGTACCGGTGGTGTTGATGTGCTACGCCAACATGGTGTTCGCCCCGGGTGCGGGCGCGTTCGTGGAGCGGCTTGCGCAGACGGGCGCGTGTGGGTTGATCGTGCCCGACCTGCCGCTGGAGGAGGCGCCGGAGCTGCTGGAGGCGTGCGATCGGCACGGGCTCGCGCTGGTGCCGCTGGTCGCGCCGACGACTCCGCCCGAGCGCCTGGCCCAAATCGGGGGGAGTGCTCGCGGGTTTCTCTACGCCGTTTCCGTGGTCGGCACGACCGGCGAGCGCGCCTCGCTGCCCGAGCGCTTCGCGGAGGTGGTGGCCGCGGCGAAGGCGAGCACGAGCGTGCCGGTGGCGCTGGGCTTTGGCATCTCCACCGCGGCGCAGGCGCTGCAGGCGGCCGAGGCGGGCGCCGACGGCGTGATCGTCGGTACCCGGCTGGTGCGCGCCGCCGCCGAGTCCGAGGACCCGGCGGGCGCGGTCGGCGAGGTCGTGGGCGAGCTGGCGGTGGCGCTCTCCAGATAGCGCACGGCGGCGTGCGCTGCTTGGGAGGTTGTTTGCCCGCCGCTACCCTCGCGGGGCGCACCGCGGCGTATGCGACGCTTTACCCGCGCGGCCTGTTATAGGATGCGCGGGCAATGGGACTGGTACTCACCGTAACCGCCGGGCTGATCGTTTGGATCGTGCTGTGGGCGCTTGGCGCGAAGGGCTTCGATTCCTTCATGCTCGCGGCGCTCGCCACCGTGCTCGGCGCGTCTGTGAAGATCCTCTCCGGCTATCTCCCGGGTCGTCGCCGCGATTAGAACTGCGGTGCGCGTGCGCTGGGTGGGCACGGGACTTGCCGCCCTGGCCCTCGTGCCGGCGGTGGCCGGGTGCGGCGGGGTCGGCAGCTCGACGGCCGCCGATGAGATCGGCGAGCAGCTCACCGTCTACTCGAGCCTGCCGCTGCAGGGTCCGGAGGCGGGCATCGCCCATCAGATCGAAGGGGGGGAGAAGCTGGCGCTCGCAAATGCGGGCGGGCACGTGGGGCGCTTCACCGTCAGCTACACCTCGCTTGACGACTCAAGCCTCACGACCGGCGAGTGGGAACCGGGCGCGACCGCCTCGAACGCGAAGGCCGCGGCGCAGGACCCAACCACGATCGCCTACATCGGCGACTACAACTCGGGCGCCACCGCGATCTCGCTGCCGCTGACAAACGCCGCGGGGATCCTGCAGGTGAGCCCCGCGAGCCCGTATGTGGGGCTGACCTCCTCGCTGGATGCGGGCCAGGGCGAGCCCGAACGCTTCTATCTTTCGGGCAAGCGCACGTTCGGCCGCGTCGCCCCCGGCGATCAGGTGCAGGCCGCGGCGCAGGTGGCGGCGATGCGCGCGCTGGGCATTCGCAGGCTGTATGTGGTGATCGACCAGGACCCGTTCGACACGCCGCTCGCGCAGATCGTCGCGGGCGACGCGGAAGCGGCGGGCATCAGGGTGCTCGACGAGGATACGATCATGATCGCTCCCGGCTCCACCTTCACGGGCGAGGTGGCGAAGATCGCTCGAAGCGGCGCCGAAGCGGTGTTCGTCAGCGCGACCGCCACGAGCGAAGCGGCGGAACTCTGGCGCGAACTGCACGCCGCGGCGCCGCACCTGTCGCTGCTCGCCTCGAGCACGATGTTCAACAGCGTGTTCACGGCGCACCTCGGCGCGGCCGAAGCCAGCACGTTGATCGGCTCGCCGATACTGCCGTCCTCGCTGTACCCGGCGTCGGCGCGGGCGGTGCTGGGCGAGTATGAAAAGCGTTTTGGCGCTCGCGCCGAAGCGTATGCGCTGTATGGGTATGAGGCGATGAGCGCCGTGCTCGCCTCGATCCGCGCGGCCGGGGACCGCGGCGACGATCGCCAGGCGGTGATCGACGGCTTCTTCGCGATCCGCGACCGGCGCTCGGTGCTCGGCACCTACTCGATCCAGCCAAGCGGCGAAACGACGCTGTCGAGGTATGCGATCGACCGCGTGGCGGACGGCGCGCCCGTGTTCTGGCGCGTGTTCGGCACGTCCCCCGCGGCCTCCTCCGCCGGCTGAAGCGCCGCCGCGCGCTCCCGCGGCAGCCGCCGCCGGGTTCAATCGCCGCCGAGCGCCGCGCTCAGCGCCTGCGCCAGCTTGGGGTGGCGAAACTCGTAGCCGAGCACGAGCGCCTTGGCTGGCAGCACGCGGGCGCCGCCTGTCACGATCTCCGCCATCTCCCCGTACAACAGTCGCAGCGCCATGCCCGGCACCGGCAGCAGCGAGGGACGGTGAAGCGCCCGGCCGAGTGCCCTGGAGAAGTTGCGGTTGCGCTGGGGCTCGGGCGCGGTCGCGTTGATCGGCCCCTGCCACTGCTCGCCGTCGAGCGCGGCGAGCGCGATGCCCACGACGTCGTCGATGTGAATCCAGGAGACGAACTGGCGCCCGCCCGCGATGGGTCCGCCGATGCCGAGCCTGAAGGGTGGGAGCATCTTGGCGAGCGCGCCGCCGTCGCGGTCCAGCACCACTCCGGTGCGCAGGGTCGCCACGCGCATCGTGCCCGTGCCCGCGACGGTGAGCGACTGCGCCTCCAGCGCCTCGAGCTCCCAGGCTCGACAGGTCTGTGCGAGGAAGCCCTCGCCGGCGGGAGCGTCCTCGTCGATCGGCTCGTCGCCGCGGCTGCCGTAGTAGCCGATCGCCGAGCCGCTGAGCAGCACGCGCGGGCGCTCGTCCGGCTGCAGCGCGGCAAGTCCGCGCACGAGCTGCCTGGTGCCCTCCACGCGACTGTCGCGGATCGCCCGCTTGGCGCTCGCGCTCCAGCGCTGCGCGACGTTCTCGCCCGCGAGGTGCACGATCGCCCCGTGCCCCTCGAGCGCCGCCGCCGGGGCAACTTCGCCGCGCGGGTCCCAGCCCACGAGCTCGAGTGCTCCGAGCGAGCTCTCGCCCGCGCCCTGCGCCGCCGAGGAGGCGTCCAGTCGCGCGCGCGCCCGCTCGGGGTCGCGCGTCAGAACCGTCACCTCGTCGCCGCGCGCGCGCAGCGCCGCCACCAGCTTCTGGCCGATCAGGCCCGTCGCTCCGGTGAGCGCCACTCGCACCGTCGTCAGCCGTTCGTGTGCGCCCGCTGCTCGCCTGTCTGTGCCCCGAAGGGCGTGCCCATCGGTGTGCCCATGCCCGTCAGCGTATCGCCCTGCGCGTACCCGACCTCCACTCCGGCGAGGGCGTCGCCGCTGGCGCGTGCCTGCTCGGCCACCGCGCTTGCCACCGCGGGCGCCACGTCGCGGTTGAACACGGACGGCACGATGTAGTCCTCGCGCAGCTCGCGCTCGTCCACGATCGCGGCGATCGCGCGCGCGGCCGCCATCTTCATCTCCTCGGTGATCGCTTTGGCGCGCACGTCGAGCGCGCCGCGGAAGATGCCCGGGAAGCACAGCACGTTGTTGATCTGGTTGGGGTAGTCCGAGCGGCCCGTGGCCATGATGCGCACGTAGGGCGCGGCCTCCTCGGGGATCACCTCGGGGTTGGGGTTGGCCATCGCGAACACCATCGCGTCGCGTTTCATCTTCGCAAGCGCCTGCACCGGCAGGGCGCGTGCGCCCGAGAGGCCGACGAGCAGGTCGGCGCCGTCGATCGCATCGGCGGGGGTGCCGGTGCGCTTCTGTCTGTTGGTCGACTCCGCATACCAGCGCTTGACCGAGCTCATGCTGCCGTCGAGGTAGTCGGCGCGCTCGGTGGAGAGCACGCCGCGCGAGTCGGCGCCGACGATTTCGCTGACGCCGGCCGCCAGCAGGATCTTCGTGACCGCCACGCCGGCCGCGCCGAGGCCGATCACCAGCACTTTCAGCTCCTGCAGGGAGCGGCCCGTGAGCTTGACCGCGTTGAGCAGCGCCGCCATCACGACAACCGCGGTGCCGTGCTGGTCGTCGTGGAACACGGGGATGTCGAGCTCTGCCTTCAGGCGCTCCTCGACCTCGAAGCAGCGCGGCGCGCTGATGTCCTCCAGGTTGATTCCCCCGAAGGACGGCGCGATCAGCTCCACGGCGCGCACGATCTCGTCCGTGTCCTTGGTGTCCAGGCAGATCGGAAACGCGTCGACGCTCGCAAACTCCTTGAACAGGCACGCCTTGCCCTCCATCACGGGCATCGCGGCCGCGGGGCCGATGTCGCCGAGGCCGAGCACGGCGGTGCCGTCGCTGACGACCGCCACGGTGTTGCGCTTGATCGTGTACTGGAACGCCTTGTCGGGGTCGTCCTTGATCGCGGTGCACACTCGTGCGACGCCCGGGGTGTAGGTCATCGAGAGGTCGTCGCGCGTCTTCAGCGGGTGCTTGTTGCGCTGTTCGATCTTGCCGCCGACGTGCAGCAGGAAGGTGCGGTCGGTGGTGTCGATCACCTCGACCCCCGCGAGCGCCCCGATCGCGCCCAGGATGCGGTTCCAGTGCTCGCGATTGGATGCGTCGAGCACGATGTCCCACACGCTGTGGCCCGCGTCCGCCTCGACGAGGTCGATCGCGACGATCATGCCTCCCTGCTCGCCGATCGCGTCGGTGACCGCGCCCAGCATGTTCTGGGTCTCGTCGATCTTGACGCGGACGGTCAAACGGTACTGCGCGCTGGGGGTGATGCTCACGGAAACGAGGGCTCCTCGGTGGCCGGCGCTGGGGCCGGGGCGGTCCGGCATGTTATTGGCTTGGCGCCCGCCGGCTCGGGTTCCCCCGGCATCGCCGACCGGCCCCTCGACTGCGCCCGGCGCCGCGCGCGCGGTCGAGGCTGTCGCACGGGCGCCTAATAGAGTGCTCGTCGTGGAGCGCCGCCTGTTCCTGATCGATGGGCCCAGCCTGGTCTACCGGGCCTTCTATGCGTTGCCGGAGTCGATCGCCACCTCGACCGGGGAGCCGACGAACGCGATCTTCGGGTTCGCCTCGATGCTCGTGAAGATCGTCACCGACCATGGGGTGCAGCCCACGATGGTCGCCTGGGACGCGGGCAGCTCCGGCCGCACGGAGCTGTTTGCCGACTACAAGGCGGGACGCCGCTCGCGCCCGGACCTGCTGAAGATGCAGTGGCCGGCGATGGAGCCGCTGGTGGAGGCGTTCGGCTATCGCAATGTCAAGCTCGACGGGTATGAGGCCGACGACGTGATCGCCTCGCTCGCCGAGCAGGCGCGCGCGGCGGGCGTGCCCGTCACGATCGTGACCGGCGACCGCGATGTGTTTCAGCTGATCGACGAGGGGGGGCTCGTGCAGGTGATGGCGACGGCGCGCGGCATCACCGAGACCAAGCTGTACGACCGCCAGGCGGTGATCGACCGCTACGGCCTGGCGCCCGAGCTGATTCCCGACTTCTACGGGCTGAAGGGCGACACCTCCGACAACATCCCCGGGATCCCCGGCATCGGCGAGAAGACCGCCAGCGAGCTGATCCAGAAGTTCGGCACGCTGGAGGGCGTACTCTCCCACACGCGTGAGATCGGCGGGCCCAAGCGCAGGCAGAACCTGATCGAGCACGCCGAGGATGCGCGCATGTCAAAGCAGCTCGCCACCGTCAAGCGCGACCTGCCGGTCGAGTTCGACCTCAAGAGCGAGGCGGCGCGCGAACCGGACCGCTCGCGCCTGCGCGAGGTGTTTCGTCGCTGGGAGCTGCGCGACCCGCTGCGCCGCGTGGAAGAGGCGCTCGGCGAGGCGGAGCTTGCCAAAACCGCTTCCGTCGACGAGGTTACGCTCACCGGACGTGTGCGCGAGGGGTCGGTGGCCGACATCGCGAGTCTGAAGACGGCCAGCGGAACCAGTCCGCAAGAGTTGTGCCTTGCCGTACGTGCCGCCGAGGTGGGGGAGGGCGAGCTGTTCGCGCTCGGATCGCCGTGGCGCTTTGCGATCACGCCCGACCCGCCCCCGGCGGGGGCGGCGCAGGGAAAGAAGGCGGCGGCCCGCGCTTCGCGCGCGGGCGTGCTGCTTGGCAGCTGCGCCGACCCGGGCGAGGCGGTGAGGGCGTGCGGCGAGCGGGCGGTGGTGGCCCACGACGCGAAGGCGCTCGGCACGGTGCCGGCGAACCTCGTGCACGACACGATGCTCGGCGCCTATCTGCTGGAGCCCGCACGGCGCGGGTACCCGTTCGCGGAGCTGTGCGAAGAGCGCGGGTTCGCCACCGACGTGGAGGACTCGCTGGCGGGCGAGGCGCTGCTGCTCAGCGCGCTTGCGGCGTGGCAGCGCGAGCAGATCGTCGAGCGTGGGCTGCAGAGCGTTATGTGCGACATCGAGCTTCCACTCGTCGCGGTGCTGCGCGAGATGGAGCTGCTCGGGGTGCGACTCAACCTGGAGTGCCTGCGGGAGATAACGGGACGCGTGCGCGAGGAGATAGCGGGCCTGGAGCAGCGCATCTACGAGCTGGCGGGCGAGGAGTTCACGATCGGCTCGCCCCAGCAGCTGGGGGAGATCCTGTTCGTCAAGCTCGGCCTTTCGCGCAAGCGGCGCGGCAAGACCGGGTTTTCCACCGACGCGCGCGTGCTGCAGGCGATTCGCGAGGAGCACGAGATCGTTCCCTGCATCGAGCGCTGGCGCGAGCTGTCGACGCTGATAAAGACCTACCTGGACGTGCTGCCCGAGCAGGTCGACGAGCGCTCGCGCATCCACACCACCTTCCTGCAGGCCGGAGCGCAGACGGGGCGCCTCGCCTCGACCAACCCGAACATGCAGAACGTGCCGATCCGCACGCCCCTGGGCCGCGAGATCAGGGGCTGCTTCGAGGCCGAGCAGGGTCGCCTGCTGATCTCGGTCGACTACTCGCAGATCGAGCTGCGCGTGCTTGCGCACGTCGCCCGCGAGCCGGTGCTGGTCGAGATCTTCAAGCGCGGCGAAGACGTGCACACGGCGACCGCCTCGCAGGTGTTCCAGGTCGAGCCGGGGCAGATCGACCCGGGGATGCGCTCGAAGGCGAAGATGATCAACTACGGGATCGTCTATGGGCTCTCCGACTATGGGCTTGCCGACCGCCTGAATATTCCCCTGGAGGAGGCGAAAGCGTTCATCGACGCCTACCTGGAGCGCTTCCCGCGCGTGGCGGCGTTCATCGCCGAGACGATCGAGTCGGCCAAGCAGGAGGGGCATGTCAAGACGCTGTGGGGCCGCCGCCGCCAGATCCCCGAGCTGCAGGCGCGCAACTACCAGGTGCGCACGCTCGGCGAGCGACTGGCCGTGAACACCGTGATCCAGGGCACCGCCGCGGACATCATCAAGCTCGCGATGGTGCGCTGCCACGACGCGCTGCTCGAGGCGAACCTACAGACGAAGCAGATCCTCACGATCCACGACGAGCTGCTCTTCGAAGCGCCTCCGGAGGAGCTCGACGTGGCGCGTGTGCTGATCGAGGAGGAGATGGTCGGCGTGTGGGAGCACTCGCCGGCGCTGGCTGTGGACGTGGGAGTGGGGCACAACTGGCTGGAGGCCAAGTGACCGGTTGGGGTGCCCGCGCCGTGTTTCGCGGCATCTCGAAAGCCGCGCGGGTCGCGTGCCGCGCACGGGACCGGCGTCCGGGGAGCTGCTCGCAACCAGCGCACCCGCTGCGATGAGCCGGCTGCTCGCGGTTGTGCTGGTGGCGGCCGCCGGCGTGCTGGTGGGCGCCCAGCCCGCGGTCAACGCGCGCCTCGGCCGCGCCGTCGGCGCGGTGCCCGCCGCGGCCGTGTCCTTCACGGTGGGCACGCTCGCGCTGCTCTTGATCGTGTCCTTCACAAGCGATGGGTTCGGCGCTCTCGCCGACGTCGGCAGGGCGCCCTGGTGGGCGTTCGTGGGCGGGCTGCTCGGCGCGGCCTACGTGACGGTCGCGATCCTCACCGTGCGCACGCTCGGCGTCAGCGCGCTGACGGCCGTGGTGATCGCCGGCCAGCTCACCGCCGCCGTCCTGATCGACCGCTTCGGCCTGCTGGGAATCGCCAAGCAGCCGATCGGCGCAACACGCATCCTCGGGCTCGTGCTGCTCGTGGCCGGCGTTGTGCTGGTGGTGCGTCGCTAAAGACTGGCCCTGAGTCACCCGGGGGTTGCCCGCTCCTTGGCAGCAACCTGTCAGCAGTCGACGGCCGTGTTCAGTGCCCTGCAGACCTCGGCAAGCTTGCCTGGCCCGAGGGAGGTGATCTTCTCCGTCAACAGGGTCTTGGGGATTGTGAGCAGATTGTCGAAGCTGAGCGCGCAGGAATGGGGCATTCCGTCGTCGGCGTCAAGGTGAACCTGTGTCGGGATGTCACGCAGTGTCCGAGTGGACGGGGCGAGGATGACAGCATTCAGGACGGGGATGGCGGCGGTGCGCGTCAGTATGCAGCCTGGGCGGCGCCCTTCATTGGGCAGCTCGTACCACCAGACCTCGCCGCGGTTCACGAAGCGCTGGTCCAGGGCTCTTCGCGTATCGAGTGTCGTGCAGCCCAGTGGGCGCCGAGATCCTCCTGGGGCACCTGGGTGTATGAGTCGACGATCGCGGCGTCGATCTCGGCTCGTCGCCTGTCCGTATCGTGCTCGCGCTCGACGGCGCGCAACGCGATCTTCGCGTCGCGCTCAGTCCAGCGAGCCAAGCGCTCCAGCACCTCTTCCTTGGCGGTCATGGCTCCGATTTTACCAGTCGCCTTTGCGTACCAGCCGGTGAGCCGACGGCCGAGCTGCTCGCCCCTACAAGCGAGCGTAGGCCTCTCCGAGCAGTCGTACGCCCTGCTCGATCGCGGGCTCTGAGAGGTTGCCGTAGCCGAGCAGCAGCCCGGGAGCACCGTCGGCGGCGAAGCGGTGCAGCGCGAGCCCCTCGGCGCCCACGCCGCGCTCGGCGCCCGCGCGCAGCAGCGCGGGCTCGTCGGTGCCCTCGGGCAGCGTCAACAGCTCAAACAGCCCGGCCTGCGCGCCGCTTACGCGCGCGTCGGGCAGCCAGCGCTCGGCGGCGGCGATCAGCGCTTCGCGGCGGCGCTGGTAGCGCAGGCGCATGCGGCGCATGTGGCGGTCGAACTCGCCGCGCGCGATGAAGTCGCACAGGGCAAGCTGTCCGAGCACCTCCGAGCCCGCGTCCTCGACCGCCTTTGCGGAGGTCAGCTCCCATGTGAGCCAGGAGGGCAGCAGCATCCAGCCGAGGCGCATCCCGGGAGCCAGGCGCTTGCTGGCCGAGCCGACGTACGCGACCTGCTCGGGGTCGAGGCCCTGCAATGCGCCGACGGCGACACGGTCGTAGCGAAACTCCGCGTCGTAGTCGTCCTCGACGATCAGCCGCTCCTCCGAGGCCCACTCGATCAGCTCGGCGCGGCGCTCGGGCGCGAGCACCGCCCCAGTCGGAAACTGGTGGGCTGGGGTGACGAGCACCGCTGAGGCGTCGCTCGTGGCAAGCGCGTCGACGCGCAGTCCGCCCTCGTCGACCGGGATCGGCACGACCTCCAGACTGGCCTCTTCGACGATCAATCGGTGTGGATGCCAGCCGGGATCCTCGAGCGCGACCCGCTCCACGCCACGGTCTTTGAGCGCGCGGCAAAGTAGCGAAAAACCCTGCCTGAAACCTGTGCACAGGAGCATGTGCTCGGGGTCGGCGCTCGCGCCGCGCACACGCCCAAGGTACCCGGCGAGCGCTTCGCGCAACGCGGGCGCGCCGCGCGGATCGCCATACCCGAGCGAATCGAGCGGCCAGTCGCGCAGCGCCGCGCGCACGGAGCGAAGCCACGCCTCGCGAGGAAAATCGGCCAGATCGGGCAGCCCCGGATGAAAGTCGTAGGCAAAGCTCGCAAGCAGCGAACGCGCCGGCGGCCGCGCCCCCGCCGCGCGCACGGCCCTGGCGACGCGCACGGGCGCCCCTTGGCTCGTCAACAGATAACCCTCGGCGGCCAGCTGCCCATAGGCCTCGCTCACCACCCCGCGCGACACGCCAAGCTCCGCGGCAAGACCGCGTGTGGAGGGCAGGCGCGTCCCGCCCGCAAGCCGCCCGGAGCGAATCTGCTCGCGCAACGAGCGCTCGATCTGCTCGTGCAGCGGCAGCTCGCCGTGTCGGTCCAGTTCGAGCAGCAGTTCCGGCCCTCGCGCCGACGCTGCCTGTCGGGTCGTGCGAGGCGATCGTCTCGCGCTGGCTCCCGCCGGGAGTTCCGGCCCTCCAACTGGCCCTCTTTTGTTTGCCACCACTGGAACTGTAATCGAGACCAGTGGAAGCGTAATTTGATTCTCGAAGCGAACTCTCGCTCCAGACCCGACCGCTCCGAGCCAACGCCGCTCTAGCCCAAAAAAACCCGCAAGTTCCATCCAACGCGACACAAACTCCGCCACGAGTGCGAACTTCCCCCAAGGAGGCAGCCATCATGAGCCCAGTCAACAGCAGCGCCGTCAAAGCTCAGATCACGATCGTCGGCGGCGGCATCGCCGGGCTCGTCGCCGCGATCGCCTGCGCGGAGGAGGGCGCGAAGGTGCGGCTGCTCGAGGCCCACGAGCAGCTCGGCGGTCGCGCGCGCAGCACCGACGGCCCGTATAAGGCAAACCTCGGCCCGCACGCCATGTATAGAGACGGCGGCTTCTGGAGGTGGATGCGCGAGCGCGACATCCTCCCCGCGCACAGCAGTGCAAGGTTGACGGGAGTGCGAATGCGTCTCGGCGGCACGCTGCGACGCACCCCACCGCTCGGTGCGCTGCCGGCCGTGCTGCGACTGCGAGGCCGCGAAGCGCCTGTCGGCAGCGACTTCCGCACATGGGTATCGGCTCAGGTGGACGAGGAAACCGCCTCGATGCTCTCCGCAGCTGCCGGAGTCTTCACCTTCCACCACGACCCGGGCGAGCTGTCGGCCGCGTTCGTGTGGCCGCGGCTGATACGGCTCCTGCTGACCGCCCCGTCGATCGTGCGCTACCCGATCGGCGGCTGGAGCACCCTGGTGGCCGCGCTCGAGCGGCGCGTGCGCGAGCTGGAGGTGGCGGTCGAGACGGGAGCGCGAGTCGGGGAGCTGCCGGCGACGCCGACGATCGTGACAACCGAGCTCGACCAGGCACGCGAGCTGCTGGGCGAGGACAGCCTGCGCTGGCCGAGCGGGCGCACCGTCTGCCTGGACATCGGCGTTCGTCACCATCGCGGCGACCCGACGATCGTCTCCGACCTCGACGAGTCCGGCTGGATCGGCCGCTACTCCGGAGCCAACCCGACGATCGCCCCCGCAGGCGAGGAGCTGATCCAAGCACAGATGCCGATCCGCCCTGGAGAAAGCGCGGACCTCGCCGCCGCGCGGCTGGAGCGCTTGCTCGATGTCGGCGTTCAGGACTGGCGCACGCGTGAGACATGGCGCCGGCGCCAGGTGATGGACGGACGCTCGGGTGCGCTGGACATGCCGGGCTCCAGCTGGCGCGATCGCCCCGCCGTGAACCGCGGCGACGGCGTGTTCCTCGCGGGCGATATGGTTGCCGCCGAGGGCATGCTCGCGGAGGTCTCCTGGGCCAGCGCGGTCGAGGCGTCTCGTCTGGCGCTTCAGGCGCTCAAAGCGACGGCGCGACCGCGCTTGCGCGAAGTGGCCTGAGGAGAGGTGCGGCTCGGCTCGGCCGCGCTCGCATAGCCTTCAGGCCGTGACGGTCGCCGGGACGTGCACGGAGACGTCGCCCCGCATCTGCTCGCGTGCCCACGAACGACGGGTGTGCAATCCACAGATAGTGGTTGAACGCCCAGTGGCAGAATCGCTCCGAGGCGAGCGCGCGCGCCATCGCGGCGATCGCGCGGGTCGGGGTCAGCTGTCCGACCGCGCGCTGGGTGTTGAGCATCCAGCGAAACTTGCGCTCGTGCGCGCTCGAAAACGCGCCGTAGCGCGCCAGCGCCTGCTCGCGTGTTGCCTCGCCGGCGAGCACCGGTCGCCAGCTCGCGGGCGCAGGCGAGGCCGAAGTACAGCGCGGTGCGAATCCCCTCGGCGGTCAGCGGCAGGCAGTGCCCGGCGCTGTCGCCCACGAAGAACACCCCGTCCTCGATCGCGGGGCGCAGCTGGTGGGGGATCCAGTTGCCCTGATATCCGTCGGGCGGCAAACCGAGGTCGGCTGCGAGACGGACCGTCGGCTCCTTGACGTGGTGGGACGGCCAAAACGAGCCGATGCCGACGCGCAGCTCGTCGCCGGCGGGGAAGCTCCACCCGTACCCGGCGCGCACGTACCCGGCGTCGATCCACAACTCCAGCTCATCGCCCGTGCCATGCGGATGCACCTCCAGGCCGCGCGAGAGGCGGGCGTTCGGCGGCTGGATCGGGGCGGCGTTGGAAAGCACGCGCCGCCATCCCAGCGCGTCGACGATCAGCGGCGCCGTCAGCTCGCCGCGGTCGGTGTGCACCGTGTTTCCGTCGCGGCCGCCGACGGTCGCCGTCTCGAACTCCGCGTCGCCGGGGTGGGCTTGATCCCACAGCAGCGCGCACAGCTCGCGATAGTCGAACGTCGAGAACGTCCACGGCAGCTTCCAGCGCGCCGTCGTCCACGGCGTGTGCACGAGCAGCTCGCCAAAGGTCTGGCGCAGCGATCCCTGACAGCTCCAGCGCCTGCAGCCAGTCGGTTGGGATCCCGCACGCAGAGGTCTGGCGCTCGCCGATCTCATAGCGGTCGATCACGAGCACGCGGGCGCCCGTGTCCGCCGAGCTCGCGCGCCACCGCCAGCCCGGCGAAGGAGGCGCCGCACACGAGCACGTCACAATCGCGTTTGAGCTGCGTCCGCTCGGCTCCGCGCTTGGTCGCTCTGACGGGCATTCGGCCGCCAATGATATGTAGCTCACCCGGTCTGCCCGCGCCCGCCGCCGTTGCCGGTGCCGCCTCGCGCCGGCCGTCTCGGCGCCGAGCCCGCGTCGCCCGACGGGGTCCCGGCCCCGGGCTGCGTCCCTGCGCTAGGCTTCGACCGGTGCAAACACTTATAGAGAATCCCCAGGCCCACGTGGTCGATGGGTCAAACGGACTGCTGCTCGAAATCGACGGGCAGATCGTCCCCAACTACGACGCCACGATGCAGCCCTTCGAGGAGGGCGAGGTCGTGACCGGCAATGTCGTGCGCATCGACAAGGACGAGGTGCTGGTCGACATCGGCTACAAGTCCGAGGGAGTCATTCCCGCGGGCGAGCTGTCCATTCGCAAGTCCGTCGATCCGCGCGAGGAGGTTCATCTCGGCGAGGAGGTCGACGCGATGGTCCTCACCAAGGAGGACCAGGACGGGCGCCTGATCATGTCCAAGAAGCGCGCCCGCTTCGAGAAGGCGTGGCGGCGCATCGAGGCCGCCGCCGAGTCCGGCGAGCCAGTGATCGGCTCGGTCATCGAGGTCGTCAAGGGCGGCCTGATCATCGACCTTGGGGTGCGCGGCTTCCTGCCCGCCTCGCTGGTCGACATCCGCCGCGTGCCCAACCTCGACGAGTATCTCGGCACGCAGATCGAGACGAAGGTGATCGAGCTCAACCGCTCGCGCAACAACGTCGTGCTCTCGCGCCGCGCGGTGCTCGAGGAGGAGCGCAAGGAGGTACGCCAGCAGATTCTCGATCGCCTGCAGCCCGGCCTTGTCGTGGAGGGCCAGATCTCCAACATCGTCGACTTCGGCGCGTTCGTCGACCTCGATGGGATCGACGGCTTGATCCATATCTCAGAGCTTTCGTGGTCGCATGTGAACCATCCGAGCGAGATTCTGAGCATCGGCGACACCGTGCAGGTCAAGGTGCTCGACATCGACCGCGACCGTCAGCGCATCTCCCTCGGTCTCAAGCAGACCCAGGAAGATCCGTGGCAGCGGATCGTCGACACCTACAACGTGAGCGACGAGCTGGCCGGCAAGGTCACGAAGGTCGTCACCTTCGGTGCGTTCGTGGAGGTGCTCGACGGCGTCGAGGGGCTCGTGCACATCTCAGAGCTCGCCGGCCACCATGTCGAGAGTCCGCGCGAGATCGTGCACCCGGGCGATGAGATCCGCGTGAAGATCCTCGAGATCGACTCCGAGCGGCGGCGCCTGTCGCTGTCGGCCAAGCGCGTCGAGGATCAGATCCTGCCGCTGCCGCGTCCCGACGCGCCTCCCGCGTCGCCGGCCGAGCCCCAGGACCTGGTCGACGAGCAGGTGGTGCTGGAGGACTCGCTCGACGTGGCCGTGGGCGAGGACGCAGGCGAGATCGCCGCCGAGCAGGCTGGCGCGGATCGTGCCGAGGCTGTCACGGAGGCGCCTCCCGCGGCGGATGCCCGTCGCGGAGGTCGCGGCGACCGAGGAGCCTGCCGTGGAGACGCCTGCCGTCGAGGAGCCGGCGGCCGAGGTTGCGAGTCGAGGAGCCGGTTGCCGAGGAGCCCTCCGCCGAGGAGTCGGTTGTCGAGGAGCCGGCCGTCGAGGCTGAGTCGCCCACCGATGACCGCCGAGTCGGAGCCCGCAGAGGACTCGACGCGCGGACGAGCAACCTGTCGGCGAGCAGACGCAAGACTGACGGGTCCTGCCAGTGACTGCCGGTGACGCCGCCGTTCGTCGGGCTCACCGGCGGTATGGGAGCCGGCAAGTCGACGGCGCTGGATGCGCTGGAGAGCTTGGCGCGCAGGTGCTCTCGACCGACGCGGTCGTGCATGAGTTGTATGCCGATGAACGGGTAAGGGACGCCGTTGTGGAGCGGTGGGGCTCACAGGTGGCGCCGGAGGGGGTCGTCGATCGCGCGGCCGTTGCGGCGAGGGCGTTCGCGGGCGGGGAGGAGGATCGCCGATGGCTGGAGGGCCTGTTGTGGCCGCTCGTCGGCGCGCGCATCGCCGCGTGGCTTGAGTCCGTGCGGGCGCTGCGCCCGCCGCCAAGGGCGGCGGTCGTCGAGGTGCCGCTCCTGTTCGAGGCGGGCATGGAGGGGGGTTTCGATGCGACGATCGCGGTGGTCGCGCAGGAGGACACCCGCGCTGAACGGGCCGCCGGTCGCGGGCATGCGCTTGCCGACGAGCGTGCGGCAAGACAGCTCTCCCAGACGGAGAAGGCGCGGCGTGCGACGTTTGTCGTGAGCAACGACGGCACCGAAGCCGACCTGCGGCGCGAGCTGGCCGACGTGCTTGGCAAGCTATCCAAATGAGCAGGCTCGCGAAGGCGCTCGTCGCGCTTGCGATCGTGGCGGCGCTGACGGTCGCGCTGGTGGCGCGCATCGAGCACGCGCTGCCGGGCGAGAGCCTGCCGCTCAGCGATACGGCGGTGATCCGCGAACAGGCGAGCGAAAAGCATCTCGACCCGGCGCTGATCGCGGCGGTGATCTACGCCGAGACGAAGTTCGATCCGCGCACATCCTCGGCGGGGGCGCTGGGGCTGATGCAGCTGCTGCCGGCGACGGCCGAATACATCGCCCGCCTGTCCGGCGGGGTGCGCTTCACCACGAGCGACCTGGCCACGCCAAGGATCAACGTGGCGTATGGCAGCTGGTATCTGCGCTATCTGCTCGACCACTACGAAGGCAACGAGCTGGAGGCGGTGGCGGCGTACAACGGCGGCCTGACGAACGTGGACACGTGGGTGGCCGACGCAAAGGGGCAGGGCCATAGCTTGACCGCGGCGGAAATCCCCTTCCCGCAGACGCGCGCGTATGTCGAACGGGTGATGCGCGCCCAGGCCGAATACCGCAGGCTGTACCCGCGCCAGCTGGGGCTAACGTAGAGCGCGATGCCACAGTTCAAGCTCGACTCGGCGTTCATCCCCACCGCCGACCAGCCGCAGGCGATCGCCTCGCTGCCGGAGGGTGTGCGCGAGCACGAGCGCTTTCAGACGCTGCTGGGCGCGACCGGCACCGGCAAGACGATGACGATGGCCGGTGTGATCGCCGAGGTGCAGAAGCCCGACGCTGGTGATCGCCCACAACAAGACGCTCGCGGCGCAGCTGTGCAACGAGTTCCGCACGTTCTTTCCCGAGAACGCGGTCGAGTACTTCGTGTCCTACTACGACTACTACCAGCCCGAGGCGTACGTTCCCAGCCGCGACCTGTATATCGAGAAGGACTCCGCCATCAACCAGGAGGTGGATCGCCTCCGCCACGCAGCCACGGCGGCCGTGTTCGCGCGCCGCGACGTGATCGTGGTGGCATCGGTTTCGTGCATCTACGGCCTCGGCTCGCCCGAGACATACGAGATGAACATGCAGATATTGCGACGCGGCGAGGAGATCGACCGCGACAAGCTGCTGCGCAAGCTCGTCTCGATCCAGTACACGCGCAACGACTCGGTGCTCTCCCGCGGCACGTTTCGCGTGAAGGGGGAGACGCTGGAGGTCTTTCCCGCCTACGCCGAGACGGCCTTCAGGGCGACGCTGTTCGGCGACGAGGTCGAGCGCCTGCAGCACTTCGACCCGCTGACGGGCGAGCTGATCGCCGACGACCTGGAGCACGTCGCGATCTGGCCCGCCACCCACTACAACGTCAAGGAGGGCACGATCGAGGACGGTGTCGCGGAGATCGGGCGCGAGCTGAACGAGCGCTGCGAGCAATTGGAGGCCGAGGGCAAGCAGCTGGAGTCCCATCGCCTGCGCCAGCGCACGCAGTACGACATGGAGATGCTGCGCGAGATGGGCTTCTGCTCGGGGATCGAGAACTACTCGCGCATCCTCGACGGGCGCAAGCCCGGCGAGCGGCCCTACTGCCTGATCGACTACTTCCCCGAGGACTTCGTGTGCTTCATCGACGAGTCCCACCAGACCGTGCCGCAGATCGGGGGCATGTTCGAGGGCGATCGCTCGCGCAAGCGCACGCTCGTGGACTACGGGTTCAGGCTGCCGAGCGCGATGGACAACCGCCCGCAAACGTTCGAGGAGTTCCTCTCGATCACGCCGCAGCTGGTGTTCGTGTCGGCGACGCCCGGTGAGTATGAGCGTACGCGCTCGACGCGAATCGTCGAGCAGATCGTCAGGCCGACCGGGATCGTGGACCCCGAGATCGACGTGCGCGAGACCAAGAACCAGATCGACGATCTGATGAACGAGATCCGCAAGCGGGTTGACGGCGACGAGCGCGTGCTCGTGACCACGCTCACCAAGAAGATGAGCGAGGATCTCTCCCAGTACCTGATCGAGATGGGCTTCAAGGTGCGCTACCTGCACTCGGAGATCGACACGCTGGAGCGCATCCAGATCATCCGCGATCTGCGCCTCGGCGAGTACGACGTGCTCGTCGGCGTGAACCTGCTGCGCGAGGGTCTCGACCTGCCGGAGGTTTCGCTCGTGGCGATCCTCGACGCCGACAAGGAGGGGTTCCTGCGTGGGGAGACCTCGCTGATCCAGACGATCGGCCGCGCGGCGCGCAACGTGAGGGGCAAGGTGCTGATGTATGCCGACAAAGAAACCAAGGCGATGAAGGCCGCGATCGAGGAGACCGACCGCCGCCGTCAGATCCAGCTCGCCTACAACGAGCAGCACGGGATCACCGCGTCGAGCATCGTCAAGGGGATCTCCGACATCGCCGAGTTCCTGCAGGCCGAGTCGAAGGTGCCGAAGGGCCGCCGGCGCTCCAAGGCGGCGCGCGCGAAGGCCAGAGAGATGCCACAGCACGAGCTGGAGCGAATGGTGGTTGAGCTCGAGGAGGAGATGATCGCCGCCGCGGACGAGTTGCGCTTCGAGTACGCCGCGCAATTGCGCGACGAGATCAGGGAGCTGCGCAGAGAGCTGCGCGACGTCCACGCGAGCGAGGGGCCGGCGGCGACAGGTCGAGAGACGAGACGAGATGAACTCCCGCGGGCGAGGTGGCATAGGATGGTGTTCCGTGGAGCTTGACCGTCAGCAGATCGAGAGGCGCGACTTCCCGATCGTACGCCGTGGGTATGACCCGGCGACCGTCGACGCGCACCTGCGCGCCCTCTCCGCCGAGGTGGAGGAGCTTCGGCGCGAAGCCGAGCAGGGAGGTGGCGGCGAGTCGCTCGCGACGGTCGCCGGCACGCAGGTCCAGGGGATCCTCGAGGCGGCGCAAGCGACCGCCGAGACGATCGAGCGCGAGGCCGCACAGGATGCCCAGCGCGTGCGCGAAGCGGTCGCCGCCGACGCCAAGCGCACGCGCGAGGAGGCGATATCGCGCGCCCGCGAGCACGTGGCGGCGGTTTCGCAGGCCACCGAGGTGCTGCTCGCGCGCGTCGGGTCGCTCGACGGCGAGACACGAACCCTGGTGGAGAGTCTGCGCGCCGGCGCCGGTCGCCTCGCGGGCGACCTGACGACCGTCGAGGGGGAGATGGAGGCGCTGTATGACGCGGCCGCCGGGCGCGCCCGCGGCGCCGAGGAGGAGCCCCCGCAGGGGATTGCGGCTGCCGCGAGCAGCGCCGATCGGGGCTTCATCGCAACGACCCCCGAGCCGGTTGTTGCACCATCGCCGCAGACACACGCCGAGCCGTTCGTGGAGCAGGCCGGCGAGACGCACGAAGGCATGCAGGGCGACCCATATGCGCACGCGCTCGAGCCATCGCCTGAGGCCGAGCGCTGGCAGGAGCCTGCGGCGGCGGCTCAGGGTGAGCTGAACGGCGAGCATTCGACCGCCGGCGGCATCGAAGGCGAGCAGACGACGCCTGCCGGCGACCTCGACGGCGCGCGCCTGGTGGCGCTGAACATGGCGCTCAACGGCGACTCCCGCGAGGACACGGGGCGCTACCTGGCCGAGAACTTCGACATCGCCGAGCCCGAGCGGCTGCTGGACGAGGTTTACGCGGCTATCGAAGGGTAGTGCCCGGGCCCATCCGCGCGTCCCGCGCGCGTTGGCGCCGTTCGGTCGATGGACTGTGTTTGCCGTATCGCTAGTACTTGCCGGAAATCAGGTTCCAAGCCCGGTGCAGCTTGTCGGAGAATCCGGGAGCGTCCTCCGCCGGGTTGTCCTTCATCACGCCAGGATTCTCGGTCGGCTCGGGCAAGTCGAGGCAGGCTGCCGTCTCCAGCTTGAGTGTGACCGCGTGCTCGTGGATCGCCTCGATGTCGTCGGCGTCGGCGAAACGGTGCCCACTGCCGCCCTGGCTCGCCCTGATCACGATCCCGTCGAAGACATCCTCCTCGGGCACGGAGAGCACGTGCGTGACCTCGCCGATCTGCTGCCCGTCGCTGCTGTAAACGGGCGTACCGGGGTCCAGCACCTCGTAGGAGATCGGGAGGCCGGGTTCGTTCACGGGGTCAGCATACCCTGCCCTATGCTCAGGGGAGCCCAGTTGAGCGAACATTTGTTCGCATCACTACAATGACAGCCGAATGCCGCAAAGCAACAAGATCGTCGTCTCCGGAGCCCGCGAGCACAACCTGAAGGACATCTCCCTGGAGCTGCCGCGCGACGCCCTCGTAGTCATCACCGGCCTCTCCGGCTCGGGCAAGTCGAGCCTCGCCTTCGACACGATCTACGCCGAGGGGCAGCGCCGCTACGTCGAGTCGCTGTCGGCCTACGCGCGCCAGTTCCTGGGCCAGATGGACAAGCCCGACGTGGACTCGATCGAGGGGCTCTCGCCCGCGATTTCGATCGATCAGAAGACGACCTCGCGCAACCCGCGCTCGACCGTCGGCACCGTCACCGAGATCTACGACTATCTGCGCTTGCTGTGGGCGCGGGTGGGCAAGCCGCACTGCCCGATCTGCGGGCGGCCGATCGCGGGGCAGTCGGCCGAGCAGATCATCGACCAGACGATGGAGCTGGCGGAGGGGACGCGCTTCATGGTGTGCGCGCCGGTCGTGCGCGGGCGCAAGGGCGAGTACGGCAAGCTGCTGGAGGAGCTGCGCGCGGACGGGTTCGCGCGCGTGAAGATCGACGGGCGCACGCGCATGCTCGAGGAATCGATCGTGCTCGACAAGCGCTACAAGCACGACATCTCCGTCGTGGTGGATCGTCTGGCGATGCGACACGACATCCGCAAGCGGCTGGCCGACTCGATCGAGACGGCGGTTGGGCTGGCGGACGGGTTGGTCGAGATCGAGATCGTGCCATCGAGGGGGGCCGGCGAGGATGGGGAGGGCGCCGGCCTGCCGGCCGGCGGGAGGGGCGTTCGGGTCGGCTCGGACACTCGTTCGCATTCGACGGGCGCCCTCGGGGCCAGGGCGCCCGCCTCGCAGATCGTCCCGGGCGAGAAGCCGCAGCCGGGGTCGCTGTTCACGTTCTCGGAGAAGTTCGCGTGTCCCGAGCATGGGCCTTCGCTGGTCGAGCTGGAGCCGCGGATCTTCTCGTTCAACTCGCCCCACGGCGCGTGCGAGCGCTGCACGGGGCTGGGGTCGCAGATGGTGATCGACCCGGATCTGGTCGTGCCCGATCCCGCTCTTTCGGTTGGCGAAGGCGCGATCGCGCCGTGGGCGAACAGCGCCTCCAACTACTACGAGCAGGTGACCGAGGCCATCGCCAAGCGCTATGGCGTCGATCTTGGCACGCCGTGGGAGGAGCTCCCGCAGGAGCATCGCGAGCTGTTCCTCTCGGGCACGAATGGCGAGCCGCTGCAGATCACCTATCGCAACCGCTTCGGGCGCACTCGCTCCTATGGCACGCGCTTCGAGGGCGTGGTCGCGAACCTGCAGCGGCGCTATCGCGAGACCGACTCGGAGTGGACGCGCGAGAAGATCGAGGAGTTCATGTCGCTGCGCGCCTGTCCGCAGTGCGGCGGCGCTCGCCTGCGGCCGGAGTCGCGCGCGGTGCTCGTCGCGGGCACGCGGATCGAGGATTTCTGCGCGCTATCGGCGCGCCGCGCGCTCGCTTGGCTTGGGGAGATCGAGCTCTCGGAGACCGACCGCCACGTCGCGCGATTGATCCTGCGCGAGATCTCAGAGCGCCTGCAGTTCCTGGAGAACGTGGGTATCGGGTACCTCTCGATGGACCGTGCCGCCGCCACGCTCTCGGG
The DNA here is from genome assembly GCA_963831995.1 of uncultured Solirubrobacterales bacterium. Lineage (GTDB taxonomy): Bacteria > Actinomycetota > Thermoleophilia > Solirubrobacterales > Solirubrobacteraceae > Palsa-744. Next base: position 859,579 of record CAWHSI010000001.1, on the reverse strand, counting down.
CGGGGAGGCGCAGCGCATCCGGCTTGCGACGCAGATCGGGTCGTCGCTGGTGGGTGTGCTGTACATCCTCGACGAGCCCTCGATCGGACTGCACCAGCGCGACAACGCGAAGCTGATCGCGACGCTCGAGCGCTTGCGCGACCTGGGCAACACGGTGATCGTGGTCGAGCACGACGAGCAGACGATGCGCTGCGCCGACCACCTGGTCGATCTCGGCCCCGGGCGCGGGCGAGCACGGCGGGCACATCGTCGCGCAGGGCACCGCCGCGCAGGTGCAGCGCGTGAAGGACTCGCTCACCGGCCAGTTCCTCGCCGGGACGCGTACGATCGAGGTGCCGGAGAAGCGGCGCACACCCACCGGGTATGTGGAGATCCTCGGCGCGACCCAGCACAATCTGCGCGATGTCGACGTGCATGTGCCGCTGGGCACGCTCACGTGCGTGACCGGCGTGTCGGGTTCGGGCAAGTCGACGCTCGTCAACGAAGTGCTGTACAAGGCGGTCGCCAATCGCCTGCACCGTGCGCGTCAGCGACCGGGCGCGCACCGCGCGATCAAGGGACTGGACCAGCTCGACAAGATCATCGCCGTCGACCAGTCGCCGATCGGGCGCACTCCGCGCTCCAACCCCGCGACGTACACGGGCCTGTTCGACGTGATCCGCGACCTGTTCTCCAAGACCCAGGAGGCTCGCGCGCGCGGGTATAAGCCGGGTCGCTTCTCCTTCAACGTCAAGGGGGGACGCTGTGAGGTGTGCAGGGGCGATGGGCAGATCAAGATCGAGATGCACTTCCTGCCCGACGTGTATGTGCCGTGCGAGCAGTGCGACGGGCGCCGCTACAACCGCGAGACGCTGGAGGTGAAGTTCAAGGGCAGGAGCATCGCCGAGGTGCTGAACATGCCCGTCGAGGACGCGCTGAAGTTCTTCGAGCACATCCCCAAGATCCGCCGGCGGCTGGAGACGCTCGACGCGGTCGGGCTCGGGTACATCCGCCTCGGCCAGCCCGCGACGACGCTCTCGGGCGGCGAGGCGCAGCGCGTTAAGCTGGCAACCGAGCTCTCCAAGGTGGCGACGGGCCGCACGATGTACATTCTCGACGAGCCCACAACCGGCCTTCACTTCGCCGACGTGCAGCGCTTGCTGGAGGTGCTGCAGCGGCTCGTGGATGCGGGCAACAGCGTGGTTGTGATCGAGCACAATCTCGACGTGATCAAGTGCGCCGATCGGCTGATCGACATGGGGCCCGAGGGGGGAGAGGAGGGCGGCATGGTGATCGCCGCCGGCACGCCCGAGGAGGTGGCGGGCGAGCGCGGGTCGCACACGGGCGAGTTCCTGCGCGAGCTGCTCGCGCCCAGGTCGAGGCGCAACGCAAGCCCTCGCTCGCGGCGTGCCGTCAAGGCCACGAAGGCGAGCGCGAAAGACACCTCGACCAGTGGCACGTCGTCCAATGGCGCGTCGGGCGCGAGGCGGAAGGCAAAGTCGGCGGCGCGCGCGTGAGCGACCTGGTCGCGGTGTCGCCCCCCGCCGCTCGCATGCGATGAGCGGCGATTTCGCCAGGGCGCGGTTGTGGGCGGCCAAGTGGCGCTGGTACGAGCGCAATTCGCTGCCCTGGCGCCGCATCGCGATCCACCGCGAGCTGATGCGCCGCGAAGCGTTCGCGCGCTGGCCGCTGCACGGCAATGTGCTCGAGGCGCTGCGCGAGGGACGCCTGGAGATCGGGGCTAATGTGCTGCTGGAGCCGAACGTGTGGATCACGCTGCCGGGCAGTGCGCGCGTGCGCATCGGCGAGGGCGCGTTCCTGAACATGGGCGTGATGGTCGCCTCCCAAGAGCTGGTCGAGATCGGCGCGCACTGCATGCTTGCCAACGGCTGCTTTGTCTCCGATGCCTCCCACCGCTACGACGATCCTGAGAAGCCGATCACCTGGCAGGGCTTCGAGAGCAAGGGCCCGACCAGGATCGGCGACAACTGCTGGCTGGGGACCAATGTGGTTGTCACCAGCGGCGTGAGCATCGGCGAGCGCTGCGTGGTCGGCGCGGGCAGCGTGGTCACCAAAGACGTCGAGCCGTTCACGATCGTGGCCGGCGCGCCGGCGCGAACGATCCGCAAGATCGGCCGTTCTCCCAAAGTGGTCAATACGGAGGCACCAACCCCGGGAACATCGGAAAGTGGCGCACGTTTGTCGTGAGCAGATCGGCATCGCAGACGATGACGGTCGCGGCGATCAGGTAGTCGGCGTCATCGATGCCGCTGTGTGCCCTGCGGTGCTTGCGGGCCAGCGAGCCGGCCGTGCGCGTGATGTCCTCGTCGACGATGAGCCATGCGAGCGAAGAGAAGAACTGCTCGAGTGCGTCGGTCTCGCGCGGTTGGACACCAGCGAGCAACTCGAAGCGAACGAGCTCGCTTGCGGCGAGTGTCTCGCCCTCTTCGGCCAGGCTGGTCATGAGGGCGACGGCGGGCTCCATGCCGCGGAGGTGGTCGACCGCGACGGTCGTGTCGATCAGCTTCACCGCAGGCCGAGGCGGGCGAGGCGATCGTTCAGATCGCCGCGTATCGCGTCGACGTACTCCGCGCCGGTGAAGTTCCGTCCTCTCCAGGAGCCGGCACTCGCCCGCAGCGCTCGCGTGCGGTCGGCCTTGGTCCTCAGCCCATAGGACTCCCTCACGGCTCTGCGGATCAGCTCCGAGCGCGAAGCGCCGGCGGCTTGCGCTGCGTTGTCGAGCGCCTCGAGTTCTTCCTCGCCTATGTAAACCTGGGTACGCGGCACGACATCACTATACACCAGGTGGTGTCATCAGCCCCCACGGCTCGCCGGCTCGCGGAGATCGGCGATCTCTCAGGCCAGCAGCGTGTGCAGCTCCGCCAGCTCGCCCGCGTCGATCGAGTAGCCGTGCTCGGGCCCCGGGTAGCGACCTGAGCGCACGTCCTCGGCGTAGGCGGCCACGCCGGCGTTCATCTCCTGCTGGAGGTTGGCATAGCGCTTGACAAAACGCGGGCCGAGACCGTCGCGGATGCCGAGCAGGTCGTGGAACACGAGCACCTGCCCGTCGGTGTCGGGGCCCGCGCCGATCCCGATCACGGGCACCTCGATGTGCGGCATCAGCTCCTTGGTGACGGCGCTCGGGATCGCCTCGAACACGATCGCAAAGCAGCCGCTGCCCTGGAGCGCAAGCGCCTCGGAGGCGATCCGCGCGGCGGCCGCGGCGGTGCGGCCCTGTGCCTTCCAGCCGCCGAGCGCGGTCGAGCTCTGCGGGGTCAGCCCCACGTGTCCCATCACAGGAATGCCGGCGCGGACGATCGCGCGTGCGCGGCTGGCCGAGGCGGGACCGCCGCCCTCCAGCTTGACCGCGTCGCAGCCGGCCTCCTTGACCATGCGGATCGCCGAGGCGATCGCCTGCTCGTCGCTGATCTCATACGAGCCGAACGGCAGATCGCCGATCATCAGCGGGGTGCTCAGGCCGCGGCGCACGGCGCGCGCGAGCACGAGCATGTCGTCGAGGTCCACCGGAGTGGTGGCGTTGTAGCCGAGGATCGTGGTGGCGGCCGAGTCGCCCACGAGCACGAGATCCACGCCACCCGCCTCCGCGGCGCGCGCGCTCGGATAGTCGTAGGCGGTGACCATCGCGATCGGCTCGCCGAGGCGCTTCTTCTCGGCGAGCAGCGGCAGGGTCATCGGCAGCCGGCCGGGGTCGGAGGGCACAGAACCCGCGCCGCCCCCGATCGCGCTCGATTGGCTGGATGTGGAACTGCTGGGGTGGCTTGACATGGTGAGTCCTCTCTGGCGCGGGTTGACGCCCTGCTCAGGCCCCGGTGCCGGCCTCCACGGAGGCCGGTGGGGAGCTCAGCAGGGTCGCCACCGCGTCGTCGACGGTGATGATGCGATTGGTTTGCGCCTGCACGTGCACGACGCGAGGCTCGTAGTGCTCCAGCTCCGCGCGGTCGTACTGGCCGTAGGAGATGACGATGATCGTGTCGCCGCGATGCACGAGCCGGGCGGCGCCGCCGTTCACCTTGATGTCGCCCGAGCCGCGCCGTCCGGCGATCGTGTATGTCTCGAAGCGGGCGCCGTTGTCGACGTCCACGACATGCACCTGCTCGTGCTCGAGGATGTCGGCGGCCTCCAGCAGGTCGGGGTCGATCGTGATCGAGCCGACGTAGTGCAGGTCGCAGTCGGTCACGGTGGCGCGGTGGATCTTTGACTTGAGCATCACGCGCTGCATGCGATGGTGGCCTCTCTTGTGGTTGCTTGACGATGGCTGGACGGCACCGCGGTTGGGGGCCCGGAGACCGGTTGCGCGGCGTTGGATTGCGCGCCGGCGGATGCGGCAGGCTTGGTGGGCGAACCCGATTCGCCGGGAGCGCTCGGGCACAAGGTGACGTTGTCGATCAGCCGCGTGGAGCCGATACGCGCGGCGATCGCGAGCAGCGAAGGCTCCCGCAGGCGCTCGACCGGCTCGAGCGTGTCGGGGCTCACGAGCGCCACGTACTCGGGCTCCACGCCGAGCTCGACCATCGCCTCGCGCGCCGCGGCCGTCAGCGCGCCGGCGCCGCGCTCGCCCTGCTCGGCGCGCGCCGTGGCGGCCTGCAGCGCCCGAGGCAGCGCAACCGCGCGCTCGCGCTCCTCGCCGCCGAGGCGAGCGTTGCGGCTGGACATCGCCAGGCCGTCGGGCTCGCGCACGGTGGGGCACACCTCGATCCGCACCGCCATGTTCAGGTCGGCGACGAGGCGGCGGATGACGATTGTCTGCTGGGCGTCCTTCTGGCCGAAGTAGGCGGTGTCGGGCGCGACCATGTTCAGCAGCTTGCACACGACGGTGGTGACGCCGCGGAAGTGGCCGGCGCCGCGCACCGCGCCCTCCAGGCGCTCGGTCAGGCCCAGCACCTCGACCGCGGTTGCAAAGCCAGCCGGGTAGACCTCCTCGGCGGTTGGCGCAAACAGGATGTCGGCCCCCGCGCCGGCGGCCAGCTCGCGGTCGCGGCGCTCGTCGCGCGGGTAGCGCTCCAGGTCGGCGCGCTCGTCGAACTGCGAGGGGTTGACGAACAGCGACACCACCACCACGTGGCACTGCTTGCGCGCCGCGGCGATCAGCGACAGGTGACCGTCGTGCAGCGCGCCCATCGTCGGCACGAGGCCGATCGTGCGGCCCGCGTGGCGGGCCGGCGCGAGCATCCGACGCAGCTCGGCGACCGTGCGCACGATCTCGATCGGCTCCCCGGCGGCGGTGCCGGGCGACTCCACGGCGGAGGTGCCGGCTGACTCCATGGCGGCGATGCCGGCCGATCCCATGGCGGCGATGCTGGACGATCCCGCGGCGACGGTGCCGGAGAGGCCGGCATGTGTGGCAGGCGCGCTCATGGGCGCAAGCTCCCACCGCACACACCGCCGAGCGGTCCGGGCAGCAACCTGATCGATGTGGGTATCGATACGTTCATCTGACTCGGTCCAGTTCTCCTCGACGGAGATACCGGTCGCGACTCGCTTAAGCATACAGCCCCGAGGGGACGCTCCCCGGCAGGAGCGCGCTCGGCGTTCGGCTGAGCCGCGATTCGCCGCGCGCGTCTACCATCCTTATCGTGCCCGCCGCCGAGACCAGCCAGTCGCCCGAGCAGCGTCGCGAGGCGCTGAAGCGGGTGCTGGCTCAGGTGCAGGGCTGCGTTCGCTGCCGGGAACTCGCCGCGGCGCGCACCAACGTCGTGTTCGGCGCCGGCAACGCCAACGCGGATCTGATGTTCGTGGGGGAGGCGCCGGGTGCCAGCGAGGACGCGCGGGGACTGCCGTTCGTGGGGCGCGCCGGCAAGCTCCTGGAGACCCTGCTCAAAGAGATCGGGCTGGAGCGCGCGGATGTCTTTATCGCCAACGTGCTCAAGTGCAGGCCCCCGGGCAACCGCGACCCGCTGCCGGTGGAGATCGAAAACTGTCGCGGCTACCTATACAGCCAGGTGGAGCTGATCCAGCCGCGCGTGATCTGCTCGCTCGGCAACTTCTCGACGAAGCTGCTGCGCGAGGACCCCACCGGGATCACGCGCCTGCACGGCCGCCCCGAGGAGCTGACGCTCGGCCGGCGCACGGTGCGGCTCTACCCGATTTTCCATCCGGCGGCGGCGCTGTATACGCCGCGGATGCTCGAGACGCTGCGCGAGGACTTCACGCGCCTGCCCGAGCTGCTCGCGCTGCCCGAGCCCTCCCAGCCGTGCGCCGTCGTGCCCGAGGAGCCGCCCGAGCCGAGCGATGCGCCGGTGCGAGCGGGGGGCGAGTCTCCCGATGCAAGCGAACCGGCCCGCGCGGTCGATCAGCTCGGGCTGTTCTGAGCCCCTGGCGGGGCCCTCGCCGCGGCGCCCGGCGACGATGCCGTCCTCGATCGGCTCGGGCTGTTCTGAGCCCCTGGCGCGACTCCTCGCCGCGGCGCCCGGCGACGATGCCGTCCTCGATCGGCCGGGTTTGTTCCGAGCCTTTGCCGCGGCCGCTAAAGCCGGCGCGACCGCCGGCCGATACCAGACCCATCTCCATCCTCCCAAGCACCACGGCCGGCCCGCGCTTCCTCTCCCGCGGGCCGGCCGCCTTCTTGGGCTGGAGCGCGAGACGCCTCGCCGGCTTGGACTAGGCTTCTCTCGTGGCGACACGCATCGTCGAGACCTCGGATCCGGCCCAAACCGAGGCGCTGGGCGCCGAACTGGCAGCCGCGCTGCAGGCGGGCGACATCGTGCTCGTGCGCGGCGAGCTGGGCGCCGGCAAGACCACGTTCGTGCGCGGCGCCGCCCGCGCGCTCGGGGTGCTCGACGCGGTGACAAGCCCCACGTTCTCGATCGGCCATCGCTATCGCGGCTCGGAGGTGGTGGTGTCCCACCTGGATCTCTACCGCATCGCGGGCCTTGAGGAGGAGGAGCCGGAGCTGCTCGACGACTATCTCGGTCCCGGGCGGATCGCGTTCGTGGAGTGGCCTCAGGAGGCGAGCCCCGAGTTGCGCAACGCGCGCGTGCTCGTGACGATCGCGCACGAGGGCGCCGATCGGCGGCGAATCGAGCTGTGCGAGCTCGAGGCATCGGATGGGCGCGGGCGCTCGCCCGAGTCGGGTCCCCTCGAGCGCTCGCCCGCGGGGAGCGGCATGGCGCGATGATCCTGCTCGGACTCGACACCTCGACGCCCTCCACCGTCGTGGGCTTGAGGCTCGCGGACGGCCGGGTGCTGGAAGCCCGCGACGATCCCGGCGAGCGCGTGCGCCCCGGTCACGCCACGCGACTGCTGCCGCTCGCCCACGACCTGCTCGCCGAGGCGGGCATCGCCTGGAGCGAGCTCGGGCGGATCGCGGTCGGGGTGGGCCCCGGAACGTTCACCGGGCTGCGCATCGGGATCGCCACGGCGCGCGGCCTGGCGCAGTCGCTTGCGGTGCAGCTGGTTGGCGTCTCCAGCCTGCGTGCGCTCGCGCTTCTGCCCGCCTCCTCCGAGGTGTCCCGCGCCGCCGAGCGTGTGGCGCAAGGCGGCGATCGGCCGCAACGGGAGCCGCGTCGTGTGCTCGCGGCGATCGACGCGCGCCGCGGCGAGGTGTTCCTCGCCGCCTACGGCGATGGGCGAGAGCTGATCGCGCCGCGGGCCGTCCCGCCGCGGGCGCTCTCCGAGCTGCTTGGCGAAGCTGGCTTGGACGCGCAAGCCGAACACTGGTCGGCGCTCGGCAACGGCGCCGTTCTCTACCGCGACGCCTTCGAGCTGGCCGGCGCGCACGTCGCGGAAGATGGCTGCGAGCGCCACCGCGTCCGGGCCGCCGCCGTCTGCGAGCTGGGCGAGCGGGCGCCGGTCGGCGTCGAGGGCGTCGTGCCCGACTACCGCCGCCGGCCCGACGCGGAGAGCGCGCTTCAGGGAGCCGCGTCCTAGTGGGCTCCTCGGCGGCGGGTGTGAGGAGCAAGGGCTCGTTCTCGGTCGAGGTGCGCGACCTCAACTATGCGGATCTGCCGCGCGTGATCGCGATCGAGCGACACGCGTTCCCCACTCCGTGGTCGCTTGCGATGTTCGTGCTGGAGCTGTCCAAGTCCTCGGGGGTGTGCCTCGCCGCGCTGCACGACGGACGCCTGGTGGGCTATGTGATCTGCTCGCGCTATGACACGGTGTGGCATGTGATGAACATCGCCGTCGATGTCGAGCGCCAGCACAGGGGTGTCGCCTCGGCGCTGCTGGCCGAGCTGTACGAGCGCGTCGACGACCCGCGCGCGCGCTTCACCCTGGAGGTGCGTCGCTCCAACCACGTCGCCATCCACCTCTACGAACGCGAGGGCTTCCGCGCGGCGGGGCTGCGCCGGCGCTACTACCAGGACAACGGCGAGGACGCGCTCGTGATGTGGCGCACCCCGGCCACGCTCGCTGGCTCGCTCGAGGACGTGCCAAGCCCCGAACCGCTGTGAGCGCCTACGTCTCACACCAGCGCGACGTGTCGCACCCGGCGAAGGATGCCGGCGTCGATTCGGCCCCGAGCGCCGTCATGGGCGCACCCGTGGCGCCGTCAACCCGGCGAGCCTTGCCCGACGCTCCCCGGGCTCGCGACCGGCGCCCCCGGCATGACGATCCTCGCGATCGAGACGAGCTGCGACGACACGTGCGCGGCGGTGATCGGCGAGCGCGGAGCGATCCGCTCGAACATGATCTCCTCCCAGCAGGCGCATGATCGCTTCGGCGGGGTGGTGCCGGAGATCGCCTCGCGCCACCACCTCGAGCTGGTCAACCTGGTCGTCGAGCGCTCGCTCGCCGAGGCGGGCGCGACGCTCGACGAGATCGATCTCGTGGCCGTCACGCAGGGTCCGGGACTCGTCGGCGCGCTGCTCGTCGGCCTCTCCACGGCGAAGGCGCTGGCGGCGGCGCGCGAGCTGCCGCTGGCCCCGATCGACCACCTGCAGGGCCATGTCGCGGCCAATTTCCTCGTCGGCGGCGAGAACGACGCGCAGGGGCCCTTCGAACCGCCGTTCCTGTGCCTGATCGCAAGCGGCGGCCACACGCTGCTTGCGCACGTGCGCGAGCACAGCGGCTTTGCGACGCTGGGGCGCACGCTCGACGACGCCGCCGGGGAGGCGTTCGACAAGGGCGCGCGGATGCTGGGCCTCGGCTTCCCGGGCGGCCCGGCGCTCGAGCGCCTCGCCGCGCAGGGCGACCCCGACGCGTTCGAGTTTCCCGCCTCGGGCTCGCGCTCGCGCGGGGGTCGGGGGGCCACGCGCGCGTTCGGCCGCGGGCTGGACTTCTCCTTCGCGGGCCTGAAGACCTCGCTGCTCTACCGGCTGCGCGAGCTCGGCGAGCAGGCGGCACGCGAGCGCGCGGCCGACCTCGCGGCCTCCTATCAGGCGGCGATCGTCGATCACCTGATGCTTCGCGTCGAGCAGGCGCTTGAGTCCGGCGGCCTGGATCGACTCGCCGTCGGCGGCGGCGTGGCGGCCAACGGGGAGCTGCGCCGCCGCCTGTCGGCGCTTGGCGCAAGCGTGCACGTGCCCCCGCGCGTGCTGTGCACCGACAACGCCGCGATGATCGGCGGCGCGGCGCGCTTCGCGCCGGCGCTGGCCTACCCCGAATATCTCGGTCTCGACGCCTACGCGACCGGCGAGCGTTCGCGATGAGCGTCGTGGTGACGCTCTACAGCAAGCCCGACTGCCACCTCTGCGCGGACGCGCGAGCCGCGCTGGAGCGCCTGCGTCCGGAGCTGGGGTTCTCCATATCGGAGCTTGACATAACGGCGGACGAGGCCCTGCACAGAGCGTATTTCGAGCGCATCCCCGTGGTCGCGCTGGAGGGCGAGGAGCTGTTTGACTATTTCGTAGACGAGCAGGCGCTCAGGGTGCGCCTGCAGAGCATCCTTTAGAGTCAGTGTCGATGGCCTACGACGAGTTGACAGCCTCGGTTGGCTCGATGAACGGCGAGCACACCGTCGGGGAGCGCCTCTCGCTCGGCGTCGCCGCGCGACTCTCGCGCTACCTGCAGGTGCTCACCCAGGCCAAGAAGATGGGCAAGGAGACGATCTCCTCACAGGAGCTCTCCGACTACACCCACGTCAACTCCACCCAGATTCGCCGCGACCTCTCGGGGTTCGGGAAGTTCGGCAAGCGCGGCGTGGGATACAACGTCGAGTCGCTCGTCTCGCAGATTCGCAAGATCCTGCGCACCTCCGGCCAGCACAACATCGCGCTGCTGGGCGCCGGGCATCTCGGCAAGGCGATCGCCTCCTCGGACATCTTCGCCGACCACGGCTTCAGGGTCGTCGCGATCTTCGACGTCGACCCTGAGAAGGTGGGCACGAAGGTCGGCGCCCAGCGCGTGCGCCACACCAGCGAGCTGCGCCTCCTCGTCGAGGAGGAGGACATCGTCGTGGGAGTGCTCGCCGTCCCCACCGCCGCGGCCCAGGGCCTGGCCGACGAGCTGGTGGCGGCCGGCGTGAAGATCATCTTCAACTACTCGGAGTCGCTGCTCGCGGTGCCGCCCGAGGTGACCGTGCACACCTCCAGTCCCGCCGTCGATCTGCTCTACGCGCTGTACTTCTACCTCACCTGAGCGCCGGTCCCGCCGCGCAAGCCCGAGTTCCTAAGCTGGGGGACTACCGCAGCGCGAACTCAGACCGAATCGCACGCCCCCAATACCCCCAAATGACAAGCCTCGATCTAGACAAGGCCGTCGACATCTTCGCCGCCGCCACGGATCTCACCGTCGGAATCGAGGAGGAGTTCGCGATCCTCGACCCCGCCACGCACGATCTCGTGCCGCGCTTTGAGCAGCTGCGCGACACCGCGCTTGAGTGCGATCCGCTGCTGGGCGAGTCGATCGCCGGCGAGCTGATCTCCTCGGAGATCGAGATCGTCTCCGGTCGCGGGCAGAGCTTCGGCGACGCGCTCGCTCGGCAGCGCGAGCGGCGCAGGCGACTGTTTGCGCTCGTTGGCGAGCAGCGCGCCGCGCTGGCGGCGACCGGCACCCACCCATGGTCGGACTATCGCGACCAGCCGATCATCGACACCGAGCACTACCGGCGCGTGGAGGAGGGGCTGAAGTACGTCGCCTGGCGCAACAACACCTTCAGCCTGCATGTGCACGTCGGCATCCGCGACATCGATCGGGCGGTGCGCGTGTGCGACCGGCTGCGCCCCGTCCTGCCGCTGCTGCTCGCCCTCTCCGCCAACTCCCCGTATCTCGACGGACGCGACTCGGGGCTTCACTCGGCGCGCACACAGAGCTTCACGCGCAACTTCCCGCGTTGCGGCATCCCCGATCCCTTCGGGAGCTGGCGCGCCTATCGCGAGTACATCGAGTTTCTGGTGCACACGCACTCGATCGTGGAGTTCACGCAGGTGTGGTGGTCGGTGCGCCCCCACTTCCGCTTCGGCACCGTCGAGGTGCGCATCTGCGACGCGCAGAGCACCGCCGGGGAGTCCGAGTCGCTGGCGGGCCTGATCGTGGCGTGCGTGGCGCAGGCCGCACGCGACGTGGACGAGGGCGTGCCGTTCGCCGACCCCGCGCCGCGGCTGATCGAGGAGAACATGTGGCGCGCCATCCGCTACGGGCTGGACGGCAGGACGATCGACCTGCGGCGCGGCGAGGAGTACCCGGCCGGCGAGATCGTCGAGCGGCTCGCCGCATGGACCGAGCCGGTGCGAGGCGAGCTCGGCGTCGAGCTCGCGTTTCCCGAGCGCAACGGCGCCCAGCGCCAGCGCCGCGCGATCGATGCGGGCGCAAGTCCCGAGGAGGTGTTCGCGGCCTGTGTGCGCGAGACACAACAAACCTATTCCCAGGAGGTGACGGTGTGATGGAAGACGCCCACGAGCAGAGCGGCGGCGCGGCGACGGCAGCGGCGGGCCCGAGCGAGCCGGCGGCGGGCGCGCAGCCGAGCGAGGAGGAGATGCGCGCCGCATACGAAGCCGAGCTGAATCGCATCACCAGCGCCGAGATGATCGCGCAAACCGCCGTCTCGCTGATCAACATCGGCGGTCGTCGTCTGGGGCTCGTCCCGCCCGGCTCGGCGAGCGAGCAGGCCGCCGCCGCCGCCGGCGAACGCGATCTCGAGCAGGTGCGCGACGCGATCGACGGCGCCAGCGCGCTGCTGCCGATCCTCGAGCGCCGCATGCCGCGCGAGCTCGGGCCGCTGCGCGACGCGATCGCGCAGCTTCAGGTTGCATACGCGCGCGAGGCGCAGAGCTCCGCCGCCGCCGCACCGCCGCGCACGCCGACCGAGCAGGCAGGGCCGGCGTCCGCAGCGCAGGGCAAGCCCGCCGAGGGCGAGCAGCAGCCGAGCCCCGGCCCGGCTGAGGCCAGCGGCAGGCTGTGGGTGCCGGGACGCTGAGATCGCGCCCGGTTCGATACGGGGCGGTCGGCGCCGGAAACCGGGTCCGTCGGCTCGCCGACCGTGCCTCACTGCTTTCCGTGCCGCCAAACGATAGACTGCGCGCGCCTTTAGCGCCGGGCAACGTGCTCATGCGAGCGGCCCGTAAACAGAGGTGCGCGCGAATCTCCTCGCGCGGCACGCCAATCAGACCGCGGAGGATTTCTGTTGAGTAGCTTTCTGACGAACCATGGGGTCGTCGTCGCCCTTGTATGCGCCGCCTGCGCCGTCGTGTACGGCCTCGCGACCACACGCTCGCTGCTGGCGCTCTCGCCGGGCAACGAGCGCATGCAGAGCATCTCACTGGCGGTCCAGCAGGGCGCCCGCGCCTACCTGAACCGCCAGTACACGACGATCGCGCTCGTCGGCGTGGTGATCTTCGTGGCGCTTATCTTCGTCCAAAACATCGCGGTTGCCTGCGGCTTTGCGATCGGCGGCATCCTGTCGGGCTCGGCCGGCTACATCGGTATGAACGTGTCGGTGCGCGCCAACGCGCGCGTCGCCGAGGCCGCTCGCGGAGGCGTCTCCCCGGCGCTGCGCGTCGCCTTCCAGGGCGGCGCGATCACCGGCCTGCTCGTCGCGGGCCTGGCGCTGCTCGGCCTCTCCGGCTACTACGGCCTGCTGACGGCGGTCTTCAACGACTCTCAGAAGACGGCCGTGGATGCGCTGATCGGGCTCGGCTTCGGCGGCTCGCTGATCTCCGTGTTCGCGCGTCTCGGCGGCGGCATCTTCACCAAGGCCGCCGACGTCGGCGCCGACATCGTCGGCAAGATCGAGGCCGGCATCCCCGAGGACGACCCCCGCAACCCAGCGGTGATCGCCGACAACGTCGGCGACAACGTCGGCGACTGCGCCGGCATGGCCGCCGACCTGTTCGAGACCTACGCCGTCACCGCGGTCGCGGTGATGCTGCTCGGCGTGCTCACCTTCCACGAGGCGACCAAAGTCGTGATGTTCCCGCTCGTACTCGGCGGCGTCGCGATCATCGCCTCGATCATCGGCACCTTCGCCGTGCGCTCCAAGAGCGGCAACGTCGAGCGCGCCCTCTACCAGGGGCTGATCGTGTCGGGCGTCATCGCCGCCGCCGCGTTCGCGCCGGTCACCTACTGGCTGATGAAAAACCTCACCTTCAGCCAGGTCGGCAACGTCGTCAACCCGCCCTCCTGGGGCAAGTTCTACCTGTGCGCGCTGATCGGCATCGGCGTCACCGCGCTGCTGTTCTTCATCACCGACTACTACACCTCGACGCGCTTCTCGCCGGTCAAGAAGACGGCCAAGGCGTCGGTCACGGGGCACGCCACCAACATCATCCAGGGCTTCGGCTCGGGTCTGCAGGCGACCGCGCTGCCGGCGATCGTGCTGGTACTCGGCATCTTCGGCGCGTGGAAGCTCGCCGGCGGCGGCACCACCGGCATCTACGGCATCGGCGTGGCCGTCATGGGCCAGCTCTCGCTCACCGGCCTGATCGTCGCGCTCGACGCGTTCGGCCCGATCACCGACAACGCCGGCGGCATCGCCGAGATGGCCGAGCTGCCCGAGGAGGTGCGCAACGTCACCGACCCGCTCGACGCGGTCGGCAACACGACCAAGGCGGTCACCAAGGGCTACGCGATCGGCTCCGCCGTGATGGCCGCCGTCGTGCTGTTCGCCGGCTTTCGCCAGGAACTGGCCGACCAGACCCACAAATCGATCGAAACGCTCGTGTTCAGCATCAACGAACCGCCGGTGCTGATCGGCCTGCTGCTCGGAGGGTTGATGGTATGCCTGTTCGCCTCGCTCTCGATGGAGGCCGTCGGCCGCGCCGGCGGCGCCGTCGTCGAGGAGGTGCGCCGCCAGTTCCGCGAGCACCCCGGCATCATGGAGAGCACCGAAGAGCCCGACTACGCGACCTGCGTGGACATCGTCACGCGCACCGCCCAGCGCGAGATGATCCTGCCCGCGCTGCTGCCGATCGCCCTGCCGATCATCGTCGGGCTGATCGACACCAAGGCGCTCGGCGGCCTGCTGATCGGCGTGATCGTCGTCGGGTTCTTCTTCGCGGTGCTGATGACCGCGGGCGGCGGCGCCTGGGACAACGCCAAGAAGCTGATCGAGGACGGCGCCTTCGGCGGCAAGGGCTCTGAGGCGCACGCCGCCTCGGTCACGGGCGACACGGTTGGCGATCCCTTCAAGGACACGGCCGGCCCCGCGATCAACCCGATGATCAAGGTGGCCAACATCGTCGCGATTCTCATCATCCCGCTGATCACCTGATCGGCACGCCTATCCGCACCTGGACGCGGCGCCGGGTGGCACGTGAGCTCTCGCACGTGCCACCCGGCACGCGCCAGCGGCCCCGCACTGTCCAGCCTGGCCCATGCACGTATATGGACGCACCGACACTCCCGAGATGGCTCTAAGCTCGGATGAGAGATGAGATGACCGGACGTCAGTTTCATCGCATGGCAACGGCCGTGCTCTCGCTCGCGATGGTCGCGATCGGCGTCACGCTCGCGGTCGAGGCGCTCGCCGGCAGCGAAGGGCTCGTATCGGCGCGCCTGCTGCTCGGCGTCCTGTTCCTGCTCGCCGGCGCCGGTCGCCTCTACATCGACATCCGGAGGTTCCGGGGAGCATGAGCTCGCCCGAGGGACAGGCCCCGGAGCATCATCGCGCGACCGAGCTCGCCGCCCACGCCCGCGTCACCCTGCGCCACAGCCTCGGCTCGCCGATCCTGTTCGCGATCGTCTACACCTCGCTCGCCTCGGCGGTGTTCTTCTCGCTCGGGCTGGTCACCGATCACGCGGCCGGGTTGACGCCGGTCGTGTTTCTGATCGCCGCGGTGATGTTCGGGGTGACGGCGATGACCTACGTCGAGGGCGCCTCGCTGCACCAGGAACCGGGCGGCTCGACCGTGTTCGCCCGCTACGCCTTCAACGAGCTGGTCAGCTTCGTCGCCGGCTGGGCGATGCTGCTCGACTATGTGATCCTGGTCGCGGTCACCGCCTTTGCGGCGACCCAGTACCTGCGCGTGTTCTGGGCGCCGCTGTCGGAGTACGACGAGGCGCTGCTGCTGGCGATCGCGATCATCGCGTTCGTCGTGTTCAGCAACGTGCGCGGCTTTCACTGGCGTCGCGAATATCGCATCGGCGTGGTCGTGCTCGGCGCGCTCGTGCTGGAGCTGATCACGATCGTGATCGGGCTCGTCGACTTCCTGGACCCGCACCGGCTGATCTCCCAGGTGCATCTCGGCAGCGCGCCGACCTGGACGGGGCTCGTGTTCGCGCTGACGATCACCACGATCGCCTTCACCTGCGTGGAGTCCGCCTCGGGGCTGGCGGGCGAGGTCAAGGCCGGGCGCGGCGCGCTGCGGCGCTTGATCGCAAGCGGCACCGCGACCGTCGTCGTGGCATATGTCGGCGTGGCGATCGTGGCCGTCTCCGCCTTCCCGCTCACCAGCGGCGGGGTGCCGGGCCACCGCTTCTCCGCGGCGCCGGTGCTCGACATCCTCGCCCAGATTCACCCGCACTGGCTCTCTGAGACGTTGACCTACTCGATCGGAGCGATCGCGGCCCTCACGCTGATCGCGGCGGCCGACTCGGCGATGCTCGGGCTCTCGCGACTGGCCTACTCGCTGTCGGTCAACCGTCAGATCCCAAGCGGGCTCGGGCGCCTGCACGCGCACCGCTCGACCCCCTACGTGCTGATCCTGCTCGCCGGCGCGATCGCGGTCGGGCTCGTGATCCCCGAGAGCCTCACCTTCCTGGTCGGCACCTACGCGTTCGGCGCGATGCTCGCGTTCACGATCGCGCACGCCTCGGTCGTCAAGATGCGCTACACCGAGCCCGACCGCGAGCGCCCCTATCGCACTCCGTTCTCGGTGCGCGTGCGGGGCGGGGAGCTGCCGCTGCTGGCGGTGTTCGGCGCGGTCGTGTGCTCGCTCGGGTGGGTCGCCACGATCGTGGTGCACCACACCGCCCGCTATGTCGGCACCGGCTGGATGGCGGCGGGGATCGTGCTGTACGTGCTCTACCGTCGCGCCGACGAAACGTCGCTGCTGCGGCGCGTGACCGCGCCCGTGGAGGCGCTGCGCGCCGAACACGTGTCCGAGCGCGACTACGGCTCGATCCTGGTGCCGCTGGGCGGCACGCAGCTGGACGAGGACATCGTGCAAACCGCCGCGCTGCTTGTCTCCGGCAAGCCGACAGACACGGCCGAGCTCGACAGCTCGACGATCGAGGCGGTGTGGATCTTCGAGATGCCGATGTCGCTGCCGCTCGACGCGCGCCTGCCCGACGCCCAGGTCCGGCAAGCGCGTCAGGCGCTCGCGCGCGCCAAGGCGGTGGGGGAGGAGTATTCGGGCGTGCAGGTCGCCACCGCCACGATCCGTGCGCGGCGCGTCGGTCAGGCAATCCTCGAGGAGGCGCGCCGGCGCGGTGTGGAGGCGATCGTGCTGGGCGCCGAGGAGCCCTCTCGCATTCGCGGCGGCTCGCGTCTCGGCGGGCGCGGGGGACCGCTCGAGAACTTCGTCGGCGACGTCACCAAGTACGTCGTGCGCAACGCACGCTGCCGGGTGATCGTAACCGCCCCCTCCACGCGCGACCACGCTGGGGTCGCCGGCGAGCAGCCGCGGGCGGGCGGCGGCGATGAGGCGCGGGCGGGCGGCGGCGGTGAGGCGCGGGCGGGCGGCGGCGGTGAGGCACGGGCGGGCATCGCCGAGCAGGCGCGGGTGGGCGCCGGCGGGGACGCTTCGGCCGCGCCGCCCGTCGCGGGGCCGGCCGGCGGACCCATCGTCTAATCTCAGCGCCGATGGTCCTTGCCGCCGACACGTTCGCCGTTGCGCTGCTGCCGAGTCTGCCCGACCGGGCGCCCGAGTCCTGCTCGGCGGTCGGTTTCGGCGTGGGCCTGTGCCCGGCACCAACCCGAGCCCGAACCGCCGCATGTTCATCCTGATCGTCGGCGCGGGCCGTGTCGGCTCGGCCGTGGCCAAGTCGGCGCTGGTGGCCGGACACGAAGTGTCGGTGCTCGACGAGGACCCGCTCTCCCACGAGCGCCTGGACGCCGGGCAGCGCGACAGCTGGGAGGAGGCGGGCGGCCAGTTCACGCTCGGCACCGCCCTGGAGACAGACGCGCTCGTTCAGGCGGGGATCGAACGCGCCGACGTGTTCATCGCCTCCACCGACGGCGACAACACGAACCTGATCATCGCCCAGATCGCCCAGCGGCGGTTCGGCGTGCCGAAGGTGCTGGCACGCGTGATGGACCCGGCGCGCGCCGGCTGGTATGGCGAGCAGGGCCTGCACACCATCTCTCCCACCAAGCACGCGATCGAAATGTTCGAAAGCGCCCTCGCGGTCGACGCGGCATAGACGACCCGTGCTTCTTGGGGGTCAGCCATGTACGTGATCATCGTCGGCGCCGGCAAGGTCGGGCGCAACCTCGCGCGCGAGCTGATCTCCAAGGGCAACGAGGTGACGCTGATCGAGTCCTCGCGCCCGCGCTATCTGGTGATCGAGGAAGAGTACGAGCACGCCGTCCAGTACGGCGACGCGACCGAGCTGTGGGTGCTCGAGCGCGCCGGCATCCAGCGCGCCGACCTCGTGATCGCGGTGACAGGCGACGACGAGGACAACATGCTCGTCTGCCAGGTCGCCAAGGAGAAGTACCTGTGCGAGCGGATCATCGCGCGCGTCAACAACCCCCGCAACTACGACCATTTCAAGCTGCTCGGCATCCAGCCCGCCGTCTCGGCGACCGACCTGATCCTGCGCCTGATCGAGCACGAGGTGCCGCGCTACGGGCTCGTGCACCTGCTCGCCCTCGAAGAGGAGCGCCTCGAGATCATCGAGCTGGAGGTCAGCGCCGGTGCGCCCGTCGTGGGTGAGCGCGTGTCCGACATCGACCTGCCCGAAGGCAGCCTGATCATCTCGGTGCTGCGCGCCGGCGGCGGCTTCGTGCCGAAGGCCGACACGACGATCGAGGCGGGCGACGAGGTGCTGCTGGTGCTCGACCCCGGGCTCGAGCCGGCGATCACCGCGTTCTTTGCGGCGGGCGGGGGGCGCGCCGAGGCTTAGCTATCCTTGGGCTGCCGTTCCGGGATGGTGTAATTGGCAACACGCATGCCTCTGGAGCATGAGTTTGGGGTTCGAGTCCCTGTCCCGGAGCTGGTCGCCTGTGAGGCCCCGCCTCAGGGGAGGTCCATCAGCGCGCCGTCGATCGGCTCTCGCCGTCCGACCGCCTCGGGGAGGGCGATGCGCACCGGGGTCTCGGGATTGGGCGATCCGCTCTGGTAGCCCGGCCGCGGCGTGACGAACATGGTGAGCACCAGTTCGCGCTCGTCGATATAGAGGTCGGGTGCGAGCACGCGGCCGTCGGCGCGCTGGCCGCCGGCGAAGGTCTGCTCTGTGAGCAGCACATGCAGCATCGTGTCCTCTGTCTGGGGCTCGCGCGTCGGGTCAAGGCGCCACGAGGACGCGCGGATTCCCTCGCGCGTGGCGCGCAGCGGTCCTGCCGAGGTCGTCCCGACGTGGGTCCAGCCGCGGCGGCGGGATGCTTGCCGGAAGGCCATCGTGAGCAGCTTGGGGGGTTGGCCGAAGGCGAACAGGACCTCCTCGTCGGTGCGCGCGAGCTCGCGCCAGCCGTCGAGGGTTGGGGGCGGCTGCGGGGCAGGCGCCGCTCCGCGCCTCCACGGCGCGCGCGCCGGGCGCTTCGGGGCGCTCAGCTTGGCCACGTATGCGAGCAGCGCACTCGCGGCGGGCTCCTGTGGATCGAGCGGCTCGGGTGGGCCCGTGAGCGCGGCGGGTGAGAACGCCAGCCCGCCGCCGTCGCCGACCAGCTCGGGTTGGCGCGGCGCAGGGCGCGGCTCGAGCACGGCCGAGCGCTCCCAATCGCGCTCGCTTGGGAGCCTTGGCATGCGCACGCCGGTGCGGGCGAAACGGGGAGAGGCGGGCTCTGACACCCTCGCGAGACTAGCGCCTGTGCTCCGCTCAGGCGGCCGCGTGAACCGCCCAGTCGCGATACAAATCGTAGTAGCGCCCCTCCGCCGCGATCAGCTCCTCGTGGGTGCCCTGCTCGGCGATCCTGCCGTGCTCTAGCACCACGATCCTGCCGGCGCCGCGGATCGTGGAGAGCCGGTGGGCGATCACGATCGATGTTCGTCCTGCGAGCAATCGCCGCAGGCCCTGCTCGATGCGCGCCTCGGTGTGCAGGTCCACGTTGGAGGTGGCCTCGTCGAGGATCAGGATGCGCGGGTCGGCGATCAGCGCGCGGGCGAAGGCGATCAGCTGGCGCTGGCCGGCGGAGAGCTGTGCGCCGCGCTCGCCGACCTCGGTGTCGTAGCCCTCGGGCAGCTCTGAGACGAACTCCTCCGCGCCGACCGCGGCGGCCGCGGCCCGGATCTGCTCCGGTTCGGCGCCGGGGCGCCCGAAGGCGATGTTCTCGGCGATCGTGCCGGAGAACAGAAACGCCTCCTGGGGCACGATGCCCATCTGCGAGCGCAGCGAGGTGCTTGAGACCTCGCGCAGGTCGTGGCCGTCGATCGTCACGCGCCCATCCGTCGGGTCGTAGAAGCGCGCCACGAGCTTTGCCATCGTGGACTTGCCGGCGCCGGTGGCGCCGACTAGCGCGACGGTCTGGCCGGGGGGGATCTGCAGGTCGATGTGCCGCAGCGCGAGCACCTCCCTGTCTTCCAGCGGCGCGGGCAGGCCCGCCTCCAGCGGTGCGCTGAGCGACTTCTCGACGTTCCTGCGCACCCGCCTGGGTCGGTAGGAGAAGGATACGTCCTCGAAGCTGAGTTCCCCGCGAATGCGCTCCAACGCGGGCGCCCCCGGCCTGTCGATCAATTCCGGCTCGACGTCGAGCAGCTGGAAGATCTTCTCCAGGGCCGCCATGCCCGACTGGTAGGTGGTGTACAGCTGGGAGAGCTGCTGTATCGGTTCGATCAGATAGGCGAGCGTCGCCACGAACGCGACGACCGTGCCGGCGGTGACGTTGCCGGAGATCGCCTGGTAGCCGCCGTACAGCACGATCCCCGCGATCGCCACCCCGGAGAGCATTTCCACGGCCGGGAAGTAGGCGGCGTTGAGCCTGACCGTGACCATGTTGGCCTCGCGGTTGTCCTCGTTGAGCTCGGCGAAGCGGGTCATGTGGCGCGGCTCCTGGCCGAAGCTGCGCACCACGCGGATGCCCGAGAGCGTCTCCTGCAGGTAGGCGGTGATCGCGCCGATCGTCTCGCGCGTGCGCCTGAAGGCGCCCGCCGAGGTCAGGCGAAACCACAGGCTGCCGGCGCCGATCAGCGGCAGGATCAGGAACGTGAGCAGCGCGAGCTTGACGTCGAGATAGAGCAGCACCGCGACGGCGCCGATCAGCGTCAGGCCCGACTGGAACAGCGTCACGACCGAGTCGGTGACGAGGCTTTCCAGCGCCTCGACGTCGTTGGTGATGCGCGAGATCAACACGCCGGCGGGGCGGCTCTCGTAGAAGCCGATCGGCTGGCGTTGCAGGTGGCGGAACAGGCGGATGCGCAGGTCGGCGAGCGTGCGCTGGCCGACCCAGCCGACGAGATAGGTTTGGATGTAGGTCATCAGCCACACCAGCAGCGCGGCTGCGAGGAACGCCACGACGACGAGCACGAGCGTGTGGAGGTCGTGGCGCTCGATGCCTTCGTCGATCGCGGCCTTGGCCAGCAGCGGCGGCGCCAGCGAGGCCGCCGTGCCGAGCACCAGCGCGGTGAGCATCCCCGCCACACGCAATCGATAGGGCGCGAGCAGCGCCAGCAGCCCGCGCAGGTTGCGACCGCGACTCTCACGGCTGGCGCGCGAGCCGTCCCACTGGGCGCCGCCGCGGTGCATGCCGGGGCCAAGCCCGCGTCCGCCGCCCGCGCGGCCCGCCATGCCGCCGCCCATGCCGCCGCGACCCATGCCGCCCGGGGGGCTCATATGCCGCTCACCTCGCGCTCGCGGGTCTCGCTCGTCAAGAAGACGTGCTCCGGCAGCCCGCGTTCCACGATCTCGCGGTACAGCTCGGATTCGTCGAGCAGCTGCTCGTGGTCGCCGCGCGCGACGATCCGTCCGTGGTCGAGCACGGCGATTTCATCCGCGAGCGCGATCGTGGAGAGGCGGTGGGCGATCACGAACGTGGTGCGCCCGCTCATCGCCTCGGCGAGCGCGAGCTTGATCGACTGCTCGGTGGAGGCGTCGACCGAGGAGGTGGCGTCGTCGAGGATCAGCACGCGCGGGTTGGCGAGCAGCGCGCGCGCGATCGCGAGGCGCTGGCGCTGGCCGCCGGAGAGCGAGAGGCCGCGCTCGCCGATCTCGGTGTCGTAGCCCTGTGGCAGCCGCTGCACGAAGTCGTGTGCCTGGGCGCGTCGGGCGGCGTCTTCGATCTCGGCCGGCGACGCGCTTGGTCGCGCGTAGGCGATGTTCTCGGCGACGCTCGCGGAGAACAGGAAGGGATCGTCGCCGACGACCGCCACGGCCGAGCGCAGCGATAGCAGGCCGACGTCGCGCACGTTGGCGCCGTCGAGCAGCACCTCGCCCGCGATCGGGTCGTACAGCCGCGAGATCAGCGCCACGAGGCTGGTCTTGCCCGAGCCGGTGGCGCCCACGAGCGCGATCGTGCGCCCGGCGGGAACGTCGAGGTCGATGTCGCGCAGGACGGTGCGTCCGGCGGTCGCGGGCTCCCTGTGCCCGTTGCGCTCGGCGGCGCGATCGCGATTCGGCTCGCCGCCCTCCAGCGCGATCGTGCTGTCGCGCTGCTCTGCGGCCAGCGCGTAGGTGCCCACGTTCAGCTCGTCGCGCGGGTCGCTGTAGCGCAGCGTCACGCCGCGCAGCTGCACGTGCCCGCTGCCGGCGGGCAGCGGCGGCGCGCCGGGCGGATCGGCGAGCGTGGGCTCGCGGTCGAGCACCTGGAAGATGCGCGCGCCCGAGGCGGTGGCGCGCTGGGCGAGGTTGAGCGTGACGCCGAGCGAGCGCAGCGGGCCGACGAGCATGTTGAGCAGCAGGTAGAACGTGGTGAACTGGCCGAGCGTGAGGTGGGCGTGGATGACGGCGTTGCCGCCGAGCAGCAGCACCGCCGCGATGCCGAGCTGGGGCAGGAAGCCGATCGCCGGGTTGTAGGTGGCTTCGAGGCGGGTGGCGACCATCGCCTGCTCGAAGGTGCGCCCCACGCTGGCGCGGAAGCGCTCCAGCTGGCGCGGCTCGCGCGCGAAGGACTTCACGATGCGCACGCCGGAGATGTTCTCCTCCGCCTCGGCGGTCAGTTCGGCGATGCGCTGCTGGGTCTCCTGGATCGCGGGGCGAGCGCGACGACCGTAGCGGTAGGAGATCAGCACGACGAACGGGGCCGGCGCCAGCGCGATCAGACCGAGGCCCGGGTTGATCGCGATCATCACCACGCCCGCGAGCACGATCGTGAGCACGAACTGCAGGATGAACACGAGGCCATAGCCGAGGAAGAAGCGCACGGCGGGCAGATCCACGGTGGCGCGCGACATCAGCTGGCCGGTCTGCTGGTGGTCGAAGAACGCCAGCTCCAGGCGCTGCAGCTGTGCGTAGAGGCGCTCGCGCAGGTCGTACTCGACGCCGAGCGACACGCGTCCGGCGATCATGCGCCGCCAGTAGGTGAAGCCCCAGCGCGCGAGCACGACCGCGACGATCGCAAGCGCGTACAGCAGCAGCATGTGGCGGTCGTGCGAGCGCGCCGCGAGTTCGTGACGGCGCGCGTGACGGGCGCCCGAGCCGATCGTTTCGACCGCTTCGCCGGTGAGCAGCGGCAGCACGACGCTCATCGCCATCGCGAAGCTGGCGAGGATCCAGGACACGACCACCCCGCGCCTGTAGGGGGAAAGGAAGCTCAGCAGTCGATAGAAGGTGGCCATAGTTGCTTAGTCAACTATTATTGCAGGGGAGGGGTGGGCGTGCTTGCCGGTTGGCCTGGGAGGTCGCACGTCTCGGGCCCGTGGCGGTCGAACGGCGATGCGTGCCGGGTTGGGCGACTACGCTCTGCTCGATGTTCGCTCGCAACCCGTCTCCTTCGCTTCCGCCCGCTCCCAACGCGGGTCTGTGCGACACCTGCGGGCACCGGCGCCTCGTGCCCAACACGCGCGGGTCGGTGTTCTCGCTGTGCGAGCGCTCGCGCACAGACCCAACCTATCCACGCTACCCGCGTCTACCCGTCGTGTCCTGCGCCGGCTACGACAGGCTCGGGAGCTGAGCCCTCGCTCGCGCGCACGCCCGCCGGCGTCTCGGCGGCCGGGGCGTGCGAGGCCACGAAATCCCGCTGGCGCACCAGCACGAGCGCGAGCACGGCGCCCACGAACGCGATCGCGGCGGCGATCAGCAGGATGTGGTCGAAGGCTTCGGTGAAGCCGACGCGGTAGGAGTGCTTGAGCGCAACCTGCGCCACCGGGGAGAGCGCGTGGAACACCTGCCTGACTTCGCCTGACTGAAGCAGCGTGTTCAGATGCCCATGGGCGGCGGACTGCACAGACCTCAGCTGCCCGCCGAGCGCGCCCGTGGTGGTGCTCAGCACGTCGTGCTGAAAGACCGCCCCGAGGCCGGCGATGCCCGTGGCGATGCCGACCTGGCGGAAGGTCGAGTTGATGCCCGAGGCCATGCCGCTGCGCGAGAAGTGCACGACGCCGATCGCGGTGGAGGCGAGCGGCGGGTTGATCATGCCGATGCCCACGCCCGCGATCGCAAAGCCCGGGATCAGCGTCGTCCAGCCCGAGGTTGCGCTTATCGCGGTCATCGCGAGCAGTCCCGCGCCGACGAGCAGCAGCCCGCCGCCGAGCAGGTAGCGCACGGGCATGCGCACGCTCAAGCGGCCTGCGATCGGGGCGGCGACGAACGAGAGCAGCGTGATCGGCAGGAAGCGCAGGCCCGCCTGCAGGGCGCTGTAGCCGAGCACGTCCTGGATGTAGAGCGTCAGGTACAGGAACATCGCGAAGATCGAGGAGGAGACGGCGAAGGCGACGATGCTGGCGCCGGTGAACGCGGGCTTGCGGAACAGCGAGAGGTCGAGCATCGGCCGCTGCTGCCTGAGCTCGGCGACCAGGAAGGCGAGGAACAGCACCAGCGCTCCGAGCAGCAGCGAGACGATCCGCGTGGAGCCCCAGCCATCTTCGTTGCCCTCGATCAGCGCGAACACGAGCATGAACAGGGCGCCGGAGAAGGTGAGGAGGCCGATCCAGTCGACGCGGCGCGCACCCGGGTCGCTGGACTCCACGACGCGCGACAGCGTGATCGCGACGGCGGCGATGCCGATCGGCACGTTGACGAAGAAGATCCACTGCCAGCCGATGCCCGAGGTGATTATGCCGCCGACGACCGGGCCGACCGCCACGGCGGCGCCGGTGACGGCGCCGAACACGCCGAAGGCGGTGCCGCGCTCGCGGCCGTGGAAGGCCTGTGCGAGCAGCGCGAGGGAGGTCGCGAACATCATCGCCCCGCCGACGCCCTGCACCGCGCGAGCCAGGTTCAGCATCAGCGGCGTGCTCGAGAGCCCGCAGACGGCCGAGGAGGCGGTGAAGACGACCAGGCCGAGCGTGAACACGAGCCGGCGGCCCTTCAGGTCGGCGATCGAGCCGGCCGTCAGCAGGAACGCCGCGAGCGTGAGCGCGTAGGCGTTGACGACCCACTGCAGGTCGGAGAAGGATGATTTCAGCGCTTTCTGGATCGAGGGCAGCGCGACGTTGACGACGGTGATGTCGAGAAGCAGCATGAAGATCGCCACCGAGACGGCGATCAATGTCCACCACTTGCGCTCCACGGCTGGCTCCCTTCCGCCCGGTTAGGACGACGCTGGACTGATCTCACTGTAGGACGCGAGCTCGGCGAGGCGCTCGAGCACCCTGCGGCGCGTGCTTGTCAGCTCGCGGCGCAGCTTGGATAGCTCGGCGGCGCGGTGCTCGACGAGATCGAGCTGGCGGTCGATGTGGCCGAGCGCCTCCTCCAGCAGCTCGCGCCGGCGCTCGGGGCGGACGTCCTCGCGCCGCAGCTGGGCGCGCACGGCAGCTCGCGCCTCCTCGGCTGTGAGCAGGCTCTTGAGCTCGTCGAGGCTCACGCCGAGCAGCTCCTTCAGGCGCATCACTTCGCGCAGGCGCTCGACCTCGGCGGGCGTGTAGAGGCGGTGCCCGCCGGACGGGCGCGCCGGGGCGCCGGGCAGCAGGCCGATTTCCTCGTAGTAGCGGATCGTGCGCGGTGTGGTGCCGGCGAGCTTGGCGACATCGCCGATGCGCAGGCTCGCCGCGGGTGCGCCGGGGCGGGTGTGGGTGGCGTTCACGCTCGCACCCCCACGCGCAGCGCGGCGTCGGCTTCGCCGGCGCGAGGTTGCGGGGCGTGCTGCTCGCGCGAGCCGGGCTCGTCCTCCTGCGGGGCGCTGGCCTGGCGCGGGCGCAGCAGGCACACGAACGCGCCGACGACGGAGGTGGCGGCCAGCACCCACAGGGCGACGTGCATGTTGGCGATGAACGGCGAGAGCTTCTGCTCGGATAGGCCCTTGGTGACCCCGGAGAAGACCGCGAACAGCGTCGCCTTGGGGACCGCCGAGGTGACGATCGCGAGCACGAACGCGATCGAGAGCACCGCGCCGGTGTTCTGCACGAGCGTGCGCGCGCCGGCCGCCACGCCGCGCCGGCGCGCCGGTACGACGCCCATCATCGCGGCGGTGTTGGGGCTGTTGAACATACCCGAGCCGACCCCGACCAGGGCGAGCCAGATCATCGACTGCCAGTAGGGCGTGTGGACCTGAAGCGTGGTCATCGCGGCAAGGCCGGCGGCCGTCACCAGCATTCCTCCGGCGGCGAGGTTGCGCGAGCCGTGGCGGTCGGCGCGCATGCCGGCCAGGGGGGAGGCGATCAGCATGCCGAGCGCCAGCGGTATCAGCCTGATGCCGGCTTCGATCGGGCTGTCCGACTGGGCGCCCTGGAAGTAGAACACGAACAGGAACATCAGCGCGAAGCGCGCCAGCCCGTTGATGAAGGCGGCGCCGGTGGCGGCGGCGAACAGGCGGTTGGCGAAGATCGAGAGGTCGAGCATCGGCACGCGCGTGCGGCGCTCGATAGCCACCCACAGCGGCAGCAGCACGGCGGCGGCGGCAAGCCCCGCGATCACGACCGGGTTCTCCCAGCCGGAGAGCCCGCCCTTGGAGACGCCGAGCACGAGCCCCGTCAGCCCGAGGATGAAGACGGTGGTGCCGAGCGTGTCGAAGCCGCGCACCCTGTCGGGCTTGGCCAGCTCGCGCAGGATCAGCCCGCCCCAGGCGGCGCCGGCGAGCGCGAGCGGGACGTTGAACCAGAACACCCAGTGCCAGGAGATCTCCACGAGCGCGCCGCCGAGCACGGGGCCGAGCACGAGGCCGACGGCGGCGACCATCGTGTTGGCGCCCATCGCCAGTCCGAGCTGCTCGCGCGGGAAGGCGTCGGTGACCAGGGCGGCGGCGTTGGCGAACAGGAAGGCGGAGCCGATCCCCTGCAGCACGCGCCAGCAGATCAGGATCGTCGCGTCGGTCGAGAAGCCGGCGCCGAGCGAGGCGAGCGCGAACACAAGAAAGCCGCCGACGTAGGCGCGCTTGCGCCCGAACAGGTCGCTGAGCCGCCCGGCCGTGAGCACCAGCACCGTGGCGGCGATCAGGTAGGCGAGGATCACCCACACGAGCGCGAGCAGGCTTGTTTTC
Source organism: uncultured Solirubrobacterales bacterium (assembly GCA_963831995.1). Classification (GTDB taxonomy): domain Bacteria; phylum Actinomycetota; class Thermoleophilia; order Solirubrobacterales; family Solirubrobacteraceae; genus Palsa-744. The sequence continues at coordinate 832,599 of CAWHSI010000001.1, read as the reverse complement.
AGCGAGCGCTCGAGGCTCGGCAGCGCGATGATCAGCGTGCCCGAGTTGGTGGCGGCGAGCAGCATGCCGAGGCTCGTGCAGGACAGCGCCCACCAGCGGTAGTGCTCGTGTCCGGCGTGCACGCCGAAGCGGGATGTTGAAGTTGACGTGAACGTAAGGATCAGGATAGCAGCCGCGATGGTCTGTTCCAGTCGGTACATGTACCGACTGGCGCGGGCGCGCATGCGCGCCCGCGTTCCGCCCGGCACATGTGCCGGGCGGCCGAACGGGTGCATGCACCCGTTCGGCGGGGACGTGCATGCACGTCCCCGGGCATGGCCGCATGCGGCCATGCAGACCGTGGCGCATGCGCCACGGTTCCCCTGCTAAAACGCTGTTATGACCGACCATCACGTTTCAGAGGAGCAGTGGCGCGAGCGCCTGACCCCCGAGCAGTACGAGGTGCTGCGCCGCGCCGGCACCGAGGCGCCGTTCAGCGGCGAGTATGTGTACAACAAGGACTCGGGCACCTACCGCTGCGCCGGCTGCGGCAGCGATCTGTTCAGCTCCGAGACGAAGTTCGAGTCGGGTACGGGCTGGCCGAGCTTCACCGAGCCGGCGGTCGCCGAGACCGTCGAGCTGCGCCCCGACAACAGCCTGCTGATGCGCCGCACCGAGGTTGTGTGCCGCAACTGCGGTGGGCACCTCGGGCATGTGTTCGACGACGGGCCCGGGCCGAGCGGACAGCGCTACTGCATCAACTCGGCCGCGCTGCGCTTTTCGCCCGAGCCGGGCGAGGCGCCCTCGACGTCCGCCGAGTAGCGTCGCAGTGCCCAAGCCGCTCCGCGTGGCGGGCGGCCAGCGCGCGCGGTTCGCGCCGATTTGGACCGTGCGAGCCGCCGGCCCTACACTGGGGCGCGCGATGATCATGGTCGATCAGTCCAAACGGCTGTCCGAGCCCCTGCGCTGGGGGCGGCGCGAGAGGACGGTCGTCGCGACTCTGCTGGCTTGCGTGGCGCTGATCGCGATCGGTTTCGGCGCGTTTGCGCTAACGAGCGGATCGCGCGAGCCCAAGGACTGTGTCGATGTGACCGTCGCCAGCAGTCTGGGCGCCGCCTACATACATGCTTGTGGAGCGCGCGCCAGAGCCATGTGCGCCTCGCCGGCCTCGGTCAAGCAGATCGGCCAGCCGCTGCGAGAAGCCTGCCGACGGGCAGGCTTTCCGTTTGACTGAGCGGCCGCACCGGGTCTTTTGGCCCGTCCCCACTGGCCTGCGCGGAGTCATCTATACAAATGTCGAAAGCGGCCGGCCAAGTGTTGGCCACGATGTCCCTAGCCGCGCCCCCGCGCCCCCGGTTTCATAAGCGAAGCTAAAGAGCGCGTCGCCACCGCATGGGGCGCCCCATTCGGGGCGCAAGCGGGCGGCGGCGTCGCACATCTATAAACAGTAGGAAACGGAGGCACATGACCTGGCTGTCATATCCACCCTGGCTCAACGCCGGCGACAACGCGTGGCAGATGACCGCGGCGACGTTCGTCGGGCTGATGAGTCTTCCCGGTCTCGCCGTGCTGTACGGCGGGGTCATGCAGAAGCGCTGGTCGGTCAACAGCATGATGCTCACGTTCGTGGCGTTTTGTATGACGCTGATCGTGTGGTGCCTGTGGGCCTTCAAGATGGGCTTCGGCCACCCGATCGCCCATAGCGGCGGCGGCATCTTCGGTACGAAAGGCTTCTTCGGCACGATGCTCGGAGAACCGGGCAGCGTACTCAGCCACATCGGCGAGGAGGGCCAGGCGGAAATCCAGTCGATTACGACCGGACCGCCGTTCCACTTCCCCGAGGCCTCGCTCGTGTACTTCCAGTTCGTGTTCGCCGCGATCACCCCGATCCTGGCGCTCGGCTCGGTGCTCGGGCGGGTCAACATCAAGGCGTGGATCCCCTACGTGGTCCTATGGATCACGTTCGTGTACGCGGTCGACGCGTTCCTGCTGTGGGGTGGCGGCTATTTCGCCGCGCACGGCGCCCTGGACTATTCCGGTGGGTATGTGATCCACCTGTCCGCCGGCATCTCAGGGTTCGTGTTCGCGTGGGTGATCGGTCCACGATTGCAGCGAGATCGAGAGATCGACGCGCCCAACAACCTGTTGATGGTCGCGGTCGGCGCCGGTCTGCTGTGGCTCGGCTGGAACGGCTTCAACGGCGGCGACTCCTACTACGCGGGGGCCGACGCCTCGGCGGCCGTCATCAACACCAACCTGTGCACCGCGGTGGCGATGATGGTGTGGATCGCGTGGGACTACATCTACCGCGACAAGCCGTCGATGATCGGGGCCGTCAACGGCATGATCACGGGCCTGGTTGGCATCACGCCCGCGGCCGGGTTCGTGAACGGCTGGGGCGCGATCGTGATCGGCGTTGTCGATGCGACGATCGTGTGGATGGCGATCCGCTATCTCAGCCGAGCGCCGATGTTCAGACACGTGGACGACACCCTGGGGGTGATCTATACACACGGGATCGCGGGGCTGTTCGGGGGTCTGCTGGTCGGGCTCTTGGCCGACCCTGCGGTGGTCGAGTACATCGGCGTGAAAGGCGCGCCGAACCTGCCGGGGGCGACGGGGTTGCTGCTCGGCGGCGGCTGGACGCTGCTGCGATGGCAGGCCGAGGCGGCGCTGTTCGTGATCTGTTGGACCGCGGTGGTGACGTTCATCATCCTCAAGGTGATCGGCATCTTCGTGCCGCTCAGGCACACCGACGAGGAACTGGAGATCGGCGATCACGCGATCCACGGCAACGAGGTGTACCCCTCGGACGTGCCGACGCTGGGCGGACCGCACCCGCCGGCCTTCCAGCCGGCTCCGGCGGGCAGCACCGCATAGCCGGGGCAGGGCGGGCGCGTTTCCTCTGTGCGCGCCCGCCCGGTTCCGTAACCCACGACCCGAAACCCCGCCACCGGCGGGGTTTCGGCGTCTGGGGCTGGGCTCGCGGTGGGGGCTCGCGCTCCAGGCTCGGCTCGCGCTCCAGGCTGGGCTCGCGCTCCAGGCTGGGCTCGCGCTCCAGGCTCGGCTCGCGGTTGGGCTGCTGCTCGCGGTTGCGCTCAGCTCGCCGTCAAGCCGACCGGGCAGGCCACGCCCGTGCCGCCCAGGCCACAGTAGCCACCGGGGTTCTTCTCCAGGTACTGCTGGTGGTAGTCCTCGGCGTAGTAGAACTCGCGCGTGGGGTCCGCGGGCGTTGTGCTGGGACCCAGGATCTCGGTCGCGATCTCGCCATGGCCGCTTGCGCTGAGAACGCGCTGGTAGGCCTCGCGCGAGGCCAGCGCGGCGCGCTCCTGCGACTCCTCGGGGCAGATCGCGATCGAGCGATATTGCGTGCCGACGTCGTTGCCCTGGCGCATCGACTGCGTGGGATCGTGGCCCTCCCAGAAGAGCTTCAACATCTCCTCGAAGCCGGTGAGCATCGTGTCGTAGGCGACGAGCACCACCTCGGCATGGCCCGTGCGGCCGCTGCACACCTCCTCGTAGGTGGGGTTGGGCGTAAAGCCCCCCGCGTATCCCACCGCCGTGGTGAAGACGCCGGGCGCCTGCCAGAAGACTCGCTCGGCGCCCCAGAAGCAGCCCATGCCAAACAGCACGACGTGCACCGTTTCGGGGAAAGGCGCGCGCATCGGCGTGCCGAGCACGAGATTGCGCTCCGCCACGGCCATCGGCTGCTCGCGGCCGCTCAGTGCGCTCGCGCTGTCGATCGTGCTCGCTGCGCGCGTTTTGAACAGTCCCATCGCATTCAGCCTAGCGGCGGCGAAGCGCATGGGCGGGCGCAAGGATCGTTGTAGGCCGAGATTCGTGCTCAAGCGCCGGTGCATCCGCTCCGAAGAGATAGCTAAGCGATGACACACGAATCATCTCCGTCACTCCGAGTAGGGGCGACTCTCGCCGAGACCCCATCGCCGCCCGCCCCGATCGGGGCGCAGCGGTTGCGCTGCCTCGCTCGCCGCGTCGTCGCCGACAAGCCGCCGATGGCGTGGGCGCTGGCGCTGCTGTTCCTGTTCAAGGGGATGATGGCTCTGGGCCTGCTCGCCTTCCCGATCAGCTCGGTCGAGCCGACCGGGCTGATTGCCCTCGCCGGTGTGCTGGCGCTCCTCGGCGCGCTCGGAGTGTGGCTGTTCGCGTTGCGCATCCCCACGATCGGCTTCGAGCTGCTCGCCGCGCTCGGGTCGGTCGTCACGAGCATCCTGGTCGCGCACGCCGCCACGCACGGAGGCATGATGGTCGCGGCGTTTGCCTACCCGTGGATCGCGATCTACTCGGCCCACTTCTTCGAGCGTCGCGTGGTGGTTGCGCAGGGCGTATTGATCTCCGTCGGCTTCGGCGTCGGACTGTTCTTCGGCGGCCTTCCCCACGTGGGCGTGTACTGGGCGACCGTAACGGTCACGATCTGGTCGATCTGCCTGGTGCTCGGGTATCTCAGCGAGAGCCTGCGCCGTCAGGCCGATACCGACCAGCTCACCGGTCTGCTCAACCGCAACGGCTTCCTTGCGGCCGCCACCCGCGAGCACGCGATCGCGCAGCGCAGTGGCAACCCGCTCACGCTCGCGCTGCTGGACCTCGACGACTTCAAGCAGATCAACGACCGGCGCGGTCACGTCGCGGGGGACCGCGTGCTCACCGACCTTGGCGCGGCGTGGCGCGCATGTCTGCGCACCGGCGACATTCTCGCGCGCCACGGCGGCGACGAGTTCGTGCTGCTGCTGCCGGCCACCTCGCCGCGCGACGCGGTCGCCGTGCTCGACCGGCTGCACGTGAACGGTCTGCCGGTAACGTGGTCGGTGGGGATTGGCGAGTGGCTGCCGGGCGAGAGCCTCGCCGAGTGTGTGGCGCGTGCCGACAGCCATCTCTACAGCGTGAAGAACGCGATGCGCGTACGCGACGCGCGCGGCGGTGGCGTGCAGTCGCTTTCGAGCGTCTGACCGCGGCGGGTTCGGGACGCCGGCGTCACCCGCCTGTGCGATGGCTCGGAAAGCGCGTTTGATATCGGGAACTTCGGGCAACACACTGTGGAGGGCATCGTTCCTCCCTCATTCCCTCCCCGGATCGGCCCGCCTATGAGCGGGTCGATCTGCGCAGAGCAGCATGCATGTCGCGCGCCCCCATGGCAGGTAGGCTTGAGCGCGATGCAGCATTGGCGGGAGCTGTGACGATTTCTTGGAGCGCGGAGACGTGAGACGGGCAAGCGGTTGGAGTGTGATCGTGGCTTACAGCCTGGTGTGCGCCGCCACGCAGGTGCTGTGGTTGACGTTTGCCGCGATCACGACCGAGACGGCGCGCCACTACGGCGTGTCGGTGGGCGCCGTGGGCTGGTTGGCGGAGATCTTCCCGCTGCTGTACGTGGTGCTCGCGATTCCCGCCGGCATCCTGCTCGATCGCTGGTTTCGCCCGGTGCTGGCGGCGGGCGGCGGGCTGGTGGCGGCTGGCGGGTTGCTGCGCCTGGGTGGTGACACGTTCGCGTGGGCGATGGCCGGGCAGGTGGCGGTGGCGGTCGCACAGCCGGTCGTGCTGAGCGCGGTGAGCAAGCTCGCCGGGGAGTATCTGCCGCTCGAGCAGCGCGCCGGCGGTATCGCGATGGGGTCCGCCGGCGGCTTCGTGGGCATGCTGATCGCACTGCTGCTCGGGCCCACGCTCGGCGGACACGGGCACATCGAGCGCCTGCTCGTCGTCGAGGCGCTGCTGGCCGCGCTGCCGGCGCTCGCGCTGCTTGCGACGCTGCGTCGGCCCGCACAGGAGAGCGCCGAGCACGCTGCCATCGAGGGGAACGCGGCGCGGGCGCTGTGGGCGCTGCCCACGATGCGCACGTTGTGCGGGCTCGTGTTTGTCGGGTTTGGCATCTTCGTGGCGCTCGCCACCTGGCTGCAGACGCTGCTGCACCCGGCCGGCGTATCCGAACAGGCTGCCGGCGCGCTGCTCGTCGGGATGGTGATAGCCGGCGTCGTCGGGTGCGCGGTGCTGCCGCCGATCGTCGCGGGCAGGGGGATCGAGCGGGGCTTCATGCGCACGGCGGTGATCGTGGGCTGCCTTGGTTGCGCGGCGCTCGGGGTGCTGCCGTGGCTGGGCGCTCGCGCGGTCACGATCGTCGTCATGGGCGCGATCTTGCTGCCGGCGCTGCCGGTGATCCTGACCGCGACCGAGCGCCTCGCCGGGCCGGCGGCCGGCACCGCCGGGGCGATCGTGTGGATGGCGGGCAACCTGGGCGGGCTCGTGGTGGCGCTGATCGTGCAGATCCTGGTTCACGAGCCGCTCGCCGCGTTTCTCACGATGGCGGCCGTGTCGCTGCTGGGACTGCCGCTAGCGGCGCGCCTGAGGCCTGTGAGAAGCGAGGAGTTGGACGCCGGTCCGCTGGCGGCGACAGCAAGCTGACGCACCGCCGCGAACCGGCGCCCGCATGGGCGGAGGCGAGCCGCTACTCGGAGTCTGTCCGAATCGCGCTCGGGCGCATCCGAATCGGGCTCGGGCGCAGTCTCTCGGAGGCGATTCCCGTGTCCAGGCGCTGAGCGCGCGCGTGTGTGACCGCTTGACCAGATCGCGCAACAGGTGCGGCCCCTGCGCGTCGAGCCGGCCAACCGGTCCCCGCGAGAGGATCGGCACGAGCTGGGTGGGCCGAACTGGGCAGGGCGAGCGACTGCGCGCGCGCTGCTATGCGCGTGTTTGCCGGGCGCTCTCGACGTATCGCTTGAGCTCGCCGGGGCGGCCGCTTACGAAAATCGCGCGTGTCGCGGCCTCGACCGGCCCGCGGATCAGCATTCCGAGCATCCGGCCCGGATCGGCGTCGAGGTTGTAGGTGGCCCGCGTGCGCCCGTCGCCGAGATCCTCAAGCTGCCAGGAGCCCTCGACCGATTTCATGTCGCCCTGCTCCTGCGTCCACTCCAGGCGCGTGGGTCCGTCGTAGCGAAAGCGAACCCGGGCCTTGACGCGCTTGACCTTGATGTCGTTCTCGGTTTCGACCAGCGTCGGTCGGCCCTGCGCGTCGTGCTCCAGCGCGGTCATCGCATCGAGCCCGCCCTGCCAGGAGGGGGCGCAGATGACGTCCTGCACCGCCGCCCAGACCGTCTTCAAGGGTGCGTCGATCTCGCTGCTCGCGCTCCCGCCCAGGTTCGCCATCGCACTACTTCTTTCCGTCCTGCTGGCGACCCAGCGCCTTGCCGGCGCTGTGCACCACTTCGCGAATGAAGTCGTACTGGGTGTGCACGAGCCGGTCGGCCATCTCCATCGCGGCATCCACGACCTCCTGGCGCCTGGACGCGCGCTCGCCGGCGGAGGGCAGCCGCTCGTCCACGGTGTCGATGAACTTGCGCACCGCGTCGATCGCGGCGCGCTGGCCGGACTCCAGCGACTTCAGCACTTCCTCGGAGAGCTCCCCGGTGCGGTCGAGCCTGCTCGCTTGCGCCGACTTCTTGTGGTTTGCGGCTGCGCCTCTGCGCGTACTCGCGGCCTTGCGCGCCTGCGTACCCGCGGCCTTGCGTGCCGGGGTGCTGCGCTGGGTCTTTGTCTGTGGCATTGGAACACGCTCCATTCGGTAAGATGGTTCAGTAGTGGGCGACCGACGGCGACTGACGCGGCCTGCCCGCCGACACATCGCGGCTTGCACTTTGGCCCGGCCACCGCGGCCACCGTCTGGCTCTCGACCATATGTCAGGCAGTTGCGTGTGGCATCCGTAGAGAACGCGTACCCGACCGCGGTCAAGCTACGCGCTCTGTAATGAAGCGAGCGATGGGGTTGCGCCGCCGCGCGCGTGGGGCGCGCAGTCCGGTGGGGTTGGCTTTCGCGCACGCCAGGCGACGTAGGTCTGCGATCAGGTCAGCTTGAGAGGCGTCGTGTCCAGTCCCGGGATTCGCTTGAAGTGCCGGATGTTGGCCGTCCCGACTCGCCATCCGGCGGACATCGCGGTGGCGGCGATGAGTCGGTCGTGGGCGCCGACTTCGGTTCCTGATGAGGCCAGGCCGGCCCACAGCCTTGCGTGGACGCGCGCCACAAGCAGGTCGAAGGCAATCGTCGGGAATGCCGCGAGCACGGCCTCCACGAACGCCTCGCGTCCCGCGCGATGCTCGTCGGTGGCCCGGTGCACACCGTGCAACAGCTCCGAGGCGGTGATCGCGGCGATCGCAACCTCCTCGCTCTCGCCCAGCCGCGACTGCAAGCGCTTCGCGACCGCCGCCATCCCGTGTGCGGCGGGCAGGCCGCGCACGGCACGCTCGAGCTCGATGAAGACGGTGGTGTCTAGGACTGTGCCCACGGATCGGCCGGCGCCGGCCCGATGGCGCTGAGCACCGCTTCCATGTCCTGCGCAAACGCGGGATCGGGCGGCGCGGCTTGCGCGAGCAGCGCAAGCGCCTCCCCCAGGGGCCGTCCGCGACGCGCGGCAGCCGTCCGCCCGCGATCGTCGGGATGGACGATCACATATGCCGGTCGCTCGCGGTTGAAGACCACCACCTCCTCATGATGGGCAACAGCCTCCCGAGCCCGGCGAGGAATCCGAACCTCCTCAGCTTTGATCGTCGTCATACACACACGATAGCAAATAAGTGCGGAAGCGTACGGAATCGTACGAGTAGTGCGGTTTCTAGGCCGCCAGAGTTCGAGCCGGTCGAAGCGCTGGGCTGTACGGCGTCACGAGCACAAGCTCGTCGTGTAGGTGCACGAGTCCCGCTGCGCGCAGTTCCGGAGTACGTCCTTGACCGGGAGCGGCAAGGCGCTCATTCGCGCGCGAACTCCACCTCCATCCACGGCCTCTCACATCGCGGCTGAGTAGCGAGAGGCGTCGACCGGAATCGAACCGGTGTAGACGGCTTTGCAGGCCGCTGCGTAGCCACTCCGCCACGACGCCAGGGGCATCCGTAGCGTAGCGGCCCGTGAGCCGATCCGGCGATCCGGCTGGAGGCGGTCCGCCGCTGGATATCGCACCACTTCATCCGCCGTGAACTCCGTTATCAAGGTTTTCCGAGCTCGTTAGGCACGCTTTCGAGTGGCGTTAGCGCTCGCACATGCACAGCGCGCACACTGAGACTCCCGAACTCGGAGGTGCATCGTGAAGCGCATATTTCTTCCAATGACAATTGCGGCTCTCGTGGGAGCCGCCACGGCGAGCGTCGTGTTCGCGGTGGCCGCCCACTCGAGTCGGGGTCAGGCCACCGACACGATTGCGAAGTCGACGAGCGGCTCGGCCGCCGGCGCTACAAAAGACGTGTCCGCTACGACGCCGACGGCCACGCAGGTGTACCAGCGCGATGCTTCCGGCGTCGTGTCGATCAAGGTGGCGACTGCCGATGGGGGCGACAGCGGCACCGGGATCGTGCTCAACGACGAAGGTTTGATCCTTACCAACAACCACGTGATCTCCGAAGGCACGAGCATCTCCGTCAGTCCCGGCAAGTCCACGAGCGCGACCCGCTCGGCGAGCGTGGTTGGCGCAGATCCCAACAGCGATCTCGCCCTGATCAAGGTCGACCCTTCGGGTCTCGGCCTGCAGCCGCTGAAGCTGGTCAGCTCCGGCTCGGTGCAGGTTGGCGACCCGGTGTACGCGCTCGGCAATCCATATGGTCTGGATGAGACGCTGACAAAGGGCATCGTGTCGGCGCTTGGACGCGAAATCTCCGCTCCCGACGGCGCGACGATCAAGAACGTGATCCAGACCGATGCACCCCTGAATCCGGGCAACTCAGGCGGTCCGCTGCTCAACGCCGAAGGCGATGTGATCGGTGTCAACTCGCAAATCGCGAGCGACGCCGCGCGCACCGAAGGATCCCAGCCAGGCAGCACGGGCGTGGGCTTTGCGATCTCCTCCAACACGGTCGCCGAAGTGGTCAAGACGATCGAGTCTGGTGGCGGCAGCACCACGACGCAGGGCGGCGAAGGCGAATCGCAAGTGCGGCGCACAGGCACCGAATCCTCGCCCTATGAAACCGAATCGCCTTACGAAGGCCGGGGGTCGCGGGCGAGTCGTGGCAGCGAAGGCGAAGACGGCGAACTCGGTTCAGGCGGCCCCGCATCGGGTGGCGGCACCGGTACCGAAGGAGCCGGCGAAGCCGGCGCGAGCGCCCGCGGGGTGGGGGGCATTGAAGCGGCTGGAGAAGGACGTGAAGGCCAGACTGTGATCGTGCCGTGAGCCAAGAAGCTCGAAGCTTGAGATCGAGATCATCCCGCGGCCAAGCGTGAGCGCAGGCCGCGGCACGATCTGCCTCGCATCGGTGAAAGGAGGTGTAGGAGAGTCCACGGGCGCGATGCGCCCGCTCTCCGTTGATAGGCTAGAGCGCATCCCAGGGCGATTAGCTCAGCTGGGAGAGCGCCGCCTCGACAAGGCCGTACTCAGCGCCATTCTGCCCGCATATACGGCGCAAATAGGCCGGTTTCCGTCCGATCCCTCCGCTACTGTGTTCGATAGATGTTCGATCGCAGAACACCGAAGGAGCGCCAGCGTTGAGCGTGCATCCATACAAGACCAAGGACGGCACCCACTACGAGGTCAAGTGGCGCGAAGGCCGACGGCCGCGCAGCCGGTCCTTCGGCAGCAGGAAAGACGCCAAAGACTTCGATGTCCAGGTCAGGGCGCGTAAGCTGCGCGGCGAGCCCATCCCTCGCGTATCGCGCGACACGTTGGCGCAAGCGTACGAGCAGTGGAAGCGGTCGTACGCCGAGCCGCGCCTAGCGCCGAAAACGCTCACCCGGTACGAACAAGCATGGGACCCGCACATCAAGGGTCGCCACGACCATCATCTGCTGGTGGAGTTCGTCGCCGAACCGCAGCTCTTTGACGAGATTCTTGCCGACATGCGCGAGCGCGGCGTCGGCAACGAGAGCCAGCGCAAGGTGTTCTTGGTGATGTCGTCGGTGTTCAAGATGGCCAAGCGGTTGAAGAAGGTCAGCGAAAACCCGGTGCGGGAAGTGCCCAAGCCACGCGCCGCGCGCCAGCGCCTTCCGCGCCCCTTCCCACCGCTGGTGGTCGAGCGCGTCCGTTTCCAGCTCCGCGGACGCAGCGCCAGCGCCCGAGCGGACCACAAGGTGCTCCGGCTCGCCGACGCCTGCCTGGTGGTGCTGATGGCCTACGCCGGCCTGCGCCCCGAGGAGGCACTTGCCCTCACCTGGGGCAACATCGAAACCAAAATCATCGTGCTCGACAAGACCAAGACAGACAAACCTCGCCACGTGCCCCTGTCCGCCGCACTCGCGACGGACCTGGCCGAACTGCGCGAGGCCCGCGGCAACCCGACCGAAGATCAGCTTGTCTTTCCCAACCATGACGGCAAGGAATGGTCCAAATCGCAGTACAACAACTGGCGCAATCGCGCATGGAAACCCGTGCTCGTGAAGCTGGCATCGAGCAAGAAGTACCCGCAGCCACGGTTGGCAGAAGCCGTGCCGCGCGACTGCCGCGCCACGTTCGTTTCGTTGCACCTTCGGTCACGCGAGAACCCCCTCGTCGTTGCCAAGTGGGCGGGCCACTCTCCCAAAGTCATGTTCGAGCACTATGCGCACGTGATCGATGAGTTGGTCGGCCAGCCCGAGATTCCCGTTGAGGACGAAATCATCCAGGCCCGGCAGCTCGTAACGACGCAGAGCAGAGAAGCCCTGGACGAGCTGATGGCGAAGGTCTTGGGACCACAGTCGCAGTTGAAGGCATTGGCTCCAGGCAAGGACGACATCGCAGTCGCAGCGTGAGTTGCTGGTCATCGCTGGCCTATCTGCTTTCCCACGCCGTTACTCCATCCGCCATCCCGTGCATTACCCCATCCGCTATCCCATGCACCCAAACCGGATGGGATACAGCCGCGCCTTGCGCGGCTGAGCCACCACCCGCCCCGCCCCGTTTCGAGTTCGTTTTCGCCTCACGCCCCCGCGCTTTACGGGCACCTATCGGATGCCCTTTCGCTAGCGCATCACACCGCCACAACATAGTTATGCCAGTGTGATGCGCTAGCAGCGCGTGGCCGTGTGGCGTTTTCGTTCCGTTGTGGGGCGGGGCGGGTGGTGGCTTATAGATGAAAAGAATCTTGATTACTACTGAAAAGAAAAATACGGCTTCTCTTGCTCTGCTCCTAGCTATTAGGGAGAAAGATTGGCGGTCGATCGGCAACCGCAAGAGAAGCCTTTAGCAGATGTCGAAGGGCTAAACGACTGCGATCAGATTTGATAGCAACCAGGATTTTATTCTCGCAATGACGCTACGAGATGAACTACGCCTCGTTTGTGTAGGGAAGCTCTACGCGCTTCGATTTCGGTTACAGAACGGTCCATAGGACCCACCGTGTGCAGGAAATGTCCATTCCGAGCAGTAAGCCCCTTCCTTTTCGCTAGCTCGCTTGCTCCTAACACTGCGGCGCCGGAACCGAAAACTACAACCTCCCCTACAGTCTCGGCCGTCTTATCGTGGGCGATGACACCGACCGCTGCTGCTGGAGTTCCCGCCAGCATCGTCCATGCCGCAGTCAGCATGACGGCATTGAACCGTCGTGATCGCCGCAGGCGGCAGTGTCCTTTGACGACCCTGTCAATTGCCATGACGTCTATCCTGCCCCGCTATCGCGGACATGGTGCGCCCAATGATGGCTACTGAGAGAAGGCCGTCGCTTCGGGCGCCCGGACGGCTTCGATGATCCTCATGGCCCACCCCACATGCCGTAGTAGTACGCGCCTACGCCTGACGCCACCATCATCACGATGGTCACCAGCACAAAGATCAGGTCGTCTCGCGTACTCGGGCTCATAAGGAGTGCGAGGCGGGCTGGGCGTATGGGGATGCTCCCAGCCCGCCAACATCATCACATTTGCTTGGATGCCCCCCAGCCCACGTGAGGCCATTGGGCATCTGCGTTCGAGATCATCGGTGGGGATCACCCGAACGCAGCGCGAAACCCTAGCACGGATTCCCAACGATCAGGGGGGATGGTTGCTAAAGTCCGCCACCCCATAGCTCACGGCGTGAGCGATCGATCCCGACCTCTGGAGGCGCAATGGCAGTGGAACTGAGCCGCACCCGCGAGAGCCTGGATGCCGTCCTGAGCATTGACCGCCTGCTGGCGCTCGATGATCTTTGGACCTCCTATCTCGATCACGCAGACCGTGACGACATCGAACGCAACCTCACCGACCTCGAAGCTCTCGTGGCCGATATGAACCGGGGCCTTGCCGCTGCGGGGAATCACGCCAGAGCTGCCGATGAGCAGTTGATGAATGTCAGTGACGAGGAAGTCGTCAGCGCCATCGACCGCCTCTTGCAGGATCAAGCGAACGATTGGCCGAGCTGCGTGGTCGTTTCGTCCAAGACCTCGCCGAGTACGGCCCACGCCGATCACTCCAGGCGGCGTGCAGGTACGTTGACTTGGCGTCCGAGCAAGAGATGGGCTTGTTGAACGACAAGATCGAGCGGCTGCGCAACGGCGAGTTCGAGCCTGGTGATATCGGTCATCGGATGAGGTGCATGTTGGAGTTGGCCGGGATTGCCCTTTGCGCTGTGCCATGCATCCTGGCATGGCCCGCGTGCGCCGGCCTAGCTGGCACTGCACTCATCTACGCCTCAGCCTGGGACAGCAGCGGATGCAGGGCTACGCTGGCCGAAGCGATCGAGTACGTTCAGGCTCGCGGGGCTGAGCCTGCTTAGGCTGCGAGAGCGTAATCGGCGTTCCGAAGCGTCTCGATTTCGGCTTTGAGAACAGCAACTTCTTCTTTGTGCTCTCTGCGCTCAAGGAAGATTCTGCTTGTGATGCTCGCCATGCATATCGTCAGATAGACGCTGGCCGCGATAGCTACTGTCGGAGGGGCTGCCAAAGCACAAGCAAGAAGTCCGACGGCCGCGACCCACACCACAACTCGGGAGCCTGCTTCGATCTTCCGCAGGGTCGAGGTCTTGGGCGAGCCGAGCGATGTCAGCGCCGACGAAGCGGTCATGGCGCGCGACTATGCGCTGCAGCGCGGCATGTAGTCAAGCTCAGGAGGCCCGGCCTATCCGGATGAGCGCTGGTTCGCTCCGTGTTTCTCGCCCTCGCGCAGCAGCTCCGACGCAGAGACGCCGAGCCCATCGGCAAACTGCCAGAGCGCGCGCAGGCTGATGTTGCGCTCGCCGCGCTCGGTGTCGCCGACGTAGTTGGTGGTCAGGCCGCACAGGTCGGCGAGCTTTTCTTGCGTCAGACCGCGCTCGTCACGCAACGCTCGGATAGCGTCGCCGAAGGCGCGGTGTCGTGGGGTGAGCGCGTGCATCCACGGACCCTTGCCCACGCCCCCCGCGTCGTCCACCAATCTTCAGGGGGATTGGCTGCTAGAGTCCCGCGCGATGGCCGTCATGCCGACACGCATGGGTGCTGAGCCGAGACGTTGCGAAGGCGTCCGCGTGCCGCACGGCCGAACGCAGCACGTTCCTATCAATGTGGCCCCGGCGCGGGGTGCAACCCGCCCGGGACCGTGGCACAGGAAGGGGTACTTCCCATGCACAGGCAGACTAGCCCAGAGGGGTCCGAGGAGCTTTCTATCGCCCGCTTGGAGTGGGCGATCCTCGGGCTCCTCGTTACGCCCCACAACCAGCGTCCGTGGTCTGAAGACGAGATTGCGCGGGCCATCAGTACGCCCGGCGATGTCCACGAGGCGATAAAGAGGCTGCGCACGATCGGGCTCGTCCATCACTGGAATCGGATGGTGAGCGCGACCTACGCCGCCGTCCGCCACGAGGAAATCACCCAAGAACCCGACGACAACCCCGTCCGTACCGCGGAGCTGCTCATGGAGCACAGCATCCTCCACGTCCTCATGCGGACTAATGGTGTTCTGCCGATGTCGGAGAAGGACATCCGGCGCGCACTTGGCGCCAAGAAGAAGAACAAGCTGGACATCCTCGACGCCATCAACCGTCTGGATGGCGCTGGGCTCGTGGACCGGCCGGGCGGGCTGGTCGTGCCGTCCCCGGCGGCGGTCCGCTTCGACCACTACATGCAGAGCCTCTGACGGACGGAGAACGCCAGTGGCGGATGACGTGAAGGTCACTGTCTGCGTCGCGTCGCCGACGAGGTTCTGGCGTGCCGAAGGCGCCGAGCTTGGAGCTGCCATCCGGGCTCGGCGCAAGGCGCTGCGCCTCAGCATCGAAGTCTTAGCCGTCCAGGCAGGAATGCACCCGACATACCTCTCCGCCATCGAGCGGGGTCGTAGTAATCCAACGTGGGACAGGGTGTCGGATGTGGCCGAAGTCCTCGACGTGCCCGTCTCCGTTCTTGCTCGTGAAGCTGAGGATCGACGGATCGAGCGGGCGATCCATTCTGCGGCCCGAACTGCATATCGCACTGCGCGCAATCGAGACGACGTGTTGGCTGATGAGTAACTGATTCGGAGTTACCTACTCAGCGGACCGCCCAGCGGTCTCTCATCGTTTTGAGCAGTGCACCGTCTGTTGTCACGTTGACCTATTCGTTGCTTTGCAACGCGCATGTGCCTCACCGCTGCCGTGCCCTTCAACCCCTTCGGGGTCGGGGCGGCCTCCCTCCATACCGGCCGATCCTCCGGCCGCCCCTGTGAAGGCCCCAGCAGTGGTGAGGCCGGGAGCACCCAAGGGTGCATACGCACCCATCTGGCACAGGGCCAGCGGGAACAACTCTCAAGGAGGAAGTAATGGCAAAGGCACAGGCAACGAACGTAACAGTGGAGCAGGAGAAGCAAGAGCTTGTCAGGCTGTCGGGCAAGTTGGTGGACGACCCGGAGCTGCGTCACACCCGGACGAGCGGGAAAGCGGTCACCACTCTGCGCGTGATGGTCGAGGATGAGGCCGGTATGCGCACGTATCACTCGGTCGTTGTGTGGGGTCGTACCGCAGAGATTGCCTGCGCACGCCTGGAGTGGGGGAGCGAGGTCAAGGTGATCGGGCGTGAGCAAGAGCGCGAGTACGACGACGCAGACGGCATCACGCATACAGTCCGTGAGGTCGTGGCGTTGCGCGTGAAGTTCCCGCAGCGCGAGGCGACGACGCCGAGCGAGAAGGAGCTGTCGTGACGACGGCTAACGACACCATTCAGGGCGGGGCGCAAAGCCCCGCCCGCGGGCCTCATATCTATGTGGCATGTCTGGCCGCATATAACGCCGGTTGTCTGCATGGCCGCTGGATTGATGCCAGCCAGGACGCCGAGGACATCTGGGCCGAGGTCAACGCAATGCTCGCGGCATCGCCGGAGCTGGGCGCAGAGGAGCACGCGATCCACGACTACGAAGGCTTCGGCGCGCTCCGTCTCGGCGAGTACGAATCGCTGGAGCGCGTGGCGGCGGTTGCTGCTGGCATCGCAGAGCATGGCGACGCATTTACGGCATGGCTGTCGTACGACACGGGCCGCGATCCGGTGGACGTGCAGGCGTTCGAGGACGCCTATCGTGGCGAGTGGGATTCGCTGCGCGCGTATGCTGAGAACTACGCCGATGAGGTGGGCATGTACGACGTCGCCGAGAAGTCGGGATCGCCCTATGTTGTCGTGGACATCGACATGCTGACGCGAGACCTCGACATTGAGCTATACGCAGTCGAGAGCGACCACTACACGGTCTACGTGTTCGATCCAAACGTCTAAATAGGTGAGTGGGTGCGCGCTGCTGCGCGTGCCCACTCAGACCTTTTCAGCGGAGCAGATGAAGTAGAGGCCGAGCTGGAACCTCTCCGTTCGGACGGCATTCGAGAGGCGGCGCAGATCATTCCACGGCTCTGAGTAGGGATCGCCGGGGAACACGGTGGCGACGACCTCCGCAACAGGCGCGAGGAAGCGCCAGCGACGACTTGCGGCGAGGCCCGCGTCCATGACGACTAGACGGCCTCCTGGTCGAACCGCGTTCCATGCCGCGTCCAACGCGGCCTCCCGATCTGGCATGACCGAGTAGCTAAGGGAGAAGTACGCAACGTCCACTAGCTCGTCCATCGTGAGCTTGGCTGCGTCTCGATTGATTAGGTGGATGTTCTTCCAGTCGCGGCGTGAGATCGTCTTCTGCGCCTCGGCCAACATCCCGCCTGACGCATCAACTCCGACTACCTCGCCCGCGTGCCCGACTGCCTCTCGCAGAAACGGCAGGTTCCGTCCGGTGCCGCAGCCAACCTCGACAACTCGGTCACCTGGCTTGAGCCCGAGGCGCGCAACGGCGCGGCGGCGGAACCCCGGCGCAAGCAGCACCGTCCACTCGCCGAACCGATACCACGGCGCAATGCGGTCATAACGCGAGACGACCTGCTCTAGCGGCTGGCGCACAAAGCTCGACTGCGACATCGGCCGATCATTGCACGCGTCAGATGGAGTTCGCGTCGCAGACGCGCGTGCTTGCGTCTCGATCGCGCCATGTCGGCGGATGCCGGCGTGCGTTTGGCGAGTGATCGAGACGCAAGCACGGGGTGGGCGGTGGGCGACCCGCAACTCCCCTGGCGGGGAGTTGCGGGTCTGGCGCATTTGCATTTCAATGCAGGGTGGGACGCCACAACCCGAAAGGCGGGCATACGCTCACCATCCGAGTAGCCAAGAATCCCGACTACTACGAATCGCCGGAGTTCGCTCTGGACGACTACTACGCCGAGCATGACAACGTGCCCGGACGGTGGGTCGGGCACGGTGCCAGGACGCTACGTCTCGATACCGGACCCGAACGCGGCGACCTTGACACGTTGCTCTCGGGCAGGTCGCCGAGAACGGGAGAGACGTTGCAAGGCGGTCGCGGTCGCACGCCGACAAATGCTGGCTTCGATCTGACCTTCACCGCGCCCAAGTCGGTCAGTGTCTTGCTGGCCGTCGGCGACGAGCGCGTGCAGGCAGCCGTCCTCGCGGCGCACGAGCGTGGCGTGCAAGCCGGCCTCGACTACTTGGAGCGCCACGAGTGCTTCGCCCGGCGTGGCACCGACGGTGTCAACGTCATCCCTGCCGAGGGCTTTGTCGGCGCCGCATATACGCACGAGATGGCGCGCTCCGGGGACCCGCATCTGCACACGCACGTCGTGATTGCCAATCGCGTTCATGCTGCGGACGGACGTTGGACTGCTCCCGACATGCGCTCTGTGTACGCCGCCGCCAAGACGGCCGGCACCATCGCCGAGGCAGTGATGCGGGACGAGCTGACACGCTTGCTCGGGGTGCGCTGGCGCGACGTCCAGAACGGCACTGCTGAGATCGACGGCGTGCTGACTCGAGTCTTGGAGCACTTCTCGCAACGCCACAAGGAGATTGCCGACCTCGCGGTTGTGCGGGGTTGGGTGACGGAGCAAGGCATCGCAGCAATCCAGCGCGAGACGCGCGACCGCAAGCCCCAGATCGACCGCGATGTTGCGCAGGCACTATGGCGGGCACGGGCCAGCGAGCATGGGTTTGGTGACGTCGAGCTGGCCACAGTCGTTGACCGATCACGGACGCGACGCAGCCGATCCTACGCGAGCGAGCTGGGCGAGCGATTGGCCGGACCAAACGGGCTGACGCGGCAAGAGTCGACGTTCACCCGTCGCGCGGTCCTGCAAGAGTTCGCCACCGCGTTTCCGGAGGGCATCGCCGCCAAGCGACTTGAGCGCATGACCGACGACTTCCTTGCGCGTGACGGCGTGTACGTCACCGGGCGGGTTGGTCACGAACCGGCGCGATATACGACGCTTGACATGCTGGCCACCGAGCAGAGGCTCATCAACGTCGCAACAGCGCGTGCGCGCAGCGCGCCCACGGTCAAGGTCAAGTCCGTCGATGCAGCCATCAGGCACGCAAGAAGGCTGGGCGCCGATCAAGCCCGACGCGGTGCGCCATCTCACATCTGGCGCAGTGCGCACACGCTTGCTGGAGGCGCGTGCCGGATACGGCAAGACGACAGCGCTACGTGTACTGCGCGAGGCATACGAGCGCGAAGGCGTGCCAGTGATCGGCACGTCCTGGCAAGGACAAGCTGCGCAGACGATGCAGCAAGAGGCAGGCATACCATCGACCACAGCCGCATATCTGCTCACCCGGATTCGACACGGCCAAGAGCCGATTCCCAACCGCGTTGTACTTGTTGTGGATGAGGCCGGGATGATGCCGACGCGAGCACTAGCGGAGATCGCGGACGAGATCAAGAAGCGCAAGGGCAGACTGATCCTTGTTGGGGACCGTGACCAACTCCCCTCCATCGATGCCGGTGGTGCCTTCGGCAGCCTTGTCGATCGCCTCGGCGCCGCGCGCCTAGCGGAGAACCGCCGTCAACGAACGAACTTGCAGCGGCAAGTCGCTGGACATCTCGCCGAGGGTCGCGCAGCCGAGGCCCTTGCGCTCCTAGCCGAGCATGGGCGGTTCCAAGCGTACGACGACGGACGAGAGGCACAACGCGACCTGATCGACGCATGGGCGCATACGTCTCTGCAAACCCCCGATCGTGCGCTCATCCTCGCGCACGGCAAACGCGACGTGGCCGTGCTCAACCAACTCGCCCGCCAACGCCTCGATGATGCGGGAATGCTCGGGCGGCAGCGCCTCAAGGCGTATGGGCGAGAGTGGGCCAAGGGCGACCGCCTGCTCTGTCGGCGCAACGACTACCGCCGTGATGTTGACGTGCGCAACGGCACACGCGCCACCGTGACCAAAGTCGATCGCGTGCGGTCAACGGTCACCATTCGCACCGATGACGGTCGAGACATTCGTCTGCCAGCCGACTATCTGCGGCACGTTGACTACGGCTACGCAAGTACCGGACATGCAAGCCAAGGTGCCACTGTAGATCACAGCTACCTTCTGGCAGCGCCGGGTCGCGGCGGGCGCGAGTGGGGCTATGTTGCCGGTAGCCGTCACCGCATCGACCTTCACATCTATGCAGTGCACCACGACCCTGCTGAGGCACAAGGCGAGCTGCAACGCATGTGGGAACGCAGCCAGGCCAAGACGCTCGCGTGTGATCGCATGTCTGTCGCCGAGCGTGAGCGAGCACTTGGCCGTGCAGCCCGTCGCGTTCCCGAGCTGACGGAGCGCGATCAACCACCGTTGCCAGTCCGCCATGCGCGGTCTCGACCAAAGCGCGAGACAGCCGCCGAGCGTGAGCGGCAGGAGAGGGAAGCTCGGGATCGGGTCGAACGCGAAGATCGCGGCGACGAACGATCGCGCTAGCGCTAGATCGTGGTCCACTGATAAAGCGACACGGCTGCGGCAGGAGCCGATTCACAGACCAGCAATGCTCCGCCGCGCGGCATCTTGCGAATCTCAGCGATGGTGAGTTGGGGTCTGCGCTCAAGTTGCTCGTTCGCGCTTTTGCCTCCAGGGCCGCGGCCCTCGGCCCACTGCGATGTCTGGATCTCGTCCAGCATTTCTTGCGCCCATCGCAGCGTCGCAGCATCCGACGTGCCGCCAAGAATGAGCTTTGCTGGATGGTTCGACATCAGCGTGCGCGTGCCGGCCTCACCCCAAATCCGTTCCGCCTGACCAAGGTCTTGCAGACAGGTAATGATCTGGATACCCGTGCCGGCCGCCGTGCTCGCCCATGCGGGTAGTTCCGGAAGGGGCGCGATGTTGGCCACCTCATCTAGCGCGAGCAACAACGGAGGATCGAGTGTTTCGGTGTCGCCCGCCTTGCTATAGGCCGCATCAACAAGTGAATCCAACAGCGCCGTGAACAGTGGCGCGAAATACCGCCATTCCGTCGGGGGAGAGACGATGTAGAGCGTCGTCCCCAGCTCGTCGCCCTCGGTGTCAAGAACTGTGGCCGGCGTGATGTCTGTGAGTTCACCAGGGTTGGCAGACGAGCACGTTGCCATCACGTCGTCGTCCTCATACACCGAAAGAGCGGTGCGTGCGGTGAGAAAGATCGAATCCTTGAGCTTCGCTGCCAGTCCCCACACGCCCCTGAGCGCCTGTAGCGCCCGAGGATGTTCGACCAAAAGCGCGGGCACCTCGTTCTCGGCCGTCGCGGTGTCGTGCAACCAGCGCATGACCGGCTCCATCGAAGGACCGTTCTGCGCCGCTGCCAGCAAGAGCGGCGCCAGGTAGTCGGCTGCGGCGGCGTTCCAGAACGCCGCGTTCGCATTGGCGCCGTGTTCTGCCAATCCCGAGGCTTCGATTAGGGCCTTGGCCGTCCGTCTCGCTCCAGTCCACGGCTTCTCGCCCATCGTGGCTACGAGCGGTGACCACGTGTTCGATCCGTACCCGCCCATGTTCTTTGGGTTGTAGATGAGGATGCGTGAGCCAGCATCGCGCCGCGCCTCCCAAGTTGCGGCCAGCACGTCGCTGCGGATACTCGTGGCGATCACGGGGCCGTCCCAACCAACGACTGCCGGGACGAGTAGCGATGTGGTCTTGCCACTCCTTGCTGGACCAACTGCAAGCACGCCGCGACACCATTGGGCGGCAAGCGCGGGTCCGACCGTCATCCATCGGGAATCCAGCGCCAATCGGCCGAGCAACACACGCCCCGGCTCGGGGCCGTCCACGACCAGCTCTGCCATGTCTGCCGCCGTCGGCCACGGCGACGATCCCCGCCTACGATCAGGCATCGCCGGAACTGGTCTCATGGGAGCGCAACAGCGCCACATCTAAAGAGTAGGTAAGCTGCCAGTTCAGTGAGGTCCGGTGCGGGGCTCATCCCTTGTGGCCCGTACCCCCACCGACAATGAGCAGTTCCGATCCGAAAAAGGACGACGCTCAGAAACCGCGCCAGCGGCAGGGTGGTACACGGCCTCCATCCAAGCAATCCAAGGCTCAACCGGCGACGGCAAAGCGTACCCGTCCGCCAGCGAAGGGGTCACCCAAGAGCGCGACCGGCAGAGCCAAACAGACGGCAGCCGAGACTCGACGGGCGATTCCACCGCCGGTTCCTTCCTTCCCCATTCCGTCCACCGTCGATCCGACCCAGCTACCAACGCATCGCCGCGAGGACCCCGGCGGCGGACGGCCGAGGCAACGGCGTCGTTGGCATGAACGCCCCAGCACGGTGTGCTTCCTTATCGGGGGAGCCCTTTTCTTCATCTTCGGTGTCATCAATGGCCACAGCAGTTCAAGTCACACACCTTCACCGACTGGCGTGGTGACACCCGCTCCAACACCATCCCCTACCCCTACAACGGAAACCACGCCCACGACGCCGACCGCATCTCAACACAAAGGGCCTAGCGTTGCATGGGGGCCGCACGAGATAACCGTCGAACGCAACACCTCGTTCAGCCTCGACACTCCTGGTCTCAAGAACGAACCCACTGGCTTTGAGATCGGCTTTGTCTCAGAACACGGCAGCAACAACTTCACCACCGTGGGAGGCGTCGGCAAGGTTGCGCTGTGGACCGGCGCACGCCAGCCGTACTACAAAGACTGCGCCAGTATTCTGCCGTCTACAAACACCGAATACGTAACGCTGGAAACTTCCGGCCAGTGGCTCTGTGCAGAAACCGGCACTCATCTTGTGGTGCGCCTCCGTTACGACAGCAATAGCGGCGAACGATTCAGCTTCCTCGCCACGGTATATAACCCAGCTACATAGCCAGAGCCCATGTCTAACGATTTCTTTGACCGCTTCCAGAATCCCGACCCTGGCGAGGTAGGCCGGGGGATTAACCTCCTTGGCCAATTTCTCGGCTTTTTCTTGAAACGACCGAAGCTATTGGGTTTCATATTTGTGGTGCTCGCCCTGCTCGGCGCCGCGCAAAACTCCAAGGATTTTATCTTGCTGCCACTGAGTCTTGCGCTTATTTGGTTCGGTGTTATCCTGCGCCGACAGGGACGATAGTTGTACGTCAGAACATTCTCTACATAACGTCGTGCGCGCCATATGCTGCATGGTGCGCAATGGCATACGAGCACAGAATGCGAAATCGAGAGCCATGTAACAACTGTGCAACCGCTAAACATTCGTGTTTGCTGCGGCGTAGTTTGTAATTGCGGGGCTCCGCAAAACAGCTCGGCGTAACGAGCTGATGGAGACAACGTGAGCGGTCCGGCGCAGAAACCGCCTGAACATGGAGGGGTACAACGTCTGCGTGCAGCACGCACGACAGGACCGTGGCATCGTGATCCTGAGCTGCAAGAGCGCGATATTGACATCTTGACGTTCATAGCACGGCATGGCGTTGTCACGCCGAGCATGATCGGGCAGCGCTTTTTCTGGCGGCCTGAGCGGGGCGTCTACGGCGAACGTGCGCTGCGCCACCGTCTCGATGCACTCAGTCGGCTTGGCCTGATCGTGCATAACAGCAACCCGTACTCAACTCCATTGCTGCACGGCCGGCGCGAGCATGTCATCCGCGTGACCTGTGAGGGTGCCCGCGTTGCCGAAGTTGACCTTGGGCCAGCGCCACTCGTCATCTCCGAGTTGCGACATACGCTCGCTCTCGTGCAGCTCTGCGAATCGCTGCAAGCCAACAATCCCACCGCCACACTGACCACCGAGCGCGAGCTGCGAGCGCAGATATACCGTGCACTCCGCAACGGCGAGCGCGATAGCGCCCCGGCGCGCATTGCTGACGCGCTCCTGCACATCACCACGGGAGAAGGGAAGACCAAGCGCACGGTGGTCATCGCCGTGGAGTTGGATACGTCACGCAAGGACGCTCACACGATGGAGCGCATGATCCGTGCCTACGACCGCGAGCCAGTAGACCGAGTGTGGTGGTTTGTCACGCGCGATCGCCTTGCCCGCATCCGTGATTTTGTGAAGGAGCTGCACCACGAAGCGCGTGTGCAGGTGTTCCCGTGGCCCACGTAGCCCTCGAATCGCAGGCGGCACCCGCAGCTCAGGGACCGCGCGAATCGAAAACCCAAGAGCTTGCGCTGCTTACGTTGGTCGCCTGCGCCGCCGTGGCCACCCTCGACCCAGGCGTCCTCATCGGGGCTGCGCTCGACGCTGCATGGCGATGGTGGCGACGACCACCGCTTGCCCATCGCATCGGCATGGCAGCAATGCTCTTGTTCCCGCTTGCGGTGCTCCATTCTTTTGTGCTGTTCGCGTGGCCGTGGTACGGACTTGCGCAAGCACTGTCGCTACAGCTCACTCCTGTCAGTCCATCCAAGGCGTTGTGTAGCGTCGCTGTCGAGGCGCTTGCCGGCCCTGCACTCACGGAGGCAGCGGTCGTCGCGTGGGCGATACGCCAACGCACCCTGACCGCCCAGGTGCGCCGCGACCACCGGCTCGACCGCCAGCGGTGGGAAGCGCTCAGCGAACGTCCACGGCCGGCATTGCCGTTGTTGTCGAAGCCGATCGCACCAAGCCATGAACATCCGCGTGGCTACATCCGCCTTGGCTACGACCTGGAGACCGGCGAGGCCATCGACCTCGCTCTGCCCGCTGACCTGGCGACGCACATCTTTCTGCCCGGCCTCACCGGCATGGGGAAGACCACCACCATCGCGCGCCTGGCGGATGGCGCGCTCATCAACGGGTACAGCATCATCATCGTGGACTGCAAAGCAGGCGTGCTCGGAAGTGACATGTGCGTGCTCGCTCAGCGTCATGGCGTGCCGTCCGTTCTTGTCGATCCTGATGACCCCAGCTCGGTCGGCTACGACCCCTGCGTCGGTGACGCCCCATCCATCGCCAACAAGCTCGTGGGGACGTTCAGCTTCGGCCCGAACGCCGAGATTTACAAGAACATTGCGATGGAATCCGTGGCCGTCGCCGTGCGTGGGCTGCGAGCCGCGGGAGAGCGCGTGACATTGCCCGCTCTCTATCGCACGTTCGCACCCGAAGGCTTTGCTCAGCTCGCGCAGCGCGTCCCCGCCGGTGATCCTGTGCGTGATCGGCTGCTCGATCTGCAACCCACCAAGGCAGACCGCACCGGAGCTGCCGGTCTCGCCGGTTTGCAGCATCGCATTGGTGCGCTGCTCGAAGGTAAGTTCGGATGGCTCCTGATGGCCGAGCACACATTCGATTGGCACGCCGTCACGGCACAGCCAAGCGTCACCTACTTGGGCCTCAGCGCGCTCGCCAGCGGCGAGGACGTCAAGCTCATGGGCCGCGTCGTCGTCCAAGACCTCAAACAGCTCTGCGCTGACCGGCTCCGCCAGCTCCGCGCCGGCTATCAGCTCACTCCGGTTGTCGTGGTTCTGGACGAATTCGCTGCCCTCGATGAACCGGACCAACTTCTCGATCTGCTGCGACAGTGCCGCGAAGCGCTCATGTCGATCGCCGTGTCCACTCAGCATGTCCCTGATCTGCCCGCACTGCGCAAGGCGTGCTTCGGCGCCGGGCTGCTCATCATCAATCGCGTCGAGACCGAAGACGCCGAGCTGTTGGCCGGCCAGCTCGGCACCCACAAGGCCACCGAAGTCACGAACCAAGTTGACTACGAGACCGGCTACTCCCAGCAAGGCACTATCCGTCGTGTAGACAAGTACAACATCAACCCCAACGAGCTACGCGAGCTGTCTGTGGGGCAGGCCGTGGTGAAGTCCGTGGTCAGCCATCGCTACGCCATCGTGCGCGTGTTCAAGGAGACGACGTGACACCTGCGCCGCTCTGGAATCCACAGACAGGCATATTCGACCCCGCGCAGCTCCGACTGGCGATCGTCATGCGCGGTTGGACCGTAGTCGAGTTTGCCAATGTTGCAAGAGTGAGCCGTGGTTGCCTCTACAGCGCACTGCTCGGTAGCGGCGTCACGGATCGCACTGCAATACGCATCTTTCAGACGCTCGCCACCCGTGATCCTTTCTCGCTGACGCTGTAACGCCAGATGCCGCGCGGGTAGCGCTTGCGACGGACCCGCTATCGTCGCGCGCCGAATGCGCGATAGAACCCCTCAGCCTGCGCATGACGATTGTGCGAGTAATAGCGGCGCACCATGTCAACCGAGCTATGTCCAAGCGCATCTTGCAGATGGAACATCAACACCCCATTGTTGACGCACCGCGTCGCATACGTGTGTCGAAGTTTGTGTGGGTTGCAGTGAATACCTGTTGCTCTCTCCAGACGAGCCATCAGTTTCTGGACACCACCTGTCGTCAGCGGTGGGTACGTTTCGGTGTGCCGTTCCCTGCGCTGTGACAAGAAGACTTCTCGATATCCGGTCGTCTCGCGCGTCCCGTCAATGTATCGCCGCAGCCGCGAGACGTAGCCGCGCCCGAAGCCGTGGATATCGTAGTCAATCACCACCTGCCGTTCTTCGGAGTTTTTCGTGCGATCCGGGTCATAGACCGTGCCGCGTACGTGGATATAGGCGGGACGGCTGTCGAGATGCACTGCGTCGATGGTGAGCGCGCATAACTCACTCACCCGCAGCCCGGAAAGAAGCAACGTCTCGACCACAAGACGGTCGCGCTCAGATGAGCCGCACGCTGCGATGAGCCGCACGCACTCATCCTCACTCAGCGCGTCCGGGATGCGCTCCACGAGCTTTGGCAAGCGGAGTTTGGCCAGTTCGTTCCCCTTAAGACCACGATAGCCGGGCGTCTTGGCGCAGAACTCCGCGAGGCTCGCAAAAAGTGTCTTGACTTTGCGGAGGGTTGCCGGCGCTGCTCCCCGATCTCTCAAATACAGGATGTAAGCGCTGGCCTCCGCGGCCGTGAGCTGGTCGATGGTGGTGATACCACGCTCTATACGCCAACCCCTCGCGCGTCCACTCTGTAGGTGCTGGTGGGTGGCCCGCACGGTGGAGCGTGCGAACCCGCGGATCGCAAGCCAGGCGTCGATCGCTTGGTCAACTGTCGGTGGTCCGATCGGGCGGGTGGGGGCGATGACGGCTCGCGGGCTGTTCGCTCGTGTGCGTCTGATGGGGCGATCCCACGTGTCTGCTGGTACTGCTGTTGTCCGGGCCATGTCTGACCTCATTATGTGCGCCTTCCAGTGAGATTTAGGCCGCCGCCCGCCCCAGAACTAGCCGAAAATGGCGTTGCCCGTACTTCTCCGGAATCCTCCGGAATCGAACTCAAAAACGGGTAGGATGGACGCCCGGTTCCCGCCCAAGTAGCTCAGAGGTAGAGCAACGCCTTGGTAAGGCGGTACCCGCGAAAAGTGCCGATTTTGAGTTGCAGGACAACGCCCTTGGCCGTTTAGGGCAACGCCTTGGGCTTTATGAACTCCACTGGAAAGCGATGGATACGACCGGAATATTCTACCAAGAGACTGATGCTAACCCCCCGCCCTTTTTTTGTTACCGCGTTCCATCTCCTGCCGCACCAGCTCACGTAGCAACGCTGACATCGAGATACCGCGGTGAGCTGCACGGATGCGTAGATAGCTGACCTGCTCCTTGTCGAGGACGAGGTGAATGGTCTTGCTGTCAGATTCGCCGTGGGCAGACACAGAGCGAGGGTAGGCATGATGGCTAATTGGCCAATTAGCCATTGTTTATGCACAAACACCGGACCACATGTCACCCCAAGCTGTCGTAAAGTCTCCGGCTTGCTCCGAGCCGCCGGCGGCTCGTGCATCTTGTCCAGCCCCGGTACTCAGGAGACCGTCATTTTCGCTCGCGTCGCACAGAAGCTCACGGCACGTATGCAGATTGCTGCAATCATTCTCGTGAGTGTTGCCATCGGCCTTCTGATCAGTGCACCGCGGACGTTGCACGCCAAGCAAACTGGCTTCGACTCTCCTCAAGAGTGGTCTACCACACCTTTCAACGGAACTGTGACCTTCTTGAGCGGTGATCTCACCGGCAACGGTAGAACCGACCTGATTGCTGTTGATTCCAGCGCCGTTTGGGTAATGACGTCGAACGGCACTGGTTTCAATGCGCCTGCCGAGTGGTATAGCGGTTCCTTCGCTGGAACCAAAGCGACTTTGGTCGGAGATGTGAACGGTGATGGCAAAGCCGACCTTATTGCCGTGGACAGCACTGCTACTTGGGTGATGACGTCAACTGGGTCAGGGTTCAATTCCCCGGCCGAGTGGTCTAGCAGTGCCTTCTATGGCTCGGTAACAACATTGGCCGGCGATGTGACCGGCAACGGCAAAGCAGACGTTATCGCTGTCAACGGAACCAGTACGTGGGTAATGACCTCGACCGGATCAGGGTTCAACTCTCCGGCAGAGTGGTCCAGCAGTACCTTTTCTGGATCGAAAACGACTTTGGTCGGCGACATGACGGGGAATGGAGACGACGATCTCGTCGCAATCAACTCCAGCAGTATTTGGGTGATGACATCGACCGGGTCATCGTTCAACTCTCCATCGGAGTGGCAATCCAGCGCCTTTTACGGGTCTTACGCGACTCTTGTGGGCGATATAAACGGCGACGGCGATGCCGACGTTGTGGCGATGAATGGAACCAGCACATTAGCGCTGACATCCACAGGGTCTGGATTCAATTATTACCAAACTTGGAGTACTCAGACTTTCTATGGCTCTGCGGCCGACCTCATCGGGGATGTCAACGGTGACGGCACGGCAGATCTGATCGCTATCGACTACGACTCGGCTAATAACACCGGTCAGACCTGGGTGATGACCGCAGCCGATTCGGCTGACGGTAGTGGCACTGCGACCACATCACCAGCCAATGTGTCGTATGGAACTAGTGGCAATACCATCACTTTGACTTATACGGCCGCAGTCGGGGGAATGTGGGACGGTGAAATCAACGTCGTCGTTCCTCCAGGATGGAGCGCGCCGCAGACGACATCGAGTACGACCGCGGGCTATACGGTGCTGGGGGCGTGTGGTGGTGGGTCGATTGGAACCATCAGCGGGTCGGGTCCATGGATGATCCCGATCACTGGCGTCACCCTTCCATACAACACGACCTGCACCCTGACATACGGCTCTGGTGGTGGTTCGGGGGGTGGCACGGCACCGCCTGCTCCCGGTTCGGCGGCATGGTCTGTGACCGAGATGTCGGAGTCGGGCGGCACCATGACCGCACTGGCGAGTTCTCCGAGTGTTGATGTCCTAGCCGCGGACGGATCGGGGACCATGAGTAGCACCACTGCCAACGTCGCCAACAGCGCGACCGGCGAGACCATCCCATTTACCTACACCGCACCCAATGGCGGCATCTCCGGCGGCACGGTCAACCTGACTGTGCCGAGTGGATGGAGCGCGCCATCTACGACGGGCAGTGCCAACGGGTACACGACTGCCAGCGGCGGAGGCGGCACGGTGTCGGCCTCTAGTCAGACGGTGACGATATCGGGCGTCACGCTCAGCAGCGGTTCGACCATGACCATCACGTACGGGAGCAAGGCTTCAGGTGGTAGCGGCGCCAGTGGTCCTAGCACCGGCGGTGCGCAGTCGTGGCAGGGGCAGGAACGATCCACCATTGGCGGCACACTTACCAACCTGGACCCGATCAACATCACCGTCGGCTATCCAACGTCGGGATACGCGGCCGCGGCCGGCGTCGGTGATGGCACCGTGTCGTCTCCGACAGCCCTGTCGTTCATCGATCCCAACACCTCGGTAAATACCGAATCGGGTGAGCTGTACCAGTCACACCAGGACGTCTCCATCCCCGGTCTGGGGCAGGGGCTGAATCTGACGCGGGCGTACAACTCCGCCAACGCCTCCACCAACGGTCCATTCGGGTACGGCTGGACGTCGAATCTGGGTATGACCATCACCGCGGGCTCGGGAAGCGAAACCATCACCGACGAATCGGGAGCACCCGTGACGTTCAGCGGATCAGGTTCCACCTGGACGGCACCGGCGTACAACTCCTCGACGCTCACCACCTCGGGCGGCAACTGGACCTACACGCGCTGGGATGGTGACACCTTCACCTTTAACAGCAGCGGCCAACTCACCTCCGAGGCGGACCGCAACGGCAACACCACGACGCTGACCTACACCTCGGGTCAGCTCTCTTCAGTGGCCGACGCATCGGGCCGGACACTGACGTTTACCTGGACGGGCAGCAACATCACCGAGGTTTCAGAGCCGTCTCTCAGCGGCACGGTGTACACGGTGCAGTATGGCTACGACGGCAACGGCAACCTGACGTCAGTGACCAACCAAGCCGGCAACGTCACGCACTACACCTACGACAGCCATCACAACCTGCTCACTATCGAGGATCCCAACGGCAACTACACCACCTATACATACGGCTCGACCAGCCCGTATCAGGTCTGCTGGTCATACGTCGGCGGTAGCCTGAGCAGCCCATCCTGCGGCTCGCCGCAAACGGGATCGACCACGTTCGCATACAGCGTGCCCGGTGCCGGTCAGACCGCCACCGAGATTACCGATCCCTCCGGCCACGCCACGCTCGATACCTTTGACCACGACCTGCTGGTGCAGACGATCGCGGCGTACGGAACTTCGCTGGCGGCGACGACCTCGTATGGCTATGACCCCACCACGCTGGGGCAGGTGCAGGAGACCGACCCGGACGGCACCTACACCACCAAGACGTACGACGGCAACGGCAATGTTCTTAGCAGCACGGTGACCAGCGCGCTGGTGTCGAACCCCGGCGCGGCACCGGTGTCGGAGACGACCTGGACATACAACAGCCTCAATGAGCCGCTCACTATGGTCGCCCCAAATGGCAACGCCGCCAGTTGCACCGGGAGCTGCACCGCCGCGCAGTACACCACGACGTACACGTACGACAGCAACGGCAACCTGCTGACTACCACTGACCCGGACGGCAACGTCACCACCGACACCTACAACTCATCGGGCGAGAAGTGCTGGGAGATCACCACTACGACGGCAAATGCGCCCAGCAGTCCCACTTGTGGCAGCCCGCCCGCAGGTGCGACGACATATAGCTACGACTCATACGGAGACGTGACCGCCACCACCGACGGCGTTGGCGATGAGACCACCGACACGTACGACGTGCTTGGGCGCGAACTGACCGAGATCAGCCCCAACGGCAATGCCGCCAGTTGCACCGGGAGCTGCACCGCGGCGCAGTACACCACGACGTACACGTACGACGCGCTCAACAACCAGCTCACCTCCTGGGTGGATGAGGCCGGCAGTGGTCCTGAGACGATCAATACCTACGACGCAGACAGGAATCTGACCAGTACCGAAGACCCGCTCACCAATGTCACCACGAACATGTATGACGCGCACAACCGCGAATGCTGGACGGTGACGACGAGCTACGCGGGCAGGCCCACGTCCACGAGTTGCAGCACCATCCCCACTGGAGCAACGTCTAAGACGTACGCCGCCAACGGCGATCTGCTCACCACCACCGACGCGGACGGTAACGTCACCACCAACACGTACAATGCGCTCGATCAGATGTGCTGGTCATTGGTGAGCACGTCGGCATCGAGTAACACTTGCGGCAACCCGCCGTCGGGTTCCACAACGTACACATATGATGCTGGGAACAACCTGCTCTCAAGCAGCGACCCCACCGGCACAGTGACCACCTCGGCGTACTACGTAGACGGCAAGGCGTGCTGGACGTATGTGGGTGCCTCGACCTCGGCCAACAAGTGTGGCAGCGCGCCCACGGGGGCCAGCACCACCACCTACGACGCGGACGGCAACAAGCTCATTACCAAGGACGCGGATGGACACACCACCACCAACACGTACGACGGAGCAGACAAGCTGTGCTGGACACTGGTGGGAGCGTCGTCCAACGCCTGTGGTAGCGTCCCCAGCGGAGCCACTAGCGACACATACGACGCCCTGGGCGACGTGGTACAGACGACCCAGCCGAACGGCGACGTGGTGTCGAGCGCCTACAACATGGCCGGTGAGATGTGCTGGACATACCAGGGCAGCTCCAGCAATGCCTGCGGGTCACCGCCTTCTGGTGCGACGACGTACACATACGACGCCAACGGCAAACGGCTCACCATGGTGGACTCCACGGGAACCTCTACGTGGACGTACAACAACCTGGGCGAGGTGACGGGCCAGACCTCAGGATCAGGGGTGAGCTATACCTATGACAGCAATGGGAACGTGACCAGCATCACGTACCCCAACAGCGGGCCGGTCGTGAGCCAGGCATACAAACAGGTGAACGGCAACTATGTGCCGTGCTGGACCTTGGTGAGCACGTCGGCCTCCAGCAACGCCTGCGGAACAGCTCCCACCGGAGCCACCACGTACACATATGACGCCAACGGCAACCTGCTCACCGAGGTGCTGCCCAATGGGGTGACCAACTCGTACAGCTATGACGACAACAACAACGTCAGCTCGATCTCGGACACCAAAGGTGCCACGACGGTATTTTCAGCCACATACACGCGCAACAGCAGCGAGATGATCACTGCCGACACCTCGCAGCCCAGTGGCAAGCAGTCATATCAGTACACAACCCAGAATCAGCTCTGCTACCAGGGCTCCGCCAGCAGCAACGCCTGCTCCACTCCGCCCAGCGGGGCATACCCGTATGCATATGACGCAGCAGGGAATATCACCACTGACAACGGCAAGACCCAGGCATACAACAGCAGCAACGAGCTGTGCTGGGCCTACACGGGCACCTCATCCAATGCCTGTGGGACAGCCCCCTCAGGGGCCACGACCTACGGGTTCAACGGCGACGGAGACCGAACGAGCATGGTGCCATCGACAGGATCGGCCACCTGCTATTCGTACAACAACATGGACTGGATGACGGAGGTGCAGACCGGAACGGGATCGTCATGTTCATCACCGACGACGGTGGCAACCTATGCATACAACGGTGATGGGCTGCGGATGAGTAAGACGGTGTCGGGGACGACCACGAACTATGTGTGGAATGACACGGGCAGTCTGCCCTTGCTGCTTGAGGAGACATCGGGGTCTAATGTAACCAGCTATATTTATGGTCCTACAGGCTCGCCCTTGGAGGAAATCCTGCCCTCCGGCTCTGCCTATTACTACTCACGGGATGCGCTGGGGTCCACCCGTGCCTTGACCAACTCGTCTGGCACCGTGGTAGACACAGATACCTACGACCCCTACGGAAACCTGACCGCATCCACCGGCTCAGTACAGAACAACCTGCTGTTTGATGGACAGTATTACGACAGCGAGACTGGCTTCTATTACCTGCGCGCACGCTATTACGACCCGGTGACTGCTCAATTCACCACTGTTGACCCGGATGTGGCTGAGACAAATACGCCCTACCAGTACACGGCCGGGGACCCAATCAACGCCACTGATCCGAGTGGAGACTGGACTAAATACGAGAACCTTTCGGTCACTCTAGGTGACTACGCGTTGTGCGTTTTGGGGCACTGCTTTGGTCTAGATTGGGCCGTAAAGATGACGGCTGAGGTATGGTACAACGGGTCAAAGGCGGGTTTAGTTTCAGGAACGCAGCACGCGTACTACACTCTAACTGGAGGCAAAGTTAAGGGCCAGGAATCTCAGGGCGCATACTGGCACGGAGTACTTACAGTCTGGGGTAATTATTGGATATACCCGCCTTCCTGGTTGGTTGGGGATGTGGCTACAAGCTACTACGCACAGCCTAGAATTGACGTGACTGGGTCTGGGTCCGCTCGCTTCTATGGAAGCTACGAGGGATACTGTGAAGACTACGGCGAGTGCGAGTACTACGACTACTAGATGAGCTCCGATGTATAACCTTCGACGTATTTCGCGACGCTATGCGATTTTGCTAATCACTACGATCGAATTACTTATATCGGTGCAGTTTGCTATCGATCAAGTCCATGCGGTGGCTCTGGATTCCTTGTGGCACTACCCTGTCTTTACCATCGTCTTTGAATACATCATGCCGCTACTGTTTCTCCCGATTCTTCTGTGTGCATTGATTTGGAGTCGAGGGCTGCCAGCGAACAGAAGGAAGTATGTCTGTGCTCAGTTGGTGGTCTTTATGGTCATGGCTTGCCTTGAGTTGCAAGCATCTCTACAACTGGCGCCACCACTCACGTTCCTTACTTGGCTATCAATAGCGATGGTTGCACTCCAGGTAATACAAGCTCGATCAAAGCGAGCTAGAAAACATATGGACGCGACCCGGTAACGGCACAGTTCAAGACGATTGACCCGATGGTCGCAACGACAATGCAGCCCTACGCGTACGTTGCAGGGAACCCGATCAATGCTGTTGACCCGAGCGGCCAAGAGTCGGAGTCAATCATCCTCGGAGCAATTCTTGGATGGAATCTAAGGCGGAAGAGTCTGAATCAACTTGCTCAGAAGGTATTTAGCGACGTTCAATCTGAAACTTATTTCCAAATCTGGGAAAATAACAACCGTGAGCCTTGGCCTTTGAACCAAGGATATTGCCGTGCGCATGGTTGTGATGTTGACGGGGGATGAGTGTCTAGCAATGTAGAGCCTGAATTGGATAGGCCGCATAAGCGCACAGCAAATTTAGCAATTGTAATGCTATTTTTGGGGTGTTTTACTTGTGCAGCAGTAGCCGGCCTAGTTGTCGCCGTTGACTCCACGGCATCATTTAGGGCGTTAGTTGTGGCAGTGATCTGGCTTCTTTTCTTGCTGCCCGGATTGCTTGCCACGTTTACTCTCGTACCCCGAAGCAGTCGAACGAGAGCACTTATTCTCATGTTTACTCTTTTGCCTTTTACGGCAGTTGTGATGTCGGTTAGTAGACCGGTGGCTTGGTATGTCACTCGTGGTTCTACATGTGGTTCTGTCACAGTTTATCCTGATTCAGCCAACCTTCTCACCGCAAAATCCTGTTTTCTGACAGCCTTTCATCATTGCGAA
The DNA here is from genome assembly GCA_963831995.1 of uncultured Solirubrobacterales bacterium. Taxonomy (GTDB): domain Bacteria; phylum Actinomycetota; class Thermoleophilia; order Solirubrobacterales; family Solirubrobacteraceae; genus Palsa-744. Next base: position 798,098 of record CAWHSI010000001.1, on the reverse strand, counting down.
CACCGCAGCCTACAGTTCGACGTTGACACGTCAGGAGGCTCATCTGGAGACTTGAGCATAAGGCCCACAACTTACGGTTGTGACGTTGAGATGATGTGGGTAGATGGTTCTCAGGTTACGGTCTGGCCATTTGTGGCTACAGAACACTTAAGTTGCACAAGTGTGGCTATTGAAACTGGGGACCTAACACTAAGTGGATGCTCTGGAGACGTGCAAAGCGCTCCGATTCAACTTATCCAGTGAGTGGCGTTGGAAGCGGGCAAGCAACGATGCGTATTTCGGCGTAAGCGCCCCCTCATTTCGGCCGGACATTACAATTGATCCTGATGTGTCTGCAAAATCAGAGCCTTATCAGTACACGGCCGGGGACCCGATCAACGCCACTGATCCGAGAGGTGGACCGGTACAACACACCAAAGTGGACCGAGTCAAGGGGGCCGCTCAATTTTATTGAAGGGACTCCGTAGCCACCATCACACCCTGGACCAAACACAGGGGCCGGTCATGAAGGTCGGCGGATAAATCAATAGAGCCTCACACCCGTCGTGCACATGCACTACCGGCGTCGCCAGCGGTTCGGCGTCCTAGAGGACACCAGACGTTGGCAGCCCGAGCCAGTGGGCGGCGAGCATGAGGATGAGCGATCCAACCATGCGCGCAACGAGCATCAGTGCCCATTGGCCACGGCACGGCCTGTGGTGGCGACTGCCTTTCGGGCGGTGGTGAGCTGTTCTTGCCATTGCTTCTCTCCTGTGGGGAGGCGGATTCGACGTAAGGCATCCGCCGGGAGACGCGACGCGGAGTACCCCGCGCGAAGCGTGCGCAGTTCAGGGTCGGAGCACACACAGCGGCTCATGGCATCACTGCCGGAGCGAATTGCCCACCACAGGGAGGGCGATGGCGGGCCAGCTTGCCTCGCTGAAGGCGACGCCCACCGGCCCGGCCGTGGGAATTGGACATAAGATGCGGCGAGTATGGATCGCACCCGAGCTGCCGCACCTGGCCAGGGCTGTTCGGGAGGCGTCCATCGAGTGACCTGACGGTGGCCGTCGAAGTCCGAGCCGGGCACCCGCTCGTGCGCCGGCTCCTGGCCCTGATGCCTCCTGAGCCACCGTCGCCTCCGATTCGCTACACGCCTGGATTGGTGGCATACGTCGCCAGCGTGAGCCTGGTCGCGGTCGTCCTCGCCGCAGTCACTGTGCGCGCGCCGTTCGACATTTCCACACTGTTGTTCGGCGTGGTGGTGATTGCTGGTCTGGGCGCCATGCTGGTCCGGTCCATCGGTGGCGCCGACGCCGCGTGGTCGCCGCTCGCACTCATCCACCTGGCCCTCAGTCTTGCGCTGGGACCGTCAGGCGCGCTCGTGTCCGCGGTGGTCGCCAGTGCCGCAACGGCCGTGCGGATGCAGACCGGCTGGCTCCGCGCATTGTTCAACGCCGCCAACTTCTTTCTCATCAACATGGCCGCGTGGTCTGTGTTCGACAGCATCGTGCACCTCGCCGGGTCGCGCATCTGGCTTACAGCGGCCGGTGGTCTCGCCGCTGGTACCGCCAGCTACATCGTCAATCATGCTGTGCTCTTTGGGCTGCTCACGGTGACCCGGCGCGTTAGCCTTCGTGCCTTCCTGGGCGGCTTGCTCGGCGTGCTCACGTATGACCTCTCGTTTGGCCTCGCCGCGGCGGCCTTTGTCACTCTGTACCACGTCGGCGGCACCGTCTACCTCGCAATGGGCCTGATGCCCGTGGTCACGATGCAAGCCTTCCTGGTCAACGTCTCCACGCAGACCAACGCCCGTGATGCTGAGCGCGAGCGCCACACCCGCGAGCGGGTCGGGCTGCTCCAACGGATCATCACCGCCGCCGATGACGAGCGCTTCAAGACCGCAAGCGACCTGCACGATGGACCCGTGGCCCACCTGAGCGGCCTGGCGCTCCTGCTCGGCGCCACCGCCCAAGACAAGGGCGACCCACGCGCCGCCATCGAGGAAGTCGCCGACGAGCTGCGCGAGGTGCAGCGCGAACTACGCACGCACATCTTCGCCCTCTCGCCGCATGACCTCGACAAGTCAGGCCGCTTGCGCGAAGACGTCGAGGCCAAGCAGCTCGCCGCCCTGCGCGAGCGTGGAGTCGACGTGGAGGCCGCCATCCCCGACACGTTGCCGTTGAACCGCTCTGCACTCGAACTTGTGCATCGCGTCTGCCGCGAATCCCTCGCCAATGTCCTTCTCCATGCCGATGCCCGGCACGTCGCCGTGGAGATCAACGTGGGGGAGACCGACGTGGTGCTCACCGTCGATGACGATGGCCGCGGCTTCTCGGCCGAGGACGTAGAGCACCAGCGCGCCGCCGGACACTTCGGCACGCGCTTTCTGGCGGAGAAGGCCGAAGTCGCGGGAGGCAGTTTTGACGTGACCTCCGAACCGAGCAACGGCGCCCACGTACGCCTGAGCCTGCCGGTCGAGAACAAGCCCTCCTGACACACACCAAGACCACGCCGGAGCGTGGCCTTGGGCGCTACATGCCGGTTCGCCGCTCTAGCACCAAGCGGTGTGCGCGGAAGCGATCGGCACGATGTAGAGGCTCGTCAGCCCGACAGCGCTCACAATGAGGCCATACAGGCGCAGCCGATGTCTCTGCATCTGCGTCCCCCTTTCGGGATCGAGACCACCCTTATCGTTGGTGGACCAGCGAAACCCTAGCAGACACCCACCCTGATCGTTGGTGTCACGGTCATCGCTCAGGCTCACGTCGATCAACGAGCACGCCACGCACACCCGGTTTGCGCTCGCAGAGTTGCATCTGTGCGCGCGTCGCTGGCTCGTTGACACATCGGGCGTCGCCGTCGGATCATGCGCTTGGCGATAACATGCGGCCGTGCGATGCAGTGCGCGTTTTTGCCAGCGAAGTTCGATGGAAGTTAGATACAGCGTCAGGATGTTTGCGGCGCTATCTGGCAGAAACCGCATAGCAAAGCCATAGAAGGGCGATTAGCTCAGTTGGGAGAGCGCCGCCTCGACAAGGCGGAGGTCACTGGTTCGAGCCCAGTATCGCCCACTACACGAAAGCCCTGCAAATAGCGGGGTTTTTGCGTCTCTGGAGGATGCTGAGGCACCAATGAGGCACCAATTGTCCGGGAGCGCTGAGACAGGGGGTCTCGCTTCGGCGTCCCGCGGCGGGGAAGGCCGCCGAAATGTTCGGCCCGAGCTTCGGACTGACGCCCGTCTTCGCCGAGGGGGACACGGTGCTGTGGGGGCGCCAGGACTTCTTTTCGCACTTCACGATCACCTTCGAGCCGCACCCGGAGCTGGGTCCGCTCGTGCACCTGGACCGCTAATCCACACACCCGGGCAGAGCCGCCGGACCAGCCTGTAAAGTCCAAAGGGTCGGTCCATTGCCTTCTCCGATGAGGTCACGCTTTCGGAGTTCCAAACGGGGTGTGCGGGGGAGCCTGCGCGCCCCGTTTGGCTTCTGTCTGGAGCACCCCCTAACCTTCGAGCGTGATCTCATTTAGGACCAAGGGGCAATCGTGGCCGCCACTGACGAGCTGACGCCCGACCGGGCCAGCGGGTACAAGCGTGCCGACGCCGCGCAGATCGCGCATCGCATTGGCGAGATCGAGACGCGATATCGAGAACTGCTCGGGGTCCTACAGTGGAGCGAGCGCGCCGATGACGGGGACGATGTTTGGGGGGCCGCCCTCGAACAGACAGAGTGGCTTGCCACGGAATACGAGAAGCTCTCCGGGCGTCCAGTGACGGAAACCGCGCGCTGGACGATTCCCATTGTGTCGATCCCCGGTGTGTCGAGCAGAGAGGCGGCGGAGGAGATCGTCGAGGCTGGCGAGGCTGAACGCGAGCACATTTCGCCGCAGCTCATGGCGAGGCTGGGGCGCCTGGCACCTGACCAATTGATCGTCGGGCACCACATCGCGGATCGAGGCTCGCTCCGGAAACTGACCCCTGTGTGCTACAGGGGGCGTAACTTGGCCGCCCCGTTGCCCAAGAGTGGCGTGCCCGTGAGCCGCCGCGCGCGCTGCTCCTGCGGCATCCGACGGCGCCCGCGGGGCCGTCGGATGGTCAGCCGCTCAGCTGGCGGCGGCTCCAGCGGCGACTCTGACAAAGACGGGCCGGGTGAGCCGGCCCCAGCAGGACCTAGTAGACGCATCCGCAAGTCTTGCGGTTTATCGGGAGGGATATCGGTGCGCGCGCTGAATTGTGTGTCGTGCCGAGAACCAGCCAGTATGTGATCGAGCTTTCTGTGGAGGAGCGTGCCGAGCTTGAGCGGCGGGCGAGCACGGTTACGTTGCCGTTCCGGGTCGTGCAGCGAGCGCGGATGATCCTGTACGCGGCCGAGGGTATGCAGGACATCGATATCGCCGCGCGGCTGGACTGTTCGCCGGACAGCGTTGCCCGGCGAAGATCGCGGTTCTGTTCTGAGCGATTGGATGGTCTTGAGGATCAAGCGCGGTCGGGTCGCCCGCGTCGTTTTCCCCCCGGAAGAGGTCGCCGAGGTCAAGGCGATCGCGTGCGAGCTGCCGCGCACCCACGAGCTGCCGCTCTCGCGCTTCTCCCGGGTTGAGCTGCACCGCCTGGTGATCGAGCGCGGCGTGACCGAGGCGTCGGCCTCGACGATCTGGCGGTGGCTGCACGAAGACGCGATCAAGCCGTGGCAGACGCGTTCCTGGATCTTCCCGCGCGACCCTGATTTCGCCGTGAAGGCCGGACGGGTACTGGACCTCTACGCCCGCACCTTCCAGGGCAAGCGGCTGCGCCCCGACGAGTACGTGATCAGTGCTGATGAGAAGACGCAGTTGCAAGCGCTCGGGCGCTATCACGACACCGTGGCGCCCGGCCCGGGACGCCCGGGCCTGGTCGAGTTCGAGTACCTGCGCGGCGGCACGCTCGCCTACCTCGCCGCCTGGGACGTGCACCACGCCAACCTGTTCGACCGGGTGGAGCAGACGACCGGGATCGACCCGTTCGCTCGGCTCGTGGACCAGGTGATGAAGGTCGAGCCCTACCGGTCGGCCCGCACCGTCTACTGGATCGTGGACAACGGCTCAAGCCACGCTGGCAAGACCTCTGTCAAGCGGATGACCGAGACCTACCCGAACGCGAGGCTGATCCACCTCCCCGTCCACGCCTCCTGGCTGAACCAGATCGAGATCTACTTCTCGATCGTTCAACGCAAGGCCCTGACCCCCAACGACTTCGCGACGCTACCCCAACTCGCCAGACACCTGATGGACTTCGGCCAGCACTACCGCACCCTCGCCCGACCGTTCGAGTGGACCTTCACCCGCGCCAAGCTCGACAACGTGATCGAGAAGATCACCCGTCACGAATTCCAGCCCCTCGCACTCGCCGCTTGAACCGCATCACTTCCGGACACCTCCACTAGCCACGTAGTCCACGCTCCCGTGGCGGTGGTCGCATGATGACCGCCCAGGGGAGGGAACCGCTGGCCGACCTACTGGTCCGGTGGGAAGCTGAAGCTGCCCGGAGGCGCGAACGGGAGCTGGGCACACTCAAGAAGCCCGCGGAGGCGGAGGTCCGGGCTGCGTTGGACCGGCTTCACGCCGAAGCCGATGACGATCAACCGCAGCCCGCGTGGAGGTTGGCATGACCGCTGACCGGGCACTCGAAGGGTTGCGGGCTTTGGGTCTGCCATACCGGCCAGACCTGCGACAGCCCGACGGCTTGTGGCAGGCACGCTGCCCCGTCTGCGCGGCGTACACCGACAAGCCGACGTTGACGATCATTGAGAGTCGCCGTGGCGCCCGTGTAAGCCTTCGCTGCAGCAATCGCGAATGCTCGTCTGTCGATATCGAGCAGCGCCTAGCAGAAGCGCTCCTACCACCCGGTCGGCCGCTTGAGATCGCCGAAGCAGCGGTCCGTGTAGCCCATCGCGCCCTGAAGCGCGCCGATGCGCTTGAACGCCGCCTCGCGCATCTCGAAGCCGAACACGCACCACCGCTGGCTAAGGCAGCATGAAAATCCAGCTCGTGATCCCAGGCTCGCCCGTCCCGTTGCAACGCAGCCGGACAAGCTCGGGTCGTCACTACTTGCCAGCACGCTCGAAGACGTACCGCTTGCTCGTGCAGGCGGCCTGGATGCAGGCAGGGCGTCCGTCGCTCAGCGATGCGCCGTTCACGATGAGCGCTCGCTTCTACGGTGCCCGGGCCAACGCCGACTTGGACAACTTGGTGAAGGCCGTCCTCGATGGCTTGAACAGGCTCGCTTTCACCGATGATCGTCAGCTCACTTGTCTGAGCGGTTGCCATAAGTTGCCTGTCGATGCTGCTGGGCCGCGCGCTGAGATTGACATTTGGACGGCGGCATGACGGAGCCGTCTCGCATCGCGGCGATGCTCGGGCAACCCGTGGACTTGCTCTCGCTCGACACGAGCCAGTCGCGTCCGTGGACACCCGGAGCCAAGCAGATCACGAGGCCCGGCCTGCGCTCAATCTGGTTCGGAGCGCGAGGATCGGGCAAGTCGATCGCCGCACTGATCCTCAGTGTGCAGGTGATCGAAGCGGGCGGCTCGATCGTGTACCTCGACTGGGAGAACGGCCCACGCCGGCAGGCCGAACGACTAGAGGCCATTCTGCTCGACCGTCCCGCCCCGACGCGCGACGCTGTACGTGAACGATTCGACTACCGACCCAACCCACGACTAGGCAAGCTCCCCCACACCGAATCCGTCGAGGAATGGGCCGCACTATTCGCAGGACGCGACCTGGCCGTGATCGACAGCACCGCCCGCGCCCTCGCACAACTCGCCCTCGACGAGAACAGCACGCACGACTTCGGACGGTTCATGGTCGGCTACATCGACCCGCCCGCGAAACGCGGAACAGCGATGACACTGCTCGACAACACCGGCTGGGCAGAGGCCGACCGCAGCCGCGGCGCGAGCGCCAAGTGGGACATGGTGGAGCTTGTCTACAAGATCACGAGCAGCGATTTCGCACCCGATAAGCCCGGCACGATCACCCTCGACCGCGTACGTAGCCGCGACGGCGACGAGGGCCGCCAACTAGCCGCACACGTCGGCGACGGCAACTATTCCAAGCTCCACCGCCCCGAGCTATCCGAACGCCAAGCCGCGGTCATCGAGGCGCTGCTCTCCTACATAGAACAGCACCCCGGATCGACCACCGATGAGGTCGCGAAAGGCATTGGGATTCGCAAGCAGGAGTGCCGGTCCCAGCTCGCCAATTTGGAGACCCCCGGGACCGGCACTGGGACCGTCACTAAGCGGCCGTCCCAAGTACGGGACCGGCGCGGAGCACCACATACCCGCCAGGGCTGGTATCTCGCATCCCAGAGCCAGATAGCGGCGTTCCCACAAAACGGGACCGGCACGGACCGGCACTCCACGGCAGATAGTGGCGTTCCCGGTCTCCCGTCCTTAAGGGACGGGACCGGGACTCCCACTGCGGACCAAGACCATGCCCAAGGGGCTCTCGCATGAACACCAACGTCAAGGTCTCCACCCCTTGGTGCTCGTCGTTGAAAACGCCCACACCACCACCGGGCATGAGCACCCAGGAGCCCACTCCCCGCCCTCGCAAGCACGGGCATGGCCTGTCCGGCGAACCGAGCGAGCGACGTCTGGTCGGCCGGTGGCGCATGGTGGGCAGCGAGCTGGAGTTCGCAGGCATGGTCCCAGCGCCGCTGCTGGACCGTCTCACGGGCACGCTCCCGCCCTTGGCGGCGCTCCCTGACCCAAACACTCCCGACGCGGCCCATGAGCCTGGAGGAGCCCGAGAGCCCGTCGGCTCGCTTGGGGGTGCACACCCATGAGTGCCACGGTCTCGCCAGGAGTCTCAGACGACCTGCTAGATGTCCTTGCAGCCCGTCTAGCCGAGAGAGCCGGCCCAACACCACTGCTGGACGCAGAGCAAGCCGGCAAGCTGCTCTGTGTTCCTTCCACGTGGCTGCTGGCCGAGGCGCGTGCTGATCGCGTACCACACGTTCGTCTGGGGCGGTACGTGCGCTTCGACGCAGACGAGCTTGACTGTTGGTGGCGAGCACGAGCACGCGGTCCCTGGCGCAACCGTGGGTCGGCTGCGAGGACCGCAGCCACGGCCGTGACTGGCGGGGGACCAGTAGCACGAGGGGCCGGAACCCGATGAACACTGGTCGTCTGGCACTTGCGGTGCAGAAGGCACCATTGAAGGCACCATCCTCGCCGCGCACTATCGTCCGTGGTCGCATCGCGCAGCCCCCATCGGACACGGCGATCGACTCTCGACTTAGGAGGCTCGCCGTGAGGATTATGACCGTTTTTCGGGCTCTCAGGAGGGCGGGTAGGTTGCCTCGCGGGGCGGAGATTTTCGGGGTTTGCGCGCGAAGGGAGTGCTCATGCCGTTGAGCAGCGATCCGGTTGCGCGTGAGCGTCAGTTGGCGAATCTGAAGCCGTCCTCGGCGCTAAAGCACGGAGCACGCAGTGAGGCGCTCATTCAGGCGCACAGCAGAGCGATTCTCGCCGAACTGGAGAAGTCGTATCCGAATGAGAGCCCTATGTGGCTGCGCTTGCAGAGTCGGCGGCTGGCGAAGATCGCGCGGCTGGTGGCGTATTTGGAGGGCCGACCTACGGAAGTGCTCAATCAAAAGAGCGGCAAGTTGAATCCGGCGATGGAGCATGAGGAGAGCCTCACAAAGGCGCTCCTGGCTGATTTTGAGCGGGCGGAGCAGCGCAGGAAGGACGCGGGCGCACGGCCAGCGGCGGGGTTGGACGCGTTGCGTGCGAAGGGTGCGCAGATCATGAGCGACAGGGAGGGTCCAAATGGCGGCTGACCAGGCTCTCGGCCTGCTGAATGCGTTGGTGGTGGACTCCGACGGTGCGCGGTGGGGGGAGCGTGCGACTGACCTCCAGCGGCTTGACGCGGTGGCACTGCTTGATCGGGGTGGGCCGCGTCGTCACTGGATCGCCCGGCCGCGTGGGTACAGCAAGACTGATGATCTCGCGGCGGTGACGGTGGTGGCGATGTTGGAGCGTCTTTCTGCTGGGGATGAGGCGTTGGCTATCGCGGCGGACCGAGAGCAGGCGGGGATTCTGGTGAGGCGCATCAAGTGGATCGCGACCCGTACACCGGAGCTGGGGTCGGCGTTGACGACGGATCGCTACCAGGTGCGTACGGCGGCTGGGGTGCGATTGGAGGCGATGGCTTCGGACGCGTCGGGTTCGTGGGGACGCACGCCGGCTTGGACGGTGGCGGACGAGCTTTGCCAGTGGTCTCGTAGTCCGTCTGCGCGGGAGTTGTGGATATCGACTAGTACGGCTGCGGTGAAGGTCCCTACGAGTGTGTTGGCAGTCATCACTACTGCGGGCGAACCGGATCACTGGTCGCGCGGGGTTTATGAGAACGCGGTCGAGGACACGGCTTGGCGGGTGAGCGAGACGCATGATCCCGCACCGTGGATCGACCCGACGGATATCGAGGCTGAGCGTCGCCGGCTGCCCGCGTCAATCTTTGCGCGGCTCTGGGAAAACCGTTGGGTCAGCGGCGAGGACACGTTGCTGAAGTACGAGGACGTGGCGGCTTGTGCCTCGCTGCCGGGGGCAGTGGACCCGGTGCTCGGGACCCAATACGTCGTCGGGGTTGATCTCGCTGTGCGGAGGGATCGTGCGGTCGTCGCCGTGTGCCACTTGGAGAAGTTGCCGGAGGATCGGGGCACACGGGTGGTGACGGATCACCTCGATGTGTTCAAGGCGACCCACGGCCAGGACATTGACCTCTCCCAGGTCGAGGACACCGTGCTTGCGCGTGCCGACGGGTACAACCATGCTCCGACCATCTTCGATCCGGCGCAGGGCCAGTTGATGATGCAACGGTTGCGCAAAGCGGGTCTGCGCGTCATCGAGCACACGTTCTCCGCCACATCGAACAGTAAACGGGCGCTCACGATCCTGGAGCTTGTGCGCGGGCACCGGCTGTTGTTGCCGGACGATCCCGAGGTGATCGACGAGTTCGCGGCACTGCGGCTGATCCAGCGCGGCCCGGGGCTATTCAGGTACGACCATTTGGCGGGCAAGCACGATGACATAGTGACTGCGATCGGGCTCGGTGCGGCGCACCTGCTCGAACACCCGCAGATCGCCGTGCAAGCTCCTCGCCTGCTGCGCAAACCCGGGGGTTCGCCTCTGGCACCCCTGCAACAGCGCGCGGGCGGCGGCCGGCACCCTCGGCGGCCAGGTGGCTTCGGCGTGGGAGGGGGTGGTGGCGGATGGTGAGACCGACGGTGGATGAGGTGGTGCAGGCGATCCCGGGGGATGTCCGGCGCGCCCACGATGACGGGGTAGACATCCGTGGCCCGCACCTGGCGGCGCGTGCTCTCTTGGGTTCCGACATTGACGATCAGCAGTATCTCGTCGCCAACTTCACTGCTGCTGCGGAGCTGGCTGGCTGGATCGCGGCGTACGGCGATGTTGACATGGATTCAGCGGAGTGTCTGCGCATCCTGGCCGACAACAACGACGTATTGCTCCAGTTGTTCGCGACCAACCGCCTCGTGCTCCACCGGCGCCTACAGGAACTTGAGGGGTCCGCCGATGAGTGACCAGTCCATCACGGGGGCGGCGGTGACGTTGCTCGCGGAACAGGTGAAACTCACTGCTCGTGGTTTTGACTCTCCCGAGTGCTGCGCGCCGATGGTCGCCCCTCTCGGGGACCCGGAGAGTGATATTGAGACGTGGCGGTTGCTCGCGAGCGCTACGAGTCTTCTTTCGTGGCTGACGGAGGGCACGCCGGGTAAGGATGCGAGTTGGGATGAGCCGCGGTCCTTGGCGATGGTGCTTGTCGGGCTCGGCGAGGTCGAGGTTCTACTGCTGCGTTTCCGAGTGGCGCTCGTGGAACGTTTGCGCGAACTGGCGGCCGAAGGTGGTGCAGAGTGACTGATCGTGAGGCTGTTCAGGTTCTTGAGCGTCGGTTGGCGCACTTGGAGGATCGCATCCAAGAGGCGCGTCGCGGGTTCCATTACGACCGTGCGGAGCGCGCAGCACTCCGGAAAGCGATCACCGCGCTAGAAGAATTGGAGGGTGACTGATTATGCCTGCGAGGCCACCCCGCAAGGCTGAGGGAGAGCGTCTCGCCCGCGAACGTGAGCGCGAGGAGAAGCGCCGACGGAAGTTGGAGAAGCGCGAAGCTCGCAGAGCAGCCCGCCGGCGGACTGGGCGGGCCGAGCGATGAGTGTTCTCCGGGAATGGTACCGCGAGGCGCGGGCTGAAGGAAGGAGCGAGAGCCAAGCCGTGCGTGTTGTCGCTCGGCGACTCGGCGAGGACGAGAAGACCGCGCGCCGAGTGCTTGTTCGCGCAGGCGCGAGGCTTGGGGGTGCGCAGCAGTCCCGTTCGTCGAATAATCCCACACCGCTCAACGTCGCCGCTGTGCAGGCCGCATATTGCGCTCACCGAAAGGCGGGTTTGGACCCGGAGCGTGCAGTGAAAAGCACTGCTCGGCAGTTCGACGCGCGCCCGCACGACATTCGCCGCATGACCGGCGTTACGGAGTTTGAGATGCGCGAGACGGGGGCGTAACCCGTTGTATGCGCAACGTCCACAGCGCAAGTCACAATCCATCCAGTAAAGGAGAAAAACGACATGTCCACGATCACTCTCAAAAATCCTCCGGAGGCCCGCGAGCGCTCCGCAATGGGGGAGTCGGCGAAGGTCGAGATTCCCCCGGACCTTTGGCGTGCGTATCGTCGCGCTCGCGCTGCTCACCCGGAACGGGTGGCGAGCTTCGCTGCCAACATCGCCTTGGACGCGGTAGAAGTGTCCGATCGCGCTACAAGAGGCCGTCTGGAGCGTGCTATGTACACCCGGGAGGTTGAGGAGGGGCTGCGACCGTCGCGCCACGAACGTGAAGCGGACGCTGCGGCCGACGCCGCGGCAGTCGAGGCAGCACGAGGGGCTGTGGAGGACGGGTCGATTGACGCCATGGAGGCCGACGCACGCGAGCGCGTGGAGACCCTGCGCGAGCAGGTCGAGAACATGGCTGTGGAGGCGCTGACGGATTCCGCAGTCGCCGCCGAGCAAAAAAGCGCGCTGTCCGAGCTGGCGGAGGCCGAACTCGCCCTGGAAAATGTGGCTCGCGCTCGTCGTGTGACCTCCCGTCGCGAGACCGAGGCCGACGAACAGGCCGCTCAGGCCGTGCGCGAGATGGCAGCAAAGCAGGTTCGTGAGCTGCAACCGCAGATTCGCAAGGCCGCCGAGCGCGTGGATTCTACGGCGGCTGTTTTCGCTGAGAGTGTGAGTGCGTTCCGTGAGCTGCGTGAGCAGCAGGCGGCGGCGCTCGCTGCGACCGGTCGTGGCCAGGAAGCTGTGCGCTCAGGGAGTTACCGGGCGGGCGAGATAACGGTCGCCTTGGCCGTCGCATTGCGCGAACGTGGTTTGAAAATTCCTGGTATTGAGGCGCGGAATCACGCGGGACCGCTAGCGGCTGGCGAGCGGTCGGAGATATGAAAATGGCAAATATCGAAACATTGTCCGACGGTTCGCGCCGCGTAACTCTTTGGAAGCGTGACGGTATCGACATCGACAGTTATCCACAAAGCGACGCGGACACGTCTGCGCAGCGAGTTGAGCTGGTGAAGATGGAGAAAGAACGCGATACGGCGCTCGCGAAGGCGCAGGCCGCCGAGGTCGAGCTTCAAAAGAGGCGGATCGGCTGGGCGGGTGCAACTCCCGCAGATTCACCTCTACCAAAAACTGAAAGGAAACCAATGACAGACCAAATGACAGCCCAAGAGATTGAAGCGAAGGAGCGGGAGTGGGCGCAGCTCGGTACCGAACTTGAAGACGATCTAAAGCGTATGCGTGCAAATTTTGAGACTCCCCCGGCGGCGATCGAGCGTCACGAAAAGGCGATTGGGGCTCTGCATCGCGCGTATGTGGGATTGCGGAAACCCGACGATCTAAGCGCGGTTGAAGCGCGTGAAGCTCACGAGGCGGCCAGTCAGAGCGATGGTCAGCGCTCCGCATTGGCAAAGGCGGAGGCGATCAAGAAGTTCGATCCGAGCCTGTCGAGTGCGGAGGCGTTCCGCCGGGCCATGAGGGATCCAGCGGTGGCGGCTGCCTACAGGCGGGAGATGGGCTACGCGGAGCCTGTCGCGCTCACAGGGCCGGCCGGCCTCGTGAAGGGTGAGAATGCCGACTCGCAGAGCGACCTGGATGCGGTTGGCCGTCGCGCGAACTTGCTCGAAAAGAGTGAGGGCCTGTCGCCGACTCAGGCATACCGGCAGGCCGTCCGTGAGATGGGCGTCGCTGCGTGAACGACGAATTTAGCGTGCGCGCCGGCAACCGGGCTTCTCCTCGCCCGGTGGGTTCTCTTTCTCCCCTGCGGGCGCGGGTTCCCAATCGTGCGGAGTCTTGTCCTTTCGCTCCGCTAAGGGTCGTCCACGGTGCGCCGCCGGCCCTCGCAACGCCCGCCCCATCCTTCTGGCGGGCGCTTTGCGTTTCAGGCGGTTTGTCCGCGTCGCGCGTAGGGTTTAGGTTGTGACTCCCGCCACCGTTCTCCTTGACAGTCTCGCTGGCGCTCGCCGCCGTGGACGCCCCTTTGTCCGGGCGTGGCCTGTAGCGTTGGGTGCGGCGCTGGCAACCGTCGAGAGCGCTACCGAGCGTCGTGAATGGGCCGAGGTTCTGGGCAGCATGGTCGGGACATGGCGTGGTGCGTTCGAGCGTCGGCCTGCCGGCGGGCATGAACGGGCGCTCTCACTGCTCGCCGACAACACAGACCGGGAGCCTCTACTGGACCGCGAATGCGAGCACTGTCACGGCGAGATCGGCACGGGGCGTGGACCCTTGGCACGCTACTGCTCTGCGGAGTGCAAGCACGCAGCGAACCGCGAGAGCGAAACGATGGCCCGAGCGGCGGCGTGAGCCCATGCGTTGCGGCCATCCCCACCCGTGCGTAACATGCGACTATGGCCTGCGCATCCGCACACGACGTGGCCGCGTACATCTTGCGCGAGCAGGGTCCGATGTTCCACGTGGAAGCTTCAGAAGCTCGTCTACTACTCCCAGGCATGGTCGCTTGTGTGGGATGACGAGCCGCTGTTCGACGAGTCGATCGAGGCGTGGGCGAACGGCCCGGTCGCGCCTGCGCTCTATCAGGAGCACCGTGGCGAGTTCTCGCGCGAGCGCTGGCCGCTCGGCAGGATTGCGCAGCTCACCAAGACGCAGCGGGAGACGATCGACGCCGTGCTCAAGTTCTACGGCCGCCACACCGGGCATTGGCTGAGCGAGCTGACGCACATGGAGCCGCCGTGGCGGGATGCGCGGAAGGGCCTTCGGCCGGGGGAGCGCGGCAAAAGAGAGATCACCACAGCGGCTATGGCTGAGTACTACAGCTCGCTTGCGTGAGCGGGCGTGGGCAAGAAACCGAAGGTCAGGCGCGATCCCGAACCGCGCAAGCAGGCGACCACCGGCGGTGCCAGACCGGGCGAGACGCCACATCCCGTGGCATGGCGACTTGCCGATGCCGACCTGACGGGCGAGTGGGGATGGCGCAGTCTCGACGCGGAACATCTCGACGTGCTGCACAGGCATCTCGCTGAGGCCGAGCAATCAACCTTGCGCGAGTTGCGCAATCAGCGGATCGTCAAGGACATCCCAGTCGCGCACATCTGCCGAGCGGCACAGGAACGGCTCATCGAGATCGGCCGCGAGGAACATGACACGCTCTGGGAGTTGAGAGTCCCGACATCCGACGGGTGGCGTGCTTGGGGCATTGTGCGCGATTGGGTTTTCTACTTCCTATGGTGGGACCCCAACCACACCGTATGTGGCACGGGGCCGCCGCGCGGCACGCGCCGCCGGTAGGCGACGTTATTCGCCGCTCTGCGATGCGCTGACCGGCCTCTCTGGCGCGTTCTCGCCCCGGACGCTGGATCGGGCGTCCCGTGTCCCTGGGTGGGCTCGGAACGCCTCAAACGCGCTCTGCTTCAACCGCTGCCGCCAGCTCCGTGAGCGACACGCCCAGCGCGTCGATGATCCGGCACACGCTGTCCCAGCTGGGTGCCGTGCGTCCTACTTCGATGCGACCCAGCGTGCCCACGGACAGGCCCGCATTGAAGGCGAGCGTCTCCTGCGTGATCTTCCGCTCCTCGCGGAGTCGTTTGAGCACGACTGCAAGGGCTTGATCGGGTGCGGGCGAGCGCGGCATCCCCGGAAACATCGCACGACACCGCCGTCTAAACCACGCCTTCTATGCACCGCCATTGACGACCCGCTATCTAAAGCGCTACGCTCAGGGGACCAAACACAGATGGTGCCCGCGACAGCGTGACTGCCCGGGCACCGTGGCACCGAGGAGCGTGAACTCCAAGGCGCGCCAGACACCCTACCGAGACGGGCGGGGTGTCTTCCTCGTCAGAGCCGCCCCCGGAGCCTCCAATCACAAGGAGGAACCGACATGAACCCGAAGACCCCATCCGATAGCGGCGAGCAAGGCGGAATGCTGCCTAATCTCGTGCTCGCGTTGCTGATCGACGCAGGCAGCGAGGGCCTGGAGACTGAGCAGGTCGCGCGTCAAGCGAAACGCGACTACGACTCCGATCCCGAACGCGCGGAAGTCGCAGCCGCGCTTGACCTGCTCGTCGGACGCGACCTCGCGCTGCGCGACGGCGAACGCTGGCGTTCGACCCGTGCGGCTCTGACGACGCCCTTCTCGTTCCAAGACTTCGACGCGCTCGCGGCCGTCGTCGTCCACATCCTCGTGACGAAGGGCAGTGAGGGCATGAGCACCGAGCAGGTAGCACGCGAGTGCGAGCGTGATCCCACCGAGAAGGATGAACGCCAGGAAGTCGAGTCGGCGCTGGCCGCGCTCGCAGGCTACGAGCTGGCGGCGTGCGGCGAGGAAGGTCTATGGAGGCCGACTCGGGCTGCTGTGCAGGCCGCACGGTTGAGCTTCTGATGAGCGCCCGTCCGATCGTAGAGGGTCGCCCCTGCGGAGGCGACCCCGGCGTGACGCTGACCACCCTCGGTAGTCGAGGCGTGAAGGTCCGTGTCGAGGACAGTCCGATGCGCGACGCAGGCCCCGGCGATAAGACCGTGTGGCTGGGCCTGTTCGATGGTCCGCTCGCGGTCACGTTCACCGTCAGCGAGGCGGCATGGCTCGCCGGACAGTTGCGCCCGACAGCGGGCGAGGATCGGTCTACGCTGAGAAGATGAGCAAGCCACGCCCCGAGGACTACCGCACCCGCGCTGAATACAAATGGGCGAAGCGAGCGTGGCGCAAGCACTACGGCGGGTGGGGGTCCGCAGCAGGCAGCGTCCTGGTCGCGCTCATCATCGCCGGCTTGACGCGAAGCGCCGCATTCGCGTTCGTCGCGCTCGTCCTCATGTTGGTGTGGCCTGTCGTGCAAGGCGCAAGGCGCGATGCTGCCGAACATGAGGCAGCACGGAAAGGTCAGCAGCCGCCGAAGTGAGCCGGTCGTGGCCCTACGGGCCTGCCCGCTGGCTAAGGGGGTTGGGTCCTCTCCCTCCCCGTGGCGGAGGTGCACTTCCGCCCTGCGCAAGTTGCGGTTCGATGCAGGCGACCTGCTCCGCCGCGATGGACACCTCGGTACGAGCGGCGTCGGCCTTCCTGAATCGCAGAAGTCGCGGGCGGTCCTCGCTGTCGAGCTGCTTGTGCACAGTGCTCATCTCCGCGTCAACAAGGAGGGAAGTGGGCGGTTCTCCTCCACCTACGAAAACGATCCTAGTGAGACCAGGCACGCGCGACAGCCTATCTCCTCAGCGCCATCGTTGTCTTTCTCGTCCGCCCCACGCTGTAACGTGCTACGCTACATGCCAGATCACGACACAAAGCGCCCCCGCACGGATGACACCGCCGGGGGCATGGACACAGGAGGATCATCTCCCATGCCAACGCAGACACTAACCCGCCGCGCCGGAGAGCGCGGGCACCCGGTAGGGGTGGCCCGCAAGCGTAAGGGCCTCACCCAGCAGCAGCTTGCCGACGCGCTCGGCGTCAACCGCGTGTCGATTGCGCGTATCGAGGCCGGCACCCAATCCCCTTCGATGACGACCGCGCTGCGCATCGCCGAAGTGCTCGGCGAGAGCGTCGAGACGCTGTTCGGGGGTGATCGTTGATGGCCGCCGAGACGAAGCGCCGCTCCTACGGGACCGGCTCGTTGTTCGAGAGAACTGACAAACGCGGCCGGGTGAGCTACTACGGCCAGTGGCGCCATGACGACGTGCAGGTCAAGCGCAGGATCGGTCCGAAGCGCGTGGAGGGCACGACCGAGGGTTTCACCAAGACGCAGGCCGAGAAGGCGCTACAGAAGTTGATGGCGGAGGTCAAGCCGGCGCCACGGGCGCCTGTGCACGTGCTGACGATCGGCGAGGTCGGCGAGCGCTATCTCACGCACCTGGAGAGAATGAAGGGCCGCAAGCTCTCGACCAGGACCGCCGTCGAGTCCACGCTGCGCGTTCACCTACAGCCGTACTTCGGCGAGCGCGGCATCGCCACAGTGACGCGCGAGGATGTCGAGGATCTACGCACCCTGCTCGAAAACAGGGTCGGCCCCAAGAGTGTGCGCAACTACATGGGCACGCTCTCGGCGCTCTATCGCTATGCGATGAACCCGTCGCGCAAGTGGGCGAGCGTGAACCCATGCGAGGGGATCGAACTACCGGAGGTCCCCGAGAGCGACGAGATCAGGTTCCTGCAACTCGCGGAGGTCGAGGCGGTCATCCGCTACGCCCAACCGGGCGATTACGAGGTCCTGGACCGGGCGTTGTATCGGACGGCCGCGATGACGGGGATGCGTGAGGGCGAGCTGATCGCGCTGCGCTGGAGCGATGTCAACTGGATGGGCGACTCGATCCACGTGCGCCAAAACTTCGTGCTAAACGAGT
The DNA here is from genome assembly GCA_963831995.1 of uncultured Solirubrobacterales bacterium. Lineage (GTDB taxonomy): Bacteria > Actinomycetota > Thermoleophilia > Solirubrobacterales > Solirubrobacteraceae > Palsa-744. The sequence goes on along the minus strand of CAWHSI010000001.1, from coordinate 780,231 downwards.
TCGGGACCCCGAAGTCTGCGCAGTCCTTCCGCACGGTCCCGATGGCGCCCGAGGTCGCGCAGGCGCTTGAGCGCTTCTACAAGATCAGCGGAGAACCCGCCGAGCACATGCTCGTCTTCGGCGAGCCCGTCGCCCGGCTTGTTCTCCGAGGCAACCGCAAGGGCCTGATGCTGCCGGCGGGCTCGCCGCTGGACAAGGCACACCTGCTGCGCCGGTTCCGCCGCGCGTTGAAGGCCGCGCAGGTCGCGCAGCCGAAGCTGAAGTTCCACGACCTGCGACATACCTTCGGGACGCAGATGGCCGCCCACGGTGTGCCGATGCGCACGCTTCAGGAGTGGATGGGCCATCGAGACATCAAGACCACGGAACGATACGTGCACTACGCGCCGAAGACGCGCGATGCGCAGATCGTCGCCGCAGCATTCAGCCAGGACTCTGCCCCGATGTCGATGCCGCTGCCGTCCGGGGCACCAATCGAGGTAACAAACTGAGCGAATCTCAGGACACCTCAGCGAACCTGGAGCACCGGATATACTGAGGAAGACCCGAGACCAGGGGGTGGGTGCCGTTTCGAGCCCAGTATCGCCCACTGCACGAAGGCCCTGCAAATAGCAGGGTTTTCGTAAGCGTTCAGCTGTTGGGCTGTGTCGCGAGGATTGCGGGCGGGGAGGGCGAATCTTGGGGTGATGGAGCGCTCGGCGGCGGAGGCGGTTTATGACGCGGGGCGGGAGGCGTGCGTCGAGTTTTTGATTGAGTTGACGGCACGCTATGAGCGCGAGGTCGCCCGGCTGATGGAGCGCGTGGCGCGCCTGGAGGAAGAGTCGCGCAAGGATTCGAGCAATTCCTCGAGTCCGCCTTCGCAGGGATCCGCTGGCTTCGCGTGCTGAGCGCCGTGCGGCTGCGCGCGAGAAGGCCAAGCAGTGGGCCAGGCGGGAGGGCGAGCGCAAACCCGGTGCCCAGCCTGGGCACGAGGGCTCCGCTCGCAAGCTCTTGGGAGAGGATCAGCTCGATGAGATCGTCGAGCACTACCCGGCTGCTTGTGAGGGCTGCGGGCACGAGTTCTCAGAAGAGGAGCGCGAGCTCTCGGAACGCTTCGGGCGCCACCAGGTCGCGGACCTGCCACCGATCGCGGTCATCTGGTGCGAGCATCGCACGCATCGTTTGCGCTGCCCGTGTTGTGGGCAGCGCACGACGGCCAAGCTCCCGGCGGGAGTGGGCGACTCGTCGTTCGGCCCCGGCTTGCAGGCCACCGTGGTGAGCCTCACCGCCAGAAACCGCGTCTCTCGCCGTGACATGTCAGAGCTCGCACGAGACCTGTTCGGCCTTCCCCTGTCGGTCGGCGCGGTCGACAAGGTCTGCCAGCGCACGGCGGCGGCACTGGCCCGACCGCACGAGCTACTGGTCGGTGGGGTGCTCGCATCGCCAGCGGTCAACGTCGATGAGACGGGCTGGTTCACCGCGCATGAGGGCCGCACGCTGTGGACCGCGACCACGCCCGAGGCGGCTATCTTCCGGATCGCGGAGGATCGTCATCGCGACCGTCTGGAGGAACTGCTCGGCAAGGACTTCAAGGGGATCGTGGGCTCGGATCGCTGGTGGGCGTATGAGCTGATCGACGCCACCTCACGCCAGGCGTGCTGGGAGCATCTCAAGCGAGACTTCGCGTTCCACGCTCAAGGAGCCCTGGCCGAGCAGAAGCAGTTCGGAGAGGCCGGCAGCGAGCTGACCAAACGGCTGTTTCAGACCTGGCACGCCTTTGGTGAGCACTCAGATCGCGAGCGCCTCGCGCGCGAGATGGCGCCTGTTCAGGCCGAGCTGCACGAGCTGTTGGAGCATGCGTCGCGCAAGAGCACCTACACGCGCTTTCACCGCCGCTTCGCGAAGAACCTGATCAAGATCTCACCGGCGCTCTGGACGTTCGTCACCGTCGAGGGCGTGCAGCCCACGAACAATGCGGCCGAGCGCGCGCTACGCGGGCCGGTCATCCACCGCAAGCTCTCCCACGGCACCCAATCCGAAGACGGCGAGCGATTCATCGAGCGCATCCTCTCCGCCTCCGTCACATGCCGCCTACAACACCGCAGCCTATTCGCCTACCTGCGCGGATACCACCAAGCTGCTTCGCGCCGTTGAGGACGCGCTGACGGGCCTCGCCTGGAGGGACGACAGCCAGGTCGTACACCAGGTCGCGAGCAAGCATTACGGTCTGCCCGAGCGTGTCGAGGTTCGCGTCTCGCACGCTTCGCCGCCGATCGCGTCGTGTGAGGACGCTGCTGGTGTGACTCGCAGGATGCTGCGCTGAGGGCGCTGCGCGACCTGGTCGATGAGGAGCCCGAGGCAGCCAATGAGGTTGCTGCCATCCCCGTGACCGAGACCGGTCGCCCGTGTGGCGAGGCCATCCTTGCCAGCACTGCGCTCGAGCACGTCGCCGCCGCTTAGCGCCGATTATCCTTGCGCAGGAACGCCAGGGCGCCCGCCAGCGGCTGATCTGTCGACCGTGCGATGACGCTTGCAGCCTCGTCAGGGTGCAAGCGCACGCCGTTTCGCCGACGCTCAACGCCCGTTTCGCGCGTGGATGTGACTACATCGTCGGACCCTGCTCACGCTGCTGCTCAGGACTGCGCGCGAACGCTTTGTTTAGATGAGATCCGAGAAGCGCGTCCAGATGCCTGTGTCCGCCGGCCCTTCACAGAAGACCTTCCCCGTATATCGGCCGCCACGGCGATTGCATGTGATTGCATAGCGGATACGAGGAGTCGGCGAGTCCATCCGTATCTGACAGTTGCTCGACTCGTGGCAGGCGTTCACGTAGTCCGTGATCACGTCGCCGGCAAGCTCGCACGTCGTATCAGCAGACGCATAGAGCGGAGGGTCTCCTTGCCGGCACCAGTGGGCAGCAGGTGCTGCCGCCCCCGCGACAGCAACCGGTGCGATAGCGGCGGTTACAACCGCAGTGATCACGTACTTGTACATGGCGGCATCGTCGCTCGAAAGGCCGTCGAGCAACATCCGCGCGTGACCGCTGCTTGCCCCTGGGGGAACTACCGACTCGGGTGAAGCGCGCTCAGGTTAAGCGGGCTCTCATATTCGTGGTGGCGCAAGGCGCTGCGCACCGTGTCCTTCCACCGGGCGGCGAGGAGAAGCTACGGACGCGGAACCACTCGGTGAGTGCGATGCTGCTCAGCACGTGACTACCACGACTGAGGAGGCGACCGTGAGCGATCTGGATGACCCAGCCATCATCGAGCGCAGCATCGAGAAGACGCATATCTGGTTGAAAGAGCTCGCGCAGGAGTTCGACGGCGCCGATCGTCTCTACGCCTACCGTGCGCTGCGGGTTGTGCTGCATGCTCTGCGCGATCAGCTCACGGTGGACGTGGCCGCGAAGTTGCCGCCCAGCTGCCGACGCTGGTGCGCGGCGTCTACTACGAGGAGTGGGACCCCAGCCGCACACCGCGCCACCACGACGTGGACGCGTTCCTGGAGCAGGTCGACCGCGAGGGTCGCATGGCCGGCGAGACCGAGGCGTCGTTCGCGGTCGCCGCGGTTGCACGGCTATTGCGCAGAAATCTCTCCGCTGGTGAGATCGAGGAGGTGCTCGCGGTACTCCCCCACAGGTACAGGACGCTGATCGAGAGCTGAGCGTGGCTCCTCCGGCCCGAGACCCCCCAGCCTCGGACAGCCCGGTGGCTCGGCACGGTCCGACAGGGTCGACGCTCGTCGTCTTCGCCCCCTCGCCGTTGCTGACGATCACGGTCGAGGCGGCGGGCACCCAGCGCGAGGAGATCCATCTGCACGCGGGCGGGCAGGGGTTCTGGGTGGCGAGGATGGCGCGGCTGCTGGGGGCCGAGGTGGGGCTGTGCTGCGCGCTCGGTGGCGAGTCGGGCTCGGTGCTGCGTGCGCTGATCGCCAAGGAGGGCGTACGGCTACTTGCCGTGGAGTGTGCCGCATCAAATGGTGTGTACATCCACGCTCGCCGCGACGGTGCACGCGAGCAGGTCGCGCGCACCGTGTGCACCGGCCTCTCGCGCCACGAGGCGGACGAGCTCTATGGCGTGGCGCTGTCCGCCGCGCTGGACGCCGGCGTGGCGATGCTAACCGGCGTGGACCCCCCGGGGGTGTTGGAAGGCGACCTCTACCGGCGGTTGGCTGGCGATCTGCGCAGCAACGGCGTGCAGGTGATCGCCGACCTCGCTGGCGAGCCGCTGCGGGCGGCGCTCGCGGGCGGGGTGGACGTGTTGAAGATCAGCGAGGACGAGTTGCAACCCGGGCGTCCCGTCCCGGAGGGTGACGCTGGGGAGTTGCGGGGGGCGCTCGATGAGCTGCACGCGGCGGGCGCCTCCGCGGTGCTGATCTCGCGCGCCGAGCGTCCGGCGCTGGTCCTCGACGGCGCCGGCGGGCGCTATCTGAAGCTGACCGCCCCCCGCGTGGAGGCCCTGGAGCCGCGGGGCACGGGGGACTCGATGTGCGCCGCGCTCGGTGCGAGCCTAGCCGCGGGCCATGACCTGGACGGGGCGCTGCGGCTGGCGATGGCCGCCGGCTGCCTGAACGCCACGCGCCGCGGGCTTGGCACGGGCACGCGCGAGCAGATCGAGCAGCTCAGCCACCACATCCAGATCGAGGAGCTGTCCTGGCCTACCCGGAGAGGACGCGAGTGCGAGTGAGCGAGCCGCGGCGGGCGGAACGCCCCTCGTCGGGTCGACGAGGGCCGCTGCGTCCGTGTGCCAGGCGGCGGGGACGGTGTGTGCTGGCGTGAGCAGCACGGGCACTGGCGACTCGGCGAGCATCTGGCGGACGACCGTGGCGTGTACGTGGCCGAGGTCCTGGCTCCAGCCGAGCGCGACCAGGTTGCAGCCGCTGTTCGGGAGATGTCGAGCATGTGCTCGGGTGTCTCGCCCACGCGCAGCTCCAGCTGTGCGTCGCGGGCCGCCGGGCAGTGGCGAGCGATGAACTCCTCGCTCCACGCCCTCGCCCCGTGCCAGACCGTAGAGGACCGGCACGAGCACCCCGGCGGCGGTGATCGGCGAGGCGAGCCCGATCATGCCGCGGCTCATCGCCGCAAACAGCGCACCGAGGCCGAGCGCGCCACCGACCCCGGCGGCCGCGGCTGTCCCAAGGACGCCCGGCGCCCGGGGGCCGGCCGCCCACGGCGAGCGCGACCACGACGGCTGCGCCCAGCGCGAACGGCTGGCTGATCAGCAGCACCGAGAGTACGGGCAGCCGGCGCGCCTCCACTCCGCCGATGAAGTCAGCGAGCCCCCACGACAGACTCGCGGCCAGACCTAGCGCGATCGCGCCCATGACGAGCGTGTCATGCCAGGTCGCCGTGGTGGCGCTCTACGCAACCGTGCGGCCCGCAGGTGAGCGCCGCAGTACGGGCAGCTCAGCACGTTGCTATAGGCGCCGGTCGTGCACCGCTCGCAGTAGATGAACGGCATCATCCCTCCAACTCGATCACGCCGTGGTCGTCATCGCAGCGCATGTGGATAACCTCGCCGCGGCCGTGTCCGACTGGACGTGAATGCGCCGGCCGTGTGGTTCGGAGCATCGGGCCGCTTGTGTACCGCGCCCTGGTAGGCGTGGCGTCGATGCGCTCGCACCGCAGCGACGGGGCGGTGGTGGTGGAGCACGCGCGCCGCCCGCGCTCCTCGTGCTCGGCGCGCGCGAGGATCGCTGCGGCGGCACGCGCGATGTCCTTGGCCGGCGCATGCTCCAGGCCCGGTCCCACCAGCCCGTCGAGTCGCGCCCGCACCTCGCCGGGCAGCGTGCGCTCCACCAGCGGCCACAGCTCATAGGGAGCCGCGACCACGAGGTGCTCGTGGGGGCTGTGTCGCTGCGCACGTCCCAGTAGAGGTCCTCGCGCAGCGCCATACGATCCACATGCCCCAGCTCTGCGCCGCCGTCCCAGCGCCGCTGCGCCTCATCCAGCAGCGCGTCGAGCTCGATCCGGCGTTCGCGCAGGTTCGGCATCCGCGAGGGGTCGAAGCCGAGGTACACGCTCAACACGTGACCGCCATGCGTGTCCACCTCCAACAGCCGATCGACCGCCTGGCGAGCGAGTCCGATCCGGCGAGGCTGCGCGAGCTTGACCGCCATCGTTCAGGCCGCCGTAGGCTTGATCTCGCAGCGGCCGTTCGTCGAGCCGCTGCTGGAGCTGGCCTCGCCCGAACGGTGGTGCGTGCTGCTGGTCAGCCGCCGGGCGGCGCGCGTCTTCACCGGCACTCGCGATCACCTGGTGGAGGTCGCGCACGCGCTCGACGATGTGCACCGCCATCATGAGCAGGGGGGCTGGTCGCAAGCGCGCTACCAGCGCGGCGTGGAGACCGAAGTCGACCGGCACATCCGCGCGAGCTGCGCGCTGCTGGCAGACCGCCTGGAGCGGCGGGCGTTCGAGGGCCTGCTGCTCGCCGGCCCGCAGGAGCTGCATCACCGCGTCGAGCACGAGCTTGCCCCCGAGCTCCGCCGGCTTGTCGCGGGCAGCTTCGAGGTCGACGTCGAGCGCGCCACCGCGGAGGAGGTTCGCGAACGCGCGATGCCGTCAATCGAGGACGCCGAGCGCGCCCGTGAGCAGGACGCGCTCGGACGCTTGGAGGAGGGTCTGGCGCCGTCGGGCCGCGGCGCGGTGGGGCTGGAGGAGGTGCTGCAGGCGCTGGGCGAGCGCCGTGTCGACACGCTGCTGCTCGCCCATGGCTACGCAACACCAGGGGTCGCCTGTCCGGCCTGTGGCCGTCTGGCTGCCAGCGCGTGTCCGTGTCCCATAGACGGCGCGACCCCGGAGCAGCGAGGTGACGTGATCGAGAGCGCGGTAGAGCTCGCGCTGGAGCAGGCAGCCGAGGTGCCGATCGTGCGCCACCTGCGCGAGCGGCTGGCCGTACACGGCTCGATCGCCGCGCTGCTGCGGTTCTAGCGATGCCCGCCGGGGCGGCCGTTGCCGGCGGCCCTCAACCGCGGCTCGGAGGTCTTCTGCGTCGAGCGCTCCGGGCCCGCACTGCTGGCGCAACGCGAAGCGATCGGCGAGGAGGAGACGGCGCTCGATAAGGCCGCAGCGCGCTTGGTCGAGCTGCTCGGCGAGGACGACGCCTGGCGAGATGCCGAGCCCGGCAAGATCCTGCACGAGCTACGCGTCGGCGAGCTCGCGGGCGCCGGCCTGCTCCCCCACACCCCCTGCTACGGCAGCGTCGACGCCACACCCTGTTAGTGATGCGCGCTGCCGCCCATTACGCGTCGGGCGACCTCACCCTGATGCTCACGCTGCGCCCCGCGCTCGACGCAGCGCTGCTCAAAGTCCGCTGGGATAGGTCTCGGGCGGCTCGCCCAGCTCCCACTCGGGGGTGCGCTCCAGCGGCTCGACTGCGCGGGTTGAGTCGATGTGCACGAGTGCGTCGTACTGGCGGGCGACGCTCGCGGCGAACCAGTGGCTCTGACGCTCGGTCTCGGGCCTGTAGATCACGCCGATCGCGCGCTCGAGGCGGGGGTCGCGCAGCGCTCGCCCACTCTCGCCCGCGGCCAGCGGACAGAGCAGAAACGCCGGCAGGCGCGTGGCATGCAGGAGCGCCTCACAGCTGTCGGGCAGCGCCCGGCGCACCCGCTTGCGCTCAGCGGGCCCGCCCCAGTCTGAGGCGGCGGTGACCGTGCCCGAGTACGTTGTGAAGCCGACGCTCACGGCGTCTTGCCCGTGGCGCTCACGCATGAGCTGCCCGATGTTCAGCTCGCCGCGGCGGCCCATCTCGGTTGCCCGCGCGTCGCCGACGTGCGAGTTGTGAGCCCACACCACCACGCGCGCTGAGCCGCCGTGACGGTCGAGGTGCGCGAGCAGGTGGTCCAGCGTGTCGGCCATGTGCCGGTCGCGCTGGTTCCAGGAGCCGGCGCGGTCGCCGAACATCGTGCGGTAGTACTCCTCGGGGTTCGCCACGATCGCGGCGTTCTGCTCGGCGAAGAAGTATTCGTCCTCGGCCGCCATCCCGTCGCGCGCGAGGTACTCGCCGGCGCGGCGGCGCAGCTCCACGAGCTGCTCGATCACGTGCCGGCGGCACGGCTCGTCGACGCCGAGCAGCACCGCCTGACCGTACTGCGCGGCATCGCCGCCGTAGGGCTGCAGGCACTCATAGCGTGCGCGGGCGCGCGCGGCTGCCTGCGGGTCCTGCTCGTCCAGGTAGCCGATGACGGCCTCCATCGAGGCGCCGAGGCTGTAGAGATCGAGACCGTAGAACCCGACCCTGCGGGCGGTGTGATGGCGACCTTCGTTGAATGTCCGCAGCCAGCCGACGAGGTCGAGCACGTCCGCGTTGCGCCACATCCACGTCGGAAAGCGCTGAAACCCGCGCAGCGCCTCCTCGGCGTCCCGGTCGCCGCCCTGCCCCTGGGTGTAGCGGTTGACGCGGTAGGCGTCCGGCCAGTCACCCTCGACCGCCACCGCCGTGAAGCCGCACTCGGCGATCAGCCTGCGGGTGATGTGCGCGCGCTCGCGGTAGAACTCGTGCGTGCCGTGGCTGCCCTCGCCCAGCAGCACGATCCGCGCGTCGCCCACCAGCGCGAGCAGCGCGTCGTAGTCGCGTCCGTCGCCGGTCAACGGGTGCGCCGCTGCACGCAATGAGGCGATCGCCTCGTGCTCTCCGGGCGGAAGGTTGAGGATCTGCGTACTCACTGCTCGTCATCGTCGCGCGAATTCACGAAACGCACGCTACGCCTGCCGATCGGCTGCGTCATTGGGGTAAACCACTGCCCCCGGCACGGCTTTCCACCTGTCCGGGGGGCTTGGACGCTGGTACAAAAGACGGTGTGCCGATGAACATCGACGGAGCGGTCTGTATCGTCATCGGTGCGTCTTCGGGCATCGGTGCCGCGAGCGGGCGCTTGCTGGCGCAGCGGGGCGCCAAGGTCGTGCTGGTGGCGCGGCTCGCCGAGCGACTGGACGCGCTCGCCGTGCCCAACGACGTCACCGTGAGCGAGCAGGTGCAGCGGCTCGTCGCCCGCAGCCTCGATGCTCGCCCACGGTCGCATCGACGTGCTCGTCAACAACGCCGGCCAGGGGTTGCACGTGCCGGTCGCCGACATCGACCAAACGGCAGCGACGATGCCTGGCAAGCGCTGCTCGCCAGGCAGGACCCTCCGTGCCGCGCACCCCCGCCGAACACTGAACGCCTTCGAGGCTGGCTCGGGCCGCCGCTGCTTTCGCCGCGGAAGACCGATGGAATTGCGGTCGATCCTGGATGCGATTGGGCAGTTTGCCACGGTGGCAGGCTCATCCCAAAGAGTCAATATCGATGTAGAGAGCGTGAGTGTTCCGCAGGGAACGACCGCCAAACCGGCCAGCGGCATTGAGGCTGCAAGCCGACGGCGCTCACGCTCTCATAATTTTCTGCTCCAGTCGGGCCGCAACCCGGGCGCGCTGGAGTGGGGGGCGGTAGCGGGAGTCGCCAGGAGCCCACCACGCGCAGTCTCTGCAACCATGCCGCGATGGCCGACGACCCCGACCGCGAGGACCTGCGCGAGCTGCGCGAGCGCGCCGCGCTGCTCGCCGACGCCGCTCGGCCCGAGGCCGTCGAGCGCCGCCATGTGGCCGGCGGGCGCACCGCACGCGAGAACCTCGCCGACCTCATAGACCCCGGCAGCTTCGTCGAGTATGGCCGCTTCGCGATCGCCGCGCAGCGTACCCGCCGGCCGCTGGAGGAGCTGATCGCACGCACCCCCGCCGACGGGCTGCTCGCGGGCACCGCCAAGATCAACGGCGAGCTGTTCGGCGAGCGCGCGGCGTGTGCGGTGCTCTCCTACGACTACACGGTGCTCGCCGGCACGCAGGGCGCGCTCGGGCATCGCAAGAAGGATCGCCTGTTCGAGCTGATCGAGCGGATGCGGCTGCCGACGGTGCTCTTCGCCGAGGGCGGCGGCGGACGCCCGGGCGACAGCGATTTTCCCGTCGTCTCCGCGCTTGACACGCGCGCGTTTGCGCTGTGGGCGAAGCTCTCCGGGGTTGTGCCGCGGATTGCGATCGTCAAGGGCCGCTGCTTCGCTGGCAACGCGATGCTCGCCGGCTGCGCGGACTTGATTGTCGCCACCGAGGACGCGTCGCTTGGGATGGGTGGCCCCGCGATGATCGCCGGCGGGGGACTGGGGGAGGTTGCACCCGACGAGGTCGGGCCGATCTCGGTGCAGGCGCCCAACGGGGTCGTCGATCTCCTCGTGCCCGACGAGGCCGCCGCCGTCGCAAACGTCAAGCGGCTGCTTGGTTATTTCCAAGGCACCACCACGCCGAGTCCGGCCGCCGAGCAGGTTCGCTTGCGCGAGCTGGTGCCCGAGCGCGAGCGCCGCGCCTACTCGCCCCTGCCGATCGTGGAGACGCTGCTCGACGAAGGCTCGAGCACGATCCTGCGCGAGCGCTTCGCGCCGGAGATGCTCACCGCGCTCGGCCGGATCGAGGGACGGCCGGTCGGCGCGATCGCCAACGACACCCGTCACATGGCGGGCGCGATCACAAGCGATGCCGCCGACAAGGCCGCGCGCTTCATGGGGCTGTGCGACTCGTTTGGGATTCCGCTCCTCTCGCTCGTCGACACGCCAGGGATCATGGTCGGAACGAAGGCCGAGACGACCGCGCTGGTGCGTCACTCCTCGCGGCTGCTGCTTGCGGGAGCCGCGCTGCGCGTGCCGCTCGTCGCGGTCATCCTGCGCCGCGCGTATGGCCTCGGCGCACAGGCGATGACCGGCGGCAGCCTGCACGAGCCGCTGCTGACGGTCGCGTGGCCCGGCGCGCATGTCGGCCCGATGGGCCTGGAAGGCGCGGTGCGGCTCGCGCTGCGCAAGGAGCTCGAGGCGATCGCCGACGAGCACGAGCGCGAGCGGCGCGTGCGCGAGCTGACGGCGGCCGCGCAGCAGAACGCGCGCGCGCTGAACGCCGCGACGCTGTTCGAGCTCGACGACGTGATCGACCCCGCCGATACACGAGCGAAGATCGCGGCGACGCTCGCCGCCGCCACCGCCCACGCGCCCGAACGGGATGCGCGCCGCTACGTGGACAGCTGGTAGCTCCTGCTCACACGGGGCGGGCTGGCTCAGCTTGGCGCAATCCCCGCCAGCGGAGCGACATACCGCATGAACGCCTCGATCCCGAGCGTCCGGCCGGTCGCCCGCTCGACGAGCGGCATCGTGTCGATGCGCCGGCCGTAGCTGTGCACGTGCTCGCGCAGCCACCCCTTGATCTCCCACACATCGCCGCGCCGCAGATCGCTCTCCAGCGGTCCCAGCTCGGCCTCCATCGCCTCCCACAACTGCGCCGCGATCAGGCAGCCGAGCGCGTAGCTGGGGAAGTAGCCGAAGCTGCCGGCGCTCCAGTGCACGTCCTGCAGGCAGCCGAGCGCATCCGACGGCACCTCCACGCCGAGCAGGCGGCGCATCCCCTCGTGCCAGGCGCCGGGTAGGTCGGCGACCGCCAGCTCGCCGGCGATCAGCGCCTGCTCCAGCTCGAAGCGCAGCACGATGTGCAGCGGATAGGTGAGCGGGTCGGCGGACACGCGGATCGGCGACGGTTCGACGCCGACGAGGCTTGCGTGAACCGTGGCGGCGTCGATCGGGTAATCGCCCGCGGTCAGCTTGCGGGCGAGCACCTCGGCGAACGCGGGGTTGCGCGCGACGTGGTTCTCCCACAGCTTGCTCTGGGACTCGTGGATCGACATCGAGGTGCCGGTGCCGAGGTTGGTGCGGTCGAGCCCCGGGTCTATCTGGCGCTCGTACAGCGCGTGTCCGTACTCGTGCAGCGAGCTGAGCAGCGACTCCAAGCTGCCGTCGCTGTAGCGCGTGGTGATGCGCGTGTCGCTTTTGCCCATCCACGCCGTGAAGGGGTGTGTGGAGGTGTCGACCCGCCAGCTCTCGGGCTCCACGCCGAGGAGCTCGAGCGTGCTCGCGACCGCGGCTTGCTGGGCGGCCACGGGCACCTCGAGGGTACGGCGCGGGGAGTGGGCTCTCGCCTCGCCCACGAGCGGCGCAAGCGCCTGCGCGAGCTCGGCGAAGATCGCCTGCAGCGGCTCGCTGCGCAGCCCGAAGTCGTAGTCGTCGAGCAGCCCGTCGTACGGGCTCTGCTCGCCGTCGGCCAGATATTCGCCATGGGCGCGCGCCAGCTCGACGTTGCGTTCGAGCGCCGGCGCGAACGCGGCGAAGTCGTTCTCGGCGCGAGCCCGCTGCCACACGTCCTGACCCTCTGCGCTTGCCTTGGCGAGCTCGACGGCGAGTTCTTCCGGTACGCGCCGCGCCCGCTCCCAGTCGCGGCGTGCCAGTCGCACGATGTCGCGTTCCAGCGCGTCCAGCGGTGCGCCGTCGAGCTCGGCCAGCCACTGTCCGATCTGCTCGTCGGCGCCGCGCTCGTGTGTGAGGCGCGCGAGCGCGCCGAGCTGGTGGGCTCTGTCGGATGCTCCATCGCTTGGCATCGTCACCAGCTGGTCCCAGTCGAGCAGCATCGTCACCGAGGCGAGATCGGCGAGCTCGGCGACTCGCTCGTGCAACCGGTGCAGAGCATGGTGCATGCCGTGAAGGGTACGCTCGGGCGCGACACTGTGCGGCCAGCCGCTCGCCGGCGTGAGGCGTTCGCCGTCAAGCGCCGGGCGGACAGCGGCTTCGAGCGCGCCTCAACTGTCGATCGTCGCCATGTTGGCGTAGCGCTCCCCGGCGGTGGCGCCCACCGGCGCGGCCTCGTCGATGCGCGCGAGCTCCTGCGCGGACAGCTCGATCTTGGTGGCCGCGACGTTCTCCTCCAGGTAGGAGCGTCGCTTGGTGCCGGGGATCGGCACGATGTCCTCCCCCTGGCTCAGCACCCATGCGAGCGCGAGCTGCCCCGCGCTCACCTGCTTCTCGGCGGCAATCTGCTCGATGCGCGCCACCAGGTCGAGGTTTCTGTGGAAGTTCTCGCCCTGAAAGCGGGGGTGGTGGCGGCGGAAGTCGTCCTCGGGGATATCCTCCGGCTGCTTGTACTTGCCCGATAGAAACCCGCGCCCCAGCGGGGAGTAGGCGACGAAGCCGATGCCCAGCTCGCGCACGGTTGGCAGGATCGCCTCCTCGGGATCGCGCGACCACAGCGAGTACTCGGTTTGCAACGCGGAGATCGGGTGCACAGCGTGCGCGCGGCGGATCGTGTGCGGCGCGGCCTCGGAGAGCCCGAGATAGCGCACCTTGCCCTCGCCGACCAGCTCGGCCATCGCACCGACGGTGTCCTCGATCGGCACGGTCTTATCCACGCGGTGCTGGTAGTACAGGTCGATGTGATCGACGCCCAGGCGCTGCAGCGACGCCTCGCATGCGCTGCGCACGTACTCGGGCTTGCCGTTGATGCCCACCCAGCTGCCATCCTCGCGGCGCTCGTTGCCGAACTTGGTGGCCAGCACGACCTGCTCGCGACGGTCTGAGATCGCGCGGCCGACGAGCCGCTCGTTGGTGTGCGGCCCGTACATGTCGGCGGTGTCCAGCAGCGTCACGCCCAGCTCGAGCGCGCGGTGGATCGTGGCGATCGCCTCGCTCTCGTCGGCGCGGCCGTAGAACTCGCTCATGCCCATGCAGCCGAGTCCCTCCTCGGCCACCTGCAGTCCCTCGCTTCCAAGCTTGCGTGTGTTCATGTCTGCTCCTTTCGCCCGGTGGCGCCAACGCTGCCCACCCGTTTGCCCGCTATGGCTGCGCCTAATCACCCAGTTCTCATGATGCCAGCTGTCATGAACACGGCCACCCGAGGCGGGCGCTCGCCCGTGGGCGCTACGCGTCGGGGAAGCGGGGCGTTTCGCCGGTCATCTCGCGGCGCAGCTGCTGTATCTGGCGAAGCTCGCGCACGTCGTCGTCGATGGCGGGGCGGCTGTCGGGTTCGCCGACGCCCAGCAGCTCGGGCTCGAGTCGATGGCGCACCAGCTCGCCGGCGAGCGCGTCCACCCGCTGCGCGCCGGCGCCGGGGCGCGAGCTGACGACGCGCACGAGGCGCTCGCCCGCGAACAGCAGGCCCACGCCGTCGTCGGCCGCCCAGCCTCCGGGCAGCGCTCCGCTGCGAACGCTCGCAAGCCACACGGGCAGCCGCTCGGGCTCGCCGTCGGCGTGCACCGTCAGCGAGCCGGGCAGCAGGCCGAGGCCCGGGAACGGCTCGGGGGCGCCGCTGGAGCAGGTTACGCCACCCTCGAACCAGCACATCGCGCCGGCGCTGATGCCGGCGAGCACGGTGCCGCGCCGCCATGCCTGCAGGAGCAGCCGGTCGAGCTCGTGCGCGCGCCACAGCGCGAGCAGGTTGCGCATCGAGCCGCCGCCCACGTACACGATGTCCTGCTCCAGCACGGTCTCCGCGAGCGAGCCCGACAGCTCGCCGAGCCTGAACAGCGACAGGTGCCTCGGCACGCACGGGCGGCCGCCGAAGCGCGCGTAGAACGCGTTGATCTGAGCGGTGGTGTCGCCGGACGCGGTCGGCAGGAACAGCACTCGCGGCTCGCGCGCGGGGGAGAGGGAGAGCACGAAGTCGTCGAGCAGCGGGTTGGTTGGCTCCATCGTGAACCCGCCGCCGCCCATCGCGAAGATCGCTCGCCGCTCGGCGGCGGGGGAGGGGGGAGTGGTCATCTCGGGCTCGCCGCGCTCGCGCGCGGCCGGGTCGCTGCGGGTCGGCGGGTCACGCGGCCGTCGCCGTTCGGGTCGCGCGCGGCGCCACGCCACTCGCGTTCGTGCTCCTGGCGCTGTTCGCGCCGGCGCCCAGATAGCACACGCCCAGCGCGTCCTCGACGACGTGCTCGCCGACCGCTTCCACGCGATAGGCGCCGCCGTCGGGGCGCGAGCTGACGACCCGCGCGAGGCGTGTGTCGCGGAAGTGCAGCGCGACGCCGTCGTCGACCGCGAAGCCGGGGCGCATGCCCTCGCCCACGAGGCTGTGGTACTCGGCGCGGCGAGCCGGCTCGGCGTCGTAGTGCACACAGTTGGAGTACGGCAACAGCCCCAGTCCGTGCACGCGCCGCGGCGGGCCGTGGAAGGCGCTGAGCGCCTCCTCGAACCAGCACAGCGACCCGGCCGAGGGTCCGCACAGCACGATCCCCTCGCGCCATGCGGCGCGCAGGATCTCGTCGAGCCCGTGCGCGCGCCACACGCCGAGCATGCTCACGACGTTGCCGCCACCGACATAGATGAGGTCCTGGGCGAGCAGATGGCAGGCGAGATCGTCCTCCACGCCGCGTCCGCCCTGATCGCGGCGAAACAGCGAAATATGGCTGGCCTCGCAGTGCGCCGAGAAGCGCCGGTAGAAGCGCACCACATAGTGGTCGGCATCGCCGGAGGCGGTCGGCAGAAAACACACGCGCGGGCGCACCGCCGCGGTCAGCGACAGCACATAGTCGTCGAGCGCGGTGCTGTCTTTCTCCATCGAGAACCCTCCGCCCCCGAGGGCGACGATCTGGGGGATGGGGGGTCGCATCGCTGACTGTCTCGGTTGGCGCAAACGGAAGTTGTGCTCAAGTTTCGACACTCCCGCCGCGCGCGCGTATGGACCGGCGGACAAGATCGATCGGCCGGCTCTCGACAATCATCCAATCGTTGTTGCCCATGCCACATGTGGCATGGGCCGACCGGCGCATGCGCCGGTCGAAGATCGCGCCGCATGCGGCGCGATCCGCCGCCGCACATGTGCGGCGGCGCCTCTCGGCACATGTGCCGAGAGGAACAGCAATTCAAGTCATGTGCGTCAGCCTCCATGCATGTGCCGAGAGGAACAGCAATTCAAGTCATGCGTGTCAGCCTCCATGCATGTGCCGAGAGGAACAGCAATTCAAGTCATGTGCGTGTCAGCATGCATGTGCCGAGAGGAACAACATATCGGCGGTCGCTCTGTAAGCTCCCACCAGCCAATGCAGCCCCAACTCGCCACCGAACCGCCCGAGCATGTGGACGTGCTGATCGTCGGTGCCGGCCTGTCGGGGATCGGCGCGGCCCATCACCTGCAGCGGGAGTGTCCCGGTCGCAGCTACGCGATACTCGAGGCGCGCGATCGCATCGGCGGCACCTGGGATCTTTTCAAATACCCGGGCATCCGCTCGGACTCCGACATGTACACGCTCGGGTATGTGTTCAAGCCGTGGAAGCACTCCAAGTCGATCGCCGACGGCGCGACGATTCTCAGCTACGTGCGCGAGACCGCGCGCGAGAACGGCATCGAGCGCAAGATTCGCTTCAACCGTCGCGCGGTGCGCGCGGAGTGGTCGAGCGCCGAGTCGCGCTGGAGCGTGGAGATCGAGTGCACGAACGCGGACGAGCGCGTGCGCATGACGTGCAGCTTCCTGTTCATGTGCAGCGGCTACTACCGCTACGACGAGGGCTACACCCCCGAGTTTCCCGGCCGCGAGAGCTTCGCGGGGCAGATCGTGCATCCCCAGCACTGGGACGAGTCGCTCGACTACGCCGGCAAGCGCGTGGTTGTGATCGGCAGCGGCGCCACGGCGGTCACGCTCGTGCCCGCGATGGCGCGCAGCGCCGCGCACGTGACCATGCTCCAGCGCTCGCCCAGCTACATCGTCTCGCTGCCCGACGAAGACCCGATCGCCAGGGCGCTGCGCCGCTTCCTGCCGGCGAGGCTGGCCTACCCGATCGTGCGCTGGAAGAACGTGCTGCTGACGATGGCCAGCTTCCAGCTCAGCCGGCGCCGCCCGCGCGCGATGAAGGCGCTGGTGCGCAGGGGCCTGGAACGCCAGCTGCCGAGCGGGTATGACATCGACACGCACTTCACGCCCAGCTATGACCCGTGGGATCAGCGCCTGTGCCTGGTGCCCAACGGCGACCTGTTCCGCGCGCTCGGCGATGGCAGCGCCTCGATCGTGACCGATCGCATCGAGCGCTTCACCGAGAGCGGCATCCGCCTCGTCTCCGGAGCGGAGCTGCAGGCCGATGTGATCGTGACCGCCACCGGTCTGAACCTGCTCGCGCTCGGTGGGCTGGAGCTGTGCGTGGACGGGCGGGAGATCGAGCTGAGCGACACGATGAGCTACAAGGGCATGATGCTCAGCGGCGTGCCCAACATGGCGCTCGCGATCGGCTACACCAACGCCTCGTGGACGCTGAAGTGCGATCTCACCTGCGAATACGTGTGCCGGCTGCTCAACCACATGAGCGCGCACGGCTATGCGCGCTGTGTGCCGGTGCGCGACCCGGCGGTCGCCGAGCGGCCGTTCATCGACTTCTCCTCCGGCTATGTGCTGCGCTCGCTCGACCGCTTCCCCAAGCAGGGGTCGCGGGCCCCGTGGCGGCTGCACCAGAACTATGCGCTCGACATCGTCAACCTGCGCTTCGGCTCGGTGCAGGACGGGACGATGGAGTTCTCCGGCGCGGCGCCCGCGCCAGCGGAGCAGGCCTCCGAGCCGGTGCTGGCCTGAGGGCTTCCTCTAGACGAGCAGTTCGTCGGGCGACTCGATGATGTGCAGGTGCTCGTCCAGGCCGGCGATGCTGAGCAGGCGATCGACCTGAGCCGAGCCGCGGCTCAGCGCGAACGCCCGACCGCGCTGCTGGGAGCGCTCGTGCGCGGTGAGGATCGCGCGCAGCCCGGCCGAGTCGACGAAGCGCAGATCCCGCAGGTCCAGCACGAGCGTCTCGCTGTCGTCGAGCTCGGGATCCTCGATTGCCGCCTCGAGCGCCGGCGCGGCCAGCAGGTCCAGTTCTCCCTGGAGCGCCATCACAACCCTGTCGCGCTCGCGGCGGACATCGATCCGAAGGTGCTGCTCGCTCGACACGAGCTCATTCTAGCGCCGGGCCGCCAGCTCGTTCGACGCTCGCGCGTCCTGGGGCGCGATTCCTCTCGCGGCGCTGCCTCGCTCGCTCGAGCGCGACCCGCTCAACGGCGATCGGTCAACTCCAGGGTCAGCGTCTCCCGGGCGCCGATGCTGGCCACGCGGTGTTCGGCGAGCTTCTCGACGATGCGACCGAGACCGTCGAGGCGCGAGCCGCTCACGAGCCGCTCCGCGTGCCCGACCTGAAGCGGTCCGACGTGCAGCTTGAGATTGTGCGGCTCGACGGCGACGGCGACCGTGAGATAGCCCTCGCCGAGCGACGCGGCGGCGTCGGCGAGCAGCGCGTCGCTCACCAGGTGAGCGTCGGAGATCCTGTCGGTCGAGAGGTGCGCGCGAGCCGCCAGCGTGCAGAGGACGCGGGGGAGCACCGTGCGCGCCAGCCCGACCGGAGCGATCGCCATCGTCGTTACCGTGGAGTGCTCGCTCGGCAGGACAGGCGGCTGCTCGGGCGTTTGCGCGTCGAGCAGCGCCCTCAGCTCCTGCGTGCTCGGCGTGTCGAACTCCATGCAAACCTCGGCTCCCTCCCCGGGTCCGCCCCGCAGCTCCAGGCGGTCGGCCAGCGTGCGGACGATCGGCAGTCCGATGCCCAGGCTCGACTCGCTCGCGACGCTCGGCGCCGCGATGCCGACGCCGCGGTCGCGCACCACCACGCGGAGGGCATTCGCGACGAGCGTAACTTCGACCTCCAGGGGCCCTTCCTCCCCCCTGTAGGCGTGCAGCACGACGTTGTTGCACGCCTCCGTCGCGGCGGTGAGGATGTCGTTTGTCTGGGTTTCCCCGAGCCGCCCGGCGAGCGCGACACCGCTCAGCATCTCTCTCACGAGCAGCACGTTCTCCGCTTTGTTGATCACGGTGAGGAGAACGTTCGGTTGCTCAGCCATTGGGTGCCAGGAGAGGGTCGGCCGAGGACTGGATCGTGCGGTGAGTCTCTCAGGCGCCGGCAACAAACGATACTCGTGTGTGCGCACTCGCGGCCGACCTAGGTGAGGCCTCGCAGCTGCTCGAGCGTGCGGCGCAGTAGACGCGAAACCTGCATTTGCGAGATTCCGATGCGCCCCGCGATCTCGGTCTGAGTGAGCCCCTCGATGAAGCGCATCCGCAACATCTGCCGTTCGCGCGCGGGGATGTGCTTGAGCGCGGCGAGCACGGTCGCGTCGAGCTCGACCAGTTCGTAGCGCTCGTCCTCGCGGCCGAGCGCCTCCCCGTAGGTCGTGGTGCCCTCTTCCCCGCCTGGGCGAGGCGCGTCCAGCGACAGCGATTCGTAGGCCTGCGCGGCCTGCAGCGCGTCGATCACCTGCTCGGTGCTCATCTCCAGGTACTCGGCCAGCTGGTTGACGGTGGGCGCGTGTCCGTGCTCGTTGGCGAACGTCTCCTGGGCGTCGCGCACCTGAAGCGCGCGCTCCTGGTCGCCGCGGGGCACGTGCACCGACCAGCCGCAGTCGCGGAAGTATCGGCGCATCTCCCCGAGGATCGTCGGCACGGCGAATGCGGCGAACGGGTTGCCGCGTTCGGGGTCGAAGCGGTCCAGCGCCTTCAGCAGCCCGAGCGAGGCGACCTGCAGCAGGTCCTCGAAGGGCTCCGAGGAGCGGTTGTAGCGGCGGGCGAGGCTGCGCGCAAGCGGCATGAACCGCGCCACGAGCGCCTCCCGCGCGAGCCGATCGCGATCGTGGTGCCAGCGCGCGAACAGCCGGCTCAGATCGTCGTCCTCGGCATGAGTAAAGCGCGGGTGGGGCGCGACTTCGGCGAGCGATGACATCTCAACTCTCCCTCCTTGGCCTACTCGGTCGATGGTTATGTTAGCGCTGGTCTTGCGGTCGGCCAGTCGCTCGTGCACTACCCCGCTCGACGGCCGGTTATGCGCGCAATCTCGCCGGCGGGCCCGCGGCGACCCGCCGCCGCGGGGAGGTCGGCTTCGAACCGGGTCGGGCGCAGTGCCGCCGCGAGCGGCCCGCCGGTGCCCGCGAGCGGCGCGACGGTGCCCGCGAGCGGCGCCATGGCCCGCCGCCGGCGCCGCTCGCCGAGCGGCTTTGTGCGCTTCACCGGCCCCGCTGGCTAGTCTGGTGGCAATCCCGCGAGAGGAGTCGGTCGAGATGAGCAGCTCACGTGGCGAACAGGCAAGCGCGCGCAGCGAGGAGCGCGCCCGCTGGACTGCGCTCTACGTGCTGTGCGTGGGAATGCTGATGATCGTGCTCGACGTCACCGTCGTAAACGTCGCGCTGCCCTCGATCCAGGAAGACCTGCACTTCTCCTCCTCGAGCCTCGCGTGGGTCGTAAACGCCTATCTGATCGCCTTCGGCGGGCTGCTGCTGCTCGCCGGGCGCTTCGGCGACCTGTTCGGGCGCGCGCGCATGTTCCTGCTCGGCGTCGCGCTGTTCACCTGCGCCTCGCTGCTGTGCGGGCTGGCGTGGACGCAGACATTGCTCGTCGCCGCCCGCTTCGTGCAGGGCATCGGCGGCGCGATGACCTCGGCGGTGATCCTCGGGATGATCGTGACGATGTTCCCGCAGCCGCGCGAGCAGGCCAAGGCGCTCGGGATCTACGCGTTCGTCGCCTCCGCCGGCGGCTCGGTCGGACTGCTCGCCGGCGGCGTGCTCACGCAGGCGCTCGACTGGCACTGGATCTTCTTCGTGAACGTGCCGATCGGGATCGTCACGATCCTCTTCGCGCGGCGCCTGCTGCAGCGCGATCGGGGCATCGGCTTCGCCCAGGGCGCCGACGTGCCCGGCGCCGTGCTGATCACCAGCGCCTTGATGCTGGGCGTCTATACGATCGTCAAGCCCGCCGCCGAAGACGGCTGGGGCGCCTCGGAGACGCTGCTGCTGGGGGCCGGCTCGCTGGCGCTGCTGGCGGTGTTTGCGGCGCGCGAGGCCAGCGCCCGCCACCCGCTGATTCCGCTGCGGATCTTCCGCTCGCGCAGCCTCACCGGCGCCAACCTGATCCAGATCTTCTCGATCGCCGGGATGTTCGGCGTGTTCTTTCTCGGCGCGCTGTACCTGCGCAGGGTGCTCGGCTATGACCCGCTGCGGATCGGCCTGGCGTTCCTGCCAACCACGATCGCGATGGGCACGATGTCGATCCGGCTCTCCGAGCCGATCATCACCCGCTTCGGCGCGCGCGCGACCCTGCCGCCCGGTCTCGGGCTTGCGGCGGCCGGGCTCGCGCTGTTCGCGCGCGCCCCCGTGCACGCCAGCTACCTGACCGACATCATGCCCGCCCTGATCCTGATCGGGATCGGCATGGGCGGGTGCTTCCCCGCGCTGATGACGATCGCGATGGCCGGCTCCACACCCGAGGACGCGGGACTGGCGTCGGGTCTCGTCAACACCAGCGCCCAGGTCGGCGGCGCGCTCGGGCTCGCGGTGCTCGCGACGCTGTCGGCCTCGCGCACGACCAAGCTGCTCGCGAGCGGCCACTCCAGCGCCGCGGCGCTGACGGGCGGCTATCAGCTCGCGTTCTGGATCGCCGTGGGGCTCGTGCTGTGCGGGATCGGGCTCGCGCTCGCGGTCGTGCCGCGCGGAGCGGGGGCGATGGCCGGGCACCACGCCGAGGCCGCGCACGCGCAGGCTCCGGCCGAGCGCGCCGCGGCCGAGCCGGCGTACTCCGAGTCGACGTAGGGCGGCCTTCGAGCGACTCGGCTCAGAGACGCCGCGCGCTCGTCCCGGTCGTATCGCCCAGTCAAGGGCCGCCCGGCGAGCGGCGCCTCAGCCCGACGCGGCGCGGCGGGCGCTCCTGCTCAGCTCGCGCACGAGGCGCGCGATCGAGCGCTCCAGCTGCTCGACGCTCGCCGACTCCACGCGCGCGACCCCGACCTCGCGGTTGATCCACGCGTTGATCTCACGATGGCTGCTGCCTGTGCGCGCGGCAAGATCGGCCACGAGCCGGCGGCGCTCGCCGCGCAGCCGGTCGCGGCGCTCGAACGCCGCCATCGGCGCCGGTGCCGGCGCGGGCGGTTCGGGCGCTGGCCTCGCCGCGGGTGCCGCGGGCGCGGGCCCGAACAGCGTCATCTGCGGCGCCACTTCGGCGCTGAGCGGCACGAAGTCGAGCGCGGGCGAGGGCTCGCTTGCGCGCCGCTCGCGCGGCTCCTCCAGACCCTCGTCCCGCTCGTGCTCGCGCAGCGCCCGGCGCAGCTCGCTCTCCACCTGGGCCGCGTGGCCGCGCAGCACCGGGTCGGCGGGCAGATACACCCAGCTCGGCTCGGGCGCTCGTCCTGGGATCGTGCGCACGAAGCGCCCCACGATCTGCCTGAAGATCATCGGCGTCTTCGCCGCCGTCGCGTACACGCCGACGCGCAGGCGCGGGATGTCCACGCCCTCGGAGACCATGTTCACCGCCACGATCCACGGCTCTCGCGACTCGCGGAAGGACGCCAGCTTGCGCGCGGCGCGCGCCTCGGTGTGCAACACCACCACCGGCGCCCTGCCCGTGGCCTCGCCAAGCAGCTTCGCGATCTTGCGCGCGTGGGCGGCGTCCGCGGCGACCGCCAGGGCGCCCGCGTCGCGATGGCCCTGCTCGCGCAGGGCGCGCAGCTTCGTGTCGGCCTCCCTCAGGATCCGCGGCAGCCCGTCGGGCAGCTCGGTCGAGATCGCCGTGCGATAGCGGCGGCTCGCCTCGCGCGCGCTCAGCACCGTCTCGAAGGAGGACTCGATCACATCCTCGCCGCTGCGCCAGGAGAGCGCGCCGTCGAAGGTCACGAACGCGACCGGCCGGCAGATGCCCTGCGCGACCGCCTCGGCGTAGGTGTAGGACACGTCCGGTTCGGCCACCCCTTCGGCGTCGTAGCTCACGCCCGGGATCGCCGTTGCGTCGGAGCGAAAGGGGGTGCCCGACAGGAGCAGCCAGCGCCGCGCCGGCTCGAACGCGAGCTGGAAGCTGGTGCCCCAGGCGAGCTCCTCGCCGAGATGGTGGGCCTCATCCACGACCACCAGCGTGTCCGCGGCGATCTTCGCGCGCCATCGCCTCGGATCGCTGGCCACGCGCGCGTAGGTCACCGCGACTCCGTGGAAGTCGCGCGGCGGCAGCGGCCCGGGAGCGTCGGGTTGCAGCTGCACCCCGAGCTGTGCCGCGGCCGAGGCCCACTGGCGCGTGAGCGGGGTGGTGGGGCACAGCACCGCCACGCGACTCGCCTGGCCGTGCGCAAGCATCCGCCGCGCCAGCTCGAGCGCCGGGCGCGTCTTGCCCGCGCCGGGGGCCGCGGAGATCAGGAAGGGGCCATCGCGCCACCCGTCAAGGCGCCGCAGCGCGTCGCGCTGCCAGGCGCGCAGGGATGTCTCGGGGGCTCGGGTCAAGAGCCCGGCATCCTGCGCCATCGCCCGGACGGATCGCGCGGTTTGGCTTGCTCAAGCGCCGCGCGCCAGGACCGGACCGGCCCGGTCGCCTCCGCCGGCCGGTCGGCCGGCGGCTCGCGCCAGGTTCGGTCGGGTCGAGGGCTTGGCTAGTGTCCCGCGTCAGGAGTTCGTTTGCATTCCCCGGCGCCTGCTCGCGCCTGAGGCCCGCCGACGTCGACCCACGTGCCACCAGCACGCAGGCCGACATCGTCAGACCTCAGATCACGACCATCCATCCGGGTAATACTCAACAAACTCCTGACGCGGGACACTAGGATCGCGGCGGCGGCGGCGCGTAGCGGTTGTGCAGGATCAGCAGGTTGCCGTCGGGGTCGTCGAAGATCGCCATGTGGCACACGCCGGTGTCGAAGGTGTCCTGGGCGAAGCTCACGCCGCGCCCTTCGAGGGTCGCGCGAGCGCTCGCCACGTCCTCCACGTGCAGCGCGATTCCGCTGCGTGTCGGCACGTGCTCCAGGCCCATCTTCTCCGCGTCGATAACGCTGATCGTGAGGTTGGCGGTCTCGAACTCGGCGTAGTGGCGCTCCGGCAGATACACGGATCGCTCCAGGCCGAGCGTCGTGCCGTAGAACTCGACGGCTTTCGGCAGGTCGCGCGTCGGCACGCCCACAAAGTCCACGCGCGTAACCATCTCTGTCGCGTCGCTCATCGGTGTGGCTCCTCGGTTGTGGCTCTCGGCGCTCGGAGCCGTGCTCCACGCGCCCGGGACGGTGGCTTCAGGCGCTCTCGGCCTGCACGCGGCCCGACTTTACCGCCTGCACGAGCTCGTCGTAGTCGCGTTCGTTCTGGTCGGCGTATGCCTCTGAGAAGTCGGCGATCGCCTGGTCGAAGACTCCGCCTGCGCCGAGATAGGAGGCGATCGCGATGCGGTCGCCTGTGCGCGCGTGCGCGCGTGCCAGCGTCCACGCGCACAGCGCTCCGTAGGCGCGCAGCATGGGATGGGTCATCGTGTCGATTTCGATGCTCAGCTTGCCGTCCCACAACTGGCGCACATAGAAGTCGCGCGTGACGTCGTCGATCCCGGTGGCCGGGAGCCAGCCCAGGAGGATGTCGCCGGCGGCCTGCATCAGGCGCTGTCCCTCGACCACGCGCTGGCCGTGGTTTTCGTACTGGGAGGCGCCGGCGTGGGGCTCGAGCACCGATGCCTGCGCTTCCTTGGCCTGCAACACGAGCGGGTCCTGCTCGTCGCGGCCCATGAACAGCAATATCCATGCGCGCGTGCCGACGCTGCCCACCCCGACGACCTTGCGCGCGATGCTCTGGAAGGTGTAGTCGCCGAGCAGCACGCCATACTCGTCGGTGAGGCTCGAGCGATAGTCGGCGAGCATCCGCTCCAGGCGCCCGCGCAGCTCTGTGCTCTCGGCTTCCCCCAGCAGCTCCTGCAACGGCACGATCAGCGGCGGTTCGCTGACGAAGCGCAGCTGCCCGTCGACCGCTTCGGTGAGCTTCAGCACCGCGCGCGTGCTGTTCTTCGCGCGAGCCTTGCCCAGGCGCTTTTCCATCTGCGCCAGGCGCTTGCCCTTGACCAGCTGTTGCGCGCGCACCACGTCCATGATGTCCTTGGCGTTCAGCTTGGCGTACCACACGTCCAGGTTGCTCATCTGGGCGAACCCGCGCATGGACCGCCTGTATGCCTGTGCGGTCCACACCAGGATGTCGGCAACCTCCTGCTTGCTCAGGTTGCGGTCGCGTCCCGCCACACACAGGCTCACGGCCAGCCGCTTGACGTCCCACTCCCACGGCCCGGGCAGGGTCTCGTCGAAGTCGTTGATGTCGAACAGCATCTCGCGCTCGGGCGAGGCAAAGACGCCGAAGTTCGAGAGGTGGGCGTCGCCGCACAGCTGCGCGCGCAGCCCCGAGGCGGGCGTGTGGGCGAGGTCGGCGGCCATGATCGCCGCCGCCCCCCGGTAGAAGGTGAAGGGGGAGACGAGCATCCGCCCGTAGCGGATCGGCACGAGCTCCGCCACGCGACTCTCCGCCTGGCCTTCGAGGATCGCCACCGGATCCTCGCGATCCCCGGGCGCCTTCCACTCGGCGTGGCTCGAGCGCGGCGTGTGGGCGCGCGCGTCCTTGCCTTCGGCTTCCCGGCGCTTGACCGTCTCGGCGTCGCTCATCTGTCGCTCCCTGGTTTCTCCGCGGGGTCGTTCATGTCTCGCCCCCGGGCGCTCTCCTCGGGGTCGTGCTCGCGCGCGGGCTGTGGCGGGGGAGGCCCGGCCGGTGTGTCCGCCGAGGAGGGGGCTCGGCCCGTGGCGCGCGCGGCAAGGTGCGCGTCGGGGAACTCGAGCGCTGTCTGGCGGCGCAGCATCTCGGTGCCGAGCACCGCCAGCACGACGATGATCAGGATTCCCGTAAGCGATTTGGTCGCCACGATCGGACCCCAGGCGAACAGCAGCAGCAGCAGCAGCCCGAGCGCGCCGAAGGTGACGTCGGGACGGTCGCGCATGTACGGTGCCATCAGGCGGCGCAGCGAGGTGGCGAGTCTCGTCGGGCCGGCCAGCATGCCCGCCAGCACCACGACCACGCCGATGAACACGGTCGACCAGGCGATGTTCGAGAGCACGCTGGTGCCGATCGACCAGGCCGCCTGCGCCGCGGGCCTGACCGCTTCGGTGGTTGCAAGGGAGTCGACGACCTTCGACCCGGCGATTCCGCGCACCACCACCACCGCCAGCCCGGCCGTGACGAACGCCGCTCCGGTCTCGATCAGCGTTTGGCGGCGCCGTCCCCGCGCCAGGTAGACCGCCAGCGCGAACATCGCCACCACGAGCAGCGGCAGTATCAGCGCGAGGCTGCGCAGCAGGTTGACGGCGTCCTGCATCGTCTTCAGCTGGTTGGACTTCACGATCCGCAGCTGAGCCACTTTTGGCGGGATCTTTTCCACAAGGCTCGCCGGGGCGCCGACCTTTTCGGCGACTTCGCCCAGCATCGGACGCAGGTCGAGCACGACCGCACCGCCGCCGGGCAGCTTTACGACGCTGGCTTTGTTCTCGACCAGGCGCACGAACTCGGCGTGCGTGATGCTGTTGGCCTTGCTCCACAGTTCCTGCACGCGCGGGCGTTCGAGCAGCAGGTTGATGCCCTTCTGGACCACGTCTTTCAGCGCTCCGGCCGCCGGGTCGGCGAGCGGCTGCAGTTCGCTGGGCAGCTCTTTCTTCAGTTCTCCGGCGACGTTCACGTTCGCATACAGCTGTTCGGTGAGATAGCCCGACACCGCTTCGCGGATCGGCGGGCTCTCGATCAGCTTCGTGTTCGTGCTGGTCCAGTAGCCGTTGTCGAGCAGCTGGCGGTTCGCCCACACGGCGAAGATCGCGACGATGCCCAGCACGGTGGCCACGCCGATCAGGCCGCGCACCAGCCAACGGTGGGGGTGGGGGCCGTGCGCTGCGAGCGGGGCCGTAGCCGAGGGGTCCTGCGGGGCCGGAGCCGGGGAGTCCTGCGGGGCGGGGGCCGAGGGGTCCTGCGGGGCGGGGGCCGAGGGGTCCTGCGGGGCGGGGGCCGAGGGGTCCTGCGGGGCGGGGGCCGAGGGGTCCTGCGGGGTGGGGGCCGAAGCGCTCACGCCAGCAGGCTACTCAGTCCGCGGGTGTGCGAATAACCGGGTAAGGCCACACGTCGGCGTCAGGGTTTTCCTGCAAGCTGAGCCGCGTGCGCTCAAGCGTCGCGCAGGCGCACCGTTCGCGAATGATGCCCGTAGAGCATCTCGCGCACCTCGATCTCGACCTCTTCGCGTCCGTGGGAGGAGCTTTCGAATTCGGGCGAGCGCGGTACCAGCCTGCGCGGTCGCGCCAGTCGGGCCGGCCTGCCGCAGCAGGCGCAACTGGTCACGTTGCTGTATGACCCCTCACCGCACGACTCGCAAAAGATGTATGGCATCCTGGTCTCCTTCGGTGGCGACGGGGCGTCGATTGCCCAGCCGGTGCTCGCCCGGGTCGACGTGGCCTGCATCGTGGCCTACATCGTGCATCGCAGGTCCACGCGGACCACGCCAGTGGGTTTTTCCGTAAATTGCGTAAACTTCGTGCCTCTTGGTTTCCCTGAGCGGGCTTGTTCTAATCGAGCGCGCGATGCTCCAAGCCAGCCGGTGTGGCGATCAGGATGTCGCTGACCAGCTCCGGCGCGAACAGTCCGTGCTCGAGCACCCCGGGCGTGCACGACAGCCGCTCCGCCAGCGCCCGCGGATTCGCGATCGGCCCCGTGTAGTCGGCGATCGGGTTGCCGTCGGGGCTGGGAGCCACCTCGCGCAGCGCCGCCTCCCCGAGCGACGCGAGCGTCGTGAGCGCGCCAAAGGACAGGATCTCCAGGGGCACCGGCGGGTGCAGTGCCTCGACGACCTTCTCCGCCGAGGCGATGACCACGAAGCGGGTGGCGGCGGCCGCGACGATCTTCTCGCGCGTGTGCGCCCCCCCGCCGCCCTTGACCAGCCACCCCCGCGGATCGATCTGATCGGCGCCGTCGATCGCGATGTCGAGCCCGCCGAGCTCGTCGAGCCGGTGCAGCTCCAGGCCGCAGCGGCGTGCCAGGCGCTCGGTGGCGGGCGAGGTGGCGGCGCAGCGCAGTGTCAGGCCGCGCTCGGCGAGCGCCGGCAGCAGGTGGGCGACCGTCGAGCCCGTCCCCAGCCCGACACGGTCGCCGTCGTGCACGAGCGCCGCGGCGGCGCGAGCGGCCGCCTGCTTCTGGCGGTCGGTCTCGCTCAGGGACGCTTGTGAAGACGCGCGAGGGCTCCCCATCGTGCAAGCGAGCCTACAGCCCGAGGCGCGTGCAGGGCAATCCGCTCGGGCGCACACGGCGGGTGCAGCAGAAAGCCCTGCGCGAGCGAGCAGCCCAGCTCGTGCACCGTCCGCAGCTGCTCCTCCTGCTCGACTCCGACCGCGACCGTTTGTAAGCCGGCGGCCTGTGCGAGCGCGACGATCGCGAGCACGAGCGCGCGCTTGCTCTGCTGCTCGGCGAGTCCCGCGATCAGGGCCCGGTCCACCTTGATCATGTCCACCGGCAGCGCGCTCGGCAGGCTGAGCCGCGCCTCGCCCGATCCGAACCGGTCGAGCGCGATACGAACGCCCAGCCGCCGCACGTCTTCGAGGGTCGCGCGCGCGCGCTCGGGGTCGCGCAGGATCGCATCCTCGGTGACCTCGAGCCACAACCCCTCGGCGGGCAGGTCGTTGCGCGTGAGCGCCTGCTTGACGCGACTGGCCAGATCGAGCTCGGTGAGACCGCGGGCGCTCACGTTCACGAACGCCGCGATCGGCTGCCGCGCCCGCCAGCGAGCGGCCTGCGCGCATGCCGTGTCGAGCACCCATTCGCCGATCTCCGCGATCAGCTCGCTCTCCTGCGCCAGCGATATGAATGTCGAGGGCTCGACCGGCTCTCCCTCGCCGGTGTCCCAGCGCAACAGCGCCTCGCAGCCGATCGCTCCGTCGCCGTCGAGCGGGAACAGGGGCTGATAGACGAGCGATAGCTCTTTGCGCGGAAGCGCGTCGCCCAGCCGGCGCTCGATGTCGAGGTGGGCTGTCATCTCGCGGCGCAGGTTCTCGTCGAACAGCTCCAGCCGATAGTGCTCCGAGCGCTTGGCGCGGTACATCGCGACATCCGCCTCGCGCAGGAGCGTCTCGGGGTCGGCGTCGGGATCGTGGGATACCGAGACGCCGATGCTGGCGAGCATCGACACCTCGGCCGAGCCGGCCACGAATGGCTCTTGCAGGCAGTGGAGTACTCGCTCGGCGACCGTCAGCGCCTCCGCGTCGCTGCGCAGGTCCTCGGCGAGCACCACAAACTCGTCGCCGCCCAGCCGTGCGACCGTGTCGCTGTCGCGCATCGTCGTGGCCAGCCGCGAGGCGACCGAGCCGAGCAGGCGGTCGCCGAGAGCGTGTCCGAGGTTGTCGTTGATCGCCTTGAACCGGTCGAGATCGATGAACAGCATCGCCACCAGCCCGGCTTTGCGATGCAGCCGCGCGAGCGCCTGGCGCGCCCGATCCATCAAGAGCACCCGGTTGGGCAGCTTGGTCAGCGGGTCGTGCAGCGCCTGGCGCTCGAGCCACATGCGATCGGACACGTCCTTCGCCGCCGCATACCACAGGCTGCCGTCGCTGCGCGCGCTCCACAGCAGCCAGCGCCACGACCCGTCGCGATGGCGGTAGCGGTTGGTGAAGTTGGCAAGCCCGGCGGTGCGATCGCGTCCGGCACGCATCACCGCGGCTGTCTGCTCGGCGTCGTCGGGATGCAGCAGCTCGCCCATCGGCCGCGCGAGCAGCTCCTCGCGGGTCCAGCCGAGCACCTCCTCCCACGCGGGGTTCAGCAGCGTGAAGCGACCGTCGGGGGTGATCGTGGCCAGCAGATCTCCCGTGGTGTCGAACAGTCGCTCGATCCGCTCGCGCTCGGCCGCGCCGCGAACGCATCCGAGGTCGGGCTTGGAGAGTCCGTCGAGCGGCTCTTGGGTTGGTCTATCGAACGCGGACTGCATCTGCTGGGGTTCCTTCGACGTTTTGACCGTGCGGCGCTGCCGCTGCCACTCGCATAGTCCTCGCCGTCGCACCCCCCAGCCGCACCTCAGTGCTGTTCGAATCGACGGATCTTCTACCCCGGGATCGCCTGAGCCGAATGTTGCGTCTCAGTGGGACCGGTCCGCTGCGATTCGCGGGCGGACGGTCCAGCTCGCAGGAAGCGCCATACCGACAGGCACACGAGGATCGTCATGATCCCGGCGCTCGAAGCGCACCACTCGCAGACGGCGTGGATCGAGAACAGCTCGCGGTAGGTCAGGTACATGGAGAACCCGAACCCCGCAAACGTGAAGACGAGGGTCGCGAGTCGGCTCGTCTCGCTTTCCGGCGCCAGCAGCGATCCGAGGATCGCGACATACCCGATCAATCCGAGCACCGCCACCGGTATGCCGAGCAGCTTCGAGTAGACCGAGGTCTGCACCTTCAGGCAGCTGCTCGACGTGCACACCGGATTGATGTCGGCGTAGTGGACGTAGGTGAGGTAGCTAGCCACTCCGAGCCCGACCGTCGCCAGTGCGATCATCGTGAGTCGCAGGGCACGCGGGCTCATGGCGCCGGCACTCAGGCTTTCAGCTGCTTTTCGATCGCTGCTTCGAACGGGCCGGCTTCGGTGAGGTCCGGAGCTTCGAACTTCTGCAGGGTGCCGCCGGTCTTGCCGATCAAAAACGAGGGTGTGCCGGTGAAGCCGTTCTGGTTGGCGGCCTGGGCGTCGGCGATGACCTGGTTGGCGTAGGCCGGGTCGTTGCGCGCTTCGCTCCAGGCCGAGGTGTTCAGGCCCGGCACCTGGGAGGCCAGCCCCTGCAGGTAGCTTTCGGTCACATAGCCGCTGTCCTCTTCTCCCTGCTCGTGGTAGAAGAGCTCGATGTAGTACCACGCGAGGTTCTGCGCGCCGGCGGCGTAGGCCGCGATCTGCTGCAGGCGGAACACTTCGGGGTCTTTGGTGGCCGTTTCCATCGAGTTGTATTCGATCTTCAGCTTGCCGGTCTTGACGTACTTCTTGATGATCGTGGGCAGCGTCGTGACCGTGAACTGCTTGCAGAACGGACACTCCAGGTCACCGAAGTACTGCATCGTGACCGGCGCGTTGGGGTAGCCGAGCACGTTGGCTTTCTGGGGGATGCCCTGCAGCATCGCCGTGACCGTCGCCAGCGCCGAGTTGGCCGCCGCGCTTTTCGGCGCGGGCGCGTTTTTGGAGCCGCCCGTGCCGGTCGCGACCAGGATGACCACGATGATCACGACCACCACCCCGGCGACCGCGCCCAGCTGGATCAGCCGCTTGCGCTGGGCGACCTGGGTTGCTTCCGCTTCCTCGATCGCCTTGCGCTGCTCGCGCGCCTGTTCGCGGCGCTGCTTGCGCGTCAGATCGGACTCGGGGTCGTCCACGGGGCTCATGGATGCAACTTTTGCACACTTCGCCTGAAGATTGCTTAAGGATCGCGGTGCGGCCCCATCGAGGTCGGGCGCCGGGCGGCCGCGCGGTGGCCGGCCGAGCGGTCGCTATCCGCTCCCTCATGCGGGATGCGCGGCCCGGGTAGGGCTTCGGAGCCGGCTCTCGGGAGAGAGACATCCGTGCGCCTGGCGGGGTATCGGCGCGGGTGCACGAGCGCGCCGGGCCGCCCGCCACACTGGGTCTTGTCGTACCGTTGAGAAGCGCCACGCCCCCGTAGCTCAGCTGGATAGAGCGTCGGACTTCTAATCCGAGGGTCCCAGGTTCGAATCCTGGCGGGGGCGCTCGCCGTCGCGTATGGGCTGTTGGGTCGTAATAGAGGATGTGGACACCCGACAAACGAGCTATCGGGATGAGATCGATGCCGCGTGCCCGGTGCGTGCGCGGGGTGTTGGAGGCTGTCGCAGAATCCGGAGAGCGCCATGACCGTTCGCGGTGTCGTCACTGATCCCGATGGGCGCCGCATCGAGCTGACCGACGAGCGTTGGGGGCACATCGTCGAGCGCCACCCCGAGATCGGCGGTCGCGACGACGAGGTGCTTCAGGCGGTCGAGGTTCCGGACGAGCGGATGCCCGGAGTGCTTCGCAACGAGGAGTGGTACTACGCGAAGACGTATGCCCCCAGCAATTGGCTGAAGGTCGTTGTAGCCTACGCTGAAGGGCGTGGCTACATAGTCACGGCGCACGCACGGAAATCAATGCCATGACCGTCAAGATCGGCCATATCGTCTTCGACAACGTGTTCTACGATGCGGATGTCGATGTGCTCTACCTGCACGTCGGCGATCCATCGTCTGCGGTCGA
Source organism: uncultured Solirubrobacterales bacterium (assembly GCA_963831995.1). Taxonomy (GTDB): domain Bacteria; phylum Actinomycetota; class Thermoleophilia; order Solirubrobacterales; family Solirubrobacteraceae; genus Palsa-744. The sequence goes on along the minus strand of CAWHSI010000001.1, from coordinate 748,379 downwards.
CTTCGACGAGTCGCCCGAGGGTCACGCGCTGCGTTTCGACTCCGACGGGAATCTCGTGGGCGTGACGATCCTCAACGCCAAGCTCCTGATCGAGCGAGACGGAGGGTTCACGATCACGGTGCCCGAGGTCATGCACGCGACCGCCGATGCCGTCGGTCCTGTGCTTGCATCTGCTGCCTAGTCGCGTTATACGAGGTTGAGCCGGATGTCGGGTCGGCCCGGCGGCGGGCTTGAGACAAACAGCGATTGCGCGACGTGCTCGATCGGTCGCTCCGGGGCACGCCGCCGGGGATGGTGCATCCCAACATCCTCGCTGCACAGCCAGCTGTGGTCGTGGCGTCTGCGCATGGTCACCACGTTCTGTTTGATCGTCTTGTCGAGCGCACCCAGCGGAATTTGGCGATCTCTGCGGCCCCGCGGCGTGTGAGCGGCGTTCGGTGACGGTGACGGTCGGGTTGCTGCGATCACCAAAGAACGTCCCGCCCGGGACGGCTGGGTCGGAGTAGAGACATGTGCGCACCAACGAAACGAGATATCGCGACCGGCTCGACGCGGATGTAGCAATGGACGTGCGTTTTCTGACTCGGGGCGTAAACATCATTGACCATGTGATCGTGCTGCCTCGACGTGCGCAACGTTGACATCGCGCCTGTGCGGAGTCTGTCAGCGCTCATGTGCGCGCGCTTGGCTGTCGAGAGGTTGCTGGGCGATTTGCCCTCCCTCGACGAATCCGATCTCAGGAGCTTTGCCATGACCAGCACCACCGCCGCTCGCCTCAACGCGAGCGACATCCCTCGAGCCGGCGGGCGTAGGATGCCCGCACGGCGTCCCTCCCGGCCAAGCCGCGGCCACGCACGCGCGGGACTGGGCGCGATCGGCGCCGTGCTCGCCACGGGCGCGCTGTTTGCCGCGAGTGCGGCCGCGGCCACGCCGCCGACGGTCACCGAAACGTTTGCCTCCACCGGCGCCGAGCAGTCGTTCACGGTGCCGACCGGCGTCAGCAGCGTTCGCGTCGACGCGATCGGCGCGGCTGGCGAACCGGGTAACGGGCCGTTCGGGCACGACGGCACCGGTGGCGCCGGCGCCGACGTCGTCGGACAGCTGCCCGTGAGCGCCGGCGAGGTGCTGTATGTGGAGGTTGCGGCGTCCGGCTTCAACGGCGGCGGGTACGGCGGAGTGGGCTTCGAGGGCGGGTTTGGCGGCGCCGGCGGTGGGGCGTCGGACGTGCGCACCGTCTCGATGGGCGAACCGGACTCGCTCGAATCGCGACTGCTCGTCGCGGGCGGCGGCGGTGGTGGCGGTGGCGCCTTTCAAAGTGGCGCGGGTGGGGACGGCGGCAACGCCGGCAACCCCGGCACCGCGGGCACCGGCGGTACGTCCTCCGTGGACGGCGTCGCGGGTGGGGCGGGCACGCTGACAGGGGGTGGCGCGGGCGGTACCACGACCTGCAGCGAACCTGACGTGAGCGGCGAAAATGGCGGGGTAGGGTTCGGCGGACGGGGCGGTGGCGAGGCGTTCAGCCCATGGTCGAGCGGCGCCGGCGGCGGTGGCGGTGGCTACACCGGCGGCGGAGGCGGCGAGGGATCGTGCGACCCCGAGCCCGAAAACGCCGGGGCGGGCGGCGGTGGCGGCGGATCGAGCTTCGTCTATGGCGGAGCGAGCTTCTCCTCCTTTGGCGCGGCCTCCACGTCAACAGCGCCATCTGTCTCGATCACCTACCTGACGCCCGCGACGGCCACTCCCGGCAGCTCGGCCGTCACCTTCTCGGCGACCCAGCCGCTGCAGACCGTGAGCGCTCCGCAGACGATCAAGCTGACCAACACGGGTGGCAATCCGCTGCAGATCAGCGGGGTGACATTCGCGGACTCGACCTCGCCGCTCTCCACGGACGCGCCCGAAGACTTCCTGATCGGCTCCTCGACCTGCTTCGGCGCGATCGCCTACGAAGAAAGCTGTGAAGTGACGGTGCGCTTCGCGCCGCAGAACGAAGGCGCTCAAACCGGCACGCTGCAGATCCTCGGCAACATGGGCGCCGGGCCGACGGTGGTGCAGCTGAGCGGCACCGGCGGCTCGCTGCCGCAGGGGCCGCAGGGGCCACAGGGCAGCACGGGCGCAACTGGCGCACAGGGCGCGCAGGGTGCGACCGGCGCGCAGGGTCCGCAGGGCGCCACCGGCGCGCAGGGCAGCACGGGCGCAACCGGCGCACAGGGAGCCAGGGGCGAAGCGGGCGCCGGCGGGCAGGCCGGTGCCGCCGGTCCCCAGGGTCCGGCCGGTGCGCCCGGCAAGCAGGGCCCGGCCGGCCCGAGGGGCGAGAGGGGGCCGCGCGGGCTGACGGCAACCTATGTGTGTCACCCGCGCCGCCGCCACGGCAGCTACAAGGAGGCGTGCTTCGTGAGCATCAGAACACCTCCCGGCGCGGCCTCAAGTGCGAGGGTGCAGCGCGACGGCGTGACCTACGCGAGCGCCACGATCGCCGGCGCGGCGGGCGAGCGCGCGCTGCTGCTGAAGGCCGTGCGCAGGGTGCCCGCCGGGCGCTACACGCTCGTGCTGAGCGGCAGGCGTGGCACGAGCAGCGAGACGATCGCGATCGGATAGCAGCAACCCGGTCCGCGGCGAGCGAGCACGCTTGCCGCGGACCGGCTGTAGCATCGGCCGCCGCCGATGTATGTGCTCACGACGCTGGTCTATCCGCTGGTGCTCGCGCTGCTGTGCCTCGGCGCGGCGCTGCTGGTGGACCGCCTGAGCGGCGGCTGGCTGCCGGGCGCGCTGCTGCCCGCGGTGGGCGCCGCCGCGCTGATCGGCGTCTCCCAGCTGAGCACCCTGCCGGCGTGGCTTGCGCCGGCGACGCCGGTCCTGCTGGTTGCGCTCGCGCTCTCAGGGCTCGCGCTCGGCCGCGGCAGGGCACGGGCACTGTTGCTGGCGGCGCGCACGCGGCGCAGCGCGCGCTGGCAGCTGCTGGTGTGCCCGCTCGCCTACGCGCTCGCGCTCGCGCCGGTGCTGCTCGCGGGGCGGGCGACGTTCTCCTCCTATATGGCGCTTGCCGACTCGGCCGTGCACATGCTGGGCGCCGACTTCATCCTGCGCCACGGCCAGAGCTACTCGCACCTCGATCTGAGCAGCTCCTATGGGCTGTTCGTGCGCAACTACTACGGCAGCAGCTATCCCTCGGGCGCCGACACGCTGTACGGCGGCAGCTCGTTCCTGCTCGGTCTGCCCCTGATCTGGACGTTTCAGCCGTTTGTGGCGTTCATGCTCGCGAGCGCCGCGGGGCCGGCGTGGCTGCTCGTGCGCCGCGTCGCCGCGGCGGGCGGTGAGCTCGGCGAGGATGCGGGCGGTGAGCTCGGCGAGCCCGGCGCGGGCGGTGAGCCCGGCGGCGCGCTCACGGCGCTGGCGACGCTCACCGTCACGCTCCCCGCGCTCGTGTATGCATATGGGCTGATCGGCTCGGTCAAGGAGATCGCCTCGCTGCCGATGATCCTCGGCATGGGTGCGCTGGTCGCCGAGCACCGGCGCTGGGTGGGCACGCGCGTGGGTGCGCGCGCGGCGATCCCATTCGCGCTGCTGGCCGCGGCCGGCGTCTCCGCGCTCGGCGCCGCGTTCGGGGCGTGGGCGCTGGTCGCGACCGCGGTGCTTGCCGCCGTGGCGCTCCCCCGGTTGCGCAGCGGGAGCGTGGCGGCCCGCGGTGTGCTCACCCTCGCGGGCGCCGGCGCGCTCGTGCTGCTGGTGGCGGCCTGGCCGACATGGAGAAAACTGTCCGGCTCGCTGAAAGTGGCGCAGGCGATCGCCTCGACCCCCAATTCGGGCAACCTGCGCTCGCCGCTGCGCTGGACGCAGCTGTTCGGCGTGTGGATCGGCGGCAGCTACAAGCTCGCGCCCGTGGGGGTGGCGCTCACGCTCACGGCGGCGCTGATCGCGCTGGTGGCGCTGTTGGGGCTGATCGGGATGGGGAACCTGGTTCGTACGGGTCGGTACACGCTCGCCGGCTGGTTCGCCTCGATGATCGTGCTGTGGCTTCTGCTCGACACGTATGCCACCACTTGGGCGAGCGCGAAGACCCTGGTGCTGACCTCGCCCGTGGCGATGCTGGCGGCCTGGGCCGGGATCGCGGCCACCGCGCGCTCGCGCCTGCGTGTCCTGGCACCGCTCGTGGTTGCCCTGCTTTTTGGCGGGGTGGCGGTGTCGGACGCGCTGCTCTATCACAGCTCGAATCTCGCGCCGACCGCACGCTATGAAGAGCTTGCGTCGATCGACACGCGCTTTGCCGGCCGGGGACCGACGATCGTCAGCGACTTCGACGAATACGCGCTTTATGAGCTGCGCGACATGAGCGTCAGCGGTCCCGACTTCGTCTACCGGCCGCCCGCGCTCGCCCCCGCCGCGCGTGGGTACGGCGATCCTGTGCGCCTCGCGCGGATCGCCCCGCGGGCGCTGCTCGCCTATCCGCTGATCGTGACGCGCCTGGACCCGAGCGCGCCCCGCCCGCCGCCGGCGTATCGATTGCTGTGGCAGGGCGTCTACTACCAGGTGTGGGGCCGCGCCTCGCGCATCGGCTCGCGCGAGCGCCTGCCGGTCGAACCTCGCGACGCTCCGCTCGTGCGCGTGCCGCTGAAGCGCACGGCGCGACCGCGCGGCTGGAGGCTCTCGCGCAGGGGCATCGCGATGAACGGCGCGGGCACGCTCCGCGCCAGCTTCAGCGTGCCCCGGTCCGGCGCGTGGGAGGTGTGGCTGAAGGGCGATGCGATGCGCCCGTTGACGATCGCCGTCGACGGCCGCGTGCTCGGCAGGATCGGCGAACAGCTCGACGGCAACTCGCTCGTGGTGGGTCCGCTCACCCCGCTGCGCGCCGTGCTCGCCGCCGGGCGCCACACGCTCACGATCTCCCGTCCCGGAGCGAGCCTCGCCCCGGGAGACGGCGGCGCGGCCATGCTCGCGGCGATCTTCCTCGTGCCCGCGAGCAGCGCCTGAGCCGCATTCGGCGCGTCCGGCGCGGTGGGAAGGCGCGGGCTCGACCGGCGGGCACGGCGACCGGCGACGCGAGCCGAGCTGCGGGCGCGTGCCGGATCTTGTCTCCCGCCCACACCCACATGTCCCGTGTCCCCGGTGGACGCCGCCCTCGCCGACGGCGGCGTGGCGCGTGGCGAGATAGGGTCTAGGCGGTGCCGAGCCGCGTGCTGATCCTGTCCTGGGAGTACCCCCCGGTGATCGAGGGGGGGCTTGCCCGCCATGTGCGCAAGCTCGCCGAGGAGCTCGTCGCCCAGGGCGTCGCGGTCGACGTGCTCACGCGCGGGCGCGACGACTCGCCCGCGTGCGAACTGCAGGGCGGGGTCAGCGTGCATCGTGTCAGCGAGCCGCGCTTCCCGCTGGAGCTCGACCGCTTCCTCGGGTGGGTGGCGCGCATGAACGAGGACATGCTCGCGGCGGGCGCCGCGCTTGCCGGCCTGCGTCCCGGAGGGTGCGCGCTCGAGGGTGCCGAAGAGCACGGCTACGACCTCATCCACGGTCACGACTGGCTCGTCGCGCACGCCTGCGCCGGCCTGTCCGATTCGCTGCGCATTCCCTATGTCACGACGATCCACGCCACCGAGCACGGCCGCCACCAGGGCTGGGTGGACAAATCGCCGCAGTCGGACATCCACGCGATCGAGCGCTGGATGGCCCATCGCGCCGCCTCGACGATCACCTGCTCGCACTACATGCGCGGCCATGTCGCCGACATCTACGACATCGACGAGCGCCGCATCACCGTCATCCCCAACGGCATCGACCCGCGCGATTTGCGCCCCGTCGACGACCTGCAATCGCTGCGCCTGCAGTTCGCCCGGCCCGAGCAGAAGCTCGTGCTGCTCGTCGGGCGGCTCGTGTACGAGAAGGGCTTTCAGCTCGCACTCGACGCGCTCCCGGGCGTGATCGAGAAAGTCGGCGGCGTGCGCTTCCTGGTCGCCGGCAGCGGCACGCACGAGGGCGAGCTGCGGGCGCAGGCGCAGCGCCTGGGGTTGAGCGAGCACGGGGTGTTCCTCGGCTGGATCGGCGACGACGCGCTGCACTCGCTGTATCGCATCGCCGACCTGTGCGTCGTACCCTCGCTGTATGAGCCGTTCGGGCTCGTGGCGCTGGAGGCGATGGCCTCCGGGTGTCCCTGCATCGTCGCCGACACGGGCGGTCTGCGCGAGGTCGTGCCCGCCGGCGAGCGCGTCGGGCTGCGCTTCAACGGCGGCGACCCCGAGCACCTGGGCGTGATGATCGAGCGGCTGCTCGTCGACACCGAGCTGCGCGACCGGCTCGTCACCGAGGCCTCGGAGCACGTGCTCAGCTTCGACTGGAGCGACGTTGCGCAGCGCACGCGCGCGGTCTACGCCGATGTCCTGCCGCGCCGGCCGGCGCCGCGCGGAGAACCGACCAAGAGGGAGTAGGGAGATGACCGGTGGAGCGGGCGAAGCGCGCGATGGGGAACTGGGGGAGATGGGCAGCGGGCCAGGGGAAGCGCGCGAGGGGCCAGCGGAGATGCGCTATGGGTTGATGCAGGACGACTTCCAGCTCACGCTTCACCACCCATTGCACCGCATGCGCAGCGTGCACCCCGGCGCGGAGGTCGTCACGCTGACCGACGCCGGCACGGTTCGCGCCACCTACGGGCAGGTGTGCGAGCGCGTCGACCGGCTCGCGCGGGTGCTCGAGCGCCTCGGCGTGCGCCCTGGCGATTGCGTGGGCACCTTCGCCTGGAACAACCAGCGCCACTTCGAGCTCTACATGGCGGTGCCGTGCGTCGGCGCGGTCCTGCACACGCTCAACATCCGCCTGTTCGCCGAGCAGCTCGCCTACATCGTAAATCACGCGCGGGACGGGGTCATCTTCGTGGACGAGTCGCTCGTGCCGTTGCTGGAGCCCCTCGTGCCCACCTTCTCGGGCGTGCGCCACTACGTGGTGATGAGCGAGCGCCACGGCGCCGCGCATGGCTCCCACGGCTGGGCAGGGTCGCTGCCGAACGCGCTGCACTACGAGGAGCTGCTCGACGAAGCCGGCCCGGGCACATACGACTACCCCGAGCTCGACGAGCGCCAGGCCGCCGCGCTGTGCTACACGAGCGGCACCACCGGGCACCCCAAGGGCGTGCTCTACTCGCACCGCTCGATCTGCCTTCACTCCACCGCTTCGCTGATGAAGGATGCGCTTGCGCTCTCTCAGCGCGACCGTGCGCTGCTGGTCGTGCCGATGTTCCACGTCAACGCCTGGGGTATTCCGCACGCCGCCGCGCTCGCCGGCGCCGATCTGATCATGCCCGACCGCTTCTTGCAGGCCGAGCCGCTGGCGAAGCTGATCGAAGCCGAGCGTCCCACGATCGTGGGCTGCGTGCCCACGATCTTCTCCGAGCTGCTGCGCTACGCCGACACCCACGAGGTCGATCTCTCCTCGCTCTCGAACGCCGCGTGCGGGGGCTCGGCGGTGCCGCGCCAGCTGATGCGCGACTTCGAGGAGCGACACGGCGTGAACGTGTATCAGGCGTGGGGCATGACCGAGACCAGCCCCGTCGCCAGCTACTCGCGCCCGGACGAGTCGAGCGGCCACGACGAGCACTACTGGGACATGCGCGCCAAGCAGGGCAAGCCATTGCCGTGGGTACAAGCGCGCCTCGTCGACGACGCGGGCGAGGAGGTCCCCTGGGACGGGGAGTCCACCGGGGAGCTTCAGGTGCGCGGACCGTGGATTCTCGCTCGCTACTTGGGCGACAGCTCCGGCGAGGACCGCTTCGACGAAGGCTGGTTGCGCACGGGCGACATCGCCTGCATCGACGAGAGCGCCTTCATCCAGATCACCGATCGCAGCAAGGACGTGATCAAGTCCGGCGGCGAGTGGATCTCCTCGGTTGAGCTGGAGAACGAGGTGATGGCCCATCCCGATGTGATCGAGGCGGCCGTGATCGCCAAGCCGGATGAGAAGTGGGCGGAGCGGCCGTTGTGCTGCGTGGTCGTGCGCGAGGGCGCCTCCCTCTCGGCAGAGGAGCTGATCGAGCACCTGCGTCCGCGTGTTGCCAAGTGGTGGCTGCCCGACGAGTTTGCGTTCGTCGAGTCGGTGCCGAAGACGAGTGTCGGCAAGTTCGACAAGAAGGTGCTTCGCCGCGAGCTGCGCGAGGGCACGCTCGTCGGGCGCGTCAGGGTCGACGCGTAGCCCTTCCAACACGCCGGTCCGTCGGGGATCGCATCGGACTGTCCGAGTAAAGCGTCCGGTTTATGGGCAAACATGCAGGAGAATCGAGCAGGGGAGTAAAAGCCTTGTCGAGTAGACTGCCCACTTGCGGCGCCGCCGAGCCCTCGGCGGCGCTCTCAAATGGATATGAGGGGCCTCCCTGTGGGGCCCAAGCGACCATCGGACGCGGGAGACAGCGATATGCGACATGACGTAGCGGCCTCACACAGGCCACGGGCCCTGACCGCAGCACCGATCGGACGTGGACGCGCGCGTCGGCGCCGGATGGCGCTGCGCGGGCTGCTCGCGCTTCCGATCGCCCTGGTGCTGCTCGCCCCGGGGGCCAGCGCGCTCGCGGCGGAAGCCACCACCGGCTACAGCCAGACCACGCCGCCGCCGAAAACCGAAACCACGCCAACCACCACGGCGAAAACGACTCCGGCTACGAAAACCGAAGCGAAACCCAAAGGCGGCGTTTCGCCGACGAGCACGTCCACCACGTCCTCGCCTCCGGCCAGCTCCGTCGAACCGGCCAAATCGTCGGTCGAACCGACCGCCACGACCGCCAAAGCGACGACGCTGCCCTTCACGGGCCTCGATCTGCGCTGGGTGGTGCTCGCGGGCGTGCTGCTCGTCGGCCTCGGCCTGTCGATCGTGGTGGCGCAGCGCAGCCGCCGCGGTCCCCAACGCTAACTGACTATTACGAGATCGCCGATCGCGAGCAGCGGGTAGACCTGGGCCGCTGTTCCGATCGGCAGCTCGACGCAGCCGTTGGACTGCGGAAAGCCGTATGAGGCGCGCGGGAAGCCGTGTACCGCGTCGCCGCCGTTGAAGTAGTTCACCCACGGCACGCCCGGGTCTTCGTAGTGGCTGCCGTCGGGGTTGGTGCCGCTCATCGTGGTGGACACGTAGCGCGCGTAGATCGGAAACGTGCCCAGTTCTGTTTCCGCGCCCGCCACACCCGTGTTGGCTGGGGTGGAGATCGCGATGTGGTTGCCCACGTGCACCTGCAGCGTCTCGGGCTCGGACTCGCTGACGGTCACGAACGTGTAGGGAGCGCGGTCGCCGTGGCCGAGCGTCTCCGCCGCCAGCAGCGATGCCCACGTGGCCCCGTCCGGCTCGCCCGTGGCGGGCAGCCCATGGTCTGACTGGTACACCATCAGCGCGCCGCGCGTGGTGGGGTCGAGCGAGCCGTAGCGCAGCCCCGGCGCGTCCGCCACGTCCGCCACGAGCCGCGCCGCCGGCGGGTGAAAGGCGTAGCGCGCCGCGCTCGCGCGCGCCTCCGGACGCGAGCCGCTGTTGCGACCGTGCGCGGCGTCGATCCTGTAGGGCAGGTAGCGCAGTCGCGCGAGCGCCTGCTGCAGCCCCTGCAGCGACGGGCACGCCACGCGCAGGGTCTCGCGGCGGCTCTTGCCCAGCGGAGGATGCCCGAGCGCGTCGGTGCCCGCCCACACCGTCAGCGTGTAGGAGGAGCACGGCTCAAGCGTCGAGGCGGGTGTGAACGTCTCGGAGTCCCCGCTCGTCCGCCACGTGCCCGCCACGGCGGGGGAGAGCATCGGCTTGGGCGACACCGACGCCGGGGGCGCCGAGAGGCGCACCACCAGCGGCGCCGTGCCGTTTGCGATCGCGCCCGAGGGCAGGCCGGTGAGGCGCGTGGGGGGCGCGGGCTTGGCCGGTGTCCTGGGTGTGGCTGGTGTGCTCGGCGTGGTTTGGCTCGCCGGCGTGGCGCTCGTGGTGCCCTGTGCACCTGCACTGGCGCCGGCGCCTGCGGCCCTCGCGCTTGCCGCTGCCACACCCGCCGGCGCCATCGCCGCCAGCGCGCACGTCAACGAGAGGAATCTTCTGACGATCACGGATGTGAAGGGTAGCCAGTCGAGCGGGCATCCCCGCCGGCACGTGCCGAGCCCTGCTGTGTTCCGTCCGAGCGCGCCCCTCGTATGCGAACATGCGTTCGAGTACGACAGCGAGTCGCCCGACTCCGCCGGGCCTGCTAAGTTCCTCCGACCCCGCGGCTGTGGCGGAATTGGTAGACGCGCGGCGTTCAGGTCGCCGTGCCCTTAGTGGGCGTGGAGGTTCGAGTCCTCTCAGCCGCATTGGAATTTGAGTGCATCCACGTCGGACAGTTAGACGGGTGGACAGGACTCGAATGGGTCCGAAGCCCGCGGTCCGCCCGCCGCTTTGCTAGCCTCGACGGCGACTGGACAGGCCGCCATCGTCTAGGGGACTAGGACGCCGCCCTCTCACGGCGGTAACACGGGTTCGAATCCCGTTGGCGGTACTTCGACAGTTGTCGCTTCAGTCTTCGTTTGACCCGCCATCCGGCGGGTCAAGCCGTTGAAGAGGCTTTTTCGCATGGGCGCGCGATTTCTCCGTCGTCGGAAGGCCGTTCTCGGGCCAAGAGGCGGCGCTGATCGACGCGAAGCGCCCAGGGGCGATCTCTGAGCGCTCCATTGTTCTCGGTGTGTGTGGCCTACGTCGCCGGCGCTGGCGACGGTACGCCACGCGGCCTGCGCGTGAGGCTCGCCCGTTTCGACAGTGTGGCTGCTACCATGACATCATGCGGCAGCTCACCCTCCGAGTAGATAGCGAGTTGGCCGATGCGCTGAAGCGGGCCGCGGTGGGACGCGGCCAGAGCATCAATTCCTTCGCGACGACTGTCCTGAACGCGGCGGTCGATCCCGCGTTCGCTGGGGATGAGATGAGCGAGCTGCGCGAGCGATTGGACCGCGCAGGGCTTTTGGCCGATGGTTCCACGGAGGACCGGCGGCCGCCCGACGCGGCGCTCATGCGTGCCCGTAGGCGCGCCGGAAAGGGTCGCTCGCTCGCTTCGTTTGTGGTCGAGGACCGTCGCTGAGCGTCTTTGCGGACTCTTCGGCGCTGGTAAAGCTGTATGCCGACGAGGACGGTTACGACCTCGTGCGGTCCATCGCGGCGCCGATCGTCGTGTCGGCTCTGGCTCGCGTTGAGGTTCCGGCGGCGATCTGGCGCAAGCACCGCTCCGGCGAGCTGGACCGAGAGGACGCACTGGTCCTCGCACGTACGTTTGCCGCCGATTACGCCGGCACTCGGGACGCGCCCGCTCGGTTTCTCGCGGTGCGGGTCGCAGGCCGCATCCTTGAGCGGGCCGCCAGCCTGACGGGCGAACGTGGCCTGCGCGCTTACGACGCCGTGCAGCTCGCCTCTGCACTGGCTGCCCGCCGCATCGACGAGCGCTGCGCTACGTTTGCCAGCTTCGACCACGACCTCACCGTAGCTGTGGTCGAAGAGGGCTTCGACACGCTGCCTTGAGACGGCGTGCGAGCCCTCGGAGCGGCTGTGACGGCCGTGGCAAAAAAAGATCTCCCAAGAGCAAGACCTCCCGGGCCGTTTGCCGGTCCCGGGAGGTCATGGTTTCGTCTGGTTTTGCGTCGGTGCGACCGAGCCAGCCAGGATTACCGGTAATCGAAACCGTTAAGCCCGGCTACCCGATACCCGGACTGAAGCGCAGAGCCCTCACCCGGCCGATCCGGGCTGTGGCGTGTGCGAGGCACGTCGCGAGGTCGACCTGCTGCGCTCCGGATTCAGGTTCAGCCACCAGTTCAGCACTGGAATCAGGAACAGGATGAACCCGAACACGATCAGCAGTATGCCCGCGAGGACCGCGATGCTGCCGACCTGCGCCCAGCCCCACGCGTTGAGCAGTAGGCCCTTCAGGGTCTCGCCCATGAACAGGGTCGTACGCTCTCCGGCGAGCTTTGCGCTCTTCATGCCTCCCGCGATCCATTCGTCGCTCACCTGAGAGTAGGTCTTGCCGCCAGCGATCTTGTTCATGTCGGGACCGAGCTGGTCGTTGGCGAACGCCTGCGCCTGTGTGCCGGTGAGCACCTGCTGCCCTTCATACTGCTTGAGGTTCGCATACTCCGCCGGCTTCGGGAAGAATATCTTCTGCGGCCCAAGCTGTTCACGCACCACTTCGTGGTCATAGCTGCCGCCGACGATCGACACGATCCCGATTACGATCATCCCGACGGCAGCCCCAGCGGCAATGGGGGTGAGTTTTGTGAGCTTGCTGAGAAATGTGCGCATGATGCCTCCAGTTAGAGTTCTCTTATCTGTGCATAGCCTCCCCGACCGCGTTCGGTTCGGCGTCCGTTTCCCGCCGCAGTGCTGTTGCGGGAAATGCCTGAACCCTCCTCTGAGTTTTCCGCCATCCGGGTCGCGAGAGCGCGTAGGGCGAAGTCTCTCTCACCCCAGGACCGGGAGCCTGCGCTCGAGCCACCGCGGCATCCACCATATGCGCGCTCCCACGACACGCATAATCGCCGGCAGCAGCACGAGCCTGACGATCGTCGCGTCGAGCGCGACCGCGATCGTCAGCCCGACGCCGAACTGGCGCAATGGGATGACGTCGGCTCCGGCGAACGCGAGGAACACAGCCGTCATGATCGCTGCGGAGCCGGTGATCACGCCTGCGGTGTGGCGCAGTCCGTAGAGGATCGCACCCTCGGCATCGCCTTTCGCGAGCCACTGCTCGCGCATGCGCGTCAGCAGGAACACCTCGTAGTCGATTGACAGCACAAACATGATCGAGAGGATGCCGGCGCCCGAGGCCGCGTCTATGTAGTCGAGCCCGCCGCCCCCGCCGAGCACGTGCTCCTGCGTGAGTAGCTCGAGCGCGCCGAGTGCGACTGCGATCGTCGCGAGGTTCAGCGCGACGGCGATCAACGGCAGCAGTAGCGCGCGCAAGACGACGACCAGCGTGAGTATCGCGACAATCGCCAGCGCGAGCACGAGCCATGGGACGCGGGCCGTGTTGGCGTTCTTATAATCCAGCAGGTACTGCGCCCCCTGACCGATCTCAACGTCGCCGCCTATAGCTGCGGCGAGCGCGGGCAGGCTGCGGCGCAGCCTGCCGCTGAGTGTCGCGGTGGCGGGGGAGCTGGGTGGGCTTGCGGCGACCACCATGATGCGCGCGGCCTGGCCGCCCCCATCGACGTTGACGAGCTGGGCGACCTGTTCGCGCATCGGCGAAACTGTGCCGTCGAGTGCGGTCAGCACGAGATAGCCGGAGTCGAGCGCGTTCGGCGCGTCGGCGCGCAGAAGCCGGTAGTCCCGCTGATAGGCGCCCAGCATCCTCGCGTAGCTCTGCAGCGGCGCTCGTGCGTAGGCGAGGCCGGTAGTGAGTGCCGCGGCATGGCTGTCACCGGTTGAGAGCCCGCCGGCGAGCCGAGCGTCACCGGCGACGAGCGCGCCGAGTCCGCCGGCGAGTCGGGCGTTGCCTGCGGTGAGCTTGCCGAGCCCGTCCGCCAGTTGCTCGTTGCCGCCCGCGAGCCTGCCGAGTCCCGCCGCGAGCCGCGTGTTATCGCCCGCGAGCTTGCCGAGTCCGCGCGCCAGGCGGGCATTGCCGCCCCTGAGCAGGCCGAGTCCGCCGGCGAGCTGGCTCGCTCCCCCGCTCAGCCCGGCGAGTCCGCTCGTGAGGCTGTGTCCGCCCACGGCCAAGCGCTGCAAGGCGGCGTGCAGCGCGAGCGCGCCTTCTTCGGATTGCATCGTGCCGGTCGCGAGCTGGTCGGCGCCCGAGCGCAGCCGGTCGAGGCCAGCGGTCAGGTCTGAGAGCTCTGCCGGCAGATTCGTGAGCCCTTCCACGCCGCCGAGCAGCTGCCGTTCGATCTCGGCGAGCTGTGAGAGACCGCTCTGTTCGATCAACCGCGTGGCTGCGGCAAGATCCTGTGCGAGCACCCCATACCGGGGGTCGTTGCGTCCGACGGTCATCGCTTCCAGTTCGCGCGTCGCTTCGCTCACGCGTGTGCGCAACTGCTCGTCGGAGGCTCGCAGAGTGGCGATCCAGCCGGCCCAGCCGTGGAGCTCTCCAGCGAGCAGCTCGATCGGCGTTAGCACCGCATGGACGGTGTCATCGAGCGTGTCCATGCCTTGCGCGAGCTGCGCCGCGCCGGTTGCGAGCTGACCGTCGGAGCCGGCCAGGCGTTCGGCCCCGGCAGAGGCTTCGTCGATCCCGTTCGCGAGCTGGGCCGATCCGCTCGCCGCCTGGGCAAGGCCGGTCTGCAGCCGCTTCGCGCCATTGCCGGCACTGCCCGTTTCGCTCGCGAGCCGCGTTGCGCCCGCGTGAGCACGGGTCGTTTCGCTTGCGAGCCGTCTCGCGCCCGCGCCGGCACGGGTCGTTTCGCTCGCGAGCAGCTTTGCGCCTGCGTGGGCGCGGTCGGTTTCGCTCGTCAGCAGTTGCGCTCCGTTCTGGGCGCGTCCGGTGCCGCCGCCGAGCGATCTCGCGCCGTTCGCGGCCGAGGCAAGACCGCTGCGTAGCTGCGCGACGCCGTCGCCGGCGCGGGTCAGGCCCGAGCGCAGGCCCTGGATGCCGTGCTGGGCGCCTTCCAGGCGCTTGGGTGCGGAGACGAGCGCGGTGTGAGCTTGTGCGAGCTTGACCTGCGCCCCCGCGACCGATGCCGGGCCCAGCACGGCCGCCACGTCTGGCGCGCGGGCGGTCGTTTCCTGCCACCTGATCAGCGCCCGCAGGCGTGCTGTGGTGGTGATCGCGCCGTCGCGGGCGCTCGCAACGATCACGAACGGCGCCGACCATCCGGGGCCGATCGTGCGTTCCACCATCTCCACGGCCCGGCGCGCCGCGCTCGACGCGGGAAGCTCCGCCGCATCCGGGGGGCCCATGTGCAGCGCTCCGGCGGGCGCCGCCAGCGCCAGCATCCCCGCGAGGATCAGCGGGACCGTGATCGCGGGGTGCGCGATCAGCCGCTCGGCCAGCGCACCGACTTTGTTAGAGCTCCCCTCGGCTCGGGAGTGGGGGAGCCGGATCTCCCAGCGGTTGAGCGTGGGGCCGAGCAGGAGCAGCAATGCCGGCATCGCGCTCAGCGCCAGCGCGACGCTCAAGAGGCCGGAGATGACCACCCCGATCGCGACCGGGCCGAGCAGGCCCGGCGTCGCCACCGCGCTGGCGGCGAGCATCGTCAGCGCCAGCGTGCCCCCGGCCGCGGCGATCGTGCGCCCGGCTGCCTTGGACGCGATTGCCACGGCCGCCTCGTGGTCCCATCCCTCAACCAGCTCCTGGCGCACGCGCGAAACCATCAAGAGCGCGTAGTCCACGCCGAGCGCAAGGCTCATCATCGCGGCGATCGCGACTCCCAGCGAATTGATCGGCGTGAGAAAGCTGGCGAGCCACAGCAGCCCATGTCCGGCCATCACGGTCGCACCGCCCATGGCGAGTGGCACCGCGGCAGCGACCGGCGAGCGGAACACCAGCAGCAGCACGAGGATCAGCACCGGCAGCGCGATCAGCTCGGCTCGCAGCGTGTCCGACATCGTGGCTTCTTGGAGCGCGCGCCCGATCACCGCCACGCCGGTCAGATAGCTGCGCACGGGGGTGTGGATGGTGCGAGCCAGGATGGCTTCGGTGCTCGGCACCACCGCCATCGCGTCGCTCGCGGGCCGGATGTAGTTCACGAGCACGAAGGCCGCGCCGGGCCTCGGGCGCAGCGAATGCATCGTGATCCCTCGATCCCATGGCGAGAGCACCTGGACCTGGTGGATGTCTCGCAGCTCGGATGCCAGCCGCCGTCCCTGGATGTCGAGGAGTGCGGGCGGGCCCTTGAGCAGGATCGCAATCGGGATCGTGTTGCCGAACTTTGCTCGCAGCATCGCTTCGGCCCGCGAGGAGGGGGTGCCGGGCACTTCCAGGGACATCGGCGCGAGCCGCTGCGTGATGCCGGCGCCGAGGAACGCGAGAACCGCGATCGCGACCGCCCACCCGATCAGGGTCGGCCAAGGCCGCCGTTTGCAACCAGCAGCGTGTGGATCATGCCGGTCGCTCACCGCCGCCTGCCTGACACGCCGGTTCTTGAAGAGCGATCCAAGCCAACATAACATCGACTAATGTAGCATAGAATAATGTAACATTGTTAGGTGGGACATTTGGATCTGATACGTTTACAGGAGATGGCGACTAGGCAGAACAAGCGGCCAAAAGCGTCGGCGATAGGCGCCCAGCGGGGGAGGGGCCTTTCCGAACAACGGCTCACGATCGACCAGCTCGCCCAGAACACGGGGCTCACGGTGCGCAACGTGCGCAGCTACCAGTCGCGCGGACTGATCCCCCCGCCGGAGGTGCAGGGGAGGATCGGCTACTACGGCGGCGAGCACCTGGCGCGGCTGCAGCTGATCCGCGAGATGCAGGCCCAGGGGTTCAACCTCACCGCGATCGCCCACGTGCTCGAGCAAGCTCGCGGATCGGGGGAGGAGGTGCTCGGCTTCACACGCTCCCTGATGGCCCCCTTCGAGACCGAGGCGCCGGAGATCGTCGAGCAAGCCGACCTGATCGAGCGCCTGGGCGGTGAGGTCGATCCGGCGCTGCTCGCCAAGGCTGAGAAGCTCGGCCTCGTGATCCCGATCGACGAGAACCGCTACGAAGTCCCCAGCCCAACCCTGCTCGTCGCCGGCGAGCGACTGGTCGCGCTGGGCGTGCCCCTAAAGGCCGCGCTCGACACGATGGATCAGCTCAAGCGCAATACCCACCGCATCGCCCAGACCTTCGTGCGGCTGTTCCTGGAGTTCATCTGGAAGCCATTCGACGACGCCGGCCGGCCCGAGTCCGACTGGCCGGTCGTGCGAGCCGCGCTCGACCAGCTGCGCCCGCTCGCCTCGGAGGCGCTCCTCGCCGGCTTCGCGCCCACGATGACCCAGGCGGTCGAGGTGGCATTCGGCAAGGAGCTCGGCCGTGACCGCTCACGTAAGCCATAAAATGCTCAGGGGTTGACCGGCCTCGGGCGTGTGCGGCCTTGCGACTTCTCTCGGCCGATGGCGCTCTGCCTGAAGGCATCGATCGGTTGGGCCAGGCGCGGGATGCCAGGGCGATGTGAAGCGCTGAGCGTGCAGTTCGCGCACAAGCTGCCGGATAGAGGCGCGTGTCGAAGGTTCTCGCGTCAGGCGTATGGCCGATGCCCATAGATACGGGGCTCTCGGCGTTCTCGGCATGGTGAGCCTGTGCTCGAGCGCCGTCGATCCGGCAGGCGGGCGCTATCACTACGATGCCAGCGATATGAAGCTCGTCATGACGCTGCTGGTGCGCAACGAGGTCGACGTGATCGGCGCCAACCTCGATTATCACCTGGCCCAGGGCGTCGACTTCGTCGTCGTCACCGACCACGGCTCTGAGGATGGCACCAGCGACGTCCTCCGAGAGTACGAGCGGATGGGCGTCGCCAAGGTCATTCGCGACACGCAGGAGGGCCACCATCAGAGCAACAGGGTCACGCGGATGGCGGAGATCGCCCGGCTGGGACACGGCGCCGACTGGGTGATCCACAACGACGCGGACGAATTCTGGTGGCCGCTGGTGGGGGATCTGCGCGACGTGTTCTGCTCGCTGCCACCCCAGTTTGGCCAGATCGAGGTTCGGCGGCGCAACTTCAGGCCGCGGGCCGACGGCGAGGGGCCCTTCTACTCGCGGCTGGTGCATCGGGAGGTGAGCTCGCTCAACCTGTCCGGTCACGCGCTCGAGCTCAAGGTCGCCCATCGACCTCATCCCGACGTCGTGGTCGCGCCGGGCAACCATTCGATCCGCGGGGCGGAGCTGCCAGCCGTACCTGTCGGGGAGGTGCTCGAGATATTCCACTTCCCGATGCGCAGCTACGAGCAGTTCGAGCGCAAGGTGGTTCAGATCGGTCATGGCTATGAGCAGCTCACCGATCGCTCGCCGCTGGTCGGATGCGACCAGCTGGCTCTGCTGGAGCTGCATCGAGCGGGCAGGCTGCGCGACTACTACGACGGGCTGCTGCTGGAGCCGGACGCGTTGGAGAGCGCGCTGGGGCTCGGAACGATCGTGGTCGACAGGCGCCTGGACGATTTCATGCGCGACCTGCGCTCGGGCGAGCGATCCCGCGTGCGACCCGACGCGCCCTTCGCGGGCGCCGTGTTGGGAGGGCTGATGGATGCCCTTGGCGAGATCGAGCACAGCCGCAAGCAGCTGGCGGGCTTGCGCTCGGACGCCGAATGCGCTCGTGAACGGGCTGAGCGGCTGCAGGAGCAGGGTCGCGCTCTGTTGGCCGCCGAGGCCGAGCTGGCAAGCGCTCGAGATCAGGTGGCACAGCTGCGTGCGGGAGAGGCCGAAGCGAGAAGCCGGACGATCGAGCGAGATGAGTTGCTGCGCCAGAGCGAGCAGGGACGTCGCGACTTCGAGAATCGCCTGCGCCGGGCCGAGCGCACGATCGATGACATAACCGGCTCGTTGAGCTGGCGCCTCACGGGTCCGATGCGTGGCGCAAAGCGGCTGCTGAGGGGCGATTAGGGAGCGCCGATCGCGCGGCCAAGAACGCGTTCTGCTCCACCAGCGCGCTCCACGCAGCAGTCGTGTCGGTGGCGCTCGCCGGAGTCGCGTGCGGGTCCGTGGGAGTGCGGGCGAGGATCTCCGGTACTCGCACACCCCGAAAGCCACGGTTCGCCAACGCGCACCAGAGCGCGAAGTCCTCCCATCCACCCAGCCGCGCGTCCAGCGTGTAGCCGCCGACTTCGAGGATCGCGGCGCGACGAATCATGGCCGTCGTGCCGATGTAGTTGCCGTAGCGCAGGCGCGACGGATCCCATCCGTGCCAGCCGGTCAGATCGCTTGGCCCCCCCGGCCCGAACTGCTCGACGATGCCGTAGGCAAAGCTCGCCGACGCGTCGCCGTCGAGCGCCGCCACGAGGCGCTCGAGGGCGTGCGGATAGAGCTCGTCGCTTGCCTTTAGGGTGAACACCAGCTCACCCTGCGCCTGCTCGATCGCGCGGTTACGCGCCACGGAGAGGCGCTGGTCGCGGCCGCGGGCGAGCACCGTCCAGCTCAGCCGGGGGTGCCGGTCGAGCTCCGCCCGCACGCTCATGGGCAGGCCGTCCTCGGAGTGGCTGTCGATGACGATCAGCTCGAACTCCCTGAAGTCCCCTGCGGCCACGCTCGCGACGGCGCGGCTCGCGAAGTCGAGATCGTCTGCGAGTGTCAGCAGCACCGACACGCGTACCTGTCGATCGCGCGGCCCATGGCACTGGAGCGGTTCCGAGGGTGCTGCCTCGCCCGAGTTGTCCTCCACATTCGTGTGCCGGCACAGGTCGGCCTGCTCTGGCGCGGACGTCTTGACGGGCCCGATCGCGTCCCCTGGGCCACTGCGCTCGGCGAAGATTCTCTCGGGCTCGGTCGGGGGGAGGTTTGGCTCGCGCGGCAGTGGCGGAGTCGGCGTCGGGATCGTCAAGCCTGGCTTGGGCGGCGTTGCGACTACGCGTTCGATGGCCGCCACCAACGGAGCGATCGTGCTCGACGGGGACAGCTCGTCGCGGAGCAGCCGATATGCCGCATCGCGGATTGTGGCGATCCGCTCGTGGTCGGCGAGCAGCGCATCGATCGCAAACGCCAGCCTGCCGTAGCCGACGCTCACGAAATGCTCGCCCGGGATCAGCGGTTCGAAGCCGAGCGAGTGCTCGCTCACAACCACACAGCCGTTGAGCATCGCGCCAACCACTCGCAACCACTCGAAGTAGCCCACCTCTCCACGATGCACGTTGACGATCAGCTTGGAGCGTCGCAGCGCCGCCCAGCGACGCTCGCCCGATAGAAAGTGGACTGAGTTCTCCAGGTGCGGGCGCAGGCTCTCGGTCATCGTCAACTCCGCGTTGCGGCGTGCCAGGGAGCCTCCACAGTGGGCGAGCGCGCGCGCCCTGCGGGGGGTGTAGCCGCCCATGAACGTCACATCCACGGGTCGCTCCCCGTCCTCCGCGCCGCCCCAACGGTCCCAATCGGCGACGTAGCCGAGCTGCAGCAGCTCAGCCTCGATTCCGCGCCGCCGAAGCTCCTGAACGCCCAGCCGATTGATATCCATCGCCATGGCCGCTTGGGCGGCGATCGCTGCGCCTTCCTCGAACCAGCTCGTGCCGGGTTGCTCGGTGCAGAGGACGACGCTCCGGCTCAGATGTGCGGGGCTTGGAAGGGCCTCGCTCGCGACAAAGGGTGTGTACTCATGTGGCACGAACAGATATACGACATCGTCGCGCCACGGCGGGAACCTGTCCTGCGAGCGAACGACCTCGATTCCCGCGGTGGCCAGACTGTCGCCAATCGCGTCGAGCAGCTCGGCGAAGAAGACATTCTGTCCGCTTGCGGTGACGATGCAGACGCAGAAATCCGCTGTCTGCGTCCTCTCCTCGGATGGCCATGGCGCGCCGTCGGTTGCTGGCGCGTCGTCTATGTCATACGACACTTCAACCGCCAAAGGACAACGAGGACAGGGCAAAGCCGAGCGAGCGGTTCTCCCGCGACACGGCTGGATTTTGTCCTTCCGGATTGGACCAGGCCCTATCGGTGTCGAATAACACGAGATGGTCCCCGGCAGCCAGTCTCAGCGGAAAGCTGTCGCGGTGCCAGCCGGGGTCGGTCCATGCGATGCGGGTCGACCAGAGCTCCCGCGGGCGCTCCAGCGGGCACACCGACACATTCAACCCGCCGGTTGGGCCTGGAGGAAAGCGATAGTCCAAGCACAAGCTGCCTGCACTCCTGGCGAGGCGCACAACCACCGCGGCGCGCTCGCCGGCCCATCGATAGCTGCGATCGGCGCTCTCCTCGGCTTCGAACCAGCCATTCACGAGCTGGTCCTCGACCGTGGGCGATGCCATGTCCAGGCCGTCGCGGGCGATCTCATAGGACTGCTCGAAGGACACGCTGGCGAGCGCAAACCCGAGCAGGCGGCTGTCACGCGGGGCATCGAACCAGCCTTCGCGTACGCTGAACACGATTTCATAGTCGCCCTCACTCAGTGCAAAGGGGTGGTTCTCGATCGAGCGTGCGGCGTGCTGCCAGGACAGGTTGGTGGTCCATACGGGAGCAAGCGGGTCCGGTGAGCCGGGCCGGCGAATGCAAACGTAGATCCCGCCGAGGTCTGCCGGCGCCGATGTGAAGTCGATCCGCAGTCGCTTGGCGGGCGCTTGAAGTCGGATCAGCGCCGCGGCCCGCACCCCCGCCCAGCGACAGCTGCGCCCGCCGAGCCGCTCGGGGGGAAACCATCCGTACAAGAGCTGCCCTTCGTGGCGGGGGTCGGCCATGTCGATGCTGTTGCCGGCAGTCTCCGGACGTGGCGTGAGCAGCGCAGGCACGCCTGCGGGGAAGCCGTCTCCCCAGGACGGATCCACCAGCCGATCGGGTACTCGGGGAGCACCGCGCATGGTCCGCCGGCTCGCGAGCGCGCTCGGCAGGCGACGCGCGTTCCACGCCATCGCCTTCAGCTTCAGGGCACGGTCGGGGGGCTGGGCTCGCACGGTGGCAAGTACCTCGCGCATGGTCCAGCGTGCAAGCGTGCGCGCCGAGGAGTGCTTGAGCACAACTCGCATGCGATGTCGCTCGCAGAGCAGCCGCTTACGCGCCGGGTCGCCGCCGCTCGGGCTGAAGTCGTGGTCGATCCAGGCGTTGGGCGCCACCGCGACACGCAAGCCGGCGCGCCACAGCCTCACGCCATAGTCGACATCGTCGTAGTAGTTGAGCATACGATCGTCAAAGCGACCCACTCGCTCGGCCGCCGAGCGCCGCACCGCCATGCCGCAGCCCATCGCATAGAGCGCCTCTGGCGCTATCGTTGCGCGCTCGTAGGGCTCGTTCATCGACAGGTCGGCCGCGTATCCCTGGCGGTTGACGGTCCCGCCCGCTCCGTTGATGACGAGCGGGTTTCCCTCGAAGAACACGGTGGAGGCGACACCGCCGATCGTCGTGTCTCCCTCAAACGCAGCCACCAAGTGGCGCAGCCAGTCCGGGGCGGCAAATCCATCGGCGTCGACGAAGGCGATGATCTCCCCGATGGCGTGATGCAGGCCAACGTTGCGCGCATACGCACAGCCTCGATTGACCGGGTTGCACACGATCGTTCCCTCACCGTGTGCCAATGCCTGCTCCGCAACCTCGAGCGTATTGTCTCGCGACCCGTCGTCGACCACGATGATCTCGTAATTGGCGTAGTCCTGGGCGA
Organism: uncultured Solirubrobacterales bacterium; assembly: GCA_963831995.1. GTDB lineage: Bacteria > Actinomycetota > Thermoleophilia > Solirubrobacterales > Solirubrobacteraceae > Palsa-744. The sequence continues at coordinate 726,228 of CAWHSI010000001.1, read as the reverse complement.
GAAGCCGATCCAGGCACCGCCTGAGAACGGGCGCCGAGTTCCAGCACACCACGATCACCGATGCGAGCGGGAGCGCTTCGATCGCGGTGGCGCCCCGCTTTTGCGGCGCGCGATCGTCTTGCGTCGGACCAACGGCGATCGAGCCGCTCGACTGCGCCGGGGCGGCCGCGGTCGAGGTGCGGCCGGCGGCGGTGCCGGCCGAGCCTGGCTGACGCACGCCGGGCGAGCTTGTTCTCGCCATGGGAGCGAGGGGGCCGGCCTGGCCGGCCTCTCGCCGGTGGGCGCGCACTGCCTCGCGCAGCCTCACCTGCTCGAGTCTCCAGCGTTGAGCGTCCATCTCTATAGGTGGACCAATGTATAACACGCGATTGCCGGCAAAACCAGGCCTACCGCCGCTCTCCCGCGTGCATCAGCCGGCCTCCCAGGCGGTAAAGCCCGGCTTCTTCACGCCATCGGCCTGGATCAGCCCACCGTAGGACAGCGGCGGTTCGTCATAGAGGTGGATCCAGCCCACCGCGTAGATGCTCGACATCTCGCCGGCGATGCGCAGCCCGTCGGTGATCCACTGTGCCTGAACAAGCGGTTCGACGAAGTAGTCAAACTCTTCGTCGACCTCCGTGGGTATCGTCCACTCGGAGAGAAACAGCTTCGGATCGGGGTTGCCCGGTCGGCCCAGGAAGCGGTCGACCAGCTTGGACAGCCGTCCGAGATCCGAGAAGTCGATCTGCTGTTCGGGCGACGGTGGGTTTGAGAGATTTGGAGCGCGGAAGCTGAACGGGTTGTGTCCGTACATGTCAAGCCTCGGCGGCCGGCCGTTGGGCAGGCGCATGTTTTCGATCCACTGCTGCGTCGAGATGTCGCCGGTGGTGTAGGTCATCCCGCCGATCACGAGGTTGGAGCGGCTGACGCTCTTCAGGGCGCCATAGGCGTCGTTGAGGATCAGCGCGTAGTGCTCCGGAGCGGAGCGCTGGTGTACGTTCAGCTTTTCGAACGGCTTCGCCGGATCCAGCGGCTCGAAGTTATGCGATCGCGAGGGCTCCCCCCAGATCATCCACAGGTGCACAGAGGGGTAGCGCCTGGATGCGGCGATCGCGAAGTTCGCGTAGTCCTGCGGGTTCCTGGGCGCCCAGTTCCAGGGCTTGCCGCCGTTGGCCCAGCTGGGGGCGCCGATGATCTGAAGGGCGACCTGGATGTGGTAGCGCTTGGCTTCGGCGACGGCTTGGGTCACCTCGGCCGGCCAAGCGTAGGCGGGTGCGTTGGGGTCGCGCGGGTGATCGGGCCGGCGTCTGGCGACTTGGTACCAGTCGAGGTCTTCCTCGTATATGCCCACGCCGAGTTCTCGGTAGGTGGGAAATAGTGACTCCCCGTTGTGCAGTGAGGGACCCCATATAGCCTTCAAGCCCGCCGCCTGTGCATTAACCGAAGCAGTCAAAATGACAGCGGACATCGCGACTAGGATCTCAGTGAGCAGGAGCTGGGCGCGGGCTCCGAGCTTGCCTCCATTTTGGGTTCTGGTCAAGTCCACGAGGATCTTATCAAGCTAGGAGCGCTGAAAGATCGATGGCAACGAAGTACGGCGCCAGACCCGTACTGCGAAGAGAAGACTTCCAGCGATCGTGGTCAGACCGATCGGCAGTTGCGTTTGGGGGATCAGCAGTCCTGCAATGCCTCCGGCGCTCACCACAGTCAATGCTCCTATCATCAGCAGGCCAGGGCGGTCGAGCATGTCGTGGGCATTGAGCCAGACGAGGGCTCCCGCGAGGAATGCCGCGAAGGTGGCAATAGCAGCTCCTATTGGTCCAAAGATGGGAATGAGCACAGCATTGAAGCTGAGATTTACGCCGGCCGCCGTTGCGGATCCGGCGAGAAATCCCTTGCTCTTCCCTCTGGCAATCAGCGTATATCCAGCCGGAAACCCGACGGCGTACCACGCAACGCCCAAGCACAAGACGACCAACACCGGTGCCATTCCAGCAAAGCGCGACCCGTAGAGCGTTTGAAGAATCACTCTGCCGCCGATATCTACTGCACCCACCACCGCAGATCCATAGCACGCAAGCAAAAGGAGGATCTGACGAAGGGAGGCGGAAGCCTCTCTGTCATCTCCGCGTACCACGGATCGAGAGAGTATGGGCAGCTGAGAATAGGCGGCCGCAAGGCCAGCGATGTTGGCCGCCAGGAACAGTCGATATGCGGCCGTGTAGAGGCCTGCTTCTCTCTCGGATCGAGTCCCTGCAAGGATGATTGTGTCGACGTTTGCATAGTATGCGTAGACGGCTATGGATGAAAGACCGATCGGCCACGATCGTCGCAACAGGCTTCTCAATCCGCGAGTCCCGAACCGAGGGAAGGAGGAACGTCCGGTCGCGATCCAACATACCCCGGCGGTTACCGCCTCGCCGAGGGCAAACACTCCGATAGCAAGTAGTGAGGTCGCATGTGTAAACGCAAGCAGCACGCATCCGATGGTGACTGCGGTCCCTCCCAAAAAGTCCGCAACACCAAGCAGGCCCAGGCGCTCGGTTCCTCTCAGCATCCACTCACTAGAGGACGCGGTCCCGAGTGACATGAGTGAGGTCGCTATTACTAGGGGGGCCAACGACGCCTTGCCGGCCAAAGCAGCTAGAAAGAGCAGTGTACCAACCGCAAGGACCCCGCTCAGTCGAACGAACAGCATCCTGCCGGCGAGCCAGCTGGCTGCCTGCGGTTCGACGGCAACGTCACGTGCGCCAAGGTCCGCCAAGCCGAATGTCACGACCATCACTGTGACTCCCGAGACGGCGATTCCGACATTGACCAGACCGTAGTCGCCGACTGATAGGTCACGAGCGAGGATCACCGCCGCCACGAAACGGATCAGCTTGTTGGCAAGCTCACCGACAATATACACGGGTACCCGACGTCCGGCGCGGAAAGATCTACCACCACCGGGTGGGGCGTATGGATCGAGCGCTTTGTTGGGCTTGACCTTCTGCGCCGCGATCACTGAGCCTCGTAGGTTTGTCTCTTTGACGGTAATAGTCTTACTGCTCATGCGCGACTGAGGATTTGGCTTTAGTAGCTCGCTTTATCAGCTGGAAGCGCAGCTCGTAGCAGGGGAAAAGATAAACAAAGTGCGACTCGTAGAGCTCCTGCGTCCATCGCGTTAGATTTACAAGGCTCTCAATGGCTCGGCCGAGGGCATACCTCAAATAGAATGGCCGCGCGGCCTTGAATCTCAATCTCACGTCAACGAGCTCTAGGGAAGGGATCGCACTGTAGCGAGGAACTCGCCGACGAAAAAGAGACTCCTGCGCCAGGTAAGAGAACGTGTACAGTCCAAAGGGTTGCTTGTGGGTAGGGTCTGAATAGAAGTACGGGTTGGAGAAGTGAGGCACGACAACTGTGAGGATTCCATCGGTTGCCAGAACACGAGCACACGAGGATATGATGTCGGTCGAGTCAAGATGCTCAAGCATATGTGCGGTATGTATTTCTGATAGCAGTTCGTCTGGAAGCGACTTGAGTAGCTTCTCTGCATCGCTGACGACATCAACCGCCGGTGAGTCGACTATGTCTACACCGATCGATCCACGAAGCTGCTTCTTGGGACCGCAACCCAACTCCACGACGGCGCCTCGAAGATCCCTGCGCTGCCCGAGCTTGTCTATGAGATAGGTCATGAGGTCGTAGGGCCTGAAGCAATAGTAAGTCCGATGCCCTTGATGGTAACGCGTCCGCTAACGGGCTTCCTACCTGTGTCGAGTGCGAACACTTCCAAAGATTCAATGGGCCCCGGGGCCCTGGCTGCCAGCGAAATGGGGATCCAGGTAGGGTTGCCCCCCGACGTGATGTCTGTACCTGGTGGGATCGATGTTCCGTAGAAAGCATACCTGCCTCCAAAGAAGTTCATGCGCATCTCCACGGCAACCGGCCGTGAGAGGTTTTGACGGGAAACCAGCTCCCTGAGTGTCAGCTGGTATCCGGTCGAGGATTTTGATTTCTCCGTGACTCGCTGCTTGACGAAGGCCGCGCGACGAAGGCTCGTCCCGTGGCCAACCAGCATAATTGACCCATTGGCGCCATTCGATGAAGCCTGTGCGACCAGACTAGCTCCGGGTTGCCCGGAGACGACCCAGGTGCCAGCAAGCGGCGGCGAAAAACTGGGGTCGCGCAGAGCGGGAGTGGACGGCAGGGCGATTGGTCCCCATTGGGTATGGTGGTTTGGTCCACCTATGACCGTCACTTCGCCTACCAAGCCGCCGTTAGTATGAATACTCAGCGTATAGCGATCACCTTGAGAGAATATGCCGAGCGTATTTGGAGACGGTGGCAGTGAAGAAGGTGTAGCCAACTCGACAACAGGCATGCGAGGGTCGGCCGCGTTCAGCTGAGTGGCGAGGGCTGAGCTGGGCGGATAGCCATCTCCCCGGTATGTGCGCCCGATCTCCTCAGACGTGCTTGTGAGCAGGCTCCCGATATCGTTGACCTGCGTTAGCCGAAGTGGACCTCGCCAGCTGGCTATAACTGCGATGGCCGCCAAAGCAACCAACAATCCAAATGATGAGAGGAGGACTCGGCCATAGATCGGGTGTCGTCGGAGTGCGCTGGGGCTGAACAGGCGTCGCACCACAATTCTGGAGGTTGAATCAAAGAGGCACATGAGGGCTCCTCCAGCAAGGATAAATGTCATGAAGAGGGTGCCCGAAAGCATATCAAGCGGGCTTAGGAGAAGAACTATGCAGGCAACCGAGGCCCACCAGAGCGTGAGCAGGGTTGTCCAACGTAGAGCGAGAGAAACGATCAAGGTGAATATAAGGCCGAGCAGGAAAGGAATGATGATGCATCCCGCTGCACCATAGTCGGTGTAAAACGGACCAAGCCAGGATGGCAGATTGAACGTCGAGAATGGGATGGAGTAGTAGGGTGTGAGGGCACGTGGCGAGATCCCGGGAACGCCGACCTCGTGAGCAAGCTTTAGAATCGGCAAGAAAATGAGTCCACCCGCAGTATGGGGACGATTCGGATCGTCAAGCAGGCGAGTAAAAAGAGGTATCTCACCCGACAGGTACAGGTCTGGCATGGCGAGGTCCTTAAGGGCCGGCACGGTGATTCGCGCACTGATCTCGGGGTGGGATGCGATGGACTTGTCGAGTCGGGCTCCTGCTAGGACAAAGACTACGGCCAGTCCAGCTACGGCACAGGCGATCATGGTCGCCAGGCGCCGCACGGGGATGCCGTTGCTCCAGAGCAGGTGGAAGACACCGGTCACCACAAGCATGCTCAGGAGCAATACCCGACTACTGACGAAGAGGTAGGGAACTAGTCCCACGATCCCTAGTGGGATCAGGAGACGTGCGCGACCACGCAGGGCACCATTTCGCAGTGCAAGGGTCCAGAGAAGCAGCCCAAGCTCGCCTACATAAGTGCAGAACTTACCCAACAAGCTATAGGCGTGCTGGAACGCGGAGGTAGATTCGGAAGTCCGGACCAAGGCAGGATGATCGAGCAGCGCATGCCATCCAACTGTGACGTTGACGGCGTAGACATAAAGCGCTGCTCCGATGAGCCCGAGTGCGAGCGTGAGTAGCCATGCGCAAACGAGACGCCGATCTGAAATATTGGGTGAGAAGGCTTGTTGGGGCTGGATGCGGACGAATATCCGCTCTCCCGTAAAGGCTCCGAGAGTAAAGGTTGCGAGGGACCCATAGACGAGCAGCCACGCCGTAGTGGATGTGCTCGAATAGCTGATCAAGGGGAGCCCATAGAGGATAAGCGCGAGCCCCCACGCAAGGTACAGCATTACCAGGGCCGTGATTGCTGCTCCGGTAGCACGATGAGCGCGCCGGCCGAGGATGACCGCAGCAGCCAAGAGCGCGAAGCCCACCAACCCGGCTAGCAGGTGGGACATCAGCCCACCTGCTCACGATGTGCAGTGGCAGGATCCCGATTGGCGACGTGAGTGACCTGCACGAACATTGCGTTCACCGGGATTTTGTCGAAAAGCTCACATGGTCATAGTGCTCGATTGTTCGTGCGAGCCCGTCCCGAAAACCAATCGCGGGTTCAAAACCGAGCAGCTCGCGAGCGCGGTCAATGCTGGCCATCGAGTGTGGTACATCGCCGATTCTCGGTGGATTGTAGTGCGGCTCGACGTCCCGGCCCGTGAGCTCTGCGATCGCCGCGACTACCTCGTTGAGCGAGATGCGCCCGCCACATGCCACGTTGAGCGATTGCCCGCCTACCTCGGGGGCCGTCATCGCCAGACGGTTGGCGTCGATGATATTAGAGATGTAGGTGAAATCTCTGGTCTGGGTGCCATCTCCAAAGATTGTCGGGTTATTCCCTCCGAGGACCGCAGTGAGGAAGTTGGGAATCACTGCCGCATATTGTGACAGCGGATCCTGACGCGGTCCGAACACGTTGAAGTAGCGCAGCGCGACGGTTTCGAGGCCGTATACAGCGTAAAAGGAACGGCAGTATCCCTCGCCAGCGAGCTTCGCCACCGCGTAGGGCGAGATTGGCAGCGGTGTGTGAGACTCATGCTTGGGAAGCGCTCTGCTCGCGCCGTAGACCGACGAGGAGGAGGCAAATACGACCCTACGCACCCCGTTGTCGCGTGCCGCGAGCAGTACGTTGAGCGTGCCGATGACATTGGAAGCGTTGCTTGTCAACGGATCTTGGATGGAACGCGGCACCGAGGGCATTGCCGCTTGGTGCAGTACGATCTCGCAGCCGAGCGCCGCATTGTGTACGCGCTCGTAGCTTTGGATGTCCCCCTCGACGAGCTCGAAAGACGAATCGAGGTGGAGCAGGTTCTCACGTCGTCCTGTGGCGAAGTTGTCTAGGACCCGCACGTCGTGTTCGTCTTCGATCAACGCTTGGACGAGGTGCGACCCGATGAATCCAGCCCCTCCGGTGACGAGAATCCTCATAGAGCGCACACTATCCAAATGGTCGGACCGGCAGCTCCGGTAGAGGGCCTCCGCGGGCGGAAGAGGCGCACCGGCTATGTCGATCACCGAGCAGCTCCCGATAGAGATCGTCGATGTCGCCGAGCAGCCGTCCGGTGGCGAACCGCTCGCGAACGTGCTCACGCGCCGCCAAGCCCAATCGGTTGCGGCTCCCCCGGTCGTTGGTCAGGCGCAGGAGGGCATCGGCGAACGCGCGCGTGTTGCCTCTGGCGACGAGGATGCCCGTGGCGGGCGTCACGATGTCCGGCACGCCGCCGACGTTTGTGGCGACCATGGGCAGCCCGGCCGCTGCCGCTTCGATCAGCGCCACCGGGGTGCCCTCATTGTCCGAAGCGAGCACCGCGAGGTCGCTTGCGGCGGCGATTGCAGCGAGATCCCTGCGGAAGCCAAGGAAGCGCACGGCCTCCCGCATACCCAGTCGGGATGACTGCTGTTCAAGGGCACAGCGCAGCTCGCCATCGCCCACGATCGCCACCCGCAGTCGTTGCTCGGTTGCGCGCGCGAGCGCCACCGCCTCGATCAAGAGGTCAACGCGCTTGATCGGCACCAGTCGGCCCACGAAGACTGCAAGGACGTCATCTGCTCCCACGCCGAGCTTGGCACGCAAGGGAGCGCCCTCGGATCGTTCCACGGCCAGGAGTCTCTCGAGGTCGAGGCCGATGGGAATCGCGCGGAACTTTCGGGCGGGCGCGACGCGCAACTCCACGAGCTCCTCGACGGTCGCAGTGCTAACCCCGATCAGGCAGTCGCTCTTCATAGCCAGTAGACGCTCTATGTTGCGGTAGATCGCATTCAGCGCCCGGCCGAAGTAGCCGCTCAACACGTGTCCGTGATAGGTGTGCACGATGACGGGCCGCACTCCCGGCGTAATGATCGCTGCTAGGCGGCCCAGTGCGCCGGCCTTTGCCGTATGGGTGTGCACCACGTCCGGGCGAAACCTTCTGATCGTTCGCATGAGGCTCACGAGCGCGCGTAGGTCGCTAGCTGGATTGAGTGCGGGACGCAGTCCGGGCACGACCCGCCTGGTCGCCCCGTATCGCTGCGCAAGCTCCTCAAATGAGCCCTCACCGGACCCCAGCGCGCCTGTCAACAGGAGTGTCTCATATCGTTCGTAGTCGAGGCGACCCGACAGCACGCTCACGTGATAGGCCGGCCCGCCGACGTTCATGCGGGCGATGACGCGTAGAACACGGACTCGGGAGCGCGGTATGTTTAGAGCGTCCATTGAGCTGGTCGCAAAGATAGACAATTTGATCCGCGACCTCTGGTGGCGGGACGGGAGCGGTGCGATGTGTTGCATAGTGAGAGCGCCCTGTGATCGATGGTGAGGAATCCCAGATGCGTGTCATCGGCACGTCCGCTTATGGTCCGCACGATCCATCCTTTCGGATACGTATAGCGTTGCCGGGTCGTGCTTTGGCTGCGCACGGGATCGTCGTTGAGGAGTCGCCGCTGTTCTCGACCGAGCAGGTGCGACGGTTTCGCGGCGCGCGCCCGATCGGCAAGGCCGCGGTTCTCGCCCAGGCTCGCAGACGGTTGGCTCGAGAGCTTCGTGGCCGGGTTCATGGCGCTTCCGCAGTGCTCGTACAGCGACGGGTCGATCTCGCGCCGTCGTTGGCTCTCGAGCGTATGGCAACGCGGGATAGCCGTTTGATCTATGACGTCGATGACGCTGTGTGGTTGAGCGGAAGGCAGACTGCCGGCCACTACCTTGGCGTCCTCAAGAGGGCCTCTCGCAAGGTGCGCTGGCTGGCCGAGCGCGCCGAGCACATCGTGGCGGGCAATGACATCCTTGCGGAACACCTGGCTCGCTACAGCGACGCGATCACCGTGGTGCCATCCCTCGTCGATACCGCAAGCTACACGATGCGGGTGCATCGGCAGATGCCCGTAATCACGCTCGGATGGATCGGTTCTCCCACCACTGCCAGCTATCTCAGCCACATTGGACCTGTGCTCGAGCGTTTCGCGGAACAGTCCACTCGTCCCGTCCGATTGGTGGTCGTGGGGGGGGCGGCGCCGCGTCTGCATCGAGTTGACGTTCACGAGTGGCGGTGGACTCCTGAGACCGAGCGGACTGCGCTCGCCGAGATGGACATTGGTCTTATGCCGCTCCAGGACACGCCATGGGCGCGTGGCAAGTGCGCCTACAAGGCCCTCCAGTACATGGCCTGTGGCATTCCCCCGCTCGTCTCGAACGTGGGAATATCGGCTGCCATCGTGGGCGACGCTGGTTACGTCGTCACTCGGGACGGGCAATGGCTGGACGGTCTGCACACGCTCGCGGGTGACGCACGCCTGCGCACGTTGCTTGGTGGTGTGGGGCATCGAAGAACCGAGCAGGACTTCTCGTTTACGCGCTGGATACCGGTACTCGCAAATATCCTGCGGGGAATCAAAATGCCAGCGGCGGACGAGCTGTACGTCGACGCAAGCGCTCCGCCGTCCGGAAGCAAACATCTCTAGGTCTACGCAGACCCTACCGCTTGGAGCAGTGGCATCGTCATGGCCGTGGCGTATGTTCCCCCGATGGCGCAAGCTCCTCTGATGGGTCGCTGCAGTCCTGATCGGCAGCCAGTCCCAAAGTGTGGAAGCCAACGACGAATCGCGAAAGCGGACCATCTTGACGCTCGCTGAGCGGTTGCTGTTTGGTCTGCTTGTTGCCGCGGGAGTCGTGCACGTGGCGACTCCCTACGCCATCGGCCTTGCCGACCGCCTGGAGTTCTACGACAAGCCAGTGGGCTACAAGGGCCATACGCGCCCTACTCCCTACCTTGGCGGGGCGGCGGTGATGTCGGGCTTCGCGATCGCGGTGCTGATGGCCGGAGATTGGCGCAAGACCGCTCCGCTCATCGTCGGTGTCGCGCTGTTGTGGGGCGTCGGCACGATCGACGATCGACGGACAGTCTCCCCTGGGGTGCGCGTGCTCGTCGAGCTCGGTTTGGCGATCTTGGTTTGGGCCGCGGGACTGGGTTGGGATCTGCGCATGGGTGGCGCCGTCGATCTCGCGCTGACCTGCCTGTGGGTGTTGGGGATCGTGAACGCATTCAATCTTTTCGACAATATGGATGGCGCCGCCAGCACGATGGCGCTGGTGGTTTCGGCTGGCGCCGGGTTGATCGGAGTTGTGCAAGGAGACGTCTGGCTCGCGGTGGGTGCCGCTTCCCTTGGCGGGGCTTGTCTGGGCTTCCTTCCTTGGAACCTGTCTCTGCCCGCTCGCATATTCCTCGGCGACGGCGGGAGCATGCCGCTTGGCTTCGTCGCCTCCGTACTGGTGATGGTGGCAGCCAGCGCCTCCGCGGTCGCATGGCAGTCGATGTTGGTCGCACTGCTGCTCGTGGGCATACCGGCCCTCGACACGAGCCTCGTGATCGTGTCTCGTCGTCGACGTGGTATATCGGTGCTTGTCGGCGGTCGCGATCATCTGACGCATCGGGCCCGTAGGTTTCTCCCAAGCGCGCGGGCGGTAGCGCTGTCTTTGGGTGGTGTCCAGGCCATGGTGTCGGTGATAGCGGTGCTAGCCAGCCAAGGAGGGACCTCGTTCCTCGTGATCAGCACGATTCTCTACGTGCTCGCGGCTGCCTGTGCGATCGTCCTGCTTGAGACGCAGGAGGTGGAGGAGTTCGGAGTAGCTTCGCTGGGCGTGCGATCGGCGAGAACCTCATCGGACGGCCCCTCCCCCGCAGCCACCGGTTTGCTCGCCGCCCTCGGCCTCGGCGCCGGCCTGAGCCCCTTCCTCTTCGCCTACTACGACGCTTCGGTGTGGGTGCCGATCGGTCTTGGGCTCGTGGCGGCAAGCGCGGTGGCGGTCGTGGCGCGTCCCATGCGCCCCTCCGGCCCGGCGGCGCTGGCCCTCGGTGGCTTGATGGGCCTTGGCATGTGGTCGTTGGCCTCGACCGCCTGGGCCGAATCGGTGGAGAGCGCGGTGGTGAGCGGGAATCGCTGGCTGGTCTACGGGGCGCTGCTGCTGCTCATGCTCGTGCTCGTGCGCAGCGAGCGGCGCGCGGCCGTGCTGATCGGCGCGACGACGCTTGGAGTCGCGGCGGTGGCGCTGTCGGTGCTCGTGCGACTGTTCGGCTCCGATCCGGGGACGCTCTTCCTCGGGGCTCGTCTGAACTCTCCGCTGGGCTACATCAACGGGGAGGGATGCCTGTTCGTGGTGGGCTTCTGGCTGTGCTTCGCCGCTGCCGAGGCACGGCGCGCTCCGGTGGCGGCCCTGGCGGCCGGCATGGCCACGCTGATGGCCTGTCTGGCGATCCTGTCGCAATCGCGTGGCAGCGCCCTGGCGATGATCGTCTCCCTCGTCGCGGTTGTGGCGTTCGTCCCCGGCCGCACCCGCCGGATCTATGGATTGCTGGCGGTGGCGGGCGCGGTCGCCGTCGCGGCGCCAGATCTGCTGCATGTCTATGACAACGCTTCGGCTGGGGTCGTCTCTGTGGGCGCCGCCCACATCGCTGCTCGCGCCGCGCTGCTCGCCGCCGTCGCAGCTGGCCTGGTCTGGGGGTTGCTGACGCTGGGGTGGGAGCTGATCCTCTCCCGGAGCCCGCGGGCCGGGCACAGCAGGACGATCGGATCGTGGGTGCTTGCGATCCCGGTCGCCGTCGCACTGGTCGTGGCGGCGGGCTCCGCCCAGCGCATCGACCGCGAGGTGCGCACCCAGTGGCACGCCTTCACGCATCTCGCTCAGCCAAGCTATGGCGGTGGCGCGGTTTCAGACAGCCAATCGCGGCTGCTCTCCGGCGCGGGCAACCGCTATGACTACTGGCGCGTCGCGTGGCGTGTGTGGCGCGAGCACCCGGTGCTCGGCGTGGGCGCCGGCAACTATCCCCGCTCCTACTACCAGCTGCGGGCCACCACCGAGGATGTCGAGCAGCCCCATTCGGTCGAGCTTCAGGTCCTCTCAGAGCTTGGTGCAGTCGGGGCGCTGCTGCTGGCTGCCTTCGTCGGCGGCGTCGGCTGGGCGATCGTGCGGATGCGCCCCGCGGCGGCGCGCTCGCGTTTGGCGCGTGCGTCGATGGTGGGCGGGATCGGAGCCTTCGGGGCGTGGCTGGCCCAGACGAGCGTCGACTGGATGCACCTGCTGCCCGGGCTGACCGCGATCGCCCTCGTCGGAGCGGTCGTTCTCCTCAGGCCGCAAACGGCGGTCGGGAAGGAGGCCGGGAAGGAGGCCGGGAAGGAGGCCGGGTCGTCGCGCTCGAGCGCCGGCGGGTCGGCGGGCCCCGGCATGCGGCGGGTGCTCACGAGTCGCACGGGACTGGCGCTGGGGGCCTCGGCGGTGCTCGCGACACTGGTGGTCGCGGGGGCGAGCCTCAGCCGTGAGGGCCTGGCCGAAATCTACCGCGTGCGCGCCCAGAGCGAGCTCGGCGCACACCCGGCGGCTGCGATCGCCGACGCGAATCGCTCGCTGGACATCGACTCCGATGCGGTCGAAACGTACTACGTCAAGGCCGCCGCACTCGCTCGCTTCGATCAAGCCGCCGCGGCGCAGGCGGTGCTCCGCCAGGCGCTTGCGCGCGAGCCCGACAATTTCGTCACATGGGCATTGCTGGGCGACATCGCGCTTCGCGAGGGCAGCACGAAGGCCGCCAAGCGCGACTACGGCGTGGCCCACAAGCTCAACCCGCGAGATCTCACGCTGCGCGCGCTGGCAGCCGATCCCGCATCCGGGCTGAGGTAGCGGCGAGCCGCTCCGGAGGAGTTGATATCTTCCCCGAGCGTGCATGCTAGGAGCATCTCAGCGGCCGGAACCCTTGCTGTCATAACCCTGAACTGTCTCGCGGCCGGCGCGCATGCCGCGGGCGGTTTGGAACCCGGCGTCCACGCCGACCCGGGGTCGCCGGCGGCCAAGCAATACGCACTGCCTCTCAACCAGGCCAGGGAGACGGGAGGGGGCGCTTCCGGCGGTGGGGCGACCTCGGGCTCCGCCGCGCTGTTTGGAGCCGGGATCAAGCCGTCCGGCCCAGGAGGGTCGGCGCGGGCGCAGGCGGGCTCGCATGGGGGGGAGGACCGGCGTGGCGCTCGATCGGGCGCCTCCGGCGTGGGCGCCGCACACGATTCGTCGGCGTCGGTTCCCGCGACGCCGGTTCCCGCGATCGTGTTGCACGCGGCGCGCTCGCAGGCGTCCTCGGGTGGCGACGGGTCGATTCTTGCGCTGCTCGGAGGGGGAGTCGCGATCCTCGTCCTCGGGGCGTTTGGGGGCACGCTCATGCGTCGCGCGGCCGTCGATCCCCAGCATCGGTTTGAATGACCGGCCTGGACGACGCAAAGTTTGTTTATTGGGATTTGCCCGCTTATGGGCGGGTTTTGGCGAATTCGTCGCCTCGTGACGGTGTAGGCATTTGAGTATTTTGACTGACGGTGCCCGCAAATGGCGGTAGAAGCGTCTGGAGCACGGTCAGCCGATTTCTGGAGAAAGAGGCCCTGATGCGATGCTTGATAACTGGTGGTGCCGGCTTCATCGGGTCCCATCTCAGCGATCTGCTGATCGCGCGCCGGCACACGGTGCACGTTCTGGACGACCTCTCGACGGGTGCGATCGAGAACATTCGCCACCTCAAGTGCGATCCCGGATTTGAGTACACGATCGGATCGGTCGAGAACCACGCGGTCGTCGCCGAGCTCGTCGACGAGGCTGACGTCGTCGTGCACCTGGCGGCCGCCGTCGGCGTCGCCCTTGTCATCGACAGTCCCGTGCGCGCGATCGAGACCAACGTGCACGGCACCGAGGTCGTGCTGACACATGCCAGCAAGAAGAAGAAGCCGGTGCTGGTCGCCTCCACCAGCGAGGTGTACGGCAAGAGTCGCGCGCTTCCGTTCCGGGAGGACGGTGACCTGCAGATGGGCGCCACGGACATGGGTCGCTGGGCCTATGCCTGCTCGAAGGCGATCGACGAGTTCCTGGCGATGGCCTACTGGCGCGAGCGTCGCCTGCCGACCACAGTCGTACGTCTGTTCAACACCGTTGGACCTCGCCAGACCGGGCGCTATGGCATGGTGGTGCCCAGGTTCGTGAGCCAGGCGCTCGCCGGTCAGCCGCTGACCGTCTACGGCGACGGCAGCCAGACGCGCTGCTTCTGTCACGTCGCCGACGTCGTCGAGGCGCTTTTCGGGCTGATGACAGAGGAGCGGGCCTACGGCAACGTTTTCAACGTGGGCAGCACCACCGAGATCTCGATACGCGACCTTGCCGCGCGCATCATCGAGTTGACCGGGTCTCGCTCGGATATCTCCCTGATTCCCTACGGCGAGGCTTACGGGGAGGGCTTCGAGGACATGTACCGCCGGGTGCCCGACATCGCCAAGGTGCAGGCGCTGCTCGGCTGGAGTCCGACGTACCTACTCGACGACATCATCGCGGACGTGGTCGCCCAGCAGCGCGGTGTGGCTACGTCGGCGCGAGCCCTCAGCGCTCTGGCGAGTCCGCTTGGCGAGGACCCGGTCTAGTGTCCCGCGTCACTTGATCGGGCGGGGTCTGCGGTCGATCGTGTAGGGCCTGCGCAACTTGCCAACCTGAAGCGCGTTTAAGCGTGCTGCTGGTGCAGGCCGCATCGAAAAGGAATCTGCTCGAAGCAGAAGCACTGCCCAACCTTTGACGTGGTGGGGCGGTCATGGGTGTGGTTGCGCAACGCAACTCAACTCAACGACAACCGCAGGGGGAGGATCGCGCAAATGCGTTTTCGTAAATTGGCATCGGCGGCAGTCGCCGCGACCGCGCTGCTCGCACTGGCAGTGCCGGCCGTCGCGTCTGCTCACAGGCATCCGAGTCCGAGCGGCCGCTGCCGTATCGAGCTTAACGTCGCACCCCGGGAGATCACGGCCGGGGATCCCGTCCTGGCCTACGGGCGTCTGTTTTGCATGCGCCGGGCGAGCGCGGCGGGCCAGACGGTCAACCTGCTCGAGCACGCCCATGGTGCCCCCGGGTACACGCTCGTGCAGAGTGCGACCACCGGTCCGCTCGGGTTCTACGAGCTGACGCAGTCAGGCGTCAACACCAACAGCTCCTTCTTCGTGCGCTCGCACGGCGCGCAGAGCGGGCCCAGGCGGGTGCGGGTTGCCGCGCAGGTCACGCTCAGCGGTCCGCCCGAAGGCGCGCAGCTGCTCACCGGCGCGCCGAACACGGTCACGTTCACCGGCACGGTGTCCCCGGCCGACGCCGGCGCGCGCGTGATATTGCAGCGCCAGAATGCGCTCACCGGCAACGAATGGCGGCGCATCGACATCGGTGCGGTCGGACCTGAAGGCGACTTCTCGATCCCGCACACGTTCGTCGCGCCGGGCGACGCGAACCTGCGTGTGCTCGTGCGCAGCCACGGGGTGAACATCGCAAGCCCGTCGAACGTGCTCACATATGAGATATCCCAGGCGCAGAACCCGCAGCTGACGATCGAAGCCAGCTCCGATCCGATCGCCTACGGGCAGTCGGTTACGATCGGCGGTGTCGCCGCGGGGCTCGCGAGCACGCCGGTCACGCTGTTCGAGCGCACGGCAAACCAACACGGGTTCGCGCCGGTGGCGGAAGTCGTGACCAGCGCCACGGGCGGCTACGCGTTCCCGGCTCAGTCGCCCGTCTACGACACCTTCTATCAGGTGAGGACGGGAGCCAGGTCGAGCCGCGAGAGGTCGGCTGTGCTGTTCGAGGGCGTCCACGACATCCTCACCGCCGAAGTCTCTCAGACGACGGTTCAGGCCGGCCAGGCGCTCACGTTCAAGGGCACCGTCGCGCCCGCGCACGCTGGGCACATCGTCTACCTGGAGCGCCAGAACGCGTCCGGAGGCGGCTTTCACGTGGTGCAGATCGGGTACATCGGAGCCGGCTCGACCTACGCGATCGTGCACACGGTGTATGACGCCGGCACGAAGGTGTTCCGTGTGCGCGTGCCGGGAGACGAGGAGAACGAGGGTGCGTTCAGCACCCCCTTCACGATCCAGGTGACTCCCGCGCGGGCGTCGTCGCTGACGGCGGAAGCGCCGGCGAACTCCTCGCTGCCGGCCGAAGGCCAGACCGAAGAATCGGAAAAGGAAAAGCCGTTCGGCGAATAGCACGCCTGCCTGGTGGCGCGGCTCGAGGCACCTGTGGCCGTCCCGCATGGGGCGGCCACAGCGCCGGGCGGGCCGCACGGCCGCGGGCCGAGTCGTGCCCGCGAGCGGGCCGGGGGCGACCCGACCCGACCCGGCTCGACCGTCGCGCTCGCGGTGACCGTGCGGGCAGCCGCCAGGGGGCGGGCGGGCCGTTCCGGCGGAGAATCTCAGCTGACTTCGACGATGTCGCCGATCTTCAGCATCGGATAGATGTGCGCCGCGGCTTCGATCGGGAGCTCCACGCAACCGTTGGACTGCGGGAAGCCGTAGGAGGCGCGCGGGTAGCCGTGCACGGCGTCGCCGCCGTTGAAGTAGTTGACCCAGGGCACGTCGGGCACGCTGTATTTGGTGCCGTCGACGTCGGTGCCCGTCATCGTGGTGGACTGGAAGCGCGAGAAGATCGGGAAGATGCCCTGGGCGGTTTCGGCGCCCGGCACGCCCGTGTTGGCCGGGGTGGAGAACACGGCGTGGCCGTCGACGTGGACCACGAGCGTCTCGGGCAGCGACTCGGTGACGGTCACCCAGGTGTAGGGGTTGGGGTTGCGGCGGTCGTGCACGTCGGCGCTGAACAGCGCCTTCCAGGTCGCGCTGTCGGGTTCTCCGGTCGGTTCGAGTTCGTGTTCAGACTGGAACACCATCAGCGCGCCCTTGGTGGTCTCGTCGATTTCGCCGGGCACGAGCGCCGGCACGTCGCCGAAGCGCGCGCGGGGCCTGCCCCTGGGGGGATCGAAGGCGTCTTGCGCCGCGAGGCGGGCGCGACTGCTCTGCGGCGCGCCCCGGACGGGCTCGTAGGGCAGGTAGCCGAGTCGCTCGAGCGTTTGCTGCAGGCCGAGAACCGAGGGGCACGCGACCTTCAGCGGCACCTCGCGGCGCGCCCCGAGCGGCGAGTGGCCGGTCGTCGTGGAGGATGCCCAGATCGTGAGCGTGTAGGTCGAGCACGGTTCCAGACCCGTCGACGGCGTGAAGTACTCCGCGTCGCCGCGGCGCGTCCACGTGCCTCGAACCGCGGGGCTCAGCGCCGGCGTGGGGGAGAAGGGCGCCGGCACGCCGGAGAACCTCACGCGCAGCGGCGCGGTGCCGTTCGTGACGATCCGGTCGGGCAGGGCGGTCAGGCGCGTGGGTGGCAGCATCCCGACGGTGTCCGAGGCGCTCGCGTCGCGGAATTCGGGTCCGCCGAGCCCGGTGCCCAGGCCCGCGCCGATCAGGCCTGCCGCGAGTATCGCGATCAGGCCGGTGCATATCGCAACTCGGCTGCGCATCTTCCCGTCCCTCCATGGAAGCGATGGACTGGACTACAGACGGACGGCAGGATTTTACTACCCCCAAGCCGCGTACCCCACACGATTCGGACAGGCAAACCGAATACTTGAGCCATGTCGCCGAGCCGGCTGGATGGCCTGCTGCCGGCCCGCGCCGTGTTCCGACAAGGGAACCGCGGCATCGGGTCGAAGAGTCCGGGATGGAATTCTCGCTGGCGCTCCTGCGTCGCTCGCCCGGCGGGGCGATCTCGGGCGGTGGGGCCTCGCGGCGCGGTGGCTCGGGGCGCGGCGGTGGCTCGCGCCGCGGTGGGGCCTCGCGCATGGCGGGAAGGCCCGCGGCCGACAGGCTCGGCGCTCGCGTGCCGGCGCTGGCCGCGCTCGCCCACAGCCGGCGGGCTGTGCGCGCGATGCTGTGCGCGCTGCTTGCGCTGCCGCTGCTCGGCGGGGGATGGCTGTGGTTGCGCGACTCCTCGCTGGTCGCCGTTCGGCACGTGCGCATCGCCGGCGCGGGGGGCATCGAGGGCGCTCAGATCCGCACCGCGCTCGACGACGCGGCCAGGCGGATGACGACGCTCGATTTCGACCCGGCCGCGCTGCGCTCGGCGGTCGCCCGGTATCCGATCGTGGCCGGCGTGCGGGTGCGCACCGCGTTCCCGCGCACGGCGAGCATCGTCGTGGTCGAGCGCCAGCCGATCGCGGCTGTGCTGGAGGGCGGGCAGCGCCTCGCCGTGGCCGCCGACGGCACGATGCTCGGGGCGGCATACGCCTCCAGCTCGCTGCCGACGCTCGATGCCTCCTCGCAGGGATCCTCGGGTCGGCGCTTGCGCGAACCGGCCGCGCTCGCCGCGCTCGCCGTGCTCGCGGCCGCGCCGGCGTCGCTGGAGCGCTTCGTCGTGCGTGCCTACACCGGGCCGGAAGGGCTCACGGTCGCGATGCGAACAGGCCTGCTCGTGTACTTCGGCAACGCCACCCGCCCACACGCCAAGTGGCTGTCGCTTGCGCGCGTGCTCGTATCGCCCGGATCGGCGGGCGCGACCTATATCGACGTGCGCCTGCCCGAACGGCCCGCCGCCGGGTTCGCCGCGCCCGCATCCACCTCTGCATCCACCTCTGCATCCACCTCTGCATCCACGTCCACGAGCGCCGCCGAAGCGACCCCGGCCTCGCGCTGCGCCTCCGAATGCGCCGCCGCCGGCGAAACCGCCGCGACGCTCGCCAGCCGCCTGGAAGCCGCGGCCGGCGTCGCTTCGCCCGCGCCCGCGGCGCCCGCCGAACCCGCGAGCGAAAGCTCGGCCGGCGGGTCCGCCGCGAGCGCGTCCGAAGCCTCCTCGACACCGAGCGGCGAACCCGGCTCGACGCCGGGCGGCGAAGCGTCGGGCTAGGCGGCGTCCCGCGAGCGGCTCGCCGGGGAGCGCAGGCAAAGCCGCCGCCGCCACCACGCGCGCGGGCCGGCAAAGCCTCGACTTCTACTCGAGACTGACCGTGGTTTGGAGCCGATTCTCGACCTTGACTCGAGGGTTGGCGGTTATGCAACGAAAGTTGCGAGAGTGAGGGTTGCCGTTGACAGGGCGAAGTTCCCTGCATAACTTGCGTATTCTGAAGGCTCGGCCCGCACCGCGGGACAAACCTTAAACAACTACTTGAGGGCTCGGACATCATGGAGAGCGGCGGCAGTTACCTGGCGGTCATCAAGGTCGTGGGAGTCGGCGGAGGCGGCACCAACGCGGTCAGCCGCATGGTCGACGCGGGGCTGCGCGGCGTGGAGTTCATCGCCGCCAACACCGACGCCCAGGCGCTCGCGATGTGCGACGCCGACATCAAGCTGAACATCGGCCACGAGTCCACCAAGGGGCTCGGCGCGGGCGCCAACCCCGAGGTCGGCTTCGCCGCCGCGGCGGAGTCGCGCGACGACATCAAGGAGGCGCTGAAGGGCGCCGACATGGTGTTCGTCACCGCCGGCGAGGGCGGCGGCACCGGCACCGGCGCGGCGCCCGTGATCGCCGAGATCGCCAAGAACGAGATCGGCGCGCTCACGGTCGGCGTCGTCACGCGGCCGTTCGACTTCGAGGGCACCCAGCGCGGACGCCAGGCGATCGAGGGCATCGAGCGGCTGCGCGAGGTCGTCGACACGCTGATCGTGATCCCCAACGAGAAGCTGCTCGCCGTCGTGGAGCGACGCACCTCGATGCTGGATGCTTTCCGCGAGGCCGACAACGTGCTGCGCCAGGGCGTGCAGGGCATCACCGACCTGATCACGATCCCGGGTCTGATCAACCTCGACTTCGCCGACGTGCGCACGATCATGCACGACGCCGGCTCCGCGCTGATGGGCATCGGCACCGGCGGTGGCGAGGCGCGCTGCGCCGACGCCGCGCGAGCCGCGATCTCCTCGCCGCTGTTGGAAGAGTCTGTCGACGGCGCGACCGGGATCCTGCTGAACATCACCGGAGGCAAGGACCTCGGCCTGTTCGAGGTCAACGACGCCGCCGAGATCATCCAGAACGCGGCCGACCCCAACGCCAACATCATCTTCGGCGCCGTGATCGACGAGTCGATGTCAGACGACGTGCGCGTGACCGTGATCGGCACCGGCTTCGACCACCGCGTGGGCGGGCTTCGATCGAGCGTGCGCGGCGAGCGCAAGCGCCGCGAGGGCCGCCCCGATCGCGGTCCCCGCATCGACGATCGTCAGCGCTCCTCGCTCCAGATATCCGACGACGACATCGACGTTCCGCCGTTCCTGCGCTAGCCTGCGCGCGGTGCGCCGCACCGCCCTCCACCACAAGCACGTCGCGGCCGGCGCGAAGCTCGCCGAGTTCGCCGGCTGGGAGATGCCGATCCAGTATCCCAGCGGGGTGCGCGCCGAGCACATGGCGGTGCGCGAGCGCTGCGGCATCTTCGACGTGTCGCACATGGGCGAGATCGAAACCGCCGGTCCGGACGCCGAGGCGCTGCTGCAGCGGCTCCTCTCCAACGACGTCTCGAAGATTGCGCTCGGCGGCGCGCAGTACAGCGTGCTGTGCAACGAGAGCGGGGGCGTGCTCGACGACCTGTTCACCTATCGCATCGAGCCGGCGCGCTACCTGACCGTCACCAACGCCTCCAACCACGAGCGCGACCTCGCCTGGTTTCGCGCCCACGCCGGCGGCTTCGACGCGCAGCCGCGCGACCGCGCGGGCGACTACGCGATGCTCGCCGTGCAGGGTCCGCGCGCGCGCGAAATCGTGCAGGCGATCGCCGACGCGCCGCTGCCCGCGCGCATGACCGCCGCCGCGCGCCGGCTGGCGGGCGCGGAGGTGCTGGTGTGCGGCACCGGCTACACCGGCGAGGACGGCGTCGAGCTGCTGCTCGCGCCCGCCGCTGCCCCGGCGCTGTGGGACGAGCTGGTTCGCCGCGGCGCGCTGCCGTGCGGCCTGGCGGCGCGCGACACGCTGCGCCTGGAGGCCTGCTTTCACCTGTATGGCAACGACCTGAGCGTGGAGCGCAACCCGATCGAAGCGGGCCTCGGCTGGTGCACTCGCGAGGACACCGGCTTCCTCGGCGCGGAGGCGATTCGCGCGGTGCGCGCGGCCGGCCCGCCGCAGCGCCTGGTGGCGTTTCGGATCGACGGTCCCGGCATCGCCCGCCAGGGCAACCCGATCGTGGGCGGGGGGGTCGTCACCAGCGGCACGCTCTCGCCCTGCCTGGGCGCCGGCATCGGCCTGGCCTACGTGCCGGTGCAGCGCGCGGCGGTCGGCACGCCGCTGGAGATCGACGTGCGCGGGCGCGTGCGCGCGGCCACGGTTCACGCAAAGCCGTTCGTGGCGAAGAGCGCGTGAAGGGTGCCGGGCATCTCGAGCGCGTGCTGGCGGGCAGCCCCCAACCGCCGCGAGTACGACCCATCCATCCAAATAAATATCCTGCGCACGTAAACGACCAGCGAGGAGCGCGCCGATGACCGAGGTGAGCTGTCCCGACGATCTGCTGTACCACCCCGAGCACGACTGGGCGCGCATCGACGGCGAGGACCCGGGCGTTGCCGTGCTCGGCATCACCTGGTTCGCCCAGGATGCGCTGGGGGAGGTCGTGTTCTTCGATCCGCCCGTGCCCGGCACGCCCGTGCACAAGGACGAGCCCTACGCCGAGGTGGAGTCGGTCAAGGCCGTCTCCGACGTGATCGCGCCGCTCAGCGGCGAGATCGTCGAGGTCAACGAGGCGCTCGCCGACAATCCGGGCGCGATCAACGAGGACCCCTACGGCGAGGGGTGGCTGGTCAGGGTGCGCCTGTCCGATCCGAGCGAGCGCGAAGCGCTGCTCGACGCCGACGCCTACAGCGCCACCCTTGGCTAGCGACCGCGCACCCGGCAACCGCGCGCCCGGCGGCCGCGGTCCGGGATCGGCCGGCGCAGCGGCTAGGAGGGGCTAGCGAAACTCGCTGCGCGGCTTGCCCATGCGGGATAGGAGGGTCGGGTAGGGGGCCGGTACCTCACGTCTCGGCTGATCCTACCCCAAAGCGCGGTCCCGCAAATAGCGGCGATCTTTTGGAATGCGGCAAGCCGCCGAGTGGAAAACACGGTCTGACCCCCGGTCGAGAGTCCCGTAGTCTAGTTCGGTTGATCCAACCGACTAAGAGAGCGGGAGAGCATGGCAGAACGACAGGTAGTCTTTTACGAGTGTCAGGACATTGAGAAACAGCCAGATTTCGACCGTCTCACGGCGGTCGGCGGTATCAATGACCTTGCGGATACCGATTGGCGGGTCCTCGATGACGAATCGGACCTCGGAGTCATCGTTGACAAGAGGGGCAGCTCGACCAGCCCGACACATCTCCGCTTCCTCCGGATTCGCCCTGACGCGCCGTTCAAGCTCTCCGCCGCACGCCAACTCAAGCCAGTAGAAGTCGCCGAAGACGAGAGCATCACGGAGTTTACGTGGGCGGTCTTGTGGCCGGATAACTTCCTGGCGGCGGTTAGCTCGCGCGATGCCCCAGGCCACAAGAAGCTCTCGCTGTATTTCCACGAGACGAGCGGCGAGGAGACCCACATCGTGAATCTCTTTCGCCCGGACGTGGTACAGAGGTTGAAGGTGCTGCAAAAAAATGGGCTGCGTAATGTGCAGGTCAAGGTGCAGACATCCCACCTCCAACAGATCGAGGCCGACAGGGGCACTCGCGGCTTCAAGCAGTTCTGGAACGCCGGTAAGGGCACAGAAGCAGCGACGATCGGGATCGAACTGAGCGTGGGTCGCTCCGGACCCGACGCTACGCTCAATGATGCGCTTGGTCTGAGCGCAGTGGCTCTCGCTGAGCATGTCGATCTCGTTGAGAGCATGCATGTCTCGGGCCGCGACAAGCACGGCGAGATCGAGACGATCAATATGAAGCATGAGCGCATCGGAGGGCAAATTGAAATCGCATCTAGCACCAGCAATGCAGCCGTTTACAGGGCCATCGAACGCGTGCGCACAACGGTCGAGAAAGACGCCGGGAAGCTGGACAATGCCGCGCGCGGCAGCTAGCGCGCTCCTGCTCGTCAGGCACGTGCTGGGCCTGCTGGCGGTCGCAGCGCTGGTTGTCTTCGTACTTGAGCCCGTCGTAGCCTCCGGGCCGACACCACTCATCAGTGGCCTCGCCGAAACCGACCGAATCGACCTCTACAACCAGCTCATCGTTGTGACCGCGAGTTTGCTGGGCTTCATCGTCGCCGCAATAGCGATCTTGGTTTCGCTCGATGCGGGTCGCAAGATCGTCGAGGAGCTGCAACGCGGGGAGTCGTTCCGGCTGCTCATCGCCAACATGCTCGCTGCCGTCTTGCTGCTGTTCGTTCTCACGGTCATGGGAATCGCTGGCTCCGTGCTGGAGGGCGGTACGCACGCCTCCCGCATGTTTGAGGCGATCTACGAATGGTTGGTCCTCGGAACCGCGCTGGAGCTGGTTCTAGTTGGCTTCTATTTTGCGCTCGTCACCTACAAGGTCGCAGCCGCCGACTAGCTTTCGTACCGCCCCACGCGGAATGCTAACGCCGGTTTTCCGTCCGACCCGACTGATAGGTTTCCTTGTAAGAAAGCCAAAATTGACCCCCGCGACGCGCCAACGTCCGGGGGTCCGGATCAAGGAGATAGCGCTCCATGACCACGCTGAACGTAGCACGGCGGTCCGTCGCCGAAAACCTGTCGGACATCCTCGCCTCACCGGAGGTCTCCCGTCTCATAGACGAGCTTCAAGCGACCCGCTGGACCGGCCGTCCCGGCTACCCGCTCAGGGCCATGGTGGGTATGGCATTGGCGAAGTCGCTCTATACGATCCCGACGTGGACGCGCACCGTCGAGCTCGTGCGGGAGCACCCGGCCCTTGCGGCCGTGATCGCACCCGGCGGGGACGTGCCGTCCGTGTATGCCTGCTACCGCTTCACGGCGAAGCTCCGGGAGCACACGGACATGCTGGAGGAGTGCATCGCTGGGGTCCTGAAGGAGTTGAAGAAGCGCAACCCACTGTTGGGCTGGAACGTCGCTATCGACGCCTCCGACATGCCCGCGTATGCGAACGGGCAGCGCTTCAAGTACAAGAACGGCCCGGAACGCAAGAAGTACAGCGACCCGGACGCATCGTGGGGCCACCGTTCGGCAGTCTCGACGCGCAAGGGTGGAGGCTTCTACGGGTATCGCCTGCACATGGCGGTGTGCGCCAAGACCGACCTCCCGCTCGCGTGGAAGGTCGAGACGGGCAAGATGAACGAATCGCCGACCGTCGCGCCGCTGCTGGACAAACTGAAGGGCCTCGGGATCAACCCCGAGACCTGCGCGCTCGACAAGGGCTACGACAACGGGCCGGTCTACGACGCCTGCGAGGACCGCGACATCCGGCCGGAGCAATTGTCAAGAGTTGTGGATGGGGAGGTGAAGCATCAGGCGGCGACCTTCTCGTCCGTTGTGGTGGTTTCGTCGTCTGTGACCTTGATTCCGTCCTTGAACTTCGTGCCGTTGAGCACGTCGGTGAGGAGCTCGTGGCCGTTGAACCGTCGCCAGCGTTCTTGGGCGGCGTCGAGGAGCTTGTAGGCCATCGCGAGTGCGGCCTTCTTGGAGCCGGCGCCCTTGGTTACCTTGGTGCGCAGCTTGACGGTCGCGAAGCTGCTCTCGATTGGGTTCGTCGTCCGCAAATGGCGCCAGTGCTCGGCGGGGAAGTCGAAGAACGCGGTGAGCTGCTCCCAGTCCTTGTCGAGCTTGGAGACGGCCTTGGGGTACTTGGCGTCGAACTCGCCGCGGAAGCGCTCCAGCGCCTTGCGAGCGTCCGCCCGCGTGGGCGCCTCGGCCATTTCGTGCAGCAGCGTCTTGGCCCTGGGCTGCAACCGCTTCGGGAGCGCGTCCAGGGCGTTCGCTGTCTTGTGCACCCAGCAGCGTTGCTCCCTGGTGGTAGGGAACACGTTCCGTAGCGCTGCCCACGCGCCGAGCGCGCCGTCACCGGTCATGAGCTTCGGCTCGTTCAGGCCGCGGTCGCGCAGATCGCGGAGCACGGCTGCCCAGGAGTCCTCGCTCTCGCGGTAGCCGTCCTCGACCGCTAGTGGAGGTGTCCGGAAGTGATGCGGTTCAAGCGGCGAGTGCGAGGGGCTGGAATTCGTGACGGGTGATCTTCTCGATCACGTTGTCGAGCTTGGCGCGGGTGAAGGTCCACTCGAACGGTCGGGCGAGGGTGCGGTAGTGCTGGCCGAAGTCCATCAGGTGTCTGGCGAGTTGGGGTAGCGTCGCGAAGTCGTTGGGGGTCAGGGCCTTGCGTTGAACGATCGAGAAGTAGATCTCGATCTGGTTCAGCCAGGAGGCGTGGACGGGGAGGTGGATCAGCCTCGCGTTCGGGTAGGTCTCGGTCATCCGCTTGACAGAGGTCTTGCCAGCGTGGCTTGAGCCGTTGTCCACGATCCAGTAGACGGTGCGGGCCGACCGGTAGGGCTCGACCTTCATCACCTGGTCCACGAGCCGAGCGAACGGGTCGATCCCGGTCGTCTGCTCCACCCGGTCGAACAGGTTGGCGTGGTGCACGTCCCAGGCGGCGAGGTAGGCGAGCGTGCCGCCGCGCAGGTACTCGAACTCGACCAGGCCCGGGCGTCCCGGGCCGGGCGCCACGGTGTCGTGATAGCGCCCGAGCGCTTGCAACTGCGTCTTCTCATCAGCACTGATCACGTACTCGTCGGGGCGCAGCCGCTTGCCCTGGAAGGTGCGGGCGTAGAGGTCCAGTACCCGTCCGGCCTTCACGGCGAAATCAGGGTCGCGCGGGAAGATCCAGGAACGCGTCTGCCACGGCTTGATCGCGTCTTCGTGCAGCCACCGCCAGATCGTCGAGGCCGACGCCTCGGTCACGCCGCGCTCGATCACCAGGCGGTGCAGCTCAACCCGGGAGAAGCGCGAGAGCGGCAGCTCGTGGGTGCGCGGCAGCTCGCACGCGATCGCCTTGACCTCGGCGACCTCTTCCGGGGGGAAAACGACGCGGGCGACCCGACCGCGCTTGATCCTCAAGACCATCCAATCGCTCAGAACAGAACCGCGATCTTCGCCGGGCAACGCTGTCCGGCGAACAGTCCAGCCGCGCGGCGATATCGATGTCCTGCATACCCTCGGCCGCGTACAGGATCATCCGCGCTCGCTGCACGACCCGGAACGGCAACGTAACCGTGCTCGCCCGCCGCTCAAGCTCGGCACGCTCCTCCACAGAAAGCTCGATCACATACTGGCTGGTTCTCGGCACGACACACAATTCAGCGCGCGCACCGATATCCCTCCCGATAAACCGCAAGACTTGCGGATGCGTCTACTAGCAGCTCCTTGCAGCCGTCCTCACGCACGCCGATCACCACCAGCAGGCACAGCTTGGCATCCTCGCCGAGACGGACACTGACGTTCACACCGTCGACGAACAGGTAGGCGTAGCGATGAAACCGCAGCTCCCGGGTACCGAACGCGGCGTGCTCAGCCTGCCACTGCTCGGTCAGCCGCTGGATCGAGCTGGACGACAGCCCCGAGGCGTCCTCGCCGAGCAGATCCCGCAGCGCCGGGCCGAAGTCCCCGGTCGAGAGGCCATGCAGGTACAGGATCGGCAGCACCTCGGTGACCTTCGGCGAGCGTCGCGCGTACGCCGGCAAGATCCGGGAGCTGAACCGCTTGCGCTCCCCGCTCTCCTCGTCGACGCGCTTGTCGTTCACGCGCGGCGCCCGGACCGGGACCGTCCCCGACCCGACCGTCACCCGCCGCTCCCGCGCGCGACCGTTACGGACGACCAACCGCTTGCCGTCCTCATCGACCTCATCGATGAACGAGCCGACGTACTCCTCGACCTCGGCCTCCAGCGCCGCGGCGATCATCCGCCGCGCGCCCTCCCGCGCGAGGTCGTCCAGCGTGAGCCCAATCTCATCGTTGCCCTCCCCGACGGGGAGCCTGCGAACATCTGACATGGCGTGCCTTCCTGCCGGCCATCACCGGCATCGGTCTTGATCAACCGGGAAGGTACGCCGCCTTCCTCTTCACGCGCATCGAGGATGTCCCGCGTGGCGTAGAACTTGAGGTGGCGGTCCTCCCGCCTCGTCCGGTCGTATTGCGACCGTGGCGAGTGCGAAATCGGTCCATTTGAGACAGGAGGAACCGCCATGAAGAAGGTACATGCTGGGCAGGTCACGAGCGAGGACACGCCTTCGGAGGCGTCTGCTCTGCCTGAGCGGGTGCAGGCCGCGCTCGGGGAGCTGGTCGGGGCGGCGAGGGAGGGCCTGCTCGCGCTGAGCGTGGGTGTCGGGCTCGGTGTGATGCACGAGCTGATGGCCGAGGAGGTCGAGGAGGTGTGTGGCCCCAAGGGTAAGCAGGACCCGGAGCGGGTCGCTTACCGCCACGGTGGCGATGACGGGGAGGTCACGCTCGGTTCGCGCCGGGTGGGGGTGCGGCGGCCGCGGATGCGCGCCAAGGACGGCAGCGGCGAGGTGCCGGTCGAGACCTACGGGCATTTTGCCAGCCGCGACGTGTTGAGCGCGGTCGTGTTGGAGCGGATGCTCGCGGGGGTCTCCACCAGACGGTTTGTGCGTACCCAGGAGCCGGTCGGTGAGCGGGTGGAAGCCGAGGCGCGCTCGACGTCGAAGTCGTCGGTGTCGCGCACCTTCGTTGCCCGCACCGCACAAACGCTGAAGGAGCTGATGAGTCGTCGCTTGGATGACGTGCGGTTGGCGGTCCTGATGCTCGACGGTGTCGTCTTGAAGGACCACACCAACGTCGTCGCGCTCGGGATCACGACTGACGGGGTGAAGGTCCCGCTCGGGTTGTGGGAGGGCTCCACGGAGAACAAGACGATCGCGACCGCGCTACTGGCCGATCTCGTGGACCGCGGCCTTGATGTCGAGCAGGGCGTGCTCGTCGTGATCGACGGCTCCAAGGCCCTCAGAGCCGCCGTGAACGCTGTCCTGGGCCCGCGCACCCCGGTCCACAGGTGTGTCCGGCACAAGGAGCGCAACGTGCTCGATCACCTGTCTGAGCGCGACCGCCCGGAGGTCAAGCGCCGGCTACGCCGCGCGTGGGCGCGTGAGGATCACAAACAGGCCCTCGGGGAACTCCAAGCGCTCGCCGCAGAACTCGAGCGCTCTCACCCGGGTGCTGCCTCATCCCTGAAGGAGGGCATGGAGGAGACGCTCACCGTCACCCGTCTCGGCGTGAAGGGCGCGCTGAAGCGCACGCTACAGAGCACCAACCCGTGCGAGTCGATGATCGAGTGCGTTCGTCGCAGCTCGCGGAACGTCAAGCGCTGGCAGTCCGGGGAGATGTCCCTACGCTGGACTGCCGCCGGGATGCTCGAGGCTGAGCGACAGTTCCGACGGATCATCGGCTACGACGGCCTCACCAAGCTCGCCCTTACAGTCGAACGCGAGATCACCCAGACCACCACCACACACGTCGCCGAGAAGGCCGCTACGCTCGTCACCATCTGAGAGATTCACCCGAGGGCCGCTCACCCAAGTTCCACGCTGGCCGGGACATCCTCCGCGCATCCACAACTTCTGGGTATAGCTCCATCCGGCCCGTGATCTGCCTCAAGCAGACCGCGCGCGTGAAGCGTGGTGACCACAAGCCCCCGAAGTGCGAGCACGGCGAGTGGAGGTTCGCCGGAGCCGACTACGACCGCAAGGCAACCAAGTGGCGCTGTCCCACCGGCGAATGCAAGCCCGCGTCCGTGTGGGTCAAGGTCGACCGGCTCCTCCGTTGATCCCGCGCGAGACGCTGCGTTGGAAGAGCCTCTACCGTAGCCGCGCGTCCGTCGAGCGCGCATTCGGCAGGCTCAAGAACGAATGGGGCCTCGCGCCACTGCGCGTGCGCCGGATCGAGCGGGTACGGCTCCACGCCGACCTGACGATCATGGCGCAGTTGACCTCGGTGTTGAACCGGGAGCGGGCCGTGGCTTTGGCGGCGTAGCGCGCTCAGCCATCCCAACCATGCTGTATAGAGTGGACGGAGATGACAAGCGACATTAAGACCGAAGCTTCGAGAGACGCCGCCAGACTGCGTGCCGCCGTATGGGGCGGTGCGATCCCGGTGGACCCGGTATCCATCGCTCGTGCTGCTGGCTTGCGCGTGTTGGATGCGTCGCTGGACGAGAACACTCTGGGTGCTCTCGTAAAGCAGCCCGGACAAGACCCAACCATCCTGCTCAACGGCAACGACAGCGAGAACCGAAAGCGGTTCACCTGCGCCCACGAGATCGGGCACTTCGTGAGGCGATCCGAAGAAACCGACGAATACACGACGATTGATCTGCGCAACCCACTCTCGGCAACCGGCGAAGACCCGGAGGAGGTCTACGCCAACGAGTTCGCGGCCTGCCTGCTCATGCCCGAGGACGATGTGCGACGACTCGTCTCAATGGGATTGGACGACCTCGAAATGTCCATTCGATTTAAGGTGTCGCGCGAAGCTATGCAGTACCGGCTCAAGAACCTCGGCTTGAGGTCGTAGATGGCCGAGGACGAGGCGTCGTCGTCTGATCCAGAGGCAGCCGCAAAGGCCGTTGCCAAGGACGAGATCAAAGAGGCTCTACAGACCGGGGCGGTGCGCGAGAGTGCCGGTCTGCCTGAGCATCTTCGGCATCTCTCGGAGCGAAATCAGGCGCAAGAGATCGAACTAAAGGGCCTGTTTGCTAAGCAGGAATACGAACTCAGGCGAATGTACGCGCGTAGGATTCTCTGGCTGCTGGGTGTCGAGCTTCTGATCGCAAATGCGGTGTTCGTGGCCTTTGCGTGGGCTGGCGAGGGTTGGAAGCTAGAAACCGCCGTCATCGACGTGTGGCTGGCTGCGACCGTCGTCCAGGTCGTCGGTATCGTCCTGGTGGTCACGCGCCATCTGTTCCCGGAGCGCGAAAACACACACTGAGCGGAGCGCCACGCCAGTCCTGCGACGTGGCGCTCTGAGGGCTCAGGCCGCGATCTGATCCATGTGCAGCGCTGCCCGCGTGGGGAAGATGAGCCCGTCGCTCGTCTGATGGATCAACCCGGCTCCACGGAGTCGCATGAGGGCGTCGGTCGTGTCCCCACGTTTCGTATTGCTGTCGGTGCGGTCGCGGACAAGCTCGTCCACAGAACACGGATGTTGGTCGTCCGGGTCGAGGAGCCGGATCATGATTCCCCAATCATTCATGTTCTCGGCTTCTGCTGCTGGGTTAGGCTCTACGTGCATCGGAAGGTCCAGCCTTTCGGTGTCGCGGCCCCGGGGCAGTTAGCGCTGTCGCCGGTGACTGTTCAGGTCGCGCGGGGCTTATGGGCTGGCGGCGTGCGGGATCCAGGGGTCGCGGGCGGCGAGGGCGGCGAGGGTGTGCGCGATTGGTTGGTGTTGCTTGGTGGCGGTGCTGAGGTAGGCGCGGATTGCGAGGAACTGCTCGGCACCGGTGAGTGTGCGCCAGCAGCCTGAGATCTTCTGCTGCAGCTTGACCATTCGGATGTCGCGCTCGGCGAGGTTGTTGTCGAACGGCACCCGGAAGTCGTATGCGAACCGCAGGACATCCTCGCGGTGGACATCGAGGCGGACGAGCAGGTTGTGTGCGGGGGTCTGGCGGATCACACCGCGCTTGCCGGTCGGGACCGTGCCGGCAGGGTTGGTCTGATAGCCCAGTGCGATGATCTGCTCATAACGCTCGCGCCGGGCAGCGAGCTTTTCGGGATCCAGGTGGTCTTGTCCAGCCGTCCGGGAGTCACGGACGAGGGTGTGTAATTCGCGCAGCAGTTGGTCCATCTGCACCGCCCATGCCTGCTGGGGATCCTCGGGTGCCGGCTCGATGATGCCGAGGAGCTCGCGGAGGTGATGCACGTTGCACAGAGCGTGCCGCATCTCGATGTACTTGCGGTAGGGCTTGAACCCGTCGTGGACCGCAATCCCCGTGAAGTTCGGGAGCACCCCGCCGTGATCGAGACCGTCAAACCCGCGCTTGTCGTGCAGCGAGTAGAAGGTCGCGTGCTCGGTGCTGGCAGAGAACAACCAGCGCAACTTCCCTTCCGCGCGAGCGCCTGTCTCGTCGAAGTGCGCGACCGGCGCCGCAGTGATCTGCCGGTGCACCTCATCCAAGAACGGCGCCAGGTCCTCCGCGCCGCGAGCGACGAACGCGGCCAGCGTCCCGGTCGAGATCGGCACCCCGGCCCAGTCCGATAGCAGGCGGGCGGCCCGCTGATAGGGAAGGTGCTGGAAGCTCACCAGGTAGATCCCCAACGCCCGCAGACGCGGCCCGTACTGCGTCGGCGCGCTGACCGCGGCCGGGAACGCGGCCGTAGTCTCATGCCCACACGCACATCGTCGCCTCTGCGCCCGATGCTCGACCGAGCGCAACCGGATCTCCGGAAGGTCGAACACCTGCCGGACCAGGAACCCAGCATCCTCACCATCAGCGAGATCCGCGTCGCAGGCCGCGCACACCGACGGTACGTGATCGACGATCTCATCCGCCACTGCGACCATCTCCAACCGCCCGCCGCGATGACCGGGTTGACCGCCCGGCTTACGACCCGACGGACGCCGCAGACTCTTCGCCGGCGGCTTTGAGAGCCCGTCCGAGGACGGCGGACGCGACGAATTACGCGAGTTCGCCGCCAACCGACGCTTCAGATCAGCGACCTCCGCACGCAGCTCAGCGACCTCGCCATCCAACCGCCGGATCGTGGCTGCCTGCTCAACGACAAGCACCGCCAACTGCTCATACGACGGCCTCCGCGAGGACACATAACCAAGTTCGCGCTCACCAACCCCACCCCTGCACGACCTGAACAGTCACGTCGCCGGGGCCAATTTCTAGGATGCGACCGACGCTAGACTCTCCCGGCAATGTCCGCAAGCAGTTTCGCTACACGTTTCGCCAAACCCTCCTAGGCTCACGTCCAGTTGAGCGCCTACACCTCAGTCACCAGCAGCGACCGCGCCGCGATGCTCGCGGCGATCGGGGTTTCCTCCGTGCGGGAGATCTTCGAGCGCCAGATTCCCGAGGCGGTGCGCCTTGCGCGCCCGCTGGACCTGCCGGATGGCATGGGCGAGCAGGACGTCTACGAGCATCTGCGCGCGCTCGCGGCCCGCAACACGGCCGCCGAGGACGAGCTGTGCTTCCTCGGCGCGGGCATGTACGACCACTATGTGCCCGCGCTCGTGGACATGCTGTGCGAGCGCTCGGAGTTCCTCACCCCCTACACCCCCTACCAGCCGGAGATCTCCCAGGGGGGGCTGCAGGCGATGTTCGAGTATCAAACCGCGATCTGCGAGCTGACGGGGCTGCCCGTCTCCAACGCCTCGGTGTACGAGGGGCCGAGCGCGGTCGCCTCGGCGGGCTATCTGGCCAAGCTGCACAACGGCCGCAAGCGCTTTGTGGTTTCCGCCGGACTGCACCCGCACACGCTCGCCACGCTGCGCACGTACGCGCACGGCTATGGGATCGAGGTGGTCGAGGTGCCGCTGATCGGCGACGAGCGCGGCGTGGACGGCGATCAGAGCACCGGCGCCGCGGGCGCGTCCCACGACGGGTCGCGCGGCGGCGTCACCGATCCGGACGCGTGGGCGGCGGCGATCGACGAGGACGCGAGTGCCGCGATCTTCGCCCAGCCCAACTTCTATGGCGCCGTCGAGGACGCCGCCGCGCTGTGCGCTGCGGCCAAGCGTGCGGGCGGACAGGAGCTGGTGACGATCGCCCAGGTGGACCCGATCGCGCTGAGCGTGCTCGCCCCGCCGGGCGAGTGCGGCATCGACGTGGCTGTGGGCGAGGGTCAGTCGCTCGGAGGCCGCCTGGACTTCGGCGGACCGTCGTTCGGCTTCTTCGCCGCGCGCGACGAGTACCTGCGGCGGATGCCCGGCCGCATCGCGGGGGAGACCCGCGACGTCGACGGCCGCCGCGGCTTCGTGCTCACGCTGCAAACCCGCGAGCAGCACATCCGCCGCGAGAAGGCCACCTCCAACATCTGCACCTCCCAGGCGCTGAACGCGCTCGCCGGCGTCGTCTACCTGGCGTGGCTCGGACGGCGGGGGTTCGTGGAGCTGGGCGAGCTGCTGCTGCGGCGCACTCACTATGCGCGCGAGGCGCTGTGTGCGCTCGACGGCGTCTCGGCGCTGCACTCCCAGCCGGTGGTGCGCGAGTTCGCCGTGCGCCTCGACGCAGACGTGGCGGCGGTGCGCCGGCGTTGCGCCGCGCAGGGCGTCAATCCCGGCGCCGACCTGCATGCGCTCACCGGCCGCGAGCAGGATCGCGGCGGGTTGCTGGTGGCGATCACCGAGCGCCGCTCGCGCGCCGACATCGACCGCCTGGTTGACGTGCTGGGCGGGGCCGTGGTCGCGGAGCGGGGGGCGGGTGGCGAGGCCGAGCGTCGCGTCGAGGTCGGGGCCGGCGCATGACACCGCCCGTGCAAAGCCCACCCTCCGGGGCGCAGGCCGACACCGCGCTGCAGCGCGAGCCGGCGGTCACGATCTTCGAGCGCGGCGCGCCGGGCCGCCGCGCGTTTCGGTGCCCGGAGCTCGACGTGCCCGAGGCGCCGCTGGAGGAGCTGCTGCCGGCGCGCCTGCGCCGCGGCGAGCCCGCGCGCCTGCCGGAGGTCTCAGAGCCGGAGATCGTGCGCCACTACGTGCGCGTCTCGAAGCGCAACTTCGACCTGGACTCCGGCTTCTATCCGCTCGGCTCGTGCACGATGAAGCACAACCCGCGCCTGCACGAGCGCGTGGCGGCGCTGCCCGGCCATGCGCGGCTGCACCCCCTGCAGGACCCCGAGCGCGCGCAGGGCGCGCTGCAGCTGATGTGGAACCTGGAGCGCGCGCTGGCGGAGATATCGGGGTTGGCGCACGTGTGCCTGCAGCCCTCCGCGGGCTCCCACGGCGAGCTCGCGGGGGTGCTGCTCACGCGCGCCTATCACGAGGCGCGCGGGGAGACTCGCCGCAAGGTGCTCGCACCCGACACCGCCCACGGCACCAACCCGGCGACGGTCACGATGGCGGGCTTGGAGGTCGTGAAGATCGCGACCAACCCCGCGGGCGGGGTCGACCTCGACGATCTGCGCGCCAAGGCCGATGAGGACGTGGCGTGTTTGATGCTCACCAACCCCAATACGCTCGGGCTGTTCGACGCGAACATCGCCGAGATCGCGCGGATCGTGCACGAGGTGGGCGCGACGCTCTACTACGACGGCGCCAACCTCAACGCGATCATGGGCCTCTCGCGCCCGGGGGACATGGGGTTTGACATCGTGCACTTCAACCTGCACAAGTCCTTCACCCAGCCGCACGGGGGCGGGGGTCCCGGCTCGGGGCCGATCGCGGTGTCCGACCGCATCGAGCCGTTTCTGCCGGTGCCGCGGATCGTGCGCGTCGACAGGGATGGGGATGAGGCCGGCCTGCCGGCCGGCCCTCGGGTCGTTCCGGCTGGGCAAGAGCGCGAGCGGCGCTCGCGCGAGGGCGCTCATTTCCAGCTGGATGAGCAGCGGCCGCGGTCGATCGGGCGGTTGCGCGGCTTTCAGGGCAACTACGGCTGCTTCGTGCGCGCCTACGCCTACATCTGCTCGCTCGGCGCCCCGGGCTTGAAGGACGCGAGCGAGACGGCGGTGCTGAACGCCAACTACCTGCTCGCGCGGCTGCGAGAGCTCGGCGTGCTGGAGCACCTGCCGCTTGCGTACGGCGAACTGTGCCTGCACGAGTTCGTGCTGTCGGGGGGGCCGATGAAGCGCAACCTGAAGATCAAGACGCTCGATCTCGCCAAGCGGCTGCTCGACTACGGGTATCACCCGCCGACCGTGTACTTCCCGCTGCTCGTCGAGGAGGCGCTGATGGTGGAGCCGACCGAGACCGAGACGAGGGAGACGCTCGACGCGTTCGCGCAGGCCCTGGCGGAGTTGCTCCGCGAGGCGGCCGAGGACCCCGGGATCGCCACGGGCGCGCCCTACACCACGCCGGTGCGCCGCCTGGACGAGGTCGGCGCGGCGAAGCGGCCGGTCATCCGCCAGGCGCTTTGACGCGCGCCGGTCGCGCTCGGGCGGCGCGCCCGCGTTCCTTGTAGCCTGGCTCGCCGTGCGCATCTTCTCCGGCATCCAGCCCACGGGCACCAAGCACCTGGGCAACTACATCGGCGCGATCCGCCAGTACGTGGCCGGCCAGGATCGCGGCGAGGCGCTGTATTGCATCGTCGACCTGCACGCGATCACGGTCGCCTACGACCCCGCCGAGCTGCGCCGCAGCACCTACGATCTGACCGCGTTGCTGCTCGCCGCCGGGCTCGATCCCGCCCGCTGCACCCTCTTTCGCCAGGGCGACGTGCCCGAGCACACAGAACTGTGCTGGTTGCTCTCGGCAGTCACCGAGTTGGGACGCCTGCAGCGCATGCACCAGTTCCGCGACAAGTCGCTCGCCCAGCGCGAGCTCGTCTCCGCCGGGTTGCTCTTGTATCCGGTTCTGCAAGCCGCCGACGTGCTCGCCTATCGCGCCGAGGAGGTGCCCGTCGGCGAGGATCAGCGCGAGCACCTGGAGCTGATGCGCGATGTCGCACGGCGCTTCAACGCACGCTTCGGCGACGGCGAGGAGGTGCTGCTGGTGCCCGAGCACCGCATCCCCGAGGTGGGCGCTCGCATCATGGACCTGCAGGACCCGACGCGCAAGATGTCCACCACCAACGGCAGCGAGCAGGGGACCGTGTATGTGCTCGACGAGCCCGCCGCGATCCTCAAGAAGCTCAGGTCCGCCGTGACCGACTCCGGCCGCGAGATCGAACGCTCGCCCGAGAAGCCGGGCGTGTCGAATCTGATCGAAATCCTCGCCGTCGCACGTGAAAGCACGCCCGAGCAGGTCGAAGCGGACATGCGCGACGCGCGCGGGTACGGTGAGCTGAAGATCGCCGTGGCCGAGGCGGTGGTCGAGATGCTCGCGCCCGTGCGCGAGCGCTACGTGCAGCTGCGCGGCGACGAGCCCGCGCTGGAGGCGGTACTGGCTGGGGGAGCGGAGCGCGCTCACGCAATCGCGGCTGGGACGCTCGCCGAGGTGCGCGAGTGCATGGGTGTGGGGCCGCGGGGCTGAGCAGCGGCTTGCCGGGAGCGCGATCTCTGGTTTGAGACGCCTCGGGCTGTGGTTGTATGTATACAATTAAAAGACGATTCACAATAGTGACTATTATCTGTAGCTACTATTGTAGGAGGTAGAAAAAGTGGATACTCGCCTCCGCCCCTTTAGGTTCGGATCGTCCGCTGAACGGTCCGCGGTACGGCTCACGCCGTCGGGACCGCGCGCTACGGTAGCCGCGTGACGCTGCCCGCGCTCGACCTCGACCTGGAGATCTTCAGCGGCCCGTTCGACCTGCTGCTCGCGCTCGTGCTGCGCGAGGAGGTCGATCTGCTGGAGCTGGAGCTGGCGGACGTGGTGCTCGCCTATCTCGACCACCTGGAGGGGCGCGGCGAGCTCGACCTGGAGACGGCCACCGAATTCATCGTGCTGATCGCCGCGCTGCTGGAACTGAAGTCGCGCCTGATGCTCGCCGAGGACGATGAGGAGCTGCTCGACATCGAGCCGGGCGAGGCGGCCGAGGAGCTGCTCGAGCGGATGCTGCAGGCGCGCCGCTATCGCTCCGCCTCCACGCACCTGCAGGAGCTCTTCGCGCGCGAGCATGGCGTGCGCTTCCGTTGCGTCCCGCCGCCGGCGCGCCTGCGCAAGACGATGGCCGAGCCCGGCGACGGCTCCCAGGACGCGGCGGTGCTGGGGCAGGCGATCGGACGGCTGCTGCGGATGCCGCCCACGATCAGCCTGCGCCACATCTCGACCCAGCGCGTCACCGTCGCCGAGCGCCTGGCCCATCTGCGCGGGCTGCTGCGCCGCGGGCGCTTCAGCTTCGAGGAGGCTGTGCGCGGCGAGGATCGCATGACTGTCGCCGTGACCGTGTTCGCGCTGCTGGAGCTGTACAAGCGCGGGGAAGCGTGGTGGGTGCAGGACGAGAGCTTCGGGGAGATCGCGGTGCACGCCGTCGCCGCCGCCGAGCCACGACACGCCCGAGCCGGATGACCGAGGAGCCCGGGCACAAGCCCCCCGAAGGGCACGGGCACCCGGCGCTTGAGGAGGAGTCGCCGTCTGCCGATCAAGGGGATGTGCTTGCCACGGACATCCAGTCGGAGCGCACCGAGGGGCTCGCCGAGGACGGGGAGCTCGAGGAGTCCGCGCGCGCCGCGCAGGACGTGGGCCGGGCCGTCGCCAGCGCGCTGGACATCGAGGGCCTGCCCGAGCCCGAGCCGGAGGTTGTGCGCACGATCGAGGCGCTGCTGTTTCTCGCCCCCGACCCGCTGAGCCCGCAGGAGCTGGCCGACGCCGCCGAGGTCGACGAGCTGGCGGCGATCGCCGCGCTCGCCGAGCTCGCCGAACGCTACGCGCCGGGCCGCAGCGGCATCAACCTGCGCGAGCTGGGCGGCGGGTTCACGTTCGCGAGCGACCCCGAGACCGAGGACGCCGCCAGGCGCCTGTTCAGCCGCCCCCGCGCGGCCGCGCTGACGCCCGCGCAGGCGGAGACGCTCGCGATCGTCGCCTACCTGCAGCCCGTCTCGCGCCCGGAGATAACTCGCATTCGCGGCGTCAGCGCCGACTCCGCCGCCACGACGCTGCTGGAGCGCGGCCTGCTGGAGGAGAGCGGCAGATCGCAGTTTGGCGCGGTCATGTATCGCACCACCACCCAGTTCTTGAAGCTGTTCGGGCTGAAGAGCATCGAGGAGCTGCCGGACGTGGCCCGGTGGGACCCCACCCCCGAGGAGCAGTCCGAGCTGCGCGAGCGGCTGCTGCGAGCCGGCGAGGGCAGGGCGGCCGGCGGACCGGCGCAGGCCGAGCTGTCCTGACGGACGCGGGCAGCGCTCTGCACGTCGTTCCCCGGCTGCGTGCGGCGGGCGCGATCAGGCGGCCCGAGCCGCGAGCTGGCCGCATGCCGCGTCGATGTCGCGGCCCCGCGTGAGCCGCACGGTCGCCTGGATGCCGCGCGCCTCAAGCGCCCCCTTGAACGCCGCAATCGAATCCCGGCTCGACCCCTCGTACTCAGCCGGCTCCTGCGCCTGCGCGCCGCGAGCGCCGCGCGCGCCGCTCGCGGGCGACGCGGGGTGGTGCCCGCCCGTGGGGTTGTAGGGGATCAGGTTGACCTTGAACATGCGCGGCTGCTCCCGCGCTCCGCGCGGGCCGAGCAGCTTCGCCAGCGCGACCGCCTGCTCGTAGCGGTCGTTGACACCCGCGAGCATCACGTACTCGACGAACACGCGCCGGCGCTTGCGCTCGTAGAAGGCGCGGCACGCGTCGATCGCCTCGTGCAGCGGGTAGCGCTCGTTGACGGGCATCAGCTCGCTGCGCAGCGCTTCGTCGGCCGCGTGCAGGGAGAGCGCCAGGCGCAGTGGCAGCTCCTGCTCGGCCAGCCGTTCGATGCCGGGAATCCAGCCGACGGTGGAGATCGCGGTGCGGCGGTGGGAGATGCCGAGGTCCGGCAGCCGCTCGCACGCCGCGAGCACCGCGTCGAGGTTGAGCATCGGCTCGCCCATGCCCATGAACACACAGTGGTCGATCGCGCCCATGCGACGGAAGTGAAGCGCCTGGTCGAGGATCTCCGAGGCGCTCAGGTTGCGCGCGAACTTCATCCGGCCGGTGGCGCAGAACGCGCACGTCAGCGGGCAGCCCGACTGGGAGGAGACGCAGATCGAGCGGCGCCGGTCTCGATAGCGCATCAGCACCGCCTCCAGCGGCCGCCCGTCGACCGTCGCGAACAGGGCCTTGACGGTGCCGTCGCCTGCGGTGCGCTGCTCGCGCAGGCCCAGCGTGGAGAACGCACGCTCGCCGCCAACCGCTCGCGCAGCGGGGCTGGAAGGTTGGTCATCCGCTCATATCCATCGGCGCCCTTCGCCGCCCACTCCCACACCTGGCGCGCGCGAAACGCGGGCTGGCCGTCGGCGGCGAGGGATTGGTCGAGGAGCTGGAGGTCCATGGGCGTTTTTTGACGTGGAGGGTCGTTCCCTCGAAGACGCGCGCGGCGCCGCGGCACGCCGGCCACTTCCATCTTATGGTTGTGGGACATGCGCTCGCGGGCGAGACGATGCGACTAGCCAAGTATTTGGCGCACTCCGGCGTCGCGTCGCGCCGTGCGGCGGAGGCGATGATTCGCGAAGGGCGGGTGGCGCTCGCCGGTGTGGTCGTGCTCGATCCCGCGCGTGACGTCGAGGAGCGTTGTGCGCTCACGCTCGACGGGCGCCCGCTCGCGGGACCCGAGCAGCACGTCGTGTATGCGCTGAACAAGCCGCTCGGCGTGCTCAGCACCGCGAAGGACACCCACGGCCGCCCCACGGTCGTGTCGCTGATCGTGGGCGAGCGCTCGCGGCTCTACCCGGTGGGGCGCCTGGACGCCGACTCGACGGGGCTTATATTGCTCAGCAACGACGGCCGGCTGGCCCATCGTCTGACGCATCCCAGCTTCGAAGTTCCGAAGAGCTACCGTGCGCGCGTCGGCGGCGGGCCGGTGAGCGACGCCGCGTTGCGCCGCCTGCGCGAGGGCGTGCGGCTCGACGACGGCACGACCGCGCCCGCGCGCGTGCGGCGCGCCGGCCAGGGCGTGCTCGAGCTGACGATCCACGAGGGTCGCAACCGCCAGGTGAGGCGCATGTGCGAGGCGGTGGGGCATCCCGTGCGCGAGCTTCAGCGCGTCGCGTTCGGGCCGCTGAAGCTCGGGAACCTCGCGCCCGGCGCCTACCGGCGCCTGAGCGAGCGCGAGACCGAGCGGCTGCGCGCGTCGGTGGGCGCGTGATCGTCGCGGCGAGGGCGCGCATCGATCCGCTGTCGGTCGCGCACGCAGGGCCGGCGAGGAGACTCGCCGGAGGGTATGGCTGGCGGCTCTGGCACAATCGGCCCCGATGTCGCAACGCCTCCATGCCCTGCGCGGCGCGATCTCGGCATCCCGCGACGACGCGCGGGAGATCCTCGGCGCCACGACCGAGCTGATGAGCGAGATCATGGAGCGCAACGCGCTCGTGCCCGAGCAGGTGGTGAGCTGCATCTTCACCGTCACCGACGACCTCACGGCCGAGTTTCCCGCCGTTGCGGCGCGCGAACTGGGCTTCGAGCGCGTGCCGCTGCTGTGCGCGCGCGAGATCCCGGTGCCGGGGTCCTTAGAGAGGGTGATCCGCGTGCTGATCCACTACTACGCAGACGAGCACCACGAGCCCAGGCACGTGTATCTGCGCGAGGCGGCGAGCCTGCGCGCCGACCTGCAGGCCGCCCAGTAGCGTCGGTCGCGCGATCGGTCGCGGCGAGCGATCGCGGCGCGCTGCGCGAGCGCCGTCGCGCCGGGATGCGCGCGCATCCGCCACAATGGGCCGCGATGGCACTGGAGTTCTCACAGCGCATCGCGCGCATCCCCTCCTACCCGGCGGCGGGCGGGTACGCCGAGCGCGCCCCGCGCGTGAAGCTCGCCTCCAACGAGTCGCCGTGGCCGCCGCTGCCGGCGGTGATCGAGGCGATCAGGGGCGCGCTGCCGACGCTCAACCGCTACCCGGACCCCACCAACGAGCTGCTGCGCGAGCGGCTGTCCGACCGCTACGGCGTGCCGGCCTCGCGCATCGCGATCGGCAACGGCTCGTGCGACATCCTGCTCGCGGCGGGCGAGGCGCTGCTGGAGCCCGGCGCTGAGCTCGTGTACGCGTGGCCGTCGTTCTCGGTGTACCCGCACCTGAGCGCCGCCTCCGGCGCGCGCGCGGTGACCGTGCCGCTGGACGCAAACGATTGCCACGACCTGGAGGCGATGCTCGCGCAGATAACGGTCGCCACGCGCATCGCGATCGTGTGCAACCCCAACAACCCGACGAGCACGGCGCTGGCGCTCGCGCAGATCGCGGACTTCCTCGCGCGGGTGCCGAAGCACGTGTGCACGATCGTGGACGAGGCCTATTGCGAGTTCAACCTGCTCGAGGACCCCGACTCCTCGATCGAGCTGCTCGCGCACCACCCCAATCTCGTGCTGCTGCGCACCTTCTCCAAGGTGCACGGCCTGTGCGGGCTGCGCGTCGGGTTCGCGCTGTGCGGCTCAGACGATCTGCCGCGCGCGGTCGACCGGGTCCGCCAGCCGTTCTTCTGCAACGCGATCGCCCAGACCGCGGCGGTCGAGGCGCTCGCCCACCAGGACGCCGTCACCGAGCGCGTGACGCGCACCGTCGCCGAGCGCATCTCCGTCGACGAGCGCCTGCGCGCACTCGGCCTGCGCCCGGCGGACTCGCAGGCCAACTTCTGCTGGTTCGGGCTCGGCGAGGACGACCCCGAGCGGGCAATCGAGCGCGAGCAGCAGGTCATGCGCGGCCTCGCCGAGCGCGGCGTGCTCGTGCGCGGGGGAGCAGCGCTCGGCAGAGCAGGCGCCCTGCGAGTCACCTACGGAACCAGCCAGGAGAACGAGATCTTCCTCGACGCGCTTGCGGAAGTGCTCTGAGGTCTGCTACAAACCTGATAGACGACCATGAAGACGATCGCTTCCACACCAGCAGGCACTCGCGCGTCGTATCGGTCGTTCCGCTGCGCTTGGCGATTTAGCTAGGCGCTTCGGCCCGGCCCTCTTCGTGAGCGGGGGCGGGAGGCCGCATCGGGTCCTATGCCGGACCGAGCGCCGTTTGAAGCGGTGTCGTGGTATTCGCACCGCCCTCACGCAAAGGACCACAGCGGCTCTGCTGCTCGCGGCGATGGCCGGGGTGCGTAGGAGCCGCCCAAACCAGCCCACTCTTGAAAGGATGAAGGAATGATGATCGTTATGAAGGAGACGGCCACCGAGGATGAGATCGGCTCGGTCGTGCAGAAGATCGAGCGAGCCGGCGCGCTCGCCCATCGCAGCCAGGGGGCGCGCGTGACCATCATCGGCGCGATCGGCGACGTCGAGCAGGACGCGAGCGTCGAGAGCCTGGGCCTTGAGGGTCAGCCCGGGGTGGATCGCGTGGTGCCGATTCTGAAGCCCTACAAGCTCGCCTCCTCGCAGATCCGCCACGGCGAGCGCACCGTGCTCGAAATCGAGGGACGCAAGATCGGCGGCGAGCACTTCGCGCTGATCGCGGGTCCGTGCACGGTCGAATCGCGTGAGCAGGTGCTCGCCACGGCCGAGGTTGTCAAGGAGGCCGGAGGGGCCATGTACCGCGGCGGGGCATACAAGCCGCGCACCTCTCCGTATGCGTTCCAGGGCCTTGGTCAGGAGGGCTTGCGCCTGCTTGCGCAGGCCAAGGAGCAGAGCGGGCTGCCGATCGTCACAGAGTTGATGGACGCTCGCGATGTGGAGCCCGTGCTCGAGGTTGCGGACGTGATCCAGGTTGGCGCGCGAAACATGCAGAACTTCCCGTTGCTGGCGGAGATCGGTCGCTCCGGGCGTCCCGTGCTGCTCAAGCGCGGGCTCTCCGCGACGCTGGACGAGCTGCTGATGGCCGCCGAGTACATCCTCAAGGAAGGCAACCCCAGCGTGATGCTGTGCGAGCGCGGGATCCGCACGTTCGAGAACTCCTACAGGGCGACGCTCGACCTGCAGGCGGTGCCTGTGCTCAAAGAGCTCTCGCACCTGCCGGTGGTCGTCGATCCGAGCCATGCCGCGGGGCGGCGCTCGCTCGTGAGGCCGATGTCGCTGGCTGCCGCTGCCGCCGGGGCCGATGGGATCATCGTCGAGGTGCACCCCAATCCGGATGAGGCCGTGTGCGACGGTCCCCAGGCGCTGCTCGCCGACGATTTCGCCGACTACGCCGCCGCGGTGCAGAGCGTCGCGGCGCTTGCGGGGAAGGTGTTCACGACGGTTTGAGGGTCCACCGCCAAATATGAGGGTGGCGCT
This sequence comes from uncultured Solirubrobacterales bacterium, assembly GCA_963831995.1. GTDB lineage: Bacteria > Actinomycetota > Thermoleophilia > Solirubrobacterales > Solirubrobacteraceae > Palsa-744. The sequence continues at coordinate 683,668 of CAWHSI010000001.1, read as the reverse complement.
GCTCGGAGTCGGGCTGATCGGCGGTTCCATCGGCCTGGCGGTGCGCCGCCGCACCGGCGCTCGGGTCGTCGGCTATGACCCCGACGCGCGGGCACTATCGAAGGCGGTCGAGATGGGTGCCATAGACGCGCCCGCGTTCGATGTGGCGGACGCCGTGCGCGATGCCGACCTCGTGTTCGTCGCCGCTCCCGTCGGCTCGAGCGCTCAGCTGGCCGAGCTTGCCCTCGACGGCGCCGGCGCGGATTGCGTGGTCAGCGACGTCGGGTCGACCAAGCGCGCGATCGTCGAGTCGATCTCAGACGCGCGCTTCGTCGGCGGCCATCCGCTGGCGGGCAGCGAGCGGGGCGGCGTGGAGAACGCGCGCGGCGATCTGTTCGAGGGAGCGACCTGGTACCTGACCCCGCCCGGCGGCGCGCGGTGGTCGGCGGCGGGTGCCTCCTCCTCCTCCGACGCCGCTCCGTGGGCGGTGGAGCGCCTGCGCGGGCTGATCGAGCGGATCGGCGCGCGGCCGGTGGCGATCGACCCCGAGACCCACGATCGTCTGATGGCGAATGTGTCGCACCTGCCGCACGTGCTCGCGAACGTGCTCGTCGCGCAGGCCGCGGATGCGATCGACGCGAACGATCTCGCGGCGCGCGGCGACGAACGCGGGGTGCAGGGCGGTGCGCTCGGGGCGGGTCCGAGCTTTCGCGACGCGACCCGCGTCGCGGGCGCCAACACCGCGATCTGGACCGACATCTACCTGGCCAACCGCGATGCCGTGATCGACGCGATCGACGAGGCGATCGGGCAGCTCTCCGAAGTGCGCGCGAGGCTGCAGGAGGGCGACGGTGCGGCGCTGGCGGCATGGAACGAGCGAGCGCGCGCGCAGCGCGAGCGCCTGCGCCAAGCAGGTCTCGCGCCGGACTCGTAGGGTAGGCGGGATATGGATGTGCGCTTCGAGCCCTCCGGCGGGTTGCATGGCGAGCTGACTGCCCCGCCCGATAAGTCGATCTCCCACAGGGCCGCGCTGCTGGGCGCGATGGCCTCCGAGCCGACTCGTATCGAGAACTATCTGCACGCGGCCGACACCGACTCGACGCTCGCGGCCGTCAGGGCGCTGGGTGCGCTCGTGGACGAACGCGACGCGCCCTCGCCGGGCACGGGGGCGCTTGTCACGGTGCGCGGCACGGGCCTGCGCGAGGCGCGGGTGCCTCACGGGCCGATCGACGTGGGCAATGCGGGCACGCTGCTGCGCCTGCTGCCGGGCTGGCTGGCGGCGCAGGAGGGGCGTTCCTTCACGCTCGACGGCGACGAGTCGATCCGCCGCCGCCCGGTGGACCGCGTCGCCGAGCCGCTGCGCATGATGGGAGCGTCGATCGACGCGCGCGAGGGGCGCTTCGCGCCGCTCACGATCCATGGCGCGCGGTTGCGCTCGATCTCCTACGAGCTGCCCGTCGCAAGCGCCCAGGTCAAGTCGTGCGTGCTGCTGGCGGCCCTGGCCGCCGACGGCGCCACCACGCTGGGCGAGCCTGCGCGCAGCCGCGACCACACCGAGCGGATGCTGCTTCGCGCCGGCGTGAACATCCACCGCAACGGCAGGCATGTGACCGCCATGAAAGCGGACGAGCTGGTGCTCGAGCGCGTTCTCGTGCCCGGCGACCCCAGCTCGGCTGCGTTTGCGATCGCCGCCGGGGTGCTCGTGCCCGACTCGCGCCTGCTGATCCGCGACGTCGGCGCCAACTGGACGCGCACGGGCTTCATTCGCATCGTGCAGCGAATGCGCGGCATCGTGCTCGGCGATCTGGAGAGCGAGAGCGGCGAGCTGGTCGCGCACGAGCCGATCTGCGACCTCGACGTCGCCCATGGGACGCTGGAGGGTACGACGGTGGAGGCGGAGGAGGTGCCGCTCGCGATCGACGAGCTTCCCCTCGTCGCGCTGCTCGGCTGCTTTGCCGAGGGGGAGACGATCGTGCGCGGCGCTGGCGAGCTGCGCCTGAAGGAGTCCGACAGGATCGCCACCGTGGTCGATGGTCTGCGCGGGCTGGGCGCCGAGATCGAGGCCACGGCGGACGGCTTCGCGGTACGCGGCAAACCACGCACCGCTCACGGCGGCGGCCTGCGGGGCGGCGAGATCGACGCCGCCGGCGATCATCGCCTCGCGATGATGGGGGCGGTTGCCGGCCTCGCTTCGCGCGAGGGGGTGCTCGTGCGCGGGATGGAGGCGGCGGCGGTGTCCTACCCGGACTTCGTCGGCGACATGGCGGCGCTGGCGAGCTGAGAGGCAGGCGTCCCGTGCTGATCGCGATCGACGGTCCCGCGGGCGCGGGCAAGTCCACGGTGGCGCGCGCGCTTGCGCGGCGCCTGCGCTTCGGCTATCTGGACAGCGGCGCGATGTACCGGTGCGTGGGGCTGCTCGCGCTGGAAGCGCCCGAGCGCGAGCCCGCCGAACTGGCCGCCTCGGCGCCGATCGTGCTCGAAGCGACGAGCGATCCGGCCAGCCAGCGTGTGCTGCTGGGTGGCCGCGACGTAAGCGAGGCGATCCGCACGCCCGAGGTCTCCGAGGCGGCGTCGCGTGTCGCCGCCGACCCGGGTGTGCGCGAGGCGGTCGTCGCGATGCAGCGCGAGCTGATCGCCGCCGGCGACTGGGTCGCGGAGGGACGCGACATCGGCACGGTGGTCGCGCCCGAGGCGGAGCTGAAGGTCTATCTGACCGCCGATGCGCCAGAGCGCGCGCGTCGGCGCGCCGCCGAGCTCGGGATCGAGCAGGCCGGCGTGATGGCCGAGCAGGCAATGCGCGACGAGCGCGACAGCACGCGCGCCCACAGTCCGCTGCAGGCGGCGCCGGGCGCCGCTGTGCTGGACACCACGGGAATGACGGTCGAGCAGGCGGTCGAGTGGATCGTGGTGCTTGCACAAGGCGCTCGCGCGCAGGCCTGAGTCGCCCAGGAGCAGCGGCGCGGAGTGTCGTCTGGGAGCGCCGGTGGGCCATCGGAGGCGGGAGGGTGCCGCGGGCCAGTCATACTCATCCGATGCAGAAGGTTGCGATAGTCGGCTATCCGAACGTCGGCAAGTCCTCGCTGGTCAACCGCCTGGCGGGCACGCGCGAGGCGGTCGTGCACGAGCGCGCCGGGGTGACGCGTGACCGCAACGAGATCGAGTGCGAGTGGAACGGGCGCACCTTCAAGCTGATCGACACCGGCGGGATCGACTTCCAGGACGAGGATCCGCTGTCCGGCTCGATCCGCGACCAGGCGCGCGCCGGGCTCGCCGACGCCCAGGTCGCGGTGCTGGTCGTTGACGCGAAGGCCGGCGTGCGACCGGGCGATGAGGAGCTGGCCGATCTGCTGCGCCGCGCGCCGCTGCCGAGCATCGTGGCGGCCAATAAGTGCGACGGTCTCGCCGAGGAGCCCCTTGCCGCCGAATTCCACAGGCTTGGCCTGGGCGAGCCGTTCGCGGTGTCGGCTGCCCAGGGCCTCGGCAGCGGCGATCTGCTCGACCGGATCGTCGAGCTGCTCGGGTCGCCGGAGCAGGCCGAGCAGGCCGAGGATGAGATCCGGCTCGCTTTGATCGGACGTCCCAACGTGGGCAAGTCCTCGCTCGCGAACCGCTTCCTCGGCGAGGAGCGTACGATCGTTTCAGAGCTCGCCGGCACCACGCGCGACGCGATCGACACGCCGCTGAGCTTCGATGGCCGGCGCTTCGTGCTGATCGACACCGCCGGTATGCGCCGCCAGTCCAAGGTGGAGGACTCGGTCGAGTACTACACCACGCTGCGCTCCCGGCGCGCGGCCGAGCGCGCCGACGTCGCACTGGTGGTGTGCGACGCGCGCGACGGCGTCACAGCGCAGGATCTGCGCATCGCGGAGCTGGCGATGAAGGCCGGATGCGCGACCGCTCTCGTGCTGAACAAGTGGGATCTGCGCGCCGGCGCCCGATCCGCGGAGAGCGGGCCCGCCGGCGCCGATGACCGGCGCGGCGCACGCGACGCGCAGGCCGCCTCCGAGCTCGACCTCGACCATGAGCGTGCGCGCGTCGCCGAAAAGCTGAGGTTGCGCCCGCGCGTGCTCACCGCCAGCGCGAAGAGCGGCCGCGGCATCTCGCGGCTGCTCGCCGAGGCCGCCGCGCTCGGCGAGCGTCGCCGGGGCCGCATCCCCACGCCCGAGCTCAATCGCTTCCTGGGCGAGGCCGTGCAGGCGCGCCAACCCCCCGTGGGCACGCGCCGCGGCTCCCCCCGTGGCGGGGGAGGGGCGAGCCAGCACCGCCTGAAGCTGATCTACATGGCCCAGATCGACTCCGCCCCGCCCCGCTTTGCGATCCAGGTCAATTCGCGCGCGCGCGTCACGCGCGACTATACGTACTTCATCGAGAACCGCCTGCGCGCCCGCTACGGGATGGACGGCGTGCCGTTGATCGTCGACTTCGTCGAGCGCGGCACCCGCACGCGCACGCAGGCCGCATAGACTGCTCTGACTTCACAAGCGACGCACGGAGCCGATTCCCACGCCATGAGCCAACATTCCGATACAGAGTTCCTGTTCACCTCCGAGTCGGTCACGGAGGGCCACCCCGACAAGATCGCCGATCAGATCTCTGACGGCGTGCTCGATGCCGTGCTCGTCGCCGACCCCTACGGTCGCGTGGCCTGCGAGACGCTCGTCAACACCGGCCTGATCGTCGTCTCCGGCGAGATCTCCACCGAGACCTACGTCGACATCCAGGAGATCGCGCGGGAGACCGTGCGCAAGATCGGCTATGACAACGCCGCCTACGGCTTCGATTGCGACACCTGTGCGGTCATCAACGCGATCGACAAGCAGTCGCCGGACATCGCCCAGGGTGTCGACGCGGCGTATGAGACGCGCCACGACCCCGCCGACGAGGACGAGCTGGACGTCGCCGGGGCGGGCGATCAGGGCATGATGTTCGGCTACGCCTCCAACGAGACCGACGAGCTGATGCCGCTGCCGATCTCCCTCGCCCACAAGCTCTCCAAGCGACTCGCGGAGGTGCGCAAGGGCGAGGTGCTCCCATATCTGCGCCCCGACGGCAAGACGCAGGTCACGATTCGCTACAAGGACGGGCGCCCGGTCGAGATCGAAAAGATCCTGATCTCGACCCAGCACGCCGACGGGATCGACTCCGAGACGCTGATCAAGCCCGACCTGTTCGAGCACGTGCTGCGCCCCGTGCTGCCGGCCGAGCTCTATGACGAGAAGAAGCTGACCAGGAACTTTCTCGTGAACCCGACCGGTCGCTTCGTGATCGGCGGGCCGATGGGCGACTGTGGGCTGACCGGGCGCAAGATCATCGTCGACACCTATGGCGGCATGGCCCGTCACGGCGGCGGCGCCTTCTCCGGCAAGGATCCATCAAAGGTCGATCGCTCCGCAGCCTACGCCGCGCGCTGGGTCGCCAAGAACATCGTCGCGGCCGGCTTGGCCGATCGTGCCGAGGTGCAGGTCGCCTATGCGATCGGCGTCGCACACCCGGTGTCGGTGATGGTCGAGACGTTCGGCACCGAGAAGGTCGGCCGCGGGGAGATCGCACGGCTCGTGGACGAGCACTTCGACCTGCGCCCCGGTGCTTTCCGCGAGGAGCTGCGGCTGCACCGGCCGATCTACCAGAAGACGGCCGCCTACGGGCATTTCGGGCGCGAAGACCACGACTTCACGTGGGAGAAGACCGACAAGGCCGAGGCGCTGCGCGAGGCCGCCGGGCTGTCGGCGGCCGGCGCCGGCGTGTGAGCGGGGAGGGCCGGGCGGCACTGTGATCCGGCGATGATCTCGATCACGAGCAAGTCCCCCTATGCCGTGGCGGCGCTTGCCGAGCTCGGCCGCGCAAGCGGCGCGGACCCGGTGCCGATCGGCGAGCTCGCGCGGCGTCGCGAAATGCCCGTTCAGTTCCTGGAGCAGCTGTTCGCCGTGCTGCGCCGCGCAGGCGTGATCAGCTCCCAGCGCGGGGTCAAGGGCGGGTATCGCTTCGCCCGGGAGCCCTCCGCGGTGAGCGTGCTGGAGGTCGTCGAGCTGCTCGACGGTCCGCTCGGCCGCGACGCCGAGGGTGTGTTCGCCGACGCCTCCAGGGCGGCCCGCGACGTGCTCGCGAGCACCACGATCGCCGACGTGATCGAGCGCGACGCGCGCGAGGCGGGCGCGAGCATGTACCACATCTGAGTCAGAGCGCGAGCGCCGGGGGGCGACCCTCGACGGCGACCGGCGGCGCGTGCATAGCTCGCAGCGTCAGCGGGGCGCTGCTCGCCCGGGAGCGGGCCAGGTCCGCCATTTCTCAAAGACTGTCTGCGTTTGGTCCAGCACGTCTTGCCAGTCGCTGCGTAGTGGCTCGACGCCAAGATCGGCGATGGCGCAACGCAGTAGCGCCTCAAGCGATATGCGTTCCGTCGGCAGGTGGGCGCAGGCGATGCGCTCGTGACCCACCGCTGCGCCATCGCCGAGGTGCAAGTGTGGGCGTGCTTCCTCGCCGCGACCCTCGGGGTGCCAGTGGTAGGCCAATACCTCGCGGCCCTGTTCGTCATCGAGTGCGTATAGATAGCCAGCCGTCCTGATCTTGTAGGGCCCCCGCTCCCCGCTCGCTTTGACGATCCGGTAGTGCTGTGTGGCTCTGAGCGCCAGCGGACCTCGCAGGCGGACCGGCACTCCGTCGCCGAGTGTGACGGCGTGGGGTACATCGGCCAGGTGGTATCCGCCGTGAACGTTGAGCACCGCAGGGGTCACGCACGACACCGCGCGCTGTAGCGGCTCGATGAAGTTGGCGACCGCCTCGGCGGGGTTATGACCGGCCAACGAGCGGCAGCAGCATCGCCACCTGTGCGACCTCGGGACGGCAGGGGTCGGCGTCGAACTCGCCCGCATCGTACGTGGCGATGAACTCCTCGGCGCTCATATTCAGGTAGCGGCGCGCGGCACGGTCGAATACTTCGCGCGACTCTTCGGCGGTGCGGTATTGCGATGGTGTCTCTGCGACGGGGCTCATGGCTTTGCTCTCCTGGCGGGTGCTGTGCCAATAATCGTCAGACATGATGATATCGGCAGCGGACACCGCAGTAGCGATAGGGCAATCCGGCCCCAATCGCCCGCCGCTGCCGGGGTGTCGGGCGATGCGCCACATCTGAGAGCAACCCCACTATTGTCGGGGGCGTATGGGGTCAATCCCGATCAACATTTCGCAGCTGGTCGGCGGCACGCCGCTGATCCGACTGCGGCGGATGCTCGAAGGCGACGACGTGGCCGAGCAGCGCGGCGTCGAGCTGTACGCGAAGCTGGAGGTGTTCAACCCGGGCGGCAGCGTCAAGGACAGGATCGGCGTGGCGATGATCGAGGCCGCTGAGGCGCAGGGCGCGATCGAGCCGGGGCGCAGCACGATCGTGGAGGCCACCAGCGGCAACACCGGTATCGCGCTGGCGATGGTGTGCGCCGCCAAGGGCTATGAGCTGGTGCTGACGCTCCCGCAGGGCATGAGCCGCGAGCGGGAGAGCCTGCTGAAGCTGTATGGCGCGCGCGTGCAGATCACCGAGTCGCTCGGCGGCATGAGCGAGGCGGTGCAGGCGGCGCGCGAGCTGGCGCGCGATCCCGACGTGTTCCTGCCCGACCAGTTCTCAAACCCGGCGAACCCGGAGGTTCACCGGCGCACCACCGGCCCTGAGATCGAGCGTGCCCTGGACGGGCGCATTGACGTGCTCGTCGCGGGTGTCGGCACCGGCGGCACGATCACTGGCGCGGGCGAGTATCTGCGCCGGTGCAACCCGGGGCTGCGGATCGTGGCGGTCGAGCCCGCCAGCTCGGCGGTGCTCTCCGGCGCGCCGCCCGGGCCGCATCGCATCCAGGGCATCGGCGCGGGCTTCGTGCCGCCGGTGCTCGAGCGCGAGCTGATCGACGAGGTGATAGCGGTCTCCGACGAGGACGCGATCCAGACTGCCTGGCGCTGCGCCAGGCGGGAGGGGGTGCTCGCGGGCATCTCCTGCGGCGCCGCGCTGTGGGCGAGCTTGCAGGTGGCGCAGCGAGCGGAATCGCAGGGCAAGCGGATCGTCGCGATCATGCCCGACTCGGGCGAGCGCTACGTCTCGCAGGCGTTCTTCGCACCCGCCCGGCATGTTGGCGCGGAGGAGCGGTGACAGCGCTCGCAGAGAACGATTCCCGAGGCTCCGACGGACTGTAACAGTCTGTCCGAAAACTCGTGCCCGCATCCGGCGGGCATCTGACGCGGCGTGCCGCGTTGTCCTCGGCCCTCGACCTGGCGCCGCCAAGCCTTCGGTTCTGCGTCCCAGCGGCACTTGGTCATGCACCCACACCCACCCGAGTTTTCCGACAGTCTCTAAGCTCGCTACGCTTTCTGCATGGCCCGGACCGACACGCTCAAGCGGGTGCTGCGCGAGCTTCGCCACGATATCCGTGTGGCGCGCGACCGCGACCCGGCGGCGTGCGGGGTGGGGAGCGCCGCGATCCTCGCCACCTGGCCCGGCATCCAGGCGGTGATCGCCTATCGCGTGGCGCACGCGCTCGAGTCGCTGCACGTGCCGCTGCTGCCGCGCGCGATCTCCTTCTGCTCGCGGGCGTTCACCGGCGTCGAGATACATCCGGCCGCCGGCATCGGCAGGGGGCTGTTCATCGACCATGGCTCCGGCGTGGTGATCGGCGAGACGGCTGAGATCGGCGACGACGTGACCCTCTATCAGGGCGTCACGCTCGGTGGCACCGGGTTTGCCACCGGCAAGCGCCACCCGACGGTGCAGGACAACGTCACGATCGGCTCCGGCGCCAAGCTGCTCGGGCCGATCACGATCGGCCATGGCGCGAAGATCGGCGCCAACAGCGTCGTCATCACCGACGTGCCGCCCAACTCCACGGTGGTCGGCAATCCCGGTCATCCGGTGCGCGTCGACGGCCGCCGCCCGGAGGGCCCCGACGCCGACTGGATACATCTGCCGGACCCGATCGCCGAGGCGATCCAGGGACTGGCCGGTCGCATCGGCGCGCTGGAGCGCAGCGTGGCCGAGCTCGCCGGCGAGGAGGCCGGCCCGCCCGCGGAAGTGCGCCCGCTGCGTCCGGTCAAGGGTCCCAATCCGGCCGGGGGGTAGGCTCGATCGGCGCCTGCCGCGAGCCTGAACGCCGGCGCGGCGCACGACCGCCCGGCGGCCGTGCTCGGAGACTCTCAGTAGAACACGGTGCGGCAGCGATGGCGCGGGCGCGCCTTGTACTCGGGTGCCTGGCCGCGCGTCCACAGCCACGTGTCGATCGTGCGTGCGGGCACGCCCGTGCGCTGTGAGATCAGCTCGCAGGCGTGCACGGCGCAGGCGCGAATCTCCCGCTCCGCGCCGCCGAGCGCAAGCCGCTCGCCCCGGTCGATGCGCTGCGCCAGCCATGGCTCGTAGAGCAGCACGCCGTCGCAGCGCAGCACGTGTGGTACGAGGTTGTCGGCGAAGATCGTGAGCGTGTCGAGGTCGTCGAACTCGGCCGCGCCGGCGAGCGCGAGGTCGTTGGGTACGATCTGCGCGCGCTTGTAGAAGCCGCGGTCGTCGAACATCGCCATTCCCCGCGCGAGCGTCTCGGCCAGGCGCTGCGCCGAGCCGTCTGCCCGCGCCACCAGGTCAAGCGCGCGACTGGCCCGGCCGGCCGGGCCGACGGGCCGCCCCGCCAGAAAGCGCCCGAGCATGCGCAGCGCCTGCGCATACAGGCTCATCAGCTCCAGGTCGGGAGGCTGCTCGAGGATCGCCGCGATCTCGACCGTGCTCACCTGCGACAGCCATGCGGCGGTGGGCGGACCGTGCGAGCGCACGCGATCGGCGAGCGCCCAGGAGACCGTGAAGTAGCCGCTCGCGGGCTGGCCTTGGCGGGTGCGCTTGCGCAGGCTCGGAAACCAGCCCGAGCCGAAGTTGATCGCGTCGAGCGCGAGCATGTAGTCGGCCACGTCGGCCGGTTCGCCCTCCAGGTAGTGGCACTCGGGGTCGAGCGCGGGCGGCTCGGCCGGCGCCACGCGCGCGGCGGCGTCGAGGTCGATCCGCACCCAGCGCGCCTCGGCGGCGATCTGGGCGCAGGACTCGCGGACCTCCCGGGCGATGCTCACCCCGCGAACGTTACGCGGCGGCGCGTCCCCGGGAGCCCGCGGTGGGCGCGGGGAGGCGGCCGACCCCGCTTCTATGCTCCAACGGATGGCATCGAGTGACCGCGCGAACTCCGCACACGCGCCACGGGTCGAGCGCTCCCACCCCGACCAGGCGCCGCCGGGGGAGCAGCCCGAGCGCGTGACGGCGCTGCTCGAAGATCTCAACGAGCCCCAGCGCGAGGCCGTCACGCATGGCGAGGGTCCGCTCTTGATCCTCGCGGGGGCGGGCAGCGGCAAGACGCGCGTGCTGACCCATCGCGTGGCGTTCCTGATCTTCAGCGGCCAGGCCCACCCGAGCGAGATCCTCGCGATCACCTTCACCAATAAGGCGGCGCAGGAGATGCGCGGGCGGGTGGAGCGGTTGATGGGGTACCCGCCCACCCGCCTGCGGCGCATGTGGCTGATGACCTTCCATGCCGCCTGTGCCCGCATCATGCGCGCGCATGCCGAGCGGCTTGGGTACACCTCGCGCTTTACGATCTACGACCAGGCCGACTCGCGGCGGATGGTCAAGCGCTGTATCGAGGAGGCTGGCGTCGATCCCAAGCGCTTCGCGCCCGCGGCGATCCACAGCCAGATCTCCCAGGCCAAGAACCGGCTGCTGGCCGCCTCGGACTGCGCGCAGGCGATCGGCTCGCCCTTCGATCAGGTGCTGGCCGAGGTGTACCAGCTGTATGAGAGCGAGCTGCTGCGCATGAACGCGATGGACTTCGACGACCTGCTGTTTCGCACCGTGAACCTGCTGGAGTGCTTCGAGGATGTGCGCGAGCACTATGCGCAGAGCTTCAAGCACGTGCTCGTGGACGAGTACCAGGACACCAACCACGCGCAGTACCGGCTGCTGCAATTGCTCGTCGGCGGGGGCCGCGCCAAGCCGACTCGCGGCGAGCGCGTGAACATCCCCGGGCACCGCAACCTGGCGGTGGTGGGAGACGACAGCCAGTCGATCTATAGCTTCCGCGGAGCCGATGTGTCCAATATATTGGACTTCACGGAGGACTTCCCCGACGCGCGCGTGGTCAAGCTGGAGCAGAACTATCGCTCCACGCAAACGATTCTCTCCGCCGCCAATGCGGTGATCGCCAATAACCGCGGCGGCATCGCCAAGCGACTGTGGAGCGAGAACGGTCAGGGCAGCCCGGTCAGGGTGCATGGGCTGGAGGACGAGCACGCCGAGGCGCGCTTTGTCGTGGGCGAGGCCGAGCGGCTGATCGACGAGGGCGCCTCGCGCGCCGAGATCGCGATCTTCTACCGCACCAATGCGATGTCGCGCGTGATCGAGGACACGCTCGTGCGTCGCGAGATCGCCTATCAGGTGATCGGCGGCACCAAGTTCTACGAGCGCGCGGAGATCAAGGACGCGATCGCCTACCTGGCTTGGATCGCCAACCCGTTCGACGTCGTCAGCTTTCAGCGCGTCGCGAACTCTCCCCGCAGGGGGCTGGGACAGACCTCGCTGTCGCGGATCGTCGCCCACTCGGCGACCGTCGGGCGGTCGGTGTGGGAGGTGGCGGCCGCGGCGGAGAGCATTCCCGGTCTCGGCGCCGCGGCGGTCAGGTCGCTGGGGCGCTTCATGATGACGATGGAGGATCTGGCGAGGCTTGCCGCAGACGACGTCCCGGTGGGCGACATGATAGAGGCGGTGCTGGCGCGCACCGGCTATGTGGAGGCGCTGCAGGCGGAGTCCGTGGGCCACAGCGAAAAGGCGTTCGAAGCGCAGGGGCGCATCGAAAACCTGGGGCAGCTGGTCGAGGTGGCGCACGAGTTCGACGCCGGCAGCTCCGCCGAGGGCGACACGCTGGAGCAGTTTCTGCAGGAGATCGCACTGAAGGCCGACAGCGACTCCCGCCGCGACGACGAGGGGCTGGTGACGCTGATGACCCTGCACAACGCCAAGGGGCTGGAGTACCCGATCGTGTTCGTGACCGGGTGCGAGGAGGGTGTGTTTCCCCACCAGCGGGCGCTCGACGAAGGCGGCCTGGAGGAGGAGCGCCGGCTCTTCTATGTCGCGGTGACGCGCGCGATGCGCGAGCTGTACCTCACCTACGCCCGGCGCCGCTCGGTCTTCGGCGCCTCCACCTACGGTCTCGCGAGCCGCTTCCTCGACGAGCTCCCCGCCGAGCTGTGCGAACGCGAAGAGCTGCCCGCACCGCGTCCGGGGGGAGCCCGTATCGGAGCCGGAGTGGGAGCGTTCGCGGGCGCCGGGGCGGGTGGCGTGCGCGCCGGCGTGGGGGTCGGCGCGGGCGCCGGGGCGGGTGGCGGCGATTGGGCGGCCGCGTCGCGCGCCGGCGCGCCGAGCGCCTCCTATCGTCTGGGCGATGACATCGTGCACGCCGCGTTCGGCGAGGGCGTGGTCACCGGCGTGGAGGCCGGCGGCATCATCGTCGTGCGCTTCGCGGGCGACGGCTCGGAGCGCAAGCTGATGGCCGACTACGCGCCGGTCAGCCATCGCGGGTAGATTCGATGTTTTGCTGTTCCGGCCGGTACATGTACCGGCCGGCCTGACGGTGCATGCACCGTCAGGGACGGGCCGCATGCGGCCCGTCTGGGGACGTACATGTACGTCCCCACCCGTCGGTGCATGCACCGACGGGCATCATCAATACGATCCAACCTGTGAGCGCCACGATCATCGACGGCAGGGCGATCGCCGCGGGTGTGCGCGAGCGGGTCAAGCGCGAAGTCGCGGAGTTCGTGGCGGGCGGCTCGCCGGCGCCGGGGCTGGCGACCGTGCTCGTCGGCGAGGATCCGGCTTCGGCCGTATATGTCGGCGCCAAGCAGCGCGCGTGCGCCGAGGTCGGGATGACGCCGTATGACGAACGTCTGCCGGCCGACTCGACATTCGAGCAGGTCGCGGGCCGCCTGCAGGCGCTGAACGACGACCCCGCCGTCAGCGGCATCCTCCTGCAACTGCCGCTGCCCGAGCATTTGCACGGCCCGACCTTGACGGGCCTGATCGACCCGCGCAAGGACGTCGACGGGCTGACGCCAATCAATGCGGGGCTGCTCACGCTCGGGCGGCCCGGCCTGCGCCCGTGTACGCCGATCGGGGTGGTCGAGCTGCTGGCAAGCGTGGACGCGCGGCTGGAGGGCGCCGAGGCGGTCGTCGTCGGTCGCTCGAATCTGTTCGGCAAGCCGATGGCGCAGCTGCTGCTGGCGGCCAACGCGACGGTCACGATCTGCCACTCGCGTACGCGGAACTTGGGAGCGGCGTGTGCGCGCGCGGACATTCTGATCGCGGCGGTGGGACGTCCGAGGATCGTGGGGCGCGAGTTCGTCAAGCCGGGCGCGATCGTGATCGACGTCGGCATGAACCGGCTTGCGCCGCAGGAGGCGAGTGCGCCCGACGCCCGCGGTCAAACCAAGCCCGTCCTCGTCGGCGATGTCGACTACGGCCCCGTGAGCGAGGTCGCGAGCGCGATCACACCGGTGCCGGGGGGCGTGGGGCCGATGACGATCGCGATGCTGCTCGCCAACGCGTTGCAGGCGGCCCGCGCCCAGGGCGAGCCACGATGAAGCTCGCGCGGCTGCGCTCAGGGGAGCTGCTGGCGCTCGTCGGCGCGATCCTGGCGATCCTCGCCCTCACCCGCCCCTGGTATGAAAGCGCCGGCATGCTGCTCAGCGCCTGGTCGACGTTCGGCCCGGCGGTCGTGCTGATCATGATCGCCGCGCTTGCCGCGCTGGCGCTTGTGCTCACCACGATCGCGGAGCGCACAACCGCGTTTCCCGTGGCGGCCGCCGTGTGGAGCACGCTGCTGGGGCTGATCGGCACGATCGCCGCGATCGTGCGCGTGCTCGAGCGGCCCGACGGCGCCACCGCGCTGTGCGCGGGCGCCTGGCTGGCGCTGGCCGGCACAGTCCTGATCCTCGCCGGCTCGTGGCAGTCGATGCGCGACGAACGCACCTCGCGCTACCCGCCGGCCAGCCCCGAGCCGCGCAAACTGGCGAGCTGATCCCGCCTCCCGGCGCGCTGCCGGCGCGCGTGCCGCCTAGAATGCGGTCCGATGATCGACCGCGACGAGGTATTGCACGTGGCCAGCCTGGCGCGCCTGCGGCTGAGCGAGCAGGAGATCGAGCCGATGGCGCGCGAGCTCTCGGCCGTGCTCGACCATGTCGCCAAGATCGCCGAGCTCGACCTGGAGGGCGTGCCGCCGACGACGCACGTGGTCGAGGTCAGCGGCCGCCTGCGCGCCGACGAGCCGCGCGAGTCGCTGCCGCGCGAGGTCGCTCTCGCCCAGGCGCCGGCGGTCAGCGGCGATGGGTTCCTGGTGCCGAGTCCGCAGGCATGAGCACAGCCGACGCCGTGTGGCCGGCCCGCCGCGCGGGACCTGCGCGATCCCGGCAGGCCCGATGAACGACGTCGAGCTGCTGGAGCTGAGCGTGGCGGGCGTCGTCGAGGAGGTCAGGGCGCGGAACATCGGCCCCACCGACCTCTTCGTGCTGTACCGCGATCGCGCGGTCGAGCTGGGCGGCGAGCTGTCCGCTGGGGGGCTCAACTGCTTCACCTGGCTGGCCGGCGCCGTTCCCGGCGATCTGAGCGCCGACGCGCCGCTTGCGGGGGTGCCGCTCGCCGTCAAGGACCTGTTCTGCACCGAGGGCGTGCCCAGCCAGTCGGGCTCGCGCATCCTGCAGGGCTACCTGCCGCCCTACACGGCGACGGTCGTCGAGCGCCTTCAGGCCGCCGGCGCGCCGCTGCTCGCCAAGACCAACCAGGACGAGTTCGCGATGGGCTCATCGAACGAGAACTCCGCCTACGGGCCGGTGCTCAACCCATGGGATCGCACGCGCGTGCCGGGCGGCTCCTCCGGCGGCAGCGCCGCCGCCGTGGCGGCCGGGCTGGCGCCGTGGGCGCTGGGCACCGACACGGGCGGCTCGATCCGCCAGCCCGCCGCCCTGTGCGGCATCGTCGGGTTGAAGCCCACCTACGGCGCGGTGTCGCGCTACGGCATGATCGCATTCGCGTCATCGCTGGACCAGGCCGGTCCGCTCACGCGCGACGTGACCGACGCGGCGCTGATGCTGCGCCACATGATCGGCCGCGACGAGCGCGACGCCACCTCGCTGAGCTTTCCCGAGCCGATCGCGCTGCCGCGCGCCGAGACACTGAAGGGCGTACGTCTCGGCGTGCCCGCCGACCTGCAGAGGCCCGGCGAGCAGTTCGCGGGCGCCGAAGTGCAGCCGAGCGTGCGCCAAGCCTTCGAGCAGGCGCTACGGTTGGCGGAGCGACTGGGCGCGGAGATCGAGGAGGTGCAGCTCCCGCACGCCCCGCATGCGCTGGCGGCCTACTACCTGCTTGCCCCGGCCGAGGCCTCCTCGAATCTCGCGCGCTTCGACGGCGTTCGCTACGGGCCGCGCGCGCAGGCCGGCGATCTGCTCGAGATGTACACGCGCACGCGCCACGACGGCTTCGGCGCCGAGGTCAAGCGGCGCATCATGCTCGGCACCTATGCGCTGTCCTCCGGCTACTACGACGCCTACTACGCTCGTGCGCAGCGCGTGCGCACGAAGATCGTCGAGGACTTCACAGCTGCGTTCGCGCGTTGCGATTTCATCGTCACACCCACCTCGCCCACCGTCGCCTTCGAGCTGGGGGAGCGTACGGAGGACCCGTGGTCGATGTATCTCAGCGACTATTTCACCGTCCCCATGTCGCTCGCCGGCATCCCCGCGATCTCGATCCCGTGCGGCTTCGGCGGGGCGAGCGACGGCATCGCCCCGCCGGGTCTCCCCGTCGGGCTGCAGCTGGCCGGACCGGCCTTCAGCGAGAACGCGCTGCTCGACGCGGCCCACGCGCTGGAGCAGGCGCTCGAGTTCGACGGGAGCCGTGCGCGCGCATGATCCGATCCTGTCGCACATCGTTGCCGCACCCAGCTCGCCATTCGCGCTCAGCCCGCCATTCGCGCTCAGCCCGCCACTCGCGCCCAGCCCGCCGGGAGGCCGCTCGGTGAGCGCCCTGGAGCCCGTCATCGGCCTGGAGATCCACATCCAGCTGGCCACGCGCACGAAGATGTTCTGCGGCTGCGAGCTGTCCTTCGGCGATCCCCCCAATACGCACACCTGCCCGGTTTGTCTCGGGCTGCCCGGGGCGCTGCCGGTGGCCAACGCCCGTGCGATCCACTTCGGCCTGACGATCGGGCTTGCGCTCGGCTCCGAGCTGGCGCCGCGCTCGATCTTCCACCGCAAGAACTACTTCTATCCCGACCTGCCCAAGGGGTATCAGATCTCCCAGTACGACGAGCCCCTGTGCCTCGGCGGCCAGCTCGCCGGCGTGCGCATCCATCGCGTGCACCTGGAGGAGGACGCCGCCAAGCTCGTGCACGTCGGCGAGAGCGGGCGCATCCACGCCTCCGACGCGTCGATCGTGGACTTCAACCGCGGCGGCACCCCGCTCGCGGAGATCGTCACCGAGCCGGATCTGCGCTCCGCCGAGCAGGCGGGCGAGTGGCTGCGGCTGCTGCGCACGACCATGCGCCAGCTGGGGGTCAGCGATGTGAACATGGAGGAGGGCTCGCTGCGCTGCGACGCCAACATCTCGGTGCGGCCCGCCGGCGCGCGCGAGCTGGGCACCAAGACGGAGCTGAAGAACATGAACTCCTTTCGCTTCATCGAACGCGGCATCCGCGCGGAGATCGCCCGCCAGGAGGGCATTCTCGCCGGCGGCGGTCGGGTGCGGCAGGAGACGCTCCACTATGACCCCGACAGCGGTCGCATCACGACGCTTCGCTCCAAGGAGCAGGCGCACGACTACCGCTACTTCCCCGAGCCCGATCTCGTGCCGGTCGCGGTCGACGAGCAGATGCTCGCCGCCGCGCGTGCGGCGACGGGCGAGCTGCCGGCCGCGCGCGCACAGCGCCTGCAGCAGCTCGGCCTGAGCGAGCAGAGCGCGCGCAGGCTCGCCTTCGACGGCGAGCTCGGCGACTACTTCGAGCGGGCACTGGCCGCAGAGGTCGATCCTCCCCCGCCACCGCAGGTGCTCGCCAATTGGATCCTCGCCGACCTGCTCGCACGCCTGGAGGACGGCCGGAGCCCGAGTGCCTCTCGCGTCGCCCCGGCCGCGCTGGCTGCGCTGTCGGGGATGGTTGGCGCCAAGCGGGTGAGCGTGGGCGCTGCGCGCCAGGTGCTCGATCGGCTGGTGGCCGAGGGGGGAGACCCGGCGGCGATCGTCGAGGCCGAGGGTCTGGCTGCGCTCGACGGGGGAGACGACCTCGCGGCGATCGTCGCCGCCGCGCTGGCAGCCAACGCCGATGCGGCCGAGCGCGTGCGGGCCGGCAACGCCAAGGCGATCGGGCCGATCGTGGGGTATGTGATGCGCGAGACCAAGGGTCGCGCCGACGGCGGCGAGGTTACGCGGCTCGTGGGCGAGCAGCTGGGCATCTAGCGGTCGCGAGCCGGCCCCCGCGAGCCGGCCCCCGCGAACAGGCCGCCTCGAGCCGGCCCCCGTACTGGCCCCTGCGAACCAGCTCCCGCGAACTGCCCCGCGAGCCGGTCCCCGCGATCTCCAGCCCGGCGAAAGCCGCCGCACGGCGACGCCCTCGTTCGATTGCTCGAATTGCGCCGCCAGCCGCGGGATTTCGGCACCCCGAACACCCGCCGGTGCGACATTTTGGACGAAAGGCCAAAGCCAGCGGCTCCGCCGGGGGTCAATATGTGCTCCATGAACAGGCCAATCTCAAGCTCGATGGCAAACCCTCCTCGGCGGTTTCTCCTGCTGCCGGAGGACGCCACGGACGTGCCGGGCCAGGGACTGCGCATCCGACGCTATCGGCTCTCAAGCGTCGGACGCTCCCACGGGCTGGACCGTCCTCCGGCGGGTGGGTGGGGATCTCCGACGGGGAACATGCCACGGGCGTCGTAGTCGCGCGGACGGCAGCAACGGCCAAGCACGGCCATGCCTCACCTCGAGTCCCCTCCTCGCGGTGAAGGTGCCGCCGGGCAGGACTTCCGAGCCTGCCCGGCGGCACCGAGATGCTTCGGCACCGAGATGCTTCCAACGGTGCCCGACCCCCACTTGAGGTACGCTCTAGCTGTGAATCAATCCCATACAGAGTCGGAGTCGCGCGCGGGAGGGTTCGGCAAGCACGTTCTTGCAGTCCTGGTGCTGCTGCTGGCGGCGTGGATCGTGGTGAAGCTTGTCATCGGCATCGTGACGGCGCTGTTCGTCCCGATTCTCGTGATCGCTGCGGTGGTGGCGCTGATCTGGGCGTGGCGCGTCCTCTTCTAGCCGGCTCGACGATGAACTGCCCGGGAGCGCCGCCGTGGGCTATGTAGTGATCTGCCTCTGCTTCGGCCTGGCGGGCGGGGTTGTCGGCAGGATCAAGGGCAGCTCGTTCGTGCTGTGGTTTCTGATCTCGGCGGTCGTGCCGTTCATCGGGCTGGCGACCGCGATCGCCTATCGCTACGAGCGCGACGAGCCGCGCCGGCAGTGTCCGAAATGTGGGCGTGTGACGAAGGTGTACGACGCGCTCTGCACGCGCTGCGGCGAGGAGCTCGAGTTCCCCGAGCACGTGCTCGCCTCCGAGGCGCTGCAGCGAGACGCCGCCGCGCACGCCCGCTAGCCCGGCGGTCGGCGCGGTCGCGGCTCCCGCCGCGCACGCTCGCCGGCGCGCTCGCGCTCCGCACGCTCGCCGGCGTTCCCGCGCCCCGCGCGCTCGCGCCCCGCGGTGTGGCCTCGTGCAGGCACTCTCCTCGCCCCTGCAAACGCCCCAACTTCGGCTTGCCTAAGCGGATTTCGGCCGCCCTAAGCCGCAAGTTGACCTACGCTGTGAGCTATGCCCGCCGTCGCGCAGCGTCCCCCCGAGCAAGCACGCGAATCGCCGATCGCCCGGCTGATCCATCGCGCCGGCTTCGAGAACGAGCGCTCGTTCGTGCTGCGCGTCGTGCAGCCGGCGCTGGTGGGCATGATCGACGGCACGGTCTCCTCGATCGCGCCGATCTTCGCCGCGGCCGTCTCCTCGGACTCGCACACCGCGTTCGTGGTCGGCCTCTCGACCGCGCTCGGCGCCGGCATCAGCATGGGCATCTCCGAGGCGCTGTCGGATACGGGCGAGACCACCGGTCGTGGCTCGCCGGTCGTGCGCGGCACGATCACAGGCGGCATGACCGGGCTGGGCGGGATCTTCCACACGCTGCCCTTCCTGATCTCCGACACGCACAAGGCGTTGATCGTCGCCGGCTGCGTCGTCGCGGTCGAGCTGATCGCGATCGCCTGGGTGCGCCAGCGCTTCCTGGAGGTGTCGCTGCGCTCCTCGCTGGTCGTGGTGACGCTCGCGGGCGCGATCGTGCTGGCCATCGGCGTCCTGATCGGCAGCTCCTAGCGGCCCGACTGCCGGCATACTGCGCGCTCGCTCCCGTGTGCGTGTACTCCCGGCCGCCCGACGAGCGACGGCGCAGGGCGGACACCGGCCCGCACACCGGCCCGCTGGCGCTTCCAGCTACGCGAAAACCCGCTGGTACACTGGCCTTTATCGAGCGCGGGGACAGCCGACGTCCTCGCCGTCTCGGCCACTAATTATGCGAGCAGGAAAGGAGGTCGGTGCGATGCGTGCAGTTGACGCGGTGATGGAATGCCTGAAGGCGGAGGGCGTGGACGTCGTCTTCGGACTGCCAGGCGGCGCCAACCTCCCGACCTACGACGCGTTTGTCGACGGCGGCCTGCGCCACATCCTGGTGCGCCACGAGGCCGGCGGCGGGCACGCCGCCGAGGGGTATGCCAAGGCGACCGGCCGCGTCGGCGTCGCGTTTGCGACGAGCGGTCCCGGCGCCACCAACCTGATCACCCCGATCTGCGACGCGATGATGGACTCGGTGCCGGTTGTGTTCATCACCGGCCAGGTGCGCACCGAGCTGCTCGGCACCGACGGGTTTCAGGAGGCCGACACGATCGGCATTACGATGCCGATCGTCAAGCACTCCTTCATGATCCAGGACCCGCTCGAAATCCCGCGGGCGATCCACGAGGCGTTCTTCCTGGCGCGCAGCGGCCGTCCCGGGCCGGTGCTCGTCGACATACCCCAGGATCTCTCGCGGGCGGACATTCCCTATGAGCCGGTGGCCGACGTGCGCCTGCCCGGGTATCAGCCGACGCTGGAGGGCAACCAGAAGCAGATCCGCCAGGCCGCCAAGGCGCTCGCGGCGGCGCACCGTCCCGTGATCTATGCGGGCGGGGGCGTGGTCAACGCGAACGCGGGCGCCGAGCTGACCGAGTTCGCCACCAGCGATCGCTTCCCCGTGACCTGCACGCTGATGGGTCTCGGCGCGTTTCCCGCCAGCACTCGGGACGGCGCGGGCGAGTGGGTGCGCCATCCGCAGTGGCTGGGGATGCTCGGCATGCACGGCACGCGCGCCGCCAACTACGCGATGGACGAGGCCGACCTGATCTGTGCCGTGGGCGCGCGCTTCGACGATCGCGTGACGGGCAAGCTCTCGGAGTTTGCGCCGAACGCGAAGTTCATCCACATCGACGTGGACCCGGCTGAGATATCGAAGAACATCGCGGCGCACATTCCGATCGTCGGCGACGCCAAGCACGTGCTCGCCAAGCTGCTGGTCGAGTACCGTGCGCTCAGCGCGCCCGGCGATCGCCTGAACGAGTGGTGGGAGCGAATCGAGGGCTGGCGCGAGAAGTATCCGCTCGCCTTCGAGGACTCGGCCGACAACGAGATCAAGCCGCAATACATGATCCAGGCGCTGCACGAGGCGACCGGCGGCGAGGCGATCGTCACCAGCGACGTGGGCCAGCACCAGATGTGGGCCGCCCAGTACTACGACTTCCCCGCGCCGCGGCGCTGGATCAACTCCGGTGGGCTGGGCACGATGGGCTTCGGTTTGCCCGCGGCGATGGGCGCCGCCGTCGGCTGCCCGGATCGCACCGTGTGCTGCATCGCCGGCGACGGCTCGGTGCAGATGAACGCCCAGGAGCTCGCCACCTGCGCGCAGGAGAAAATCCCGATCAAGGTGTTCATCATGAACAACGGGTATCTCGGCATGGTGCGCCAGTGGCAGGAGCTATTCTGGGACGGCCGCTACAGCCACGTGGAGACCGGCGAGTACCCCGACTTCGTCAAGCTCGCCGAGGCGTATGGCGCAACGGGGATGCGCTTGCAGGACAAGACCACGCTCGTGCAGGACATGCGGCGCGCGATCGCCACCGACGGACCGGTGGTGTGCGACGTGAAGGTCACCCGCGAGGAGAACACCTATCCGATGATCCCGGCAGGGCAGGCGGCCAGGGAGATGGTTGGATGAGTGTGCACGCAGATTTTTTTATGGATAGGGGGTCGTGCTGAATGGGGGAACCGGCGACCAAGGAACCACTCAGCCTGGAGGCATTGCAGGCTTCCGGCAACCTTCGCTCCGGGCGCAAGCACGTGCTCTCGATCTTGGTCGAGAACAAGTCGGGTGTGCTGACGCGGATCGCCGGGCTGTTTGCCAGGCGCGGCTTCAATATCGACACGCTCACGGTCGGTCCGACCGACGACGAGCACATCTCGCGCGTGACGCTCACCGTCGACGGCGCGATTCATCCGATCGACCAGGTTACGAAGCAGCTGCACAAGCTCGTCAACGTGTTGAAGATCCGCGACTTGGAGCCGACCGACACGGTCGCGCGCGAGCTTGCGCTGTTCAAGATCTCAGCCGACGGAGCCCAGCGCGGCGAGCTGATGCAGATCGCGGAGATCTTCAGGGGCAAGGTCGTGGACGTCACCAAGCGCTCGGTGATCGTCGAGGTGACCGGTACGACCGAGAAGGTCGAGGCGTTCGAGAGCATGGTGCGCCCGTTCGGCTTGATCGAGATGATGCGTACGGGCGAGATAGCGATCGCCCGCGGTCGGGGCGAGACATGAGCGGAGCAGGGTCGATCGAGAGGGATATGGGGTCCAGGACGTCGCTCGGCGCCGCCGGGCCGCTTGGGATGCCGAGTCTGTGACGCTGCGCACCGGCGAGCGCGCCGCCCTCTCCCTGACGGAGTTAGACCGCGAACGCCTGCGCGCCCGCCTGGAGCTTGCGCTGCAGCGCGCGCGCCGCTCCGCCAGCCCGACGCTTGCCACGATCACGCTCGCGCTGCCCGCCGGCGTCGATCCGGCGGCGGTGGTGTGCGCGTCGCGGCGCGCGGGCGAGCCGTGGGTGCTCTTCGAGCAGCCCGACCGCGGATGCTCCTCGCTGGCGGGGCTCGGCGCGGTCGTGACGCTGGAGAGCCGGGGTCCCGAGCGCTTCGCCGAGGTGGCCGACCGCTGGCGCGCGCTGTCGGCGGCGGCCGTCGCCGACTCGCCCGGCGAGTCCGACGGCGGCGGGCCGATCGCGGTCGGCGGGTTCGCCTTCGAGCCCGACGGCGGCGAATCGCATGCCTGGAGCGGTTTCGAGCCGGCCTCGCTGCTGGTGCCCGAGGTCGCGCTCGTGCGCGAAACGCGCGGCGGCGAGCTGCGCGTGCGGCTCACCCTGGCGGCGCTCGCGCAGCCCGACGACACCGCCGAGGGACTGCTGGCCGGGCTCACAACCAGGCTCGGCGAGCTCCGCGAACCGCCGTTGCCGCTGCTCGATCCCGCTCCGACCGGGCGCTTTCGCGTGTCCAGCGGCATGCCCCCCGAGCACTACGAGGCGGCTGTCGCCCGCGCTGTGGAGAGGATTCGCGCGGGGCGCATCCAGAAGATCGTGCTCGCCCGCGACGTGCAGGTGCACGCCCCCTCCGACTACGATCCGGCCGCCCTCTTCGGGGTGCTGCGCGACGCCTTTCCCTCCTGCTTCGTGTTCTGTGTGGGCCGCGGCGAGGCGACGCTGATCGCCGCCAGCCCCGAGCTGCTCGTGCGCCGCGAGGGCCAGCGCGTCTCGACGATCGCGCTCGCGGGCTCCAGCAGGCGCAGCGCGGACCCCGCCGTGGATGCGCACCTGGGCGAGCGGTTGATGCGCGACGAGAGCTATCGCGAGGAGCACGCGATCGTGGCACGGCGGATCGAGCGCACGCTCAACCGCTACGCGGTGTGGGTCGCCGCGGCGCCCGAGCCGACGCTCGTGCGGATCGCCAACATCCAGCATCTCGCCACCCCGATCCGCGCGCAGCTGGCGGCGCCGGTGGAGGCGATCGAGCTGGCGGGCCTGCTGCACCCCACGCCCGCGATCGGCGGCGAGCCGGCTGAGCCCGCGCTTGAGCTGATCCCCGCCCTGGAGGGCCTCGACCGCGGCTGGTACACGGGCCCTGTCGGCTGGACCGACGCCGCCGGGGACGGCGAGTTCTGCGTCGCCCTGCGCTGTGCGCTGCTGCGCGGCAACGTCGCCCACTGCTACGCCGGCAACGGCATCGTGCGCGGGTCGGACCCCGGCACCGAGCTGGTCGAGACGGAGACCAAGCTGCAGGCGCTGTTGCCGCTGCTCACCGGCTGAGCGAGCCCGCCACCGCGCTCCACACCTCGCGGTGCAGCGCGACGTTGGCGTCGCGGCGCGTTCGCGCTTCGACGATGCTCGATTCCGGCGCGGCGAGCGCCCGCTCGAGCGCCGCGCGCAAGCCGGCGACGTCGGCGACGGTCTCATGGCCGAGCCCGTACAGCGCGGCCGCCCTCGCGAAGTCGAGGCTGGTCGGCGTGGCGATGTGCTCGGTGTAGATGCTCCGCTCGGTGCCGGCGCCCGCGACCGGCAGGAAGTCGAAGATCCCGCCGCCTTCGTTGTCGAGCAGCACGATCGTCAGCTTCAGATCGAGGCGGCGGGCGGCGAGCAGTGCGCTGAGGTCGTGGGCGAGCGCCACGTCGCCGATCAGCAGCACGGTGGGAGCGCGGCTCGCGGCGGCCGCTCCGAAGGCGCTTGAGACGGTGCCGTCGATGCCGTTGGCGCCACGGTTGCACAGCACGCGCGGGGGGTCGGCGCGCACCGGCCAGAAGGTCTCGATGTCGCGCACGGGCATCGAGGAGGCCACGAACAGCGTGGCGTGCTCGGGCAGCAGCACGCCAAGCTCGGCCGCCACCGCGGGCTCGCTCAGGCCGCTCGCGGCAAGCGTGCCCAGGATCGCCTCGGCGGCGCGCTCGTCCGCGGAGCGCCAGCCGGCGAGCCAGTCGCGCTCGGCGCTCGGCGCCCGCAGCGTCGCGAGCGTCGCCGCGGGCTCCAGCGCGAAGTCGCGGCAGAGCGTGACGTCGGGGTCCTGGCGGGCGCCCTCGGCGTCGAGCACCGCCTGCGGCACGTCTCGCATCCCGGCCAGCCAGGAGCGCAGCGGCTTTGAGGTGGGCAGGTCGCCCACGCGCAGCACGATGTCGGGTCGGTTCGCGGCCGCGAAGGCGGGGTCGCGCAGCAGGGCGTCGTAGTGGGCGACCGCCGCTTCGCCGCGGCGCGCGCCCGACAGCGGGTCGGCCAGCAGCGGCCAGCCGGTGCGCTCGCAGAATCCCGCCGCCGCCTCGCCGAGTGGGGTGCGCTCGTGGCGTCCCGCGACAACCACCCCGCGACGGCAGCCGGAAAACGCCATCTCAGGCGAGCGTTCGTCCTCGCTCGCGAGCACGCGCGAGCGCGAGCGGGTCAGCAGCGGGTGGGCGTCCGGGCGAGCGCCGCCCGCGGCGGGCACGGGCTGCTCGCACACCAGCGGCTCGCGCAGCGGGAAGTTCAGGTGCACCACGCCGGGCCGGCCCTCCAGCGCAGTCCAGTAGGCGCGGCAGGCGAGCGTGCGCATCCAGCGGACACGCTCCGCGTCGGCCTCGTGGTTTCCGACCTCGAAGAACCACTTGGCAAACCCCCCGAAGATCTTCAACTGGTCGATCGTCTGTCCCGCACCGACGTCGCGCAGCTCGGGCGGGCGGTCGGCGCTCAAGACGATCAACGGCACACGCGCCTCATGGGCCTCCACGACCGCCGGGAGCAGCTCGGCGACGGCCGTGCCCGACGTGCACGCGACGGCCACCGGCAGGCCCGATGCCTTCGCCGCGCCCAGCGCGAAGAACCCGGCGCAGCGCTCGTCGATGTGCGAGTGGCAGCGCAGCCGCCGCTCGCGCGCAAGGCTCAGCACAAGCGGCGTGCAGCGCGACCCCGGCGATGTGCAGGCATCGCGCATCCCACAGCGCGCCAGCTCGTCGACGAAGGCGTTCAGCAGCGTGTAGGTGTCGTTGGCGGAGGTCATGGTCGGGTCGGGTGGAGCGCGCCTAACGCTATCTCGCTTCCCACGCGGCTGTCCTGCGTATGCGCAACCGTCGGACAAGGGAGCGTGGACAAATTCGAAACGACGACACAAGATGGCCGAGCAGTCGTGTTTGACGCTGGATCCCATCTTCACCTTGCGCTTGGGCGCTCATGGCTACTCGATCACGTCGAGACGATCCTAAGAACGGTGTCGCTGCCAGATTTCCACGCCACGGACCCCATTTCAGGACGCGAGCAGTTCTTTCTACGCCACTTTGAGCCAAATCGATGGTTGCGAGTTGTCGTAGACTTCAACGATTGCCCGGCATGGATCGTCACTGCTTTTGTCCAACGTAACGATCCAAGGGAGAGAATATGAAGATCAACATCTCTGGCATCGAGTTCGATCACTGGCACTACGATGATCGTGGAGACGTTCTGTATCTGAGCGTTGGTCGGCCGCGCAAGCCTGCTACTGCGTTTGCGACTCGGGAGGGACATAACGTCGAATACGACCAGGCAGGCAAGGTGATTGGCCTGATCCTGACGAATGTCAAATGGACGCTGGAGCGCGAGGGAGGACTTGAGTTGACGTGGCCGCCGGCTCATCTTCTGGCGAGCGATCTAGAGGCGGCATTGGCCGCTTGAGCGACCAAGTCGAGAACGTCGTACTGCTGCATGGATTCGCCGGTACCCACCATGCATGGGACGGCGTGCGCGAACACTTCTCGCCCGAACGCTATCGCGTGCTGGCGCTCGACCTCCCTGGGCATGGCATGCTGGTCGATGCGCCTCGTCCGCTGACCTTCGAGGCGTGCACCCAAAGCGTGCTGGAGCGCGCGCCCGAGCGCTTCGTGCTCGCCGGCTATTCGATGGGTGGGCGCATCGCCCTGCACGTCGCGCTCGCGGCCCCCGAGCGGGTGCAGCGGCTCGTGCTGATCTCCACCACCGCTGGCATCTCAGACCCCGCGGAGCGAGCGCGGCGCCGCGAAGCCGACCATCGCCTTGCCGATGAAGCGCAAACCGGCACGATCGATCGGTTTGTGGACACTTGGCGCTCGCAGCCGATGTTCGCCGAGGACCCACCGGAGGTCGGTGTGCGCGCGCGCGCCGACCAGTCGCGCAACCGGCCCGACAGCGTCGCCGCCGCGCTGCGCGGCATTGGCACCGGGGAGATGCAACCGCTGTGGGGGCGATTGGGCGAGCTGACCATGCCTACCGTCGTGCTTGCCGGTACGCGGGATGTCAAGTTTCGCGAGCTGGGCGAGCGCATGGCCGCGGAGCTTCCCAACGCGCGATTCGAACTCACGCCGGGCGGGCACGCACTTCCCTACGAGGTACCGCAAGCCGTGGCCGCAGCGATCTCATAGCGGTGCCACGCCGAGTCCCGGGCCCTCGGGCACGGCGATCGCGCCGTCGATCGCGGCCAGCGGGTGCTCCAAACCCTCGAACATCCCGAGCGTGGCCAGACCGCAGGCCGGCAGCGGCCCGCGCGAAGCCAGGGCGGCGGCCGCGTGCACCCCCGCCGCGATCCCCAATGGCCCGTCGAAGGTGGAGGCGACATACGCCTCCGCGCCGGAGGCGCGCACCAGCGCGGCGGCGGCGAGCAGGCCGGAGATGCCCCCGCAGCGCGCGATCTTCAGGCACACGGCATCCGCGACGCCGGCCGTGAGCGCGCCGTGCTCGGCGGCGGTCTCGTCGATCGCCACGCGCACCGCCACGCGCTCGCGCACTTCGCGCACCCGCGCCAGCCCGTGCACCGGCTCCTCCACCAGCTCCAGGCCCGCGGGGGAGAGCGCCTCGATCGCGCGAATCGCCTGCTCGACGCTCCATGCTCCGTTGGCGTCGACGCGCAAGGCGACGTGTGGTCCGGCGGCTGCTCTCACCGCGGCGATGCGGCCCGCGTCGTCGCCGCTGCCGACCTTCACCTTCAGGCAACCGAACCCGCGCGCGGCGGCGCGCGCCGCCTGCTCGGACGCGCCCGCGCGGTCGAGCGCCGAGAGCGTCGCGTTCACCTCAACCCGCGTCGCGGGAGTGTCGGTCAGCAGCCCCGTCACCGGCCGCCCGGCGCGACGCCCGGCGCGATCCCACAGCGCGAGGTCGATCGCCGCAAACGCCTCGGGCAGATCCTCGGCGCGCCGGCACGCGTCCACGATCTCCGCGCCGTTGATCCCCTCCGAGCGCTCGACGATCGGGCGATAGCGCTCGAGCGCCCGCTCGACCCGCTCGATGCTGACGCCGTCGTAGGGTTGCAGCGGCGCCGCTTCGCCATATCCGACCGCGCCGTCCTCGTCGGTCAGCGCAACCGTCAGGACTTCGCGCTCGCCGATCGTCCCATAGGAGGTCGCGAGCGGCCGGCGCAGGCGCAGGCGATGGCGCTGTACGCCGAGTCTCATCGCGCTCGCGGCCCGCCGCCGGCCTTCAGGCCCCGATCCCGCCGCTCGCGAGGATGCCCGCCGCGAACAGCAGGCAGAACACGAGCTGCAGCGCCCCCGTCTTCGCGAGCGCGCCGTTCAGCGACGGGCCGTCCACGCGGGTGCGCACGACCTTCACGAGCGGGACGGCGAGCGGGATCGCAAGCCACGGCAGCAGCAGCCACGCGGTCATCGAGCCGAGCAGCCACGGCAGCGGCACGAGTGCGAACGCGCCCGCCACCATCGCCGTGTAGAGCGTGCGCGTGCGCCCGCGGCCGAGGCGCACCGCCAGCGTGCGCTTGCCCGCGCGGCGGTCGGTCTCCAGGTCGCGCACGTTGTTGACGACGAGGATCGCGCTCGCCAGCAGCCCGACCGGCACCGCGCACGCGAATGCCTGCCACGGCAGCTGCTGCACCTGCACGAAATACGACCCGCTGACCGCCACGATGCCGAAGAACAGGAACACGAACAGCTCGCCCAGGCCCTCGTACCCGTAGGGTCGCGGCCCGCCCGTGTAGAGCACGCCGGCGAGGATCGACGCCGCGCCGACGGCGATCAGCTCCCAGCCGGCGACCGCCACCAGGTACACCCCGCACAGCACCGCCAGCCCGAACGTCACGTAGGTAGCCAGCAGCACCGTGTTGGGCGGCACTAGGCCCCCGGCGGTCACCCGCACGGGGCCGAGGCGGTCCTCGGTGTCGGCGCCGCGGCGCGCGTCGGAGTAGTCGTTGGACAGATTGGTGCCGACCTGGATGAACACGGCGCCCAGCAGCGCCGCCACGAACGCGAGCGGGCGGAAGTGCCCGTCGCCGAGCGCGAGCGAGGTGCCGACGAGCACCGGCGCGACCGCCGCCGGCAGGGTGCGCACGCGTGCGGCCATCACCCAGATGTGCACCGTGCTCGAGGTTTTCGCGCGGCCGGGCATGGTCGGGGCGGCGACTGTGCGCGATGGGGTCATGCGCGGCGGGGAAAGCGCGCGAAGTCCGGGGCGCGCTTGTGCTTGTAGGCCTCGCGTCCCTCGCGCGCCTCCTCGCTGCCGTAGAACAGCAGGTTGGCGTCGTGGGCGAGCTGCTGGATGCCCGCGAGGCCGTCCTCGGCGGCGTTGAAGCTCGCCTTCAGCAGTCGCAGCGCAAACGGCGAGAGCTGGAGCATCTCGCGGCACCACTGAACGGTCTCCTGCTCCAGGCGCTCCAGTGGCACCACGGTGTTGACGAGCCCCATCGCAAGCGCCTGCTGCGCGTCGTACTGGCGGCACAGAAACCAGATCTCCTTCGCCTTCTTGACGCCGACCATGTTCGCGAGCAGCCCGGCGCCGAAGCCCCCGTCGAAGGAGCCCACGCGCGGGCCGGTCTGCCCGAAGCGCGCGTTGTCGGCGGCGATCGTCAGATCGCACACGAGCTGCAGCACCTGCCCGCCGCCGACGGCGTACCCGGCGACCATCGCCACGACCGGCTTGGGCAGCCGGCGGATCTGCACGTGCAGGTCGGTGACGTGAAAACGACCGATGCCGGCCTTGCCCGCCTCGTCCTCGGCGAGGTACCCGGAGTCGCCGCGCACGCGCTGATCGCCGCCCGAGCAGAACGCCAGCGGGCCCTCTCCGCACAGCACGATCGCGCCCACCTCGCCGTCCTCGCGCGCCGCCTCCAGGGCCTGGGAGATCTCGACGACGGTCAGTGGGCGGAAAGCGTTTCTGACCTCGGGGCGGTCGATCGTGATCTTTGCGATGCGGGGCGCGCCATGCTCGCCGCGGCCGTCTGGCTCGAGCGACTTCTCATAGCGGATATCGGTGTAGCTGCCGGCTGCGATCCATGTGGTGTCCAAGGTTGCTCAACGCTCCCGTCAGTAGCTTTGATTGGCGTGCGCGCGAAGCGCACACCATCGATCCAACGCGAAAGGCTAGCCTGTGGCGATGCAGGTCGAAGCATGGCTGCGGCGCGCCGCCAGCTCGGCGCCGACGCTCACCGCGCTGCAAGCGCGCGATGCGCGGGTGTCCTATGCCGAGCTGTGGCGCTCGGCGCGCGCGGGCGCGACCGAGCTGAGCGAGCGCGGAGTGCGTCCCGGGGAGCGCGTCGCGATTGCGCTCGCGCCCGGCATCGCATTCGCGCAGGCACTGCACGCGTGCATGCTGCTGGGCGCGGTCGCGGTGCCCGTGGACCTGCGCCTCACGGCCGCCGAGCGCGAGCGGATCGTCGCCGGCGCGCGGCTGCTGGTCGAGGAGCCGCTTGCCGTGGAGGGGCCGCTTGGCGTGGGGCGGTCGCCCGCCGTGGAGCGGCTGCGTGGCGCGCTGGAGCCGCACGGCGTGGAGCGGTCGCCTGCCGTGGAGCGGCTGCATGGCGAGCAGCAGCCGCTTGGCGTGGAGCGGTCCCCCGCCGTGGAGCGGCTGCGTGGCGCGCAGCAGCCGCCTGGAGTGCGGCGCTCGCCCGGCGTGGGCGGCGATGCACCGGAGATGCCCGGCTGCGTGCACGACCTCGACGCGGTGTGCGCGGTGATCCACACCTCCGGCACGACGTCGGCTCCGCGGCCGGTGGAGCTGACCTATGGCAACTTCCTGTGGAGCGCGCTCGGCTCGGCCGTGGCGCTCGGCGTGGACCCCCGGGAGCGCTGGCTGTGTGCGCTGCCCGTCTCCCACGTGGGCGGCCTGTCGATCCTGCTGCGCAGCGCGATCTATGCCACCACCGCGGTCGTGCACGAGCGCTTCGACACCGGCGCGGTGCTTCATGCGCTGCAGAGCGAGCAGATCACGCTCGTGTCGCTCGTCTCGACGACGCTGGCGCGGCTGCTGGACGCTGGCTTGCGCGACCCGCCGCGGCTGCGCTGCGCGCTGACGGGCGGCGGGCCGGTGCCGGCCGCGCTCACCAGGCGCGCACGCGCGGCGGGCGTGCCGGTGGTGGAGACCTATGGCATGACCGAGTGCTGCTCGCAGGCGGCGACGGTCCCGCTGGCGCTCCTGGGCGGCTCGGGCGCCGGAGCCGAAGGCGGGGCGAGCGAGGCTGCGGCGGAGGGGGAGACGATCGCCGCGTGCGACACCGACACCGACACCGACACCGACACCGACACCGGCGCCGGCGCCGGCGCCGGCGTGCCGCTGTTTTGCACGCGCGTGGAGATAGCGCCCGACGGGGAGATCGTGCTCGCCGGCCCGACGATCGCCCCTGCCTGCCGATCGGCCGACGGGCGCCTGCACACCGGCGATCTCGGGCTGATCGACGCCGAGGGCTTTGTGCACGTCAGCGGGCGCAAGGCCGACACGATCGTGACCGGTGGGGAGAACGTCGCGCCGAGCGAGGTGGAGGCGGTGCTCGAAGCGCACCCGGCGGTGCTCGAGGCGGCGGTGCTGGGGCGCTCCGACGAGCGCTGGGGCGAGGCCGTCACCGCGGTTGTGGTGCTGGCCCCGCGGGCGGCCGTGGAGGAGGGCGCTCTGCGCGAACATTGCTCTGAGCGCCTGGCTCCGTATAAGGTGCCCAAGCACGTGGAGTTCTCCTCGGCGCCGCTCCCGCGGACGCGCTCTGGCAAGCTGTTGCGAAGGGATCTATGAGGGAGGTGTTAAATGGGCATCTTCGGAACCGTGAAACACGCACCATGTGAGCCGCTTGATGGGTACTGTTGGAACTGGCCACGAGTCGTCGAGGCGCCGAGATGAGCATCGTTGAACCTGAGGAGGAACGGGACAACGAGCAGACAGGCGATGCGGATCGCGCTCGCAGGGGCGCGGTGGCGCGCGCGCATCGCGAAGCGAGCATCGCCCACTGGGAAGCCGCCGCTCCGGGCTGGGTGGCGCGCCAGGCGGTGCTGCGCGAGTTCTCCGAGCCGGTGACGCACTGGATGATCGACGCGGCCGAACCCCAGCCGGGCCATCGCGTGCTGGAGCTGGCCGCCGGCCTTGGCGACACCGGGTTTCTCGTGGCCGAGATGGTTGGTCCCGTGGGGGGTGTGATCACGAGCGACCAGGCCGATGCGATGCTCGACGGTGCACGCAAGCGGGCGGGCGAACTGAATTTGACCAACGTCGAGTTTCAGGTGCTCAACGCCGAATGGATCGATCTGCCGGTGGCGAGCGTGGACATCGTGCTGTGCCGCTGGGGCTACATGCTGATGGCCGACCCGGCCGCGGCGCTCGCGGAGACGCGGCGCGTGATGCGTCCCGGCGGTCATCTCTCGCTGGCGGTGTGGGACGAAATCGAGCACAACCCGTGGGCGGGGGCGCCCGCCGCCGAGCTGCAGGAGCGCGGGCTGGCCGAGCCGCCGCCGCGGAACGTGCCCGGGCTGTTCGCGCTCGACGACATCGTCCACGTTCGCGACCTGCTGGAGGCTGCCGGTTTTCACGAGGTGTGGGTGGAAGCCGTGGATCTGATCCATCGCGCCGAGGACTTCGAGGAGTACTGGCAGACGACGCTCGACCTCATGCGCGACTTCCGCGAGACGGTGCTTGCCCGTCCCGAGGCTGAGATCGCCGAAATCCGCGACGGTCTGGCCCGGCGGCTGAAACGCTTCGTCGAGCCGGACGGCTCGGTCGAAGTGCCGATGCGCGCGCTGTGCGCAATGGCCACGGCGTAGCCGAGGCCCGCGCTTCCAGCGCCTCGCGGGGTCCTCGCCCGTTGGGTCGGGTCCGTTGGGCGGGTCCGTCGAGCGGAGTCCTCGCCGCGTGGGGCAGGGCTTTGGCTCGCGCTGGCACCGCCGTCGGCGTAGCCGAGACCCGCTCGGGCGGCCGGTCGGATAATCTGCGCGCGATGCTCTACGACGACGATGCGGACCTATCTCTTCTCGACCCCCCATCCGGGGGGCGCCCCGGCAAGACCGTTGCCATCGTCGGCTATGGCTCTCAGGGCCATGCCCATGCGCTGAACCTGAAGGACTCCGGCGTCGATGTCGTGGTTGGTTTGCGCGCCGACTCCGCCTCCGCGGCGAAGGCGCGCGAGGACGGCTTCGAGGTGCTCTCGCCCGTGGAGGCGGCAAGCCGCGGGGACCTCGTGATGATGCTCGTCCCCGACGAGCTGCACCGTCAGGTGTGGGGGGAGATCTCAGACGGCATCGCCGCCGGCAACATGCTGCTGTTCGGCCATGGGTTCTCGATCCACTACGGCGAGGTCGAGCCGCCCCCGGGCGTCGATGTGGCGATGGTCGCCCCCAAGGGCCCCGGCCACCTGGTGCGCCGGCAGTTCACCGAGGGCAGCGGCGTGCCCGGCCTGATCGCGGTCGCCCAGGATGCCACCGGCAACGCGCGCGCGCTGGCGCTCGCCTATGCCAAGGGCATCGGCTGCACGCGCGGCGGCGTGATCGAGACGACCTTCAAGGACGAGACCGAGACCGATCTGTTCGGCGAGCAGGCCGTGCTGTGCGGCGGCGCCTCGGAGCTCGTGCAGGCCGGCTTTCAGACGCTCGTGGACGCGGGCTATGACCCCGAGATGGCGTACTTCGAGTGCATGCACGAGCTGAAGCTGATCGTCGACCTGATGTACGAGAAGGGCCTCGCGGGGATGCGCTACTCGATCTCCAACACCGCCGAGTACGGCGACTACACGCGCGGCAAGCGCGTCATCACGCAGGAGACGCGCGAGAAAATGCGCCAGATCCTCAAGGAGATCCAGGACGGCGACTTCGCGCGCGAGTGGATCGCCGAGAACCGCGCCGGGCAGGAGAACTTCAAGCGCATGCGCGCCGAGCAGACCGGCACGCAGATCGAGCAAGTGGGCGGCGAGCTGCGCTCGCACATGGACTGGATTCGTCCCTCCTTCTAGGTTCGCTACACTCGCCTTCCTCGTCGCGACTGGCGCACTAGGTGGAGTTCACCACCGGGGAGCGGCGAGTGTCGTTGTCGCCGCGCGCCTGGGCATCCTTCGATCTTCGACACCCCGCGAGGAAGCCCCATGACGACCAGCCCCCAGGAGCAAGCCCGACTCGTGATACCCGACGAGCTGAAGCCCGCCGACGGCCGCTTCGGCTGTGGGCCGTCGAAGGTGCGGCCCGACGCGCTGAGGCGCCTGGCGGGGGGCGAGGCGCCGATGGGCACATCGCATCGCCAGCAGCCCGTGAAGAGTCTTGTCGCGGCGATCCGCGCCGGTCTGCGCGAGCTGTTCTCGCTGCCCGACGGCTATGAGGTCGCGCTCGGCAACGGCGGCGCCACCGCGTTCTGGGACGCCGCCGCGTTCGGGCTGATCGAGCGGCGCGCGCTGCACCTCAGCTTCGGCGAGTTCTCCCAGAAGTTCGCGACGGTCACGAGCGAGGCGCCGTTCCTGGAGGACCCGGCGGTCGTGAGCGCCGAGCCCGGCGCCGCGCCGAGCGCCGAGCAGCTCGACGCGGCGCTCGCCGAGCAGGGCGCGGTCGATGCGATCGCGTGGGCTCACAACGAGACCTCCACGGGCGTGATGGCGCCGGTGCTGCGCCCGGCCGCCGCCGGCGAGGCGCTCGTGCTGATCGACGCCACCTCGGGCGCGGGCGGGCTTCCGCTCGATGTGTCCCACGCCGACGTCTACTACTTCGCTCCGCAGAAGTGCTTCGCCGGCGATGGAGGGCTATGGGCGGCGCTGCTCAGCCCCGCCGCGCTGGAGCGGATTTCTCGGATCGGCTCCACAGGACGCTTCACGCCCGCGTCGCTGTCGCTGCCGATCGCGCTGGAAAACTCCGGCAAGGACCAGACCTACAACACCCCGGCGGTCGCCACCCTGTTCCTGCTGGCCGACCAGATCCGCTGGATGCTCGACGGCGGCGGTCTGGAGTGGTGTGTGGCGCGCACGCGCGAGTCCTCGACGCACCTCTACGAGTGGGCCGGGCGCAGCACGTGCGCCGCGCCGTTCGTCGCCGACCCCGCCAGCCGCTCGCTGGTCGTGGGCACGATCGACTTCGACGAGCGCGTCGATGCCGCCGCGCTGGCGAAGACGCTGCGCGCGAACGGCATCGTCGACGTCGAGCCCTATCGCAAGCTGGGGCGCAACCAGCTGCGCGTGGGCATGTTCCCGGCGGTCGAGCCGGACGATGTGCGCGCGCTCACGGCGTGTGTCGACTGGGTGGTTGAGCGAATGCTCGCGTGATGCGGGCGTCGTCTATGTTCGACTTTAAGCGATTCACAGAAGTAAATACATAATGTAGTCACTATGGCAAATCCAGTTAAAACGATACATACATCTCCCCGGAGGACGCACCCATGAGCGGCGACGAACGGTTGAAGGTGCTGGTCAAGGAGAAGGTCGGCGACTCCGGCGTCAAGCTGCTGCAGGAGCACTTCGAAGTGGACCTCGGCATCGACTGGAGCGACGAGCAGCTGGCGCAGCGGATCGGCGACTACCACGGCATCCTGATTCGCTCGGCGACGAAGATGACGGCGGAGCTGATCGAGCGGGCCACCAACCTGCGTGCGATCGGACGCGCCGGCGTCGGTGTGGACAACGTCGACGTGGAGGCCGCCACGCGCCGCGGGATCGTCGTCGCCAACGCGCCGGAGTCGAACGTCGTCACCGCCGCCGAGCACACGATGGCGCTGCTGCTCGCGCTCGCGCGCAACATTCCCCAGGCGTATGTGTCGCTGACGAGCGGCAGGTGGGAGCGCTCGAAGTTCTCCGGCGTCGAGCTGTACGAGAAGACGCTCGGCGTTCTCGGCTTCGGGCGCATCGGCCAGCTGGTGGCGGCGCGCGCGCGTGGGTTCGGCATGCGCGTGCTCGCGTTCGACCCGTTCGTCAGCGCCGAGCGCTACCGTGAGCTCGGCGTCGAGAAGGCCGCCAGCAGCGAGGAGATCTACGCACAGGCGGACTTCATCACCGTGCACCTGCCCAAGACGCCCGAGACGGCCGGCTGGGTGAACGCGGAGGCGTTCGCGAAGATGCGCGACGGCGTGCGCATCCTCAACGTCGCGCGCGGCGGGCTGATCGACGACGCCGCGCTGAAGGACGCGCTCGACAGCGGCAAGGTCGCCGGCGCCGCGCTCGACGTGTTTCCCTCCGAGCCGATCGTCGACTACCCGCTGTTCCAGGGCTACCCCCAGGTGGTCGTCACCCCGCACCTCGGCGCCTCCACCGCGGAGGCAACCGACCGCGCCGGCTATCAGAGCGCCGAGCAGATCGTGGCGGCGCTCACCGGCGGCGTCGTCTCCACCGCCGTGAACATCCCCGCGATCGGCGCGGAGGACATGGAGGTGCTCGGGCCGTTCCTGCCACTCGCGCGGCGCCTCGGCCGCCTCGCGATGTCGCTTGCCGAGGGCAGCTCGGTGGAGCGCATCGAGGCGGCCTTCATGGGCCGCATCGCCGACTTCGACACACGCCTGCTGTCCCTCGCCGTGATCGAGGGGGCGCTGGAGGGTCGCACCGAGGAGCAGGTCAACCTCGTCAACGCGCCGTCGATGGCCCAGCAGCGCGGGATCGTCGTGGAGGAGAAGTCGGTCAGCGAGGCGCAGGACTTCAACGAGCTGATCCGCGTCACCGTGATCGCCGGGGAGGAGCGCGTCGCGGTCGCCGGCACCGGCATCGGGCCCAACCGCGTGCCGCACCTCGTCGAGGTGCAGGGCCGGCGCCTGACGATCGAGCTGACGCCGAACGTGTGCGTGTTCCGCTACGCCGACCTGCCCGGCATGATCGGCCGCGTCGGCACGATCTTCGGCGCGCACGCCGTCAACATCTCCTCGGCCGCGGTCGGCCACACGCCCGGCCCGCCGTCGGCGGGGCGCGCACCGCAGGGCGGCGGGCCGGCCGCATCCGAGCGGCGGCTGGCTGCGATGGTCGTCACGACCGACGCGCCGGTGCCGCGCGAGGTGATCGACGAGATCGTCGCCAGCGAGGGCTTCGTCGCCGGCTGGTCGG
Organism: uncultured Solirubrobacterales bacterium; assembly: GCA_963831995.1. Taxonomy (GTDB): domain Bacteria; phylum Actinomycetota; class Thermoleophilia; order Solirubrobacterales; family Solirubrobacteraceae; genus Palsa-744. Next base: position 647,292 of record CAWHSI010000001.1, on the reverse strand, counting down.
TCGCGCTGAGCTGACGCCGGATCGAGGGCACGACCCCCGATCCCAATTGATGGAGTAGTCTCATACGCTATGCGGGCGATCGAGATCGTCAAGCACGGTGGGCGAGACGTGCTCAAAACGGTTCAGCGGCCCGACCCTGCTCTGCGACCGGGCTGTGTGCGCGTCGAGGTCGCCGCGTGTGGCGTCAACTTCGCCGACGTGATGGCGCGCATCGGCCTCTACCCCGACGCGCCCAAGCCGCCGTGCGTCGTCGGCTACGAGGTGGCCGGCACGGTCGTCGGCGTCGGCGAAGGCGTGGAGCAGCTGACGCTGGGCCAGCGCGTGATCGCGGGCACGATGTTCGGCGGCTACGCCACCCAGGTGGTCGTGCCCGAGAGCGACTGCGTGGCGCTGCCCGATCGCCTCTCCTTCGAGCAGGGCGCCGCGATCCCCGTCAACTACGCCACCGCGTGGGCGGCGCTCGTCGGCTACGGCAACCTGCAGCCGGGCGAGCGGGTGCTGATCCACTCCGCCGGGGGCGGCGTCGGCACCGCCGCGGTGCAGCTCGCGCGCCGCTTCGGCGCGAAGGAGATCTACGGCACCGCCTCCCCCTACAAGCACACGCGCCTCGCCCTGCTCGGCGCCGACTACATCATGGACTACGAGCGCGCCAGCAGACCGAATGGTGTGGGGGATCTCGACGTGATCCTCGACCCGCTCGGCGGCTCGAGCCTGCGCCGCAGCTATGAGATGCTGCGCCCCGGCGGGCGGCTGATCGCCTTCGGCGCCTCCGGCGTCGTGTCGGGGGGCAAACGCAAACCGCTCGTCGCGCTGCGCACACTCGCGCGCACCCCGCGCTTCAGCGCGCTGAAGCAGATGTCCGAATCCAAGTCGGTGATCGGCCTGAACATGCTCGCGCTGTGGAAGGCCCGCGGCACGCTGGAGCCCTGGATCGACCCGCTGCGCGAGCTGATGGACGACGGCACGATCCAGCCGGTGATCGAGTCGTCCTTCGAATTCAGGGAGGTCGGCGCCGCACAGGAAGTGCTCACCACGCGACACAACGTCGGCAAGGTCGTGCTCGTCCCCGACGCCGCCTGGGCGCCGCAGCTCGACGCGGCTGCTACGCTGCCCTGAGCATGTTCCGCCAGTTCTCGCTCGCGCTTCTCCTTCTGCTCCCCCCTCGGGGGGAATAGCGCGTGGCGGCCGCGTAGCCGCATACCAAAGGAGAAGAGTCAAAGCGAGAGAACTGGAGAAGCGAGCATGAGCACAGCATCGAACAGCAGCGAGCACCCCCGGGGGCAGGAGAGCGCCTCGCGGCGGGAGCACCCTTCGCGGCGCGAGCACCCCGCGCGGCACGGCCGCGACCGCGTACGGATCTTCGACACGACCCTGCGCGACGGCGAGCAGTCGCCCGGGATCGCGCTGAACAGGCAGGAGAAGCTCGAGATCGCCCAGCAGCTGGCGCGCCTGGGCGTGGACGTCGTCGAGGCGGGCTTTCCGATCTCCTCGCCCGGGGACTTCGAGGCGGTGCAGGCGATCGCGCGCGCGGACCTTGGCCCCGCGCCCCCCGTGATCTGCGCGCTGGCGCGCACCTCCGCGCAGGACATCGAGGCGGCCTGGGAGGCGATTCGCGACGCCGAGCGACCGCGCATCCACACGTTCATCGCGACCTCGGACATCCACATCGAGCGCAAGCTGCAAACCACGCGCGAGGACGTCAAGGGCCAGGTGCGCGCCGCGGTCGCGCACGCGCGCGAGCTGTGCGAGGACGTCGAGTTCTCCCCCGAGGACGGCTCGCGCTCGGACGTGGCCTACATGGCGGAGGTCATCCAGATCGCGCTGGAGGAGGGCGCCACGACGATCAACGTGCCCGACACCGTCGGCTACACGATGCCCGATGAGTACGCGGCGATGTTCGGCGAGCTCTACCGGCTGGTGCCGGGCCTGCGCGAGGCGGTCGTCTCCGTGCACTGCCACAACGACCTGGGCCTGGCGGTCGCCAATTCGCTGGCGGGGGTGCGCGCCGGCGCGCGCCAGGTGGAGTGTGCGATCAACGGCATCGGCGAGCGCGCCGGCAACGCGTCGCTGGAGGAGATCGTGATGCTGCTGCACACGCGCGAGCCGGCCCTGGGCCTGTGGACGGGCGTGCACACGACCGAGATCGCGCGCAGCTCGCGGCTGGTCTCGCGCCTGACCGGCTACCCGGTGCAGCCCAACAAGGCGATCGTCGGGCGCAACGCGTTCGCCCACGAGGCCGGCATCCACCAGGACGGCGTGCTGAAGGAGCGCGCCACGTACGAGATCATGGACGCCACAACCGTGGGGTTGCGGAGCAACTCGATCGTGCTGGGCAAGCACTCCGGCCGCCACGCGCTGGGCGCGGCGCTGGAGGAGATGGGCTTCAAGGTGCAGGGCCATGCGCTGAACACGGCGTTCAAGCGCTTCAAGGAGATCGCCGACCGCAAGAAGCAGGTGACGGCGATGGACCTGGAGGCGCTGGTCGCCGAGGAGCTGCGCGGCGACGAGCAGGGCGCGACATACGCGTTCGTCGACTTCGAGGTGGCGGCCTCCTCGGCGGGCCCGCCGATGGCGCGCGTGAACGTCGGCGTCGAGGACGGCTCGGCGGGGGAGGGGTCGCGCACGGTCAGGACCGGCGAGTCCTCCGGCGACGGGCCGGTCGACGCGATCTTCAAGGCCATCAACGCGGCCACCGGCATCGACGCGGCGCTGCGCGAGTTCCGCGTCGACGCCGTCACCGAGGGCCAGGACGCGCTGGGGGAGGTCTCGGTCGTGGTCGAGGTGCAGGGCCAGACCGGCGCCGGTCAGGGCGTCTCCACCGACATCATCGAGGCGGCCGCCCGCGCTTACGTGCGGGCGCTGTCGATCGGAGTGGCGCGGGCGCGGGAGAGCGAGCGCGGGGTGGGGCTGCCCGAGCCGGCGGCGTAGGGCGGGCGCCTGCCCGCCGGCACATGGCGGTTTGCGGCTGCCTGCCCGGACGAGGCCTCGCCCGGGCAGGTATCGAGGGTCGCTGTGCGGTTAGCGCTATTCGGATACCGTCAGCGTGCCTCCCGCAGTTAGTAATATCAGGCTTAATCCTTCGACGAGTCCCTTTTCTGCCCCTCCGGTTTCACAGTTTGCATTCGACAGCCCGGTTAACAACGTAAATGCTTCGGTGGCTTCAGCGTTGACGCCACCCGTTATGTTGGTCGCATTGGTTGCGGTCGTACTGGCGGTGCAGGTATCTGTGATGCCGAGGCTCATGCAACTGATGTAGAACCCGACTGCTTCATTTTCGCTCGAGGAGGCATCTTCAAAGAACGATTCTGTGCCCTGTTCCATTAATGTCAGCTGGGATTGCCATGGTAGGTTGACGGCCCAAACTAACGCTTCGGCACAGTTTTCGTCGTTTGTGCACGTCAAGCTCGGTTCCACTAACGGCGTTTTGCTGATCGCTTCTCCGGCTAAGGTTAACATTTCAGTGAGTTCGTCTTCGCCCGACGGTCCGACGGACCCGACGAAAATCGCGCTGCATAATATGTCCACTTTTACGCCGAGGACGGTGTCTCCGAGTAACAGTTCTCCTTCCGACTCAACTAATTGCGCAGACGTTATCGCAGCTCCGTTGTCTAACCATTCGGCAGGTAAGTATGTGGATTCTGAGACCTTGGCGAATCCGCCGGTCCCTTCTCCTGCGGTTGTGCATTCTGAGTTTGTCCAATGACTGGGTTCTTCTGAGGCGACTTGAACGCATTCGCCGCCACTCACTTTTACTCCTGGTACGATGGCTAAGACGTACCTGCTTACTGGGTAAAGCCTCTGTAAGACGCGGCACTCGATGGCTCCATAGTACCTCCACATGCTGGGTTCGCCTCGAACGACCCGCACACATTTTTCTGCGGCGAGCGCGGTGCCGGTTCCGGCTGCGCTGAGGAACATCAGCGAGCACAGTGCCGCCAGCACGCTCATGCTGACCCACTTCATCTCTACACCTCCAGATAGGTTGTGTCGTCAATCGATTTGTAAATCCCGTTTCACTCGACTGCGGACGGCCCTCCAGTATACACCGCTAGTGCGTAAGAGTCGGGTGATTAGAACGAACTGTTTCTAACGTGCCGGCGTCGCCACATGCCGGAAATGCGCCGTGGCCGCCGTGACCGTGGGGGTCGGTGTACGGGGGCTTGTGCAAGCTCCCATCGTCTGTGATAACGTACGCTCGTATGCCCACCACCACCGCGAAGACGCGCGCGAGCGCCGAGAACGCCGCCGATCCCGCCCCCGGCCGGGAGGCGTTCGATTCGGCCGCGATCGGCGCGCGCGTGCGGGCGCTGCGCGAGGCGTCCTCGCTGTCGCTGCGCGATCTGGCCGAGCGCAGCGGCGTCAGCGCGCCGATGCTCTCGCAGGTCGAGCGGGGGGAGACGAGCCCGACGCTGACGGTGGCCGCGCGGATCGCCGCCGGCCTTGACCTCCGCCTCTCCCAGCTGCTGCGCCTGGACGAGGGCGGCTCGGTCACGATCGTGCGCGCGGGCGAGCGCACACGGGGGGGCAGCGCCAGGCGCGGTCATCGCTACGAGGTGCTGACCCCCGCGCAACCGGGGCAGCGCGCGGAGCTCTCGCGCCACACGCTCGCCCCGGGTGGAGCCACCGGCGCCGCGGACGATCCGCCGATGCACGAGCCGGGCAGCCGCGAGACGGCGCTGGTCGAGCAGGGTGGCGTCGTGCTCGTGTGCGACGGTCAGCGCTACGAGCTGGCGGCCGGCGACTGTGTGACCTTCGACGCCGACCTGCCGCACCATTTCGAGAACCCCACCGACGCCCCGGCCGCCTTCCTGGCGGTCGTCAGCGCCGGGCTGAGACGAAGTTAGGAGAGCCAATGCCGAAGTCCATGTTCGAGAAGATCTGGGAGGCGCACGAGGTCGGCTCGCCCGGCTCCGGGCTGCTCTACATCGACCTGCATCTGGTGCACGAGGTCACGAGCCCGCAGGCCTTCGAGGGCCTGCGCCTGGCCGGCCGCGGCGTGCGCCGGCCCGAGCGCACGCTGGCGACCGCCGATCACAATACGCCGACGGACGGCACGCCCGTCGCGGCTCGCATCAAGGACGAGCTCTCGCGCGTGCAGGTGCAGACGCTGGAGCGCAACTGCGCCGAGTTCGGCGTGCCCGTCTACTCGCTGGGCTCCGAGCGCCAGGGGATCGTGCATGTGATCGGCCCGGAGCTGGGTGTCACCCAGCCGGGGGCGACGATCGTGTGCGGGGACTCCCACACCGCCACCCACGGCGCGTTCGGGGCGCTCGCCTTCGGGATCGGCACGAGCGAGGTCGAGCACGTGCTGGCGACGCAGTGCATGGTGCAGCAGCGGCCGCGCTCGATGCGCATTCGCTACGAGGGCGAGCTCGGCTTCGGCGTCACCGCCAAGGACCTGATCCTCGGCACGATCGGGCAGATCGGCGTCGGCGGCGCCACCGGGCACGTGGTCGAGTATGTCGGGCCGGCGATCCGGGCGCTCGGCATGGAGGGGCGCATGACCGTTTGCAACATGACGATCGAGGCCGGCGGGCGCGCGGGCATGATCGCCCCCGACGACACCACCTTCGCGTGGTTCGCCGAGCCCGGCGAGCGCTGGCCGGACGGCCGCCCGGGCGCGCCCAGGGGGGCGGAGCTCGAGGCCGCGATTGAGCGCTGGCAGGCGCTGCCGAGCGAGGAGGGCGCGTGGTATGACAGCGACGTGCTCGTCGATGCCGCGGCGCTCTCCCCGCAGGTGACGTGGGGCACGACCCCGGGGATGGTCGCGGCGATCGATGCGCGCGTGCCCTCGCCGGAGCAGTTCGACAGCCCCGCCGACCGCGAGGCGACCGAACGCGCGCTGCACTACATGGACCTCGAGCCCGGCACGCCGATCGAGCAGATCGCGCTCGACCGCGTGTTCATCGGCTCGTGCACCAATTCGCGCATCGGCGATCTGCGCGCCGCCGCCGAGGTGGTCGCGGGGCGCAGGGTCGCGGCGGGCGTGAGCGCGATGGTCGTGCCCGGCTCCCAGCAGGTCAAGGCGCAGGCCGAGGCCGAGGGCCTCGATCGCATCTTCCGCGACGCCGGCTTCGACTGGCGCGTGGCGGGCTGCTCGATGTGCCTGGGCATGAACCCCGACACGCTCGCCCCGGGCGAGCGCTGCGCCTCCACGTCGAACCGCAACTTCGAGGGCCGCCAGGGCCGCGGCGGGCGCACGCACCTCGTCTCCCCGCAGATGGCCGCGGCGGCCGCGATCGAGGGGCACTTCACCGACATCCGCAACTGGAGCTGAGCGTCTCCAGGGCGCAGCCGCTGCGCCTGCGCGCCCCACGCGCAACGACCTGGTTCGCCTCCGCAGGAGAATCCCATATGTCGTGACGCATGTACCATTCGGCTATGTGGAGGACGCTCGGCGCAGCTGAATCGGGGACGGTTGTTTTTCTCTCGCTCGCGGGGGCGTGCGCGCAAGCTCACGGCCGCGCATGACGCGCGCGGTCGCGACGCTCGCGGTTGGCCTTGCGCTGGTGGCGATCCTGCTGGCGGTGACGCTGTCGGGGTCGCCGACCGCGGTGGTTCGCGCCAATGGCGCGCCGGCCGTGCAGCCGGTCGGCGAATTCGGCGGCGGCGTCGGCGCGTGTCAGGGCGGCGAAGTGCTGCCCGCCGGCGTCACGGCGATTCGCCTGACGCTCGTCGCCAGCGTGGGGCCGCGCGTGACGGTCACGGCGCTGTCGGGGTCGCGCGTGCTGGCCGCCGGCACGGCGAGCGCCGGCTGGACGGCGGGCGCGGTCACCGTTTCGGTCAAACCGCTCGCGCGCGCGGTCGCGGGGGCGCGCGTCTGCTTCGCGCTCGGCCCGGCGGCGGAAGAGGTGCAGGTCGGCGGCTCGCGCACGAGCGCGGCGGTGGCCGCGCGCTACCTCGCGGGGGGCGTGCTGCCGGGCCGCTTCACGGTCGAATACATGCGCTCGGCCAGGGGCTCGTGGTGGTCGATGCTGCGCGCCGTCGCGCGCCACATGGGGCTCGGCCGCTCCCCGAGCGGCAGCTGGGTCGCGCTGCTGGTGGCGCTGGCGATGTGCGCCGCGCTGGCCGCCGGGTCGTGGCTGGCGGTGAGGGAGCTGCGGTGAGCGCCGCGCGCAGGCCGCGCACGTCGCGCCGGCGCCCGCCGGTGCGCAAGTCGGCGCGGCCGATCGCCTTCGCGCGGGGCCGCGCACGGCTCGCGGCCACGCGCACGGCGCTGGCGCGCGTGCCGCGGGCCGCCTGGGTGTGCGCGCTGGTGGCGCTGCTGAACGCGGTGTGCTGGTCGCTGATCGCGCCGCCCTTCCTCGGGCTCGATGAGCCCGACCATTTCGCCTATGTGCAGCAGCTGGTGCAGACGGGCCGGCTGCCCTCGTCCTCTGCGAGCGAATACTCCCAGGAAGAGCAGGTCGCGCTGAGCGATCTGCACCACGCCGAAGTGCGCTTTCGCCCGGCCGGCCACACGATCTTCTCGACCGCCCAGCAGGAAAAGCTCGAACGCGACCTCGCTCGGCCGCTGTCGCGCTCCGGTCCCGGCGGCGCGGGCGTGGCGAGCTCGGAGCCGCCGCTCTACTACGCGCTGCAGGCGATTCCCTATCTGCTCGGCTCGGGCGGGTCGATTCTCACCCAGCTGACGCTGATGCGGCTGTTCAGCGCGCTGCTCGCCGGGGTCAGCGGACTGTTTGTGTTCCTGTTTGTGCGCGAGGCGCTGCCCGAGCGGCGCTGGGCGTGGACGGTCGGCGGGCTCGGGGTGGCGCTCGGGCCGCTGCTCGGATACTCCTCCTCCACGGTCAATCCCGACGCGCTGCTGATCGCCGTCTCGGCGGTCGTGTTCTATTGCCTGGCGCGGGCGTTTCGCCGTGGGCTGACGCAGCGCTCGGCGCTCGTGCTGGGCGCGCTGACCGCGGTTGGCCTGGCGAGCAAGCTCAACTTCGCGGGTGTGGCGCCCGGGGTGGTGCTCGGGCTGATCCTGCTCGCGCGCCGCGCGGCGCGCACGGCCGGCGCGAGCGCCTACTACCGGATGCTGGCTCCGGCGCTGGCGATCGCGGTCGCCCCGGGGGCGCTGTATGGGATCGTCAACCTGCTCTCCGGCCATCCGCTGTTTGGGCTCGTCTCGGGGGGCGCTTCGACCCTGACGAGCGCGCGGCACTCGCTGTCGGCGGAGCTGAGCTACATCTGGCAGTTCTATCTGCCGCGGCTGCCGTGGATGCACAACGACTTCAGCGGCGTCTCGATCCCGCGGCAGGTGTGGTTCAGGGACACGATCGGGCTGTATGGGTGGGGCGATACGACGTTTCCGGGCTGGGTGTACAGCGCCGCGGCGGTTCCGGTCGCGGCGATCGCGCTGCTGTGCGTGCGCGAGCTGGTGCGCGTGCGCTCGCTGCTGCGGGTGCGCCTGGCCGAGCTTGCGAGCTATGCGACGATGGCGCTCGGTCTGCTCGTGCTGATCGCGGCCTCGGGCTATCTGGCCTATCCGGGCGCGGCGGCGGAATTCGCCGACGCGCGCTATCTGCTGCCGCTGGCGGGGCTGTGGGGGGCGGTGCTGGCGCTGGCGGCGCGCGGCGCGGGTCGCCGCTGGGGGCCGGCCGTGGGCGCGGGGATCCTCGTGCTGGTGATCGCCAACGACCTGTTCGGCCAGCTGCAGGTGATCGCGCGCTACTACGGGTAGAGCCTCTTTTTGGGGATGGGGGGCGTTCTCGTGGTGTCGAACACGCCGGGGGGACGCGTGGCGTGCGAGATGTTTGTGATAACGTACGCTCGTATGTCGGCTTGCGAGCGCTGCCGTCGCCTCCGCCACGGTGTCGGCGAGGCGGGGCGCTTCGCCGGCACAGCAGACTGCAAACCTCCGCGCGCGCGACGGCGCGAGCGCGGTCCGCCATCGAGAGGGGTTGAGCATGGAGCCGATACACACGATCGAGGGCCGGGTCTCCCACCTGGACCGCGCCGACGTCGACACCGACCAGATCATGCCCAAGCAGTTCCTCAAGCGGGTGCAGCGCACGGGGTTCGGCGAGTTCCTCTTCTACGACTGGGCGAGGGAGCCCGGCTGGGAACTGCCCGCCAACCCGATCCTCGTCGCGGGGCGCAACTTCGGCTGCGGGTCCTCGCGCGAGCACGCGCCGTGGGGCCTGCAGGACTATGGCTTCCGCGCGATCGTGGCGCCGAGCTTCGCCGACATCTTCTACTCCAACTGCACGAAGATCGGCCTGCTGCCGGTGGTGCTCGACGAGGAGGACTGCCGCGCCCTCGCCCACGCCGGGGAGGGCGTCGTCGACCTCGACGCCCAGGAGGTGCGCTTCGCGCAGCGCGAGGTCCCGTTCGAGATCGACCACGAGATCCGTCGTCGCCTGCTCAGCGGCCTCGACGACATCGGCGTGACGCTGACCCGCGAGCAGGAGATCGCGGCATTCGAGCGCGAGCGCGCCGGCGGCTGGGCGGAGATCCGGACGACCGCGCTGTAGCGGGGGAGGGCGCGGGCGGGCGGGGCGAGAGCTCCCCTCTACCAATTCTCCACCAGGTATGAATAATAAGAACAGTGACCCCGGCCGAGCCTCTCTCTCGGATCGCCGCGCGCGGGCGGCGCGCGGCGCGGCGCCTGCCCGCCGCGCTTGCGGCGCTTGCGGGCTGTGCCGCGCTGGCGCTGGGCGCCGGCGGTTGCGCCGGCTCCGCGCACGCGCGCTCGCACGCGGCGCGGGTCGCCACCTCGACGATCCCCGGGATCGAAACCTCGCGCTCGCCCAAGGAAGAGCGCGGCACGATCGAGACGAGCTCGATCCCGCCGGGCCAGCGCGTGCGCGGGGACGGCGACGCGGACAATCCCGGGGACACCGACGGCAACGGCGACATCGACCCCGAAGACGAAGATTCCGACTATCCCACCGCGGAGAGCTACAGGTTCCCCGACGCCGACGATCGCGCCACCTTCGCCTATGGCCATGCGCCCGGCGCGCGCGAACGGGCGAGCATCGCCAGCGTCGTCGAGCGCTACTTCGCGGCGGCGGCCGCCGACGACGGCGCGCGGGCGTGCGCGCTGCTGCTGCCGAGCTTCGCGGCGACGGTCGCCGAATCCTATGGCGTCGGCGACGGCTCGGCGCTCGTCAGGGACGGCAGGAGCTGTGCGGCCGTGATCGGCTTGCTGCTCCGACGCTACCGCGGCGAACTCGCCGAAGCGATCTCCGTGGTCGAGGTGCGCGTCGCCGGGCGCGACGCGCAGGTCGTCTTCAGCTCCCGCAGGATGCCCGCCAGCTACATCCTGCTGGCGCGCCACGACGGTTCGTGGTGGGTGACGCAGCCGATCGGCGTGCGGCTGCCATAGCCTACGGCCGGCGGCGGCCCGCGCGCGCGGCCGGAGCGATCGAAAAGGCCATCTGAGGAGGGGGAGCGATGACACACAGGATCGTCACACTGCCGGGCGACGGGATCGGCCCGGAGATCCTCGCGCCGACGCTGGAGCTGTTGCGCGCCGTGGGGGAGTTCTCCTTCGAGTCTCATCCCTTCGGCGGCGCTTCGATCGACCTGCACGGCAGCGCCCTGACCGAGGAGACGCTGAGCGCCTGCCGCGGCGCCGACGCGGTGCTGCTGGCGGCGGTCGGCGGGCCGAAGTGGGACAGTACCGACCCGCACGCCCCGCGCCCGGAGCAGGGCCTGCTGGCGCTGCGCAAGGGGCTCGGGCTGTATGCCAACCTGCGCCCGGTCAGGCCGCTGCCGGCGCTGTACGATGCATCGCCGCTGCGCCGCGAGCGGATCGAGGGGACGGATCTGCTGGTCGTGCGCGAGCTGACCGGCGGCATCTACTTCGGCGAGAAGACGCGCACCGAGGACTATGCCTCCGACGTGTGCGCGTATTCGCGCGAGGAGATCGAGCGGATCGCGCGGATCGCCTTCGGCGCGGCTCGCTCGAGGGTCGCGAGCGTCGATAAGGCCAATGTGCTTGAGACCTCGCGGCTGTGGCGCGAGGTGGTCGCGCAGGTGCACGCGGCCGAGTTTCCCCACATCGAGCTCGAGCACGTGCTCGTCGACAATGCCGCGATGCAGCTGCTGGCGGCGCCCAAACACTTCGACACGATCCTCACCGAGAACATGTTCGGGGACATCCTCAGCGACGAGGCGGCGATGATCGCCGGTTCGATCGGGATGCTGCCCTCGGCATCGCTCGGCGCTCCCGCGTCCCCGCCCGGCCTCGCGGGGGGCGGGGAGCAGGCTCGCGGCGTCGCCTGTGCGGGAGTGTTCGAGCCAGTGCACGGCTCGGCTCCAGACATCGCCGGGCGCGGGATCGCCAACCCGCTTGCGATGTTTCTCTCCGCCGCGCTGATGCTGCGCCACGGCCTGAACTTGGAAAGTGAGGCCGCGGCTGTAGAATCGGCTGTTGAACAGGCGCTCGAGCGCGGCCTGCGCACCCCCGACCTCGGGGGCTCGGCCGGTACGGCGGAGGCGACGCGCGCGGTGCTGGAGCAGCTCTAAACGGGAGACGAGACAGTGGACGCAAGCGAGTTCATATGGATGAATGGGGAGTTTCTCGCCTGGGAGGACGCCAAGGTCCACGTTCTCACGCACGGCCTGCACTACGGAACGGGCGTGTTCGAGGGTGTGCGCTGCTACGACACCGAGATCGGCCCGGCGGTGTTCCGCAACGCCGAGCACATGGAGCGGCTGCTGCGCTCGGCCGAGCTGTACTACATGCCCGTGCCCTACACGGCGCGCGAGCTGCAGGCGGCCGCGCGCGAGCTGGTGGCGCGCAACAAACTGAGCTCCTGCTACATCCGCCCGATCGTCTACCGCGGCTACGGCTCGATGGGCCTGAACCCGATGGACGCGCCGGTGGACGTGACGATCGCCTGCTGGGAGTGGGGCACCTACCTGGGCGAGGAGGGGATGCGCGAGGGCATCCGCGCGAAGGTCTCCTCGTGGCGGCGCATCAGCCCCGACTCGCTGATCCCGCACGCGAAGGCCTCGGGCCAGTACCTCAACAACGTGCTCGCCAAGATCGAGTCGCTGAAGGCCGGCTACCAGGAGGCGATCCTGCTGGACGAGGCCGGGCACGTGTGCGAGGGCACCGGCGAGAACGTCTACATCGTCAGCGGCGGTGAGATCGTCACACCCGGCCACCACAACTCGATCCTCGACGGGATCACGCGCCGCTCGGTGATGCAGATCGCCTCCGACCTCGGCTACACGGTCGTGGAGCGCAACATCGCGCGCGCGGAGACCTACATGGCCGAGGAGGTGTTCATGTCCGGCACTGCCGCCGAGCTCGTGCCGGTGGTGGAGGTCGACGATCACCGGATCGGCGACGGCCGGCCGGGCGAGGTCACGCGCCTGCTCCAGGCCGAGTTCGACGATGCGATCCACGGCCGCCGCGAGCGCTATCGCGAATGGCTCGACCCGATCGACGCGGGCGCCGCCCCCTCCGCGCCGCTCGCGCCCGTCGTCCCCCTCGGGGGGAGGGCGAGCGGCTGATGGCGCGGATAGAGGCCTACGACGCCACCCTGCGCGACGGCATGGGCGGGGGCGGGATGTGGCTCACCGCCAAGGAGAAGCTGCGCGTCGTGCACGCGCTGGACGCGCTCGGCGTGCACATGATCGAGGCGGGCTTCCCCGCGTCGAACCCGAAGGAGCTCGAGTTCTTCGAGATGCTCGAGCGGGAGCCGCCCGTCGACGCCGAGATCGTCGCCTTCGGCATGACCCGCCGGCGCGATCGCGGCGCCGAGGAGGACGAGGGCCTGATCGTGCTGGCCGACTCCTTCGCGCCGATCTGCACGCTCGTCGGCAAGAGCTCGCCGCTGCACGTGGAGAAGGTCGTGCGCGTCACGCGCGAGGAAAACCTCGCGATGATCGCCGAGTCGATCGCGTTCCTGCGCGCGCGCGGCAAGCGCGTGCTGTTCGACGCCGAGCACTTCTTCGACGGCCACGAGCTCGACGCGGCGTATGCGCTGCAGACGCTGCGCGCGGCGAGCGAGGCCGGCGCCGAGCGGCTCGTGTTGTGCGACACCAACGGCGGAACGCTGCCTCTGCGCGTGCAGGCGGTCGTGGAGGCGGTGCGCGCCGAGCTGCCCGAGGTCATGCTCGGCATCCACACCCACGACGATTGCGGCTGCGCGGTCGCCAACACGCTGCTGGCTGTGCAGGCGGGCGCGACTCAGGTGCAGGGCACGGTCAACGGCATCGGCGAGCGCACCGGCAACGCGAACCTGCTCACGGTCCTCGCCGACCTGCAGCTGAAGATGGGCCATGAGGTGCTGGCGCCGGAGCGCATGGCGCGTCTGACCGAAACCTCGCACCTGGTGGACGAGCTGCTGAACCGTCCGCCGCACGCCTCCCAGCCGTATGTCGGCAGGCACGCCTTCGCGCACAAGGCGGGCCTGCACGCCGCGGGCATCCGCGCCGACGCGACCACCTTCGAGCACATCGACCCGGAGCTGGTCGGCAACGCACGCGACATCATCGTCTCCGATCTCGCCGGGCGCGCCACGGTGATGGAGAAGGCCGCCAGGGCCGGCATCGAGTTGGACGAGGCGGGTGCGGCCCGCACGATCGAGCGCGTCAAGGCGCTGGAGAACGAGGGCTTTCAGTTCGAGGCCGCCGACGGCTCCTTCGAGCTGGTGATGCGCCAGCAGGCCGGCGTCTACCGCGAGCTGTTCCTGCTGCTGTCCTGGCGGGTGATCGTCGAGAAGCGCTTCGACAGCGACGTCGAATCGGAGGCGACGATCAAGATCGTCGCCCCGCCCGGGCCGTATGAGGGCGAATTCATCCGCACCGCCGAGGGCACCGGTCCGGTGCACGCGCTCGACAACGCCCTGCGCGAGGCGCTGGAGGGCGTCTATCCGAATCTGCGCAACGTCGAGCTGGTCAACTTCAAGGTGCGCATCCTCGACGAGACGACCGGCACGCGGGCCTTCACGCGCGTGCTGATCGACGCCACCGACGGCCAGCGCGAATGGGGCTCGATCGGCGTTTCGCGCAACGTGATCGAGGCCTCCTGGGACGCGCTCGTGGACTCTCTGACAGTCGCCATCCAGAACGAAGTGTCGAGTGTTGTCGATTAGCGAGGAGCCGATACCGCTGGCGCAGCCGGTGGTCGGGGCGCTGGAGGAGAAGCTGGTCGGCGAGGCGCTGCGCTCCGAGCAGCTCTCGCTCGGCCCGCGCGTGGAGGAGTTCGAGCGGCGCTTCGCGGCGGTCGTCGGCGCTCCGTTTGCCTCCGCGGTCTCCAGCGGCACGGCGGGGCTGCATCTCGCGCTGCGCCTGGTCGGGGTGAGCGATGGCGACGAGGTCGTCACGAGCCCGTTCTCGTTCGTCGCCTCGGCCAACGTCGCGCTGTACGAGCGGGCCCGGCCGGTGTTCGCCGACATCGACCCGGTCACGCTGAACCTCGACCCGCAGGCCGCCGAGGCGGCGATCGGCGAGCGTACGCGGGCGCTGCTGCCGGTGCACATCTTCGGCTATCCGGCCGACATGGACGCCTTCGAGGCGATCGCCGCCCGTCACGGGATCGGAATCGTCGAGGACGCGTGCGAGGCGCTCGGCGCCATGCACGGCGACGGCACGCCGGTGGGGGGGCGCGGCAATCCGGCCGTGTTCGGGTTCTATCCCAACAAGCAGATGACCACGGGCGAGGGGGGGATGGTCGCGCTGGCGTCGGAGACGGCGAAGGCGCGGATCGACTCCGAGCGCAATCAGGGCCGCGCGCCCGACATGGACTGGCTCGACCACGATCGGCTCGGCTTCAACTATCGCCTCTCCGACATCGCCTGCGCGGTTGGGCTCGTGCAGCTGCGGCGCCTGCAGGGGATGCTGCAGCTGCGCGAGATGCTGGCCGAACGCTATCGCGAGGCGCTGGGGGGGATCGAGGGACTGGAGCTGCCGTGCCGCGACCGCGACGGCGAGCGGCGCGGGTGGTTCGTGTTCGTGGTGCAGCTGCCGCGCGGGGTCGATCGCGAGGAGACCGTGCGCGCGCTGGCCGAGCGCGGCATCCAGAGCAAGCCCTACCTGCCCGCGATCCATCTGATGAGCTTCTATCGCGAGCGCTTCGGCCACCGCCCGGGGGAGTTTCCGGTGTGCGAGGACGTGGCGGCCCGCTCGCTTGCGCTGCCGTTCTACCCGGGGCTCGACGGGCAGCGCGTGGCCCGCGTCGCGCTGGTGCTGCGCAAGGCGATCGGGCGCTGAGCGCTCGCGCGAGCGCGACTCCGGCCCCGGCGCACGCCCGCCGGCCACTCGAACACTCGTCCAGCCCCAAATTGTCTCCGACTCGGGGGCGCGCGCCGGGAAACGGCGCATATGCAGGCAAAAAACAGGCTTGGCCGTCTGCAGGAGCGTTCGCACAGTCGGGCTGCCGCCGCACCCGACGAGTTCCAACTGGACGGCGCCGCGAATCTGTGGTAAAAATTGCCGCGGTCCCTGCCAACCAAGGGAACCGAATGGGCAAGGCCCCGAGGGCCGGAGCGTTTTCCCCAAGGCGCTCCGGCCCCGGGCCACTCCTCGGGGGTGGACGCGGCCGAGCCGCCCGCCTCCTCAGGACAAGACGAGCATCGCGGCGGCCGCGCGCCCGGGCGCGCAGACCTCCTCCGCGGTCGCGAGGAGCTTGGGGCCGGCGTCCTCGCGTGCGCTGTCGCCGGGCGCCGGCGGCGCGATCCTCGCTCGCGAACCGGGCACGGTCGCGAGGAGAACGCCCGCGCGCGCCGATCCGGCCCAGTTTGCCGAAATTGTTTCTGACTTTCTCGGGGGCCGTCGGGCGCGGTCTGCGCGACGATCGTTCGGGGCGCCGGCCGGCGGGCGCGCGAAGCCTCGTCAAACGCCGGCTCGCGCCGGGCGCCGCCGCGCCTGCGTTTCGAGCTCGCCGCCGGCCCGTTTCGAGCGGCCCGCCGGCTTTCCGCTCGGTCGCTGGGGATCTGCGACCTCGGCGCGCCACGGCGACGCGATCGCGGCGAATGGGAAACAGCACTCCACATTTGCTTGACATGCGGCTAAGCTGCCTGCTAGGCTCATGTCGAGATCCCACCAGTCGGGATCTTTTCGGAGTCCATAAGTAGCCGGACCGGGTGCTCTCTGACCCACGACGAGTGCTCTGGCCGGTCGATCTCAAGCCTCGGAAGGGGCTTCAACCAAGCCTTGGACGAGGGAAAGGTAGGATGAAACGCAATGAAGAAGATCCATATGATCGGTATGGCGCTGGTCGCCCTGTTCGCGCTCAGCGCGGTACTGGCCTCGACCGCCGCCGCTGAAACTACGTTATTAGCGGAATGGTTAATCGGTGGTAAAGAAGTTACGAGCTTAACCTTAACGGAAGCCAAAGGGTCGATAATACTCAAAGACGCCAAAGTAGGACTGTCAATGACGTGTACAGGCGTCTTTGACGGTTCCGTTGGGGCGAACGGTGAGGACGAAGTCACTGAACTGTTAACCACAGGCAGTCCCGGCACTACCGTCACATTAAGTGCGCCGCTGGTATGTAGTTCTGGCACCGGCTGCTCTGCCCCGGCGGAAGCGGCGGCGGAGAGCCTTCCCTGGCACACGCTCCTGTACTTAACGGAAGGCGGGCTCCTCAGAGACCACGTCTTCAGCGCGAGTTACTGGTCGATGTGCAATATCTTGGGAGTCTTAACCGAAGAGACATGCACCGTGACGAATGCTTCATATGAAGTATTAAATGTGAGCGGTGGCGTTGAAGGAATGGGCGAAGTTACGCCCTTTGGCGAATGCTCGGTCGGCGGCAAAGAAGCTGCTCAGCAGACGTTTGTCGAAGGGAATCTCCTGACATCGCCGTCGGGAGAAGTGACGGCGTCATCTGAAGGAGTGAGTGGCTAGCAGCTGGGTAATTAGTATCGCCGCAATGTAACGCCGTCGGGCGGGGCCATCCGTTCCGCTCGACGGCGTCGTCAGCGGTGTCGATGCCGTGGCACGGTATCCGACCGGAAGGGAAGTTTTGAGGTCTGGGAGGGGAGTTGTTTTGAGGTCCATAAGGTGCAGGATTGGGTTGGTTATGCTGCTTGCGCTCCTGTGCAGCGGCTTTTGTTGTTGTACGTCGATGGCGTCGCAGGGACAGTCGACCCGAACATTCGAGCTCGTAAGCCCGCTCTACAAGGGTGGATTTGGCGCCACCCACATCGAAGCGGTCGCCCAGGACGGCGGCAGCGTCGCCTACTTCTCGCCCGGCGAGTTCGCCGGAGCGCTGGCCGGGCTGTCAAACAACGCCAACGGGCTCGATTACCTCTCGAGCCGTGGCAGCGAAGGCTGGACGACCGTGCCCGTCATGCCGCCTGACGAGCTGGCGCCGTTTGTCAACTACCACGACATCTCCACGTCGCTGTCGACCACCCTGGCGCTTGCCAAGCCGGGACCGAGTATCGAAGCGGCAAGCGCCAGCGGCACCGAAGACGAGTTTTTGCTGCACGACACGGGCGCCCCCGATATCGCCGCGAACTGGGAACTCGCCGGGGGAACGGTCCTGAAAGCCCTGACCGATCAGCCGCTCACGCTTGAATATCAGGGCGGGAGCGACGACTTCTGTCATCTGCTACTTCGCAACAGCGCACAGGGCACCGCCGAAAGCTTCCAACTGCTCGGTGAAGCGAAGGGCGCCCAGCTGCCGCTCTACGAACTCAATCGCGGCTGCAACGGCGAAGTCGCGGGGCTGCATCTGGTGGCGGTCGAAGGCAAGGGCAGGCCGATCAGCCCTGTGTGCGACTCGGAAGCGGGCGTATACGAATACGATAAGGCCGCGGACAACGCATATAACGCGATCTCTGCCGATGGCAGCGAGGTTTTCTTCACGACCTGCGTAGACAACGAACCTGGTGTGCACCAGCTATTTGTGCGGCTGGCCGGCGCCAAGACACTTGAAGTCTCACGGCCGATCGACCCGCAACTGGAAAGCTGCGGGGCAAATCAAATCCCCTGCCCCCAGGCGGAGGAACGGCCCAGCGCCGCCTTCGCGGGCGCCTCAGAAAGCGGGTCCAAGGTCTTCTTCACGACCTCCGCGCGGCTTGTCGACGAAGACACCGAAGGCGGCAATCAGCTGTACATGGCCGAAATCGGGTGTCCGGCAGGCGAAGCGGCGTGTCCGGCGTCGGGCCGGCGGGTGACGGAAATCGTGCAGGTGTCCCACGATCCAGGCGGCGGCGAAGCCGGTGTCCAGGGGGTGGTGAGGGTCGCGCCCGACGGCGCGCGTGTCTACTTCGTGGCTACTGGGGAACTGCTGAATGCGACCGAAAAGGCGGCGCTGGAAGCCGAGGGTCGTGCGCTGCCCGATGTTGGCGCCGACAACCTGTACGTGTACGACAGCGAATCGAAGCGGATGGCGTTCGTCGGCGACCTGTGCACCGGCTACGAACTCTCCGGGAGCGAGGAAGATTCGGCGTGCCCAAGCAGAGACGGCGTCGACACAAAACTGTGGTACGAACTCGGCGAACACTACGCGCAAACGGCGGGCGCCGACGGTCAGGTTCTCGTGTTCGCGTCGTATGCACGGCTGACCGCCGACGATACGAACGCGGTCAGGAACGTGTACCGCTACGACGCCGAAACGGGCTCGCTCGAGCGCGTGTCGCTGGGCGAAGATGGCTATGACTCCAACGGGAACGGCGCGCTAGGCGCGAGCATCGCCGAAGGTAGTCGGGGGGAATCGGTGCAGTTACAGCACGAACTCGGGACGCGGGCGATCAGCGAAAAGGGCTCGCGGATAATATTCACCAGCGCCGAAGCGCTGTCGCCGCGGGCCACGAACGGCTTGAGCAACGTCTACGAATGGCACGAAGCGCCGGACGGCGTCGGCGGCAGCGTCACGCTGATCTCCGGCGGGGGAGGCGAAACGCCGGTCGAAGACGCGGTCATCTCGCCGGAAGGCAACGACGTGTTCTTCGTGACGACGCAGGGCCTCGTGCCGCAGGACACGGACGGCGAGGCCGACATCTACGACGCTCGCATCGGCGGCGGCTTTTCGCAGCAGCCGACCTCGAGCGAACCGTGCTCCAGCGACGCCTGTCAGGGGCCGTTGACCAACCCGGCCCCGCTCCTGGTCCCGGCCACCGTCTCGCAGACGCCCGGAGAAAACTTCGCGCCGCCGAAACCGGCGACTGCGAAGACGAAAAGCAAAGCGAAGAAGAAGAAGAAGCGGAAGGCTGCGAAGGCGAAGGCCAAGGGCAGGGCGAAGCGGGCAAGTCGCGCTCGCGGACATCGCGCCGCGAAGGGAGGGAGGCGGCGATGACGGGCACGGGTCCATGCGCAACGTGGGGCAGGGCCGCCGGCGGGACGCCGGCGCTCATCGCAGGCGCGCTGATCGCCAGCCTGATCCTGAGCCTTGCCTGCATGACGGCTGCTGCCTGGGCGCAGCAGCCGTTTGGCATCGCAAGCTTCTCGATGGAACCGACCGAACGGACGGTTGAAACGGTCTCGGGCGAAAATTCGGAATTCGTCAACGAGCCCTATAAGACGCCATTTACGCAGGCGGGCGGTCATCCGTGGGCGCTGACGACCAGGGTGTCGTTCACGACTGAAGAAGTCGAAAACCGGGAAAAACAACGTAGCACCGTGCCGACGCACGACGTGAAGGACGTCGTGACGAGCCTCCCACCCGGCCTGCTCGGCGATCCGATGGCCGTCCCGCGCTGCTCCCTGACGCTGGTGACGACAAGCTCTGAACAGTGTCCGGCGGACACGCAGATCGGCTACTACACGACCCGCCAGCAGACTGGACATGAGCTACTTGGGCCGATCGTCAACGTTACTCCGGAAGCGGGACAGTCGGCGGAGTTCGCGCTGGAGAACACGATCAAAATCCAGACGCCGCTGTTGACGGCGCACCTCGTGCGCACCGCGCAGGGCTACGGATTCACGGTCGCGGGCATCGACGCGCCTGCGCTCGGGCTGGAAAGCGTCGAAGTGACGTTCTGGGGGGTGCCGGCCGACCCGAGTCACGACGCGATGCGTGGACGTATCTGCCGCCGTCCCTCCGCCGCCTCCCCGCTGGTATGCGAAGGCGGCGGTCAGCGGTCGGGAATCGCGCCCGTGCCGTTCTTGACGTGGCCCACCGACTGCGCCGCGGGGCCGGAGACGGCGGTGCTGCGGGCCGACTCGTGGGAGGAACCCGGGAGCGTGCGCGAAGGCGTGTATTCGGGCTACTCCGAAGCTCGCGCGACGCTGCCGGCGGTCACGGGGTGCGACCTGCTGCAGTTCGAACCCTCGATCGAAGTTCACCCGGAAACGCTGCTTGCCGACGAACCGGTCGGACTTGGCGTGGGCCTGACGGTGCCGCTGAGCGAAACGCCGATGTCGTTTGCGACGCCGCAGTTGCGGGACACGAGCGTGACGCTGCCCGCCGGTATGTCGGTGTCGCCGGGAATCGTCGACGGCATCCAGGCCTGCGACGAATTCGGCCCGGAAGGGATCGACATCACCGGTCCCGAATCCGAAGAAATTGGCTTGAGCGGAGAACTGCAACTCGCGCCGGGGCATTGCCCGGACGCTTCGACGGTCGGCACCGCCGAAGCGATCACGCCGTTCCTGCCGATACCCGTCAAGGGCCACGTGTACCTCGCGAGGCCCGCGTGCGGCGGGGCCGGGCAGAGTCCGTGTACCGAGGAAGACGCGGCCGACGGCAAGCTCTACCGGCTGTATCTGGAACTGGGGGGCACGGGCGAACTGGCGCAGACGGGCATCCACTTCAAGGTGGCGCTTGAAACCCACGCGAATCCCGCCACCGGCCAGTTGACGACCACGACGGTCGGCACGCCGCAGGCGCCGTTCAGCGAACTGCGCATCCACCTCAACGGCGGGCCGCGCGCTCCGCTCGACACGCCGGCGGCGTGCGGGCAGGCGCTCACGACGGCCGACTTCACGCCGTGGAGCGCTCCTGGCACGACGCCGGAAGGCGAGTCTGTGCCAGGCACCCCGGATGCAACCTCGACGTCGTACTTCGACGTGGAAGGTTGTGGAAGCCCGCCCGGGTTTGATCCCGGCTTCGCCGCCGGGACGGTGCTGCCGCAGGCGGGCGCGTACACGCCGTTCACGCTGAACCTCTCGCGCGAAGATCGGGAACAGTTCGTGAAGGGCATGCAGGTGCGCACCCCGCCGGGGCTGCTCGGCGTGCTTGCGAGCGTGCCGCTGTGCGGCGAACCGCAGGCGGATCAGGGGACCTGCCCGGAATCGTCGAGGATCGGGAGCACGCGCGTCGCCTCGGGCGCCGGCTCGCACCCGTTCGAAATCGAAGGCGGGGTCTACCTGACCGGCCCCTACGAGGGCGCGCCGTTCGGGCTGAGCATCGCCACGCACGTCGTCGTCGGACCGTTCAACCTCGGGATCGTGGTCGTGCGCGCGCGGATCGAGGTCGATCCCCACACCAGCACGCTGACGATCACGACCGACGAAGCGGGGCCGTACGCGATCCCGCAGCTGGTCTTCGGCGTGCCGCTGCGGCTGCGGCGCGTCACCGTCGACGTCGATCGGCCGGACTTCATGTTCAACCCGACGAACTGCGGCCCGAAGACGATCGCCGCGACCGTATCCGCGGCCGAAGACGCGGTCAGCGAAGTCTCCAGCCCGTTCGCGGTCGGCGGCTGCAAGAGCCTCTCCTTCAAACCGAAGTTCACGGTCAGCACGAGTGCGCACACGAGCCGCGCGATCGGCGCGAGCCTCGACGCGAAGCTTTCCTATCCGGCCGGCTCGCTCGGGCATGAGACGAACATCGCGCGCGTGAAGGTCGACCTGCCCAAGCAGCTGCCGTCGAGGCTCTCGACGCTGCAGAAAGCCTGTCCGGCCGCGATCTTCGAATCGAATCCGGCGGCCTGTCCGGAGGGGTCCGTCGTCGGAATCGTAAGGGCGACGACGCCGCTGCTGCCCGTCGGTCTGATGGGCCCTGTCTACTTCGTTTCGCACGGCGGCGAAGAATTCCCGTCGCTGATCGTCGTCCTGCAGGGAGACAACGTGCGCGTCGATCTGACCGGGACGACGTTCATCAGCAAAGCCGGGATCACGAGCAGCACGTTCAAGACGGTCCCCGACGTGCCCGTGGGGACGTTCGAGCTGTACCTGCCGCAGGGCAGGGACTCGGCGCTGGCGGCCAACGGCACGCTCTGCAGGGAGCAGAGCAAGCTGAAGATGCCGACCGAATTCGTAGCCCAGAACGGCGCGGTCATCAAACAGGTCACGAAGATCGGCGTCACCGGATGCGCGGCGAGCAAGGCAAAGCGGGCAAAGACGGCTCCGCGGAGCAGGACAAGCAGAACCACAGGCGGTAAAGGTCGATGAATCTTGGCAGGCTCACAGATAGGACGGAAGGGGACAGGCAAGTGATCGTCGGATATACGAGAATCTACGCGACGGCGCTTGTGGCGATGCTCCTGCTGTTGCTCAACTGCGAGTACGCCCGGGCCGTTGCGCCAATTAAGCTCGTCCTTTCAAGCCATGTCGGCCGGGAAGTGGACAAGACCACCAAATCATACGTATGTACAATCGTATCCAAGGATGAATGTGGCGAAGCTGTGCCGAGCAGCAGCCCCGGGGGGTTTGAACTTCCCGAAGATGTTGTGGGTGGGTCCACAGATGGAGACGTCTATGTAGCCGACGCCGGCAACTTCCGCGTGCAGGAGCTTACCGATACCGGTGAATTCGTGACAATGTTCGGTAGGAAAGTCAACGACAACGGCGGGAGCGTGTGCACCAAAGCCGAAGAGAGCGAATGCAAAGCCGGCGAATCCAGCGCATTCGCCAACGCGTTCGTCGAACCGCAGAGCATAGCCGTCGATCCCGGTTCGGGCAATGTGTATGTACTTGATCATGCCAATTGGCGCGTGGACGAGTACACGCCCGAAGGACAATTCGTGTTGATGGTTGGCAAGGAAGTCAACGCGCAAGGCGGCAACATATGCACGAGTGCCGAAGAAGACGATTGCAAGGCCGGCGTTCGGAGCGGCTCTGAAAGTATCGAAAAGGCTGCTTTTAACTTTGCGAGCGACTATGGAGATCTGCTGGCGATCGGTACGGGGTCGCAGCACCTTCTGTATGTAGGCGATGAACATCGAGTCCAGGAGTTCGACGAACAGGGAGAATGGAAGGGCGAAATCAAGCTCCCGCGCTCCGTCATCGACACGGCTCCAGGCGGCTACATTACAGCGCTTGCTGTTGACGACGAGACGGGCTTGGTGTACATCGACTACGCCAATCAACCCACGATCCACGTGTACGATCCGGTATCCGGAAGCGAACTCGAACAGGTTGTCGATGTGTCCCCGAGGGAGGCAGCTCAGCCGGTCGAAGTTCGTGCGATCGCGATCGACCCCAGCGGTCACCTAGCGGTCTGGGCATATGAAGGCGAAGGCGAAACCACACGACAGTATGGATCTCTATACGAAGCCGAAGATGGACATCTCCTGACCCAATTTACAACCCCAGAATATCTACGCACGGCCGCATCGCGTCAGTTCCATGGGATAAGCGGTATAGGCTTCAACAGCAGGGGCGAATTTTACGTCTCCTTTTCCAAACTGAGCGAAATTTGGAACTACACGCCGGAGCCGGTTGCAGAACTTACGACCGGGAGCTTCGTATGCGCGGCCGGTGCGGCGCATGACTCGTCGAGCACGTTCAGCTGCACGGTTGGCGGAGAAGTCAATCCAGAGGAAATCGCCAACACGAATACGTGGTTCGAATGGGGAGCCGAACGTATCGGTTCGTGCTCCGTGAGTTCCGACACGGCAAGCCATGGTCTGGCTCCGGTCGACGAAGATCTCCAAGTCAGCACGGCTATCGAAGGACTTCGTCCAAACGCCGGGTTCTGCTATGACGTGTCTGGGACCGACCAAAATGCTGAACCGCCGGAAAAACTGACCGGGCTCACCTTATTCGGACGGACACCGGTTGCCGCGCCCAAGGTGATCGGCCGTCCCCAAGCCTCGTTTGTCGGCTCCTCGTCGGCCGTCCTCTACGGCGAAGTGAACCCTGAGAACGCGAACACGGAATACTTCGTCGAATACGCTCCCGCCACCAGGACGCTGGAAGAAATGTGTCCGAGAGGGGTTCTGGAGGAAACGTGTCAGGGCGTCTCGAGGACGGGCAGTCTCAACTCCGAAATCTACGGTCAGGTGGGCGCCACATTGGAAGCCCGCAACCTGCGGCCTGACACAGAGTATCGTTATCGGTTGACGGCACATAACAGTGCGGCGCTGGCGCTTGGCATGGAAGGCGTTCCGTTCGAAACGGAACCGGCCCCACGCGTTGAAGCGGAAACGGGCGCAGCCACCTCCGTCACCGAAACGAGCGCGACGATCGCCGGAGCGGTCGATCCGGACGGCGCACAGGCGACCTACGCGTTTGAACTCGGCAGGTACGAAGGGGCGGGCAGCCAGTACGACACGGTCTACAGCGGCAGCACCGGCGCCGGTGCGGGCGCGGAACAGAAGTCATATGAGATAGCGGGCCTGCAGCCGGGCACCACCTATGCGTATCGCATCTCCATCTACAGCGGCTTTGGCGAGGCACAGGGTGCCGCAGCCACATTTACGACCGCGCCGCAGCCGGAATTGTTGCCCCGATCCGTCAGCCCGGTTCAGCTTGGCATCCCCAAAATAGCGTTTCCAAAAGCGGGCGTTGCCGCCTGCAAGCGAGGCTATGCCCGCGATAAGCGCGGGCTCTGCGTCAAGGTCAAGACGAAAAGCAAGCGGCGTAACGTAAAGCATACGGCTAAGAGGAAGAAAAGCGTGCACTGAGGTGCATGGTGGCCGGAATGCGACAATGGAAGTCGCGCCGGAACGATAAGAGTAAACTCATGTGGAAGCACAACGGGAGGAACACAATGTTTTCAGCCATACGTCGACGTGTGACTTATACGAATGTCGCCGTGACCGTCGCGGTCATGTTTGCAATGACCGCGGGCGCGTACGCGGCCGGGAAATACGTGATCACATCGACGAAACAGATCAGCCCGAAGGTCCTCAAAGCGTTGGCGGGCAAGAGGGGACCGGCGGGAGCCGCCGGATCGCCTGGCGCGCCGGGCAAAGAAGGACCAGCCGGACCCAAGGGTGAAACTGGACCCAAAGGTGAAACTGGACCCAAAGGTGAAACTGGACCCAAGGGCGAAACCGGACCTACCGGTTCCCCCTGGACGGCTGGCGGTACGCTCCCATCGGGCGAGACGCTGAAGGGGCAGTGGAGTGTCGGAGGATACGCGGTCAACGCTTACGCGCTGTTCAAGACCAGCGTCAGTTACGGTCTTCCGCTCTCCCAAGCTCCGACGACCCACTACATCAGGCCGCACGCAACAAGCTTGCCAAGTGGCTGCACCGGGAGCGTTGAAGAACCCGGCGCCGAACCGGGCAACCTCTGCGTATTCGCCGCGTACGAATCGAACAGCCTCCAGAAAGCTGCCATATTCTATTTTCCAACGATTTGCGATTGGGCTTTGGACACATGCAATCGGGAAAACGAAGGTGAGGAAGGAGAAGGCAGCGTGTATGGATTCGGCATTGAGGGTCTAGCCGAAGCTGGAGCGAGCGAAATGGAAGCATTGGGTACGTGGGCCGTAACGGAGAAGTAGAGTCCTGAGGACGTGGGACGGTACCGCCGATACCGGGGCGTACCGTCCCACGCGTTAACCCTTTGATGGATGTTAAGTGGTCCACCCTCTAAATGTAGGGTTCAACAATCTTGCGACAGGCCTTGCGGTTTTATCAGGGCTGGATATGAGCGGGGATCGTGTGCCCTCTGACCTGACCGCGGTGTTCTACCCGCTCGATCTCAAGCCATCGCAGGGGCTCAACCAAGTCTCGGACGAGAAAGGTAGCTAGATGATTAATAAAATCCATATTGTTGGGATGGTACTGGTTACACTGTTCGCGCTCAGTGCGGCCACCCTGACATCGGTTGCTACTGCAGAAACTACTTTATTAGCGGAATGGTTAATCGGGGGCAAAGAAGTCACAAGCTTAACTTCGTCGGAAATAAAAGGGTCTATAATTTTTAAGGACGCCAAAATTGGACTGGAGATAGTCTGCGATGGTGTTTTGGATGGTTCTGTCGGCTCGAATGGTGAGGGCGAAATTACTGAACTGTTAACAACGGGCGGAACGACGGTGACATTAGCCGTGCCCTTGAAATGTACATCCGATACTGGCTGCACCGAACCTGCGGAAGCGACGGCGGAGAGCCTTCCATGGCATACCCTTTTGTATTTAACCGAAGGCGGTCTCCTGAGAGAGCATCTTTTCAGCGCGAGCTATTGGACCATGTGCAATATCATGGGAATCTTAACCGAAGAGACCTGCACCGATACGAATGCTTCTTATGAAGTATTAAATGTCACGGGCGGAGTCGAAGCTACTGGTACAGTAACGCCATTTGGCGAATGCACAGAAGGTGGCAAAGAATCTGGTCAGCAAACTTTTGTAGCTGGGAATTTGCTCACTTCCACATCGGGCGAAGTTACCGCGTCGTCGGAAGCGGGGGGCGAAACAACGTTATTAGCAGAATGGTTAATTGGCGGTAAAGAAGTTGCAACTTTAACTTTAACGGAAGCCAAAGCATCCATCATTATCAAAGATGGAAAGATCGGGCTGGAAATGACGTGTGGGGTAGTGTTTGACGGTTCTGTCGGTCCGAATGGGGAGGATGAAGTAACAGGAACCATTAACAGGCGGAGGGGTGACAATCTCGTTAACTTCGCCGCTGCAATGTTCTTCGGACACGGGCTGTTCCAGTCCGTCCGAAGCGATGGGTGAGGCCCTTCCGTGGCACACGCTTCTATACTTAACAGAAGGCGGGCTTCTTAGAGATCACGTGTTCAACGCGAGCTACTGGTCTATGTGCAATATCCTAGGTATCTTAGTCGAAGAGGAATGCACCGACACAAACAGTTCGTACGAAATGTTAAATGTGACTGGTGGAGTTGAAGCGATGGGTGAAGTGATACCGTTAGGCGCATGCACGTATGGTGGCTCCGAAGCCGCTCAGCAAACTTTCGTCGCAGGTAACCTATGGACTTCGCCCTCGGGCGAAGTGACCATATCCTCGGAAGGTGTGAGCGGATAGCTGTACGGAATGGTTTCACGTGCGGGTGGGCACGGTCAGACTGTGCCCACCCGCCGTACGGCGGCGCGGGTCTACGCCGCCGGGTTTCCGCATTCGACCATGCCATCGTGACGCGCGATGCGCATGAAGTCGGTGCGCAACGCGTTCGTGGTCGTAACCAGGGGATCCTTGACCGTGAACTTTCCGGACTCTGCGGCCTTGGCGAGGGCGGCTGTATTTTCGGTCGCCTGCTGCTCGTCGGTCAGGAACGTCTGCCAGTTTCGCGCGTCCGCGGCCGGCGGCACGAGCTTTGAGAGTTGCCCAAGCTCCGAGCGCTCGTAGGCCACCACCTGCAGCATTGCGACCGCTATGCTTTTCTTGGCGTTTGCGGGGTTTGCCGTTAGCTCGGCGTTGAGGCTCGTGCAGATCGCGTT
This sequence comes from uncultured Solirubrobacterales bacterium, assembly GCA_963831995.1. Classification (GTDB taxonomy): domain Bacteria; phylum Actinomycetota; class Thermoleophilia; order Solirubrobacterales; family Solirubrobacteraceae; genus Palsa-744. The sequence continues at coordinate 619,876 of CAWHSI010000001.1, read as the reverse complement.
GGCCTTGGCAACCCACTGTGAGTGCGTCAAGGGCCGTCCGGAGACGGCCTTGACCGCGGCGATGACCGGCTCGGGGGTCGTGACCGGCGTGCTTGTTGTCGTGGGCGTTGTGGCGGCTGTGGTTTTGGCGTCGGACGACCCACCGCACCCTGATGCCGCGAAGGCGGTCGTCGCGAGCGCGAGTGTTGCGATGTGTACAAATAACACTATTGTTATCCTCCCGTTGGTTGGTTTGAAAGAGCTTGCCACTTGTGTTTGAAACGCGGAGCTGCGGCCGGCGGCGGGACGATGAACAACCCCTCGGCTGCTGGCTGCCGGCTCGCTTTTCATCATCCTAGCGAGGTCGCATGCGTCCGTCAACGAGTTGGAAACATTCGTCCACACAGTGAGCGCGCGGGTGCGGGCCGGCTCACGGGGCGCGGCACGCTGCGAACAGCGCGCGCCCGGACGTGCCGACGATGCGCAAGTCGTGTAATATGTGGATTACAGCCGCGCGGAAGATCGACGGAGATGACGAGCGACCCGACATTCCTGACCCTTGGCCCCTCGGGCACCTGCCACGAGAACGCCCTGCTGCGCTACCTGGAGTTCCAGGGCCTCGGGCAGGCGCGCGTCGAGCTTGTGCGGGACTTCGAGCAGGGTCTTGAGCGCGTCCACGACGAGCGGAACGCCTACCTGGTCCAGTGCAGCGCCCATCCCGACGTGCACACGATCACCGAGCGCTACCGCCAGGAGGTGTTCGTCCTCGACACGTTCATCTACCCGGCGAAGGAAATGGCGCTGCTCGTGCGCAGGGACGTGGCGGAGCCGCGCTCGCTCGGCGTGGTCCCGGCGGCGCTCGGCTATCCCGACCTGGCGAAGTGGGAGACGATCGTGCAGGAGCTGGCCAACCCGATCGTCGCGCGCGAACTGCTCGCGGGCAAGTACGACGCCGGCGTGACGCTGGCCGAATACGCCGACGATCATGCCGACCGCCTGCGGGTGCTCGAGCGCTATGGCGAGGTCGACACGACCTGGCTGGTATACGGGCGGCGCAGACGCTATGAGGGCGAGCTGATCGGTCATCGCATCCCGTGGCTGTTCGCGGGCGAGCCCGAGGGCGAGCCCGTGTCGCACGGAGTCGGGTCGTGAGCTCCGAGGGGGACGGGGTGACCATGGCCGATGGCTACGCGATCGGCCATCTCGATGAGATCGGCGAGGGCTACGGGTTTCGCAAAGTCCGCAAAGAGCTCGGCGTCACCGCCTTCGGCGTCAACGCGCTCGTGCGGCCGGAGGGCTATGAGACCAAATGGCACTACCACGAACTCCAGGAGGAGCTGTACTTCGTCCATCGCGGCGCGATCGAGATGGAGTTTGGCGACGGTACTAGCCATCGTCTGCAGGAGGGCACGTTCGTGCGCGTCGACGCCGCCACCGTCCGCAAGATCCACGTCCTCGGGCCGGGCGACACCGTGTACGTGTGCGTCGGCGGCAAGGACGGCTATATCGGCCACGACGGGCTCACGCCGCACGGCATGTAGCGCCCGCGCCCGATGGATCTCCAGCTGCAAGACAAGGTGTTTCTGATCACGGGCGGCTCCAGCGGCCTCGGCAGGGCGCTCGCCGGTCGGCTCGTCGAGGAAAGCGCAGGCGGCGTCTCGCTGATGGCTCGCGGCGCCGGTCGGCTCGCGATCGCCTCCGGCGGGCTTCGCGAGTTCGGCGGGGACACCTACGACTTTGCCGGCGACGTCACGCGCGCGGAGGACCTCGAGCGCTTCGTGGAGGTCTCGCTTTCGCGCTGGGGACGCATCGACGGGGTGGTCAACAACGCCGGGGCGCTCGCCGCCGGCGCCTTCGCCGATCACGACGACGCGACCTGGGAGAACGATCTCGCGCTGAAGCTGATGGCGGCGGTGCGGCTCACGCGCCTTGCGCTGCCCGCCCTGCGCGAGAGCAGGGGCGCCGTCGTGAACACGCTTGCCATATCGGGCAAGGCGCCCGAGGCGCTGACGACGCCCACCTCGGTTTCGCGCGCCGCCGGGCTCGCGCTCACCAAGGCGCTCTCCCGCGAGCTGGCCCCTGAGGGCATCCGGGTCAACGCGATCATGGTCGGAGCGATCGAAAGCGGGCAGCTCGAACGCTATGCCGCCGAGGCCGGTATCACGCCGCAGGAGTACTACGAGCGCATGGTCGAGAGCTCGGGCATCCCGCTCGGGCGCGTCGGGCGCCCGGAGGAGTACGCCAGTCTCGCTGCCTTCCTGCTCTCCGAGCGCGCCTCCTACATAACGGGCAGCGCAGTGAACCTCGACGGCGGGCTCTGCCCGGTGGTGTGACGCACGTGCTCGCGCGGTCGCGGATCACCCCGCTGCTTGCGGGCGCCGCGCTCGCGCTGCTCGCGACCGCGACGGTTGGGTGCGGGAGCGCTTCGACGCGCTCTGGCGGCGGGTCGAGCGCCAGGCTGCCGCACAGCGACGAAGACAACGACATCGACAGCCTCGGTCAGGGACGCTACGACACCGACAACGACGCCAACCCCACCTACGGGCCGGCGGCGAGCGCCGGCGAACGCACGGCGATCGTCTCGCTGATCGAACGCTACTACCGGCTCGCCGGCGCGGAGAAGGGCGCCGAGGCGTGCTCCCTGCTCTATCCGCTGGTCGCGGAAGCGACTGCGGAAGAACACCGACCGGGCAAGGGTCCGCCGGCGCTGCGTGGACGCACATGTGGGCAGGTTCTCTCGAAGATATTCGCGGCACGGCACCGAGAACTGGCCGAGGACGTCGCGACGATGCGCGTCGGCTGGATCCAGCTGCAGGCCAGACAGGCCGTCGCGCTCGTGCACTTCGGGCCCGATCGCGAACGCGTCGTGCGCGTGCACCGCGCGCCCGGCGGGTGGCAGATGTACGTGGCGATCGACAGCGGGCCGCTGTAGCAGCCGACTGCGATTCACCGCCGGGCCGGACTCAACGGCAGGCCGGAGGTGGCCGCAACTTGCCGTTATTCGAGGATGCCGTCGCGCAGGCTCAGCGCCCGCCATGCGCCGCTGCTGTCGCGGCGCAGGATGAATTGGCGCACTTCGGGCAGGTGGGCGAAGCTCAAGAGGATTAATGCCTTTCTGTTACTGGCGCGCACCGAATAGAATTTCAGTCCCGCGCTCTTGGCGGCGAGTTCGCCGTGGTGCAGCTTGAACAGACTCGACATCACGGCCGCGCAGCTCCTGCCTTCGAGGCCGGGACTGTGACCGATGTCTTCGACCACCGATTCGGCGACGAACGGCATCAGCAACGTGCAGGCCCCCGCGCCGTTCTCCGCCGCCGCCGCGGCGTAGTAGTCGACGATCAGCGATTCGATCGCCCGGCGGTTGCCTCCGGTCGCCGCCTGGGCATAGTAGAGGACCGCGTTGTCGTCATCGTTGTTATCGCCGTCGTTGTCGCGGTCCCTTTTCGTCGCTGTCGTGCTTGCCGTCCCGTGTGGGGCGGTCGAACCCGACGAACCGCACGCGGCCACGCATAGGCCGAGAGCCGCGACGAGGAGCAGGCAGAGCGGTGCCTTCATCGTTACGGCACTTCGCTGTCGAGCAGTGACGCCACCCTCCAGATGTGACCTTCGCGGGCCACGAGGATCTGGCGCTCGGGCAGCGCTCCGAAGCGCAGCAGGACTAAGCCGTGATGTTCGATCAGTCGCACGGCCGCCACCTCGAGCTTGGGATACTCGATTGCGATCTGGGGATGAAAGTGCTTGAAGAGCAGCGTCACGACGGCGGCGCAGGTCGTACCGCGCATGTACGGTTGCCCGGGCGGCGACTGCCCGTAGTCTTCCGGCACCGATTCCTGGAACGTCGAGTAGATCATCGAGCACGCCGCCGCGCCGTTCTCGGCGTAGGCGGCCGCGTAGTAGCGCTTGATCAGCGCCACTATCGCCCGCTTCTCGGCGGAGCTTGCGGGATGCCCGAAGTCGATCACGCTGCCGTTGTCGGCGTCGTCTTCCGCCCCTCCGATGTCGTTGTCGTTGTCTTTGTCGGCATCGGCCTTGGTCTTGACCGCGGCGGGCGCGGTGTCGGTGGGGACGGTTGAGACGGGGGTGGTTTTCGGCCCGCTCGCGGAGGCGTCGGTGGCCGAGCCCTTGCCGGAACCGCCGCACGCGGCCAGGCAGCCGCCCAGCAGGGCGATGGCGAGCAGCGCGAGCAGCGATCTCATCTTGCGGCATCCTCTCCAGTTAGGCTTCTCAGAAAGCCCGATAGTAGCAAGCATCCGCATTGTTGAACCTGACCGGAGGCTCCTGGGGCGTTGAGCATCGATCACGGCACCTCGCTGTCGAGGAGCGCGTCGAGCTTCCACGCATGGCCTTCGCGCCGCAGCAGGATCTCGCCTTCGGGCTGTGTCCTGAAGCCGACCAGCGCCAGCGCCAGCCCGCCCTTCGCGTGTACGGAGATGACCGTCATCGTGGCAACGTCGTCGGCGCTGAGCCGGTCGTGCTCCTGGGCGAGCAGGCCGTTCGCCGACGCGGCGCAGCCCGCGGTCTCCGGTGCCCCGGCTTTGCTTGAGTCTTCACCGAGCCCGGCGGCGAGGCTCGAATAGAGCAGCGCGCAAACCTCCATCCCGTCTCCGGCTGCCGCGGCCGCGTAGTAGCGCTTGACGACGGCCGCCACAGCCTGCGTTTCGGCCTGGCCCGCAAGTCCGCCATAGGCGTTCAGGAGCGCTCGGTCGTCGTCGTCGTCGGGCCTTACGCCCTGATGCGGTTCGTCGTCGCTGTCCGTGTCCCCGTCGAAGATCAGGTATCCGCGGGGGGACATGGCGTGTTTGACCGTGCTCGTCTGCGCGGCGGCCGTCGTCGCCGCGTGCGCCGATGCTCGCGTGGCATCGGGCTCGCGCGTCGCGCTTCCACATGCGGCGAGGCATGCGAGCAGTGGAACTATGGCCAGGCACTGTGCGAACCGCTTCATCGTCGTCGATCCTAGCGGCCGTCGCGTGCGCGTACCAATTAGTGAGAAACAATCGCCCGTAACGACAAGGACATGCATCGTGGCTGCATCGCCGTCGAAGGCCGTCGCGCCTCTCACTGCTTGCGGTCGAAATCACGACCGTGCCGTTCTCGGTGTGAGCGAAGCGGAGCGCTTGCCGGCAGTTCACGCGGTGTCCTCATCTGGGGTTGCCTCATCGTCTCTACGGCACTTCGTCGTCGAGCAGCTCGTCCAGCCTCCATACGTGGCCTTCCCGCGCGACGCTGATCTGGCGTTCCGGCAGCGCTCCGAAGCGAAGGATCACGATTCCATGATGTTCGACGAGGCGGACTCGCGCGACGGCGAGCTTCGGGTACTCCAGCGCCAGCTGGGGATGGAAGTGCTTGAACAGCAGAGTCAGGACCGCGGGACAGCTCGTGCCGCTCATGTAATGCGGACCGGGGGGCGACTGCCCGTAGTCTTCGGGCACCGCTTCCTCGAGCGTCGAGTAGAGCATCGAGCAGGCCTGCGCGCCGTTCTCCGCGTACGCCGCCGCGTAATAGCGCTTGATCAGAGCGGTTATCGTGCGTGTCTCGGCCGCGTCCGCCTCGTGTCCGAAGTCGAGCGTGCTGTTGTTGTTGCGGTCGTCGCCTTCCGCCGCGCTCAGATCGTTGTCGTGGTCGGAGTCGGCCTTTGCTTGCAGGGGCGCAGGCGTCGTGTCTGTGGGGACCGTCGAGACCGTGGCGGTCTCGGTAGCGGAGGCGTCGCCGATCGTGCCCCTGCCAGAGCCGCCGCAGCCCGCTGCGCAGATGCACGCGGCGATCGCTGCCACTGTTAGGGGCGACGCCTTCATATCGCACACTCCATCCCGAGTCTCCCACCGAGTCGTGTCCAGTCCGGAGCCGCATCGTAGCAAGAATCCTGACTATCGGCGGCAGGCCAACATGCGAGATTATAGAACTGGCGCCTCTTACTCGGATTCCCCGCCGAATAGTGGGAGACAGTCGCGGCGCTCGAGCGTCCTGTTGCCGTGTCCTCAGCTCGCCGCGAGCGCGGCGGCGTCGCTCACCCCGAGGAACGGCGCCGTCGTCAGGTAGGCGGCAAGCGGCGCGGCATGAAGCAGCTCGGGCACCCTGTGCTGGGCGGCGTGGTGGAAGGCCAGCTCGAACAGGCCGTGGACGACCGCTTCGGGGGCGATCCGGGGGGGACGCCGGCGGTGCGGCGCGCCTTCGAGCAGGAGGTGGGCGTAGGCGCTAGCGTGTTCGTGTACGCGCCGCGTGACCCGAGGGCCCGCGAGCGGCGCCTCGACGAAGGCGAGGCGGGTGAAGTAGGGCTCTGAGGCGAGATATTCGATCAGCCCGATGACCGCGTCGCGCACGCCGACCCGCCAGTCCGAGGTGCGCTCCCGCGCTCGGTGCACGATTGCCTGGCCCTTCATGTGACCGACCTCCAGCGCCGCGTAGAAGGCTTCGTCCTTGTCCTTGAAGTGGGCGAGGAAAGCGCGCTCTGAGACGTCGGCGCGCTCGGCGATGGCCTGCGCTGTGAGCGCCGTATAGCCACGCTCGGTTGTGAGCTGCGCGACCGCGTCGAGCAGCCGTTCGCGATTGGAGTGGTGGATGAAACCGGCCGACAGGCGGCCGATCTGCGGCCTGTAGCCGTTGGGGGCGATCGTCAGCGTTCCCGGCGCACGGCCGCTCATGAGCCCGTTCAGGTGCGTGCCCGCCTGCAATGCTCTGGGCGCGGGGAGCTTGACCAGCTCGGCCGGCACCGGGTGGTAGCTGCGCACCCAGCGCGCCAGTTGCGGCGCGAGGTTCTTCAGCGACTGGGCGCGGCCGGTGCGCAGATGGGCATCGATGGTGCGGTGGGTGGCGCCCGCCGGTGTGCTCGCGAGCAGCGGGGGCAGAATCGCCGCCTCCTGCTCGTCGTGCAGGCATTCCTCGATCAGGGCGCCATATTCGCCCATCAGCTCTTCGCGGCGTAGAAGGCCGTCGGGATCCGCGGCGGCGATCTCGATCGTGTACAGCGCGACCGCGCCCGGGCTGTCCTGCGCGAAGCGACAGAGCCGGCGCATCAGGGCTTCGAACTGGCGCGTGCTGCCGCCCGAGCGCTGGGAGGCGGCGCGCGCTTCTTCGAGCGCCGTCGGCGCGACCGTGTCGAAGGCCGCGAGGAGCAGCCTCTCCCGGTCGGGAAAGTGCTCGTAGAAGGTCTTGCGCGAAACCTGCGCGTACGCGATCACGTCGGCGACGGTCGTGGCCGCATAGCCGTTCCTGCCGGCGAGTTCGACCATCGCCTCGACCAAGCGCTCGCGCTGGTTGCCGCTCACTTCCTCGGCCGTGAGCCGGTGCGGGCCGCGCGGAAGCTTCCCCCCTCTCCGGTTGTCATGGGAGCTTACGACCACTCGAACCTCCGCTCTCCGAGACGGCTTTTGCGCTGACGCATACTGGTCCAGCCTTGAGCGTACTCCGCGGATTCCGCGATGTCCAGCGCGCGTCGTCGATTCTCTTGAAAGTCCAGATAGGGCGATGTAACCAAGTTCCGGAAGGCAGGGGCGCTGCGGCCTCGACCGATGCGGCTTTCGAACGGTGTTCTGTCATCGTGATCCTCGTGGCCGTCCAGGGGGACGGCTTGGAAACAGTAGCTTATCTTTCGCTACAGCAGCATGACGCCAGCGCTCGAGCGGCGGCGGGCGCCGGGGCGCGGGAGCTCCGATCTCCGGGCGATGCGGGCCGGCGTGGCGTCGTGTTCCCGATCCTCGGGCCGGTTTGCGCCGCCGGCGCCTTCGCGCTAGATTGCGAATGCCAGGAGGATTCCGATGGAGCAATGCGATCCAAAGAGGATAGGAGGGTTTGTGCCGGTCGCGCTGGTCGCCGTCGGCCTCGCATGCTGCGCCGCGAGTGGCTGTGGCGGCGCTTCGCGGGCTTCGAGCGGTCCGGCGGACAGGGGGGCCACGACGACGGCGACGTCAACCGCGGTGGGGACGCTGCCCCAGCCGGAAACGCAAAACGATCCCGATCTGGACTCCGACACCTACCCGGGCGAACCGGACAACGACGAAAACCACGTCTTCGGGCACGTCGCGAACGCGGCCGACAGGCGGGCGGCGATGGCGCTCCTCAGACGCTACTTCGAGGCCGCCAAGACCGGCGATGGCGCCGCCGCGTGCAGGCTGATGTATTCGTCGATGTCCGAATCGATGGTCGAAGACTACGGTTCGCTGGGCGGCTCGCCCTACATGCGCGCCAGCACCTGCGCGGGGGTGATGTCCGGCCTGTTCAAACACCTTCACGCACGGCTCGCGGCCGAGGCGGCCACGTTCGCGGTGGCCGAGGTGCGCGTGCGGCGCCGATACGCCTCGGTGCGGATGGGCTTCGGCGGCGGGCTGGCCAGGTTCTATCTCGAGCTGCAACGAGAACGCGGCCGCTGGAGGCTCGATCGGATACTCCCCACCGAACAGGCGATCTACGTCGAATGACCAGGGCCGCGACAGCTCTCCTGGCGGGCGCGTTGCTGGCCCTCGGCGCCGGCGCGTGCGGGGGCGGCGCCCACACCCAAAGCGTGGCGCTCGTGGGGGAGGCCGGTACGCACCGCAAGGCGGTCGCCGACCTCAGTGGGGCCGGAACCGCGATCGCCTCCTACGGGCGTCCCGCCGGTGCGGCCGACGATCAGGCGATCGTGGCGCTGATCAAGCGCTACTACGCGGCCGCGGCCGCCGCGAACGGCCGGCTGGCCTGCGCGCTCACCTACTACATGGAAGTCGAAACGCTGCCCGAACGCTACGGCGGACCCCCCGGGCCGCGCTGGCTGCACGGCGCAGACACGTGCCCCGCCCTGCTCACGCGGGTGTTCGAGCACTTCCACAGCGAGCTGACGAGTCCGCCCGTGGTCAAGGCGGTGCGGGCCAAGGGCCAGCGCGCGGAGGCCTTGGTGGGCTTCCCCGGGCTGCGGCTGCCCGAGGGCGTCGTGAAGGTCAGGCGCGAAGGAGACGCATGGAAGGTCGACGGGCTGCTCGCGGTCGCTCCGGAATGAGTGTTCGCGCCGCCCAGTACGCGCCATATAGCTTCAGAACACAGGCCAGAGACACAAACTGACTTTTTGCTTGACATCGGGCGAGGGATCTGCAAGTATTGCGTTTGGCCCGGTATCCAGAACTTGGGCACGGGTCGATGCGACCCGGCGGGAGGTTGCGATGGCGGCGTCATGTTGTCCTCGTGGCGTGACCGGCGGGAGGTTGTATCCGATAGGGCTTGACCGAGGCGCTCTCTGACCATGGACGAGTGCCCCAGGTCCTGCCGTTCCAAGCCTCGGCCGAGACTCTGCCGAGCTCGGCGAGGGAAAGGTAGATGCGAAATGAAGAGGTATCATGTACTGGGACTGGCTCTGGTCGCCGTGTGTGCGATGGGGGTCTTGTCCGCTGCTGCGTCGGCGGCGACGTTCTTATTAGCTGAATGGTTAGAATCAGGAAACCCGGTGACGGCGACGTTATTAGCCGAAATTCTAGGCAGTGAACTTTCACTCAGTGAGACGCTTGACGGAATCCACATCAATGCGTTATGTAGCGGATCTCTCGATGGCTTTATTGGCCCGAATGGTGCTGACGAAATCACTGAAGCGTTATCATTAGCAGGTGTCTCTGCGGGTGCCCCCTTATCAGGAACGGGAATTCTGTGTACCAATAGTGAAAACTGTGGTGAACCTTTAGCCTGGGCTGTGGAATTGCCATGGTTAACACTGTTGGTGTTAATGGAAGATGGATCAGAAACATTCTTTGCCGACTTACTGACCAGTGAGAAAAGCGGGGGTAAGGTCGGTTATGAGGTTGAATGCATGTCGCTCGGCATATCCGATACATGCACAGTAACAGAAGGGGCAGCAAAGGTCGAAAATACCGCAGAAGGAGTCAATTCAGAATTCAGCGATTCGTTTACAGAATTAGCCGGTCTCAAATTAGCCAACTGCGAACTGGCTGGAACCGAAGAGGGTCTGGTCGAAGGTTTAGGTATCGCGGGTGTCAGCGGTGTGACACTGACGGCCTCTGAATGAGCGGTGAAGACCAGGTAGAAGTGCTTACCATGTAGAGATGAGACTTGGGCGGGATCCGTCGGGTCCCGCCCAAGTCGATATGGCATTGGCGTGGGTGTAATCTCAGTGCTTTAGCGAGGCAACTATTGGCTTCGAGGAGGTTAGCAATGAACAGGTTTGTCTTGGGATTGGCGCTGACTGCGGTTTGTTTGGTCACAGTGTTGTCTGCGGATAGTGCGTCGGCGGTGACATTTTTATTAGCTGAATGGTTAGAATCGGGCAGCCCGGTTACGGCGACGTTATTAGCCGAAGTAACAGGCGAACTGTCGTTCAGTGAGACGCTTGACGGAATTCACATCAACAACTTATGTAGTGGAATCTTTGATGGTTTCATCGGGCCCGATGGCGCGGGTGAAATCACGGAAGCATTAACTTTAGCGGGTGTTGCTGCTGGTTCGCCTTTATCGGGGGCGGGTGTTGCCTGTACCAACAGTGAAAATTGTGGAGAACCTTTATTTTGGTATGAGGAACTGCCATGGTTAACGCTGCTCGTGTTAATCGAAGACGGCACCGAAACGTTCTTTGCCTATTTAGTGGTCAACGAGAAAAGCGGCGGTAGGGTCAGTTTTGAGGTTGAATGCATGTCGCTCGGCATAACCGATGCGTGCGCAGTAGCAGAAGCCGCCGCGAAGGTTGAAAATACCACGGAAGGCGTCAATACGGCATTCAGCGATGCGTTTACAGAATTAGTCGGTCTAAAATTAGGCAACTGCGAATTCGCTGGTAACGAAGCGGGGCTCGTCGAAGGTTTAGGTTTCGTCGGCGTCAGCGGTGTGACGTTGACGGCATCCGAATGACGACTCGACCATCGGACGGAGCATGGATCACAGATCCGAATGACGACTCGACCATCGGACGGAGCATGGATCACAGATTCTGACTTTCAGAACAATGATCCGCCTGCAACGGAAGGCGGGGGCGCATGGGTGGGACCGTCGTCGGGTCCCACCCATGGAGGTCGCGTGGATGGCGTCGACAGGGTTCGGTGCGCGAGTCGACCCTCGTGTGGCGCAGGCGCATTCGAGGCCTCGGCGGCCGCGAGGCCCGAATGGGAAACACGTCTGGACTTGAGTCGGGCTCTTACGCAATGATGAAGAAGTTGCGGCACATGCTGGATGGCGGCGATCGAAGTGGTTGTGAAGGACATATGGAGCGAGGAGCGGGGAGATGAGGATGCGAAGTCGGTTTGAGCTGGCCGCCCTGGTGGCGCTTGTAGTTGGCGCGGCGTACGCCGTAATCGCGACCTGCGTGGCACAGGCGCTGCCCGCGGGTCGCCACTACGAGATGGTCAGCCCCGCCTTCAAGGCGGGCTTCGGCGCCACCGAAATCTATGCGGTCTCGGAAAACGGGGAAAGGGTCGCGTACTACTCCGCAGGCACCTTCGAAGGGGCGCCGGCGACGGTGCTCGAGAAACCCGACTATCTCGCGACTCGCGACGCGTCGGGGTGGTCCACGACTTCGCTTGCGCCTCCCGCCTCGCTGTTCGTGCCGCCGTTCGTGGAACTCTCGCCGTCCCTTGCCGTTGAGTTCGCGGCCGGCAGCCCGGGTGAAAACGTCCAGGTTGCGGAGAGCGAAAAGCTGAGCATGATGCTGCGTCCGACCGCTCTGCCCGACACGGACGACTCTTGGCAGCCGGTTACGGTGCCGGGACTGGAAGGGGAAGCCGGTAAGACACCGGGTCTCGCGGAATATTATGGATCGGATCCCGACTTCTGCCACGTGTTGCTTTTCACTCCGGGAACCGCGCTGGTGCCGGAAGCGGAAGGCATCAAACGCAAAAAGGGGTACGGGCAACTCTACGAAGTCAACCGCGGTTGCGGTGGGGAACCGTCGTCGGTCGCGCTTGTGGGTGTGAACAACAAAAACCAGATCATCAATCGCGAATGCAGCGTCGATCTGGGCGTGGAGTACTACGCTACAAGCAAAGAAGGCGGCGTCGATGAATACAATGCGATCAGCGAAGACGGAAGCGAGGTCTTCTTCACCGACTGCCCGACCGGCAACAGTACCGAACCAAGCACTCCACACCAGCTGTTCGTGCGGCTCGGCGGCACGCGCACGCTGGAAGTGTCGCGACCGCTCGAAGCGGGAGCATTCGGCGGATGCGTGGGGGAAAGCGGCGGCGCGCCGGGAGAAGTGCCCTGCGCCGGCTCGGCGGCCCGACCAAGCGCCGACTTCGCCGGCGCCTCCCAGGAAGGCTCGACGGTCTACTTCACGACGACCGCGCCGCTCGTCGCCGGCGACACAGACGCCAGTGAGAACCTCTACATGGCGAGGATCGGCTGCCCGTCGGGCGAATCGGGCTGCCGGCCCGGCGAACGCGAAGTCACGTCGCTGACGCAGGTATCGCACGATCCGAACGGCGGCGCGGCCGGAGTGCTGGGAGTCATGCGGGTCGCGCCCGACGGCCAGCGGGCCTATTTCGTGGCCCGCGGCGATCTGCTCGACGCAGCGCAGCAGCAGGCGCTGGAAAACGAAGCGCGCCCGGTGCCGAAGGCCGGGGCGGACAACCTGTACGTGTACGACGACGCCGGCGAAGGGTCGATCGCCTTCGTCGCCGACCTGTGTTCGGGCGGCGAACGCTCGGGCACGGTCGAAGACTATCGCTGCCCGAGCGCAAACAGCGACGAACAGCTGTGGACCGAAGGCGGCGAAGACGCGGGCGAATCGCAGACCGCCGGCCAGAGCGGACAGTTCCTCGTGTTCGGGACCTATGCGCAGCTTACGAGCGACGACACGAACGCTGTCGAGGACGTGTATCGCTATGACGCCGAAAGCGGCGTGATCTCGCGCGTCTCGATCGGCGAAGACGGCTACGACCCGAACGGAGCGGGCGCTCCGTACGGGGCCAAAATCGCTCAAGGACATCACGGAGGAAGGCCCCTGGAGCAGTATGAAATGCGCAACCGCGCGATCGGCGAATACGGCTCGCGGATCGTGTTCACCTCCCGGGAAGCGCTGTCGCCGTCGGCCACGAACGGACTTGTAAACGCCTACGAATGGCACGAAGGCCTCGCTCCCGGCGAAGGCAGCGTGGCGCTCGTGTCTACCGGATCGGATCAGGAACCGGTGGATACGGTCGTGATCTCGCCCAACGAAGCGAGCGTCGTGTTCGTGACCGTCGAGGGGCTGCTCCCGCAGGACACCGACGGAGCTCCGGACGTCTACGACGCGCGCCTCGGATCAGGCTTTCCCTCGTCGGGCGGCGAAGCGGCGGAAGCCCCGTGCGAAGGCGACGGCTGCCAGGGACCGCTCACGAATCCGGCGCCGCTGCTAGTCCCCGGCAGCGTGTCGCAGGCTCCGGGCGGCAACCTGCCGCCGCCGCCGGTTATGGCGAGCAAAAAGGCCAAGGCAAAGCCAAAGTGCAAGCGTGGGTACACGCGGGACAGGGCGGGCAGGTGCGCGAAGGTCAAACTCAAAGCCCGCAAGTCCGCGGCGAGACATCGATCCAGTCGCAGCTTGAAAGCGGGAGGACAGTCGTGAATCTGCTGAGGAGATCGACGTACGTGTTGCCGCAACGATTCGAGGTGAGGCTGGCAGCGTTCGCCGGCACGATGACCGCGTTTATCGTCTTCGCGGCCTGCGCACTGGCGGCTTCGTCGAGCTGGAGCGCGGAAACAACCGCCCCGACTTTTTTCATATCGGGAAAGACGAGCGCAATCGCGGTGAGCGCGACCGACAACGCCACTGCTGCCGGAGCTACGATCAAGGACACGCTGCCGGCGGGTGTGGAAGTCGAATCGGTCCAGTTCAAATGGTCTGCCCTCGGTATGGACAACAATCTGGCGGGCGGCCCGTTCGTGACGTGCAAAACGGTCGCGCTTCAGGTAACATGCAGCTTCAACTTCTCGTTCTTTAAAATTGAACCGGGACAGACAATCCGGCTGGTTGTCAACGTGAAAGTGCCGACTTCGACGCCCGAAGGCCCGGTGGTGAACGAAGCCACGGTCGAAGGTGGGGGGCTTGGAACAGGCACGACGTCGTCTAAGATTGTGGTCAGCTCGCATCCACCGTTCGGGTTCGCAAAACTTACGCTCGAACCGACGGAAGCCACCGAAGTGATAAAGGTGCCAAATGCGGAAAATTTTTATGAAATCGTCAACCGACCCTATGAGCAGCCCTTCACGCAGGCGGGCGGTCATCCGTGGGCGTTGACAAGCAAGGTAGAACTGGCGACAGAATCGACCGGAGCAAACAACTTTGGAGAAATAAACATCAATCCGATACACGATCCAAAGGACATTGTCGGCACCCTTCCACCGGGCCTGCTGGGCGATCCGATGGCGGTTCCGCGTTGTTCGCTGACGCTCGTGACCAACGGCGGACAGTGTCCCGGCGACACGCAGGTCGGCGTCTATCATATTCACCAGGAGAGCACCAAAGAATTGCTTGGGCCGATCGTCAACGTCACGCCCGAAGCCGGTCAATCGGCTGAGTTCGCGCTCGAGAACCAGCAGAAAGCGATCATAACGCCGCTGCTGACCGCGCATCTCGTGCGCACGACGGAAACGCGGGAAGGCCACATCGTCAACAGTTACGGATTCGACCTCGCGGACCACGGCGTGCCGATGATCGGCTTGGAGAGCGCCGAATTGACTTTCTGGGGCGTGCCGTCCGATCCCAGCCACGATGCGATGCGGGGAAGGTTCTGCGGGAAAGGCTACGTCAACGAATCGCTCCTATGTCTAACTGTCGGCGACGAAGTGTCGCACCTGCCGCCGGTACCGTTCGTCTCGATGCCGACGGACTGCACCGCCGGCCCGCAGGCGTTCACGTTGCGCGCCGATTCGTGGCAGGAACCGGGCGAAATCACGCAAAAAGGGGAATATATAAGATATACCGAAGATTCCACCATGCTCCCGGCCGTGACGGGCTGCAACCTGCTGCAGTTCAACACCGGCACCGGTGTCGCGCTGGAACCGGAAACGCGGACCGCGGATCAACCCGATGGCCTTGGCGTCAGCCTGAAGATTCCGCTCAGCGAAAGTCCGGAAACGAACACGACGCCGACGCTGCGGGACACGACCGTGACATTGCCCGAGGGCATGTCGGTATCGCCGGGGATAGTCGACGGGATCGAGGCTTGCGATCCAACCGGTCCGGAGGGCATCAACATCGAAGGGCCCGAATCCGAAGAACCCAACAAGTTGACGGGCGAACGCCAGCTCGCGCCCGGCCACTGCCCCGACGCCTCCACGGTCGGCACCGCCGAAGCGATCACTCCGTTCCTGCCCACACCGGTGAAGGGGCACGTGTACCTCGCCAAGCCGGGGTGCGGCGGAGCTGGCGAAGCGCCGTGTACCGAAGAAGACGTGCGCGACGGCGACCTCTACAAACTGTATCTGGAACTCGGCGGCACAGGCCAGTTCGCCAACACGGGCATCCAGTTCAAGGTGCCGCTGGAAACGCACGTCAATCCCGCCACGGGGCAGCTGACCGCCGTCTCCAGCGAACTGGTGCAGGCGCTCTACAGCGAAGTCAAGATCCACCTCAACGGCGGCCCGCGCGCGCCGATCGCCAACCCCGCCGTGTGCGGACCGGCGCTGACGACGGCCGACTTCACGCCGTGGAGCGCCCCGGGCACGACGCCGGAAGGCCTGTTCGAGGCGGGCACCCCCGACCTGACGTCCTCGTCGGTCTTCAAGGTCACCGGGTGCGCATACCCGACCCCCTTCAAACCGGGCTTCACCGCCGGCACGGTCACGCCGCAGGCCGGCCAGTACAGCGCGTTCACGATGAACCTCTCCCGCGAAGACGGCGAACAGTACGTCAAGGGCATCCAGATCCACACCCCTGCGGGCCTGCTGGGGATGCTCTCGAACGTGCCGTTGTGCGGCGAACCGCAAGCGGATAACGGCCACTGTCCGGAATCCTCGAAGATCGGCACGACCCGGGTCGCCACTGGCGCCGGCTCGCACCCCTTCGAAATCGAAGGCGACGTCTACCTGACCGGCCCCTACGGCGGCTCGCCCTACGGTCTGAGCATAGTGGTGAACGTGCAGGCCGGGCCGTTCAACCTCGGCCTGAAGGTCGTGCGCGCGCAAATCGCCGTCGACCCGGAAACCTCGCAGCTGACGGTCACGACCGACGAAAGCGGGCCCTACGCGGTGCCGCAGATAGTCTTCGGGGTTCCGGTGCGGCTGAAACGGATCACGGTCGATATCGACCGGCCGAACTTCATGTTCAACCCGACCGACTGCAACCAGCTGCAGATCGAAGCGAAGATCTCGGGGGCCGAAGGCGCCGTCTCCTCCGTCACGAGCCCGTTCGCGGTGGCCGGCTGCGCTAGCCTCGCGTTCAAGCCGAAGTTCACGGCCACGACCAGCGGGCGGACGAGCCGCGCGAAGGGCGCGAGCCTGCGCGTGAAGCTGTCCTACCCGGCGGGCTCGGTCGGCAGCGAGGCGAACGTCGCGCAGGCGAAGGTCGACCTGCCCAAGCAGCTTCCCTCGCGCCTGACGACCCTGCAGCAAGCGTGCACCGCCGCGAAGTTCGCGGCCAACCCCGCGAGCTGCCCGGCCGCCTCGATCGTCGGCGTCGTGAAAGCGAAGACGCCGGTGCTGCCGGTCGAATTGACCGGTCCGGTGTACTTCGTCTCCCACGGCGGCGAAGCGTTCCCCTCGCTGGTCGTGGTGCTGCAGGGCGATGGCGTCCGGGTCGACCTCACGGGCACGACGTTCATCAGCAAAGCGGGGATCACGAGCAGCACCTTCAGGACGGTTCCCGACGTGCCCGTCGGCACCTTCGAACTGTATCTGCCCGAGGGCAAATACAGCGCCCTGGCCGCCAACGGCAACCTCTGCAAGTCGCGGGCGAAGCTGAAGATGCCGACGAAGTTCGTGGCGCAGAACGGCGCCGTCTTCAAACAAACCACGCAGATCCAGGTCACGGGTTGCGCGAGCCCGGCGAAGGCGAGCCGCGCGCGCGCGAAACCCGGCAAGCACGACGGGAGGGCGGGCAAATGAGGGCCAACCGACATCTCAGGGCGCTGACGGCGGCGGTCGCGACGCTTGGCGTGGCGAGCGCGCTGCCAGGGTACGTCGCCACGGCGCAGGCCACGCCCGCTCCAGTTCATTTTGAACTTGCCGGTCATATCACCGCCGGCCTCTCGTATCCCGATGGGGTGGCTGTCGACAACGATCCGCTGAGCCCCGAGTACGGGGACGTATATGTCGCTGACAACGGCAATCACAGGGTGCAGGTGCTGAACTCAAGCGGGGCGTTCGTCGAGATGTTCGGCGGAGAAGTGAACGCGACCACAAAGGGCGATATCTGCGTGGCTGGAGAATCGTGCCAGACGGGAGCCAACAGCTCGGCGGCCGGACAATTCTCGGCTCCATACAGTGTAGCGAGCGATCCGGCGACCGGAGACATCTACGTGGCCGAATACGTCTTCACCGAAGCGGGGTTCGGGCTGCGCGTACAGGCGTTCACCGCGGGAGGCGCGTTCTTGTACGAGCTGGGAAAGGAAGTCAATACCACGAAGGACGAGGAAGCTGGCGCCACCGAAGCGGAAAAGAACCTGTGCAGCGAGCTCGAAATCGAGCAGGACGGAGAATGCGGCGGCCCGGCGCAGGATGTGCCCGGAAGCTTTGAAGAAGGCTCGTTCAATTTTGAAAAAGTCGCTGGCAATCTGATCGCGGTCGGGGGAGAAGGCGCGAACGACAAGCTGTACGTCGGCGACGAACATCGTGTGCAGGAGTTCGAAGCGCTCGGCGGGAAATGGGTCGGTGAAATTTCGCTCACGTCGATCCCGGCCGAAGCGGAAAGCAAGGTCCAGGCGCTCGCGCTCGACCCGGTAAGCGGCGATCTGTACGTCGACTATCCCAGCGGCGAGGTGATCCATCGGTTCGATCCCGAAGGCGATGAACTCCCGAGCATCGCCGTGCAGCCGCTGCACGAAGGCGAGGAAGTGACGCTCCAGGGCATGGCTGTGGATGGATCCGGTCGGTTGGCCGTGGTGGCAGAGGAAGGCAATGTGCGACCGTTCGGCATGCTGTACGACGCCGAAAATGGCCAGCGAGTTTCGGCGTTTGCGATCCCGGCCGGGGTGCAGTTTGCCCGCGGCATCGGCTTCAGCTACACCGACGAGCTGTATGCGGCAAGCGATGCGCCCTCCTCCGAAGAAAATCAGGAAGTACTCGTCTACAAACCCGAACCGATCGGGGAACTCACGATCGGCGCCTACGGGTGTGTGCCGGGGGCCGAACACGAAAGCGCGGCGACGTTCGAATGCACGCTATACGGCGAGGCGAGCACCGACGGCGTCTCCGAAACCGAAGCGTGGTTCGAATGGGGAAAGACGCCAAGCGCCGGCGAAAAGACGCCCGTCCAGCCCGTGGCGGCGTCGGGCTCGCTGCAAGCGGTCGTGGACCTGCCTCCGAACGAAGACTTCTACTACCGGCTGTCGGGCTTCGACCACAACCTGCGGCCGCCCGAAGAACCGTTCATGAGCGAAGAGGTGCCGCTTACGACCGAAACCGTCGCGCCCCACATCTTCGGGACGCCCGTCGCCTCGGTCGTGCGACCCTCCTCGGTTGTGCTGCTCGGCGAACTGAATCCCGAGAACGCGCACAGCGAATACTTCTACCAGTACGCGTCGAGCGAACGAGCGCTCGCCGAATGCCCGGCTTCGAAAAGTGCGAAATGCGCGGGCGTCAAGGACACCCCGACCCTCACATCCGCGGTCTATGGCAGGATCGGGGCGGTCGAGGAAATCAGCGGGTTGCAGCCGGGCACGGTTTACCATTACCGCCTGTTCGTAGAAAACGAAAGCCGGGTCAAAGACGAACACCTCACGGCGACAAGTCCCGAAGGCAGCTTCCAAACGCCGCCCACGCCGCAGCCCAGCGTGGAAACGGGCCCCTCCAGCGGTGTCACGTCGACCAGCGCGACGATCTTCGGAACGGTCGACCCGGCCGGTCTCGGGACCGGCTACGCCTTCGAACTGGGCATATACAACGGAGCGCAGACGCAGTACACGAGCGTATTCTCGGGCTCGGCCGGCGCCGGCAGCGAACCGGTCGCCGAGAGCTACGCGCTCATTGGCCTGCAGCCCGGCACGACCTACGCCTACCGGATCTCGGTCAGCAGCGGCTACATCCTCAACGAATCCCACACGCTGCAGGGAGCCCCGGCCCTGTTCACGACCGCGGGCGCCGCAACCGTACTGGTGGCGCCCGCGGCGCTCCCGCTGCTCGCCACGCCGGTCGTCCCGCCGGAATACAAACCGACGCCACCTCCGCGCAAGTGCAGGCGCGACTACAAGCGCAACAAGCACGGCGTCTGCGTCAAGCGCAAGGCCAAAAGCAAGGCCCGCAAAGCGCACAAAGCCCACCGCAGCGAGGCGCGCCGGTCGAGCTGAACGCGCCCGTACAGTCTCCGAACGACGAGATTGCCTGGGGCCTATCAGGCACAGTCGGGACGAGGACGATGCGCCGCTTGGCGATGCCCGATCGCCCATCACGGCATGAAGTTGCCAAGCGGCGCGTCGATCTTCCACTCTCGCCCTTCGCGTTCTGCGATCAGCTCCTGCTCGGGTAGCGTCCTGAACCCGAGCTCGGCCAGCCCGAGCCTGCCCTTGACGTGCACGGAGATCACCGTCATCGTCGCGACGTCTGCGGCGCTCAACCGTGGACGCTCGCGTTCGAACAACGAGGGCAGGATCTTCGCGCACTCCGCTTCGTCGCCGCGCTCATCGCCGGCCTCGCCGAGTTCGCGCAGGAGCGTGGCGTCGAGCAGCGAGCAGGCCGTCGCCCCGTCGCCGGCCGCCGCGGCGGCGAGGTAGCGCTTCACGAGCGAGGCGATCGTGCGCGCGTCGGCGGGGCTCGCCCCGCGACCGTACGTGGGGAAGAGGCTTTCTTCGTCGTTGACGAAGCCCGGGGCTCGCCGGTCGTCGGGGTCGTTGTCCCCGTCCTGCGTGTCGTAGACGCCGCCGCGCGTCCCCGCGACGGCGCTCGTGCTCGCGGGCGCGCGGTCGCTCGAACCGCCGCACGCGCCGAGGCCGCACGCCAGCAGTCCGGCCGCGAGCGGCGCGAGCCACGGTCGCATCGTCATCGGCGCTGCTCCGCTCAGCTCAATTTGCCGCAGTGGTCGAACCCCGCCTGCCTGGCGGTGTGGAGCAGGTTCAGGATGTACCTGTTGGCCGCGAGCAGACCCTGGGCGATCGATTTGCTTTTCTGTTCGATGTCGTGGGCGGCGAGGATCAGGTACTTGCTGTGCAGCTCGAGATCGCCGACCATCGTCGTCAGCGTCTGCGTCATCGAGGTGGGCGGGACCAGCTTTGCCAGTTCTCCAGCCTCCGTGCGGTTGTAGATCGCGATCTGCGGATACGTGCGTGCCAGCGCCGCAATCGAGCTGACCGTGAGAACCGAGGTCTTGGCGTTGGCCTTCGCACAGATCGCTTCGGCATCGGAGACGAACGTCGCGCGCGGCAGCGGCGTCCCGGTCGCGAGCTTGACCGTGGGGGCGGTCGCCGGTGCCGGCGAGGAGCTCGTTTCCGTCGACGACACGTTCGCGGCCGTCGTCGTGTCGGTCGCGGTCGTTTTCGAAGATCCGCCGCAGCCGGATGCCGCCAGTGCGATCGTTCCCAGCGCCAGCGCCGCGATGTGCATGTCTAACATCGAATCCCTCCCGAGGTTGGTTTAAGTCCTGCGGTGTCTCGGACGATTCTACAGACCGGGACCTGCGTTTGTCCAGTCCCAGGCGCGGCTCAGTGGGCGGCGGGAAGCGCTGTTTCCGACTCGCCCCTCGGCGCCGCCGCGGCGGGCGGCGGCGCGGCCGCCCGGGAGCGCGGCGTGGCGATCGCGAGCGCGTGGCGGTGGGGCACGAACGCGATTGCGCTCTTGCGTGCCCGCTCCGAGCGCGGCTGCACCGCCCGCAGATCGAGCTCGCCGAGGACGGTTGCGATCGTCTGCTTCATCAAAAGCTGCGCATACGGCGCGGCCAGGCAGCGGCGCACGCCGCCGCCGAAGGGGATCCAGGTGTAGGTCCCGGCTGGGCGCTCCAGAAACCGCTCGGGGCGGAAGCGCAGCGGTTCGGGATAGACGTCCTGGCGGCGGTGCACCAGGTGCACGCACGGCGCCACGGTCGTGCCCGCCGGGATCGTGTGGCCGCCGAGCTGCATCGGCTCGAGCAGCCGGCGTACCACGATCGGCGCGGCCGGGCACAGCCGCATCGTCTCCTTGACGACGGCGTCCAGATAGGCGCCGTCCGCGCCCCCGCCGCAGCTGTCGAGCTCCTCGCGCAGCCGCGCCAGCTGCTCGGGGTGGCGCAGCAGCCGCTCGAACGCCCACGACAGCAGGCTGGAGGTGGGGCCGTCGGTCAGCAGCGTCACCAGTTCGTCGCGCAGGTCCTGCTCGGACATCGGCGCGCCGTCCTCGTAGCGGGCCTCGCCGAGCATCGTCGCGATGTCGCTGGGGCCTGTCCCCGCATGGGGGTCTGTGCCCGCATGGGGGCTTGTCCCCGCATGGGGACCGGCCTGCCCGTGCCCCTCGGGGGCCGCCCCCCCGGGCGTCTGCGCACGGGGATCGCTGCGCTCCGCGTCCTCTCGCCGCCGGCGCACCTCGGCGAGCACGCCCCGCTCGACCGGCTCCATCATCTCGCGATAGTCCCGGTTGCCGGCAAAGCGCGCCGGGCCCGCCGCCGCGAGCAGGTTCAGCCGGCGCGGATCGTTCATCCAGTTCGTCAGGCGCCGCAGCGCCGCGCGCAGCTCGCGCAGGCTGTCGCTGCCGAGCGGGCCGAACGTCACGCGCATGATCGACTCGAGCGTTATCTCCTGCATCCGCGGCCACAGCTCGAACGGCTCTCCGATCGGCCAGCCGGCGAGCTGCCCGCGTGCGATCTGCGCCATCGTCGCGCTGTGGGAGCGCATCCGCTCGCCGTGGAAGGGGGGCAGCATCAGCCTGCGCCGGCGCACGTGCTCGGGCTCCTCCAGCAGCATCACCGAGCGCGGCCCCAGCAGCGGCCCGAGGATCGAGTTGGCGAGCCCCACGCCGAGCACGCCGTGCTCGGCGGTGAACACGCTGCCTCACGTCCTCGGGGTCGGCCAGGATCACCCACGTGCCGGCGTGCTTGACGCGGATCGTGAAGATGTCGCCGAAACGGTTGCGACAGCGCTCCAGGAACGGCAGCGGCCTGCGCGCCCACGCCACGGCCTGCAGCGTCGCCGGCATCCTCGGGCCCGGGGGAAGCCTTTCCCGATTGCTACCGCCTATCAGAAGATGTGATATTCTCGCGTCGCGCATCGCCCCTCCATCGGACGTGGTTGGAGCGGGGGCGGACAACCGCCGCCACCGACCAAATCAATGGGAGCCCTCCGGCTTGCCGAGGGCGTCGTCCGGTGGAGGGGACGAATTCGCACCAGTACCTTAAGCGGTGAAAGGGCCGGACTTAAAATCCGGTGATCCGGGTTCGAGCCCCGGCTGGTGCACTGGGACGGGACGGGCATCGACTACCGCTCCTGCGACCCGGAGT
This sequence comes from uncultured Solirubrobacterales bacterium, assembly GCA_963831995.1. Lineage (GTDB taxonomy): Bacteria > Actinomycetota > Thermoleophilia > Solirubrobacterales > Solirubrobacteraceae > Palsa-744. The sequence goes on along the minus strand of CAWHSI010000001.1, from coordinate 597,408 downwards.
CCGAGGAGGCGAGCGGCTCGCTCATCAGCTCGTCCTCCATCGCGCACGTCGCCTCGATCAGCAGCTCGAACAGCATGGCGGTGAACGCGGCGGGGAGGTTCGCTTCCGCGCCGCGCTCCAGATAGCGCGTGCGCACCTGCTCCACGCGCTGGGGCTGCATCATCGGGATCTCGTGCTCGCGCTTGTGGTGGGCGACTTCGCGGCACACCTCGAAGCGCTCCCCGAGCAGCCTCGCGATCTCCCCGTCGAGGAAGTCCAGGCGGCGGCGGAAGGGCGCAAGCCCCGCTGTGCCGTCCGCGCGCGGCGCTCCGCCGCCGCCGCCACCCGCCGCCGGCCCCGGGCTCACTCGTCGTCCTCCATCAGGATGCCCGCCGCGAACGCGTGGCTGCAGTTGGCGAGCGCTTTCAGCGCGTAGCCGCCCTCCTGCACGACGCACACCGGCATTCCCCGCACGGCGAGCTCTTCGCCGATCTCCATGAAGATCACCTGCGTGAAGTTCCACGAGCCGTGCGGGTCGCTGGCGACGATGTCATAGCCGAGCGAGAGCACCAGCGCCGTCTCGTCGTAATGGCGCCACGTCAGCCTGTCGATCACGTCGTTCATCGCGTCCAGATACGGGTCGGGCTTGGGCGGCCGCGAGAACTCCACGAACGCCTCGCCGGCGCCCGGCTTCACGCGCCGCCACGGCACCTCCGCCGTCGTGGAGGCGTGCAGCGAGCCGAGGCTCACGTTCTCGAGCTCCGCCACGATCGCCGAGGTGCCGGTCGGGAAGTGAAAGTCGACGTCGATGATCGCGACGTGCTCGAAACCGCCGTCGCACAGCGTGTAGGCGGCGGAGGCGGCCGTGTTCAGGTAGCAGTAGCCGCCCAGCCACGCCGGGCCGGCATGATGGCCCGGAGGCCGGCACAGCGCGTAGGAGAACTGCGCGCCGTCCACGACCCGCTGAGCCGCCGTCACGGCGGTGCGCACGCCCTCGAACGCGGTGTCCACGACCCCCGCCCACACGGGGCTGTCGGCGGGCAGGCCCGGCGGCGCCCACTCGGGCATGATCGTCGGCTCCTGCCAGTCGACGTTGCGCAACGCTTCCAGATAGCTGGGCTCGTGCAGTTCTTCCAGCACGTGTTCTACGTAGTAGTCCTCGGCGTCGGCGACGTCGGGGTGCACCCCTTCGTGGCGGGTGAGGCCCTCGCGCAGCTCCGCGGTGCGGCGCCGGTCGTCGTGGCCCTCCATCTTGTGTCCGTGGCGGTCGAGTATGAACGGCGCCGCGTCGCCGACGGTGTCGTCCATGCGCTGCTCCACCATCAAGAGCCGCGGGGCTCGATCCGTACGTTTGGGCAGCTCGATGACTGTTACTCACAATATCCTCCTCATGCGCGTTCCGATCATGGTGAATCCGTTGTTCACGTAAAAAGCCTCGGTGGCGTCGAGGTAGGGGTAGCCGTCGCGCGGCAACCCCACCTCCAGGCGCCCGATCCCCTGGCTGCGGGCGATGTCGAACAGCGCGACGATCAAATCGCCGCCCATCGTCATGCCGCGAAACGCAGGGTGCACCCACATCTCCTGGATCAGCCCGTAGCGGCCCGGGACGCGGACCGCGAGCTGCCAGCTGGCGCCGAGCACCCCCACGATTTCGTTGAGGTTCTCCGCGACCAGCAGCACGCCCGTGCTGCCGTCCTCGACGATCGCGTGCGCGACCTGCTCCAGCTCATCGGGGTCGCCCCGCTTGCCGCCCAGTTCCTCCAGCAGCTGGTCGATGCCGGCTGCCGCCGCGGGCACGTCCTCGTGCGTGGCCTCGCGTATGTCCCAGTCCACTTCCCACTCCTCCTCGGCATCGGGCTCGATCGGTGTCAGGTCGGCTCATCGGCTCGCCTCTCTCCCAGCGCGCGCGAGCGACATCGTCTGCTCCAGTTCGCGATGCGCTCCACGCCCGCTCGGGCGAGTCGCTCGCCGATGACCGCCTTTGCGATCGCCGCCATCGGCGCGCGCGCCTTCAGCAGGATCTCCTCGAACTCCTCCTGCGGATCGGACTGCATCACGATCGCTCCGCCCGCGCCGATCGTCGTCGTTGAGTCCCCACCGGGCGGTGACCTCATCACGATCGTGCGGATCACGATGCACAGGTCGACGACCCCGTCCACCCCGAAATACCCGATCGCGCCGGAATACACGCCCCGCGCCTCGCGCTCGATGTCGTCGATGATCTCCATCGTGCGCAGCTTCGGCGCGCCCGTCATCGACCCGCCCGGAAAGCACGCGCGCACGCAGTCCACCGGCGAGCGGCCCGGGTCGAGCACGCCGACGACGTTGGAGATCATCTGGTGCACGGTCGCGTAGCGCTCGATCGCCATCAGCTCGGGCACCCGCACCGAGTCGACCTCGCACACGCGGCCGAGGTCGTTGCGCAGCAGATCCACGATCATCAGGTGCTCGGCGAACGTCTTTTCGTCCTGCTGCGAGCTCTTCGGCGCGTGGCCTCGTCGCGCACCGGGTCGGCCGAGCGCGGGGCGGTGCCCTTGATCGGGCGGGCCATCACGCGCCGGTCGCGGTCGACCGACAGGAAGCGCTCGGGCGAGCTGCTCGGATCGCGCTCTCGCCGAGCTTCAAATACGCGGCAAACGGCGCCGGGTTGGAGCGCCGAAGCCCCCGGTACAGCTCCCACGGGTCCGGCGCCGCGTCGGTGTGGATCTGGTCGGTCAGACATACCTCATAGGACTCCCCGGCCGCCAGCGCGCTCTGGCAGCGCGCGATATCGGCCAGGTACTGCTCGCGTCCCCTGCCGACGCTGAACACGACCTGCGTGTGTGGGGATTGTGGGGTCGTGCCCGTCGGCGTCATCTCGGCTGGCGCTCCGACACATCGCGTCGCGCACCGCCTGCTCGGCGCGCTGCATCCAGCTCCTCGGCGTCGGCGTCCTCGGCCGCGACCGAGCGACAGCACATGGGTGCGATCGGCGGCGTGGTCTACCGCGATCATGCGGTTGGCGAACATCATCGTCGCGTCGGGCATGTCGGAGACGTGGGCGTTGGTCGCGCCGCAATCGGCCTTGCACTCATAGCCCAGATAGCCGACAAACCCGCCGATCAACCCGCGAGCCGGGTTCTGCGGAGGCGCTCGAGCCCCCGCTCGACCAATTCGCGGTCGAGTACCGCGAAGATCGACCCATCCTCCTTGAAGATCCCCGCGGCGTCATGGCGAAGCCACGGCGCCCTGCTCCACGTCGTATTCGAGCACCGCCCAGTCCGGGCCCGCTCGTGGTGCCCAGATAGAGCACTGCGCGAGCGCGCTGGGGCGCCGCCGCTGTCGAGCCAAAACGCGTACTCGCACTCGCCGAAGAGCGCTTCGAAACAGCGGCTCGGCCGGCGCCTGCCCGTCGAAGCTGCGCACCCTGCAGCGTCGGCGGCGAGCCGCCGGCCGGCGCGCCTGCGATAGCGCCGGGGCGGCACGCTCGGACGGTTAGGCGCCGCCGCCGCGGCGCCGGCCTGCGCTCCGTCGCCAGCGTATAGAAGTTCTCGATCAGCCGGTGCCCCTGCTCGGTCGAGATCGACTCGGGGTGAAACTGCACCCCCCACATCGGCCGGCTAGGCGTGTTCGATGCCCATCACCACGCCGTCCTGGTCCAGGCTATCTCGCGGCCCTCCTGCCCGAGCGAGCCGCGTCACCGCCAGCGAGTGGTAGCGCACGACCCTGAAGTCCTGGGGAATCCCCTCGAACAGCCCCTCGCCGGTGTGGCGCACGCGGCTGAGGCGCCCGTGCATGACCGTCGGGGCGTAGGTCACGCTCGCTTTGAGCACGTGTCCCAGCCCCTGGTGGCCGAGACACACGCCCAGCACCGGCACAACGCCGAGCGCAGGATGTCCGCGCACACGCCGAAGTCGTGCCAGCGCTCCGGGCGGCCCGGGCCGGGGGAGAGCACGATCGCGTCGAAGTCCCAGCGCGACAGCGCCTTCCAGGACACCATGTCGTTCTGCACGACGATCGGCTCCTCGCCGCTGACGGCCGCGAGCAGGTGGAACACGTTGTAGGTGTAGGAGTCGTAGTTGTCGACGAGGAGGGTGCTCATGCCGCAGGCACCCTCCCCGCGCGACATGGGTGCGTGCAAGCCTCATCGCCCCGCCTCGAGTCCGAGGCCGCGGGCGCTGCGGTCGAGCAGCGTGTGGATCACCCGTTCGGTGTGGCGCGAGCGCGGCTGCTCCATGTACCAGCGCGCCAGATGGCGAGATACAGCGCCAGCGGAGTCACGTCGTAGCGCTCGACCGCGAGGCGCAGGTGGCGGCGGTATATCTCCGACTGCACCACCGCGCAGCGATAGTCGGCGTCCTCGGCGGGGCGCTGTCCCGGCGCCGCCTGCGCCTCGCCCCTGTGCGCACGCGCGCGCACCAGATCCCAGCCGAGGCTCTCGCGCTCGCTCAGCAGCTTCTCGGTGTCGAACTCCACGCGCGGGGTCACCGGGTAGGGCAGGAAGTACCCGAGCGCGACCTGCGCCGGAATCCGTTCCGGGGCGGGATGGCCGCGGCGCACCTCGCGCGCGCCGCGGGTCCGCGTCGATGCGCTGCTCGATCGACTCGATCAGGTCGTCGATCAAGAGGCCCCCCTCCTCGCTGGAGCTGACCGCGCGCTTCTGCTGGGCGACCATGCCGTGGAAGATGTCGCGCGTGGGGTGCACCGCGCCCGCGCCGCGCCCGCCGTTCTCCCCTGCGGGCGCGGCGCCGTTCTCGCCCCTGCGCAGCTCGGTCATCAGCTGGCGGATGCAGGTCGCGTGCGAGACCCACTCGGTGCCGCAGATCTGAAGCGTCGTGACGCCGTCGAGGCCCGGCGCGCCCATCCAGTAGGAGACGGCGCGCATGTGCTGGGTGCTCTGTCCGTCGGCGCGCAGCAGCGGCATCTCCTCCAGGTCCTCGACCCCCGTCGCATACACCACCACGCCGTCCTCGCGGCGGCGCAGCGTGCCTTCGCGCAGGCCCCGCTCGGTCAGCTTCAGGCCGTCGTCGAGGAAGTCCGACTCGAAGAACACGCGATCGAACGCCACGCCCAGGCGCGCGAGCGTCTTGCGCTGCCCGGCGATCACCCAGGCGCGCGTCTTAAACCACAGCTCCAGCGCCTCGGGGTCGCCCTCGAGCACCCGTTTGAGCAGCTCGTCCGCGGCGTCGTTGCGCATCCGCAGCTCGCGCGTGAGCGAGTCCTCGCGCTCCTCGGGGCCTTCCTCGGCGAAGCCGCCGCTCGCCACATAGTCCGCATAGCAGAGCCCGACGAAATGATCGCTCTTGCGATCGCCGTCGGGCCACGCCTCCGCGTGGTGGCCGCTGCGCACGATCCCCGCCATCGCCTCGCCCATGCTGCGCCCCGCGTCGGAGATGATGCTGCGCCGCTCGACCGCGCCGCCGCCCTGTTCGAGCGCCGCCGCCAGCGAGTTGCCGAGCGCGAGGTTGCGCAGGTGCCCGACGTGCAGCGCCTTGGTGGCGTTCGCATCCCAGAACTGAACCGCGTAGCGGCCGCCGCCCGCAAGGTCCACAAGCTCGGCTTCGTCGCCTCCGCCGGCCTCCAGCGCCGCGCCGGTGCCCTCGATCCAGGCGTCTGAGAGGCGCAGCTCCACGCCGTCGTCGGTGTGCACGAGCGCATCCGCCCACGGCTGCGCCGCGATGCGCTCGAGCGCCCTCAGCGAGGCGGGATCGTCCCGCCAGTCAGGCGAGCGCGGCACGAGCTTCATGTCGAAGCGTCCATTGGGGATTCTCGGCGCACGCGCCGCCCATGGCGCATGGGCGCCATCCTCCTCCTCTACTTCCTCGAAATAATCAAACAGGTTGGTTGTCATGAGAGCGAAGAAGCCAGCTTCAGCATATCGAAGATGCGCGGTTCTGGAAGGTCCTGCCCCCACATATTTGTACGCCGGGGCGTACTCGGTGCGTACTTTTCACCCGCCGCCCAGGCTGGGCGGCGCCGGGGCGAGTGAGAAACATTTTCGAGATTTGCTTGCACCGAGCGCCGAAACCTGGTAGAGAAGCATCTGGCCCCTCCAGGCTGGCCGGCGCCGGGTTGTCCTCTGACCTGAAAAAGACGCGCATCCCGGCGCCGGTCCCAAGCTACGATGCCACGCTACCGCTTCAGAGAATCGAATAATCCACCGTGGTGAGAGGATTTTCCGTTGCGACACCGCCAACTACCGATAGCCTTGCGACGTGCGTGAGATTCGACTCTACGATTCGCTGAGCGGCCAGCTCGTGTCGGTCGGCGCGGGCGACGCGATCCGCGTCGAGGTGCGCACCGCGCCGATCGCCCCCGGCGAGGCGGTCGACGTGAGCTCGACGCGCCCGCTGGTGCTGTTCAGCTTCCTCGAGCGCTTCCTGCAGCGGGAAGGCTTCGGCACCAAGTTCCTGTTCGACTCGCCCACCGACGAGGACGTCATGTACGAACTCTCCGAGCGTCCCGCCGGCCGCGCCGCGGAGTCCCTGGACGACGACGACGACGACGAAGGCGATGACGACGCCGGCGACCGCGACGGCGGCGAGCCGCGGGGATCGCAGGGGGAGGAGGACGAGCCCGCCGGGCCGGAGATGAGCCTGCAGAAGGTGCCGCGCTCGGACGTGGAGCGCTGGGTCAACCTGTGCTTCGGCGGCGGCCGCGACGACAGCGAATGGCAGCACATCCCGCGCGGCCGGCAGATCCCGCTCAGCGACGCGCTGCGCGAATTCGGTCACGCCGCGGTCGCGATGTATCTGCTCGGCACGCACTACTCGCTGCCGCTCGGCGACGCGATCGTCGGCCTGGAAGCCGGCGCGCACAACGTGCGGCGCCTGCGCCAGGTGCTCGCCACGCTCGCGCCCGACGAACCCAGCCCGCTGGACATGGCCCACCACGTCGAGGGCTTCCGCGACGCGCTCGCCGACGATCTCGACACGCCGCTCGCGTTCGTGATCATGTTCGAATGGGTGCTGGAGGCCGAGCGTCGCGGCGGCGGCATCGGCGACGGCGACCTGCGCATCATGCTCGACGCGCTCGAGCTCGAGGACCTGGTCGAGCCGTCGGAGTAAGCGGGTCTCGTTCTGCTCGGACCCCGCTATGCGTCGCCGCGCGCTGGAGCTCGAGGACCTGGTCGAGCCGTCGGAGTAAGCGGGTCGTGTTCTGCTCGGACCCCGCTATGCGCTGCCGCGCGCTCGCGCTCGAAGGCCCGGTCGAGCCGCTGGAGCGAAGCGCGTCGTCTCCTGCCCTGACTACTTGGCTATGCGCCGCGCGCTCGGGAGCCCGGTCGTCGAGCCGTGAGGGTGAAGCGCGTCGTGTCCTCCTCGGACTCGGCCACGCGCCGCGCGCGCAGCACCTGCGCCGCCACTCGCACCCCATAGGACGGCGAGACCCAGCCGCTCTCCACGGAGAGCGTCGCCCCCTCGGCCTCGATCTGCAGCTGCACGCCGCTCGGGAAGGTTGCGAGCGCCCCTGAGCCCTCGGCGCTGGCACTCGCCCTGGGTGCCAGCGGAAAGCTCCACGACAGCTCCTCGCCGCGCGCGTCGAGCACCCTGTCCACGATCCCCACCACGCCCGCGTTCGCGTCGAAGCGCAGCCGCCGGCGATGGCACACATCGCGCCCCAGCTCGCGAAAGCCGCGATGCTCGCCTTCGAACAGGGCGGTCGGACCGTCGGCCTCGAAGCGCAGCAGCCGCGCGTGCGCCTCTTCGGGCAGCGCGAACAGGCGATCCTCGCTCAGGCGGTTCTGCTCGGCGCCGCCGATGCTGAGCGTGCTGTGCGCGCGCGTGGACCTGAACTCGTTGCGCGCCTGCGGGTCGGCCGTGTACACATAGGAGCCCGGGTCCACGATCAGCGGCTGGCGGCCGAGCGCCAGCCCGAAGGACAGCTGGTCGTTGTGCGCGTGTGCGCCGATCCCCTCGAGCCCCACCTCGCCGCAGCGCACGATCGCCCACAGCTCGCCGTGGCGCATCGCATACCAGCCGCCGTCGGGATAGGCGGCGTGGCCGCGACCGCCGCGCGAGCGCTTGCCCGCCTGCGCATACAGGTGGCGATGGTCGCGCGGGTCGGCGCCGTAGTCGCCGAGCGGCAGGAAGCGCCCGTCGTCGCCGTCGCCCATCTGCGGCGCCAGCCCGTCCGGGCGCGTGTAGTCCCCGACGAACCCGATCATCCGCTCCAGGCGCTCGCGATACCCGCCCGAGAGCCTGCTCGGGCACAGCGCGTCGGCCGCCTGCGTGCCGCACACGAACAGCTCGCAAACCAGCCGGTGATAGGGGATCGAGGCCTCGTGGTCGCAACCGTCGGAGTGCACCTGATGTTCCATCTCTCGCACGAGCTGGCCCGTCGCCCAGTCCGCCCACGCGCTGCCCTCCTCGCTGCCCGTGAACGGGGCGCAGGCGAGCAGCAGGCCGACGACGTCGGACAGGTAGTGGTTGCCGCGCACCTCGCCCCACTCCAGGTGCGAGCGGATGAAGCGGCAGTGCGCCAGCAGGCTCGCGAGCGCCGGGCGCAGCCACGAGGTGTCGTGCGCGGTCGGCACCGCCATGCACAGCGCCGCCGTCCAGTTGGCTGCGCGGATCGCGGTGTCCATCGTGCACGACCACGCCGGCCCGAACTCGACCGGGTTGGCGGCGGCGAACGACGTCAGCTGGTCGCCCAGCCCCTCCAAAAACCGCGGTTCGCCGGTGAGCTGGTGGACGGCCGACAGCAGCGGCAGGTGCTGGCAGCGCGAGAGCTCCCACGGCAGCTTGATGTCCGAGCCGTCGCCGAGCACGACCGGCAGGCGCGAGATGTGCCGCCGCGGCCAGCGCCGGCCCGACTTGAAGTCCAGCCGCCAGTCGATCTGCTCGCCGAAGTCCGTCGGCCCGGAGCCGAGCAGGTTGAAGCGATGGGCCAGCGCGTTTTCGGCCCTGGCCTTCAACCGCCCGCGCGCGGGGCTGTCGATCTGCTCGAGCTCGCGCTCCCAGGCGGCGACGGTCGGCAGCGCCGGCAGCGCACGCTCGCGCAGCGCGCTCACCGGGTCGGCGCCGGCCAGCGCGCGATCGAGTTCGCGCGAGCTGACGCGGATCGGACGCACGCGCAGGCGCGCCGCGCGGAGGCGGCCGTGCAGCGGCGCATACAGCGCGCCGGCCGCCGCCGCCGTGCCCCGGCGGGGGCCCAGGCGCCGCCATGCGGCCAGTCCTTCGCGCGGCGATCTCACGCGTCTCCGGTCGGGGCGAGGGCCGGGGTGGGCGCGGCGGTGTGGGCGAGGGCGAGGGCGATGTGGGTGGCGCTCGGTGCCGTGGCGGGCGCGGCGGCGAGCACCACCCGTGGCGGGTTGTGCTCGGTGCGATCCCAGCTTTCGTGCTCGGCTTCGAGGTGGCGTGCGAACAGGAACGTCGGCGCGAGGATCGCGACCGCCACCAGCAGCGTGCGCAGCGTCGCGCGCGCCGGCCAGTCGCCCAGCATCGCCCGCGGCGCCGGCAGCACCGCGAGCCGGCGCGGGCGGCCCTCCGCCTGCCACCGGGGCTGTGCCCGCGCCGCGACCGAACCGATCGCCAGCAGCCCGAGCGAGCCGAGCGCGGCGAGCAGCGTCAGTTCGTAGTCGCGGATCGGCACCGCCACGATCGCCGGCAGCGCGCCGATCAGCAGCGCCGGTACGTACAGCGCCAGCTCCGCCGGGCGCAGCCGCGCCGCCCCGCGTGTCGCCAGCGCGGCCGGCAGCAGCAGCGCCAGCAGCAGGATGTAGCGGGCTGCGTGCGACAGCTCCACCACCGCCTTCTGCGCCTCCTGCTTGGCGACGAACCCGGGGTCGTGTTCGATCAGCGCATCGATCTGACGGTGCAGCGTGCTCAGATAGGCGGGGGACAGGTAGCGCACGCCCGGGTCCGCCTCCTGGGCGGCCGCCAGCCCATAGCTGTCGGAGTAGTGGATGCCATAGCGGTTCGCGGTATACCCGAGGCCGATGTACATCGAGTGCCACAGCGCATGGGAGGTGGGGGCGTTGGCGCTGAGGTCCACGCCGATGCGGCTGTCGCGGTGCGCGCGGATCGCCGGCAGCGCGAACGACGTCGGCGCTATGTAGGCGAGCGCGATCGCCGCCACTGCGGCCAGGCGCCGCCAGCGCCACGGGCCGGCCGCGAGCGCCACCGCGGCGGCAGCGAGCGCCACGGGCAGCCCCGCGTCGCTGCGAATCGCCGTGACGATGCCCGCCACCAGCGCGATCGCCGTCAGCGCCAGCCAGCCCAGGCGCGGGCGCCGGCGCGCCAGCAGGATCAGCGGTGGCATGAACGTCACGACCACCCACGCCGCGACCCAGTAGATGTCGCCGAAGCCGAACGACAGGACGCACACGAGCATCGTCGGCGGGGCCAGCAGCATCGCCCACGTGGAGCCGAACAGCGCTCCGAACAGCAGCGCGCTGAACAGCAGCGTCAGCGCCCACGCGAGGATCCACATCCAGCGCAGCACCGTCAGCGGATTCGACGCGCCGAGCCAGTGGCTGAGCGGCGGCACGATCGCATAGATGCCCTGATCGTCGGTGTAGCCGATCGCGTAGGGCACGTGCGTGCGCGGTTCGTATCCGAGCAGCGCCGGTCCGCCGTGGTCGAGCACCGCAAGCGACGCCTGCAGTTCGGTTGCGCGCGAGGACTGGATCGGCCATGGGTTGGGCGCGAGCAGATACAGCGTCAGTGCGCCGATCGCGGCCCACAGCGCGCCCCAGGCGAGCGCGCGGGCGGTGGCGCTCATGTCCCGCCCGCCACCCAGTGGTCGTGCCACGCGCTGACGTTGTAGAGGTTCCACAGTTGAAAGCTCCAGTCGGCGCGCCCCGCGCGGTGTGCGGCCCACAGCTCGTCGATGCGCCCATAGTCGAGCAGCCCGCGCTCGGCCAGCGAGGATTCGCGAATCTCCCGCTGCGCGCGGGCGCCCAGTTCGCCGCGAAACCACTCCGCCACGGGCGCGCCGAAGCCCTGCTTGGGACGGTGCACGATCTCGGCGGGCAGCAGCCCCGCGACAGCCTGCTTGAGCAGCCACTTGCCGACGCCGTCGCGCACCTTCATCCGCGTCGGCAGCGCGAGCGCGAACTCGACCAGCTCGCGATCCAGGAACGGCACGCGCGCCTCGACCGAGGTGGCCATCGTCATCTTGTCCACGCGCATCAGCAGCAGCTCCGCCAGGCGCTGCTTGAGCTCCAGATAGCTCATCTTCTGCAGCAGGTCGGCGTGCGGGTGCTCGTGCTCGGCCTGCTCCCACAGCCGCCGCACGACCCGGTAGGCGTCCGGCCGCGTGCCGTTGGCCGCGAGGATCTCGCGCTTGAGCTCGCCCGTCCAGCAGATCGCCCCGCCCCAGAAGGGCAATCGTCCCTCGGCCGCGTCGGCCACGTACTGGGCGTGGAAGGCGCCGCGCCCGGAGTGGCGCGCCAGCGCCAGTGCCGAGTCCGCGATCAATCCGCGCAGCGGCGCCGGCACGCGCTGAAACGGCTCCCAGTAGCGCCTGCGCCGCGCGACGGCATCGATGTAGTTCTGGTAGCCGTGGAACAGCTCGTCCGAGCCCTCCCCGACCTGCACCACGATCGTGCCCGAGTCGCGCGCCAGCTTGGAGACGTAGTACAGCGGCACGCACACCCAGTCGGCGATCGGCTCGTCCTGGTGGTGCACCATCTCCGGCAAAAACGACACGAGATCCTCGACGTCGATCCGCACCTCGTGATGGTCGGTTGCGAACCGCCGCGCGATCTGGCGGGCGTAGTCGAGCTCGTTGTAGCGCTCGTGCTCGACGAACGCGACCGAGAACGTGCGCACCGGCTGGGCGCTCAGCTCGCTCATCAGCGCCACGTTCGTCGAGCTGTCCACGCCCCCGGATAGAAACACCCCGAAGGGCACGTCGCTCATCATGCGCTTGGCGATCGACGCGCGCAGCAGCTCCAGCAGGCGCTCGCTCAGCTCGTGCTCGCTCGCGCTCGCGAGCAGCTCGCCCATCCCCGCGGACATCGGCGTCCAGTAGGTGTCTTTGCGAGTCGCGCCATGCGCGTCCACGCTCATGCGCTCGGCCGGCGCGAGCTTCGCGATGCCGGCGAACATCGTCGCCGGCGCCGGCGTGCACACGAACGTGAGGTAGTCGCAGAACGCCTCGACGTCCAGTTCGGCGCCTATCGCGGGATGGGCCAGGAGCGCCTTGATCTCCGATGCGAACGCCAGGCCGCCCGGCGTTCTGCACCAGTAGAGAGGCTTCTTTCCCAGCCGATCGCGCGCGAGCAGCAGCTCGCGGCGACGCTCGTCCCAGATCGCAAGCGCGAACATCCCGTCCAGCAGCTCCAGGCAGCGCTCGCCCTCCTGCTCGTAGAGGTGAACGATCGTCTCGGTGTCGCAGCGCGAGCGATAGACGTGACCGCGCGCCTCCAACTTTGCGCGCAGTTCGGCGTGGTTGTATATCTCCCCGTTGAAGCTCACCCACACGCTCGCGTCCTCGTTGCACATCGGCTGATGGCCGGAGTGAGAGACATCCACGATCGAAAGCCGCCGATGGCCGAGCGCCACGCGCGCCCGGGGCGAGTGCCACACGCCGGCGTCGTCGGGTCCGCGGTGGACCATCGTGTCGCGCATCGCGCGCACGGCGCGCTCGCTGTGGTCGAAGCTGTCGTTGAAAGCCAGTACTCCGCATATTCCACACATGGCACACCCTCGCCGGGTGCTCTACCGCTCGGCGCCCTCCAGGTGGAGGCGCCCGGCGGTCCCCGGATGGGAGCGTCATCATAATCCGAATGCCGCAACGCTTCCATGCAGGGCGAAGATCGGCGGCGTCGCCGCCGTCCGGCGAGCCCTCGGGCGGCGAGCGGGGGGCCTCACAGGAGCGATCGCCGGCCGGGTCTGAGCGGGGGCTCGCTGGGTCTGAGCGGGGGCTCGCTGGGTCTGAGCGGGTGCCGGCCGGCTCTGAGCGGGGGCCGGCCGGGTCCGAGCGGGGGCCGGCCGGGTCCGAGCGGGGGCCGGCCGGGTCTGAGCAGGGGCCGGCCGCGCCCGAGCGGGGGTTGCGCGGCGACGTGCTGCTGATGCTCGGCTCGAAGCTGTGCGTGCTGGCGCTCGGCGCCGCCACGACCGTGATCGTCGCTCGCTCGCTGGGGCCGGCCGGGCGCGGATCGCTCGCCACCGTGTATGCGCTGATGACGCTGCTCGCGCAGCTCGGCACGTTCGGCATCGCCTCGGCCAACCCCTATTTCGTCGCGCGCGAACCGCACATTCGCGCGAGCATCGCCGCCAACTCGCTGTGGCTGGCGGGCGTCGTCGGGCCGCTGATGGCGCTTGCCGGCATCCTGCTGAAGCTGCTGGCGCCCGGCTCGCTCGGCGACGTCGGCTGGGCCGAGCTGGCGGTCGGGATGCTGGCGGTGCCGATCATGCTCAGCTCGCTGTTCCTGCAGAGCATCCTGCTCGCCGACGGCCGCACCCTGCTCTACAACGGCGTGGAGGTGGCCGCGGCCGCGCTGACGGTGCTGCTGCTGCTGACCGTGCTGCCGCTCGCCGGCGGCGGCGTGCTGCTCGCGCTGACGTTGATGGTGATACCCCAGCTGCTCGCGCTGTTTGCGTTCATGGCGGCGATGCGCCACCACGGCCGCCTGCTGCGGCCGCTGGATCGGCCGCTGGTGCGGCGCATGGTCGGCTATGGCGCGCGGGCATATGTGGTGACGCTGATCTCCTACATGCTGATCCGCATCGACCTGCTGCTCGTGAACGGCATCCAGGGCGCGAGCGCCGCCGGCCAGTACTCGATCGCGGTCGCGCTCGCCGACGCGCTGTACCTGCTGCCCGTGTCGGTGTCGGTGAACCTGTTCGCGCGCGTCGCGCGCGGCTCCGGCGAGAGCGAGCTGAGCCTCGACGTCTTCCAGCTCGTCGCGATCGGCTACCTGGCCGTGTGCGCGATCGCCGCGCCGCTGGCGGGCCCGGCGATAACGCTGCTGTTCGGCAGCGCCTACCACCCCGCGATCTCGCTGTTTCTGTGGCTGCTGCCCGGCGTGTACTGCCTCGGGCTTTTGACCGTGATCGCCTATCACTTCGCCGCCAACGGGATGCCGCGCGAGCTCGTGATGGTGTGGCTGCCGGGACTGGTCGCGAACCTCGCGATCGACATCGCGCTGCTGCCCGACCACGGGACCTACGTGGCGTCGATCTCCTCGACGCTCGCCTACGCGATCGTGCTCGTGCTGCACCTGCGCAGGTTCGCCCGCGAGCTCGGGGGCTGGAGGCGGCTGCGGCCGACCCTCGCCGGGACGGGATCGCTGGTGCGGCTGGCGTTGCGCGGATTCTAGTCCTCGGACGTCGTTCGAGCGCTTCGGCGGCGCGGCGAGCCCTCTCGCGGGCTGTTCGAGCGCTTTGGGGACCCCCGGCCGGCCCTTGCAGGCAGCTCGAGCGCTTCGGCGGCCCGGCCAGCGGGTAGTCATCGGGGGAGAATATCGAAGTCGTCCCATATGTCAGACTTTGGTACACGATCTTCGAACACTGCAATTATCTGACGATATTGAATCGGGTAGGGTTAACTGTCCATAGCGTTGGGAGCACGTCGCGAGGGTAGAGGGAGATATGTCTCTTGGTGGAGAGTGGGCGGCGTTCGGGCGCCCCGTCAGGGTGAGGCTCGACTGCCAGGCCAAGTACGTCAACGAGCCGGACCCGTGGGGCATCGGGCGGGCCGACTCCGAGCGCTATGACCTTTACGTCGAGTCGATCCGCGCGCACGCGCGGGCGCGCGGCAGCGTGCTGGACGTCGGCTGCGGGTTCGGCGCGATGCTCGCCCGGCTGGCGGGCGACTTCGAGCGCCTGCACGGCATCGAGCTGAGCGAGGTCGCGATCGCCGAGGGCGCCGAGCGATACCCGTTCATCGACTTCGAGCAGGGCTCGATCGACGCCCTGCAGCGCACGCGCGCAGACCGGGAACGCTTCGACGCGATCGTCCTCAGCGACGTTCTCTACTACGCCGGGGAAAGCGGCCGCCGCGCCTGCCTGCGCTGGATCGCCGAGCACCTGCGGGCGGACGGCATCGCGTTCGTCGCCGCCTACAGTCCCGGCGGCCCCGAATATCCCACTCCCGCGGAGATGCGCACGCTGCTGGAGCGCGAGTTCGCGATCGAAGCCGAGCGGCTGCTCGACAGCGATCATCTGGTGCTGATCGCTCGCCGCAGGCGACGCCTGGCCGCGCTCACGCTCGACTACGAGACCTGGCAGCCGATCCCGGCCGGCCGGCGGATCGACTGGGACGCCGACGTGTTCGCGCCGACCGCGGCCCTGATGGACGCCTGCGAGGCCGAGGACGCGCGCATCACGATCTTCGCGGAGATGGGCGAGCACGCCTTCCTGCGCGAGCACCAGCCCGAGATCGCGGCGCGCATGGAGTCGCAGTGGCGCGAGGCCGTCAGGCGCGGCCACGGGGTGCAGCTGCACCTGCACCCCAACTGGCTGCCCGAGCTCGGCGCGCGGCTGCAGGACGGCCGCTACGTGTGGAACGCGCGGCTCACGCGCGCCGAGGACCATCCCGATCTGCTCGGGTTGATCGGTTCGCTGAAGCGCACGCTCGAGGAGATCCTGCGACCGGTCGATCCCGGCTATGAGGCGATCGCCTTTCGCGCCGGCGGCTATGAGGCACAGCCCTTCCGGAGGGTCGCGCAGGCGCTGCGAGCCAACGGCCTGTGGTGCGACTGCTCGGTCTACCACGGGGGGCGCAGGCCCGGGCAGTATCACCGCTACGCCCACGTCGTCGACACCCACCAGCCGTGGTTTGCGAGCCACGCCGATCCACAGCTGCAGGCGCCGCCCGCGGAGCGGGGCATCGTCGAGCTGCCGGTCGCGACGTTCGCCCGCAACGACCGCTGGACGTTCGACGCCGACGAGGGCCCCCGCTTCGGCGCGCGGCTGCTCGCCGCGATCGAGGCCGAGCGAAACGCCGGGCCGAGCATCGAGCTGGGACGCGTGCTGGCAAGGGGCCGTGAGCTCGCCGGCGCCGGATACCGGGCGGTGCGGGCACACGGTCGGCTCGTCAACCGCGTGCTTCCGCGCCCGATCGCACATGCGCTCGCGGCGGCCCCGAGACGGCGACTCGTGCAGGACGACTTCTATGTCGCGGTCGGCCACTCGAAGGCCGACCTGGACATCCCCGCGATCCGCTCCCAGATCCGCGCGCTGCGCGAGGCCGGGGTCGAGGTCGTGCGCCTCGCCGAAATGGCGGGGATCGCCCGCGAGCAGCTGACGGCCGCCGCCGGCGGCGAGCGCCAGCGCGATGGGTGCGCATGTCTCGCCGAGGCCGACGGCGCCCGTGCGAGCCGCTCGCGAGCCAGGATTCCGCTCGACCGCGCGCGGGTGCTCGACCTGGGCTGCGGACACGGCGCGGGGTCCGCGCGGATCGCGGCGGAGCACCCCTGGATGTGCGTCACAGGCGTCGGCGGCGACGCGGCGCTCGTGGCTCGCGCGCGCGAGCTTTACGGCGGCGCGCGAGTCGACTTCGCCACCGCGAGCCTGGATGCGCTGCCCTTCGCGGACGGCTCGTTCGACTGTGTCTACGCAGAGGACTCGCTGCGCTGCGCCGCCGACGTCGACGCGGCGCTCGCGGAGGCTCGGCGTGTGCTCGGCGAGGGGGGTGTGCTGATCGCCTCGATCCCACCCGACGCCTACGGCATCGGGCAGGCCGGCGAGCACTGCACGTGGAGGACCTCCGCCGCGGACGTCCGCGAGCGGTTGCGCCACGCCGGGTTTCTCGACGTCGCGATCGAGGAGATCGACACCTACCCGCTCGGCGACGCGCCCCGTCCGCCGGCGCTGGACCGGATGCTCTACGTGCGCGCCTGGCGGCGCGCCGCGCCGCTCGCGCACGTGCAGCGGATCGACGCGCTGCGCCGCTGGACGCACGAGCGTCTGGACCCGGCGCGCCCCGCGCACAGCTCCGATCCGATCGAGGTGCTCCGCGGTGGCCACGCGCAGGCCGTCGGCATGACGCTGGTGCTGGGGGAGGCGCTCGTGCGCGAGGGCTACCGTCCCCGCTGGGTCACGACGATCGCGCACGATCACCCGGCCGGCAGCGGCCCGCGCCTGTCCGCCTCCCACGCGACGATCGAGGTGACGCTCCCCGACCGCTCCACGCACGTGCTCGATCCGATGGCAGACGTGAGATTCCCCCACTCGCTGCAACGCCTGATCGAGCAGCCGACGCTCGCCGACGAGGTCGAGCGCGAGCGCGACGCGCCCGATCGGGCGCGCTCCCACGAGCTCTACTGCACCTCCTTCTGGTACTCGCGCGTCGTCGCCGTGGCGGCGCGCGAGCGCCCGCGCGCGACACAGTACCCTGTGCCCGCGCGCTGGGCCGACCGGGCCACGCTGCCCTCATACCAGGCGCTTGCCTTCGTGCGCGCTCGCGCGTGGCGGGCGATTCGCGCGCTCGGCCCGGTGTCGCTACCCCGCCTGGGCGCCGGGCGCCGGCGCCTGAACTACGGCGCCTGAGGCGATCGCCTCGTTGGCCGCCAGCGCCACGCTCTGCGCGAGGTAGGCGGCGCGCAGGTCCGGCGCGAACCGAATCTCGCCTCTGCTCGCGTGCAGCACACCGGCCATCAGCTGCCGCGTGGCCCTTCTCGCCCGCGCCCCTGCGAAGCGTCTTCGAGCCGGCGGCGTCGAAGCTCTGCAGGCTCTCGAAGTCGTCGAGCACCCAGGCGCGGCCCCCGCCCAGCACCTCGATCCGCTCCTTCGGCATCGTCGCCGGCCCCAGGCCCGAGTAGTGGACGCTCGCAACCGAGCCGCCGTCGTAGGCGATCGTCACGCTCGCGCTCTGCACCGTCTGTGCGCTCCGCGGGTCCTCGCAGCGCCGCCGCGCTCGACGCTCAGCGGCGCGCCGCACAGCCAGTTCGCGTAGTCGAAGAAGTGACAGCCCTCGCCGAGGATGCGCCCGCCGCCCTGCTGCGGATCGTTCAGCCAGTGCTCGCTCGGCAGGGGCGCGTTGACGCGGATGATGACTTGAAGTGGCCCGCCGACGCCTGCGAGCTGGTCGTGCAGCGCCTGCGACAGCGGCGCGAACCGCCGGTTGAAGCCGATCGCAAGCGGAGCGTCATCGCCGCCGCCGGCGCTCCACACCTCGTCGATCTGCTCGCGGGTCAGTCCCGAGCGGCTTCTCCACGAACACGGCCTTGCCGGCGCGCAGGGCGGCGGCGGCGATCTCCGCGTGGGAGTCGTGGCGGGTGCCGATCAGCACCAGATCCACATCCGGGTGCTCGACGAGTACGCGCCAGTCGGTGACGGCCTGCACCTCGCCGCCCGCCGCGCGCGCGACGTCGGTTGCCGTGGTGCCCCGCCGCGCCGCCACCATCGCGATCGGAGCCGCGCCGTCGGAGCGCAGGTTCGGCAGGTGTACGGCGCGCACGAACGAGCCGGGCCCGACCACGCCCACGCGCACCGTGTGCGAACCCGCGGCCCACCTTGCGACGCGCCGAGTGGCCACGCGCACCGACTCGGACTGCGCGCTCGTCGCCGAGAGCGCGCTCGCGCCCGCGTAGCGCAGGACCGCGGCAAGCGGCGGCGCCTGCGAGCGCAGCGCCTCGTAGGCCTCGCTCGCGCGCTTGACCGGCAGCTCGAGCCCGATCAGCGGCACGACGGTCACCCGTCCCGCCGCGAGCAGTCGCAGGAACTCCTCCATGTTGCGGTTCTCCGTCCAGCGCACGTATGCGGGCGGATAGTCCACGCCCGCCTCCTCGTAGACCGGGTCGTAGCGCCCCGGGCCGTATGAGGTCGAGATCAGCACGTCCGCCTCGCGCTGGTAGAGCCCGGCGCGATCGAAGCTCAGGCCCACATCCCCCAGGGGCACGACGCGCCCCTTGCGACGCACCATCGCGACCGCGTCGTTGACGATCTCACTCGAGGAGGAGGCGGCCGCGACGATTACCGTGTCCGCGCCCAGTCCTCCGCTCCACTCGCGCACCGCCGCGACCGCGTGCTCGGGCGCCAGTACCAGCTCCGCCCCGAAGCTCGCCGCCAGCACGCGCCGTCCAAGGTCCGGCTCGACGCCGAACACGACCGCGCCCGCGGCGCGCAGAATCTGAACGGTCAGCAGGCCGAGCAGGCCGAGGCCGATGACCGCCACGCGCTCGCCAAGGCAGGCCTCGGCGCGCCGCACGCCCTGCATCGCGATCGCGCCGAGCGTGGTGAACGCCGCCTCCCGCGGCTGCACGTTGTCCGGGACCGCGGCGACGAGGTTGCCGGGAACCGACACCACCTCGGCATGGTTGGCAAGGCCCGCGCCCGCGCACGCGACGAGCTGGCCGACCGTGAAGTCGGCGATCCCGCCCGTGTCGAGCACCGTGCCGGCCGAGGCGTAGCCGAGCACCGTGTCGTCGGCGACGGCATTGCGCACCGCCCGCACCGTCTCGCGGACGCCGCGATCGCGAGCATGGCGCATGGTCGCCAGCACCAGATCGGGATTGCGAACCGCCCGCATCGGCAGCGACCCGCCGCCGTCTGAGACGGCCGCGCGCTCGGTGCCGCTGGAGATCGCCGACGCGAGGTTGGCGACCAGCACGCGTCCCGGCTGCGCCGTGGGCGCCGGAACCTCGACCACGAGCGGGCGGCCGCCGCGCAGCACGACCTGCCTCATCGTGGAGCTCGGGTCGAGGGGATGGGCATGGTTCGGTTCTGGCGGGTGGACATGGTTCGGTTCGCGCGGGTGGGCATGGTTCGGTTTGTGCGGGTGGGCGTGGTTGGGTTTGTGCGAGTCGGCGCGGTTCGATTCGCGCGGGTGGGCGTCGTTGGGTTTGTGCGGGTGGGCATGGTTCGGTTGCGGCGAACGAACATTGCCAGTCGAAGATTACGGCTTTCGGGACTCATTGAGATTTTGGAAAGCGCCGGTGTGCTCCTATGATCTTCGGCCGCATGGGTTCAGCGCGAAAGATCCTCTCGGTCGTGGGCACGCGGCCGAACTTCATGAAGATCGCGCCGATCGTCGCGGCGCTGGAGCGCCGCGGGGAGGAGTTCGTGCACGTGCTCGTGCACACCGGCCAGCACTACGACGAGGCGATGTCCGAGGTGTTCTTCGCGGAGCTGGGAGTCGCCGAGCCCGACCATCGCCTCGGCGTGGGCTCGGGTACGCACGCCCTGCAGACCGCGCGCGCGATGGAGCGCCTGGAGCCGGTCCTGCTCGCCGAGCGGCCCGACGTGGTGCTGGTGCCGGGCGATGTGAACTCGACGCTTGCCGCCGCGCTCGTCGCCGGCAAGCTCGGACAGCCCGTCGCCCACGTCGAGGCCGGGCTGCGCTCCTTCGACCGCACGATGCCCGAGGAGATCAACCGCGTGTTGACCGACGCGGTGGCGGACATCCTCTTCACGCACTCGCCCGAGGCGCGCGAGCACCTGCTCGCGGAGGGGCGGGACGAGCTGGACATCCACCATGTCGGAAACACGATGATCGACACGCTGGTGGCGATGCGAGGCCGCATCGAGGCGCAGGACGCGCCCGCGCGCCACGGCCTGCGGGTCGGCGGGTACATGCTCGTGACGCTGCACCGCCCCGCGCTCGTGGACGGGCCGCTGCTCGCCGTCGCGGCCCGGGCGCTGCGGGCGCTCGCGGCCGAGATGCCGGTCGTGTTCCCCGTGCACCCCCGCACCCGGGCACGCCTCGCGGTCGAGGACCCGCACTCTGGCGCGCGCACCCGGCCTCACGCTGCTCCAGCCGGTCGGCTACCTGGAGTTTCTCTCGCTGATCGCCGGGGCGGCCGGGGTGCTCACCGACTCCGGGGGGATCCAGGAGGAGACGACGTTTCTCGGCGTGCCCTGCCTGACGCTGCGCGCCAACACCGAGCGGCCGATCACCGAGAGCATGGGCACGAACATGCTGCTCGGCCTCGCGCCCGAGCGCATTCGCGACGCGCCGGAGCTGCTCGCGCGCGTGCGCGCGCGCTCGCATCGCATACCCCCGCTGTGGGACGGCCACGCCGCCGAGCGGATCGTGGACGTGCTCGACGCGCGCCTCAGAAACCGCTGGTGACTTCCTCCAGCACGTCGGCCATGCGGCCCGCGAGCACGCGGCGACTGTAGGGGGCGAGGCGATCGTGCGCGGGGCCGCGCCGCGTGCCGGCGCGCAGGCGTGCCAGCGCCGCGACGATCGTCTCCGGTATGTCCAGCCGCGCGCACAGCTCGTCTGCGCCCAGGCGTCGCAGCAGCGCCTCGCTCGCGCCGCCGTCGGTGATGCAGAGAACCGGCTTGTTCAGCGCGAGGTACTCGTAGACCTTGCTGGCGACGGCGGTCTCGTCCCCGGCGGCGCGAGCCTGGGTGATCAGCCCGGCGTCGGCGCCTGCGATGCGATCGACCGCCTCCGGCCACGGGGAGGGCCCGAGCACCTCGATCTCCACGCCGCCCGCGCGGCCCGCGGACTCGACTTCCGCCCGGGAGGCCGGCGAGAGGTGGCCGTGCAGCACGAGGCGAAAGCTGCCCGCGACGCGCGGGTCGCCGAGCGCCTCGATCAGCGGCGCAAGCGGGCGCGCGGGTGTGAGCGTGCCGGAGTGAAGCAGGGTGAGCGGCGCGCTGTGGGCGCCCGAGTCCGCCGCGCGCGCGACCCGCAGATGCGTGTGATTGCGCTGCTCGGCGCCCGTGCTCGCCGCGGTCTCGCGGGCGTCGGCTTTCGAGAGCACGCCGATCTGCGGGTCGAACCCGTTCGGGATCTCAACGATGCGCTCGGCGAGCGTGGGGTGGCGCAGGCGCAGGTCGGAAACGGCCTCCGGGGTGCACGCGATCGTGCGGTGCGCTCCCCGCAGCAGCCAGCTCTCGATCCGCCCCAGCAGCGGTCCGCCCAGGTCGAACGCGGGGCTGCCCGCCCACAGGTCGCGCAGCTCCACCACCAGCGGCATCCGCGCGGCCACCCCCATGTGGGCCGCGACCCCGATCCGCGCGGCGATCGGACCGGCGATCGGGGGTCCCGTGGCGAGCACGACGTCGGGCCGGTTGCACTCGATGTGTCGCTCCACGCGCAGCGCCCCGCGCACGATCCACAGCGTCGAGAGCGGCAGCGCGTCGGGCGCACTCCCGCGAGGCGGAACGCCGGCTCGCTCAGCCGCGCGAGGCGTGTCATCGTGCGGGCGCGCGCGGCGACCGCGCGTTCGCTGGCGCCGTCGAACTCCGAGGCGCCGGCGCGCGCGGTGGCGCTGAGCACTTCTACCTTCCAGCCGTATTCCGGTAGATAGCGCTCGAAGGCGCGCCAGCGCGCGGCCGGTCCGCCCGGCTGCTCGATCGAGCGGTGTGTGACCAGAAGTAGGCGTCGCATAGTTCGTATGGTTTCATGCCCTGATGCGATTGACACTCGACCTTCGCTTTCAGGCGCCGGCGGTCGAGCCGCTCTCCGGCGAACGGGTGGTGACGTTGGCTGAATTCGCCTCGCTGGTGCGCGCGCCGGCCTCGCTCGCGCGCCTGCTGCGCGATCGGCGCGTGCAGGAGCTGCTCGTGCTGCGAGACGAGCGGGCGCTCAACGGCGTGCAGGCGGGCGCGCTGGCGCTCGCCTCGTTGGGGCGCGCGAGCCGGGTCGAGATCCGCGCCGGCAGGGGTGTCGATCGCACCGGGGTCGGCGAGGCGCGCGCCCGGGCGATGGCCGCGCTTGCGCGTGCGCTGCCGCTTGAAATCGCGCGCAGCGTGTCTCTGTACGAGCGGGCGCGGCGAGCCGCCGCGACCTCCTTTGCCCTGCCGGCGCGCCCCCGTGGAGAGCCGCGCCGAGTTACGCTATCTGCGCGGCGAGCCGTCGCTGCGCTGGCTCGGGGCGCAGGTGGGTGGGGCGGCGACACATACGGCTGGCGTCGTCAACGGGTTCGCGGGCGCCGGGCTTCGGGTCAGCGTGTTCGCGCCCGAGCGGCCGGAGGGTGTGCGCGAGGCGCGCTGCGTGGAGGTGGCGCCGCGGCAGATTCTGCAGCTCGTGCACTGGCTGACGCTCGTGCAGCAGGGCGACGCGCTCGTCGCGGCGGCGGCGTCCACGCCCGCCGATTTCGTCTACCAGCGCTACGCGCTCGGCTCCTACGCGGGACTGCGGCTGGCCCGAACGCTCGGCGTGCCGCTCGTGCTCGAGTTCAACGGTTCGGAGATATGGACCGAACGGAACTGGGGCAGCGGCCGCGTGGCGCTCGCGCGAACGCTGGCGGCGCTCGAGCGCCGCAACCTGCTCGACGCCTCGCTGATCGTGGTCGTCTCGCGGCCGCTGAAGGAGCAGCTCGCAGAGATGGGCATCGACCCGGCGAAGGTGCTGGTGAACCCGAACGGGGTGGATGTGGCGGAGCTTGCGCAGGCTCGCGCGCTGACGGCGAGCCGGTGGCGTGAGCGCCAGGAGCTGGTCCAGGCGCCGACGGTCGGGTTCGTCGGCACGTTTGGGCTGTGGCACGGTGTGAAGCTGCTGCCCGAGCTGATCGAGCGGGTGGCTGCGCTTCGCGGGGACGCGCGCTGGGTGCTGGTCGGCGACGGGCCGCTGCACGCGGAGGTGGCGGCGGAGATCGAGCGTCGCGGGCTCGCGCCGCGCGTGACGCTGACCGGTGTCGTGGAGCACTCGCGGGCCGTGCGGCTGCTCGCCTGTTGCGAGGTGTGCGTCTCGCCGCACGTGCCCAACCCCGACGGCAGCGCCTTCTTCGGCTCGCCGACGAAGGTGTTCGAATACATGGGTCTGGGCCGCGCGATCGTGGCGTCCGACCTCGATCAGATCGGCGAGGTGCTGAGCGACGGCCGGACCGCGCTGCTGACCGCGCCCGGGGACGTGGCGGGCGCCGCGCAGGCGGTCGTGCGGCTGCTGGACGACGAGCAGCTGCGAGAGCGGCTCGCAGCAGCCGCGCTGCGCGAGGCGCTCGAGCGCCACAGCTGGGACGCGCACGTGGCGCGCATCCTGCGCGCGCTGAGCGGAGCCGAGGCGTCGTGAACGAGCAGATCACCGTCGTGATCGCGTGCTTCGACTACGGCGCGTTTCTGCGTGAGAGCGTCGAGAGCGCCCTCGGCCAGCGGGGGGGAGAGCCGACGGGTGATCGTGGTCGACGACGGTTCGACCGACGCGCACACGCTCGCCGAGCTGCGGCGGCTGCCCCCGCAGGTGACGCTCCTGCGGCAGGCGAACGCGGGGGTCGCCGCCGCGCGCAACGCGGGGTTGCAAGCGTGCAGACGCCATACGCGCTGGTTCTCGACGCCGACGACCGCCTCGCCGAGGACGCGCTGGCGCGGCTGCTCGCCCCGCTGCAGGCAGACCGCTCGCTTGGGTTCGCCTATGGGCTGATGCGCTTCTTCGGGGCGTGGGAGGGCGTCGTGAAGCTGCCGCCCTACGATCCCTATCGCCTGCTGTATCGCCATAACATCGGCGCCACCGCGCTCGTCCGCCGCGAGCTGCTCGAGGACGTCGGCGGGTTCGACCCGGCATTCGCGGGCTATGAGGACTGGGAGTTCTGGCTGCGGGCGCTGGAGCGCGGGTGGCGCGGGCGGCGCGTGGAGGAGGTGACGCTGCTCTACCGGCGCCACGGATGCGGGGCGTCACGCCGGCGCGCGGCCGCATTACCGCGCGAGCTTTCGCCAGATCCGCCGCAGCCACCCCGCGCTCTACGACCGCGCAGGGCGGCGCCGGCTGGCGCGGGAGTCGAATCTCGGCGCGCTGGGCCGGCTGCTCTATCGCTGCTGGTGGGGCTTCAGACCGCTGCCGGCACGCGCGGAGCTGGCGTTGCAGGCGGCGCTGTGGCGAGCCGGCGGCGGCGCCGAGGACAGTTCCGACGGCTCGGGCTCGGGCGCGGGCTTGGGGGCGGATACCGGTCGCTCGGGTGGCGCCAGCGACGGCGCGGGCGCTGGCGGCGCGGGCTCGGGCGAGGGCGCAGACGCGGGCACGGGTCGCGCCGGCGCGGGCTCGGACTCCCCGCTCAGGCCTTCCTGACGTCTGAGCCGCTCCTCAAGCAGCGCCTGGCGCTGGGCCAGCAGCTCGCTCTGATGGCCGAGCCGCGAGACGGCCGAGGAGAAGTGCAAAAGCAGCAGCAGGATGAAGCCGATCGCAACGAAGAACAGCGCGTTTGGGGGGTAGATGACGCCGATCGCATGGCTGATTCGTCGCCAGCGCGCCGCTCCAGATCGCGAGCGCCAGCAGCACCACGGCCGCGAGCACCCACAGCAGCGCGTAGCGCTCCAGCAGCCGTCGGCGGCGCACCATCTCCAGCACGGTCAAGAGCAGCGCCGACGAGCCGAGGATCGAGACAAGCTGGATGCGCGCCTGCATGTCGAATCAGATCGCCTGCTCCGTGCCCGCGGCGCCCTCGCCGACGTCGACCATGGGGCGCCTGCGCCCCAGCCCGACGAACAGGGCGAGCAGAACCTTGAACATGTAGTAGGCGGACTTGCCGGTGGTGATCGAGGAGGTGCCGCCGCCGCGCGTGTACATCCGCACGGGCGTCTCGCGCATGCGCAGGCGGTGGTGGTGCAGCAGCAGCACCGCCTCCACCTCCGGGTAGTCGTGGGGGTAGTGGTGGGCGAACAGCTGGATCGCGCGGCGGTTGTAGAGGCGAAAGCCCGAGGTTGGGTCGCTCACGCGCATGCCCGACCAGGCGCGAAAGCAGGAACGCGAAGATGTGGATGCCCGTACGGCGGCTGATCGGCGCCGGATAGTGATAGTCCTCGGTCAGGAAGCGCGACCCGCACACCATGTCGACCGACTCCTCGCGCATCTTTTCAACCAGGCGGGCGAGTTCGGTCGAGTCGTGCTGGCCGTCGCCGTCGACCTGGGCCAGATAGTCGTAGCCGTGCTCGCGCGCGTACACGAAGCCGGTTTGGACGGCGCCGCCGATGCCGACGTTGAAGGGCAGCTGGAGCACGTTGGCGCCGGCGCCGCGGCCAGCGCGGGTGTGTCGTCGGTCGAGCCGTCGTCGACGACCAGCGTGTCGAACTGCGGCGCGTGCTCGCGAAGCGCTTCGATCACCCCGACGATCGTCGCCGACTCGTTGTACGCGGGGACGACCGCCAGGTATAACGACGCGCGACTCATGACGCGGGCACGCCCGCGCGCATACTTCGTGGCTGTGACGAGCACCGCAGACACCGCGAGCACGGCAGACACCGCGAGCACGGCACACACCGCGAGCACGGCAGACACCGCGAGTACGGCAGACACCGCGAGCACCGCACACACCCCACACACCCCACACACCGCCGTCACCGCGATCGTCGTGGCGTTCGCCGACCCCGAAGCCTGCGTGCGCGCGGTCGAGAGCCTCTGCGGGCAGTCGCTCGCGCCGCTGGAGGTGCTTGTGGTCGACAACGATCCGGCGGGCGCGACCGCGAAGGCGCTCGGGGGCGGGGCGAGGCCACGCGACGTGCGGGTGTTGCACCCGGGCGTCAACCTCGGGTACACCCGCGCCGTGAACCTCGCGGCGGGCCAGGCCGGCGGGGAGTGGTTGTTCTGCCTGAACCCCGACGCGACGGCGCGCGAGGACTGCCTGGAGCAGCTGCTGGGCGCGGTGGACGGCGAGGACGTGGCGATCGTGGGCGCGCAGGTGCTTGCTCCCCGACGGCCGCGTTAACGCTGGGGAGAACCCGGTGAGCGTGCTCGGCTTCTCCTGGTCGGGGCGCTACGGGAAGCCGCGCGAGTGCGGTCGCGCCCGCGACACCGCGGCGGTGTCCGGCGCGGCGCTGCTCGTCCGCCGGCGGGCGTTCGCGGACGCGGGCGGGCTCTGCCCTCACTTCTTCATGTACGTGGACGACGCCGACCTGGCGTGGCGGCTGCGGCTTGCGCGGCCTGCGCGTGCGCTACTGCCCGGAGGCCGTTGTCGTGCACGACTATGAGTTTGACAAAGGCTCCGCATAAGTGGTTCTATCTTGAGCGAAATCGAGCCTGGGCGCTACTGAGCAATCTGCGCGTGAGCACGCTTCTGCTGCTCGCTCCGGCGCTCGCAGCGGCCGAGATGGCGGTGGCGATTCGGGCGTTTCGCGAGGGCTGGCTTGAAGAGAAGGTGACGCGCCTGGGTTTCATTGTTCGCGCGCGCGCGGCAGTCTGTTCGCGTGGCGCCGCTCGGTTCAGATTGCGCGAAATGTCTCTGACTTTCGTGTTCTTGGAGAAGTTCTTAGGAGAGATACGGACCCGAATAATCGACGACCGGGGTGCCGATTTGGGTCGATCCGTGTATCGAGGTGATACCGGTCGCGTGCTGTGGCTCCGGTTGGCCGTGAGAACTTTCGGCCAGCGTGAAGCCGCCGCGGGCATGGCGCCCGGCATGGCCGCCCGGTGTGCATCCCGGACCCGTGGCGCGGCCAGACCTAGGCGTAGTAGCGACCGAGGACGAGCAGCTGGCTGAAGATGTTGTGGGCCATGAAGAGCACGATGATGAGCGTGCCGAGGACCGGTCCCAAGCGGCGCCCGCCGGCGCGCGCGACGAGCGCCAGTGCGCCGCCGAGCAGCGAAATCAACGGCAGCAGATAGCGCGGGTCGGCGAACAGTCCTTCGGCGGAGTCGACGTAGGAGCTGAGGCCGACCAGTCCGAGCACCCCGAGGGCCATCGCTGCGTAGACGCAAACCTCGGCGAAGCGCGCGCGCAGGGCTGCCCGACATACCGACAGCGAGCGAACAAAGAGCCCCGTCAAGATCGCTACGAGGCCGAGTGCGAGGTTGTCGCCCACATCGGGAAGGTCGTGTCCAGCCAGCCGTAGAAGCCCACGTCCGCGGTCGAACCACAGGCCACGCGTGGTGTTGAGGCTGGGGAAATAGTTGGTCATGCCGGGCAGGCGTGGGAGATAGAACTGCCACATGTAGCTGATCTTGTTGAAAATCGAGCCGTGCACGCCGCTGAGTTTGAGTGTGCTCGAGACGATCCCGAGCGCCGGGTTGCCCGAGACACACGTTGACGATGAGAAACAGCACAACCGGCGCGCAGGCGATTCCCGGCGCGATCGCCAGCGAACCGTACGCCCCTCGCCGGTGGTGCGCGCCGCGCGGACGCGAGCACGACCATGCCGATTGCGATGCCCGGCACCAGGCCCAGGAAGTTGATCTTCGTGAGAAAGCCGATCGCGACCAGCGCGCCGAGCGCGATCGCGTGCTTGCGCGTAAACCGCGACGAAATGCGCGGGCGAGGGCGTAGAAGCTCGCTGCCGAGACCGCCGCCAGCATCGAGTCGGGGTTCACCCCGCCGGATATGAATCCAAGCATCGGTGCGAGCGCGACACAGAGGCCGCCGACCGTCCACGCCCATCGGGAGTCGGGCAGGGTCTCGCGTACGAACAGAAACGCGAACAGCGCGGTGAGCCACCCATCAGCGCACTCAGCAGACGCATCGCCTCCAGCTGGTCCAGCAGCGTGCCGGGGATGCCAGCCCATAGGGAATGGTCTCGAGCATGTAGAAGAGCGGCGGATCGGATGCGCCCCGCCAACGGCGCCATTGCCACGACGGGATAGGTGTCGATTGAGGTCCCTCTGGAGCTGCTGCTGCGCGGCGGCGGTGGAGATCGTGCGAATTTCGGGAGCCTCGCGAACTTCGTACTGGTGGAGGTCGCGCAGTACCGCTGTTTGCTCGGGCGAGAGGATGACATTGCCCTCCACCGGAAGTTTGGTGTTCTCGGCGAGCTGCTGGACATAGGCGAAGTGCGAGGGCTCGTCGGTGACCTGAAAGGGCGGCATTACGATCGACCAGCACGCCGCGTTGACGAATGCGACAAGCGCACACAGCCAGGCCGCGCGGGGGATTCTGCTCAATTCGCCGCGCAGCCGCGCGAGCAGAGTCGCGGCGTTCCAGTCGGGCATTGCCGGTTCGCCTCGCGCGCGCCTGCCATGGCCGAAAGCGAATTGGCCCGCCGCCTGAATTCCCGTGTGCCGACGCGTGACTTGGGCGGCGGGGCGGCGGAGGTCGGCTGGCGCGTCTTTGCGCTGCTTCGCTTGCTCATCTGAGCTCCTGGAGGGTCAGTCGCGAGGCGACGCCACGACCACGATCGCGAGCAGCAGGACGAGGAACGCCACCCAGCTTCCGCTGGGGGCCCGACCGAGCCCCAGGTGGTAGGCGATCGGCGAGACGAACGACCACCACGACTTGCCGCTGGGGCGCATGTATTGGATGTGCAGGTCGCCTGCTGCAGTTCGTTGGAGCCGGGGGCGGGGGAGTGGTTTGGTACTCCGTAGTAGCGGATCGCCTCCTGGCGCCGGCTCCCACCGTCATGCAGACCCGTGCTCCGCTGACTGCACTACCCAGTCGTTTGACATGGACCGTGACGGTCGGCGCCGACACGCCGCCGGCGATCAGGTGCCCTTCGGTCAGGCGGCGCGAGCCCTTGGCACCTTCACGGTTACCGCCGGCGCGAAGAAAACGCCTTCCATCCCGATCCTGATCGCCGAAGTGCCCTGCGGGGATGCTCCCGGAAGGCCTGGCAGCTGGAGAGCCTGCCCTTGTTGGTGAGTTCGATGTAGCTGGTACCGGGGACCCGGTTGGAGCCGACCACGGTGAGCGGCGAATGCGCGAGTACCGCCGACGATCGCTAGCCCGTCGCTCCAGGCCGCCGACCAGCGCGACGACCACGCTCGCGTCTAGCGTCCACCCACGTTCACAGAGTCTCTGATAGTAGAGATCGATCTTGAACATTGGCGGATTCAGATGGGCACGCGGGAGCGCCCGATTGGGTGTTGCCATCCGGGTCTTCCGCGTGCGCCGATAGTTGGTTGGTGTTGCTCTCTATCGCGAGTGCTGCGGCGTTGTCAAGCCGACTGCCGCTCTTCGCGCAAATGTCTCGGACTGTGACCTCTCGGATGCTTCCATTCCCCGCCTTCCGCTGCTTCGACGGCTCCCATGCCCTCCGCTCCCGACCGCTGGGACACTTCCACTTCCCGCCTCCAGCGCCTCCCGCTCCCTCCGGCTCCGACCGCTCGCACGCTTCGACTCCCCGCCTCGCGCGCCTCCGGCTCCCATGCCCTCCGACTCTCCAGCTCCCGCGCCCTCCGACTCCCAACCTCCAACGCCCTCCGACAGATCGCCTCCGATGCTCGCTCGGCGGCGCGGGCTGGGCCGCCCGTGAGGGTGCGCCGGGAGGCACCGTGCAGCCCGTACACTGCCAGCCGAGATGTCCCGCTTCCACGAGCCCCAACATCCCGACTTCGCGCGGATGAACACCTCCTTCGGGTATGACCGGCGGCTGTGGCCGCAGGACATTGCGGCTCGCGCGCGCACGCGAAGATGCTGGCCGCGCGTGGGATCCTCGCCGAGGAGGATCTGACCGCGCTGCTGGAGGGGCTGGATGTGGTGCGGCAGGAGTTCGCGCAGGGGCGGTTTGCGTTTGTCGAGGCGACGAAGACATCCACATGGCGATCGAGCGGCGATTGATCGAGGTCGTCGGGCCCGTCGGCGGCAGGCTGCACACCGCTCGCTCGCGCAACGATCAGGTTGCTACCGACCTCTCTCTATATGTGGCGAGCGCGCGCGCGTGGCGCGCGAGCTGACGACGGCGCTGATGGCGACGCTGATGGCGCGCGCCGAACAACACATCGACTGGTCGCTGCCCGGGTATACGCACCTGCAGCGCGCCCAGCCCGTGTACCTGGGCCACCACCTGCTCGCATACTTCTGGATGCTGGCGCGCGATCGCGAACGGTGGGCGTTCGTCGAGCGCCAGTGCTCGCGGCTGCCGCTCGGCGCGGGTGCGCTGGCGGGTGTGAACTTCGACACCGATCGCGAGATGGTGGCGCGCGAGCTCGGGTTTGCCGCGCCCGCGCCGAACTCGATCGACGCGGTGTCGAACCGCGACTTCGCGCTCGACTATCTGAGTGCCGCGGCCACCTGTGCCACGCACCTTTCGCGGCTTGGGGCCGAGCTGGTGCTGTGGTCGAGCGCGGAGTTTGGGTTCTGCGAGCTGCCCGACGCTTGGAGCTCGGGGTCCTCGATCATGCCTCAGAAGAAGAATCCCGACGCGGCGGAGCTGTTGCGCGCGAAGGCTCCGCGCGTGGTGGCGCACCTGAGCGCACTGCACGGCACGATGCACGCGCTGCCGCTCACCTACAATAAGGATCTGCAGGAGGACAAGGAGCACGTGTTCGACGCCGCCGACACGATCGAGCTGGCGCTCGCGGCCGCGCGCGGGATGATCGACGGGGTTGCTTTCGACCGGGAGCGGTTGGTGGGTGCGGCGAGCGATGAGACGATCGCCGCGACCGATGTGGCTGACCTGCTGGTGCGCCGGGGGATGCCGTTTCGGCAGGCGCACGGGGTGGTTGCGGGGCTGGTGCGCGCGGCTGTGGATAGCGGGCGGGCGCTGTCGGAGCTGACGCCGGCCGAGCTGGGCGCGCAGAGCGAGCTGCTCGGCGACGAGGAGGCCGCCGAGGAGTACTACAGGGTGCTGGCGCGCGACTCGTGGATCGAATCGAAGGTGTCGCAGGGGGGCACGTCGCTTGCGCGGGTTCGCGAGCAGCTGGAGCTGGCGCGCGCGGCGCTCGCCGATGAGACTGACGGCTGACTTCTACGCGCGGGGAGTGCTCGAGGTCGCGCGCGAGCTGATCGGGTGTGTGGTTGAACGCGACGGCGTGTCGGGCCGGATCGTCGAGACCGAGGCATACCACGAGAGCGAGCCGGCATGCCATGCGTTCATCGGGGTTACGCCGCGCACGCGGACCCTCTTCGGGGAGCCGGGTGTGGCGTATGTGTATCGCTCGTATGGCATTCACGCGCTGCTGAACGCGGTGTGCGAGCCGGCGGGCGTCGGCGCGGCCGTGCTGATTCGCGCGCTCGAGCCGCTCGGCGGGATCGAGCGGATGCGCGAACGTCGCGGGTGCGCTCGCGATACCGAGCTGTGTTCGGGGCCGGGCAAGCTCGCTCAGGCGCTTGGGGTGGAGGTTTGGGATAATGGGTCGTGCTTGCTCGACGGTCCGATCTCGATTCGCGCCGGGGAGGGGTCCGGGGTATGCGGGGACCGTGCCGGTGCGGGTGCGCAGACGGTCCTCACGCGGTCGATTGGCGCCGGCGAGGTGGTTGCCGGCACGCGCGTCGGCATCAGCAAGGCGGTCGATCTGCGCTGGCGATTTTGCGAGGCGGGCAACCCGCACGTGTCGAGGCCCAGGCCGGCGGTGGGCGCCGCTAGCCGCCGGGGCTGACGCCGCCGGTGGCGCCCGTGCCGGTGCCCGCTTTGGAGCTGGCGGGCGCTTCGGGCGAGGGCGTGGCGGGCGCCGGCGTTTGCGGTGCGGGCGTTTCCGGCGCGGGGGTCGCGGGCGTGCCGGCCGGTGTTTGTTCTGTGTGGGGCGTCGCACGGCTTGGTTCGCCGGTGCCGGTGCCGTTGGCGTGGGTGGTGGGCGCCGCGCTCTGCGCTTCGCCGGCCGCGCCCGTGTGCCTGCTCGCGGCTGGCGGGGGCGTGGCCGCGGCGCTTTCCGCGCCGGATGTCGTTTCGGGCTGGGTGGCCGTCGAGCCGCGCTTGGCCAGCGCGGCGCTGGCCGCGTTCTGCGCCCGTTCTGCTTCGATCTGCATCGCGGAGACCATGAAGTCGTGCCAGATCAGCGCCGGGAAGGTGCCGCCGAGGACGGGGCCGCCGTCGTAGTCGGTGGTCATCGGCACGAGGCTGTTCGGGTAGCCGACCCACACGGCGACCGTGTACTTGTGGTCCCAGCCGACGAACCACGCGTCGCCGTAGTTGGAGGTCGTGCCCGTCTTGCCGGCGGCGAACTGGCCGAGCGCCGCGTCCTTGGCGGTGCCGTACTCGAGCACCGTCTCCAGCACCAAGGTCTCGGTGCTCGCCACTTCGGGCGGCAGCACGCGCTTGAGGATCACCGCGTTGCGGTCGTGGTGGTGGCCGTCGGAGAGCAGCGCTCCGCTGGAGCTCACTTCCTGGATGCCGACCGGTTGCAACCCCGACACCAGCGAGCCGCTCACGCGATCGCCGCCGTGGGCGATCGTCTCGTAGGCGTGGGCCATGTCGAGCGGCGTCACGCCGACGGTCAGCCCGCCGATCGTCATCGCCGGGTTGGTCGATAGCGGCGTGGTTATGCCCATCTCGTGCGCGATCTTGGCGATGCGATGCGTGCCGACCTTCAGGCCCACTTCCGCGTAGATCGAGTTGTCCGAGTAGGCGGTGGCGTTGATCAGGCTGTTCTCGCCCGTGTAGGCGCCTTCGTCGTTGTGGACCACGAACTTTTCGACGCCGTGCGGACCCCGCACGTAGAAGGTCTTTTCCTTGGAGGTCCACTCCGATTCGGGGGAGATGCCGTCCTCCAGGGCGGCGGCCAGGTCGAACGCCTTGAAGGAGGAGCCGGGCTGGCGCTCGCCCTCGGTCGCGAGGTTGAAGGGGGTTTCGTCGTAGTTGCGGCCCCCCACCATCGCGCGAACCTCCCCGGTGGAGTTTTCGATCGCGACCAGCGCCGCCGCGGGCCCCGACGGGCCCGGCAGGTAGCCGTCGATCGCCTGTTCGGCGGCGCGCTGCAGTTCGAGGTCGAGCGTCGTCTCGATGCGCAGCCCGCCGTCGAACACGCGCGGCGCGCCGTAGCGTTCGATCGCCTGCTGCTGGGCCCAGCTGGTGAAGTAGCCGACGTCGACTCCTTCCACCAGCGGCTGCTGGGGCGTGCCGATTTCCCGTGGCGACGGCAATGGCTCGCTCAGGCTCGACCGGTAGACGGGCTCGGATATGTAGCCCTGCTGGAGCATCTGTTCGAGCACGACGTCGCGGCGCGTCTTCGCGGCGAGCGGATGATTCGCGGGGTCGTAGTCCGTCGGGGACTGGATGATCCCGGCGAGCAGGGCGGCTTCGGCGGGTTGCATTTCCTGCACGCACAGCTTGTGTCCCGGGGTGCCGCAGCCCTGGTGGCGCGGCTCGGAGCCGAAGTAGGTCTGCGCGGCCGACTCGATCCCGTAGGCGCCGTTGCCGAAGTAGATCGTGTTGAGGTAGGCGGTGATGATCTTTTCCTTCGACCACTTGTGGGAGAGCTGGTAGGCGAGCGCAGCCTCGCGCAGCTTCTCGAAGATCGTGCGGTGCGACTGTGCCTGCAGCGCGTTCTTGATGAACTGCTGCTCGATCGTGGAGGCGCCCTGCACGGTGCCTTTGTGGATCACGTCCTGAACGAACGCGCGCGCGATGCCGCGGATGTCGACGCCGCTGTTGGTCATGAAGCGCTTGTCCTCGATCGAGATCACCGCGTTCTTGACGATCGGCGGGATCTCCGCCGGCGTCACGATTACGCGGTCCTTTTCGCTGACGACGCCGATCGGCGTGCCCATGTCGTCCAGCAGCACCGAGCTCTGTGCGTTCTTCAGCTGCGAGAAGCGGGTCAGCGACGGCAGGTCGGACGCAACGGCGACGAACATGCCGAACACAAACGAGATGAGGCCGAGCAGCAGGACGGCGCCGAGGATCAGCACGAAGCGAAGCCTCTTCAGGCGCGGCCTGCCGCCGGCAGGCGATGCGGTCAGCTCCACCGGGACGCGAGAGTCTAGCATTGGCGCCCATGCCGAATGCCCGCATAGCCGCGAGCACGGACGCTCCCGCCGATCCGGCCGCGAGCGTAGACGCGCCGGCCGAGGCAGCGGGCGTCACTCGGCTGACCGCCGATTCCGCGAGCGCTCTTCCCGTGGCGGCGCTGCTCAGCGCCAACTCCGTAGACAGCCTGCCCGCGGGGCGCCTTGCCGAGAAGCTGGCGAGCGCCGCCGCGCAGGGTCGCCCGCTGCGCGTGAAGCTCGGCATCGACCCGACCGCGCCCGACATCCACCTCGGGCATGCGGTCGTGTTGCGCAAGCTGCGCGAGTTTCAGGACGCCGGGCACCTCGTGGTGCTCATCGTCGGCGACTACACCGCCCGCGTGGGCGATCCCTCCGGGCGCTCGACGCTGCGCCCGATGCTCTCCGCCGCCGAAATCGAGGCGAACGCCGCAACGTTCAAGGAGCAGGCGCTGAAGATCCTCGACGGCTCGCCCGAGCGCCTGGAGGTGAGGCGCAACGGCGAGTGGTTGGACATGCCGATGGTCGATCTGCTGGCGCTGGTGCGCACGACGACCGTCGCCCAGATACTGGAGCGCGAAGACTTCGCCAAGCGCTGGGCGGCCGCGCAGCCGATCTCGATGCTCGAGCTGATGTATCCGCTGCTGCAGGCGTATGACTCGGTGGCGGTGAGCGCCGACGTGGAGCTGGGAGGCACCGATCAGAAGTTCAACCTCCTGCTCGGCCGCGACGTGCAGCGCGCCTACGGGCAGCCCGAGCAGGCGATAATGACGATGCCGATCCTCGTCGGCACCGACGGTGCCCGCAAGATGTCGAAGTCGCTCGGCAATCACATCGGCGTGACCGACGAGCCGGCGGACATGTATGGCAAGACGATGAGCATTCCCGACGGGGCGATGGGCGACTACTACCGGCTGCTGCTCGGCCGGGAGCCCGACGCGGCGCTCGGGCCGCGCGAGGCAAAGCGCGCGCTGGCGAGGGGGATCGTGGGGTGGTTGTACTCGCCCGAGCAGGCGCTTGGCGCCGAGCAGGCCTTTGACCGCGTGTTCGTGCAGCGAGGCGCGCCCGAGCAGATCGAGGAGCTCGTGGTGGAGCCCGCGGAGGGGATCGTGCACCTGCCTGCGCTGATCGCCGCTGCGTTTGGCATGTCGCGCTCGGAGGCGCGCCGCATGGTCGACCAGGGGGCGGTGTCGCTCGACGAGCAGCCGCTGGATGCCGGGGAGCACGATGTCGCCGCCGAGCGCTTGGATGGGGCTGTATTGCGGGTGGGCAAGCGCCGCTTTCGCAGGTTGCGCGTCGGCTGCAGACGCTCGTCCGCGCGATGCCCTATAGTGCCGGGCACGGCAGCTCGGCTCTGCGACCGAGGCGGTGGGCGATGCTCACAGCACGGTGCAGGGGAGAGCGCTATACTGTACGGTCGGCTCACAAGCGCCCTCGGGCGTGGGCTGAACGGTCTCCTCTAGCGAGAAGTCCTCTCGAAGGGGCTACGACGGTCTTTGAAAACTCAACAGCATGCGCACCTATGATCGAGAATCGATCGTGGTGTGCGTCCAGGTTCGACCCGTCACGGGAGCGCTAGCGCGTGCCCGGTGGCGGCAAAGAGTCAAGTAGAGAAGTACCCCGTCATAGAGGGGGCCACGGTGTATAGGTCCCTATTGCCTATGACAGCTTTTCGTGAAGTTCTTCACGGAGAGTTTGATCCTGGCTCAGGACGAACGCTGGCGGCGTGCTTAACACATGCAAGTGGAGCGACGAACCAGGGCTTGCCCTGGGGCAGAGCCGCGAACGGGTGAGTAACACGTGGGTTACCTGCCTCGATGACCGGGACAACCCGAGGAAACTCGGGCTAATACCGGATGTGCCCGCAAGGGGAAAGGAAGCTTCGGCCTCCGCATCGAGATGGGCCCGCGGCCCATTAGCTTGTTGGTGAGGTAACGGCTCACCAAGGCTTCGATGGGTAGCTGGTCTGAGAGGACGATCAGCCACACTGGGACTGAGACACGGCCCAGACTCCTACGGGAGGCAGCAGTGGGGAATCTTGCGCAATGCGCGAAAGCGTGACGCAGCAACGCCGCGTGGGGGAAGACGGCTTTCGGGTTGTAAACCCCTTTCAGTTGGGACGAAGCCTCGTCGGTGAATAGCCGCGCGGGGTGACGGTACCTTCACAAGAAGCACCGGCTAACTACGTGCCAGCAGCCGCGGTAATACGTAGGGTGCAAGCGTTGTCCGGAATCATTGGGCGTAAAGAGCGTGTAGGCGGCCCGATAAGTCCGCTGTGAAAGTCCAGGGCTCAACCCTGGAATGCCGGTGGATACTGTCGGGCTAGAGTTCGGAAGGGGCGAGTGGAATTCCTGGTGTAGCGGTGAAATGCGCAGATATCAGGAGGAACACCAATGGCGAAGGCAGCTCGCTGGGACGATACTGACGCTGAGACGCGAAAGCGTGGGGAGCAAACAGGATTAGATACCCTGGTAGTCCACGCTGTAAACGATGGCAACTAGATGTGGGGGGTGTCGACTCCCCCTGTGTCGAAGCTAACGCATTAAGTTGCCCGCCTGGGGAGTACGGCCGCAAGGCTAAAACTCAAAGGAATTGACGGGGGCCCGCACAAGCAGCGGAGCATGTGGTTTAATTCGACGCGACGCGAAGAACCTTACCTGGGCTTGACATGTGCCTGACCGCTCTGGAAACAGAGCTTCCCTTCGGGGCAGGTTCACAGGTGGTGCATGGCTGTCGTCAGCTCGTGTCGTGAGATGTTGGGTTAAGTCCCGCAACGAGCGCAACCCCCGTCGCATGTTGCCAGCATTTAGTTGGGGACTCATGCGAGACTGCCGGTGACAAACCGGAGGAAGGTGGGGATGACGTCAAGTCATCATGCCCCTTATGTCCAGGGCTACACACGTGCTACATTGGCGCATACAGAGGGCTGCGATACCGCGAGGTGGAGCGAATCCCTTAAAGTGCGTCTCGGTTCGGATTGCAGGCTGAAACTCGCCTGCATGAAGGCGGAGTTGCTAGTAATCGCGGATCAGCATTGCCGCGGTGAATACGTTCCCGGGCCTTGTACACACCGCCCGTCACACCACGGGAGTGAGCAACACCCGAAGCCGGTGGTCTAACCCGCAAGGGAGGAAGCCGTCGAAGGTGGGGCTCGTGACTGGGGTGAAGTCGTAAGTACGTTGCGACCCGCGTCGGTAACGACGCGTGAAAAACTCGGCTGTATGCTGGAAACTCCGAGTATCCCTTTGCTACTAGTTGTGCCGGTTGGAACAGTTTGCGGTCCGGTGCAGCAGTCAAAATGCAGGGGTGCGGACAATCAGCAGGGAAGTCGCGGAACCGCCCAACCAGGCGGCGTCGTTGACCCCTCAGAGACTACACGCCGAGCTCCTCGAGACCAGTGCTTCTGGTGCTCGGGCCACGGATCTCGTGGCACCGAGGAAGCAAAGTCCGTTCGAAGCGCCGTTTGGCTTCGAGCAACGAGGATGAAGATATAGTCCACGCCTCATGGCGACATGGGGAACCCCGTGAACAAGGTAGCCGTAGCGGAAGCTGCGGCTGGATCACCTCCTTTCTAGGGAGCACATAACAGTGCCCCGAGCGTAACGGCCGTCAGGTCCCCGGCTCACTTGTGAGTCTTGAGATCCTGTCGGTGACAGAATGCTCGGGCCTAGCATGTCGACCGAACCTGGCTGGGTGGGTGCGAGCGCACGACTTCCCTGACTACTTGGGAGGCACGACGCAGACACCTATAACGACGCCAGCATGCTGTTGAGTTTTGAGAGACCGGCGTCCGCCGGTGGTGGGGCAGTCGCGCAACGAGCGCGCCCGCACGTACCCAGCGCCGGCCGGCGTATACGCCTCTCGACGGTCCTTGAAAACTGCACAGAAGCCACATCAGCCGCCATCGATAAGCGGCGGCTGAATAACGGGTATCACCGGACCGATGGAGCCCGCATCTCCGCGAGGGGATGCGATCGAAATCGGTCAGATCACCGTCAAGATAGTAAGGGCGCATGGTGGATGCCTTGGCACCAAGAGTCGATGAAGGGCGTGAACGGCTGCGATAAGCCACGGTTAGGCGCTGAATAGCCTATGACCCGTGGATTCCCGAATGGGGAAACCCAGCGCTGGTAATGCGGCGTTATCCCCGGTTGAACACATAGACCGGGCGAAGACAAGCGGGGGAAGTGAAACATCTCAGTACCCCGAGGAAAGAAAATCAAAAGAGACTCCCTGAGTAGTGGCGAGCGAAAAGGGATCAGCCCAAACCCGGCAGATGTAAGCGGACATGCGTTGTCTGCTGGGGGTTGTAGGGCGTTTGTTCCGGGTCGTGTCCGGCCCGGCGGAAGTTACAAAATCATGTGGTAGTCGAAGCGTGTGGAACCGCGCACCATAGAGGGCAACCGTCCCGTAGACGAAACTGCATGATCTTCCGTCAGACGTTCCTGAGTAAGTCCGCGCCCGTGAAACGCGGACTGAACCTGGGGGGACCACCCTCCAAGGCTAAGTACTCCTTGGTGACCGATAGCGGACTAGTACCGTGAGGGAAAGGTGAAAAGTACCCCGGAAGGGGAGTGAAATAGTACCTGAAACCGCGCGCCTACAAGCGGTGGGAGCCCCCATTGGGGGTGACCGCGTGCTTTTTGCATAACGAGCCGGCGAGTTACTCGTCTGCGGCAAGGTTAAGCGATGAGCGGAGCCGTAGCGAAAGCGAGTCCTAATAGGGCGACATAGTCGTAGGCGGTATACCCGAAACTGAGCGAGCTATCCATGGGCAGGCTGAAGCGGGGGTAAGACCTCGTGGAGGGCCGAACCGACCTAGGTTGAAAACTGGGCGGATGACCTGTGGATCGGAGTGAAAGGCTAATCAAGCTCAGTGATATCTGGTTCTCTCCGAAATATATTTAGGTATAGCCTCGGATAAATTACGTAGTGGCCGTAGAGCACTGTTTGGATAAGGGGCCCTACCAGGTTACCGATTTCAGGCAAACTCCGAAGACCATTACGTCTACTCCGGGAGTCAGTTGCTGGGGGATAAACTTCAGCGTCAAAAGGGAAACAGCCCAGACCGCCAGCTAAGGTCCCTAAGTACTAGCTAAGTGGGAAACGATGTTCGAGTGCATAGACAACCAGGAGGTTGGCTTAGAGGCAGCCATCCTTGAAAGAGTGCGTAACAGCTCACTGGTCAAGTGTTCGAGCGCGGACAATGTAACGGGGCTCAAGCTAGTCACCGAAGCTGCGGGTGTGTGAGGTCTTCGGATCGATCACGCGGTAGGAGAGCGTTCCCATGCCAGCAAAGCGGCGGCGTAAGCCAGCCGTGGAGGCGTGGGAAGTGAGAATGCCGGCATAAGTAACGAAAGAAAGGTGAGAATCCTTTCCACCGATTGCCCAAGGATTCCTAAGTAAAGTTCGTCTACTTAGGGTTAGTCGGGACCTAAGGCGAGGCCGAAAGGCGTAGTCGATGGCCAACAGGTTGATATTCCTGTACCACGTCGCTTCCGCTATCACCGATGGGGGGACGAGGAAGGCTAAGGGAACCCAGGCGATGGTCGTCCTGGGACAAGCATGTAGGGGTGGCCCATGTTAAATGCGGGGCCGCATAACCTGAGGTGCGATGTGAGCTGGCACTAAGCCGGCGACTCCCCAACGCCATACCTCCGAGAAAAGCCTCTAGGGAGGAAGCGCGTGCCCGTACCAAAACCGACACAGGTGGGCAAGTAGAGAATACTAAGGTGATCGAGATAACCATCGTTAAGGAACTCGGCAAAATTGCCCCGTAACTTCGGGATAAGGGGCGCCCCAGTAGGGTGATGTTCTTCGCGAACGGAGCCCGAGGGGGCCGCAGTGAATAGGCTGAAGCGACTGTTTACCAAAAACACAGGTCTCTGCTAAGTCGTAAGACGACGTATAGGGGCTGACGCCTGCCCGGTGCCGGAAGGTTACGTGGAGTTGTTAGGGCTTGACCCGAAGCAGCGAAGCTAAGCCCCGGTAAACGGCGGCCGTAACTATCAGTTGACCGAGGTAGTTGTAAAACTTGGCTATATGCTGGAACACCCGTGTATCCTGCACTACTCGTAGCGCAACGTTCTGTCCGAACCGAGCGCTACAGTGAAAATGTGACAGGTGCGGACAATCAGCAGGAAAGGCCAAGCGTCCAGCTGCATCGGAACGGTCAACCGCGCAAGCGGTGTTCCGATCAGCGCTTAAGGCGCTTGGAATCCTCAGAGACTATACGCCAAGCCCATCCTCCAGACCGAGGGTGGGATGAGATAGTCCGCTCTCATGGGCGACCATGAGAGTCGGCCAGAAATGTGCCGACCGCTTGGACTTTGGTCCAAGTCGTAACAGTAGGAACGGTCAAATAGAGGCTGTTGTAAAATCTGGCTATATGCTGGAACATCCGAGTATCCGGCGCTACTCGCCCCAAAATGGGCAGTGATAATGCGTCCGGTGCGGACAATCAGCAGGAAAGACTGCCGGCGATGCTGGCAGAATCCTCAGAGGCCATACGCCAGACGTCTCTTCGGAGACGAAGATATGGTCCGACCTCTACGGCGACGTAGAGAGCTAGGCGGAACAGAAACGACCTAGCCACTCTGGTGCAAATCGTCACAAAGTGTGTCGATATGTCACAAGAGTGTAACAACAGTGCCTAAGGTAAATCGTTGCCCCCCGCGCGGGTAACCGTGCGGTGCGCATCCGGCCATATGCTGGAAAACCTGTGTATCTCACGCTACGTATTCCGTCCGACGTGGGCGGTATCGTGACAATGCGATGAGTGCAGAAAACCAGCAGGAAAGGCTGATTCAGCTTGGTTGGGTTATTGGTTTTGTAGACGGAGAGGGTTGCTTCTCCATCGGTTTTGTCCGGCAACCAGATCGGGCGGGCCGAAAAGGCTATAGAACCGGCTATCAGGTGTCTCATGAGTTCGCAGTCACTCAGGGCGCAAAGAGCGTCGGTTGTCTGCATGAGCTTGTGGAGTTTTTCGGCGTGGGTAGCGTTCTGTCGAATCGGCGGTACGACAACCACAAGGAACACCTGTATCGCTATGGAGTGCGGCGTCGAGCGGATTTGATCGAGAAGATCATTCCGTTCTTCACCGAGTATCCACTACGTACATCGAAGCAGCGGGATTTCGAGAAGTTCGTCCGCTGCGTTGAGCTGATTGACGCAGGAGTCCACAAGACCCATAAGGGTCTAGCGGACATCGCAGAGATCGTTCAAACGATGAATCGCCAAAAGCCCAGACATGACTTGATCAGAATCCTCAGAGGCCATACGCCGGAGATCCAGGACACTGGATCAAGAGATGGTCCCATCTGCATGGCGACATGCAGGGAAGGCGTGTTACAAGGACGCGTCATCCGCTCTGGGAGAAATCCTTGAGTAAGGTTTTAAGCGAAATTCCTTGTCGGGTAAGTACCAACTTGCCCCGTCGTCTCGCGAGAGACGACATGTATACCGGCTCATATCGGGGAAACCCTCATGTCGACGTTGACAAAGGGCAATCCCGAGGGAAGTCCTAGTGACCCCCTAACGACTGATCCGAAAGGAGAGGCGTGTCACGCTCCGGAGAGTCCGGAAATCTATGTGATGCGCAATACGCCGGCCCTCATCGAAGTTTTGGCATCTATGGCAGTTAGCACTCGCTGGTGCACGGTAGATCGCGACAAGGCGATTTATCGCAGTGAGAATGTCTAAGGGTGCTGGATGAGGTGAAGGGATAGTCTGCGCTCTCGGATAACGAGAGATCACGTGAAGTTCCGACCTGCACGAATGGCGTAACGACTTCAGCGCTGTCTCAACGATGGGCTCGGTGAAATTGCAGTCTCGGTGAAGATGCCGAGTACCCGCGGCTAGACGGAAAGACCCCGTGAACCTTTACTACAACCTGGTATTGGAATTCGGTGCATTTCGCTCAGGATAGGTGGGAGGCTTTGAAGCGCAGGCTGCGGCTTGCGTGGAGCCAACCTTGAGATACCACCCTTGGTGTATTGGGTTTCTAACAGCATTCCGTGAATCCGGGTGCTGGACAGTTCCAGGCGGGTAGTTTGACTGGGGCGGTCGCCTCCCAAAATGTAACGGAGGCGCGCAAAGGTTCCCTCAGCACGGTCGGAAATCGTGCGTAGAGCGCAAAGGTAGCAAGGGAGCTTGACTGCGAGACCGACAGGTCGAGCAGGTACGAAAGTAGGTCTTAGTGATCCGGCGGTAGCAAGTGGAAGTGCCGTCGCTCAACGGATAAAAGGTACTCCGGGGATAACAGGCTTATCGGGCCCAAGAGTCCACATCGACGGCCCGGTTTGGCACCTCGATGTCGGCTCGTCGCATCCTGGGGGTGAAGTCGCTCCCAAGGGTTGGGCTGTTCGCCCATTAAAGCGGTACGCGAGCTGGGTTCAGAACGTCGTGAGACAGTAAATTCCGTTGCTGTCTATAAATTCGGCTATATGCTGGAAACTCCGAGTATCCGGCGCTACTCGTCTCCCAGGTGGAGGCAGTGAAAATGCGTCCGGTGCGGACAATCAGCAGGAAAGGCCGACCAGTTGTCTTTGGTCGGAATCCTCAGAGACTATATGCCGAACACGAAGATTGATGCCTTCGTGAAGATATAGTCCGAGCTGCATGGCGACATGCAGAGTCAGGCAGAAATGTCCTGGCCTCCATGCCAGATTCGGTGTGGGAGTAACAAAACTGTCGGTCCCTATCTGCCGTGGGCGTTGGAGAATTGAGAGGATTTGTCCCTAGTACGAGAGGACCGGGATGAACGCACCTCTGGTGTATCTGTTGTCCTGCCAAGGGCATAGCAGGCTAGCTACGTGTGGATCGGATAACCGCTGAAAGCATCTAAGCGGGAAGCCGGCCTCAAGATGAGTTCTCCCATCCCCTAGAGGGAGTAAGGGCCCTGGTAGACCACCAGGTTGATAGGCCGGATCTGGAAGGACGGTAACGTCCGAAGGAGACCGGTACTAATGGCCCGAGGGCTTGACGGATTTATATTTGCCGCAAGAGCCATGCGCTCTCGGCGGTCGGAGATACCCGGTGTGGCGCTGTGTAGTTTTGAAGGACCCCGAGACGCGTGGTCTCTCACGTTTTTCCGGTGGCCTTGGCGAGGGGGAAACACCTCTTCCCATTCCGAACAGAGAAGTTAAGCCCCTCAGCGCCGATGGTACTTGGCTCGCAAGGGCCTGGGAGAGTAGGACGCCGCCGGTTTCTTTACGCACACGAGCCGCCCACTGGGCGGCTCGTGGCGTCTCTATGACCGCGCTTTCGCGGTGCCCATGGCGCTCTTGACCAAGGCCGCTTGCTACCCGGGGCTTCTTGAGGACCCCGTCCCGCGCGCACCATCCGCGCACGATCGCTCCGGCGAGGGGAAGCCGCGCGACACTCCGGCGCGAGCTCGCCCGCCAACAGGACACAGGCACACCTGCTCCGCCGCCACAGTCCCCGGGCGCCGCGCTCCGAGCCGGCCGCGCAAGGCGATCCGGTGCGGATGCGCCTGCTCCTCGCCGCCGGCGAGCAGACCGGCCCAGTCGCCCGCCGCGTGCTCGAACCGTGCGTGCCGGCCGGTGTGCGCGTCTTGCTCGACCTCCCAGTCGCGAGCGTCGTCGTCCTCGAGCAACAAGAACGCGCGCACCAGCCGCAGCGAGCGCACCAGCAGCGACGACGCCGAGGGGCTGTGCGATGAACAGAACATGTGTTCGTAGAGTAGGGTCGCGATCGGACAGCATGCGTGCGAACAGGTGTTTGCATCGACGCGTCGCTCCGCGCGAACGTCGAAAATGGCTTGCTCATGCGGAATCGACGCCACCCGCGCTGCAACGAAAATTGCGTCCAACGGGTCGCCGGGGCGCGTGTGGCGTAGCTTGGCTGGGCCCGCGTGGCGTAGCTCGGCCTTGCGTGCCGTCGGCCGTGGGCGCGCGCGCCGCCGGCCGGACTCGCACCCCGGCTGCCGTCGCGTGGCGTCGCTCGGCAGGGGTGGCGCGATGCTGCTCGAACTAATATCGACATGGCTGTTACGCTTGCCAGGCATCTCGCCGAGCGGCCCGAACGGGCTCCTCGGCGGCGCATTCAGCTCATGGAGAAGTTCGTCATCGAAGGCGGCGCCCCGCTCTCCGGCACGATGATCGCGGCCGGCAACAAGAACGGCGCCCTGCCCATACTCGCGGCCTGCCTGCTCACCGAGGAGGAGGTGCTCGTCCACAACGTGCCCCGCATCCGCG
The DNA here is from genome assembly GCA_963831995.1 of uncultured Solirubrobacterales bacterium. Taxonomy (GTDB): domain Bacteria; phylum Actinomycetota; class Thermoleophilia; order Solirubrobacterales; family Solirubrobacteraceae; genus Palsa-744. The sequence continues at coordinate 552,891 of CAWHSI010000001.1, read as the reverse complement.
ACGTCGACGCGATGCTCGCGATCCTGGGCGCGCTCGGGGTGTCGGTGGAGTGGCGCGCCGCCAACGAGCTGGCGCTGTGCGCAGCCGACGTCGCGCAGGTCGAGATCGACCCCGAGCTTGCCGAGCAGATCCGTGCCTCCTTCCTGCTCGCCGGCCCCCTGCTCGCGCGCTTCGGCCACGCGATCATGCCTCCGCCCGGCGGCGATGTGATCGGCCGGCGTCGCCTCGACCCGCACCTCGACGCGTTCCGCGCGATGGGTGCGAGCGTGGAGTGCAACCGCGAGATCGTCCTGGCGGCCCCGGGAGGACTGCGGCCCAGCGACGTGTTCATGGACGAGCCGTCGGTGATGGCCACCGAGAACGCCCTGCTCGCGGCCGCCCTCACGCCCGGCACCACCGTCATCGGCAACGCCGCGTGCGAGCCCCACGTGCAGGACCTCGCGCGCATGCTCGTCAAGATGGGCGCCGACATCCAGGGCATCGGCTCCAACCTGCTCGCCGTGGGCGGCGCCAAGCGGCTGCACGGCTGTGAGCACCGCGTCGCCCCCGACCACATCGAGATCGGCAGCTTCATCGCACTCGCCGGCGTCACCGGCGGAGAGCTGCGCATCAAGGACACCGTGCCCGCCGACCTTCGCATGATCCGCCTCGTGTTTGAGCGCCTCGGATTGCACACCCTGCTCGATGGCGACGAGGTGATCGTGCCAGGATCCCAAAAACTGGTTGTCCAGTCCGACGTCGGCGACTACAAGGGCAAGATCCAGGACGGGCCGTGGCCCGCCTTCCCGGCCGACCTCACCTCGATCGCGATCGCCCTCGCCACCCAGGCCGAGGGGTCGATTCTCGTGCACGAGTGGATGTTCGAGAATCGCCTGATTTTCGCCGACAAGCTGATCCTGATGGGCGCCGACATCGTCATGTGCGACCCCCACCGCGCGATCGTCACCGGTCCCCGCCGGCTGCGCGGCGAGCGCGTGGAGTCGCCCGACATCCGCGCCGGCATGGCGATGCTGCTCGCCGCCCTGTGCGCGGAGGGGCGCAGCGAGATCGGCAACATCCGCCAGATCGACCGGGGGTACGAGCGCATCGACGAGCGCCTGCGCGAGCTCGGCGCGCACATCGAGCGGGTCGCGACCGAGCCGGTGGGCGTATAGGCGCAGGCGCTCGTGCGCCCGCGCCTAGCGCGCGGGGCGAGCACCGCGCCGCGCATCCTCGCCATCGTCCGCTTGAATGCCAGCCCCGTGATACATCCGATACCCAGCGGCACGCGCGACGTGCTCCCCGACGAGACCCGCGAGGTGCGCGCGATCACCGACGCGCTGCGCGGCGTGTTCGAGCACAGCGGCTACGGCGAGGTGTACACGCCGGCGCTGGAGTACGAGTCCGTGCTCGCTCGTGCCGACATGGCGGGAGCGAGCCCCGCCTATCGCGTCTTCGATGAGACCGGCGCGGTGCTCGTGCTGCGCTCCGACATGACCGTGCCGATCGCGCGCGTCCTCGCCACCCGCTACCCAACCGCCGAGCCGCCCCTGCGCTTCTGCTACCTCGCGCACTGCTATCGCGGCGTGCGCCCCCAGCGCGGCCAGCCGCGCGAGCTGCTGCAGGCCGGCATCGAGCTGATCGGCGCGCCCGCCCCGGGCGGCACCGCGGAGGCGCTGAGCGTGCTGTGTGCCGCGCTCGACGCGGTCGGCCTGGAGGGCTATCGCATCGGCCTCGGCGACGCGTCGCTGTTTCCCGCCCTGATGGCGAGCCTCGGCGTGCCCGAGCGCTCACGCGCCGGGCTGCTGGCGGCGCTTGCCAGTCGCGACTTCGTGGCGCTCGAGCAGAGCCTCGCCGAGCTCGATCTCTCCGCGCACGCCCGCCAGCTGCTTTTGGAGGTGCCCCAGCGGCGCGGCGGTCCGGAGGTGCTCGACGCCTCCGCGGGCGCGGCGGCCGACGCCGCCGCCAACATGCGCGATGTGCACGGTCTGCTCGACCCGGCGGTCGCCGAGCGCGTGATCTTCGACCTCGGCCTGGTGCGCAACATCGGCTACTACACGGGCGCCGTATTCGAGGTGTACGACCCCGCGCTCGGCGCGCCGATCGGCGGGGGAGGGCGCTATGACGAGCTGCTCGGCCGCTTCGGCCGCTCGCTGCCGGCGGTCGGCTTCGCGATCGGGGTCGAACGCCTGCACATCGCGCTCGCCGGCGAGGAGCGCGGGCTGCCCGGCGGTCCCGATCGGGGCGAGCGCGCGAGCGGCGGCGGGCAGTCCGAGCGCGCCCAGGGCAGCGCGGGCGAGCAGGCGGGAGCGTCGCCGCGATGAGCGCCACCAACGGACTCACGATCGCCGTGCCACGCGGCGCCCTGTTCGGCGAGACCGTCGAGCTGCTCGCCGGTCTGGGGCTCGACACCGGCGAGCTGCGCGCCAACGACCGCAAGCTGCTGTTCGAGGACATCGGCGTGATCACCATGCGCCCCAGCGATGTGCCCACCTACGTCGAGTCGGGCGCCGCCGACCTCGGTATCACCGGCAAGGACGTGCTGCTGGAGCAGGCCGCGCACGGGCCCGAGGATCCCGCCCTGCGCGAGGTATACGAGCTGCTGGATCTCGGCTATGGTCGCTGCACGATGGTACTCGCCACCAAGGCCGGTTCCGATCCCGCCGCGGAGGCGCTGCGCCGCCTGGGCGTGATGCGCGTGGCCACCAAGTACCCGCGCATCGCGGCGCGCTACCTGGAGCAGACCGGCCGCCAGGCGGAGATCGTCGAGGTCAAGGGGTCGGTCGAGCTGGCGCCCCTGACCGGCATGGTGGAGGCGATCGTGGACCTCACCGCGACCGGCACCACGCTGCGCGAACACGACCTCGTCGTGCGCGAGGAGATCGTGGAGTGCACCGCCCGCCTGATCGCCAACCCGGTGGCGCACAAGCTGCGTGCGAAGGAGATGGACATGCTGCTGGAGCGCTTGCGTGCGCGTTAAGCGAATAACGCTTGCCGACGTGCAGCGGCGCGGCAGCCCCGCCGACGTCGCCCGGATCCTGCGCGGGCTGATCATTGCCGTCACCGACGAGGAGATCGCCGAGACCGTGTCCGATATCCAGGTTCAGGTGTTCTACGAGGGCGATAAGGCGGTGGAACAGTTCACACGCGAACTCGACACGGGCGGCAGGCAGCCGCTCCCGCTGCGGGTGCCCGACAGCGAGCTCGACGAAGCGCTCGAGCAGACCCCGCTCGATGTGGTCGCCGGACTGCAGGTGGCGATCGCCAACGTGGCGCGCGTCGCCGATGCGCAGGTCGGCGTCGACCGGCTCGAGGTCGAGCTCGCACAGGGCCAGCGCGTCACGGTGCGCGAACTGCCGGTCGCCTCCGCCGCGGTGTATGCGCCGGGGGGCCGCGCCGCCTACCCGAGCACGGTCGTAATGGGGGTCGTCACCGCGCGTGCCGCCGGCGTGCTCGACGTGGCCGTGAGCACGCCCCCCGGGCCCGACGGCCAGGCGCACCCCTCGATCCTGGCTGCCTGCCGGCTGTGTGGGGTCGAGCGCGTCTATCGCATGGGTGGAGCCCAGGCGATCGCCGCGCTCGCCTATGGCACCGAGTCGGTACAGCGAGTGGACGTGGTCGTCGGTCCGGGCAACCTGTATGTGCAGGAAGCCAAGCAGCAGCTGTCGAACGTCGTCGGCATCGAGGGGTTTGCGGGACCCAGCGATCTGATGGTTGTGTTCGGCCCCGACGCCGATCGGCGGCTGGTCGCACTCGACCTGCTCGCCCAGGCCGAGCACGGGGCGCGCAGCATCGTCGCCGCCGTCTCGAGCTCGCGCGACGCGCTCGATGCGCTGCAGACCGAGATCGAGCGTGAGTGCGCGTCCTGGCCCGGCCTGGAGCCGGACGCGTGCGCGCTGGTCGAGACCGCCACGCCCGCCGACGCGGTCGAGCTGGCCAATGCCTTCGCGCCCGAGCACCTCCAGCTCGTCGGCGCCGCCGAGGAGGCGCTCGCGCCCAGGGTGCGCAGCGCCGGCTGCCTGCTGATCGGTCGCAACGGCGCCACGGCCTTCGGCGACTATGTGGCTGGCTCCAATCACATCCTGCCGACCGACGGCGCCGCGCGCTTCGCCTCGGCGCTCTCTCCACGCCACTTCCGCCGGCGCATGTCGGTGCTCGAGATCGGCGACGTCGCCGCCGCCAAGCTCGCCCGGGCCGGCGCCCCCGTCGCGCGCGCGGAGGGCTTTCCGCTGCACGCGCGCTCGATGCTGGCGCGTGTGCGCGAGAATGAGGCCACATGAGTCGCACGGCCACGATCGAGCGCAAGACGGGCGAGACCGATGTGCGCGTGTCGCTCGCGCTGGACGGCAGCGGTCGGGGCACGCGCAGCACCGGCATCGGCTTTCTCGACCACATGCTCGATCTGCTCGCCCGCCACGGGCGCCTGGACCTGGATGTGAGCGTCAGCGGCGACCTGCACACCGGCGCCCATCACACGGCCGAGGACACCGCGATCGTGCTCGGCCAGGCGCTCGACGGCGCGCTTGGGGACAGATCCGGCATATGTCGATATGGATATGGGGTCGTACCCATGGATGAGGCGCGGGCGAGCTGCACGATCGACATCTCCGGACGCCCCTATACGTTGTTCGCCGCGCAGCTGCCACCGGGCGCCACCGGCGGCTTCGATCATGAGCTGACCGAGGAGTTCTTCAGGGCGCTTGCCAACTCCGCCAAGCTGACCCTGCACCTGGAGGTGCAGGCAGGCACCAACGCCCACCATATGATTGAGGCTCTGTTCAAGGCGTTCGCGCGCGCGCTGCGTCAGGCGGTCGCGCTCGATCCCACCGAGACGGGTGTGCCGAGCACGAAGGGCACTCTCACCGCATGACACTCACCACCGCCACCGACACGCGCGCCCCCAGGCTGCTCGAGGAGCAGGTCGAGATCGCCGTGGTCGACTATGGCATGGGCAACCGCCGCTCCGTGGAGAAGGCGCTGGAGCACATCGGCGCGAGCGTGTCGATCTCGCGCGACCCGGAGCGGCTGCGCGCGGCCGCGGGGCTGGTCGTGCCCGGCGTGGGCGCGTTTCCGCGCGGCATGGCGAGTCTGCGCGAGCTCGGCCTAGACGAGCTGCTGCGCGAGCGAGCGCACGCCGGCGTGCCCGTGCTCGGCATCTGCCTGGGCATGCAGCTCGCCTTCGAGCGCTCCACCGAGCAGGAAGGCGCGGCCGGACTCGGGCTGATCGCGGGCGAGGTGCGCGAGCTCCCCCGCGCCATACCATCGCCCGGAAGCGCCGATGCGCTCACCCCGGCTGATGCGCTCACCCCGGCCGACGCGCTCACCTCGGCCGACGCGCTCACCTCGGCCGACGCGCTCACCCCGGCCGACGCGCTCACCTCAGCCGAGGCGCCCGGCGGGCGCGCGACGGGCGGGCGCGGCGAGCTGAAGCTTCCCCACATCGGCTGGAACGAGGTGAGCTTCACCACGGCCTCCCCGCTGACCGAGGGTCTGCCCGAGCGCTGCGCGTTCTATCACGTGCACTCCTTCGCGCCCGTGCCGAGCGACCCCGGGGACGTTCTCGGCGTCTCGCGCTACGGCGCCCCCTTCGTCAGCGTCGTCGCCCACGGTTGCTTCTACGGCGTGCAGTTCCATCCGGAGAAGTCGAGCGCCGCCGGGCTGCGGCTGCTCGCGAACTTCGCGCGCATCTGCGCGACCGCTCCCGCTCTGGTGCGCTCATGAAGCTCTACCCGGCGATCGACATCCTCGAAGGCAAGGCGGTGCGACTCGCCAAGGGGGACTTCAAGGCGAAGAAGGTCTACGACGAGGACCCGCTGGTGGCCGCGCGCCGGTGGGTGGCCTCCGGTGCGCGCCAGCTGCACGTGGTCGACCTCGACGGGGCCCGCACGGGCGAGCCGGTCAACCTCGACGAGCTGGAGCGCATCGCCGGCAATCTCGGCGTGCCCGTGCAGTTCGGCGGCGGGCTGCGCTCGCTGAAGGCGATCGAGACCGCCCTGGAATCGGGCGCCGACCGCGTCATCCTCGGCACCGCCGCGTTCACCAGCCCCACGCTGCTGGAGCGCGCGCTCGCGCACTGGCCGGAGCGGGTGCTCGTGGCGGTCGATGTGCGCGGGGGTCTGGTTTCCACGGCGGGCTGGACGGAGACCGTCGAGAGCGGCCCCAAGGACGCCATCGCCGTGCTCGCCGACCGCGGCGCGCGCGACCTTGTGTACACCAACGTCGACCGCGACGGCATGCTCAAAGGCCCCAGTCTGAAGGAAATCGCCGATGTGGCCACAGCCGTGAGCGGCAGCTTCGCCTATTCCGGCGGCATCGGCAAGCTGGCCGACCTGGAAAAGCTCGCGCGCCTGAAGCTGCCCAACCTGGCGAGCGTGGTTGTGGGCAAGGCGCTGTATGAGCGGCGCTTCACGGTTTCCGAGGCGCTCGCGGCGCTCGCCGGCACACGCGCGTAGCTCGCACCCCTCGCCTCGCCGCCCCCATCAGCCAGCCGCCCCATGGCTCGCTCGTGAGCTCGCCGCGCCCGTCGGCCAGCTGCCCATGGTCGGAGTTGCCCCATAGCCTGCTGCCCCTCTGCCAGCCGCCCCTCGGCTCGTCTCTCAGCTCGCCGCCCCTCAACCTCACCCAGCCGCCCATAGCCGGAGCTGCCCAGCCAGCTGCCCACAGCCAGTCCCTCTCTGCGAGCCGCCGCTCGGCACGCCGTGCCGAAGCGTCGTCATGTGTCGAAGAGCTGAGATATTCGTCGAGCATGAATCAAAGTGAGCGAATGCGCGCTACCGTGAGCATGTGCACTACAAGCGCGTGATCCCGTGCCTGGACGTCGATCGCGGTCGCGTCGTCAAGGGCGTCGAATTTCTCGACATCCGCGACGCGGGCGATCCCGTCGAACTTGCCGCCCACTACGACCGCGAAGGCGCGGACGAGCTCGTGTTCCTCGACATCACAGCCACACACGAGCGGCGCGAGACGATCGCCGGACTCGCCCGCAGCACAGCCGACGACGTGTTCGTGCCGTTCACGATCGGCGGCGGCATCCGCTCGGTGGCCGACGCCCAGGCGGTGCTCGACGCGGGCGCCGACAAGGTGTCGGTCAACTCGGCGGCGCTCGCCCGGCCCGAGCTGATCGACGAGCTGGCCGAGGTGTTTGGCGCGCAGTGCGTGGTGCTCGCGATCGACGCCAAGGCCTCGCCCGGCGAGAGCGGCCGTTGGCAGGCATACGTAGCGGGCGGGCGCGAGCCGACGGGTCGCGACGCGGTGCGCTGGGCGCAGGAGGGCACGAGCCGCGGGGCGGGAGAGATATTGCTCACGAGCATGGACCGCGACGGCACCAGCGACGGCTATGACCTGCCGCTGATCGCCGCCGTCAGCGAAGCGGTGGACGTGCCCGTGATCGCCTCCGGCGGGGCGGGCGAGCTGGAGCATCTCGTGCAGGCGCTGGGCGCCGGGGCGGACGCGGTGCTGTGCGCGTCGATCTTCCACTACAACCGCCACACGATCGCGCAGGCCAAGGCCCATCTCGCGCAGGCCGGGATTCCCGTGCGCATCGGATGAACTGTGGGCTCGAGCGGAAAGAAAATCAGCACATCGACAGTCAAACTTCGGGAGGCGCCATGACGAGGAACGGCAACGAGACGAGCGAGGGCGGGACGCGCGACGTTCGGGGCGAGCCCCCCGGCGGCGGCGATGCGGGGACCATCGACGGAGGGGCGATCGTGGCGCGTCTGCGCGAGCTGGAGGGAGGGCCCGAGCTGCTCGCCTGCGCCGAGCAGCACGGCGGCGGCGTCGAGCTGGTGGGCGGAGCGGTGCGCGACATCGCGCTCGGACGCACGCCCCGGGAGCTCGACGCGGTCGTGAGCCGCGATGTCGAGGGGTTTGCGCGCGCGCTCGCCGAGCGCCTGGATGGGCAGGTGACGCTGCACGAGCGTTTCGGCACCGCGCTGGTGCGGGGAGCGCGGGCGATGGTGGACCTGGCAGCGGTGCGCGCGGAGAGCTATTCCGCGCCGGGCGCACTGCCCGATGTGCGCAGCGGCACTCCCGAGGAGGATCTCGCGCGCCGCGATTTCACCGTCAACGCGATCGCCGTCGCACTCGATCCGCCGCGCCGCGGAGAGCTGCGCGCGGCGCCGCACGCGCTGGAGGACCTCGCCGCGCGGCGGCTGCGGGTGCTGCACGACGCGAGCTTCCTCGACGATCCCACGCGCATCCTGCGGCTCGCGCGCTACGCGGCTCGCCTCGGCTTCGCCGTCGATCCCCACACCGCCGAGCTCGCCCGCGCCGCGATCGACGGCGGCGCGCTGCGCAGCGTCTCTAGCGAGCGCCTCGGCGCGGAGCTGCGGCTCGCCTTCTCAGAACCGGACCCGCTCGCGCCGCTTGCCGAGCTGGATCGCATCGGCGTGCTGGCCGCCTGGGACCCGGACGTGAGCTTCAACGAGGAGCTGGTGCGCACCGCGCTGCAGATACTTCCAAGCGACGGCTCGTCGCGAGTGCTGCTCGCGGCGGCGCTGATCCTCGAGCTGGCTTGGCGCTTGGACGAACAGGACGTCGAGCCTGAGATGCGCGGATTCCTGCACGAGCTCGAGCTGCCCGCGGGCGAGGCGCGCCGGGCCTTCGGCGTGGCGATCACCGCGTCGGTCGTGGCCGAGCAGATCGATAGCGCCGAGACGACCGCCGATCTGCTCGACCTGATGGTGGGCGCGCCGGCGGAGGCGCTCGCGCTCGCCGCCGCGATGCACGAGCTCGAGGGCGGTCCCGGCTCCTACGGCAGGCGTACGATCGAGGAGTGGCTGTGTGAGCGGCGCCACGTTGCGCTTGAGATCAGCGGCGAGGATCTGATCGCCGCCGGCGTGCCCGAGGGCCCCGAGGTGGGGGTGCGCCTGGAAGAGTCCTACAGGCTGCTGGTCGAAGAACGCATCGAGCCCGGCCGCGAGACCGAGCTGAGGGCGGCGCTCGAAGCGAGCATATGAGCGCCCGCGCGACCGCGGTCGCGGACGGCTCGCGCCCGGCGCCCCGCGGTGGCGCGGTGAGCGCCGCCGCGAACGCCGCGCTCGACGGCGAGATCGCACAGCTCCCCGGCGGCGGGCGAGCGCTGTTCTGCTCGCGAGCGCACGGCAACCTCTCGAGCGTCGGCGGCGAGGGCGCCGAGCACGGCCTGGGCGCCCGCGAACGCCTGCGCGAATCGCTCGGCGTGCGACGGATCGTGCGCGGCTACCAGGTGCACGGCGCCGTCGTCGGGCGCGTGTTCGCCGGGGAGGAGGCGTCGAGCCTGCCTCGCGACAGCGCGCGCCAGCCCGTGCTCAGGGCGGACGGCCACGCCGTCGCGGCGCGCGGCGTGGCGGCGATGGTGCTCGCCGCCGACTGCGTGCCGGTCGTGCTCGGCGCCGACGGCGCGGTCGCGGCGCTGCATGCCGGCTGGCGCGGGCTCGCCGAGGGAGTGCTCCAGGAGGGGGTGCGCGCGCTGCGCGAGGTCGGTGGGCGTGGAGAGATCATCGCGCTGATCGGCCCCTGCGCCGGCGCCTGCTGCTATGAGGTCGGCGAGGAGGTTCACGCCGCGTTCGGCGGCGCCCATCGCGAGGCCCGCAGGATCGATCTGCGCGCGATTGCCCGCGAACGGCTGCTCGCGGCCGGGGTGGCGCGTGTGGGGGACGTCGTGGCGTGCACGATCTGCGACGAGCGCTACTTCTCCCACAGGCGCGAAGGCGATCGTGCCGGACGTCAGGCCGCCGTTGCATGGTTGAGCTGATCGCCGGCCTGCGCGAGCAGCGGGTGCGGGCCAACCTCGCCGCGGTGCGCGCGGAGATCGCCGCCGCCGCCGAGCTTGCCGGGCGCGACCCCGCCGGCGTGGCCGTGCTCGCGGCGACCAAGTACGTGCCGATCGGTGAGCTGGCGGTGCTCGCGCGGGCGGGCATCGAGCTCGTGGGCGAGAACCGTGCCCAGGACTTGCAGGCGAAGGCGGCCGCCTGTGGCGATCTGTTCGAGTGGCACTTCATCGGGGCGCTGCAGAGCAAACACGTGCGCGCGATCGTGCCGCACGTGAGCCTGATCCATTCGCTGGCGAGCGATTCGGCGCTGGCGGCGCTCGAGCGCCATCTCGACCGCGCCCGCCCGGGACTGCGCGTGCTGGTGGAGGTCAACCTCGCCGGAGACCCGGCCAAGGCCGGCATCGAGCCACGGCGCCTGGGCGCGTTCATAGCGCGCTCGCCCGTGCCCGTGGCCGGGCTGATGACGATGCCGCCGCTCGCCGAGGACCCCGAACGCAGCCGCCCGTGGTTTCGCCGCCTGCGCGAGCTGGCTGGCGAATACGAGCTGCCCGAGCTGTCGATGGGCACCAGCCAGGACTTCGCCGTGGCGGTCGGCGAGGGCGCCACGATCGTGAGAATCGGCACGCGGTTGTACGCTTAGGGGGCGGAGAGTGCGGCGCGGTTCGCCGGCGTGCGCCCGGGCGACTGCCCGGCACGTGCAGGGAATCGCCCGCTTTCACCGAAAACGCCCCCTACATATGGCATTTCGAGACTCCTGGCATCGCGCACTCGTGTACTTCGGCTTGGCCGAGGAGTATCGCGACGACTACGAGGAGGAACCGCACGAGGAGGAGATCGCCGATCGCTACCGCGAGCGGCCGAACGTGCGCCGGCTCTCCCCGCGGCGCCGCCGCGACGAGTTCGACGAGATCTTCCCCGAGGACGAACCGCGCGCTCGCTCGACGACCGTGCTGCGGCCCGTCGGGCGCGGCGGCGGCAACGGCGATGTGCGTGTGCACCTGGTGATCCCCAAGTCCTTCAACGATGCCCAGCAGATCGCCGACAAGTTCAAGGACTCGATCCCGGTCATTCTCAACCTGCAGGGCGCCGACACCGACCTGTCCAAGCGCCTGATCGACTTCGCCAGCGGCCTCACCTACGCGCTCGACGGCGGCATGCAGCGGATCGCCGACAAGGTTTTCATGCTGACCCCGCGCAACGTGGAGATCTCCGCCGAGGAGCGTGCACGGTTGATCGAAAAGGGCTTCTTCAACCAGAGCTGAGGCGCGATAGCCTTCGCCTGGCGGCGCCCTCGGTCGCTCATGTGCTAAGCAGATTTCGCTCCCTGCATCCTTGCCAGGCTCGACTCTCACACCTCAGGACCACCTAGTTATGGCTTGCAGCTCATGGAATCCATGCGAATAGGTCTGATCGGTTGCGGCAACATGGCGCGCGCGATGGCGCGCGGGTGGGGCAGGCCCGTGCTCTGCTTCGACCCGCTCGCCGAGCGCTCGCGGTCGCTGGCTGAGGAAACCGGGGGGCAGGCGCTGTCCGGCGCCGCCGAGGTGGCCGAGCGAGCCGACCTGCTGGTGCTCTGCCACAAGCCCGCGCAGCTCGACGCCGTCGCGCGCGAGCTTGCGCCGCACGCCAGGGCGGTTGCCTCGATCCTCGCGGCCGTGCCGCTGGCCACGCTCAAGCTGGCCTATCCCGATCGGCCCGTGTATCGGTTCCTTCCCTCGCTGCCGGTCGAGGTGCGCCGGGGCGCCGTCGTGCGCGCGGCCGACGAGCCGCAGGACGCGACGCTCGACCGCGAGGTGCAGGAGCTGTTCGGATCGCTGGGGATGCTCGTATCGCTCGACGACGCGCTCGTGGACGTCGCGATGGGTCTGATGTCGTGTGCGCCCGCGTATGTCGCGCTGGTCGTGGAGGCGCAGGTCGATGCGGGCGTGCGTCGCGGCATCGCCTCCGCTCAGGCCTCGGCGCTCGTCACCGAGACCCTCGCCGGCACCGCCGAGCTGTTGCGCCGGCGCGACTACGACACGCTCGCGGTGCGTCGCGAGGTCTCCTCGCCGGGAGGCATCACCGCGCGCGGGCTGGCAGCGCTCGAGCGGGGAGGACTGCGAGCGGCGTTCGACAGCGCGCTCGACGCGGTGCTCGAGCGGTGACCCTCCTGCTCGCCAGCGCGCGCACCGAAATCGCGGGGTATCTCTCGACGCTGATCTACGTCTACACGCTGCTGATAATCCTGTACATCGTGCTGCAGCTGCTGTTCGCGTTCGGCGTCAAACCGCCCTATTCGCGCGCGTCGGACGCGGTGCTCACCTTCTTGCGCGACGTGTGCGAACCGTACCTTCGCGTCTTTCGGCGCTTCGTCCCGATGATCGGCTCGTTCGACTTCAGCCCGATCGTGGCGATCATCGTGCTGTCGATCGTGGGCAATCTGCTCGTCAGCCTGATCCACGGTTGAGCGCCGTGGGCTCCTCCGGGCGCGCCGCCGGCCGCTTGCCAGTCGGGCGCGCCCTGCGCGCCGCCCCGAGCTGGGTGTGGGCGGCGCTCGTGGCGCTCGCCGTGGTCGCGCTCGACCAGCTCTCGAAGGCGGCCGTGCGCGCCTGGATCGTGCCGGGGGAAACACGCGGTGTGCTGCCCGGCGTTCAATTCGTCGACACGCGCAACAACGGGGTCGCGTTCGGTTTCCTGCCCGGTCAGCACGTCGTCGTGACGGTGCTCGTCGGCCTCGCGCTGCTCGTGCTGCTCGTCTACTTCGCGCGCCATCGCGAGAGGCCGCTGATCTGGCTGCCCACCGGACTGCTGCTCGGGGGTGCGCTCGGCAACATCCTCGACCGTCTGCGCGCGGGGTCGGTCACGGACTTCGTCAAGCTGCCGCTCGGCTGGCCCCCGTTCAACCTCGCCGACGCCTCGATCACGATCGGCGTGCTCGTGCTGCTGTATGTCGTGGAGCGGCCCGAATGACACCCGAGTTGACGATCGCCTACGAGGACGAGCACCTGCTCGTGGTCGACAAGCCGGCCGGTCTGGTTGTGCATCCCGCCCGCGGCCACCGCGAGGGCACCCTCTCCCAGCTGCTGGCCGGCGTCGCCGGCGGCGGGGATCCCGAGCGCGCCGGGATCGTGCACCGGCTCGACCGCGACACCTCCGGTCTGCTCGTGCTCGCCCGCGACGAGCGCACGCACCGCCTGCTCCAGGAGGCGCTGCGCAAGCGCGCGGTCGAGCGCGAATATCTCGCGCTCGTCGAGGGGTTGCCGCCCGCGCGCACCGGCACGATCGAGGCGCCGATCGGCCGCCACCCCCGCATCCGCACGCGCATGGCCGTCGGCGGCACCGGCGCTCGCCAGGCGCGCACGCACTTCACGCTGGAGCGCTCGCTCGGGGAGTTCTCGCTCCTGCGCCTGCGCCTCGACACCGGTCGCACCCACCAGATACGCGTGCACCTGCAGGCGATCGCCCATCCGGTGTGCGGCGACCCCGAGTACGGCACGGCGGGCCTGCTCGGCCTCTCGCGCCAGTTCCTGCACGCGACTCGCCTCTCCTTCCCACATCCCCTGAGCGGCGAGCGGATCGAAATCGAGTCGCCGCTCCCGCCGGACTTGCGCGAGGCGCTCGCGCGCGCCGAAGCCGGCGCGGGGCGGTAGACTGAGCTGGCCTAGCAACTCAAAGCCGTGCGATTGCGCAACGCGGCCCTGCCCGAGCGAAGCATCAAGCGTGCTCGGGTCCGCGACGCACCGCTCGGACTAAAAGCAACACACACAAGGGAGTACCCGTGAGCGAAGTAGGAATCGCGGAGCTGCTGGAGGCCGGAGTTCACTTCGGTCATCAGACGCGCCGCTGGAACCCCAAGATGCGCCGCTTCATCTATGGCGAGCGCAACGGCATCTACATCATCGACCTGCTGAAGACGGCCGCGCTGTTGCGCCAGGCGCAGGAATTCGCCGCTCAGGTCGCCCAGCGCGGCGGCACCGTGCTGTTCGTCGGCACCAAGAAGCAGGCTCGCGACGCGATCAAGGAGGTCGCCGAGGCGGCGGAGATGCCCTACGTCAACCACCGCTGGCTCGGAGGGCTGCTGACCAACTTCCAAACGATCAACCAGCGCATCCGCCGCCTGCACGACCTCGAACGCTACGAGGCCGAGGGCCAGCTCGCGCTGCTGCCCACGCGCGAGCGGATGGCCGCGCAGGCCGACCTCGCGAAGCTGCGCGCCAACCTCGGGGGCGTGAAGAACATGCAGCGCACCCCCAACGCGATCTTCGTGATCGACCTGAAGACCGAGGCGATCGCGGTGCGCGAAGCACAGCGCCTGCGCATCCCGGTCATCGGTCTGGTCGACACCAACTGCGATCCCGACGGCATCGACTATGTGGTGCCCGGCAACGACGACGCGATGCGCTCGTGCGCGCTGATCGCCAAGGCGATCGGCGATGTCGTCGCGCAGGCCCATGCCGTGTTCCGCGCCGAGGAGGAGAAGGCGCGTCAGGAACGCGTCGAGCAGGCCCGCCGCGAGGCGGAGGAGCGCGCTCGTCGCGAGGCCGAGGAGCGGGCCAAGCGCGAGGCCGAGGAACAGGCCGCCAGGGAGGCCGCGGAGAAGCAGGCGGCCGAAAAGCAGGCTGCGGCGGCACAGGCTGCGGCCAGCGCCGAGCAGCCGGCGCCCGCACAGACGCCGGCCGCGCCGGCCGCGAGCGCATCGCCTCAGGCCGCCCCGCCCGTGCAGGCCGCGCCGCCCGCGCAGACCGCGCCTCCCGCGCAGGCCGCATCGCCCGCACAGATGCCGGCCGCGCCGGCCGCGAGCGCATCGCCTCAGGCCGCATCGCCCGCGCAGGCCGCGCCGCCCGCGCCGCCCGACGCCCAGCCCGCCAAGACATCCGCCGCCAAGACAGAGTCCGCGCCCGAGGCGCCCGCGGAGACCGTTGCCGAGCCCGCGGTCGCCGAGCCCGCGCAAGCGCAGTCCGCGCCCGCTGAGGCGCCCGGCGCGGATGCCCCCGCTGAGGCGCCGGCGGAGAACGAGCAGCAGACACCCGCCACCCAGGAGAGCGCATCGTGAGCACGAGCGAGATATCCGCCAAGGACGTGAAGGCGCTGCGCGAGCGCACCGGCGCCGGCATGATGGACTGCAAGAAGGCGCTCGCCGAGGCCGGGAACGACATCGAGAAGGCGATCGAGATCCTGCGCCTGAAGCAGGGCAAGAAGATCCAGGATCTCGGCGAGCGAACCGCCGGCGAGGGCACGGTCCAGGCGTATATCCATGCCGGGGCGAAGGTGGGTGTGTTGATCGAGGTCGATTGCAACACCGACTTCGTCGCCACCAACGAGGACTTCGTGGCCTTCGCGCGGGACGTCGCGATGCAGATCGCCGCCACCCCTACCGTGGGGTATGTCAGCCGCGAGGACGTGCCCTCAGAGGCGCGCGAGGCGGAGGCGCGCATCTACGAGCAGGAAGCGGCGGAGAAGCCCGAGAACATTCGCGAGAAGATCGTCGCGGGCAAGCTCGACTCCTGGTATCGGACGATCGTGCTGCTCGAGCAGGAGATGCACAACCCCAAGTTCGAGGGCAGGACCGTCAAGCAGCTGCGCGACGAGCTGGCGGTCAAGACGGGCGAGAACGTCGTGATCCGGCGCTTCGTTCGCTTCGCGGTGGGCCAGTAGCGCCACACCGGGTAGGCTCTGGCGCTGATGGGCGCACCTGCCTTCAAACGCGTGCTGCTGAAGCTCTCCGGGGAGGCCCTGATGGGCTCGCTGGAGTACGGCACCGATCCTGCGCGCGTGGCGGCGGTGGCGCGTCAGGTGTCGGCCGTGCGCGACCAGGGCGTCGAGGTCGCGATCGTGGTGGGCGCGGGCAACATCTTCCGCGGCATGACCGGCGTGGCGGAGGGCATGGATCGCTCCACCGCCGACTACATGGGCATGCTCGCCACCGTGCTGAACGCGCTGCCGCTTCAGGATGCGCTCGAGCGGGCGGGCACGGACACGCGCGTGCAGTCGGCGCTCGGCATCTCAGAGGTTGCCGAGCCCTATATTCGCCGCCGCGCGATGCGCCACCTGGAGAAGGGCCGGGTGGTGATATTCGCGGCTGGCACCGGCAACCCGTTCTTCACGACCGACACTGCCGCCGCGCTGCGCGCCGCGGAGATCCACGCGGAGATCATCCTGATGGCCAAGAACGGCGTCGAGGGCGTCTACAGCGCCGATCCGGCGCTGGACCCCTCCGCCCAGTTCATTCCGAGCATCACCCACATGGAGGCGATCGAGCGGCGGTTGCGGGTGATGGACTCGACCGCGCTGGCGCTGTGCATGGAGAACTCGATGCCGCTGAACGTGTTCAACATGGACGACGAGACCAACATTCCAAAGATCGTGGCGGGTGCTCGCGTGGGGACCCTGGTGAGCACATGAGCGTGAACCTGTCGAAGAGAGGAGCCGGCGATGGCCGCTGAAATGATCGATGCACTGCTCGAGGACGCGCGCGAGCGCATGGCCAAGTCGCTTGAGTCGACCCAGCACGAGTTCGGCTCGGTTCGCACCGGACGCGCGAGCCCCGCGCTGCTGGAGCGCGTCGTGGTCGACTACTACGGGGCGCAAACCCCGCTGAACCAGCTCGCGACGATCTCCGCGCCGGAGGCGCGCCTGATCACGGTGCAGCCGTATGACAAGTCCTCGATCAAGACGATCGAGAAGGCGATCAACGAGTCGGATGTCGGGCTGAACCCCTCCAACGACGGCAACCTCATCCGCCTGGTCGTGCCCGAGCTGACCGAAGAGCGCCGCAAGGAGCTGGTGAAGGTCGTGCGCAACCTCGCCGAGGAGGGGCGCATCGCGATCCGCAACGTTCGCCGCGACACGATGCAGCAGCTGCGCGAGCTCAAGTCCGAAGGGGAGACGGGATCCGACGACGAGCATCGGGCGGAGGTCGAGCTGCAGAAGCTCACCGACGGGCGCATCGGCGATCTCGACGCGGTGCTGAAGGCCAAGGAGGAGGAGATCCTCGAGGTGTGATGGTCGTCGCAGCTCAAGTCACACGCGCCGCCGCGAGTTCGCGATCGGCGCCAGAACCCGCCGATGGGACACGATGAGCGACGCCTTGCCGGACGAGCGCCAGGCGAGCGACGACGATGCCGCCACCAACGCCCGCTATGTCGCGATCATCACCGACGGCAACGGTCGCTGGGCGCGTGCTCGCGGGATGTCGGTCGGCGAGGGTCACCGCGCGGGCGCCGACAACGTGAAGGCGCGCCTGCGCGATGCGGTGGAGCTCGGGATCGAGGAGCTCACGGTGTACTCGTTCTCCACCGAGAACTGGTCGCGACCGATGGAGGAGGTGCGGGGCTTGATGGAAATGCTCGCCATGCGGATATCGAGCGAAACGCCCGAGCTGCACGCGGAGGGGGTGCGCATGCGGTTCATCGGGCGCCGCGAGGGCATCGCTTCGGAGCTGCTGGAGCGCATGAGCTGGGCTGAGGAATTAACCGCCGGGAACCGGCGCATCGCGCTGTTCGTCGCGTTCAACTACGGCGGCCGCGCCGAGATTCTCGACGCGGCGCGCGCATACCGGGGCGGTGGCGAGGAGGAGTTTCGCAAGCACCTCTACGCCCCGGAGATGCACGACCCGGACCTGATCATTCGCACCAGCGGCGAGCGGCGCCTGTCCAACTATCTGCTGTGGCAGTCCGCCTACAGCGAGCTCGTGTTCCGCGAGGAGCTGTGGCCGGACTTCTCGCGCGAGGCGCTGGAGGAGTCACTCGCCGAGTTCTCCGAGCGACGCCGCCGCTTCGGCGGGCGCTGAGCGCGATGGCATCGCCTCGCGCCTCGGCGCGCGCCGGCAGCTCGACCCGCGCGGGAGGCTCGGATGTCGGCTCGCGCATCCTCTTCGCGCTGCCGCTGATCGCGCTGGCGCTGTTTCTCGTGATCGAGGGCGGCGCCGTGTTCGCGGTCGGGGTGTTTGTGCTCGGCTGTGTGTGCATGCACGAGCTGTATGGCATCTTCGGGCGGGCTCGTCCGGTGCGGCTCGCCGGGTTTGTGATGCTCGCCGGACTGATCGCCGCCGCCCTGCACGGCAGCCAGGCGCGCGTGCTGCTCGCCGCGAGCGTCGCGCTGCCGGTGTTGTTCGCATTCTCGCTCACCCAGCGGCGCCCGAGCGTTGGCGGCATGGCGCTCACCCTGCTCGGCGTGTACTGGATCGGCTTCGCGCTCGCCCACGCGGTGCTGCTGCGCGAACTGCCCCACGGCGAGGGCATCGTGATCGACGTGCTCGTCGGCACCTTCCTCGGCGACACCGGCGCATATCTCGGCGGCAGGCTGTTCGGCAGGCAGCCGCTCGCGCCGGGCATCTCGCCGAATAAGACCGTCGAGGGCCTGATCGCCGGCGTGGCCTGCTCGGTGCTCGCCGTGTGGTTCGCCGGTCGCTATCAGGGATGGTTGCCCGGCACGCACGCGCTCGTGCTCGGAGTCGGGGTCGGCGTGTTCGCTCCCGTGGGCGACCTGTTCGAGTCGTTCGTCAAGCGCCAGGCCGGAGCCAAGGACACGGGCAGGCTGCTCGGCGCCCACGGCGGGCTGCTCGACCGGCTGGACGCGGTGCTGTTCACGGCGGTCGTCGGCTACTACATTTGGTTGGCGTATGTGTAGATGTCGCCTGTATCGGCTCAACAAAGCCAAAAACAGTCATTGAGAGCCAAGTGCGCGCCAGTATTCGCGCCAGTCGTGCATCGGAAAAGGCACGGCGGCGCTCATTGGAGGGGTGGCGTGTACGGTTGCGTGCGCGCTACAGAACGGCTATTCTGGGATGGAAGGCCGAACCCAACAGGACGGCGCACCTCTAGGCACAGTCCCCGCGCGGCATAGCCGAGACGATGAGCAACGCACCTGTACCCACAGCAACGAGCGAGACGAACGCGGAGGCCGGCTGCGTCGTGGTAGAAGATGTGCCCATCTCACAGGCCATCGCGTGGCTTGAAGATGGCGTCTATATCGTACGGAGTACGGAGTTCGATCTGCTGGCGGAGGACGAGGACTTCTCCGAGGCGCTGAGCTTGTTCATTGACCGCGCAGCCGACTATGCCACCGCTCTGTCTGAGCTGATCTCGTCGCACGAGGCGACTGAGGATGAGGGGCGCCTGGCAGGCGTCTTGTCTCGGCGCCTGATCGCAGCGTTCATGGCCGCCGAGGAGCGGCGCCGTCGAGAGCACCGCCGCCGCGGGCTATTCCAACGTCGAGGACCCCGGACCGGGCATTGGCGACACCGCGAGACTCAAGCCGGCAGCTCCACGCATCTGTCGCCCGCCTAGCTGGCGAGCCATATAGGAAGGTCCGTCACGGCGAGATGTTTCGCCTGCCGGTCATTTCCCGTGATGGCATCCAGTACGCCGTCACGCTCCAGGTGGACACGCACCGTAAGAACCCCAGCAAGGCGGCGCTCAACGATCTTGCTGACCGTCTGAGGCTGTCTCGCGCGCAGATCGATGCGGTCCTCGCAGATTGGACGCGCGCGCAGCTACTTGACCATCTCGGCTCGCTGACGATCGACGAACTGCGCAGTCGCGCGCCGATCCCATAGCTGCCGCATCACCTTATAGACTCGACTTCTCGCCCTGAGCAGGAGGCACCCGTGTTCTTTCAGTTGACTCATGCCTTCGCGGGCAGATTGCGCGTGGGAGAAGGCGAAGCTCAAGCGGATTACGATGCACGAGTGCCGCCACACCTTCGCGTCGCTGACGATCGCGGCGGGCGTCAACGCCAAGGCACTCTCAACGTACATGGGCCACACGACGATATCCATCGCGTACGACCGATATGGGCACCTGATGCCCGGCAATGAGGACGAAGCCGCTGGGCTGTTCGATGCGTACTTGACGCCCGCCGATACGCGGGCACGGATAGCTCGGGTGGCGGCGTAGGTGCGCGCCAGGCTCGCGCCGGTCGTGTACGGATTCAGCCGGGTTCGGTCGGATTCGGTCGGAGTTGTTTTGGCTCAACAAAGCCAAAAACGGCTCAACCTTACGGTGCACTACATTTGGTTGGCGTATGTGTAGCGCCGCCAAGCGTCTGCTGATCCTCGGCTCGACCGGGTCGATCGGCACGCAGGCGCTCGACGTGCTCGCGCGCGGGGCGCAGCTGGAGCTGGTCGGACTGTCGGCCGAGCGCTCCTGGGAGGCGCTCGTGGAGCAGGCGCGCGCTCACGGCGTATCGCGGATCGCGCTGGTCGACGAGGGCGCCGCCCGCCTGGCCGCCGAGGCATGGCCCGAGGGCGAGGTACTGAGCGGCGCGGAGGGGCTGGTGCGGCTCGTCGTCGAGTCCGGCGCAGAGCTCGTGCTCAACGCGCTCGTCGGCTCGGCGGGGCTTGGTCCCACCGTCGCGACACTCGGCGAGGGTATCGATTTGGCGCTCGCCAACAAGGAGTCGCTCGTGGTCGGCGGCGAGCTGGTGGTGGCGCTCGCCGAAGCCACCGGCGCGCAGATCGTGCCCGTGGACTCCGAGCACACCGCGCTTCACCAGCTGCTCTCGGGTCAGCCGCCGGGGACGGTGGAGCGTCTCACGATCACCGCCAGCGGCGGTCCGTTTCGAGGGCGATCGCGCGAGCGGCTCGCCGAGGTGAGCGTCGAGCAGGCGCTCGCCCACCCGACGTGGGCGATGGGCGGCAAGATCACGATCGACTCCGCCACGCTCATGAACAAGGGCCTGGAGCTGATGGAGGCGCATCACCTGTTCGGCATCCCCTATGAGAGCATCGACGTCGTCGTGCACCCGCAGTCGCTGGTGCACGGCCTGATACAGCTCGCCGACGGCGCGATGCTCGCCCATATCGGGCCGAAGGACATGCGCATCGCCATCTCCTATGCGCTGCGCGGAGCGCTCAGCGTGGCGCTGCCGATCGCGCCGCTGGACCTCGTGCAGGTCGGCTCGCTGACGTTCGAGGCGGTCGATCTCGACGCGTTCCCATGCTTGCGCCTGGCTCGCCAAGCCGCGCAAGCGGGCGGCACCGCACCGTGCGTGCTCAACGCCGCGAACGAGATCGCGGTGCACGCGTTCCTGGCGCAGCGTCTGCCCTTCCTCGCCATCGCCGAGGTGATCGAGCACACGCTGAACGCGCTGCCCGGCGTGCCCGTTCGCTCGTTCGAGTCGCTGTACGAGGCCGACCGCGAGGCGCGAGAGGTGGCCGAGCAGGCGCTCGCCGCGATCGATCTCGCGGCCCGCTGACGGCGGACCCGCGCCGCCGGCCTGCCAAACTGAGCCCATGAGCTGGGCGTTGACCATCCTCGGGATCATGGCGCTGATCGTGCTGCACGAGCTGGGCCACTTCGCCGTGGCGAAGGCGGTGGGGATGCGCGTGGAGCGCTTCTCGCTGTTCTTCCCGCCGAAGATCGCCGGGGTGAAGCGCGGGGAGACGGAATACATGATCGGCGCGATCCCGGCGGGCGGGTACGTGAAGATCACGGGTATGAATCCGGATGAGATCGCGAAGCTTGCGCCCGAGGTGGCCAGGCGCGCCTACTACAACCAGTCGCCCTGGAAGCGGATCGTCGTGATCCTCGCCGGTCCCGGCATGAACCTGGCGATCGCGTTCGTGCTGTTCTGGGCCGTACTCGTGTCGGGCAGCCTCAGTGGGGCGGTGACGCTGTCCAACCTCAACCCGTCCGTGCAGACGCTCGTATCCAACACGTCTGTCCTGGAAGTCGAGAAAGGCACGCCGGCCGAAGGCGTGCTGAGACGGGGCGACCAGATTCTCGCTGTGGATGGTCGCCACGCGACCGTGCAGTCGGCCACCAGGGCGATCGCCTCGCACCGTTGCGCCGGGCCCCCGATCGACGGCTGCAGGGCGCAAACACCGGTCGCGCTCACGATCCGCCGCGCCGGGCGCGTGCTCACGGTGTCGGCTTACCCGCGCTACAGCAAGCAGGTCGGGCGGATGCTCGTGGGCTTCGACTTCGGGTATGCCGCCAAGTCGTTGGGGGTGTTCGCGGCCGCCCGCACGGCGCTCTCGGAGATGTGGGGCGCGACCACTAGCATGGTGTCGAACATCGGCAAGGCGTTCACGAGCGCCAAGGTGCGCAAGCAGTTCCACAGCATCCTGGGCATCACCGTGATCGCTCAGGAAGCGGTTGTGGCCGGTCCCGGCTATGCCCTGGTGTTCCTCGGCTTCGTTTCGCTGGCGCTTGCGGTCATCAACCTGTTCCCGTTCCTGCCGCTCGACGGTGGGCATGTGCTGTGGGCTGTGGCCGAGAAGGTGCGCGGACGGCGCGTGTCGCTGACCGCGATGTGGCGCTTCAGCTCGGTCGGGATCGTGTTGCTGCTGTTCCTCGTGATCAACGGCTTCGGCAACGACATCGGTCGCCTGGGCGGGTAGCCGCACCAGGCCGCTCGTGCGCCCAGCCCGTGCTGCCCTGTGTCGGCGTGGTTGCTGTCGGGGCGGGCACACGCACAGATACCCAGCTCTTGACCAGCGGGCCGAGACGCTCTGCCAGCGCCGGCCCGAACAGGCACTCGAGTTCGCGCCGGGAGAGCAGCGAGATGTCCTCCCACTGGCCGGCCGCGCCCAGACGCCAGTAGGGCCGGCGCAAACGCGTCGGCAGCCAGTGCGCGAAGGGCAGCAGCGAGTGGGGCTCGATCGGGAAGGAGCGTGCGGGCGTTTGCACGAACCAGCCGCGCCCGACGCGACGCACCTCGCTCGCGAACGCCGCGCGGCGCTCGGGTGCGACGTGCTCGATCACGCTCGAGCAGTACACCAGGTCGAACTCGCCGTCGGCGAAGGGAAGCCGCTTGGCTGCGTCGGCCCGCACGAACGGTCCGGGGTAGCCGGGTCGCTCGGCGAGGTCGACGCCGGTGATGTCAAGCGCGGGCTCCAGCGCGCGCAGGCCGAGCGTGCCGCAACCCACGTCGAGCACGCGAGCGCCGGGGGCGAGCCGGCACATCGCGAAGAAGCGCTCGTGGCGCCGGCGCCGAGCGCCGGCGGCGAGGGGGGAGGCGAGCCGCGCGAGCGGGCCACGTGCCGTGGCGTAGACGTCAGTCATCGTAGAATCCAGACTATGGCCTCAGAGCGTCAGATTCATGTCGGCTCGGTCCCGATCGGCGGGGGCGCGCCCGTGGCTGTGCAGACGATGACAAAGACCGAGACCGCGAACCTGGCGGCCACGATGGACCAGATCGTGAAGGTGGCCGAGGCGGGCGCGGACATCGTGCGCGTGGCCGTGCCGCGCGAGCAGGACGCAGACGCGCTGAAGCAGATCGTGAAGCGCTCGCCGATACCGGTGATCGCCGACATTCACTTCAACCACACGCTCGCGCTGAAGGCGATCGAAGCCGGCGCGCACTGCGTGAGACTGAACCCCGGCAACATCGGCGGCCCGGAGAAGGTGGCGGAGGTGATCGCGCTGGCCAAGCTGACCGGCACGCCGCTGCGCGTGGGCGTCAACAGCGGTTCGCTGCCCAAGCACCTGCGCGAGCTGGAGTACGAGAACCCGGTCGAGGCGCTCGTGACGGCGGCGGTGGAGACGGTAGAGCTGATGGAGCGCCTGCAGTTCGAGAACTTCAAGGTGTCGATGAAGTCGACCTCGGTGCCGAACACGATCGCCTCCAACCGCATGCTGGCGCAGCGCATCCCCTATCCGCTGCACCTCGGCGTGACCGAGGCCGGCACGAAGTGGTCGGGCTCGCTGAAGTCCGCGGTCGGCCTCGGCACGCTGCTGGCCGACGGTATCGGCGACACGATCCGCATCTCGCTGTCCACCTTCCACGCGGAGGAGGAGGTCAAGGTGGCGTGGGAGATCCTCAAGGCGCTGAAGCTGCGCGAGAAGGGTCCGGTGCTGATCGCCTGCCCGACGTGCGGTCGCTTGCAGTTCGACATGGACACGGTCGTCGCCGAAGTGGAGAAGCGACTCGAAGCCTACGGGGACCCGATCGAGGTGTCGGTGCTGGGGTGTGCGGTCAACGGCATCGGCGAGGCCCGTCACGCCGACTTCGGGATCACCGGCGCCAAGGACATGGGCATGATCTACTCCAAGGGCGAGCCGCTGAAGAAGGTGCCGACGCACGAACTCGTGGATGAGCTGTTCAAGGAGATCGACCGCTACTACGCGGCCGGCAAGACGGTGCAGCGCGACGCGCGCGAGGCGGCCGAGGCGGCGGAGTGGCTGGCCGCCAACGAGGACGCAACGGCGATGACCCCGGAGAAACTCGCGGCGCTGGAGGCCGCCACGGCCGAACAGGAAACCGAGGCGGACGCCGTGCTCGAGTCGATGCTCCAGCCCGCGGGCTCCCCGGCCGGCAGTGGCGTGCGGCTGGACGAGGAAGCCTCGCCGGTCGCCGGCCGGCGCTTCAGCCGCGGCTGAGCGGAGGGTCGCGACGCAAGTCGCCGTGGACGTATGGGAAGACGCATCTATGCTTGCCATACTTCTAGCCATGGCAACGATGCAACGGAGCTTCAACCCTCCCCGCAGCGAGGATGGGCGACCCTATCCTGAGCACCTCAAAGCCTACGAGCAGTTCGACGATATCCTCCTTCCCCTCATAGCCCAGGTGGAGCCGGCCACATTTGACGATCTCAGCCTTGAGCTCTCGGATGAGCCGCGCGCGCGCGCGGCTCTACCGCGGTGGCTGGCATCGGCTCAGTGGCGCGGGCTCGTTCAGCGAGGACGATCGCCTAGTGCCCGCTCCCCTCGGACCTACGAACTTGGTCCGGAAGCCCGGCCCCGTTTCTAGGGACGTCCGGACTCGCTCAAAGTGTCGTCCCCTGGTCGCGCAAGTGCGGCGAGCGTCTTCGTCACCAAGCGCGGAGCGGCGCGTCTCGCGACCTGCGCGGTGCTCTTCGTTGACCTTCTGGGTGTGCGTGCCATGTCGCGCGGACGGCAGGCAGCGAGGTTGTCCGCGATCTCGTAGATCTTTGAACGGCGGTCCTCCCGCCTTGTCCGCTCCGGTTGGGAGCGTTCGGGGCGCTAACCAAGTCCGAGAGGACAGGAGGAACCGCCATGAAGAAGGTACCCGCTGCGAAGGTCGGCACGACGTTCGAGGTGTCGGAGAGTCCGCTGCCACCGCAGATCCAGGAGGCGCTCGGTGAGCTCGTGGGAGCGGCAAGGGAGGGGCTGCTCGCGCTGAGCGTCGGTGTCGGGCTCGGCGTCGTCCATGAGCTGATGGAGAGCGAGGTCGACGAGGTGGTCGGTCCGAAGGGCAAGTGGAACCGGGATCGCACCGCAAAGCGTCACGGTCACGAGACAGGGTCGATGACACTCGGCGGTCGCCGGGTGCGGGTCTCTCGTCCACGAATGCGCACGACCGACGACGCGCACGAGCTGCCGGTCCAGACCTATGAGTATTTCGCTGATCGCGACCCGCTGACCAGGGCTGTGATGGACCGCATGCTCGCCGGTGTCTCGACGCGGCGGTTCGCTACGGTCGGCGAGCCGGTCGGCGCCGACGTCGAAGGGAATGCGACCTCGACTGGTAAGAGCGCAGTCTCGGACATGTTCATCGAGCGCACCCGCACCGCGCTTGGAGAGCTGATGGGCCGCCGGCTGGACGACGTGCGCTTGGCGGTGATGATGCTCGACGGCCTTCAGATCGCCGATCGCACGCACATCGTCGCGCTCGGGATCAGCACCGAGGGCGTGAAGATCCCGCTCGGGCTGTGGGAGGGCTCGACCGAGAACGCCACGCTCGCCCGAACACTGCTCGCCGACCTCATCGACCGGGGACTGGACCCCGAGCAGGCGATCCTGTTCGTCATCGACGGCGGGAAGGCGATCCGTCGGGCGATCACCGACGTGTTCGGTGAGCACGCGCTGGTGCACAGGTGTCAACGACACAAGGAGCGCAATGTTTGTGACCTCCTGCCCGAACGCGACCGCCCCGCCGTTTTGGCCCGGATCCGCGGCGCGTGGGCGCTCAAGGACCCAGATCTCGCCGAACAGCGCCTGCAACTCCTCGCCTCAGAGCTCGACCGCACCTGGCCCGACGCTGCCGCCTCGCTGCGGGAGGGAATGCCCGAGACGCTGACGCTGATGCGGCTCAAGATCACCGGTCAACTCGCAAAGACGCTGTGCTCGACCAACCCGTGTGAGTCGATGATCGAGATCGTCCGTCACACGCAGCGCAACGTGAAGCGCTGGCAGGACGGCGACATGCGCAAGCGCTGGACCGCCGCCGGGATGCTCGTAGCCGAGAAGCAGTTCCGGCGGATCATCGGTTACCGCGACCTCGCCAAGCTCGTGATCGCAATTGAGCGTCACACCCTCCTCGCTGCCGAGAAGAACAGCGACCGTCAGGAGACTCGCGAACTCGTTACCGTTTGACCATCAACCCGTGAGGACCGCCGCCAAAGTTCCACGACGATCCGGACATCCTCCAGGCAGCGCGCAACCTGCGGGCTCTGGATCAAGCGATGAGCAGCACCTATCGCAACTTCCTGCGTGAAGATTCCCAGTTGCCGTCCGCGTTCTTCTCCGACACGCTCGTGATCGCGTCTCCTGTCGTCTCCGGCGAAGAGGCACGTGCGCTCACCGAACTCGTCGACCAGGCGGCGTGGCTGCAGCTTGCGCTTCTGGTAGAGGGTTTCTTCGTACGGGGTGCACTCACGCTCGGGCAGATCCATCTCCACGGCGACCTGACGTTCGGGCCTGCCCTGGTGGAGGCATACGAGCTGGAGTCACAGTCCGCCGTGCATCCTCGGATTGTCCTCAGCGAGAGCGCTGAACACGATCTAGGTGTAGTTCCTGAGGAGGTTGTTCATCCGGGCCTCCTTGGAGGCTGGTTGGTGTCGAAGCCACCAGTCCAAGGAGGACACCGGATGAAGTTGCACGCTAACGCTCGTCTCAGCGTCAAGGGCCGTGAGTTGCTTGTCGATCGTGTCGAGCATGCTGGTTGGTCGGTGATTCGAGCCGCTGAGGCGGCCGGGATCACCGAGCGCACTGCGCACAAGTGGCTGGCCCGGTACCGCTCGGAGGGAATAGCCGGCCTGCTGGATCGCTCCTCGGCGCCGCTGCGAGTCGCCAATCGCACCGATGAGCGGCGAGTGGAGGCGATCGCTGCGCTACGACGCTTGCGGATGACGAGCGCGGAGATCGGCGAGGTGCTCGGGATGGCACTCTCAACGGTCTCGGGGATCCTGACCCAGATCGGGATGGGCAAACTCGGGCGTCTCGGACTGGAGCCAGCCCAACGCTACGAACGCCAACGGCCCGGGGAGCTGATCCATATCGACGTCAAGAAGCTCGGCAGGATTCACCAAGGCGCCGGGCACCGCATCACAGGCAAACGCGGTCGTTACAAGCCTCAGCGGACCGATGCCGAGGGGAGAGTCCGCAAGACAGTCGGCTGGGAGTTCGTGCACATCGCGATCGATGACGCGACCCGCCTGGTTTACGTCGAGGTGCTTCCCGACGAGAAGGCACTCACGGCGATCGCGTTCCTTCGTCGAGCCGTCGCTCACTACAAAAGCTACGGCCTCACGGTCGAGCAGCTCCTGACCGACAACGGTGGGGCCTACCGCTCAAGCGTGCACGCGATCGCCTGCCGAGCTCTGGGGATCCGTCACCTACGCACACGTCCCTACCGTCCCCAGACCAACGGCAAGGCCGAGAGATTCATCCGCACCATGCTCGGCGGCTGGGCCTACGGAGCGATCTACCGCGACAGTCACGAGCGCACCGCCGCCCTACCCGGTTGGATCGACTTCTACAATCGACGAAGACCCCACGGCGCCCTCAGCCACAAGCCGCCCATCGCTCGCCTCAACGAGCTGAACAACCTCCTCGGGTCTTACATCTAGGGCTCAGTCGGCAGGGGGGCGGCGAGCCCGCCGATCCGATCCTATTGCGTGATGACGACAGCCACAGCTTCGTAAACTATCTTGAGCCCTTGTTGGACGAGCCGGAGGCTGCCGATCCCCTGCTCGCGCTCCATCGGGAACGCGTGCTCAGCGGACTCTCTAAGTACCGCGCTGATCGGCGCCGCTGGGATAAGTATCGCTGGGTTGCCGACTACCACAATCACATGACCGCGGAATGGGAAGCTCTGACCGACGAACCAGGACCACGCATCGATCCTGTCCAGACGGCGTCGAAATTCACCAGTCTGGAATAGCCTCGCCAGAAACGGCGTCCCTCGGACCTGCTCAGCGCGCGAGTAAGCCGTTCGGCTTTCTCGCGCGCTGTGGGCCCCAAGCGTTCAGCCGACGGCGCTGAAGCGCTCGGCGACCACGCTCCAGTTCACCGTGTTCCACCAAGCGTCGATGTAGTCGGGACGCTTGTTTTGGTACTTCAGGTAGTAGGCGTGCTCCCACACGTCCACCCCTAGCAGCGGCACTGAGCCACCCGAGATCGGGTTGTCCTGGTTGGGCGTACCCACGATCGCAAGCGTCGAGCCGTTGTGCACGAGCCACGACCAGCCCGAGCCGAACTGGTTGACGCCGGCGGTCTTCAGCGCGGCCTGAAAATCTCCGAACGAGCCGAACGCCGCGGCGATCGCCTCGGCCAGCGCGCCGTCAGGCTCGCCGCCGCCATCCGCGCTCATCGACTCCCAGAACAGCGTGTGGTTGTAGTGGCCGCCGCCGTTGTTCTGCACGGCGGTGCGCTTCTCGGCCGGCACCTGGGAGAGGTCGCGCAGCACGTCCTCGATCGGCGCCTCGGCCAGCGAGGTGCCCTCGAGCGCCGCGTTGACCTTGTCCACATAGGCCTGATGGTGCTTGTCGTGATGGATTTCCATCGTCAGCTTGTCGATGTGCGGCTCCAGCGCGTCATACGCGTAGGGAAGCGGCGGTACGGAGTAGGCCATCGGGGCTCCTTGAGTTGGGGACGTGTCGTGTAATTCATAGCGTGCCATCGCACCCGAGGCGTGACCGACCGGTGTGCGCGCACGACTTCCATTTTTTGGGCTACCCCGCTTTGGCGTCGCGCAACGCGATGCGGGAGCGGAATCCCGCGTAGGATGCCGAACACGCCATGACCCGACTTTCCGAGTATCTGCTCCCCACCGAGAAGCAGGCCCCCGCCGACGCCGAGGCGATCTCGCACAAGCTGATGGTGCGCGCCGGGCTGATCCGCCAGATGGGGGCGGGTATGTGGACGTGGTTGCCGGCGGGATGGCGGGTGCACCAGCGCGTGGTGGCGATCGTCCGCGAGGAGATCGACGCGATCGGCGGCCGCGAGATGCTGATGCCGGTGCTGCAGCCGGCCGATCCGTGGCGCAGGACCGGACGCCTGGAGATCGAGGAGCTGTTCAAGCTCGAGGACCGCAAGGGGTCGGAGCTGGTGCTCGCGATGACCCACGAGGAGGCGGTCACCTTCCATGCCGCGCAGACGATCGACTCCTATAGGGACCTGCCGCTGATCCTCTATCACTTCCAGGTCAAGGAGCGCGACGAGCCGCGCCCGCGCGCGGGCGTGCTGCGCACGAGGGAGTTCGTGATGAAGGACTCCTACAGCTTCGATCGCGACCAGGCTGGTCTGGAAGAGCGCTACGCGCTGCACGTGGGCGCCTACGATCGCATCATGGCGCGCACCGGGCTGCGCTTCTATCGCGTGGAGTCCGACGTCGGCATGATGGGCGGGCTTGGCGCGCACGAGTACATGGCGCCGTGTCCGGCCGGCGAGGACGAGGTTGTGCTGGGGGAGGGGTATGCCGCCAACGTCGAGGTCGCCAAGGTCAGCCCCGATGTGCGCCGGACGCCGGACGGCGGATATACGCGCGGCGGCGAGGCCCTGACGGTCGAGCCGGCGATCGAGATCGGCAACATCTTCAAGCTCGGCACGCGCTACTCGGTGCCGCTCGGCGCCACCTACGTCGACGAGCACGGTGCGGAGCTGCCGATCTGGATGGGCTCCTATGGGATCGGCCCGGCCCGCGTGGTGGCGGCCGCGGTCGAGCAGTATGCCGACGAGCACGGCATCTCCTGGCCGAAGGCGCTGGCGCCGTTTGCCGTGCACCTGGTTGCCGTGGGTCGGCCGGGCACACCGGAGCGCGACGCGGCGGAGGCGCTGTATGGGACGCTCCTCGCCGGCGGCGTGGACGTGCTGTACGACGACCGCGAGGCGGGCCCGGGCGAGAAGTTCGCCGACGCCGAGCTGCTGGGCTGCCCGGTGCGCCTTACCGTCGGGCGCAGGAGCCTTGAGTCGGGCGAGATCGAGGCGCAGCTGCGACGCGGCCGCCGGAGCGCGCCGGGCCTGGCGCTCGGGGGCGAGCCGGCGCAGCTGCTGGCGGCGCTGGACGAGCTGTGCCAGAACGCCCCCTAGAGCCGGCGCGGGACTCGCCGGGCGCGTCCCCCTCGGCCTCGCGCGAGCCGCACGGCGAGCCGCCGGCCGGCGCCGGCTCGCGACTGACGGTGCGTCGCCTGATCGGCCTCGACCGCTCGGGCTCGCCGCCGCCGCAGACGCTGAGCGGCCAGCCGCTGCGACCGTGGACGATTCCCAACGCGATCGGCTATGTGCGGCTGGCGCTGATTCCCGTGTTCCTGATCGTGGCGCTCTCCAGCGAAGACGGTGTTGACGCGCTTAACGCGATTCTCTTCGCGCTGATCGGCTGGGGCGACTACGCCGACGGGATCGCCGCGCGCGTTACGCGCCAGTACAGCCGCCTCGGCGCGCTGATGGACCCCGTCACCGACCGGCTGCTGGTGCTCAGCGGCGTGGTCGTGTGCTGGCGCTTCGAGCTGCTGCCGCGCTGGGCGCTGGCGGTGCTCGTGGCGCGCGAGCTCTCGATGGTGGCGCTCGGGCGCTACGGGTTGACGCGGGGCATCGAGCTGCGCATCAACTGGCCGGGTCGCGTGGGCGTGGCGCCGCTGATGGGCGCGCTGTTCTTCGCGATGTGCGGCCTCGCCTCGCTGGCTGAATCGCTGCTGTATGTCGGGCTGGTGCTGGCGCTCGCCGCGAGCGTGCTGTATGTGCGCTCGGGGCGCGAGCAACTGCGCGCTCGAGCCGGCGGCTAGCGTCCGTGTCACAAGTTTGTTTGCGCTCCCCGGCGCCTGTGCGCGCTCGAGCCGGCGGCTAGCTCGCCACCGGGACCGTCGCGGCGCTGTTTCCCCGGCGAGCGCGCCACATCGCCAGCAGCCGCTCGCCCGCGAGAAACGCGCCGATCGTGCCGGTGCACAAGAGCAGCGCCATCAGGCTCACGTTGTAGCGGGGCTGGTCGTTGAACGGCGTCGCGAACGCGGAGATCGCGAGCAGCGCGCCGGTGCTCGTCACGAGGATGAAGCGGCGCGTGAGGATCGTGCCGGCGAGCAGCCCGAGCACGGCCAGGATCAAGTAGAGCCTGTGCTGGGTTGGGCTCGTGTCGGGGTGGTAGGTGCCGTTGCCGCCGGTCCACGCGACGGTCCACATCTTCCAGAACTTGCTCCACAGCATCGAGGCGAACGCGGCTGGTTTGCCGAGTGCGTACTTGCGCACGTTGTCGATGTCTTCGGCTGTGGAGGCTGCGTTCTCGGACATGCCGGGGTGGCGCGCTTCGATCAGGCGAAAGACGGGCGCGGAGCTCTTGTTCCAGTAGCGCCCGCAGTCTTCGGGGAAGTGGTGGCACACTTCGGGCGCGAGCTGCTCCTCGGTGGGCACGAGCTCGCCCTTGCCCGGTAGGTAGCTGCCGATGAAGAACGCGTCGGGACCGGCGGTCGTGAGCGGCACGAAGTGGCCCTCCTCGCTGGAGGCGTACAGCATCCATGGCGACAGCGTCAGTCCCAGCGCCACCAGGTACACGCCGCCGCGCAGCAGGCCGGTGCGAATGGATTTGCTCCCGCCCGTCCTGCCGGCGAGCGCGAGCGCGATCGCGATCGCGCCCATGCCGACCGCCATGTCGCTGCGCGTCAGGCAGGTGATGCCGCCGATCACGCCGGCGCCAAACAGCCACAAAAGCTCGTTGCGCCGGCCATAGCGCGAACGCGCAAGCGCGGCCGAGGCGATCGCGGCCATCAGCACGAGCGCGCCCGTTGGCTCTGAGAGGAACGTGCGCGTGGCCTCGATCAGCGGCTCGTAGCTTGCCACCAGCGCGGTTGCGATCACAGCCGCCCACGGACCCGCGAATACCCATGCGAGCAGCGCCACGAGCACGAGCGTCAGCACCCCCGCGACCAGCTGTGTGTACTGGGCGGGGCCGCTTGCGTGCGTGGCGAGCTTCAGCGAGTGGTGGCCTGAGAGCCGCGTGGCGATCGCGAAGGCGATCGAGGTGCCGGGCGGCCACTTGAAGGTGGCGTAGCGTTCGTCGGCGAGGATCCGGTTGGCGTTGCCGACATACCCGTTCTCGTCGGCGGAGAGGTGGGTGTTGGTGCCGATCGCGGTGTTGCGCGCGATCCCGCCCGCGACGACGATTGCGAGGATCAGCAGGGCCGCGAGCGCTTCCGAGCGCGTCCATCGCGGGAACTGCAAGAGCCGGCGCCTCGACCGCGCGGCGCGTGCGGGCGGGGGGGTCGGGGGAGCGGTGGCGCTCGCCGCGAGGGACGTCGATTTGTCGCTGAATACTCTCAAGCTCAACTTTACCTTTTGGTCTATACTTCGAAGAGCAGCATGGCAGCATGACCGGCAGCTCAAACCTGCATCCTTGCGCAACAGGAGAGTGCTCGCGATGGATACCTTCCCCGATCTGGGCTCGATGAGCGACGGTGAGCTCAAGGACGTGATCCGCCAGCTCACCGAGGAAGAGCTGGAGATTTCCTACAAGCGTCGCATCCTGCACGGCAAGATCGACATCCTCCGCGCCGAGCTCGTCTCGCGCCTGCGCGAGCAGCACAGGGAGGGCGAGATGGCGATCTCCGGCGACGATGTGCAGCGCCTGACAGATATTCTCGCAAGTCGTGGAGGCGGAGCCTCGGTAGACGAGGACTAGGGGGGCGACATGGCCTTGCACTGTGCGGAGTGCGGCTTCCTCGGCGACGAGGGCGCCAACTACTGCCAGCGCTGCGGCGCGCTGCTGCCGCGGGGCGAGGGCGCCGCGGGCGAGCCGGCCACCGCGACCTATCGGATCGACGAGGCGGGCGAGCTGGTGCCGGTGGAGATCGAGCAGGTCACCGCGCGCGGTCCGGCGCTCGTGATCCGCACCGGCGGTGGGCGCGCGGGGGAGAGCTTCCCGGTGGACCGCGAGCGCATGACGATCGGGCGGCGGCCCGACTCCGATGTGTTTCTCGACGACGTCACCGTCTCGCGCGACCACGCGCTGCTCGTGCACCGTGGCGATGCATGGTATCTGGACGATTGCGGCTCGCTCAACGGCAGCTACGTCAATCGCTCGCGGATCGAGTCTCATCGCCTGGAGGAGGGCGATGAGCTGCAGATCGGCAAGTACAAGCTGACCTACCACGCGCGCTGATGCCAGCCGCCTCGCGCACCCCCTCCAAGGGCCGGCTCGACGCCGCCGGTGCCTCCGCCGAGCCGTCGGAGGACGCCAACGGCGCCTCCTCGCGC
Source organism: uncultured Solirubrobacterales bacterium (assembly GCA_963831995.1). Lineage (GTDB taxonomy): Bacteria > Actinomycetota > Thermoleophilia > Solirubrobacterales > Solirubrobacteraceae > Palsa-744. The sequence continues at coordinate 519,812 of CAWHSI010000001.1, read as the reverse complement.
AACAAGGCGCTCACGATCGGCGCGGTGTGCAAGGCGCTCGTGCAGGAGTTCCCCGACATCTCGATCTCCAAGATCCGCTATCTGGAGGACCAGAAGCTGCTGAACCCGCGGCGCACCCCCGGCGGGTATCGACTCTACTCCCAGAGCGACATGGCGAGACTGCGCACGATCCTGCGCATGCAGCGCGACGAGTTTCTGCCACTGCGGGTCATCCGCCAGGAGCTCGCCGCGGGACGCACCGCCGACACGCAGGTGCCGCGTCCCGGGCGCGAGGGCAAGCGCGCTTGGCACAGCAGCGTCAGCGTTCGCGAGGAAACCGGCGCGCTGTACTCGCTGGAGGACGTGCTCGAGGACACGAGCGCCGACATCAAGCTCGTGGGCGAGCTGGAAGAGTACGGCGTCGTCAAGGGCGAGACGCGCGGCGGCACGCGCTACTTCGACGAGACCGAGCGGGAGATCATCGGCGCGGTGTCGGAGCTCGCGCGCTACGGCGTGGGAGGGCGCAACCTGCGCGTGTTCCGCTCCTCGGCCGACCGCGAGGCGAGCCTCTTGCAGCAGATCCTCGCGCCGGCGCTGCGCTCGCGCAATCCCGAGCGGCGCAGGGACGCCGTCGAGGCGCTGGAGAACCTCGCGGCGGTGACCACCCACCTGAAGCACCTGCTGCTCGTGCGAGACCTGCGCAAGATCGTCCGCTGAGCAGGTGCCCACCGTCAGGCGCACCCGCACGATCGCCGCCTCGCCGGGGCAGCTGTGGGACGTGCTCGCCGACCCGCACCACCTGCCGCGATGGTGGCCGCGAGTGCAGCGCGTGGAGGCCGTCGGCGAGGGCGCTTTCACGCAGGTGCTGGTGACCGAGAAAGGCAAAATGGTGCGCGCCGACTTCGAGCTGCTGGACATGGTGGCGCAGCGGCGCATGGTGTGGGCGCAGCGGATCGAGGGCACGCCGTTCGAACGCGTGCTCAAGAGCGCCGAGACGGAGATAGTGCTCGCTGCTGCGGGCCCCGGCGAGGCGACGGCCGTGACGATCGAATCGCGTCAGTCGCTACAGGGTTTCTTCGCGCGGCTCGGCGGGAGATTCGTGCGCCGGGCCGCGCACGCCACGATCGAGGAGGCGCTCGACGGGCTGGAGCGGATTACGGCCGGGGGTGAGGGGTGAGCGGGGCGCTCGAGCACCCGCGACGCCGGCGGGGCCGGTGCGTCGAGCACCCGCCCTGCCCGCCTGCGCACGCGCTCGCGTTCTTGCGTGGGGTGCTCGGCGGGGGTGTGGGGTGAGCGCTTCGGTTGAGCGCATGCGGTGGTGGGGGTGGGGTAGCGTCGAGCACCCGCCCGGCCTGCCGCTGCACGCGCTCGCGTTCCTGCGCGAGGTTGTCGGCGTCGGTGGCGGCCCGCGCGCGCCCGTCGCACTCGAGCGCGTGCGCCTGGCGCCGTCTGCGCTGCCGGCCGCGCTGCTCGATGCGCTGCGCGACACGCTCGGGGCGGAGTGCGTGCGCGAGGATCGCGGCGAGCGCGTGCTGCACGCCGCCGGCAAGGGCTACCCCGATCTCGTGCGCCTGCGCGCCGGCGAGCCGCTCGGCGCGCCCGATGCGGTGCTCTACCCGGCCTCGCGCGAGCAGCTGCGCGCCGTGCTGGCGATCTGCCAGCGCGAGTCCCTGGCGGTGGTGCCGTTCGGCGGCGGCACGAGCGTCGTCGGCGGCGTCGAGCCGCTGCGCGGCGAGCACCGCGGGGTCGTGGCGCTCGACATGGCTCGCATGGCGAGCGTGCGGGAGCTCGACGAGCAGTCGCGCCTGGTCCGCGTCGGCGCGGGCGCCAGGGCGCGCGAGCTGGAGGGCTGGCTTGCGAGCAGGGGGCTCACGCTCGGACACTTCCCCCAGTCCTTCGAGTATGTGTCGCTCGGCGGCTGCGCCGCCACGCGCTCCGCCGGGCAGGCCTCGACCGGGTACGGGCGCTTCGAGCGGATGGTTGCGGGCTTGAGCATGGTCGCGCCCGCCGGCACGATCGAGCTGCCGGCGTTTCCCGCGAGCGCCGCGGGACCCGGAGTGCGCGAAATCGCGGTCGGCTCGGAGGGCACGCTCGGTGTGATCGAGGAGCTCTCCCTGCGCGTGCGCGGGGCGCCGGCCGAGCGGATCTACGAGGGGGTCTTCTTCGAGAGCTTCGCGGCGGGCGCGCAGGCGTTCCGGGAGCTGGCTCAGGCCGGCGTCGCCCCCGACGTGGCGCGGCTGTCAGACGAGGCGGAGACGCGCACCTCGCTCGCGCTCGCCGGCACGGGCGGGGCGAAGGGCCGGCTCGGACGCGCCTATCTGAGCGCGCGCGGGTACTCGGGCGGGTGTCTCGCGATCCTCGGCTTCGAGGGTGGCGCGCGGGAGGCGTGGACGCGCCGCGCGGCCGCGACCGAGATCGTGCGCGCGGCCGGCGGGCTGCGCGTCGGGCGCTCCCCCGGCCGCGCCTGGCTGGCCTCGCGCTTCGCCGCGCCCTACCTGCGCGACGAGCTGCTCACCCACGGCGCGATCGTCGAGACGCTGGAGACCGCCACGCGCTGGTCGAACCTGACCGCGCTGCACGCTCGCGTGAGCGGGGCGATCGAGGGCGCGCTGCGCGCGTGGGGCACGCCCGGACTTGCCATGTGCCACGTCTCGCACCTGTATGAGACGGGCGCCTCGCTGTACTTCACGTTCCTCGCGGCGCAGCGGCGCGGCGAGGAGATCGAGCAGTGGCGTGCGGTGAAGACGGCCGCAAGCGAGGCGATCGCCGACGGCGGCGGCACGATCACCCACCACCACGCGGTCGGCCGCGACCACGCGCCGTGGATGGCGCGCGAGATCGGCGAGCGCGGCGTGCGCGCGCTGCGCGCGCTGAAGGCGGAGCTCGACCCGGCGGGGATCATGAACCCGGGGAAGCTGCTGGACCCGGCGGCGACCGTGCACCCCGGCAAGATGCTTGCCTGATCGGCGTCGCGATCGACGATCGTCGCCTCGGCGGTGGCGGGGAATGTGGCGGCGTCGCCCGGCCGGCGGTGGCTTCGCCGAGTCGGGGCGGTGCCGGAGTTGCCCGGTGGGGCCGGTGCCGGGGTCGCCGGGTTAGACTGGTGCTGGGGTTGCCGGTTGGGCTGGTGCCGGGTCGCCGGGTTGGGCTGGTGCCGGGGTGGCCGGTTGGTCTGGTGTCGGAGTTGCCGGGTTGGGCTGGTGCCGGGGTCGCCGGGTTGGGCCGGTGCCGGGGTCGCCGGGTTGGGCCGGAGTCGAAGTCGCCGCCGCGCGCGCCGCCCCTCAGTGCAGCGCGAATTTGCCGGTCAGCACGATCGGCCCCGGTTCTTTGGGGTCGCTGCTGGTCTCGCGCGTGATGATCAGCTTGCTGTAGCTGCCCGCGTTGCTCGGCAGCGGGCCGCCGCCTTCCATGCGGCCGTTGGAGCTGACGCTAGGCGCCTTGCCGAGCGGTGTGGCGCTGCTCTGCGAGTTGTACAACCACACCGCATAGAAGAACCCGGAGGAGGGGGGCAGTCCCTGCGCGGCCACATAGAACGCGCGCTTGTCGCCCTCCGAAAGCACATACGCGAGTCCGCTGGCTTTCAGTTCCGGTTCGCCCGCCGTCAGCTCGATCGTCTTGTCGAGCTTGGGCTTGTCGGCGCTTGAGGTGGCGGTTGACGACGTCGGGGTGGAGGCGCCGGTCGACGTCGTGCCGGTCGAGCTCGCCCCTTTGCCGCCGCTTGCCACGATCACGATCGCCGCCACGACGATCGCGACCGCGATGGCGCCCAGCAGCAGCATGCCGCCGCGGCGCGACCCCGCCGGGGTCGAGCGCTCCCGCGGCCCGCGCGAGGAGGCGCCGCCGCCCGACGCTTGCGAGACCGCACGCGAGCGCAGGGACGCGGATGCGCCCGCGTCGGCGCCACCGCGCCGCGAGCCGCCGCCGGCCGCCGACTCGCCCACGAACGGGCTTCGCCCGCCGCCCGCCGGCTCCTCGGCAAGCGCGTCGAGCGCAGCATGCGCGCGTTCGCGCACCGTGCGCTCGGGAATCGCCAGCATGTCGGCGACCTCGCTGTAGCTCTTGCCGCGCTCGAGCAGAAGCGAGAGCACGGCGCGCTGGTCGGGTGGCAGTCGGTCGAAGTCGGTCATCGGCAAGCTGGGCTGCGCATCGTAGGCTATCGTGGCGCCGCGATGAGCATCCCACCCGTCGCCGAGCTCAACAGCGTGGTGCACGGCTTCGACCGGCTCTACGGCATCGAGTACCTGGAGATGAGCGAAACCGAGGCGCGCGCACGGGTCCTCGTGCGCGACGAGCTCAAGCAGCCCGCGGGGCTCGTGCACGGCGGCGTGTACGCGTCGCTTGCGGAGTCGCTCGCGTCGGTCGCCACCGGCATGACGGTGCTCGACGAAGGCAACGTCGCGGTCGGTATGGCAAACAGCACGAGCTTTCTGCGGCCGATCGTCGAGGGCGCCGTGCACGCCCACGCCGTGCGCCTGCATCGCGGACGCACGACCTGGGTGTGGGACGTGACCTTCAGCGACGACAGCGGCCGCACGTGTGCGCTGACGCGCATGACGATCGCCGTGCGCCCGCTGCGCGCCTGAGCGGCGTCGCCCGGGCGGGATCGCCTCCGTCGTCGGCCGCTCGCAGGCATCGCGCTCGGCGGCTGGGGCTGGTGCTTGGGGTAGGGCCTTCTCGGCGGCCGGGGGCTGGTGCTTGGGGAGGTGAGCCTTCTCGGCGGCTCGGGCCGCTGTTTGCGGGCATGGCCTTCTCGGCGGCTCGGGCCGCTGTTTGCGGGCATGGCCTTCTCGGCGGCTCGGGCCGCTGCTTGCGGGCGCGGCCTTCTCGGCGGCTCGCGCCACCGCTCGCAACGCGCTACGCGGGGCCGCGCGGCACGCTCACGCCCGCCGGCACCTGGCCTGGCAGCGGCACGCGATCGAACCCCGTGTTCGGCAGCGCCGCGGGCAGCGCCGCCAGCGGCTGGCCGGTTTCGTTCAGCGGCGCGATCGTCGCGAGCGCTTCGCGCGCGAGCCGCGCCGTCCCGCCGTAGACGCTGACCACAACCCTGCCGGTCGCCAGCGCGAGCGTGCGCCCGCCGCGCGAGCTGCTGATGGCAACACCCCTGGTTCGCGGCGCGGGCCGCGCGCTCGCGCCACCCGGGATGAAGCTGTTGTCCGGCGAGGTGACGATCGAAAGCGGCGTAACGCACACATACTGCCCGCCCGTCACACAGTCTCCATAGCGGATCGACACCGCCTCGCTGGGATCGATGCTGACGCCGCTGATCGGCATCCCGGCAAACCTCAGCCCCGCCCAGTACACGGGAAAGCGGCTCTGCACCAGCACGCTCTCGAGCGGCTTCGCCCCGATCGGCTGGTCCTGCAGCGTGTCGCCGCAGCAGCACAGCGCGAGCGCGCAGGCGGCGAGCGCGCAGACGACGAGCAGCGCACGGCCCGGAGGGCGTCGTAGGTGGCGGCTGGGCACGCAGGCAGGGTAACGGTGCGCCGGGGCGCTCAGCCGCGGTAGGCGTTGGTGATCGGCATACGCCGGTCGCGGCCGAAGGCGCGCTCGGTGATCTTGATGCCCGGCGGCGCCTGACGGCGCTTGTACTCGGCGAGGTCCACGAGCCTTGCCGTGCGCTCCACGTCCTCGGCCGGCAGCCCTTCGGCGATCAGCTGCTCGCGGCTGCGGTCGAGCTCGACATACCCGTGCAGGATGCGATCGAGCACATCGTACGGCGGCAGCGAGTCCTGGTCGGTCTGGTCCTCGCGCAGCTCCGCCGAGGGGGCGCGCTCGACGATCGACGCCGGGATCGGCGCGCTCGCGTGCTCGCGCTCGGCTTTCCCCAGCAGCGCCCCCGCGGACCCGGGCTCGTTGCGCCAGCGCGCCAGCCTGTACACGAGCGTCTTCGGCACGTCCTTGACGACCGCAAACCCGCCCGCGAGGTCGCCATACAGGGTCGTGTACCCAACCGACATCTCCGACTTATTGCCGGTCGTCAGCACCAGCCACCCAAACTTGTTCGACAGCGCCATCAGCAGGTTGCCGCGTATTCGCGCCTGCAGGTTCTCCTCGGTCAGGTCCGCGGCGAGCCCCTCGAAGTCTGCCCGCAGCGTCTGCATGTAAGCGTCCATCGTCGACTCGATCGCAAACTCGTGGGTGGTTGCGCCCAGTGCCCTTGCCAGCGCGCGCGCGTCCTCCTGCGTGGCGGTCGAGGAATATGGGGAGGGCATCACCGCCACGTTGACGCGCTCGGCGCCGAGCGCATCGGCCGCCAAACACGCCACCAGCGCCGAGTCGATCCCGCCCGAGAGCCCCAGCACGACCGCGCCGAACCCGTTCTTGCGCACATAGTCGCCCAGCCCCAGCCGCAGCGCCTCGTATATCTCGCGCTCGACCGGTGCGATCGGCGTGCGCACACGCGCCGCTGGCTGCGCCGCCGTCGAAGTCGATGCGCGCGCGGGCACCGGGCTCTGCGCGGAGGCCGTCCGCTGGAGGGCCGGCGCGAGTGTGCCGGCGGCGTGGGCGGGCGCGGGAGTCGCTGCGGGCGCCCGCGCCGAGGAGGGAGTGTTTGGACGCCGAGAACGACCCATCCCCCCCAAAGAATCGAGCGCGATGTCGCACACGAGCATGTCCTCTTCGAACTGCGCGGCACGCCCGATCGCCGTCCCCGTCGGGTCGAGCACAAACGAGTGCCCGTCGAACACGAGCTCGTCCTGGCCGCCCACCATCGCACAGAAGGCGACATATGCGCCGGTTTCGCGCGCGCGCTGCGCAAACAATCGCTCGCGCTCGGCGCCCTTGCCCGCGTGATAGGGCGAGGCGGAGATATTCGCGATCAGCCTCGCGCCCCGCGCCGCCTCAGCCGCGGCCGGCGCGCCCGCCACCCACAGGTCCTCGCACACGGTCAGCCCGACCGTGAGCCCGTCGAGCTCGCCCCCCTCGGCGCTGCCCGCCATGGCGATCGTCGTCCCACTCGGCTCGCCCGCGCGAAAGTAGCGCTGCTCGTCGAACACGCCGTAGTTGGGCAGGTGCACCTTGCGATAGGTGCCGCTCACCTGACCGCCGCGGAGCACCGCCGCCGAATTGTGCAGCACCGCGGCGATCGGCCCCGCCGTGCCCGGGGCGGGCCCTCGCTCCGCGCCCACAATGCGCTCCGGAAACCCAACGATCGCGACGATCCCCCGCGCGCGATCGGCCAGCTCCCGCAGGCGGACGCCGGTGTCGGTGAGAAAGTGCTCGCGCAGCAGCAGGTCCTCGGGGGGATAGCCCGTCAGCGCCAGCTCCGGAAACAGCACCAGCTGCGCCCCGGCGCCCTTCGCCTGCTCGATGCCGTCCGCGATAAGCGTCGCGTTGCCCTCCAGATCGCCGACGGTCGCGTCGATCTGACAGAGCGCCACCCGCAGGCCGAGGCTCATCGACGCTGCTCGCCGGGCGCCTCTTGCACTAGCGCGCCGCCGCCGCGCGCCCGCGGCCCGCGCGCTGCGAGCGCCGTGGTGCGCGCGGCCCTCCGAGCCCGGCCGCGCCCGCCAGCGCCGCGATCGCCCGCTCCAGCTCGCGCGCGACCGTCTCCAGCTCCGGCAGCGCGTCGTAGTCGGCGAGCAACCCGAACCCGAGCTTGCCGTCATAGCTCATCACCGCTATCCCCAGCGCCTGGCGGCGCGCGAGCGGCACCACCGGATACAGCGCCCGCAGGCGGTGCCCGAGCAGATACAGCGGAAACTGAGGCCCCGGCACGTTCGTCACGACCAGGTTGAAGAAGCGCTGGCGCGCCTGCAGCCTGGCGGCCTGGCTGAGGATCGTGGGCGGCGCGAACCCGGCGAGGTTCGTCAGCGCCTCCGCGCCCACCGCCTGGCCGGAGCGCTTGAGGTCGTCCATCGCCAGGCGCACCTCCGCCAGGCACTCGGCCGGATCGACCACGCCCACCGGCAGCGGCGCCCACATCGCCGCCACCTTATTGCCGAGCGCGGGTGGATTAGCCCCCGATTTGACGTCGGTGCGGACCGACACCGGCACCATCGCCTTCAACACGAGCCCTTCGGTGTCGTACCCCTGCGCGCGCATGTGATGTCCGAGCGCGAGGCTCACGGCCGCCAGCACGACGTCGTTGAGCGTGCCCCCGAGCCGGTCCTTGATCGCCTTGAACTGCGCCAGGTCGGCGTCCACCCACGTGTAGCGGCGGTGCGCGGTGATATCCACGTTGAACGGGCTCGGCGGTGCCGGCGCGCTCACGCCCGCCAGCGTCGTCGCGCCGACGCCCACGACCGCGTCCCTGGCGTGAGCGAGCGCGCGGCGGGGAGCGCGCAGCACCGCGCGCGCCCCCTGACCATCTCCGCCGGCACGGTCGAGCGCTCCACCAGCGCGTCGGCCAGCAGCTTCGCCTGCCCCGGCAGCGGCCGCGCAACCCACGGCGCGGGAGGCCGCGGGGCGCCCGGCGGCTCGGGCTCCAGGTCGAACAGCACGGTCGTGATGTCCACGCCCGATATCCCATCCACGAGCGCATGGTGGGTCTTCGCGATCAGCGCGAAGCGCTCGCCCGCCATGTGCGCCACCAGCCACATCTCCCACAGCGGCTTGGAGCGATCCAATCGCTGGGAGAACAAGCGTCCCGCCAGCTGCTTGAGCTCGGCCTCGTCTTCGGGGCTCGGCAGCCCGGTGTGGCGGATGTGATAGCGCGGGTTGAAGTGCGGATCGTCGGCCCACACCGGGCGCCCCTGGCCGAGCGGCACGAACGCGAGCCGCTGGCGATAGCGCGGCACCAGGTGCAGCCGCGAGAGAATGTGCTCGACGAACTCGTCATACGGCGGCGCATTGCCCTCGAACACCATCACCGAGCCCACGTGCATGTGCGCGGAGCCGTGGTCCTCCAGGTGCAGGAAGGCCGAGTCGAGGCCGGTCAGGCGGTCGGGGTTAGCCATCGGCTGTGATTGTCGCGGGTCCGGGGCGGGTCGTCAACGTCCAGCCCTCACGGGTTGGCCACGAGCGAGTGCACGCCGAGCTCGTCGATCGACGCGTGGCCCGACAGCGCCATGTTGAGGTCGAGCTCGGCGAGCAGCGCGCGCAGCACCTCCACCACGCCCTGCTCGCCCCCGAGCGCCAGCCCCCACACATAGGGGCGCCCCAGGCACACCGCGCGCGCCCCCAGCGCCAGCGCCTTCAGCGCGTCCGCGCCGCAGCGGATGCCGCTGTCGAACAACACCTCGGTATGCTCGCCCACCGCCTGCACGATCGCCGGCAGCGCCTGCAGCGAGCCGATCGCGCCGTCCACCTGGCGCCCGCCATGGTTGGACACGACGATCCCCTCGATCCCGTGCTCGACCGCCAGCAGCGCGTCCTCGGCGCACTGAATCCCCTTCAGCACGATCGGCAGCTTCGTGCACTCGCGCAGAAACTGCAGGTCCGCCCAGCTCACCGACGGGTTTGAGAACTGCCACGCCCAGTAGGCCACCGCGCTCGGCATGTCCTCCTCCGGAGGCTTCGGCAGCGCCGCGCGAAACACGGGGTCCTGCAGGTAGTTGACGTTGCCCTCGCCGCGCAGAAACGGGAGAAACCCCTCGGTCAGGTCGGCCGGGCGCCAGCCCAGCAGCCACGTGTCGAGCGTCACCACGATCGCCGTATAGCCGGCCTGCTCGGCGCGCGCGAGGAAGCTGCGCGCCAGCTCGCGATCGCGCGGCCAGTACAGCTGATACCAGCAGGGCTGCCCGCCCGCCGCCTGCGCGATCTGCTCGATCGTGTGCGACGCGGCGGTGCTCGCGATCAGCGGCAGCCCCACGTGCGCCGCCGCGCGCGCGCTGGCAAGCTCGCCCTCGGCGTGCGCCACCGTCTGCACCCCGATCGGCGCGAGCAGCACGGGCGCGGGCAGCTTCGTGCCCAGCACCGTGCGCTCCAGCGTTCGCTCGGAGACGTCCCTGAGCATCCGCGGCACGATCCGCCAGCGGTCGAACGCCTCGCGGTTGGCGCGGATCGTGTGCCCGCGTCCGGCGCCGCCCTGGATGTACCCGCGCGGGCCGCGCGAGAGCATCGCATAGGCGTCGCGCTCCAGCTCGCGCCAGTCCAGCGGCCTTGCGGGCTTGCGCCCGGCCAGCATCCCGCTCGCGTAGATCTCGTGCTCGAAGTTGGAGTATGGGGGCTCGATCGGCATTGGGCCATCCTATTCGGACGCGCGGAACGGGGTGGGCTACAGTATCGGCAGCATGGCATTCGACCAATCCAAGATCGGTCAGGTCGTCGCGGCCCAAATGGAGGCGCTCGAAGGGCGCTACGGCGAGGACTGCGAGATCGGCAACGTCTGCACGATCGTCGAGGTGCTCGGCCCGCACGGCTCCGACGTGTCGGTGCGCTCCAGCGAAGCGCGCCCGCACACGACGATCGGGCTCCTGCGGATGGCGGAGGCGATGATGCTCGACCGCCTCGGCGCCGCCGGGCGCGGCGAGGACGAGTAGCCGACCGGCGCCCGCCCGCGCGCCGTCGAGCGCCGCGGCCGCCCGTTTCCGATAGGGGGGGGAATCGCCCTCAAAAAGGTTACGGGCGGCGCTTTTGTCCATTTCGGCAAAAGTGCAACCAGTGTGAGCTTGCGCACACTATTTCTTTACGAGTATCCGTTAGCGTAGCCACGATTACCTAACCCAGCCGAGTCGCGTCCGTGGATGGACGCGAGCGGGGGACCCACTGCCGGACCTGTGTCTTTAACGGTCTGGATGGGGCGAATCGGCCGCTGATGCGGCCGTAACGACCGACCGGAGTGCGTATGGACGCGCACTGCCGGCGGAGCGTGAGCCCGACAGCTAACCCCGTAGGCGGATACACAAGGAGAATCCTTGCTACCCCTGATAACGGGAATTCCCGTAACGTCGGCCGACGGGTCGGCGGCGCCGTTGTTTGCGCCGGCGGCGTCCTCTGCTGTATCGATTAATGTGAAATTGCGCATCCACGCGGAGCGCTTGAACGTACTCGAGGGCAGCGTGGCCGGCGTCGCCGGCGCGCTGGCCCCCGCGCTCGCCGGACGCGTCGTGCACCTGCAGCGCCACGACCGTCACGGCTGGCGCGACATCGCGCGGACGCTCACGGGGGCACGCGGGCGCTTCGTGCTGCGCTACACCCCGCACCGCCTGCTGAGCGAGCCGGTGCGCGTGCTGTACGCGGGCGGGGGCGGCTATCGCAGCGCGAGTCGCGGCGTCGGCCGTCTGAGCTCCTACCGGCTGGTCGACGCCTCCTGGTACGGCGGCGGCGGGGAGCTGGCCTGCGGCGGGCAGCTGACGAGCACGACGATGGGCGTCGCAAACAAGACGCTGCCATGCGGCACGCTCGTGACGCTGCGCTACGACGGGCGCTCGGTGCGCGTGCCGGTGGTCGACCGCGGCCCCTATATCGAAGGCCGCGAATTCGACCTCACCGAAGCAACCAAGCGTGCGCTCGGGTTCGAAGGCGTCGGAGAGCTGTGGAGTACGCGCTAGGCTTGCCTGAGCAGATGGGCAAGCCCGCACGACAACGCACTCGCAAGCCCAGCCGTTCGCGCCGGGGCGCGCGGCGCAAAGCGATCGCCACGGCGATCGTCGCGGTGCGCTTCGCGCGCATGGCGCGCAGGCTCAGGGGCGCGCAGCGCAATCGTCGCATGCGCCGCCGCGGCGCGCTGGCCAGCGGCGCCGTGTCGATCGGCTCGCTGGCCGTCGGCGCGCTCGCGCTCGGTGCGGTCGCGATCGGCGCGCTCGCCATCCGCCGGCTGGCGGTCAGGCGCGCGACGGTCGGGCGGCTGGAGGTCGAGGAGCTGAAAGTCGGGCGCCTGGAGGTCGAGCAGCTCGTGGTGCATACCCAGAGTACGTGATAGCGTACACACGTATGCCAGCGGTGCGCGAGTGGGACGGAGCGAGCTATGACCGCATCTCCGGCACGATGGAGGCGCTCGGGCTCGCGGTGCTCGACCGCCTGGCGCTCCAGGGCGAGGAGGTCGTACTCGATGCCGGCTGCGGCTCGGGGCGCATCACCCAAGCCCTGATCGAGCGGTTGCCGCGGGGGCACGCGATCGCGGTCGACCAGTCGCCCTCGATGGTGCAGGCGGCGCGGCAGCGACTTGGCGAGACGGCCGACTTGCGCGTCGCCGACCTGCTCGAGCTGGAGCTCGACGATCCGCTGGACGCGATCGTCTCGACCGCCACCTTTCACTGGATAGCCGACCACGAGCGCCTGTTCGCGCGCCTGCACGCCGCCCTGCGCCCCGGCGGGCGGCTCGTAGCGCAGTGCGGGGGCGAGGGCAACATCACGGGCCTGCGCGGCAGGGTCGCGCCGCTGCTCTCGCGCGAGCCCTACGCCGAGCACTTCCTCGACTGGCGTCCGCCGTGGAACTACGCGGGCGCGCCGCAGACCCGCGAACGCCTGCTCGCCGCCGGCTTCGCGCAGGCCGAGTGCTGGCTTGCCCCGGCGCCGCGCGAACCGGAGCACCCGCGCGAGTTTCTCTCCACGATCGTGCTCGGCCCGCACGTGCAGCGGCTGCCCGAGGAGCTGCGCGAGCGCTTCATGGACGAGGCGATGGCCGCGATCGGCGAGCCCGTGATCGTCGACTACGTGCGCCTGAACATCGACGCGACCGCATAGAGCGGGCGCGCACACGATCGCGCTAGCGCGACGCGACCGCTCACGAACGCCCGGCTCACTGTAGATTCTTCGCCCCACCATGACCGTCGCCGTCGTCACCGACAGCACCACCTACCTCCCGCCCGAGCTGATCGAGCAGTGGCGGATCGCCCAGGTCAGCCTGTATGTCGGCTGGGAGGGCGACCTGCGGCCCGAGCACGAGTACACCGACCTCGACGCCTTCTACGAGCGCCTGCACAACTCTCCCGGGCTGCCCACGACCTCGCAACCGTCGGTCGGCGACTTCCTGGCCGTATACGAACCGCTGCTGCGCTCCGGCCATGACGTCGTCTCGATCCACATCGCAAGCGGCCTGTCCGGCACGTGCGAGAGCGCGCGCGAGGCCGCGCGCGCGGCGGCCGAGGCCGGGCACCCCGGACGCGTGGAGGTGCTCGACGGCCAGACCGGAGCGGGCGGCCTCGGCTGCCTGACGATCGCAGCCTGCAGGGTCGCCGCACGCGGAGCCTCGCTGGAGGAGGTCGTGGCCGCCGTCGCCCGCGCGCGCGCCGGCCTCGACATCTGGTTCTGCCTGGACACGCTGGAATACCTGCACCGCGGTGGGCGCATCGGCGCCGCACAGGCGATGGTCGGCACCGCCCTGAAGGTCAAGCCGATCCTCACGTTCGGCACCGAGATCGCGCCGGTCGGGCGGGTGCGCACGCGCAAGCGCGCCTTCGAGCGGATGGTCGCCTACCTGCGCGAGCTGCACGAGCGCGGCGCCACCGACTGGTTCGTCCAGCACGCCCAGTCCGAGGGCGACGCGCGGCGCATGGTCGCCGAGGGCGAAGCGATCTTCGGCAGCCAGCCGCTCTTCTGCACGCAGGTCGGCCCGGTGCTCGGCGCCCACCTCGGGGCGGGACTGCTGGTCGGAGGGATGGTGTTCGAGGCGGAGGGGCCGCCTGCTTGAACTGCTCCCCTCCCGCCGCGAGCGCCGCTAGATTCGATTGCCTATGCCCGACGAGGCAGACCAGCTGAGCACCGCGCACCTGGACGCAGACGCGTTCTTCGTATCGGTCGAGCTGAACCGCCGGCCCGAGCTGCGCGGGTTGCCCGTGGTGGTCGCCGGCACGGGGCCGCGGGCGGTGGTTACGACCGCGAGCTATGAGGCGCGGCGCTTCGGCGTGGGCTCGGCGATGCCCGCCGCGCGGGCGCGGCGGCTTTGCCCGCAGGCTGTGTTTCTGCCCACCGACCACGCCCACTACCGCGAGGTGTCGAGGCGCATGATGGACGTGGTGCGCTCGCACGTGGAGCGCGTGGAGGTCGTGGGGCTCGACGAGGCGTATCTCGACCTCGGCGGGCTGTACTCGCCGCGCGCGGCGATGCGCCGGATCGTGGCCGACATCAGGGCCGCGACCGAGCTCGTGTGCTCGGTGGGCATCGGCCCCAACAAGCTGGTCGCGAAGGTCGCCTCCGACGCTGAGAAGCCGGCCGGGTTCGTGGTGTTGACGCGCGAGCAGGCGTGCGCGCGCTTTGCCGGCTCGCCGCCCTCGCTGGTGCCCGGCATCGGGCCGAAGACGGCCGAGCGCCTGGCTCAGATGGGTTTGAGCACGCTGCGCGCCGTGGCGACCGCGCCCGAGCAGCTGCTGATCGAACGCTTCGGGCCCAACAACGGGCGCGAGCTGCGCCGCCGCGCGCGCTTCGAACACGACGGGCAGGTCTCAGAAGCGCGCAAGGTCGTCTCCGAGTCGCGCGAGCGCACGTTCGACCGCGACGTGCGCGACCCGCGCGAGCTGCGCGAGTGGTTGAGCCAGATGGCCGCCCAGCTGTGCGCGAGCCTGGCCGAGCGGGGGCGGCGCGGGCGCACGATCGGCATCAAGGTGCGCCTCGACGACTTCTCCACGATCACGCGCGCACGCACGCTCAGCGAGCCGACCAGCGACGCCGAGCAGGTCACGCGCGTGGCGCTCGCGCTGCTCGAGCGCTACGCGCCGCCGCGCCCGGTGCGTCTGCTGGGCGTGCGCGTCGCCGGGCTCAGCGGCGCAGACCTGCCGGGCACGCCGGCGAGCGAAATCCACGCCGCGAGCGGAGCGCCCGCCGCCAGCCAGCTGGAGCTGCCGGTGTAGGCGCTGCGGTGGGCGCAGCGCACCCGCACCGGACGGGTTCACGCGGGGTGGCGCCGCAGCGCAGCGGGTCACCCCCACGTGGGGTGCGCACCGCCGGCGCGCACGTGTACGCTTCCCGCACGATGCCACTCGCGAGCGCAGGGGAGATCGAGCTGAGCTATGACCGTGGCGGCGAGGGGCCGCCGCTGCTGCTGATCATGGGCATGAGCGGCACCATGCACCACTGGGGCGAGTCGCTGCTGGAGCAGCTGCGGCGCGACTTCGACACGATCGTCTACGACCACCGCGACGCCGGCGACTCCACCCGCACCGGCCAGCCGTTCACGATCTCAGACCTCGCCGAGGACGCCGCGGGCCTCCTCAGCGCGCTCGAACTCGACTCCGCGCACGTGATGGGCATCTCGATGGGCGGCATGATCGCCCAGGAGCTGGTGCTCGCAAAGCCCGAGCGCGTGCGCTCGCTGACGCTCGGCTGCACCTACTGCGGCGGCGAGGGCAGCGCGCTCGCCGGCCCGGCGGTGATGCAGAAGCTCGCCGAGGCGATGAGCTCCGGCGACCGCGAACGGGCGATCCGCGCCTCGTGGGAGGCGAACGTGTCGCCTGGCTTCGCCGCGAAGGAGCAGGAGTGGGTGAAGTTCCGCGCGACCGGGATGCGCTACGGCCTGCCGATCGAGGTGATCATGCGCCAGATGCAGGCGATCGCGGCTCACGACACGAGCGCACGGCTGCCCGAGGTGCGCACCCCGACGCTGGTTGTGCACGGCACGCTCGACGAGCTGCTCCCCGTGCAGAACGGCAACATGATCGCCGGGCTGATCGAGGGCTCGCGCCTTGAGATCTTCGAGGGCATTGCGCACATGTTCTTCCTGGAGGAGCCCGAGCGCACCGCAGGGCTCTTGCGCGAGCACGCCGCCGTCGACGCCTGAGAGCCCGCGGCGGCGGTGAGCACTCAGGGCGAGCAGGAGCTGTCGATCGACACGCCCGACGGGGTGCGCCTCGCCGGCACCATCGCCGGCAGACACGGAGGGCGCACGGCGAGCGGGAGCGCGGGGGAGGGCGCGCCGATCGTGCTGCTGCACGGGCTCACCGCGACGCGTCGCTACCTGCTGATGGGCTCCAGGGCGCTCGAGCGCTCCGGTTACGCCACGATCGCCTACGACGCACGCGGGCACGGGCACTCCAGCCCGGCGCCGGCGCCCGATGCCTACACCTACGAGCTGCTCGCGCAGGATCTGCTTGCGGTGCTCGACGCGCTTGAGATCGAGCGGGCGGTGCTGGCGGGAGCCTCGATGGGTGCCCACACGGCGCTTGGACTCGCGCTGGCGCATCCCGAGCGAGTGCTCGCGCTCGCCCTGATAACCCCGGCGTTCGACCCCGACACGCACGGCGACACCGCCTCCTACGCGTCGTGGGATCGGCTTGCGGCGGGACTGGAAGAGGGGGGAGTCGAGGGGTTCGTCGCCGCCTACGACCTCGACGCCGTGCCCGAGCGCCTCAGGGACACCGTCGCGACCGTGCTGCGCCAGCGGCTCTCCGCGCACGAGCACCCGCTCGCCGTGGCCGACGCGCTGCGGGCGATACCGCGCTCGCGGCCGTTCGAGCGCTGGGAGCAGCTGCATCGCATCGGGGTTGCGACGGTTGCGATCGCCAGCCGCGACGAGGCCGACCCGACGCATCCCCTGGCGCTCGGCGAACGCTACGCGCGCGAGATCCCGGGCGCGAAGCTGCTCGTCGAGCAGCCCGGCAACTCGCCGATCGCCTGGCAGGGCGGCCAGCTCTCCAGGGTGTTGGCCGAGTTGACCGAGTCGGCCCGCGCGGGTGCGGCGTAGGCGCCCGTCGGGCGGTCCGGTGCTGCGCGGCGCGTGGGCCGGCGCGCCTGGCGCCGGGAGGCCGTGACCCGCTCAGGCGAGCGCCGCCGAGGAGCTGCCCGCCGGCGGGAGCGCGTCCTCCACGACCGCCCCACGCAGCAGCGCGGCATAGCGCCCGCCCAGCTCGAGCAGCTCCTCGTGGGTGCCGCGCTCGACGATCCGCCCCCCGTCGAGCACGAGGATCTGGTCGGCGTCGCGGATCGTCGAGAGGCGGTGGGCGATCGCGATCGTGGTGCGCCCGCGCGAGAGGTCGTCGAGCGCCAGCTGGACGGCGCGCTCGGTCTCGGTGTCCAGGGCGGAGGTCGCCTCGTCGAGAATCAAGACGGGAGGGTTGCGCAGCACCGTACGGGCGATCGCGATGCGCTGCTTCTCACCGCCGGAGAAGCGATACCCGCGCTCGCCCACGGGCGTGTCATACCCCTCCGGCAGCGAGGAGATCAGCTCGTGGATCTGCGCGGCGCGGGCGGCGTCTTCGATCTGCTCGTCGCTTGCCTGCGGATAGGCGAAGCGCAGGTTCTCGCGGATCGAGGAGTGAAACAGATAGGTCTCCTGGGAGACGAGCCCGACCGTCGCGGCCAGCGACTGCAGCGTGAGGTCGCGGATGTTGTGCCCGTCGATGCACACCTCGCCCCGCTGGGGCTCATACAGGCGGGCGACGAGATAGGCGAGCGTCGTCTTGCCCGAGCCCGTCTCGCCGACGAGCGCGGTGCGCGTGCCGGCCGGAATCTCCGCGGAGATGTCCTGCAGGGTCCAGGGCGCCTCGGGCGCATAGCGGAAGCACACCTCGCGAAGGCTCACGTCGCCGCGCACGTCCTGCAGCGCATGCGCCGTCGGTCGCTCCTCGATGTCGACCGGCAGGTCGAGATACTCGAAGATGCGCCCGAACAGGGCGAGCGAGGTCTGCACTTCAAGGCCCACCGAGAGCAGCTGCTGCATCGGGAACAGCAGCCGCGTTTGCAGCGTCGTGAACGCGACCACGGTACCGATCGAGATGACCGCGCCGCCGTGCACGCTGGTGTAGCCGGCAAACCAGTACACGGCGGCGGGCATGATCGCGAAGCTCATCTGCACCGAGGCCATGCGCCAGCGCCCCGCCATGCGGGCGCGAACCTCAAGGTCGGCCAGTTCGCTCGACTCGCCCGAGAAACGACTCGTCAGCTCGGCCGAGCGGCCCATCGTCTTGCCGAGCAGGATGCCCGACACCGACAGCGACTCCTCCACCAGCGTGGACATGTCGGCGAGGCGGCCCTGGCGCACCGACTGGATGCGCCGTCGCTCGTTGCCGACGCGGCGCGTCAGCCACACGAAGAACGGCAGCAGAACCAGCGAGAACAGCGTCAGCTGCCAGCTGAGCGCGAACATCGCCGTGATCGTGGCGAGGACGGTCGCGACCGTCGAGACGGTCGAGGTGGCGGTGCTGGTGACGACGTCGTCGATGCCGCCGATGTCATAGGCGATGCGCGCCTGCACCTCGCCCGAGCGCGTGCGCGTGAAGAAGGCGAGCGACATGCGCTGCAGGTGCGCGTACACGGCGGCGCGCAGGTCGTGCATCACGCGCTGGCCGACCTGGTTCGAGATCCACGTTTGCGCGACGCTGATCACTCCGTTGACCACCGCCAGGGCGACCATGCCCGCGACCATCCAGCTGAGCAGTTCGAGGTCGTGCCCGACGATGCCCTTGTCGACCGCTTCGCGCAGCAGAAACGGCGAGGCGACGCTCAGGATCGAGCCGATCACGATCAGGCTCAGCAGCGCGCCGAGGCGCACACGGTAGGGGACGAACAAGCGCCCGATGCGCCGCAGCGAAACCTGGCGGTCGGGAACGTCCTCGGGGCGCGGCCGGGGCGCCGAGCCGCGTCCGCCCATGCGCCCGTGACCCTCGGCGAAAGGCTGGTGGCTCACCGCGGAGGCGCTTGGCAAAGGCTCACGGGTCCGATTCTAGTGTGGGCAGCCGCCGTGCTCCCTGGGCGACCGGCGCCACGGGCAAGTGGGGCCGTGCCGCCGCGAGCGAGCGCCGACGGCGGCGTCCGGCGCCGCCGGATCGTAGGATGAGGAGTCGATGGACCTGTCCGCCCCGGAGATACGCGTGCTCGGCTGCCTGCTGGAGAAGCAGCGCACCACCCCCGACCACTACCCGCTGTCGCTGAACTCGCTGCGCCTGGCGTGCAACCAATCGACCAACCGCGAGCCGGTCGTGCGATACGACGATGCGATCGTGCGCGACGCGCTGCATCGCCTGGGGCGTCGCGGCTATGTGCGCCTCGCGGGCGCCAGCCGCGCCGCCAAGTACCGCCACCTGCTGGCGGACGCGCTGCCGATGACCAGCGCCGAGCAGGCCGTGATGTGCGTGCTGATGCTGCGCGGCCCGCAAACGCCGGGCGAGCTCAAGCAGCGCGGCGAGCGCATCCACGCATTCGAGGGGCTGGAGGAGGTGAACGCGACGCTGGCCGCGCTGATCGAGCGCGACCTGGTCGCCCAGCTGGGGCGCCGGCCGGGACAGAAGGAGGACCGCTACACCCAGCTGCTGGGGGACGCCGACGGCGAAAACGGCTCCGCGGCGGGCAACGGGACGTCTGCGATCGCGCCCTCCCAGGGGTTGGCGCCGCCAAGCTCGTCCTCATCCACAGCCGACCCGGAGGATCTGCGCGAGCGCGTGGCCAGGCTCGAGCAGGAGGTCGCGCGGTTGCGCGCGGCGCTGGAGCGCCTGGACCCGCCGGCGCCCTCCGAGCCCGTATCCGGCGAGCTCGAGGCGCCGGCAGCCGACATCCCCGCCGTCCCCTCCACCGAGGCCGAACCCGAGGCCGAACCGTCGGGCGCTTCTCCGGCCCCGCCGCGGCCGATTGCCTGGCCATGATCCACGCGCAGGTCCTGGCCGCCGCACAGGCGTCGGACACGGCGAGCGGCGTGGGCATCCCGGTCGCGATCGCCGCGGGGCTCGTGTCGTTTCTCTCGCCGTGCGTGCTGCCGCTCGTGCCCGGATATCTCTCGACGGTGATCGGGGTGGCGCCGGCGGACATCAAGCACGCGGGCACGCGACGGGTGCTCGGCCCGAGCCTGCTGTTCATCGCGAGCTTCTCGCTGATCTTCATCCTGCTCGGACTCACCGCCACGCAGGTCGGCTCGCTGCTGAACGCGCACATCGGCACGCTGCGGATCGCCGGCGGCGCGCTGATCGTGGCGATGGGGGTGGTATTCCTGGCGACGCCGTTCGTGGACGCGCTCAACTTCCAGTGGCACTCCGAGTCGCTGAGCAGGCTCGCCGGACGCGGCGGGCCGCTGCTGGCGGGCGCCGCGTTTGCGATCGCGTGGACGCCGTGCACGAGCATCACGCTGGGCGCGATCCTCACCCAGGCGGCCGTGTCGGACTCCGCCGCGCACGGCGCGCTGCTGCTCGCGTTCTACTCGGCTGGACTGGCGATCCCGTTCCTGCTGATCGCGCTCGCATTCGAGCGCATGAGCGGCGCGCTCGCGCTCGTCAAACGCCACTTCCCGGCGATCGTGGGGGTTGGCGGCGTCGTGATGATCGCGCTCGGGCTGCTGATCCTGACGGGCGAGTTCACGGTGCTCAACGCCCACGCGAACAGCTTGCTACAGGGCACCGGCCTGAACGTCTCGAGCATCTGAGGAGCCGTTCGCGTTCGCGCTCGCCCGCCGGCGCTGCAGAAACCGCTTTTCCCAGGCTTCCTGGTTGCGCTTGGCGTCGAGCACGAACGGCGAGTAGCCGATCGCCTTGACGATCAGCTCGTTGATCCGCCCCCACGGCGAGGGCAGCGGGCGCAGCACGTCCACGAACAGCACCACGCGCGTCTCCTCGGTGTCGTTCCACACCTCGTGGTTGAAGGTGTCGTCGAACATCAGGCTCTTGCCCTCCTGCCAGTGGCGGAAGTCATCGCCGACCCTGATGCGGCACCGCTCGGCATCGCGCGGCACGATCAGGCCCAGGTGGTAGCGCAGCACGCCCTTGTAGGGGCCGCGGTGGTCGAGGATGTGCTTGTGCGGGGAGAGGATCGAGAACATCGCGGTCGTCATGCCCGGGATTTCGCGCATCAGCGCGGCGGTCTTCGGGCAGGTTTGCACCCCGAGTTTGGCCTCGAAGCCATAGCCGTAGAGGAAGTAGGTCTTCCAGTCGTCGTCGTCGGTGATCTCGATCTGATCCTTGGAGATGTCCTGGAAATTGGGCAGCGCCTCGCGGTCGGCGAGCACGCCGAGCAACTCCTCGCGAATCGTCTGCCAGTTGGCCTCGATGTGCTCGATCCAGGGGAAGCGCTCGTTGGGGAAGAAGGTCGCGTCGCCGACGAGCGAGCGCTTGCCGATGAAGCGCTCGACCGGTGCGAGGATGCGTTCGCCGAGGGCGATCGTCAGCTCCACGGTGCGCTCCCACAATGACTTCTCCACTGGCTCCTCCTTAGGTTGGCGTCCGCGCCCGAATATGCCCGCACGCGAGAAGGCCTGCGCGTCTCGTGCGCACACGGGCGCCGTGCGTGTGAGATGTTCTCATAGCAATCCGGATGGATTCGGACCGGGACGTGTCATAACGTGACGTACCCAAATCTAGGGATGACAACCGACGGAGGAAACCGTGAGGTCGCAGACAGCAGACAAAACAAGCACATCGATTCAGCGCATCCTGCCCGCATCGCTGCTCGCCGTCGCGCTTGGCGCGTTTGCGCTGGCCGGCTGCGGCGGCGGGTCGAGCACCGCCAGCACTGCCACGTCGGCCCCCCTCGGCACGTCCTCCACCCAGACGAGCGCGACGACCGCGAAAACGGCGCCGGCGCCGGCGGGGGCCCTGAAGCTCGAAGCCAACCCGGAAGGTCAGCTGAAATACACAACCAGCTCGCTGACCGCCAAAGCGGGCAAGGTGTCGATCGACTTCACCAACATGTCGCCGCTCGGCCACAACGTGACGATCGAATCCTCCGCGCACAAGATCCTCGGCGCGACCCCGACCTTCCAGGGCGCTAGCAAAGTGCTCACGCTCGACCTCAAGCCGGGCATCTACAAGTTCTTCTGCTCGGTGCCCGGGCACCGCATGGCGGGGATGGAAGGCACGCTCACGGTCACCAAGGGCTCCAAGTAGCGCGACGCGCCAAGCCCGTGCGGCCGTCACGGGCGGAGCGATGCCCCAGACGCGCCGAGCGAGTCCGCCGGCCGACACCGGGTCGGCCGACGGCGCTCGGGTACTCTTCAGGCCGCCTCGCGCAGCGCCGCAAGCTCCGGCGACTCGGCGAGCTTCTTCAGCGCGCGCTGCTCCAGCTGGGACGCCCGCTCGGCTGAGAATCCAAGCCGCTTGCCGATCGCGGTCAGCGTTTGCGGCTCCTCGCGGCCGGTGCCGAAGCGCAGCGTGAGCACGGTGCGCTCGGTTTCGGGCAGCTTGGCGATCGCGCTGTGCACGATCCGCTCGCGCTCGTTGTCCCATGCGGTCTCCTCGGGCGCCTCGGCGTCCGAGGGCAGCAGGTCGCCGAGGGCGGTGTCGCCGTCGTCGCCGACCTGCTGGTCCAGCGAAACCAGGGCTGCGCGCTGGTGGCGCACCTCCTCGACCTGCTCGATCGGCAGGCCCGTCTCCTGCGCGAGCTCCTCCAGGGTGGGCTCGCGTCCGAGGCGGACCGACAGCTCGCGCTCGACGCGCCCGACCTTGCGGGAGCGCTGTGCGACATGAACGGGCAGGCGGATCGTGCGGCCGGAGTTCTCGAGACCTCGCTGGATGGCCTGCCTGATCCACAGGGTGGCGTATGTGGAGAAGCGGAATCCCTTGCGCCAGTCGAACTTCTCGCTGGCCCTGATCAGTCCGAGCATCCCCTCCTGCACCAGATCCGCCAGCGGCAGACCCTGGTTCTGGTAGCGGCGGGCGTTTGAGGCGACGAGCCTCAGGTTGGAGTTGATCAGCTTTTCCTTGGCGCGCAGGTCGCCGCGCTCGATTTCCTGGGCAAGCTCGATCTCCTGTTCGGGCGTGAGCAGGGGGTAGCGGCGCGAGTGCGCAAGCAGCTGGTCGACCGACTCCGGGATGAAGCTCTCGGCGGTCATGTCTATCGTTGGGGTCTTCTTGGGGGCGTCTGGCATAAGCGTCTCTCTGATAATCCGATGCTTGGAGTCGGGATTATACGCCGCGATAGTTGCGTTGTCAATCATTCTTGTTGGACTCATCCGACGGACGTGTTCGACGTCGTGGCGGCGGCCACCTTCCCGCGCATGCAACTAACCCGCGAGCAGGCGATAAGATCCGGTTCGGGCCTACCAATGGCTTACCCGATTGCGGGCTCCCGTACCAAGCATCGGTAGATCTTGAGCTTTTGATGAGCCCAGGCTCGTGCCGCAGCGCCTCCCAACCTCCCCGCGATGACCCCCGACACACAGCCAGAGGAGCGCTCGAGGCTGTTCTCGCCCTCGCTGCTCGACGGGCAGGTGGCGCTCGTCAGCGGCGGCGGCAGCGGCCTTGGGCGCGAGACGGCACTGGAGCTCGCGCGCTGCGGTGCACGCGTGGTCGTCTGCGGGCGGCGCGAGCAGCCGCTGCTCGATACCGCGGCCGCCTGTCCGCGCGGGCTGATCGAAGCGGAGGTTTGCGACATCCGCGAGGAGCAGCAGGTCGAGGCGCTGGTCGAGCATGCGCTCGAGCGCCACGGGCGGATCGATCTGCTGGTCAACAATGCCGGCGGGCAGTTTCTCGCGCCCGCGGAGTCGATCACGCCCAAGGGATTTCGCACCGTGATGCGCCTCAACGTCGAGGGAACGTGGCTGCTCACGCACGCGGTCGCGACCAGGGCGATGATTCCATCCGGTCGCGGCGGCAAGGTGTTCAGCGTGACGCTCTCGCCGCACAACGGGATGCCCGGCATGGCCCACTCCGGCGCCGCGCGCGCGGCCGTGGAGAACCTGATGCGCACGTTGTCGGTGGAGTGGGCGCGCTTCGGCATCCGCCTGCTGGCAGTGGCCGCCGGACAGTTCGAAACGCAGACGCTGCTGAGCAAGTACCCGGAGGCGATCGTGGAGCGGATCGCCGACACGATTCCGCTGGGGCGGATGGGCACCGAGCGCGAGTTCGCCTGGCTGATCGCCTTCCTCGCCTCTCCCGCGGGCGACTTCTTCTCCGGTGCGGTGCTCACGATGGACGGCGCGCGCGACGACTGGCTCGGGCGCTGGCCGCCCGCCGGGGCGGCCGACGAGCACGGCACCCCGCTCAGCGAGGCGCGGCGCGGATAAAGGCGGCCCAACAAATCGCTCATCGCACCCAACACTGGGATGGATAGCGTTCACGGCAGACAATCGCCCACGGAGGAGGGCCTTCGCGAAATCGATGTCCGAGCAACACCAACAGCCAGACACAGACTCAAGCGAGCGCGACGCGCGCGAGCAGGGGCTGAGCCTCGGCCGGCCGCGCGAGCAGCGCCGCCCGGGAGAGGCGCAGCCGCCCAAGCCGGCGCATCTGATCGATCGGCGCACGCTGCTGAAGGGCGGACTGCTCGCGGGCGGGGCGCTCGCGGGCGGCGGTGCCGCGCTTGCCGACCTGGCCGCCAAGCAGGTCGCACCGCAAACCAGCGCGGCCACCGGACGCGCCTCGGCCCGCGATGCCGGCGGCGCAGGCGCCGTGGGAGGGTCGCCCGCCGCGGGCGGCGCCAAGAAGCCGCGCGTGCCGGCCCAGCGACGCCCCCCGAACATCCTCGTCGTGATGGTCGACCAGATGCGCACGCCGCAGTGGTTCTCCACGGGGGCGAGCGCCGCGGCGGCGACCCCGAACATCGCCGGCCTGGCGCGCAGGGGCGTGTCCTTCGCCAGCCACTACACGGCCTCCAACGACTGCACCCCCGCTCGCGCGGCGCTGCTCACGGGCCTCTACACCCATCAGACGGGCTGCATGATCACGGGCGGCAGCACGCTCGATCCCGGCTTTCCGACGTGGGGGACGATGCTGCGCGAGCAGGACTACAAGACCTACTGGTACGGCAAGTGGCACCTCACGCACGGCGACAACCTGTGGGAAGCCCAGGAGGACGCGGGAGCGCTCGAACCATACGGTTTCGCGGGGGGCACCTACCCCTCTCCCGACGGGGCGCCGGGGCAGGGGTGGCGCGTTGACCCGCACATCCTCTCCCAGTTCGAACAGTGGTTTGCGCGCGCCCCCAAGCACTCGCCGTGGTGTACGACGGTGTCGTTCGTGAACCCGCACGACATCGCCTGGTGGTATCGCTGGAGCAGCCGCTTCGCCACGGAGGCGAGCGCGGCGAGCGTCGTCGGCGTGCTGCCGCCGAACTTCGAGACGCCCGAAGAAATGGCCGCGCGCGGCAAGCCGATGCTGCAGCGCTCGCTGCAGGAAACCGCGCAGCTGTCCTTCGGCAAGGTGCCCTACACGGGCGCGGAAGTGACCGGGACGTGGCTGCCCTTCCTGAACCTGTACATGAAGCTGCTCGCGGAGGTGGACGCGCACGTCGGCTCGGTGCTCTCGACGCTCGCCAGCCAGCCCGACGTGGCCGCCAACACGGTCGTCGTGTTCACCTCAGACCACGGCGAGTACGGCGCCTCGCACGGCATGCGCGGCAAGGGAGCGAGCGCCTACGAGGAGGCGATTCGGGTGCCGCTGATCGTCAGCGACCCGCGCGGAGTGCTCGTCAAGGCTCCCGGGCAGACCCGCACCGGGCTGACCTCGAGCGTCGACGTGGCGCCGCTGCTGCTGGACATAGCCACCGGCTCGGCGGACTGGCGCAAGGAAAGGCACTATTCGCACATCGCGGGCCGCCACGACGTGGCCTCCATGATCGCCGACCCTGCGGCGCCCGGGCGCCCCTACGTGCTGCACGCAACCGATGAGATCGTCACCGAGTTCGCGATCGAGCCCTACGCAGCGGACGCGCCGCTGCACGTCGCCGCGCTGCGCACGCCGACGGCGAAGTACGCCACCTACTCGAACTTCGCCGCGGAAAGCATCAAGCCGCTGGCGGCCGGGCAGGAATCCGAGCTGTACGACTACAGGACTCCGGAAGGGCGCATGGAGGTGGCAAACCAGGCCGGCGCAAGCGCCCTTCAGGAGAAGCTCGGCGCACTGCTCGAGCGGGCGGTGCGCGAGGAACTGCGCGGAGAGCTGCCAACCCGCCTCTACAGCGCGCACAAGCGCGGGCTGCTCGACTACTTCAACACGGCCGAACTGGCCGCGCTGAAGGCGACCGAACGGCGGCGCAAGCGCGTCGAAGCCGAATCGGCGCCGCCGATCGAAGGCACGCCGGTCGAAGGGCTGCCGGAAGTGTCGGTCGGGGGCGAAGGCGGCCTCGGCGAGTCGACCGGGCTGCACGTTCGGCGCGGCGCTCGCCGGCGACGCTTCAGAGGACTAGGCTGAACGCTCGGCGGAGCGCAGTCCGGCGAGCGTCCAGACGGCGAACACGACGATCAGCGCCAGGGCACACGCGAAGGCGAGCAGCGTGTGGTCCAGCGCGCCGGAGATGAGCCCGCGCCCGGCGCCGAGGAAGGCGGTCGCCGGGTTGACGCTCGCGACCGCGTGAATCCAGCCTTTGAGCAGCGCCAGCGGCACATACACCGGCGCGAGGAACAGGATCAGGAACACAGGCGTCTGCATGAGCGGGCCCGCCTGGATCGAGCGGAAGCGAAACGCGACACCCGCCGCCCAGCCGTAGCCGACGAGCACGAGCAGCGCCGCCAGCCCATACAGCCCGAACAGATCGACGCCGTCGCCGGTCATCCGCATGCCCGAGACGAGCGCCACCAGCGTCACCACGCTGAGCGTGATCGCGGCGCGCGTGAGCGCCACCAGCACATACCCGAGCACGATCCCGCGCCTGTCGCCGGCGGCGAGCATCAGGCGGCGCGCGAACCCGCTTTCGAAGTCGAAGGCGATCGTGAACCCGGTGAACAGACCCGAGAACATCGCCGCCTGCAGCATCACGAACACGAACTGAAAAGCGGTGTAGCCGGCGGGGAAGCTGAAACCGGGGACGTTGCCCAGCGCGGTGAGCCCGCCCGCGAAGCTCGCGAAGAACACGAGCGGAAACACGATCGAGGGGATGAACAGGTCGGGCCGGCGCACATAGGTGTGCAGGCTGCGCCACGCGATCGCGTGTGCGACACCCCAAACGCCGGCGTTCTCGGTCGGATGGCTCATCGCGCCGGCCCCCGCACGGTGGCGTTCCCACTCGATCCGCCCGGCATGGTGTGCCGCGTTCCCGGTGCGCGCCGTGTCATGTGCGCTGCATCCTCCCGCGCAGCGCCACGACCACCAGTGCGAGGCCGACGATCAAAAGGCCGACCGCGACCGCGAAGCCGCGCGCCAGCGCGGTGGCGTCCCACCCGTACACATACAGGCTGCGAAAGCCCTCGATCAGATAGGAGATCGGGTTCCACGTCGCGACCGCGTGAAACCAGCCTTTGCTCAGCAGGTTGCGCGGCAGGTTGCTGGAGGACAGGAAGATGAACACGAAGAACAGGGGAAACAGGCCCTGCACGACCTCGCCCGAGCCGCTGCGCAGCGCGGCCACGCAGCCGAGCGTGCCGAACGCGGTCGCCGCCAGCGCGCCGAGCGCGATCAGCACGGGCACGCCCCACGCGCCCGCCGCGAGGTTCGCGCCGGCGACCGCGCCGAGCAGGATGTAGATCGCCGATTGCAGCGCGCCGAGCGCCGCGACGCCGACGAGCAGGCCGCCGATCAGCGAGAGGCGATGCATCGGCGTCAGCGCGAGGCGGTGAAAGAAGCCGCTCTCGATGTCCTCGGCGAGATTGGTGCCGGTGTTGATCAGCGAGAACATGCCGCCCTGGATGAACGCCACGGCGATCGCGAAGGTCACATAGGAGTGCGTGGGGAAGCCCGGCAGATGCGTTGCCGCCTGCAGGCCGCTGGCGTTGACGGCGAGCAGCATCGCGGGGAAGAACACGATCGGGAACATCTGGAAGGGCTGGCGCAGGGTCTTCAGCATCGAGCGCCGCGCCAGCGCCCCGATTTGAGTCGCAAGCGTCGCGCTCACCTCGCGGCTCTCCTCGCGCGGGCCTGCGTGCTTGGCGGCGGTGTGGGGGTCGGGCAGCCCTCGCTCGCCTCGCGGCGCCCGCGTCCTCGGCGCCGGGCCGAGCGACTGCTGCTGCTGCTGCTCGCGCTCATGCCGTGACGGGCTCGGCGGGAGAATCGCCCGCGCCGCGCTCCTCCTCGTGCTCGGCGGCGCCCTCGAGCGAGCGGCCCGTCTTGGCGAGGAACACATCGTCGAGCGTGGGGGAGTGCACGCGCAAATCGGCGACCGCGATGCCCTCGGCGTCGAGCACGCGCACGATCTCCGCGAGATCGCTCGCGCCCTCCGCGAGCTGGGCGGCGACGCCGCCGGCGGAGGCGGCGGCCGCCTCGCCGAAGCGATGCAGCACCCCCGCCAGGCGCTCGCGGTCCGCCGGATCCTGGGGGATCGCCTCGACCGTCTGGCGGCCGATCTGCGCCTTCAGCTCGGACGGGGTGCCCTCGGCGACGATCCTGCCGTGGTCGATGATGCCGACGCGGTCGGCGAGCACGTCCGCCTCCTCCAGGTACTGCGTCGTCAGGAACACGGTCACGCCCTCCTGCGCGAGGCGGCGCACCTCATCCCACAGCGCGGCCCGGCTCTGCGGATCCAGGCCCGTGGTGGGCTCGTCGAGGAACAGCAGTCGCGGGCGGTGAAGCAGCGCGAGCGCCAGGTCCAGACGACGCTTCATGCCGCCGGAATACCCATTGACCTTGCGGTCGGCGGCTTCTGTCAGCCCAACCCGCGCGAGCAGCTCGCTGCCGCGCTCTTCGCGCGCCCCCTTGGGCACGCCGTGCAGGGCGCTCTGCAGCTTCATGTGCTCGCGCCCGGTCAGAAACGGGTCGAGCGCCGACTCCTGCAGCGAGGCGCCGATCGCGCGCCTGACCTCGGGGCCCTGGTGCACGACGTCGAGGCCCGCCACGCGGGCGCTGCCGGAGGTCGGCGGCAGCAGCGTCGTCAGCACCAGCACGGTCGTCGACTTGCCCGCGCCGTTGGGGCCGAGAAAGCCGTAGATCTCCCCCGGGGCGACGCGCAGGTCGATGCCGTCGACGGCGCGCACCCCGCCCTTGAAGACCTTCACGAGACGCTCGACCTCGATTCCGTTGTCGTGCTCTGCCATACGCTGGACGTTATAGCCCAGCCGCGACAGATCGAAGCACGACCGCCGGTGGAGGAGTTGCGCCTCTAGTCGAGGCCTGTCCGATCGCGCAGACGCCGAGCGAGCGCCGCGAGCCTCGGAGCGTCCGCGTCCACCGGGTGCTCCAGCCCCCGCTCCAGCAGAGCCGCCGCGCGGCAGGCATCCTCAAAACCAAATATTCCAAGCGAGCCGGCGAGCGTGTGCGCGGCGCGCTTGGCGTTTTCTTTGTGCTCACGCGAGAGGCGCGCTTGGCTCAGCGCTTGCACCGCACTCTCGACGATTGCGATTCGCCGCTCCACCAGCCAGCGCTGTCGCTCCCACACGGAGCTCAGCATCCGCGCCTCCCACTCGCGATCCTCCAGCGCGATGTCGATCGGCGCGTTGCCGTTTATGGGTGTATGTGTGGGACTGCTCATCGCGCTCCACCTATCGATGCCTTCGCTTAAACATCGGCCGCGTTGCACGCGGGGAGCATCGGAAGCACCGCGGGCCAGTCGTGGCGGACTACGGAGATGGCCGGCTGTTCGGCGCCCAGAACGACCCAAAAATGTTCCACTAAACCTAGCAAATGGAAGACAGTGAGAATTAGGCAAAAATACGCAAAATGGTGATATCGTGCTCGCATGAGACAGGTCTGAGATGTGGAACACGGTATGAAGACTGGTACTCGACGAGGGTGGCGCCCCGCCCCGACCTTGACCGGGCAGAGCGCCCGGTCAAGGGAGCTTGCGTCATACATCGGCTTGCTCGACCTGGTGCCCGACGCAATTCTCGGAATCGGCAGGGAGGGATTGATCGTGCTGGCAAACGCGCAGGTGCAGAGCCTTTTCGGGTACACGCGCGAGCAGCTGCTCGGCGAACCGATCGAGCTGCTTGTGCCCGAGCGCCTGCGAGACGCTCACCGCTCGCACCGCGCCGGCTACTTCGAAGACCCGCGCACGCGACCGATGGGCGCGGGCCTCGAGCTGTTTGCCCTGCGCGTCGACGGCAGCGAGTTCCCCGCCGAGATCAGCCTCTCGAGCATCGACACCGAGGGAGGCACGCTCGCGATCGCGGCGATTCGCGACATCAGCGAGCGGGTCGTGGCGGCGCGCGAGCGCGAGCGGCTGGAGGGCGAGGCCGAGCGCGAGCGACTGCAAAACCAGCTGCAGCAGGCCCAGCGCCTGGAGAGCCTCGGTCAACTCGCCGGCGGCATCGCGCACGACTTCAACAACCTGCTCGCCGTGATCATCAACTACGCGGCGTTTGTGGCGACCGACCTCGACAACGCCAGCGCGCAAGACAGCCGAGAGCAGGAGCGCTGGCATGGCTCGCGCGAGGACATCGAGCAGATCCGCCTCGCCGGAGAGCGCGCATCGCAGCTCACGCATCAACTGCTCGCGTTCGCCCGCCGCGAGGTGGTGCAGCCCGAGGTGGTCGACGTCAACGCGATCGTGCGCGACGTCGAGCTGATGTTGCGCCGCACGCTCGGCGAGCACATCGAGCTGCACAGCTCGCTCGCGCTCTCCCTGCACCCCGTGCTGATCGACCCCGGACAGCTGGAGCAGATCCTCGTCAACCTCGCGGTCAACGCGCGCGACGCCATGCCCGACGGCGGGGCGCTTCGCATCGACACGGCCAACATGGACATCGGCGAGCACGACGTCCTGCTGAGGCCGGAACTCTCACCCGGCCCGCACGCGCGGATCAGGGTCAGCGACACCGGCGTCGGCATGAGCGAGGAGCAGGTGCGCCGCGCGTTCGACCCCTTCTACACCACCAAGCCGGCCGGTCAGGGCACGGGGCTGGGGCTCGCGACCGTCTACGGCATCGTCCAGCAGGCCGGCGGACGCGCGCAGATCTACTCCGAGCCGGGCGTCGGCACCACCTTCACCGTGCTCCTGCCGGCCACCGATCGGGTCGCCTCGGCCGTCCGCCCGGCCGCGAGCTCCGCGCCGCGCCGCGGCGAGGAGACGATTCTGCTCGTCGAGGACGAGCAGGCGCTGTGCGAGGTCACACGACGCATCCTCGCCGGCGCGGGTTATCAGGTGATAGTCGCCGCCAACGGACCCGAGGCGCTCGAAGCCGCCGGCATGCACAAAGGCGAGATCGACCTGCTGCTCAGCGACGTGATCATGCCGCAGATGCCGGGCCCCCAGCTGGCAAAGACGCTGAGGGGCGTGCGGCCGTCCGTGCAGGTCCTGCTGATGTCGGGCTTTGCCCAGCCGATCCTCGACTCCGGCGGGCACCTGGAAGCCGGAACCACCCTGATCGAGAAGCCGTTCTCCGGTCCCGAGCTGCTCGCCAAGGTCGCCGAGCTGCTCGGCGGCGAGGGGTAAGTCGCGGTGACCGAGCTGTTGATCGTCGACGACAACGACGCGCTGCGCCACTGGGCCGAGCGAGTCGTCACCGAGGAGGGCTACAGCAGCGAGGGCGCCGCCGACGCGCAGACCGTGCGCGAGCGCTTGCTGCAGCGCTCCTACGACCTGGCGCTGCTGGATGTGAACATGCCCGGGGAGTCGGGCCTGGAACTGCTCTCCCACATTCGCCGCTCCCACCCCGACACCGCCGTGCTGATGGTCACCGGCGAGGACAGCACCAGGCTCGCGATGAGCGCGATCGAGCACGGCGCCTACGGCTACCTGGTCAAGCCCGTCGGCGCCGGCGAGCTTTTGATCAACATCGCCAACGCGCTGCACCGTCGCCGGCGCGAGCTGGAGTACCAGCGCCTCACGCAGAGCCTGCGGGCAACGGTACAGGAGCGCAACTCCACGATCGAGCACGCGATGCAGGATCTCGAGCGCTCGGAGAGCATGGTCTCGGTCTCACAGGCCGAGACCATCTTCCGCCTCGCGCGGCTGGTCGAGTTTCGCGACGAGGAGACCGGACAGCACCTGCAGCGCATGAGCTCCTATTGCGAGGCGATCGCCAGGCAGCTCGGGTTCACACGCGGGCGCGTCGAGCAGGTTCGCCTCGCAAGCCAATTGCACGACGTCGGCAAGGTCGCCGTCCCCGACAGCATCCTGCTCAAGCAGGGCAAGCTCACCGTGGAGGAGTTCGAGACGATCAAGACGCACACCGAGATCGGTTTCCAAATGCTTGCAGGGTCGGCTTCGGAGACGGTGCAGCTCGGGGCGCTGATCGCCCGAACCCATCACGAGCACTGGGACGGCAAAGGCTATCCACGCAAACTGATCGGCGAGGAAATCCCGGTCGAGGGACGTGTCGCCGCGGTCGCCGACGTGTTCGACGCGCTCACCAGCGACCGGGTCTATCGCTCCGCGATCCCCGTCAACTCCGCCGCGGAGATGATGTGGGAGGAACGCGGCGCGCACTTCGACCCGCGGATGCTCGACGCCTTTCTCGCCGTGCGCGCGGAGGTCGAAGGCATCCGCCAGGCATATGCCGATTAGCCGCCCATCGCCGGCTCGGCCACCCGCGGGCCGATGAAGTCGGGCCGCGGGCGCGTATTTCCGATCGGAATCCGCCTTTGGAGCGTGTCGCGGCGCACGCACGGTTTGCGGCGCGCGCCCGCGAGGACCGGTCCCGTCCGGTGAGCCACTCGCGGGTGTTGATCGTCGACGACGACGAGATCACGCGCGAGGTGCTGCGCGGCATGCTCGAGCGCGCCGGGCACAGCGTGCGCGAAGCCGCCGACGGGCGCGCCGGCCTGCGCGAGCTCTACGGCGCCTCGCCCGACCTGGTGATCCTCGACGTGGAGATGCCCCAGCTCGACGGCTGGAGCACGCTCGAGCGGATTCGCGACCTCAGCGACGTGCCCGTGCTGATGCTCACCGCGCGCGAGACCGAGCTCGAGCGCGTGCGCGGGCTCAAAGGGGGAGCCGACGACTATGTCGTGAAGCCATTCGGCCATCAGGAGCTCGTCGCGCGCGTGCAGGCGCTCCTGCGCCGCGGCGCGGGTCGCGAGAGCGAGCCGCAAAGCTATGCCGATTCGCGCATAACGATCGATTTCGCGGGTCGCGCGGTCACGTGCGACGAGCGCAGGGTGGCGCTCACGCCGCTGGAGTTCAAGCTGCTCGCGGCGTTCGTGCGCCACCCCAACCAGGTGCTTGCCCGCGAGCAGCTGCTGGAGCTGGTTTGGGGCGACAGCTTCGGTGTATCCCCCGAGCAGGTGAAGCTGTATGTCGGCTATCTGCGGCGCAAGCTGTGCCCCGAGGCGCCCGGCTCGGCACCGATCGAGACGGTGCGGGGGTTCGGCTATCGCTACCGGCGGTCATAGCGGCGGGCTCGCGGGCTTCGCGCTATTTGCAGCTCTTACCGAGCGTCTTCACCGACGCGGAGCTCGACGTTGCGCTCCATGATTGGTACACGGTGCCCACGCGGTAGTAATAGGTCGTCGAGTAGCCGAGCGCCGCGCTGGAGTCGGTATACGAGGTCTTTGCGATCGCGACGCTGGCCACCGAGGTATACGGTCCCGCACTTGTCGTGGCCCGTTCGATCGTGTACGAGCTTGCATAGCTCGACCCGGTTGCTTCCCATTCCACGGCGATTTCCGGAGACTTATTGGTGCGGCAGTTCGTCTGCGTCGCGCTCACCGTGCTTGCCGGCGAGAGCGTGGATGTGGCGACGGTGAGGGGTCCGCCCGCCGCGGACTTATTGAAAACCGCCAGCGCGAGCTGTGCGCCTGCAAGCAGCGCGACCGCCGCGAGCGCGAAAGCCACCGCCGAGATGCCTCGCCGTCTAGGACTCATGGCGCTCGCGCTCCCCTTTGCCGCCGATGCCCCAGATCTCGGAGATCGCTAGCAACGCCAGCAGGATCGGCGCAACCAGGATCGCCAGCTTGCGCAGCGTGGGGCCGCGCAGCCAGTTGACCGCATAGCCGAGGTGGGGGACCACGGCGACCATCCGCCAGGCCGTCCTGCCCTGCAGCTTCGCCGTCCACGGGTCCGGCCAGTTATTGGCATCGCCCTGCGTCTGCACGGTCGGGTGCGCTCCGCCCTGCAGGATGCGCACGACACGGTGCGTCTCGACCTGGTGTACGCCGACCGGCACCCGATAGGAGATCACCTGCCCGACCCGCACCGCGCTCACCGGCTCGGGCACCACGATCACCATGTCGCCGGGCGAGAAGGTCGGGCGCATGCTGCCGGAGAGCACCGTCACCGGACGGTACAGGCCCAGTCGCGGCAGCACGCCGAGCGCAAGCAGAAGAACGAGCGCCAGCGCGAGCAGCGCGCGCTGGCACCAAACCCACCCGACGCGCACAGCACTGCTGCCTGTGCGCGCCCGGCGGTCATGACCCGCCCGATTGAGCGGCTGCTCCGCGGGAATCCTGAGCGTGGTCATGGGTTGCTCCTACCTATTGCCGGCAACGCGCTGGGTGCCGACGAAGTTGTAGGAGATCGTCGATGTCTGGCCCTGCATCGTGTTCGGCGCCGCCGCCGGCAGCGTCAGGGTCACGCGCAGGTGGTCGGTCGAGCCGGTCGTAAGCGACGACAGGTTCGACAGGGGCAGGTTCGCTCCGATCACAGCGCGCGAGGCGAGCACCGTGCTGGTGGTGCCGCTGCACGTGTACGTGTAGGCCGGGGCCGTTCCGGCCTCGGTCCACGGCACCGAGCACTTTTCGATGACCATCTGCAGGCCATTCGTCGTTTCGGTGTCGAGCAGGGAGCTGGGGGAGGCGGTCGTGGTGAGCA
Organism: uncultured Solirubrobacterales bacterium; assembly: GCA_963831995.1. Taxonomy (GTDB): domain Bacteria; phylum Actinomycetota; class Thermoleophilia; order Solirubrobacterales; family Solirubrobacteraceae; genus Palsa-744. The sequence goes on along the minus strand of CAWHSI010000001.1, from coordinate 485,549 downwards.
CGATCGCGGAGAGATTGTCCGCGCTCGAGCCGCCGTTGTTGATGAGATCGACCGACCGCTGGATCGTGTCGCCCGGCACGATGTTCGACGCGCCCACCGTCAGCCGGTTGGTGGACGCTCCCGTCGCCCCGAGCGCGATCGAAACCGTGCCGGAGGAGATCGTGTGGCTGGCCGTGGTCGAGCTCGTGAACGTCGCAAACGTGCCGAGCCCGGCCATTGCGGCCGCCACACCGACAACCGCAAACGTTCCGATCAGTCGCTTCAGTGTCTTGCTGTCCATTGTCTTGTCATCCTTTGTATTGGGGAACCTTCTGCTGAGAAGATCACCCCGCCACGTCGGCGACAGGGAGCCGTCGGGTATGAAAGCGGTAGGAGGCCTCGCGGTCGCCCGGCGAGGCGCTATGCGGCGTGGGAAGCGTCGGGGCGAGACGCGGCGTCGACAGGCGCGGCGGGCTCGGTGTGCACGACCACATCGGCGATGTCCGCAAGTTCCTGGCGCACCGCGTCCTCCAGCTCGCCCGCGAGCAGATGAGCATCCACGAGCGATGCCTCGCCGCTCACGCCGATCGTGAGCAGCACGACACGCCCCGCCTCGGTGCCGAGCAGCCTCACCGCCTGCGGCTGTGTGCCGGTGCGCTCATGCACGATCCGCGCGATCTGCTCGATTGCCACCGCATCGGCGCGCTCGTCGGGAGGCTGTCCGGCCAGCGTCTGCTCGAGCGGCTCCAGGTGGGTCTGCACGCCGATCGACCCCCGGCTGTGCGCGAATCGCCTGCTCGACACGGGCGGCGATTGCGTTCGCGGTGCGCAAGTCGAGCTCGGCCGGGAACTTCAGGTGCAGCGAAACGCTCAGCGACCCATCCTCCTCGAAGATCCTCACGTCGTGCGTTTCCCTGACCAGCGGCTCGGCGAGCGCGATCGAGAGCACATGGTCGCGAAGCTCCAGACCGTCGCGGCGCGGCTCGACGTGCACGACCACATCGCAGCCGGGCAGCGCCCGCTCGACGGCCTCCTCGACCAGGTTTGCGGCGCGGTGGCCCTCGATCACGGCCTCCCCGGGCGCCACCGCCGCGACCACATCGGCGAAATAGCGTCCCGCCGACTCGCGCACGCGCAGACGCAACAGTTCCACATCCGGCGCCAGCCCCGCGATCGCGCGTTCCGCCGCCTCCATCGCCTCGGCCGGGGTCCGGTCCATCAGCACGTTCGCGTTCTCCTCGATCAGGCGAGCCGCGGCGATCAGTACGACGGCGGCGACGATCAGCGCCGCCACCGAGTCGGCCTGCCCGAACGCCGGCCCGCACCAGCAGCAGCCCGAGGAGCACCGCCAGCGAACCCGCCATGTCGCCGCCGAAATGAAGCGCGTTGGCGCGCAGCGCCGCGCTGCCATAGCGTCCGCGCCGTGCGCGCCGAGACCACCGTGCGACTGGCGTCCACGATCGAACGCCACCCCGATCACCGCAAACACGTACCAGTGCGTGTCCGGCGGCGCGCCCCCCTCGATCAGGTGCGCGATCGCCACCCCGCTCACGACCAGCCCGCCCGCGAGCAGCAGCGCCGCCTCGCCGAGCGCGCCCAGGTTCTCCGCGCGGCTGTGACCATAGGGGTGCTCGGGGTCGGCCGGGCGCCTGCCGAGCCTGACCGCGAAGAACGTCAGGATCGCAGCCACGACGTCGCCGCTTGACTCGACCCCGGAGGAGATCAGCCCCAGGCTCCCGTCGCCAGGCCCGTGCCCAGCTTGAGCGCGACGAGCAGCTCGCGGCGGCGATCGACACGAGCGTCGTCCGCCGCTGCACCGCCGCCTGCTCGTGCTCGTGCTCGTGGCGGTGATCGGTCACCCCGCAGACTCTAGGCGGGGGTCGGGACGCCGCGAGCGAGCGGGCTCCCGGGCGGCCGAGTGCGGCCGCCTACTCCGGCCCCTGGATCTGATTCTCAAGCACCTTCTGGGCGAAGCGGAGCATGCCGAGCGTGACCCAGGGGAGCTGGCCGGCCCTGACGCGCAGGTTGACTTCCTGGTTGGGCCTGATCACCTCCACCACGGTGATCACGCGGCCGATCTGATAGTCGTCGCCGAATTCAGATTCGATCGCATCCATCTCGCTGGCAACTTCCTGCATCAACCGCGCCCTCGGGTCGGCCTGCTCGCCCTCGCCTCCCGCGCCCTCGCCACCAGTGCCAGCCATCTGAGCCTCCGATCGAATGAAAGGGAGCCGTCATGCTAGCCGTCGAAACCGCGGCCGTGCGGCGCGCGCCGTTCGGTGATTCTCGTCCCACGAAGCTCGGAAACCCGGCTCGGTGCGCGCGCCGGCCATACACCTCGAGGCGACCTCAGATCCCGTCTCGCGGGGTGCATGGGGGCTCGGTCAGCTGCCCACGTAGGTCGCGAGGTGCGCGCCGGTGAGGGTCGAGCCGGCGGCGACAAGCTCGGCGGGCGTGCCCTCGAAGACGACGCGCCCACCGTCGTGACCGGCGCCGGGGCCGAGGTCGACGATCCAGTCGGCGTGCGCCATCACCGCCTGATGGTGCTCGATCGCGATCACCGACTTGCCGGAGTCGACGAGCCGGTCGAGCAGGCCGAGCAGCTGCTCGACGTCGGCGAGGTGCAGGCCGGCGGTCGGCTCGTCGAGCACGTAGAGGTCGCCCTTATCCGCCATCTGCGTGGCCAGCTTGAGGCGCTGGCGCTCGCCGCCGGAGAGAGTGGGGAGGGGCTGGCCGAGGCTGAGATAGCCGAGCCCCACGTCGATCAGCCGCTCGAGGATCCTGTGCGCCGGCGGCGTCTGCGCCTTGCCGGCGCCGAAGAACCTCCCGGCATCGATCGCCGACATCGCGAGCACCTCGCCGATGTTCTTGCCGGCGAGCCTGTACTCGAGCACCTCGGCCTGGAAGCGCTTGCCCTCGCACACCTCACACGGTGTGGCGACACCGGCCATCATCGCGAGGTCGGTGTAGATCACGCCGGCGCCGCTGCAATTCGGGCAGGCGCCCTCAGAGTTGGCGCTGAACAGCGCCGGCTTCACACCGTTCTCCTTGGCGAAAGCCTTGCGGATCGGGTCGAGCAGTCCGGTGTAGGTCGCCGGGTTGCTGCGGCGCGAGCCTTTGATCGCGGTCTGGTCGATCGTCACCACTCCCTCGCGCCCCGATATCGACCCGCCGATCAGCGAGCTCTTGCCCGAGCCCGCCACGCCCGTGATCACGACCAGCACGCCGAGCGGGATGTCGACGTCGACATCCTTGAGATTGTGCGTGCAGGCGCCGCGCACCTCGATCGCGCCGTCCGGTGTGCGCGGCTCCCGCTTGAGGGTGGCGCGGTCGTCGAGGTGGCGCCCGGTGATCGTGCCACTGGCGCGTAGTCCCGCGACCGTGCCCTCGAACACCACCTCGCCGCCCGCGCTGCCGGCTCCGGGGCCGAGGTCGACGACGTGCTCGGCGATCGCGATCGCCTCCGGCTTGTGCTCCACGACGAGCACGGTGTTGCCCTTGTCGCGCAACTGCAGCAGCAGCTCGTTCATGCGCTGGATGTCGTGGGGGTGCAGACCGATCGTCGGCTCGTCGAAGACGTAGGTGACGTCGGTGAGCGAGGAGCCGAGGTGGCGCACCATCTTCACGCGCTGCGCCTCGCCGCCCGAGAGCGTGCCCGAGGAGCGATCGAGGCTCAGATAACCCAGGCCGATGTCCACGAACGAGTCGAGGGTCGCACCCAGCGCCTGCAGCAGCGGCGCGACCGACTTCTTCTGGAGTTTGCCCACCCACGCCGCGAGGTCGCCGATCTGCATCGCGCAGGCGTCGGCGATGTCGATTCCCTTGATCTTCGAGGAGCGCGCCTGAGCGCTGAATCTGGTCCCGTCGCACTCCGGACAGGCGGCGAAGGTGACGGCCCGGCCCACAAACGCTCGGACGTGCGGCTGCAGCGAGTCGATGTCCTTGGAGAGCATCGACCTCTGGATCCGTGGGATCAGGCCTTCATAGGTCAGGTTGATGCCGTCGACCTTGATCTTCGTCGGCTCCTTGTGCAGGAGATCGTCCAGTTCGCGCTTGGTGAACTTCTCGATCGGCTTGTCCGGATCGAAGAAGCCGCAGCCAAGGAAGATGCGGCCATACCAGCCGTCCATGCTGTACCCGGGGATTCTCAGCGCGCCCTCCCGCAGCGACCTGCTCTCGTCATACAGCTGGGTGAGGTCGATGTCGTTTATCGAGCCCCGACCCTCACAGCGAGGGCACATGCCGCCGAGGACGCTGAAGCTGCGCTTCTCTTTCATGGTGCGCCCGGCGCGCTCGAAGGTGACCGCGCCGGCGCCCGAGATCGAGGCGACGTTGAAGGAGAACGCCTGCGGCGAGCCGACGTGCGGCTTGCCGATCCGGCTGAAGAGGATGCGCAGCATCGCGCCCGCGTCGGTGGCCGTGCCGACCGTGGAGCGAGCGTCGCCGCCCATCCGCTCCTGGTCGACGACGATCGCGGTCGTCAGCCCTTCCAGCACATCCACCTCGGGCCGCGCCAGCGTCGGCATGAAGCCCTGCACGAACGCGCTGTAGGTTTCGTTGATCAGCCGCTGGGACTCCGCGGCGATCGTGGCGAACACCAGCGAGCTCTTGCCCGAGCCCGAGACGCCGGTGAAAACCGTGAGCCTGCGCTTGGGGATCTCGACGCTCACGTCCTTGAGGTTGTTGACACGCGCGCCGTGCACGCGGATCGACTCGTGGCTGTCGGCGGCGCGGAGCACGGGCGAGCGCGCGTCCTCGGTGGCCGTGCTCATCGGGCCACTCTAGCCTCGCCTCGACGACCTGCGCTTGTCCGATCTCTGAAAACCACGCGCCGAGCCGTGACCAGGCAGGCGGCGATGCTGGAGCGAATCGGTCGCCCAAGCCGCTCGTGCAGGTTCTGGCTTGCGCGCTCCACGGCCTCGCGTTGCTCGGGTGAGAGTCGCGACCAGAACGACATCGTGCCGAGCAGCGCGTTGAGCTCGGCGGCGGTGTGCTCCACGAGCGTGGGCACCACGGCGATCCGCGTCTCGTCGAACATACAGGCGGCATGGTTGCGCGCCACCTCGTGGCTGCCCAGCCAAGCCCAGACCTCTGAGATGTTCGCGCTGCGCTCGTGCGCGCCCGCGAGCATGCCCTCCAGCTCCCGGTACTGCGGCCAGCTCGCGGCGATCTCGGGAACGATCGCCGTCAACGCGTCCAGCAGTGCCTGTTGGTCGTCGGCGCTGCGCGGCTCGCGCAACCCGAAGTACTGGATCAGCGCAAGCGTCCCGCCGGGCACGAGCGCGTCCGCCGCGCGCCGCCAGCCGACATTGGGATCGACCCAGTGGATCGCGGAGGCCGAGAAGGCGGCGCGAAAGTGCTCGTGGGGGAGGTGGGCGTCCTCGAAGCGGACTTTGACGATCTCCAACCGGTCGTTGCCCCGAAGGCGCTCCCGGGCGAGCCCGGCCAGCTGAGCGCCAGGCTCGACCGCGGTGACGCGCAAGCCACGCGCCAGCAGGCTGCCGGTCAGCTGTCCGGTGCCACAGCCGATCTCGAGCACTCGATCGCCGCGTTGCAGACCGGCCGTCTCGCAGGCGAGATCGATCAACTGCTCTGGATAGGACGGTCGGTTGCGGTCGTACTCGCCCGCAACCCGATCGAAGACCTCGCCACGACCGCGTTGCAGAGTTCCGTTTGACACGCCCACAAGGTAGATGGCGTAGGCGACGGAGTGCTCATGGATATGGGCGACGGCGTGTCTTTTGCATGAGGCATCCGTCGCCCGCTGCAGGCCGATCGGCCAATCCGCTCTGCCAGCTCGACGACGATCCCCTCGGGGCCGCGTGCGTCAGGCTACAGATGGGAAGCCATCTCAGCAGGGGCGGCGCGTTGCTACCACCATGCGGCGAACGGCGTGCGCGCGACGGCCGTCGGGTGCGGTCCGGTGGCGCGGGCAAAGAACGCGAGCTCCTGGTTGTCTGGGGTGGCGTTGCTCGCCGCCGAGCGGCATGCCACCCCGGCGAGTCGGCGCTCGAAGGCGCGCCCGCCGATTGGCTGGCAGGTGGCGTGGGTGACCCGTCGGCCGTTGCGGTGTCGCGGGTAGCTCTCGGGGAGCGCCACAGCGGCGAGCCCATCGTTGGAGATGCAGTCTAGGTGCGTCAGGGTCGCCACCTCCACGGTGACGAGGTCGTGCTGCTCTGAGGGCTCGAGGTCCTCCGGCCCGTACGGCAGGCCGACGAGCTTGTGCAGCACCTGCAGGCGACTGGTGGGCACGCCGTCGTTGAGATAGAGAACGGCGAACGCGCCGGGCGGGTTCCACCGGCCGCCCGTCCGCTGGCTGTAGCTGGTGTCGAGCGGGTCGATCCAGTCAGGCTCGGCAAGGCGGAAATATGTCCCGCCGCGACGCACGGTGCGCATCGCGCCCACGGTAGGCGCGGATGGCATTACGCCGCGGTCGCCCAGTCGAACGAGCGGCGCGTGATCTCGAGGAGCTTGTCGTGGCGATCTTCGGCGATCAGCTCGAGCATCGTGTTGCCGCCATAGGCGGGGGCGGCGCGTCGGGCGATTCCGGCGATCCGCCCAGGCTTCAGCTTGCGCTCCAGCAGGTCGGCGATCGAGGCGACGGTAGCCACCTTCGCTTGGCGCTCGCCGGGGATGCCGCTCTCGATCCAGTCGCTGATCGCCTGGCGGCTGACACCGAACAGGCGTGCCAGTTCGGTACGCGAGAGGTCAAAGACGGTCTGGATGCGCTCGAGCGCAGGCTCCTCGACGTCGAGGTCGCGGCGCACGCTGCGCAGAAAGCGCCGCAGCTGGAGTTCATCGAGGGGCAAGACCCGTGCCCCGGCGGGCGGCTGCAACGCCGTGGCGTCAGGGACCAGCCCTCGCAGCGAGGCGAGCGCGTGTATCGCCACCCCGTCGTCGACGCCGAGCACCGCCGTCCAGCGAGAGAACGGCGCACCGGCGGCGCTCTGGTCAAGCGCCGTCTCCAGCCACGAGACGGGTGCGCCCGAGGGCTCCGCCAGCTCGACATGGCCGCTTGCACCGACCACGAGCGCCATGGGGCGTCGCGCCGCGGCCGCGCTGAGCAGCGCTCGCGCGAGGCGCCTGTAGTGGTACACGTAACGCGCCACGCCGTGCGCGTCGCCTGCCAGCGCCTCGCGCAGCGCACGCGCGACTTGAGCTGCCTCCTCGCCCGCGATCTCGTTGACCAACTCGCGCATCTGCGCGTCGTAGGGTGCGTCAAGCAGTTGATCGCCGCGATCCTCGACAGCCATACGATCATCGTAGCGCAGCCAAAACGCAACCGCAAGGAAAACGCAGGCTGGAGCGTCTCGCCGATCTGAGACCGTCCAGTCCCATCCATCTGAAACCGCGGCGTCCCGTCCATGCGAGACCACATGAGCTGGGCCGGAGGCCTCCTACGCGCCGCGGGGCCGCCAGGGCTCCTATTCGTGCGCGAGCCATACGAGCTCGGGGTCGAGCGCGCGCACCCGGAGCTGGCCCTCGGTGTGTGGCTCATCGAGTTCGTCGAAGCGAACGGCCACGTCGCCGCCGACGACGATCGGTCGCCCTCCCGTGCCGAGGAAACTATCGGTCACCGGCAGAGCGCTCTGCTTTAGAGTCTCTGGCAGATGACCGGAATCGGAACGAACGAGGGCGAGCGTCGACGCTGGAACGATTGTGCGTGGGCGGCGGCATGGCCGAAGCGCGAGCGGCTGACCACGGCGGTGACCGATGTCCTGCTCGAGCAGATGCAATTGCAGCCGGGCGAGAAGGTGCTGGACGTCGGCACCGGTGGCGGCGTCGCAGCGCTGGCGGCCGCTCGGCTCCTCGGCGACGGCGCGGTCGTGGGCGCGGACATCTCGGCGCCGCTGGTCGAGCTCGCGCGCCGACGCGGCAAGGAACAGGTTGCGAGCAACGTCTCGTTCATCGTGGCCGACGTCCAGCACGAGACCGTGCCGGGCGGGCCGTTCGACGCAGCAATCAGCCAGTTCGGGGTGATGTTCTTCGACGAGCCGCAGACCGCGTTCGCAAACATTCGCAGTCACCTGCGCAGCGAGGGCCGTCTGGGGTTCGCCTGTTGGCAGGCCCCCGACCTGAACCCCTGGTTCCCCGGTCCCGCGCTCGCCGGAATCGTGCCACCGCCACCGCCGCCGGCGCCCGGCAAGAGCCCGACGAACCCGTTCAGCCTGTGCAACCCAGACCACGCAACCCGGATTCTCCAAGCGAGCGGCTGGCACGATGTCAGCCATAGCCAGCACGAGCTGAAGGTGACCGTCGAGCGCGCCACGATCGTCGACGACGAGGCACTGGGGTTCTTCGGCGTTCCGGCGGACTCGTTTGCTGGCGCCTGGGACGCGATCGAACGCCAGCTTGCGCCAATAACCCGCGACGACGGACGAATCGACGCGCCGCTCGCGTTCCAGATCTTCACCGCCACGGCCTGAGCGCTGCAGCTGCGCGATTGGTGCGGCGCATGCGGCGTCGCCAGTCGGCGGAGATTTCCTAGGCCGGCAGGTCGGCGCGGGCGTCCTCGCCGAATGTCTTCAGATAGCTGGCCATCTCGTCGGTGTTGCGGCGTAGGTCGGCGAGTACCTCGCGCAGGGCGGTCTCTGGGCGGATCGCGCAGTAGAGCGTGCGGAACCGCTGCTTGGAGTCGTCGAAGCGATGGTTCCAGGAGCATCGCCGAGAGCGAGCGTCCGGTTGCTGTCCAACTCGGCTCGCCCGCATCCGAGGAGGCGTACGTCCACGCGCTCACCGTGACCACATAGGGTGTCACCCATGCACCCGATCACCAAGAGCTGTGGGACCTGTTCATGATCGACCTCTGGGGCGCCGTCAAGGATCTGCCGATCACGAGCGTCGCGTCGATCGGCGCGACCCCTATCGAGGTACGGATCCTCAACGTCAAGCCCTGCCACGTCGGGCACCTGCAGGAACTCAGCCGCTTGTACGCGCACTGCGAGTCCGCCGGCATCCAGATGTACAACGGCGGTATGGGGGAGCTCGGCGTCGGCCGCGGGCAGGCCCAGCTGCTCGCGTCGCTCTTCCATCCCGGCGCGCCCAACGACATCGCGCCGTCGGGGTACAACCTCGAGGATCCTCCGCCTCGTTTGCCGCCGAGCCCGCTCGATCCCACGCCGGACCGCGGCTTTCGCCGCCGATAACCCGCGACGCTCATGGTGGGCGGCTACCCAGTGACACGCTGACAACATCACTTGGCGCACCCAGCGTGGTCTCGCGGCGGACGTCAGCCAAGAAAATCTCGGGAGGTGTGTCGATTTCGGCCGACCTCGTTCGACGTCCGGGTAGAAGCTACTCCACCAACCACAAGGAGATAGATATGCGTTTCATGGTTCTGGTCCCCGGAAGTCCCGAGTCCGAGGCGGGCGAGATGCCCAGCACCGAGATCCTGGGAGAAATGACGAGGTACAACGAAGAGCTCGTCAAGTCAGGCGTGATGCTGGCAGGCGAGGGCCTGCACCCGACCTCTAAGGGCGCAAAGATCCGCTTCGACGGCGGCGAGCGCACCGTTATCGACGGTCCGTTCACCGAGGCCAAGGAGCTCGTTGCGGGCTACTGGGTCTGGGAGTGCGCGTCGCGCGATGAGGCGATCGAGTGGCTCAAGCGAGCGCCGTTCGGCGGCGGTGTCGAGATCGAGCTACGCCAGATCTTCGAGGACGAGGACTTCGGCGAGCAACTGACGCCGGAGTTGCGCGAGGCCAACGAGCGGCTGCGCGAGCAGACGGCCCAAAATTAGGCGCGTGAGCCCGTCGGCCACCCATCGTGCGATCGACGCCGTGTGGCGGATCGAGTCGGCCCGGTTGATAGCCGGGCTGACTCGCATCGTCCGCGACGTGGCGGTGGCCGAGGATCTTGCCCAGGATGCGCTCGTCGCCGCGCTCGAGCAGTGGCCTGAGTCGGGAATCCCGGACAAGCCGGGCGCATGGCTGATGGCCACCGCCAAGCGCCGAGGAATCGACGAGCTGCGCCGGCGCGTCACGCTCGAGCGCAAGCAGGAGCTGATCGGGCGCGAGCTGGAGATCCTCCAGCAGCTCGGTCAGCCCGACTTCGCTGCGCAGGTCGAAGACGTGCAGGATGACGTGCTGCGCCTGGTCTTCATGGCGTGCCATCCAGTGTTGTCACGGGAGGCGCGCGTCGCGCTGACGCTGCGTCTGCTCGGCGGCCTGTCGACGCCAGAGATCGCGCGCGCGTTCCTCGTCTCCGAGGGCACGGTCGCGCAGCGCATCGTTCGCGCCAAGCGTACGCTCGCCGAGGCGCGCGTACCGTTTGAGGTCCCCGGTCGCGACGAGTTGACCGAGCGTCTGTCGGCGGTCCTCGAGGTGATCTACCTAGTGTTCAACGAGGGCTACGCTGCGACCGCCGGCGAGCACTGGATCCGCCCGGAGCTGTGCGCGGGCGCGCTTCGCCTGGGAAGGATCCTCGCAGCGCTGATACCCCGCGAGCCCGAGGTCCACGGCCTGCTGGCTCTGATGGAGTTGCAGGCCTCGCGGTTGCGGGCGCGGGTCGGGCCGCACGGGGAGCCGGTGCTGCTCGCCGATCAGAACCGCGCGCGCTGGGACCATCTGCTCGTGCAGCGTGGCCTGGCCGGGCTGCGGCGGGCCGAGGAGCTCAGCGGGGCGCTGGGGCCGTACACATTGCAGGCCGCGATCGCCGCCTGCCACGCGCGAGCGTGGAGCGTCGAGGCGACCGACTGGCCACGGATCGTCGCACTGTATGACGGCCTGGCGGCCCTCACCGGCTCCCCGGTCGTGGAACTCAACCGCGCCGTGGCTGTGACGATGGCCTTCGGCCCCGAGGCCGGGCTCGAGCTCGTCGATTCGCTCGCCAAAGAGCCCGTGTTGCGTGACTACCATCTGCTGCCCAGCGTACGCGGCGACATCCTCGTACGCCTGGGGCGGCTGGCGGAGGCGCGCGAGGAGTTCGAACGCGCAGCCGACCTGTGCAGCAACGAGCGCGAGCGCGAGCTACTGGTCTCACGCGCAGTTTCATATCGATGAGACGGAGCTGTCTCACATTGGTGAGAATCCTGTCTCGAATGCGACGTCCCGCCGAGCAGCCGAAATGAAACCGCTGCGGCGTCCGCTGATCTGAGACAGCCTGATCTCGCCCATGCGAGACCGGTACGTCTCATCCATGTGAGACTACGGCGCTTTCTTCGCCGCGGGGCCGATTCCTAGGCCGGCAGGTCGGCGCGGGCGTCCTCGCCGAATGTCTTCAGATAGCTGGCCATCTCGTCGGTGTTGCGGCGTAGGTCGGCGAGTACCTCGCGCAGGGCGGTCTCTGGGCGGATCGCGCAGTAGAGCGTGCGGAACCGCTGCTTGGAGTCGTCGAAGCGATGGTTCCAGGAGCATCGCTCCCTGGGGATGAACCCGATCGGGTCGGAGATGTGGCCGACCCGCCAGCGGACCTCGCCCGGCGTCTCCAGGCCGGGGGTGTTCACACGTCTGCGCTGGCGAACTGGCGCGCGGCGCGGACCACGGCGACGAAGTCCTCGGGTACCTTGCCGTTGCGCAGCACCCATATGGACGGGACGCCGCAGCAACGACCCAAACTGACCCACCACCACCCAATGCTCGATAATCTACATTATGTAAACCAAAGCAAACACAGCGAGCCCAGTACGGCCCAGCGCACCGGAACTCACCAAACGAGCAGCGCTGAATGGTGCAGCATCGAGTAGGTCACGATTCCGATCGTCACGATCCGCGTCATCACACGGACGAAACGGCGTTCGCCGTGGCTCATTTCCAGTCGCGGCCACGAGTGGCGCCGTCGGGCCCTGGGGATCTTTCGCGCTGGCCGGCTGACGGCGGCGCGAGCTATCTGTCGGTTGTCGTTTGAATGTCGAGCACCCGCATGGTCACTGGGTAGATGCTCGGCACGGCGCTGAGCCGCGCGACGATCCCGCTCCCAAGGGTATTCCTTATGCGTCGGCACTTCCAACTATTCGGCAAGAAGGCCAATGGACTTTAGGACGTTCGAGCGTCGAGACATGCCGGTGGCGCGGCTCATGCGAACTCGGTGATTTACGACCGGCGAGGCGATCGGAACGCTCGCGATCCAGGCGAGCGCTGGCGGCCGATCGATCGGATCGGGCATGCCGTGGGGCGAGGTGCGGTTGGTCCTCGCCCCCCTCGCGTGTGCCGATCGGCGCTCGCGGTGTCGGGAGCGCCGCGCATCGACGGCGACGCCACCGGGTAGTAGCATCGAACGGGATGTCGATCTGGATCGTGATCGGAGTGCTCGGGTTCGGCAAGGTCGTGATGGCGTCGATCATGCTGTGGGTGACGCTGCGCACCGACAGCGCGAAGATCGTCGAGGAGGATGGCCACTCGGACTCCGGCGAGGATGGCGGCAGCAAAGTGCTTCCCGGCACGGTCCAGGACCCGCATCCACGCAGGCCATGGCCGCATCGTCCGCGGCGCGGACCGCACGGCTCCCCGTCCCCCGACGCTCCCGGCCGGATGCGCGTCGGCAAGACTCGCGCGATATCGCGCGAGCAACTACCTCGTTAGCTGTCTGCGCCGCCCTGCGGATGGATGGAACGGCGCTGCAGCTTGTCTGCGCCGTCCGGGATGGATTGGAACGGCACCCGAGCGCGTGTTCGCCGAGCGACTGAGGATGCGGCCCGGCGCGGCGCTCAGCGGTTGCGCTTGCGCTGCTGACGGGCGGCCTTGGCCTTGGCTCGTCGCTTGCGCTGCCTGGCCGCACGCTCCTGCACGGAGTTGCCGCCGCTCAGCGCTTCTGCCGCGGGCGCCATGCTGCGGGCGTCGCGCAGAATCAGAAACGCTATGCCGCCGAGCAGCAGCAGGCCCGCGACGAGGATCGGCACGATCACTCCGGTCGAGATCCCACTGGAGGCGGTCGAGGTGGCGCTGCTCGCCGATTTGATGGCTTCTTCTTCTTCTTCGGGCTGGGACTGCTGCGTCAGGCTCGAGAACGCTTCTGAGGCGCCGAAGCCCCCGCCCGAGGACGCGGCGCCTCCAGACGCGGTTCCGCCAAGCGCCGCTCCCGACGCCGAGGAGGCTCCTCCGCTCAGGCCTGACGTGCCGGCGGTCGATCCCGCGCCCGACTCGTCCTTGGCGAGCTGTTCCTGAACCTGCTTGTCGAGTTCGGCCTTCTGAGCGCTTGACAGGCTCACGTTGCCGGCCGCTCCCCAGCTCGCGCTCGCGGCCAGCGATTGCGCCGCGAAACACAGCGAGAGCGCTATGGCGATCAGTCGAGTATGCGAGGGCATTCGGCGCATGTGGTTGCGGTTAGCCGCACGGCGGCGAAAAGCGAGAATAGCGCTTGCCGCGCGGCGCGTGAGCCCCTCGCGCGTCGTGTCCATAGAATGGTCGGGCGATGCCTCCCAAGCAGCGACAGGTACGGATCGAACAGCGTGGCGCCCAGCAGGCGATCCAGGCGCTGGAGCAGCGCAGCGACGAGGAGCTGGAGGCGGAGACTAAGTACAAGTCAGCCGCGCTCGCGATCCTTGGCGCGCGCGCCTCGGAGCGCTTTGACGCGGAGCAGGCACGCGCGTATTTCCAGCGGGCGATAGCAGCCGCGCGTCCACAGGAACGGATGCAGCTCAGACGGATGGCGGACGCGTCGCTGGCGCTCGCCGAACGGCGGGCGGGCGATTTGAAGGAGGCGGTGGAGCGGCTCGGCCAGACTCCCCCCAGCGGTCGCCAGATGCTCGCCCTGCGCGCGATGGGGCTGCTGATCCCGCCCGCGAGCGCGGGCATCCTCAGGCGCATACGCGGCATCCTTCTGATCGTCGTCCTGATCCTCCTGTTGCTTGCGCTTGGCCTCGGCGTGGTGGAGCTGATCGCCCTGCCGTTCGGCGGGTTGGGGCTCGCGCCGGGCGTGCTGCTGGGACTGTTCGTCGCGATCGCGGGCGTGGCGATCGCGGCGGCGATCGGTCGCAGGCGTCGCGATCGAGCGCCCGGGGCGCCCCAGGGCAAGAAGTCTTAGGGTCCGCGGGCGCACTCAGCTCGCGGAGAGCGTCGCGGCGCGGATCACGACGGGTTTGAGCGGCGCCCCGTCCTGCGGCGGATCGGTTGGCAGCTTCGCGATCGCATCGACCCCGGCGAGGCTGCCGATTACGTTGCCCACCAGCGCGTATTCGGGTGGCAGCTCCGCGTTGGCGGTGGTGACGATGAAGAACTGGCTGCCGGAGGCGCCGGGCGGGTCGGTGCTCGTCTTGGCCATCGCCACGGTGCCGAGCGTGTAGCGCAGGCTGCTCGGCGGGGGTTCTACGATCGTGTAGCCGGGTCCGCCGGAGCCGTCGCCGTTGGGATCGCCGCCCTGGATTACGAAGTCGGCGGCGACCCGATGGAAGGTCAGGTCGTTGTAGAAGCCGCGCTTGACCAGGTAGGCGAACGAGGCGGTCGTCGCCGGCGCCTGGCGTACGTCGAGGCGGATCGCGATCGTGCCGCAGTTGGTGTTCAACCTCACCACATAGCTCTTTGCGGGATCGAGCTTCAGCGTCGGCTTCGGGATCTGTTGCGCGCCCCGTGGCGTCGGCGCCTTGGCGGCACTACACCCATGTGTGGAGGAAGAAGCGTCGTTCGCGGCGGCCGCCACCGCTTTTCCCCCGGAGGCGTGTGCCGTCGCGGCGCGGAGGCTCCCCCCCGTGCTCGACCCGCACGCGGCAAGCGCGATCACGGCGGTTGCCAGGAGCGGGCCGCCCAACAGGCCGTGTGCGGGCAGGGGGGCAGACATCCGCGCAGCATAGTTGTGCCGTCTGGCGCGCCGGGCGATGTTCGCCGCTTCTTAAGCATCCCTTTCGCGATTCCCAACACTCGCTCGCGATCCGAATACGCTTGCTAGGTGTCCGCGCCCGTGTGCCTGATCGTGAACCCCTCCGCCGGCGGCGGCAAAGCCGCCAGGGTCCTGCCGGACGTGCTGCGGGCGCTTCAGGGGCATGGGCTGACCGTGCGTTGCGAGCCGACCCGCGATCTCGAGCATGCGGGCGAGCTGGCGCGCGCGGCGGCGCTGGCGGGCGAGACGATCGTGTGTCTCGGCGGCGATGGGCTGATCGGGGCGGTGGTGGACGCGCTGCGCGAGACGCCGGGCGCGACGATCGGCGTGCTGCCGGGAGGGCGCGGCAACGATCTGGCGCGAGTGCTGGGGATACCGGCCGATCCGGTGCGGGCGTGCGCGACCGTCGCGGGCGGGCTCGCCAGACCGATGGATATCGGCGTGGTTTCAAAAGCATCGCCCGGCTCCCCCGTGCGCGCGTTCGTGGGCATCGCGAGCGTCGGTTTCGACAGCGACGCGAACCGCATCGCCAACGAGGCGCCGGCGTGGCTGGGCGGGCTCGTGTACGCGTATGGGGCGCTGCGAGCACTGCTGTCGTGGCGTCCGGCGCGCTTTCGGATCGAGCTTGTCGGTTCGACCGGCCAGCTCGACTCGCAAAGTACCGAGGATGCGCATGGCGAGCGGTACAGCTTCACCGGGTACACGGTGGGTGCGGCGAACTCGAAGACCTATGGCGGCGGCATGCGCGCCGCGCCGGAAGCGCTGCTCGACGACGGCCTGCTGGACGTGGTGGTGCTCGAAGATCTCGCCAAGCTGCGGTTCCTGACTAGGTTGCTGCCGAAGGTGTTCAGCGGAGCGCACGTGCGCGAGCCCGGCGTGAGGTCGTTTCGCGCGCGCGAGGTGAGAATCGAGGCGGACCGCGCGTTCACGATGTATGCCGACGGCGATCCGATCGGCGAGCTGCCGGTGCGTGTCACGGCACTCCCGGGAGCGGTGCGGGTGCTGGTGCCCGCGGACGGCGCGGGCGATGAGGCGTTCCAGCCCGCAAACGCCGGCGCGGCGGCGCTGTGAGCGCGACGCTCGGCCCGAAGCTCGCGCTTGCGCGGGCGGCCGGAGCGGTGTCTCGCCTGCTGGCCGACTGGCGATTCCGTGGATCGCCGATCGGCGGGGGCGGCACGAGCCTGCCGGGCAAGCTGCTGATCCGCATGGACTCGGGCGCGATCGGCTCGCTCGCAGCGCGTCTGCCGCGAGGCAGCGCGATCGTTTCGGCGACCAACGGCAAGACCACCACCGCCGCGATGGCCGCGAGCATTCTCGAGCACGCCGGCGTCGCGCTCGTGCATAACCAGGCGGGCGCCAACATGGAGGGCGGGATCGCTTCGACATTGATGAGCGCGGCCGGCCGGAATGGCACGATCGCGGGCGAGCTGGGGCTGTTCGAGGTGGATGAGCTGTGGTTCGACCGGCTCGCGGCTCAGCTGCACCCGCGCGCGGTCGTGCTCGGCAACCTGTTTCGCGACCAGCTCGACCGCTACGGCGAGCTTGACACGATCGCCGAGCGCTGGGCGAAGGCGGTGGAGACGGGCGGTCCCGCCGGTGAGGCGCGACTTGTGTGCAACGCCGACGATCCGCTCGTCGCCGACCTGGGGCGCGAGCGCGCCGATGCTGTGTATTTCGGTGTCGAGGACGACTCGCTCGCGCTTGCAGGCATGGCGCACGCGGCGGACGCGAAGCACTGTCGCCGCTGCGGCGCCCCCTATGCATTCGATGCGATCTACCTCGGCCATCTCGGCCACTACCACTGCCCGTCGTGTGGGCGGCGACGTCCCTCCCCCACCGTGGTTGCGCGCGAAGTGACGCTCGAAGGCGTGCGCTCGGCGCGCTTTCGGCTGTGTATGCCCGAGGGCGAGGCGGAGGTGAAACTCGCGCTGCCCGGTCTTTACAACGTTTACAATGCGCTCGCCGCGGCTGCGCTCGCCGTCGCACTCGACATCCGACTGGCTGACATCGTGGCCGGGCTGCAGAGCACCAGGGCGGCGTTCGGCCGCGCGGAGACCGTGACGGTCGCGGGGCGCGAGACGCGCATTCTCCTGATCAAGAACCCGGCGGGCGCAAACGAGGTGCTGCGCACGCTGGCGCTGGAGCCGGGCAGTCACGACCTGCTCTGTGTGCTCAACGACAAGACCGCCGACGGCCACGACGTGTCGTGGATCTGGGACGCGGACTTCGAGCTGCTCGCGGGACGTGTGCGCAGGGCGACATGCTCGGGCACGCGCGCACCCGAGCTCGCGCTGCGGCTGAAGTACGCCGGGATCGATCCCGAGCGGATAACGGTGGTCGAGGATCTCGAGCAGGCGCTCGATAGTGCGGCTGAAGATTTTTTGGATGGGGGCGGCAAGCCGCCCCTGCACGTTCTTCCGACATACACCGCGATGCTGGCGCTTCGCGACATGCTTGTCGCCCGTGGAGAGGCGAGCAGCTCATGGCAATGAGCGCAGCCGATGGGCGAACGTTGCGTGTGTGTGCGCTGTATCCGGACCTGATGAACATCTACGCCGACCGCGGCAACCTGTTCGTGCTGCAGCGCCGCTGCCAGTGGCGCGGGATCGGCTTCCAGTTGAGCGGCAGCGGCCTGGGCGACCCGCTGGACGGAGCCGGCCACGACATCTATTACATCGGCGGCGGGCAGGATCGCGATCAGGAACTGTGCGCCGAGGATCTGGTGGCGGGCAAGCGTGCGGCTCTACACGAGGCCGCGGCGCGCGGCGCGGTCGTGCTTGGCGTGTGCGGCGGCTATCAGCTGCTTGGCGAGTCCTATGCGCTCGGGAACGATCGACTCCAGGGCGTCGGCCTGCTCGATCTGCGTACCGTCCGCGAGCAAGCGCCGCGGCTGATCGGAAACGTGGCGATCGAGGTGGATCTCGACGGTGAAAAGCGGGTGCTCGCGGGCTTTGAGAATCATGGCGGGCGCACACGTCTTGGGACGGGCGCGACTCCGCTCGGACGCGTGCTCAAAGGCCACGGCAACGACGGACACAGCGGCTTTGAGGGTGCGAAGGCTGGCAACACGATCGGCACCTATCTCCACGGCCCGCTACTGCCGAAGAACGTATGGTTCGCCGACTGGCTGATCGCCACCGCGCTCGGCGTCGATCTCGACGTGCTCGCACCGCTCGACGACGCCTTCGAGCGAGCCGCGCACGCCAGCGCCCGTCGCGCCGCCGGTGTATGACACCGTTGTGCCACGAGCCCGTCGTACATGTGTAGTACAATTGTCTGCGACGCCGGGTGTTGCGTCGAGGTCGGCGTGAACCATTGTCAATGGGGAATTCGGGTCAGCGCCCGGATGGAGTTCGAGTCTCCCGCCCGCCGCCAAAAGCTGCTGGACCCAGTCATGACAGAGTTGCAATTGGCACGCGCTCGCGGGATAGCTACCCGCCCAGTGTCAGGCCGGGTCAGCAGGTCGGTTTGCTACGCTGCACACGTTGACAATGGTTCGGAGGTAGCTCCTCCACACCCAAGACCCGACCCGCTCCGGCGGGTCGAGTTGTTTCAGAAGCCATGGACCTATCCGAGTATCAACGCGAATCGCGCCGAACCGCCGAGTATCCGCGCGAGGCATGGCTGGCATATCCAGCGCTTGGTCTTGCGGGCGAGGCCGGCGAGGTGGCTGAGCATGCCAAGAAGGCGATTCGCGACGACGCCGGCAACGTCAGCGCCGAGCGCAAGGCGGCGATGTCCAAGGAGCTCGGCGATGTGCTCTGGTACGTATCGCAGCTCGCCAGCGAGCTTGGGCTGAGCTTGGAGGAGATCGCCAAGCAGAACCTGGAGAAGCTGCTCTCTCGCCAGGAACGCGGAGTGCTCTCAGGAAGCGGCGACGACCGCTGAATCGTTCGCGGGGGGCGCGCCGTTTGTAACCGCCGCCCCGTTCGCCGCCGCGGCTTGGCCCGAGACCGCGAACTTCGCGTAGCGCTCGGCCAGCCTCGCCGGCACCAGGGCCCGCACGAGCACGCCCTCGGGAGTGTCCTGGCGGCGCAGGTCACCGGCTACCTCGTGCAGCTCGGCCAGCGAGCCGCCCTGCGAGTAGGGCACCAGAAGCTGCATCGGTCGCAGCGTGTGGCGCAGCTCCCGCTCGATGCGCTGCTCAAGCTCGGGCAGGCCGGCGCGACTCTCGCCGCTGACAAGCACCGCGTCGGGATGGGCGAGGCGCAGCTCCTGGCGGGCGTCCTCGCCCAGCAGGTCGATCTTGTTGAGCACGAGCACGCGCGGACGATCGCCCGCGCCGATCTCCTCGAGCACCCGCTCCACGGCCTGGCGCATCGCGAGCTGGTCGTGCTCGGGCGCGGAGGCGTCGAGCACGTGCAGCAGCAGGTCGGCCAGGCGCGTCTCTTGCAGCGTCGCTCCAAACGCGTCGACGACCTGGTGGGGAAGCTTGCGGATGAACCCGACCGTGTCGGTCAAGAGATGGGCGCGCCCGTCGATTCGCAGCATCCGCGTGCTGGGGTCGAGCGTGTGGAATAGACGGTCGCGCACCCCCACCTCGGCGCCGGTCAGGGCGTTCAGCAGCGTGCTCTTGCCGGCGTTGGTGTAGCCGACGAGCGCGATGTTCGGCAGCGCGGCGCGCTCGCGCTCGGCGCGCATCACCGTGCGCGTGCTCTTGACGTGCTCCAGGCGCCGGCGCAGCGCGGCGATGCGGTTGCGCGCCAGGCGCCGGTCGGTCTCGATCTGCGTCTCGCCCGGTCCGCGTGTGCCGATGCCGCCGCCGAGGCGCTCCAGGTGCGTCCACAGGCCGCGCATGCGCGCGAGGTTGTACTCCAGCTGGGCCAGCTCGACCTGCAGCTTGCCCTCCGCGCTCGATGCGTGGGTGGCGAAGATGTCGAGGATGATCGTGGTGCGATCCACGACGGGCATCCCGAGCGCCTGCTCGAGGTTGCGCTCCTGGCGGGCGCTCAGCTCGTCGTCGCAGGCGACCACATTCGCGTCACAGGCAAGCGCCGCCTCCTTGGCTTCGCGCACCTTGCCGGGACCCAGGTAGGTGTTGGGGTGGGGAGCGTCGCGGCGCTGGATCGTCTCCCCCACCGCTTCCACACCGGCGGTGCGCAGCAGCTCGCGCAGCTCCTCGAGGTTCTCTTCTTCTGCAAGCGCGCCGATGCAGAGGGCGCGCTGGCGGGCACGCTGGGTTGGTTGGTTCATCCACTTCGAGTGTAGTTCAGCTCCCCAGCGCCGCCAAGCGCTCGACGGCCTCCGCCAGCTGCTCGTCGGGTGTGGTCAGCGCGATCCGAAACCAGCCCTCCCCGCTTGGGCCGTAGGCGCTGCCCGGCGAGACCACGACGGCCGCCTGCTCGAGCACGTGCTCGCAGTAGGCCACGGAGCTGTCGAACCCCTCGGGGACCGGCGCCCACACGTAGATCGTGCCGCGCGGCGGGGTGACGTGCACGCCGGCCTTGGCGAGCGCCTCGCACACCATGTCGCGGCGGATGCGATACAGCTCGTTCATCGAGGCGACCTCCGCGTCGGTATCGGGCGAGAGCGCCGCGATGCCCGCCAGCTGCACCGACTCGAACAGGCCCGAGTCGATGTTCGTCTTCAGCCGCCAGTAGTGGGAGATCGCCTCGGAGTTGCCGAGCACCGCCGCGCAGCGCCAGCCGGTCATGTTGTAGCCCTTCGACAGCGAGAACACCTCGATGCCGACCTCCTTGGCGCCCGGGGTTTGCAGGAACGAGGGCGCGCGGTAGCCGTCGTAGGTGGTCTCGCTATAGGCGTTGTCGTGCACGACGAGGATGTCGTAGGTGCGCGCAAAGTCCACCACCCGCTCGAAGAACCCGCGCGGCACGACCGCGCCCGTCGGGTTGTTGGGGTAGTTGAGGAACATCAGCTTCGCGCGGCTCGCCGTCTGTTCGCCGATCGCGTCGAGGTCGGGCACGAAGCCGAGTGCGGGCACTAGCGGCATGACGATCGGCTCGCCGCCGGCCAGCAGCGGCCCGCCCGTGTACACCGGGTAGCCGGGGTCCGCGGCAAGGGCCACGTCGCCCCCATCGAGGAACGCGAGATTGAGGTTGAAGATCGCCTCCTTGGCGCCGATCGCGGGGATGATCTCGCTGTCGGCGTCAAGCGTTACGTCGAAGCGGCGCGCGTAGAAGTCGCCGAGTGCCTGGCGGAAGTCCTCGCGGCCGCGATTGGAGGGGTAGCGGTGGGTCTCGGGCTCGGTCACGGCCTCCTGCATCGCCTCCACGATCAGCGCCGGCGTGGGCCGATCGGGGTCGCCGATGCCGAGGCTGATCACGTCCACTCCCGCCGCCTTCTTGGCGGCGATCTTGCGCTCCAGTTCGGCGAACAGGTACGGCGGTATGCGGCTCAAGCGCTCACTGGGCTTCATGCGGCTCCTTCGTCGGTGTCGGTCAACTCTGCTGCAAACTCCTCGCTCAGCTCGCCCGCGAACACGGGCCGCGCCCAGCCTGTCAGCTCGATGCGCAGCTCCTCGCCGACCGCGACGCTCAGCTCGCCCCCGTCGAGCTGGACGGCTATCGACTCGGCGGGCCGGCCGGAGAGGGATGCCGTGACCCCGCCGCGGGTGCGCAGCACGTGGGCGACCGCGGCGCCGGTTGCGCCCGTGCCCGAGGACAGTGTCTCCCCCACCCCGCGCTCGAAGATTCGCGCGCGGATCGCGCCGGTCGCGGCTTTGCCGGGGCCCGTCGCTGTGTCCTCGCCTGGCGCCGAGCCCTCACCGCCGGGCTCGATCTCGGTGTACCACGACACGTTGGTGCGGTTGGGAAACAGCTCGTGGGCTTCGATCGCGGGTCCGATCGAGGCGAGGTCGAGGGCCTCTAGCGTGGCTAGATCCTCGACGTGAATCGCACACTGGGGGTTGCCGATCGAGACATGCTGGAAGCTCCAGGCGCGACCGTCGGCGAGCAGCTCGCCCGCGCCGTCGCCCGGGCCGCCCGGGAAGTCCTTGGAGGTGAGCTTGGCGTGGCCCATGTCCACGCGGCAGGTGTCCGGCCCTGTGATCGTCGGGCGGATCTCCCCGGCGGCGGTCCATATCGAGAAGCTGTTCTGCTCGGTCCAGCCACGCCGGCGCAGGTAGAGGATCGCCTCGCGTGCGCCGTTGCCGGAGAGCTCGGCCTCCGAGCCGTCGGGGTTGTAGATGCGCAGGCTTGCCACATGGCGCGGGTCCTCGCTGGGCGCGAGCAGCAGGATGCCGTCGGCGTACACGCCGAAGTGCCCCGCGCACAGCCTGCGGATGCGCGCGGGCGTCAGCTCGAACGGCAACTGGGCATGCTCGACGATCATGTAGTCGTTGCCGAGTGCCTGCCACTTCTCAAAGCGCATGGGGCGCAGCAGTCTAGGCGCTCATCGCTGCGATCTCCTCCGCGACCTGCTCGGGGGAGAGATCGGTGACGTCCAGGAGCCGCACGCCGGCGAGCTTGCGCATCCACGTCAGCTGGCGGCGAGCGTAGTTGCGGGTGCGGCGCTTCATTGCATCCACATCCCCCGCCATCAGCTCCTCGAAACCCAGCGCCTTGCGGGCCGTCGCGCTCGCGCCCGCGTCATGCGCGTGCGCGACCTCCTCGCGCACGCCGGCGGCGAGCATCGCCTCCACGCGCGCGTCGATGCGCCGATACAGCGCCTCGCGCTCCATCGTCAGCCCGACCAGCAGCGTGGGGCGGCGCGTCTCCTCGCTCCACAGTTGCGACGGTCCGTTGGGGGGCTCGAGCTCGCCCGCGTCGAGCAGCTCCAGCGAGCGCACGATCCGCTGGCGGTCGTTCGGATCGATCTCCCGCGCCGCCCACGGCGCGCGCTGGGCCAGGCGCGCGTGCAGCGCCGGCGCGCCGTAGCGCTCCAGCTCGGCGGTCCAGTGCTCGCGCGTCCCCTCGGGTGGCGGCGGGCGCAAATCGAGATCGCACAGGGCCGCGCGCAGATACAGCCCGGTGCCGCCCACGACGATCGGCCGGCGGCCTTCGGCGAGCGCGTCGTCGATCTCGGCGTGCGCCAGCTGCGCGTACTGACCGGCGCTGAAGCTCGCGTCGATCGGCAGGAAGGAGACGAGCCGGTGCTCGAGCTCTCGCCGCTGCGCGGCTGTGGCCACCCCGGTGAGCGTCTCGATGCCCTCGTACACCTGCAGCGCGTCGGCTGATATGGCCACGGGCCGCTCGCCGCGGGTGCGCAGTAGACGGGCGAGTGCGACCGCGACGGCGGTCTTGCCGATGCCGGTCGGCCCGAACAGGGCGATCGCGGACGGGGCGGGTGGCGACGCGCCGGGCGCAGGCGCGGCGGCGGCCGCACGTGGCGAAGCTCCATGCGCAGGCGTGGACATTCCCGTAGGCTGTCAGCTCATGGAGATATCCGGCGCCAAGGTGCTGCTCACGGGCGCGACGGGCGGCCTCGGTCATGCGATCGCGCGGGCGCTGTCGGCCAGGGGTGCGCAGCTGATCCTCACGGGCCGGCGAGTGGATGTGCTGGAGCCGCTGGCAGCTGAGCTGGGCGCACGCGCGCTGGCGGTCGACCTGAGTGAGGCGGCGGAGGTCGATCGTCTGCTCTCGGAGGCCGGTGAGATCGAGATCCTCATCGCGAACGCGGCGCTGCCGGGCAGCGGCAAGCTGGACTCGCTCACGATGGATGAGATCGACCGCTCCCTGAATGTCAATCTGCGCGCGCCGATCGCGATGACGCACGCGCTCGTGCCGACTATGGTGAGGCGCGGCAGCGGCCACCTGCTGTTCATGTCCTCGCTATCGGGCAAGGCGGCGACGGCGGGCAGCTCGATCTACAACGCCACCAAGTTCGGCCTGCGCGGGTTCGCGGGCGCGATGCGCGCCGAGTTGCACGGCACGGGCGTGGGCGTCTCGACCGTCTTTCCCGGCTTCATTCGCGAAGCGGGGATGTTCGCCGACGCGAAAGTCGAGCTGCCGCGCGGCGTGGGCACACGCAGCCCCGAGGACGTCGCCAAGGCGGTGGTGAGCGCGATCGAGCGCAATCGCGGCGAGGTGGACGTCGCGCCGGTCGCGCTGCGCCTCGGCTCGGCCTTCGCCGGCCTTGCACCCGAGATCTCAGCGACGTTCACGCGCAAGTCGGGCAGCGACAAGCTCGCCTACGACGTGGCCGAAGGCCACCGAGCGAAAGCGTCCGCCTAGCAGTACGACGCCAGGCGACGGAGTGCGTGGCAAGACGCGGCGGGTTTCGGTGCCCGGTGGTGCGGACAGACTCTAAGAAAGCCTCCTACGAAGTCCTTCGCTCGGTCTTAGCCGCAGCGGTGTCTTTGCCTTAGGGACCGGTCCCAGGATGGTGTGCACACTCCGCACCCACCCAATGGAGGTTCGCGTATGAAAAGGACAGGCATCATCCGAGTAGCTCTCGTCGTCGGCGCCCTTGCCACCGGCGGAGCCGTGGCGGGCATCGCGGGCGCCGCGGCCGCTCCGAGTTCGAGTACGAGCACGACGACCCAGTCCACCAGTGGGACGGCGACGACGCCGCCCACGACAACCACTACCCCGTCCACGACCCCACCGTCGGGCTCCTCAGGTCATCCCTGCCCGAACATGGGCGGCAAGTCCGGTTCGTCCGGTTCGAGCTCGGGCTCCGGCTCGAACTCGGGCTCGGCCTATGAAGGCGGTCCTGCCGCGGGAGCGACGGCTCAGTAGTCAGGCGCCCCATGGGGCGCAGGCACCCTATGGGGCACAGCGGAGAGCCTCCCGGGCGGCGCAGACACCGTCCGGGAGGATTCCGCCCATATGCAGTCGGATCGTGGCGTCCTATGCGGCACGTGTGTCCGCCTCGGCATCGATTGGATCGGGCGCCACGGCAAGCGGCGGCTCGGTCCCCTGGATCGGCCTGACCTTGTCGGCCCCGATCCCGAGCGCGGCATACACCTTGCGCTCTATCTCTCCCGCGATCGCGGCGTTCTCGTCCAGGTACGCCTTCGCGTTGCCGCGGCCCTGGCCGAGGCGCTCGTTGCCGTAGGAGAAGAATGAGCCCGACTTCGTGACGATGCCGTGCTCGATGCCGAGGTCAACCAGGCAGCCGGAGGTCGAGATGCCCTTGCCGAACTCGATGTCGAACTCGGCCTGGCGGAAGGGCGCGGCGAGCTTGTTCTTGACGACCTTCACGCGCACGCGGTTGCCCACCGCCTCGGTGCCGTCCTTGAGCGTCTCGATACGGCGGATGTCAAGGCGCTGGGAGGCGTAGAACTTCAGCGCGCGGCCGCCCGGCTGCGTCTCGGGCGAGCCGAACATGACCCCCACCTTTTCGCGGATCTGGTTGGTGAGGATGCACAGCGTGCCGGTGCGGTTCAGGTTGCCGGCGATCTTGCGCATCGCCTGGCTCATCATCCGCGCCTGCGCGCCCACGGTCTGGTCGCCCATCTGTCCCTCGAGCTCCACCTTCGGCGTGAGCGCCGCCACCGAGTCGATCGCCACGACGTCCACGGCGGCCGAGCGCACGAGCATGTCCGCTATCTCCAGCGCCTGCTCGCCGTAGTCGGGCTGGGAGACGAGCAGCTCGTCGATGTCCACGCCGATCTCCTTGGCGTACAGCGGGTCCATCGCGTGCTCGGCGTCGATGAACGCGCACACCCCCCCCAGCTTCTGGGCTTCGGCGAGAATGTGGTAGATCAGCGTCGTCTTGCCCGATGACTCCGGGCCGAACACCTCCACGATGCGCCCCTTCGGCACGCCGCCGATGCCGAGCGCCAGATCCAGCGACAGCGCCCCCGTGGGGATCGCATCGACGCGTACCTGGGCGCCCTCGTCGCCCATGCGCATGACCGAGCCCTTGCCGAACTCGCGCTCGATCTGCGTAAGCGCGCCCTGCAGGGCCGCGTCGCGCGCCTTTGCGGCCTTCTCCTCATCGGTCACGGGCATCGTCATGTCCTCCTGTCGAAAAAGTTGGTGCTGAGAATGTATGGGTCGCTTCGGACGGAACTATGAGAACGTATGTTCGCCTCGGCGAGCGCGAGTCCTCCATCGGGCCGATACGCGCTCGCGGTCGCGGGTGGCAGTCCGGCGGGGCCGTCTATGTCCGAGCGGCGCGGGCCACGAGGCTCTCCTCGCCTGAGAGCGTCTGGCTCGTGGCCTTGGCGATTTGCACGTGCGTCAGCTCGCCGGGCGCGGCCAGTCCCGCGAAGTTGACGACCTTGTTGTGGCGCGTGCGCCCGCGCATGCGCTCGGGGTCGGTGCGCGAGGGACCTTCGACCAGCACCTCCAGCGTCCGCCCCACGAAGCGCTGAGCGCGCTCCAGCGCACGATGCTGCACGACCTCCACGAGCCGTTCCATCCGCTGCACCTTCACGGGGTGGGGCACGACACCATCGGTAATCTCCGCCGCCTCGGTGCCCCGGCGCGGGGAGAAGATGAATGTGAACGCGCTGTCGTAGCCCACCTGCTCGGCCACCTGGAGCGTCTGCTCGAAATCCTCCTCGCTCTCCCCCGGGAAGCCGACGATGATGTCGGTCGTGATCGCCGCGTCGGGCACGTGCTCGCGGATCAGCGCCACCCGGTCCAGGTAGCGCTCGCGGTCGTAGGTGCGGCGCATCGCCTTGAGGATGCGGCTCGACCCCGATTGCAGCGGCAGGTGGATGTGCTCGCACACGCTCGCAAGTTCGGCGTGCGCGCGGATCACGTCCTCGCGCATGTCCTTCGGGTGCGGGCTCGTGTAGCGGATGCGCTCGATCCCCTCGATCGCGTCGAGCCGGCGCAGCAGGTTGGCGAACGTCTCCGGCTTGCCCTCGACTCGCAGGTCGCGTCCGTAGGAGTTGACGTTTTGGCCGAGTAGCGTCACCTCGCGCACGCCGTCTGAGGCCATCTGCTCCACCTCGGTTACAAGCTCCTCAAGCGGCCGCGACACCTCGCGCCCGCGGGTGCTCGGCACGATGCAGTATGAGCAGCGGCAGTTGCAGCCCACGCTGATCTGAAGCCAGCCCTGGAACGGGCGTGCGCGCTTGGCGGGCAGGTGCCCGGTGAAGCCCTCGAACTCGAAGTACCCCTGTGCTGTGAGCGAGTCGCTCGTGAGGAACTCGGCGAGCTTGTGCGTCTGGCCGGGGCCGAATGCTACGTCCACGAACGGAAATCGCTCGAACACCTCCTGCTTGACCGACTGCGCCCAGCAGCCCCCCACCCCCACGACACGCTCGGGTTGTTCGCGCTTCAGGCGCTTGGCCTCCCCCAGGTGCGCGACGAAGCGGCTGTCGGCGGTCTCGCGGATCGAGCACGTGTTGAACAGGATCAGGTCCGCCTGTGAGCGCTCGGACGCCTCGTCATAACCGAGCGACTCGAGCATCCCCTTCATCCGCTCGGAGTCGTGCTCGTTCATCTGGCAGCCGAAGGTGGTCAGGTGGTAGCGCTTCTGCATAGTTATGACCAGGGAGTCAACATGGCATTCTCTAAGAGTCCCAAGCATGGCAGACCGCAGCGCCAAGCGATCGGCATCGTCCGCGTGTCCCGCGTGTCGGGACGTGACGGCGAGAGCTTCGCCAGTCCCGACGAGCAGCGCCAGCGCATCGAAGCCGAGTGCGAGCGCGACGGCCTAGAGCTGCTGGATGTGATCCCCGAGCTGGACGTGAGCGGCGGGACACCGCTGGCGAAGCGTGAGGGCCTGCGGACGGCGGTCGAGCGCGTCGAGGCTGGCGAGGCCCAGGTCGTGGTGGCCGCATACTTCGACAGGCTCTGTCGCAGCCTGAAGGTCCAAGGCGAGCTGATCGAGCGCGTCGAGGCTAGCGGCGGTCAGGTGCTCGCGGTCGATGTCGGTCAAGTCACCAATGGCAGTGCCGGCCAGTGGCTTTCCGGGACGCTGCTCGGCGCGGTCAACGAGTACCAGCGCCGCACCACGACCGAACGCACCGCCGGGGCGCAAGCCCGCGCGGTTGCTAGTGGCTCCACGCCGTGGGCGCGAGTCCCGCTCGGCTACGACCGCCGCAGCATGGTATCCTCAGCAGTACCGAAGTACCGAGTGACCCACAATGCGTGCGCAATCCCCGATCAAGGTCCATGAGACCACCAAGGAGAAGGTCCGCTACGCCGCGTTGATGGCGGGCCTGAAGCAGGCCGAGCTTGTCGAGCGCGCGGTCGATGAGTACGTCGAACATCACCGCGAGCAGTTTGTGCTGCGCATGGAGCGCGCGCAGGAGGCGCTGCTGGGCGGCAAGACGTCCACGCTCGCGTACTCGCTAGGAGTCGGCGAGGCCGATGTCGAGCGAGTCGGCGGTGGCGCATCCGATCAGCTCGGTGCTTCTCCGCGTAGACCGAGGCGTGCGACCTCGAACCATGCGAGCTCGCCTGAAGGCCAGTCCGCGCGCGGCTCCCACAGCTCCGCTTCCGCTGCGTCCAAGACCAAGCCGAAGAGGACATCTCGGAGTCGCTCCTCGACGAAGCGCCCGTCGGTCGCCTGAGTCGCGATCGCGACCCACACCTCTTCACCGGGCGCGGTGACGTGGAGCCGGACGTCGACGAGCCCACCGAAGCAGGCCGTGACATCGCGGTCCCGATGGTTGAAGGCATCGGCTAGGACGGAGGGGATCGAGTCGGCGGCGTCATCGATGATGCGCGCGTTGCGCTCGAGCTCGTCACGCAGCCGGTCATCATCATCAGGCAGGAGTCGCCCGGCTTGATGCAGGGCGGCGAAGACTTCATAGGCGTCCTCGCCGGAGCCCTCCTCGCGCTGGGCTCCGGCACAGAGCCAGAAACGCGCGGCCTTGGCCTCCAACCACGTTGCGCCACGCCACCGTCCGTGGCGCAGCCGGTACACGAGCGGATGTTCGATCGAGAGGATGCGCCTCTGCCCGCGCGGTGCCGCCGGCGCGAGACGCCGCGCCTCACCGATAAGCGGGTGGCTGAGACTGCCGAGGTCGATCTCGACGGGCTGCTCGCGGCTGAAGGGTAGCCCGCCACGATCGTCTGGGTACGTCCCGGGGCATCGCGGGACCCCGTCACAGGCGATCACCCGATCGCGTGCGCTGCCAGTGCCTCGTAGCTTGCTTCCTCGGGCGATAGCCATGGAGGATGTCCGGATCGTCGTGGAACTTTGGCGGCGGTCCTCACGGGTTGATGGTCAAACGGTAACGAGTTCGCGAGTCTCCTGACGGTCGCTGTTCTTCTCGGCAGCGAGGAGGGTGTGACGCTCAATTGCGATCACGAGCTTGGCGAGGTCGCGGTAACCGATGATCCGCCGGAACTGCTTCTCGGCTACGAGCATCCCGGCGGCGGTCCAGCGCTTGCGCATGTCGCCGTCCTGCCAGCGCTTCACGTTGCGCTGCGTGTGACGGACGATCTCGATCATCGACTCACACGGGTTGGTCGAGCACAGCGTCTTTGCGAGTTGACCGGTGATCTTGAGCCGCATCAGCGTCAGCGTCTCGGGCATTCCCTCCCGCAGCGAGGCGGCAGCGTCGGGCCAGGTGCGGTCGAGCTCTGAGGCGAGGAGTTGCAGGCGCTGTTCGGCGAGATCTGGGTCCTTGAGCGCCCACGCGCCGCGGATCCGGGCCAAAACGGCGGGGCGGTCGCGTTCGGGCAGGAGGTCACAAACATTGCGCTCCTTGTGTCGTTGACACCTGTGCACCAGCGCGTGCTCACCGAACACGTCGGTGATCGCCCGACGGATCGCCTTCCCGCCGTCGATGACGAACAGGATCGCCTGCTCGGGGTCCAGTCCCCGGTCGATGAGGTCGGCGAGCAGTGTTCGGGCGAGCGTGGCGTTCTCGGTCGAGCCCTCCCACAGCCCGAGCGGGATCTTCACGCCCTCGGTGCTGATCCCGAGCGCGACGATGTGCGTGCGATCGGCGATCTGAAGGCCGTCGAGCATCATCACCGCCAAGCGCACGTCGTCCAGCCGGCGGCCCATCAGCTCTCCAAGCGCGGTGCGGGTGCGCTCGATGAACATGTCCGAGACTGCGCTCTTACCAGTCGAGGTCGCATTCCCTTCGACGTCGGCGCCGACCGGCTCGCCGACCGTAGCGAACCGCCGCGTCGAGACACCGGCGAGCATGCGGTCCATCACAGCCCTGGTCAGCGGGTCGCGATCAGCGAAATACTCATAGGTCTGGACCGGCAGCTCGTGCGCGTCGTCGGTCGTGCGCATTCGTGGACGAGAGACCCGCACCCGGCGACCGCCGAGTGTCATCGACCCTGTCTCGTGACCGTGACGCTTTGCGGTGCGATCCCGGTTCCACTTGCCCTTCGGACCGACCACCTCGTCGACCTCGCTCTCCATCAGCTCATGGACGACGCCGAGCCCGACACCGACGCTCAGCGCGAGCAGCCCCTCCCTTGCCGCTCCCACGAGCTCACCGAGCGCCTCCTGGATCTGCGGTGGCAGCGGACTCTCCGACACCTCGAACGTCGTGCCGACCTTCGCAGCGGGTACCTTCTTCATGGCGGTTCCTCCTGTCCTCTCGGACTTGGTTAGCGCCCCGAACGCTCCCAACCGGAGCGGACAAGGCGGGAGGACCGCCGTTCAAAGATCTACGAGATCGCGGACAACCTCTAGCCATGAGCGGTAGAGGATCAGTCGATGCGGGACGAACGACAGGGCCGGTGTGGGTGGCAGGGTGCGCTCGCGCGGGGCGCTGGCGCTGCGCATGCGGGCCACGGTGAGATGTGGGCGGAAGTGGCTGTGCTTTGCTGGCGCGGGCTTGTTCTCGGCGTCGGAGGACTCGCCTCCGATGCTCTGAACGGCGTCCACTACCGACTTTCGCAGAGCCGCGAGCCTCCCCTGCTCGTCGTGCAGCTCGACCGCCAATGTGCGCGGGCGCCGCGGCGGCAGCCACAGCGGTGCCCCCACGAACAGCTTGCCGGTTGGCCCGTTGCACGCGGCCAGTCGTGCCGCGATCGTGTCGATCTCCGCCACCGGACGGTTGCCCAGAAAGCAGAGGGTGACGTGCAGCAGCTCCGGGTCGAGGACGCGTGCGGGCGTGTCGTCTGAGCGGCGCTGGATGCCGCGCAGAGCCGCCCGCGCCCACGTCGCCAACTGCTCGCATACGCTCGGCGGCGGGTCTACCGCGACGAACAGGCGCGCTACATTGCGATGCACCGTCTCAGCGTATGCATTCTTCGTGTGCCTCAGTCGATCGAGCCGGCTGGGACCACCCACTCGCTGGACTGTCCGGTCACGCCTGCGATCAGGTCGAAGTCCCCGTCATAGTGCATGACGGTCAGGCCGTGCTCCTCGGCTGCCGCGGCGACGAGCAGGTCGGGCAGCTTGCGACCGCGCTGGTGCTTGGAGGCGAGCAGACGCTGT
The DNA here is from genome assembly GCA_963831995.1 of uncultured Solirubrobacterales bacterium. GTDB lineage: Bacteria > Actinomycetota > Thermoleophilia > Solirubrobacterales > Solirubrobacteraceae > Palsa-744. The sequence goes on along the minus strand of CAWHSI010000001.1, from coordinate 454,601 downwards.
ACCTGCTTTGCCCGCCTTACGTGATCCGCCGTCGTCTCGATCGGCTCGAAGACGTCGACTGCGTCGGCGAGGCGGTCCCACTCTGCTGCGTTGCGAGCCGAGAAGCCGATCTCGAGGTCGCTGATCCCGGCGCGGGCAAGCTCGCCTGCTTGCGCCTTCGGCTCGACGGCCTGGCGAACCGTGGGCTCGCTCAGGCGCGTGAAAACGCTCGTGTCCAGCAGGTGCGTCAGCGCCATGCCTGCTCGCGCGGCGCGAGGTCGGCACCGGCGAGCGCATCCAGGCGCTGTTTGACCTCCGCGCCGCGATCGTCGCCGACCAAGCGAAGCGCACGGTTGACCGTCTCCTTGATCGTGCGCACGCCGAGCTTGGCGCGGGCGTCGCGCAGAGCCTGCTCGTCGACGTCAATCAGATGCTTGGCCACAGGCACCAGTATATACTAACTGAGTATGGATATATACTAGCCTAGCGCTCGGCGGCGGGTCTATCGCTGCGGTGGCCGCCCGTGGTCACGCGCCCTATACTAACTGCGGGATCTTCCATGATCTTGGCCTGCTAAACGCGTAATCTTCCGCTCCGGGGTTCCAACGGCTGCTCATAAACCACAGAACTTGCCCGAGATCTTCAGGCCTGAGGATTCGAAGTGGGCGAGCCGGGCTGCGGGGCGCGGCGAGATACGGCGCTTGGCCCGGGGGCTGTATTCGACGAATCTGGACGAGCCGCCCGAGCAGCTGCTGCGCCGCCGTTGGTATGACGTCGCCGCCCTGTACTTCCCGGGCGCTGTGATCGTGGATCGCAGCGGCGCGACCGTCGGGCCGGCGTCGGACGGGTCGCTGTTCCTCGACAGCGGGCCGATGCTCGCCAACCCGCGCCCGGTGAGGCTGCCGGGGCTGACGCTGCGGCCGCGCAGGGGGCCTGGCCCGGTGGCGGGCGACATGGAGTTCGCCGGTCTGTGGTTGGCCGGCCCCGCGCGGATCGCGCTCGAGAACATGCGTCCCTCCCGCGCCCGCTCGGGCGTGCGTCGCACGCTGCGCCGCGAGGAGCTCGAGGAGCGACTCGACCGCCTTGCGCGTATCAGGGGAGATCGGGCGCTGAACGAGCTGCGCGACGGCGCCCGCGAGATCGCCCCGGCACTGGACGCCGAAGCGCAGTTCGCCGAACTGGATCGCCTTGTCGGGGCGCTGCTCGGCACACGCGAGGACAGGCTGCGCACGCCCGCGGCGAAGGCGCGCAACGCGGGCCTTGGCTATGACACCGACAGGCTGCGCCGCTTCGAGGCGCTGCGCGCCGAACTTGCCCGCCAAGAGCTGCCCGAGCGCCCCGCGCCCGAGGATCCGGAGCGTCTGTTCGCGTTCTTCGAGGCCTATTTCTCAAACTGGATCGAGGGGACGGTCTTCGAGGTCGATCAGGCCGAGGAGATCGTCTTCGAGGGTCGCATCCCGCCGCAGCGTCCCGCCGACGCGCACGACATCCAGGGCACATTCGAGGCGATCACCGACCCGCGCCTGCGCAGCGCGACGCCGCAAACAGTCGAGCAACTGGAGAACTACATTCGCGACGTCCACGGGCGCATCATGCGAGGCCGCCCGGAGCTTGGGCCCGGCGAGTACAAGTTGGAGGTCAACAGGGCGGGCGCGACGCTGTTCGTGCACCCGGACCTGGTGCGCGGCACCTTGCACGAGGGCTTCACGCTCTACCGGACGCTTCCACGCGGTCTGCCGAGAGCTATTTACGCGATGTTCCTGCTCGCCGAGGTCCACCCGTTCGCCGACGGCAACGGTCGCGTCGCGCGAGCATTGATGAACGCCGAGCTGACGGCCGCCGGACTGTGCCGCGCGATGGTGCCCCTGTCCTATCGCGACGAGTACATGAGCGCCCTGCGCGCGCTCAGCCTGAACGACAACCCCACACCGTTGTGGCGCATGATCGATCGTGCGCAACGGTGGGCGTCGCGCATGACGTGGACCGGTCACGACCGTGTGCTGCGTCTGCTCGAGCAGACCAACGCGCTCGTGACACCGGAGCGCGCGCAGGAGCTCAACCTGCACCTGCTCGACCCGTCGTGAGCGGGTTCACCGCGTCCCTCAGCCCGCCGACGTTTGTGCCGAGATCGCTGCGTGGACCTGCCAGCCGCGCTCGGTGAGTGTCCATGCGTTTGGTTCTCCGCGGGTGGGGGTGCCGCTGGCGTTGTCTATTAGGCCGAGGCCGTGTAGGCGGTTCAGTAGCTTTGAGATCTGGCCTTGGTCGGCTATGCCGGCTCCGCCCGCGACCGCTCGGTTGGATGAGCCTGGGTGGGCTGCTACGGCCATCAGTACGCGTACGGTGCGGTAGGTGAGGCGCATCTCGAGGCCCTGCAGTGGGTTGCGGGTGGCCGGTGGGCGCTTTGGCCCTGGTTTGGGGGCTGGCCGTTCGATCTCCCTGCGCGCGGCGGTGGTTCCGAGGTAGGGCAGGACGATCATGCTTGTGAGCGGGCCCGCGAGCTCGGTCAGGTTGCCGGGGTCGGGTTCGGTGAGGCGTGCGTGCAGGACCGACAGCGCGCCGCCGACGGCGCCCTCGGCTGTGAGCGGTGGGGCGCCCGCGCCCGTCCTGCTCTCGTTGCGGCCGTGGTCGACGATCGCGATGATTTGGGCGATGCTGCGCTTGCGGTGCGCGAGCGCGATCTGGCCCGCGCCGAGCGTCTCTACGATGACCAGGCGCCCTGTGCTGGGCTCGCGGTCGAGGTATTCGAGCAGGACGGTGATCGCGGAGCGGATTTTGGTTTGCCAGTTGCCTTTTTGTTCGTAGGCTGGGATGACGACGCTTGCGATTCGTGCGATCGCGTTGTCGAAGGCGGCGAGGAAGCAGTCTTCGCGGTCTTCGAAGATCTCGTAGAACGTGCGGCGTGAGACGCCCGAGCGCGCGACCACGTCGGAGACGGTCACGTTTGCGACGCCGCGTTCGGCTACTTCTTCGACCATCGCGGCGAGCATCCGTGCTCGCTGGATGTCGGCGACCTGCCTGTGTGTGCCCTGCAGGGTGTGCGCGTCCTTCGGGGTGTGCGCGTCACGGTGCCCATCACCGTTGCTTTCTAGCCGGTCAGCCGCGATCTGTTCTTGGGCGAGCATTTCATTTCTTCTTCGCTTTGCGACCCTTTGCCTTCTTGTGCTTCTTCGCCTTCTTATGCTTCTTGACGGCCTTCGCGCACCCGGTGACCGCGATCGGCGTCGTCTCGTGGATCACGGCGTTGTTCTGGCCGGTGAACGCGGTGGGCATCTTCAGTCCGCCCTTGACTTTGCAGAGGTTCGTGTTCGCCGCGAGGGCTGAGTATGGGCCCTGCGGGAGGTTCAGTTCGAAGCTCTGGATCGGGACGTCGGGGACTTCCTTGAACGTGCTTGAGGTGATGTTCGTCTTAGTGTTGATGAACGTGTCGCCGACGAGGTCGACGGTGACGTTGTCGCCCTGTAGTACGACGATCAGGTTCGGGAATTCTTCGCCGGCATGGGATACGAAGTAGGCTGGTCCTTCGACGGGTACGGGTAGTAGTGGTGTGATCGCCCTGCCGTGCCCGACGATAGAGTCCGCGGGACAGCCTGCGGGGTCTGCTTCGAACACTTTCGCGGGACACGCCTTCTGCAGCGTCGTCAGACGCGACGGGAGCTGCTTCGGTAGGTCTACCTTGACGGCTTTGATGTTGGATTGGGATGATGCTTGGTTCGCGCCGAGGTTCCCGACGGGATAGACGATCTTTGCGGTGAGGCTGGCGCCGTCCGCTCTTGATGTCTTGCCGTTGGTCGAGACTTTGAAGTTGGGTTGGAACTTCAAGGCTTGGCAGGACCCGACCTGGAAGTGGCTTGAGAGGGGTGCTGTTGCGCCTTCGAAGCTGTAGGCGGTGCCGGCGAAGCTCATGGGGTTGCAGCTGGTGGGGTTGAACATGAATTCTGGACGGTCGATTACGGCGTTGATCGCGCGGATGTCGGTCGGGATGCCTTTCACGGTCTTCGGGAACGGTGTCGTGGTGATCGTGAGCCTCGCTGTCAACGGGTCCACTTCGATCTTCGCGCGAACGACTTCGGTACCGAGGTTGAACGGGCCGGCGACGATCGGTACCGCGATAGACAATCCGAACGGAGCACCCTCATAGGGACCGGTGAGGTAGATCGGTGCGGGTGGAGCACCCGGCTCTGGGATCACGAACGGGTACGGGCCGGGACCGGCCTCAGCGACCGTATGCCCGATCTGCGAGGCGGCTGGGCATTCGCCTTTCGCGGCCTGCGGTTCTTCGCAGAGCTTGACCTTGGATATCATGCCCAACAGGCCCTCGGGCGTGTTGAACCGCAGCTTTTCCATGTGCTGCTGCCCATCACCACGGGTCAACAGCATCGTGAAGTCCGTATACCCGCCGGCCTGATCGGTCGTAGCACCAGCGGTCATGCTCGGCGCGAACGGGAGTGGGTTCGCGCAGGGGGTACCGTCGGGTCCGTATTCGATCGCGAAGCGCGTGGCTTCGAAGGATGGTTCTACGAACGGTGCGCTCCATGGCGTGAACACGGCTGTCGTCCTGTAGGTCCCGCACGTCGTGGGTGTCGCGAGCGCTGCCTGCGCACCACCACTGAAAGACAAACGGAATTCGCTGAACGGCGCATCAGGCGTGTTTTCGAACGTTGTCGTCAACTGGCCCGTCGTTTCGTTCAGATGGATCGTGCCGACGAGCTTCAGGTTCACGCCTTCCCCGGACGCCGATACCAGGATCTGCAACGCGGGCGGACTGGATTGCAGGTTCGGTGGTTCCCCAGGACCACCATTCGACTGGGCGAGCACGTACACGTTGCCCTTCAACGGGTTCGGTAGTAGTGGCGTGATGATTTCATCGGTGCCGACCTTCGACGCGGAGGGACATTGCGGTGGTCCCCAGAACTTTTCTGTTTCGCCGTTTTCGCCGGGTAGTGGGAGGCTGTCTCCACCAGGCCCAACACCCGCATGACACGCCTGCAACCCCGTCGCCTGACCCGGATTGATCACCACACCTTCGGGAAGCGTCACCGTCGTGTCGCGCAAACCGGACGTCGCGAGTCCTTCGGGGTTCACGCCGGTCTGGTTCTTCACGATCGCGCTTAGTCCTGTTGGCGTGTCCGCGTAGCGTGTTTCCGGCGATGCTTCCAGTACGGGAGCGAAATGCACGAGTCGTTCGCAACCCGGTCATCGTGGTCGGTTCTCCATCCTGGTCGCGTAGCACACTGCTGTCTTGTGCGTAAGCGGATGGGTTCTCCCATGTTCCTATCGCTTCGATACTGAACTTTGGCGGTTCGCTGCACGATGTCGGTAGTGTCAGGAACTGTTTGATCGGCGCGCCGGTGCCGTGTTCACCGGGAGCACCCCAGATAATCGTCGTGTTCGCGACCGTTCCTGTTTGGCCGACTGGGTCGACCTGTGTCGTGATGCCGTTATCGCCACCGCTGCGAACACCGGAATCGAGAAAGTATATTAGTGACTCAAATTTGAACGCGAACTGTGCCGCCACTCCGGCTGGCGGCACCATGTTATAAACATTCAGTCCGGCGAAGCCACCACCCTCGAGCTCGGCCCAGTCGACACCGATCTGCGTATCCGCAGGACATTCGCCTTCGTTTTCATCGAGGTCTGCGCGGGGGCATTGTGGTACCGCACCGGGTTCGGCGACAAGACCGGCCGGCACGTTCACGTTCAACGTGTGCATTTCCCCACCAGCCGGTTCTCCGTTACCTTTACCCTTAGTGTTCAGTGCGTATACGACGGTCAACGCGTACGGGTGGGATCCCGCCTGCGTATCGATTTCTCCCTGCGCGTTTGAGAACCACGCGTCGAAGTTCTGGAACCCGAACCCTGCAGTGGCCGAACCGAACGTGACCGGTACTTCCGCGTGAGCCGCACTGGACGCACCACCACCACTAGCGACGATGCGATCCACCGGCGAGCCCGCGTTAGACGCTGTCGCTTCGACAACCACAGGGATTTTAACCCCGGTCCCTTCACGGCCGGGCCCGGCGGAACCTATTTCACACGTCGCGACCCTCGTACCTTCACCCGTACAAGCAGAACCACCAGAACCCTTGCCGACCAGCAGGCCCGGCGGCAACGTATCGGTCACAGTCACCGCACCACCGTAAACACTACCAATATTATAAAGGGACACAATCAAGTCGCCTTCACCACCTGGCGGCAGATCGGTCGGAGTGAACTCCCCGAACACCTCCCATCCAGGCCGCGGTTCAATCCCCCACGCGCACGAAACACTCGTAACCATCATGCAGGACACGACGATAAGCAGTGCTGCGATCACACCAAGCATCCTGCCTTTACGACCGCCGGTAGCGAGAAGAACGGTGGATGCGACACGGGGACTCTGCGTTAGATAACTCATTTATGCGGCCCTCCGATGACGCTCGACGACACTATGCGAAACACGCGAACGCCGCGCCTTGCGCTTAGCCTTCGATTTATGTTTAGCGGTCACGCATCTACCGTCTCTACGCACCTTCGGCTTTCGACATTTCACCACGGTCTTCTTCGTCGATTTGCCGCTCTTCACAGAAACAGATGGTGGTGGGAAGTTGCCTACCCCTTCGAACGTTACGCTTGGTGGTGTGGCAAACGTCGGTGGTGGTGCCGGCGCACCCTGACAACCAGTACCAGTACACACTCCTTCTTCGATCGGGCGTTCACCATGCGCGCGAACGTCAAACAGGTTATAAGCTTCATCGCCATCGTTAGAAGTCAACTTCGACCGTGTGGTGATGAACACGTTTTCACCGTTAGCGCTCGCGCCGAGCAGCCACGACGCCTGTTTGCTACTACCACTGGACAATAGATACAAACAACCACCATTCGCGCCAGACCCAGTCACGCAACTACCGGACCCTTCACGCTCCCACTCATAAACATCCTGTTTACCGTTAGTGTCCTGCGGGACCAGCGGCACAACACTATCGAAGAACACCTGATCGCCATCATCGGACACCCACTGAAACATATACGTATTACTACGAGTCACAGATACAAACGCCGCGGCGGGAGGCCCATAACCCTCGCTCGCCGGTGGTGTTTCACCACTGGGACTGCATGACACGCAGAACAATTCATCGCTCCCTGCCTGGAACAGGTACACCTCCTGCAAACCACGATTAGGCACGCCATCAGGGAAACCGACGGTCTTCAACTTTTCACTGGACATGAACAGGAGACCACCACCATCAGGCGTGACCTCGGCGGTGCGAAACCCAAGACCGGGCTGCCAATCACCCACTTCGGCATAGTAATCTGCACCCGTCCCGTCCTTGACTGGTTCAACCTCGTTACCGTCAGTGCCTGCCAGTGTCGCGACGAACCCTACCGTGCCGTGATCCGACACGTACATGTTGGGCTCGCCCTGCTGAGGCACCGTACCACCCGGACCATGAACAGCACCGATAGCTTCTTCAGCGACGAAATACGCGACTTCCCCATTTTCGCTGACCCCAGTCACACCGAGAACGCTTGCCGTCGTCGCGGTCAATGCTTCGGAAACACCCGTGACAGCGTCGAAACGATACAACGCACCGTTTTCCGTGTAGAACGCGAGCCTGCCGTCTTCCACCGACGTCCAATACCGTGCAGGACCAGCAGACACAGGCACAGTACACGCATCCGTCGCGACCAAACAATGACCTTCAGAATCGACTGGGCTCACAGGAGCACCGGGATTCTCTCTGAGAAACACACGACCTTCAGTCGACCCAGACCCCAACTCAGTCCAATAAACACGATCACCATCACCAGAAATCACATTACTGAAATCGGAAGCGTTTTTTTCGGGATGATTGAACGGTGCCGCACCGAACATCGCGTGTGTCGCGACCGTACCCTCCGGCACACTCGTAGTACCAGGCAACACGTCGATCAACACGAGCTTTCCACCGACAGAATCATAAAGATAACTATGATCTTCACCATTCGCGACTTCCAGTTTCACGTCTTCCGCGAGTTCCCGTTCAATCGAGCCTTCACCGGGAATCAACGCGTCATTAGCCTCAAACAGGAGACTCGTAAAACCAGCCGACCCACCCGCAAACACCGGAAAACCATCCGCCCCGGCAGCCCCATGCACTTCTTCGCTGTCGGTACCAAACGCGTAACCGGTACGGTTCGGCGGCTTGACCGTAAACAGCGGGGAGTATTCGTTTGCGTCCACCCGTGACGCTTCTTCGGGAGTCCTACACACACTACTCAAATCCGTACACGAATAGAGCATACTATAGCTCTTATCGGGCACCAGAGCAGACAACGACGACAATTCTTGTTCCACCCCAGTGCCCAAGACCCCAACATCAAGATCACTATCGAACCCGCTATATACGTCTTCGCGACCGTCAGGTTCAATCGTCTTCTGCGACCAGCCACCACCCGCAGAACGCGTCGCGAGATACTGAATCCCATAACCCTCTTTCCCAGTCCCCCCAACCGTCGCACCACCCATATACGCGATCGCAGAACCATCAACAGCCACCTGAAACGGATATTCCGTTTGAAAACCTTCATTATTGCTAAAGTCATAATCACCCGGAGGCCTATACACATCCATATTAAGATCATCGGGAGGATTCACCATTTCATACACACGTTCATCAGGCAAACCATTGATCGGCGCCGGCAACGTACGGAACGCGAGGTCTTCACCACGTTCTTCCGCCCCCTCCGAATTCGAAGCGACAACACGGAAATGATATTCGCTATACGACTGGAGAGCTTCGATACGCGCAGACACACTCACCGTGCCTTCACCTTCCCCAGTAACTCGCACAGGAGTGCTCGACCCGTACGCACTCGTCGAGCCGTATTCAACATAATACGACGTCGCCAAACCACCAGTGTTCAACTCTGCGCTGACGGTAGCGCCATGCTGACCGGCTTCGGAGAACGACTCGCCCGCGATCAGTGGAGACGTCTGAAACGTCTCATCCGACCCAAGAGTCCCACCCGACGGCGAGCTCGGATTTTCAACCACGACACGGAAATGATACGCAGTGTTCGGCTTCAAATTCGAAACGACCGCAGTGGCCTGCACACCGCCATACCCGCTCCCGAGACTCGCTTCGCTACACGAGACACTGTTACCGTACGCGCTCGTTTCGCCGTATTCGAAACGAACACACGTCGTTTCCTGCTTCTCCGGATTGACCCGCGCTTCCAACGTCGCACCAGAAATACCGACACTCGACACGCTCCCGCCTTCAACCACGGGCTGCGACGAGCCCGTCGTAAAACTCTCAGCCGCACCATATTCAGACCCATACTTGTTACGCGCGACCATACAGTACGTGTACGTAGACGACGGTTCCAGGCCACTCGCTTCGACCGACTCCGCCAAACCCTTGCCTTCGACTTCAGCCTCCACAGGCGTCGTCCGACCACCGGTACAACCACCGTTATTGTTGTACGCGAAATACCAGCCGGCCTTCGCACTCGCGTTCGGGTTCAACGTGCCATGCAGGATCGCAGTCGCGCCTTTGACTTCCGCCGTGCCGGTTTCCGGCGCTTCCGGAGTGGGACCTTCTTCAAAGGTGTCTACCACTTTACCGAAAAGATCGGCCACATAAGCAATGTGCCGCGTAGGGTCCGTAGCGATACCAAAAGGCAACTGGAAAGCTCCGAATTCCTGAATCAACGCATGCGAGGGATCGGGTCCATACTCCGCCACCTTCCCAGTCGTTTCATCCGCCACCAACACGTCACCCTGGGACGCTAGGACAACATCCCGATTTTTCGGGCCTACGTTAATCGGCGTGCAGGCTTCGACGCATTCCCCCAATGGACCATACTCGACCGTACCCTGGTTCTCGGTCGCGGCATATATATCACCGGCAGAATTAAGAGCGATCCCTTGAGGTTCGAACAGACCGGTAATCAGATCGGGATTCAACACTTCGCCCGACGAGGAGAACTCTGCAACCATACCGGTAGTGCTGGCCACATACACATCCCCACCGGCACCCACCGCCACCGCCGTGGGCCTGTTCAACACACCGCCACCACCGATTTCCGGAGTGCTCGGATCAGGAATCAGGGAACCGTTCGCCGTCGCATCGTACTTATACACGACGTTGCTCGCGGACCCCGCGACATACACATCGCCCTCCGACGAACCACCAGAATTGTCCACCGCCAACTCGTACGGATTCCCGCCAGGCACCGTGACCTGCGAAACGTATTCGTGTGACGTGTTGTAAACATCGACGGTACCCTTGCCAAAATCGGAGACGTAAACATTCCCCGTCGACTGATTGACCGCCACACCCAACGGATATTCAAATCCACCAGGAGGACTCGCAATACTCCCGCTCGCAACGTAGCCCTCGTTCGCCCACGCAGACGCCTCGCCAAAACCCACCACGCACACACACGCGAACACCACGATCATTCCCAGACGACGGACACTCAACGGCACAGAAACCCCTCCTCACCAATACCCGGACGACGAAACCCACCCCGCCTGTCCCGCCAAAGCGGGGAGCCCGGGCAGCACAAAACCGCCGCGGGCGACTGGCCCGCGACGGCGAAAGGACTGGCGATTGGAGGGGCTAGACCCCCGCTGCCAGAGAGAGAGAGAGAGAGAGAGACGCGTCAGCGACGCTGACGCGTCCTATTACGCCAGCCCCGTGAGCACACGGACTCTCAAGCACGCTATTCCCCAAACAAACCACGCGAATACAACCCTCTCTCGGAAAACGACCCGGTCCCTCTCCCAAGGGCCCTGCTTTACCGGTATGCGTCGACCACAGGGGCCAACCCAAAACCCGACCTTATTTCGCCCGCTCCCCTTGCTTGGGGAGCCCTCATCCCACGTGGGGATAAGTGGACATGGCTCCTTTATACCCGATGCGGGACCACCTGTCAAGCCCCACGATAAAAATCAGTGCGTGGCGCTTGTGTCCGGCCGGTCGTCGGCCTCGCCGAGCAGCAGGCGGCGGAGCAGGTGCAGCGCCACGAGCGCGGCTCGCTCGCGCACGTCGGCGCGGCTGCCGGGTAGGCGCACGGAGCGGGTGATGGTCCTGTTCTCGGGGCCCTGCACGTGGAACCACACGAGGCCCACGGGCTTCTGCTCGGTGCCGCCGGTCGGGCCGGCTATGCCCGTTATGCCCACGCCGATGTCGGCGCTCAGCCTGGCGCGCGCTCCCGCGGCGAGTTGTTTGGCGACCTGCTCGGAGACGGCGCCGTGCCTCTCGATGGCCTGTGGATCGACGCCCGCCTGGGCTACCTTCGCGTCGTTCGAGTAGACGACGAAGCCGCCGCGCACGTAGGCGGAGGCTCCCGGCGGGTTTGTCAAACGTCCCAGCAGCAGCCCCCCTGTGCAGGACTCGGCCACGGCCACGGTTTGCGGCGCGCCGGCAGGGTGCGAGCCGAGCGGCTCGCCCTTCAGCAGCGCGGCCACCTGCTCGTCGATGGTGCTGCCGTCGGTCGAGTACAGCGTGTCGGCGTGACGGGCCTCGACCACGCCCGCGAACGCGTCGTATGCCCCCTGCGCGCCCGTCTCGTAGCGCGTGACGACCTCGATCTCCCCCCCGCGCAGGCACGTGGTTATCTCGAGCTGCGCTAGGTCCACGCCCTCGCGCTGCGCGGCGCGCAGCGTCTCCGCTATCTCGGACTCGGGGATGCCGAACAGGCGCAGCATCCGCTCGCGATACTCGGGCGCTCCCGCGATCGCCGCCTGAAACGCGGGCGCCTGCACCGCCTGCGCCCACATCGGCTGCAGCTCGCGCGGCGGGCCTGGCAGCACCACCACCGTCGGACCGTCGCCGCCCTCGGCTGGGGCCACCACGAGCCCCGGGGCGGTGCCGACCGGGTCGAGCACGGCCGCTCCGCGCGGGACCGTCGCCTGCTTGCGCGTGCCGGTCGCTATCGCCTCGCGGTCGAGCTTCGGGTAGCGCTCGGACAGCGGGCGCACTATCTCCGCGATGCGCGCCTCCAGCGCCTCGTCTACGACGAGCTCCCGCCCCTGAAAGCGGGCCACGACCTCGGCCGTGAGATCGTCCGCGGTCGGGCCCAGGCCGCCGCTCGTCAGGATCAGCGCGAGGCCCTCGCCCGCCATGAAGCGCAGCGCTCCCTCCATGTCCGCGGGCCGGTCGCCCACGACGATCGTGTGCGCGAGGTCCACTCCCAGCTCGCGCAGGCGGTCGGACAGCCATGGGCCGTTGCGGTCGCGCACGCGGCCCGTCAGTACCTCCGTGCCCGTGACGAGGATGCCGGCGCGCGGCGCCGTGCTCATGTGCACGTGGGCTCTTCGCCCGGCGTGAGCGTCGTGTGGCCCGACGGGGTTATCGCGTAGCCGATCGGCGTGCTCGACGGCGGCACGGTCAGGGGCTTGCCGTCGATGCGCAGCGTCACCGCGCTGTTGCCGAGCAGCAGCTCGAAGCGCGAGGAGTGGTATTTCAGCGGGTTGTAGGGTGGCTGGATGATCACGCCGGGGATGCGCCTGCGCCCCGCCGCGTCGACCAAACACACGTACACGGGCGCGGAGGGTTCGAGCGACAGTTCCACGACCGCGGCCGAGCTCGTGTGCGGTACGCTCGCTGGCGCGTGCGTGCCGTGGTGATTGTGCGTTTGCGCCGTGTCCGTGCTGGTCGTCGAGGCGGTGCTGGGGCCTTTGCCTTTGCCGGACAGCAGTCCGTAGAGCAGCAGCACGATCACGATGCCCACCGCCACGACCGCGATCGTGTAGCCGCGCGAGGGTCCGGGTGCGCCGCGCGCGTGCCGTGCGCGTCCGCGCGTGCGGGGCGCGCCCGAGACCATCGGCTGGAGGTCGTTCTCCGCCGGCGGCTCGCAGCGCAGACGGTACTCTTCGACCAGCGCCTTGCCGTCCAACCCAAGCGCCTGCGCGTAGGTGCGCAGGAACGTCCGCACGAACGTGGGGCCGGGCAGCAGGTCCCACTCCTCGTTCTCCAACGCCCGCAGATACTTGGCCCGGATCTTCGTCTGGGCCTCGATCTCCGACACGTCGATGCGGGCGCGCATCCGCGCCTCGCGAAGGGTCGCCCCGATATCTGTCATTTCACTCGGACAGGCTAGTGACTGTCGGCCCCTCCGGTGCTCGCCACGGCCGGGGCGTCATCGGGCGTGGAGCCGCCAGGCCCACCCAGCATGCTGAGCACGCGGGGAACGTCCCCCTCTCCAATCAAAACCTGACGCGGCTTTGAACCCTCATAGCCGGAGATCACACCGCGACGCTCGAGCATGTCGATCAGCCTCCCCGCGCGCGTGTAGCCCAGGCGCAGGCGGCGCTGCAGCATCGAGGTGGAGGCGGTCTGCATTTCCGCGACGAGCCGGATCGCGTCGCCCAGCAGCGGGTCCTCGTCGGGGTCGAACTCGTCATCTCCACTCTTCTCGGGCTCTGCCGGCTCGACCTCCTGCAGCAGCTCCTCGCGCAGCTCGGGCTCGCCCTGCCGGCGCCACATGTCCGTCAACTTCGCGATCTGGGACTCGTCGATGTACGCGCCCTGGATGCGCTGCAGGCGGGACGATCCGACCGGGCTGAACAGCATGTCGCCCTGGCCGAGCAGCGACTCCGCGCCGTTCTGGTCGAGGATCACGCGCGAGTCGGTCTGGCTCGACACCGAGAAGGCGATGCGCGAGGGCACGTTCGCCTTGATCATGCCCGTGATCACGTCCACGCGCGGCGATTGCGTCGCCAGCACCAGGTGAATGCCGACCGCGCGCGCCTTCTGCGCGAGGCGGATGATCGAGTCCTCCACGTCGGCGGGCGCGACCATCATCAAATCCGCGAGCTCGTCGATCACGCACAGGATGTAGGGCAGCGGCGCCTCGCCCCGGGCCTCGCGCGCCCTGTTCAGCTCCCCCAGCGAGCGCGTGCGCGACAGCGACATGATCCCGTAGCGCTGCTCCATCTCGCGCACCAGGTTTCCCAGCGCGTTGGCGGCCATCCGCGGGCTCGTGATAACAGGCGTCAGCAGGTGCGGGATCGACTCGTAGTGGTTGAGCTCCACCTGCTTGGGGTCGACCAGCACGAGCCGCAGCTCGTGCGGGGTGGCGCGCAGCAGCACGCTTGCCAGCATCGCGTTGATCGCGCCCGACTTGCCCGCGCCCGTGGTGCCCGCGACCAGCAGGTGCGGCATCTTCGCGAGGTCGGCGCCGATCGCCTTGCCGGCCACGTCCTTGCCGAGCCACACCGTCAGCGGCGACCAGTCCTTCGGCGGCTCCTGGTAGACGTCGCCGAGCCTGACCATCCGCCGCTTCGCGTTGGGCACCTCCACGCCGACGGCCTGCTTGCCCGGGATCGGGGCGAGGATGCGGATGTCGGTGGCGGCCAGCGCGTAGGCGAGGTCGTCCTTCAGCTGCGCCACCTTGCCGACCTTCGTGCCCGGCGCGAGCCGCAGCTCATAGCGCGTGATGTGCGGCCCGGCGACGGTGCCGATCACCTTAGCCTGCACGCCGAAGTGCCCGAGCGCCTCGACCAGGCTGCTCGCGGTGCGCTCCTGCCCGGCGGTGTCGGGACGCGCCTGCTCGGCGCTCGAGCGCGTGAGAATCCGCTCGGCACCCGGCAGCTCCCAGTGAAAATCGGGGTCGTCGGTGACCGCGTCGCGCAGGCGCCCCTGCGGCGTCAGCAGCGACTCCTCCGGCGGCCCCGCGCCGTCCTTCCCCTTCCCATGATCGGGCTGTACGGCCAGGGGCAGCTCGGCCGCGTCGAGGCCGCTCTCGCCGTTTTTTTGGGATATGGGGTCGTTCTCGTGGTTTGACTCGGCCGGCTCCATCAGATCTTCGACACCCGCGTCCCACCGGTCCACGGGGCCGAGGGCGGGCGTCGGCCCGTCGAGCGAAGGCGCCTCCACGTGCGTGGCGCGCACGATCAGCTCGTGCGGCTCGGGCTCCGGCGGATGGATCGACTCGGCGGCGGGACGCGCGGGCTTCTCCGGAGCGCCCTTCGCGCCGCGCTCCAGCGCGCTCGCCCGCGCCCGGATCATGCGGCTCGTGTCGAGCAGCCCGTTGCCGGTCGCGCGCAGCACCGCGGCCAATGATGCGCCCGTCAGCAGCACGACGCCGACGACCAGCAGGAACACGACCAGGATGTCCACGCCCACGCTCTGCACGAGCCGGTGCGCCACCCAGTACAGCGTCTGGCCGAGAATGCCGCCGTGGGCCTGCAGGAAGTCCGAGCGCCACTGCGCCGAGGACGGGCCCTCCGCGGGAGTGCCGTCGCTGACGCCGAGCGTGCCCGCCGCCAGCGCGAGCGTCACGGCCGAGAACACGCACAGCCCGCCCGTGCGCAGCGGGCGGCGCGTGGGGATCAGCTGGTCGAGCAGCAGCGCGCCGCCGCCCACGATCAGCGCGACCGGCGCCAGCACGCGCGCTTCCCCCACGCACCAGCCGAGCGCGACCGCCAGGCTGTGGCCGGCGCGGCCGCCGTTCCAGTGGCCGTAGAGGACGAACGCCATGAACGCGCCGAGCGCGACCAGGCCGAGGCCGAGCACGTCGCGCTGGGTCTGGGTGAGCGCCGGGCGGCTGAAGCTGAAGCCGTCGAGGAGCCAGCTGGAGCCGCGTCCCCGCCCGCGCCGCGAGCGCGAGCGCGCGCCCCCGGCGCTCGTGCGATTGCGCGTCTGCCTGCGCGCGGGCTGGCGCTTGGGGCTCTTGCGGGCTGCGGGCATCAGCGCCAGCTTCGACGCGCCGCGCCGAGAACCTGCTTACCATCGCTTTATTGCACACCGCTAGACACAATGGTTGAGATGAGCGAATTCACCCGTGCCCCACGCGTGCTGGTCGTCGAGGACGACGAGGACATCGCCCAGGCACTGCAGCGCTCGCTGCGCATGGAGGGCTATGAGGTGCGCGCCGCCGGCGACGGCAAGACCGCGCTGGAGCACGGCCGCACGTTCGCCCCCGACCTCGTGATCCTCGACCTGGGCCTGCCCGAGATCGACGGGATCGAGGTCGCCAAGCAGCTGCGCGACGGCGACGACGTGCCGATCCTGATCCTCACCGCCCGCGACGCGCTGGAGTCGCGCGTGGAGGGCCTGGACGCCGGCGCCGACGACTACCTCGTCAAGCCCTTCGAGCGCCAGGAGCTGCTGGCGCGCATGCGCGCGCTGTTGCGCCGCCGCCCACCGCGCGGCTCGGCCCCGCTGCGCGTCGGCGATTTGTCGTTGAACGTGGACACGCACGAGATATCCCGCGGCGAGCGCCAGATCGAGCTGACCCAGCGCGAGTTCGAGCTGCTCGAGTACCTGATGCGCAACGAGCGCATCGTGATCTCGCGCCAGCGGCTGCTGGACGAGGTATGGGGCTACGACCCCTTCTCGACGACCAACACGATCGAGGTGTTCGTCTCGAACCTGCGCCGCAAGCTGGAGGCCGAGGGGGAGCCGCGACTGCTGCACACGATCCGCGGGGCGGGATACGTACTCAGGGCCTAGACAGCTCGCGGCGCGTTTGCTCGCGCGCGCCTCGGTCGCGTTCGACCGCCTGCCGATCCGCACGCGGCTCGCGGGCGTCTCGGCGCTGCTCACGTTCACGATCCTGTGCGCGTTCGCGCTGGTCGTCGGCTCGCTGACCGTACACCGCATCCGCTCCAACTTCGACCGCGAAGTGGCCGTCTCGGGCGACAACCTCGCCGCGCTGCTGCGCGTGCAGGCGACGGGCAGCTACATCGAAGGCTACAAGCTCAGCATCGTCAACCCGCCGAACCTCCCCTCCTACGCGAGGGCCGAGGACGCGGTCGTGCGCATCCTCAACGACTCCGGCGAAACGCTCTACAACACGCCGGGCGCGCCGCCCGAACTCGGTCTCTACAACGAAGCCAACGTGGACGGCTTTCGCGTGCACACCAACCTCGTCGCGCTCGGCGGCCCGACGGGGGGCACGGTGATCGTTCAGTACGGACGCCACCTCTCCGAGCTGGACGCGACCGTCGCGCGCGTGGAGCTGCTGCTCGTGCTGGGCGTGCTCGCCGGCACCGCCTTCGCGCTGCTCGCCGGCATCATGATCGCGCGCCGCGCGATGGCGCCGATCGCGCAGCTGACGAGCACCGCCGCCGAGATCGCGCGCACGCGCGACCCGAGCCGCAGCGTGCCCGAGCCGCTCGCCGACGACGAGGTGGCGGAGCTGGCGCGCACGCTCGGCGGCATGTTGCGCGAGCTCGACGCCGCCCACGCCGAGACCGAGGCGACGCTCGCGCGCCAGCGCCAGTTCGTCGCCGACGCCTCGCACGAGCTGCGCACGCCGCTGACGAGCGTGCTCGCCAACCTGGAGCTCTTGGCCGAATCCCTGCACGGCGAAGAGGCCGACGCGGCGCGCTCCGCGCTGCGCTCCTCCCAGCGCATGCGCCGGCTCGTCGCCGACCTGCTGCTGCTGGCGCGCAGCGACGTGGGACGGGTGGTGCGGCGCGAGCCGTGCGACCTCGCTCAGATCGTGGTGGAGGCCGCCGCCGAGCTGGGGCCCGTCTCCGACGCGCACGAGATCTCACTCGACGTGCACCCGGCGATCGTGCAGGCCTCGCGCGACGAGCTGCACCGGCTCGCGCTGAACCTGATCGAGAACGCGCTGCGCCACACCCCCCCAGGCACCGAGATCCGCGTGTCCGCGGCGCTCGATGGCGCGGGAAGGGCGCGCTTGATCGTCGAGGACGACGGCCCCGGCGTGCCCGAGCGCCTGACCGCGACGCTGTTCGAGCGCTTCGTGCGCGGCGCCGGCGACCGCGGCGGCTCCTTCGGCCTGGGCCTCGCGATCGTGCGCGCGGTCGCCGAATCGCACGGCGGGACGGTCACAGTCGAGCAAACTCATCCGGGCGCCGCGCGGCCGGGCGCGCGCTTCGTCGTGACGCTGCCCGCGATCTCCGCCGCCGACGCGCCGAGCGCGCCCGCGCCGGCGCCCGCGAAGCTCGAAGTCTGAGCCCGCCGCTACACCTCGACGACCACCGGCAGCACCATCGGCCGGCGGCGCAGGCGGTCGTAGACCAGTTTCGCGAGGTCGTCGTGCAGCATCTGCTGCAGCAGGTCCACCTCGCGGATCTCCTCCTCGGCGGCGCGCGCGAGCGTGTCCTCGACGGTGCCGCGAATCTCCTCCACCAGCTCGCCCGCCTCGTCCAGGAACGGCACGCCGCGGAAGATCACCTCCGGGTCGGCGACCGAGCGCCCGTCCTGCTCGGCGATCGTCACGACGACGATGAAGATGCCGTCCGCGGAGAGCATGCGCCGGTCGCGCAGGGCGACGTCGGCCATGTCGCCGATCTCCACGCCGTCGACGAACACCATGCCCGACTGCTCGTGCTCTTTGAAGCGCGCGCCGCGCTCGTCGATGTCCAGCGGCAGCCCGTTCTCGCCCTGGAAGATGTCGTCGGGCTCGATCCCGACCGCCTCCGCCAGCTGGGAGTGCAGGCGCAGCCGCTTGAAGTCGCCGTGGAAGGGCATCACGTAGCGCGGTTTGGTCAGGTTCAGCATCAGCTTGACCTCCTCGGCATAGCCGTGGCCGGAGGCGTGCACGGGCGCGTCCCGGGCGGTGACCACGTCGCAGCCGATGTGGTAGAGCCGGTCGATCGTCTCGTTCACCGCGCGCTCGTTGCCCGGCACCGGCGTGGCGCTGAAGACGACCGTGTCGCCGTGGCGAAGCTTCACCTGCGGGTGGTCGCGATAGGCCATGCGCCGCAGCGCCGACAGCGGCTCGCCCTGGGAGCCCGTGGAGACGATCACCATGCGCTCGTCGGGAAAGTCTTCGATCTCGCGCGTGCCGACGAGAATCCCCTCGGGCACATCGACGTGGCCGAGCGTGCGCCCGATGCCGACGTTCTTGCGCATCGAGCGGCCCACCAGCGAAACCTTGCGACCCAGCGCCGCGGCGGCGTCGATCACCTGCTGCACGCGGTGGATGTTCGAGGCGAAGCTCGTCACCACGATGCGCCCCTCGCAGCGCGCGAACGCTTCCTCCAGGTGCGGGCCGACCAGCGACTCCGACGGCGAGAAGCCGTCGCGATCCACGTTGGTGGAGTCGCCGCACAGCAGCAGCACGCCCTCGCGGCCCAGTTCGGCCAGGCGCGAGACGTCGGCGGGCGGGCCGTCCACGGGCGTCTGGTCGAACTTGTAGTCGCCGGTGATGAGCACGGTGCCGAGCTCGGTGCCGAGCGCCACGGCGCTCGAGTCGGGGATCGAGTGGGTCATGTGCACCATCTCCAGCGAAAACGGCCCGAGGTCGAGCATCTCCCCCGGCGCCACGTCCACCAGCTCCACGTCGCGCAGCTTGTGCTCATCGAGCTTGGAGCGCGCCATCGCGATCGTCAGCGGCCCGCCATAGACGGGCGGAGCCTCGCTCACGCCAAGCTCGCGCAGCACCCACGGCAGCGCGCCGAGGTGATCCTCGTGGCCGTGCGTGACGACGATCGCCTCGATGTCCTGCGCGCGCTCGCGCAGGTAGGAGAAGTCGGGCAGCACCAGGTCGATCCCGACCATCTCCGGCGTCGGGAAGCGCAGGCCGACGTCGACCACGACGATGCGACCGTCGTACTCGACGACGGTCATGTTCTTGCCGATCTCCCCCAAGCCTCCGAGGGGCAGTACCCGAAGTCCGCTCACGCGTGCGTCGGGGTGTGTTGGACCGGTAGGAGTCCGTGGCGTACGAGCATCGCCCGCACCGCCTCCAGCTCCTCTTCATTTGCCTCGATCAGCGGCAGGCGCAGCCCGCCGACTTTGTGGCCGAGCATGTTCAGCGCCGCCTTCGTGCACGTCGGGCTCGCGGTCATGAACAGCGTCTCATACACGTCCCGCAGCGAGGCGTCGATCTCGGCGCGGTGCTCGGGCTCATCGACCATGCGCCGCATCTGATCGCCGACGATGTGGCTGGCCACGCAGATGCCGCCCGCGCCGCCGATCTCAAGCGTGCGCGCGAACGTGGCGTCGTCGCCGGTGTAGAGGTCGAGGCCGTCGATCAATTGCAGCTCGTCCTGGTTTGACTGCTTGACGCCCTCGACGTGCTCGATCTGGGCGAGCCTTTCCAGCAGCTCGGGACCCATGTTGACGGCGGTGCGGCCCGGGATGTTGTAGAGCAGGATCGGCCTGTCGGTGGTGCGCGCGATCTCTTCGTAGTGGCGCACGATGCCGCGCGGGCTCGGTTTGTTGTAGTAGGGGGTGACGCTCAGCGTCGCGTCGACGCCGAGTTCGGTCGCGACCTCGCTGAGGTGCATCGCGTGCCTGGTGTCGTTGGAGCCCGTCCCCCCCACGATGCTCGCGGGACGGCCGCTTGGCAGCGTCGGGCGCTCGCGCACCGCCAGGCCGATCAGGCCGAGGTGTTCGGAGTCGGTGAGCGTCGGCGCCTCGCCGGTCGTGCCGCACACGACGAAGCCGTCGGAGCCGTGCTCGGCGAGATGGCCCATCAGCGCGACGAACGACTCCTCGTCGACGTCGCCCCGCTCGTCGAAGGGCGTCACGATCGCCGTGAGTATCGTGCCGAGGCCGGTCATCGCAGTCGATCCAGCTCGCTCGGCGTGGTGTGGCGGGGCGCGCTCATCGGGTGCAGTATTCCACGCTCGCCGGCCGCGCTCGGTGCTGTGCCGTCGCGCATCAGGCGTCCTCGAAGAGCAGCTGCTCGAGCCCGACCGTGGGCGAGCTGGCAAGCGTTCGCACACCCCGAATCGCAAGCAGCACGCCCGGCATGAACGACTCGCGGCCGGTGGTGTCGTGGCGGATAGTCAACGTCTGCGCGAGGTCGCCGAGGATCACCTCCTGGTTTGCCACGATCCCCGGCAGGCGCACCGAGTGGATCGGCGGCTCGGGCTTGCCGGAGGCCTGCGCCATCAGCCTCGCCGTGCGCGCCGCCGTGCCGCTGGGCGCATCCAGCTTGCCCTCGTGGTGCAGCTCGACGATCTCCGCCCTGGCCATGTGGCGCGCGGCCTCGGCGGCGAAGCGCATCATCAAGACGGCCCCGATCGCGAAGTTGGGCGCGATCAGCACGTTGGCGCCATCGAGCTCGAACAGCGGCGCCGGATCGAACCCGGTGGTGCCGATCACCACGTGCACGCCGGCTTTGACGCAAAGCAGCGCATTGCCAAGCGCGGTGTCCGGATTGGTGAAGTCCACGACGACCTCGGGGACGCTGTCGAGCAGGACCTGCTCTAGGGTGCTCTCCAGACGCGGATCGGCGCGACCGACGAGCTCCATGTCCGTGGCGCCCTGCACCGCGGCGCACACCGTCTCGCCCATCCTCCCCGCCGCGCCGGCGACCGCGACCCGGATCACCTCGCCACCCCCTCCAGCGGCCTCAGCGCCGCGTCGAACGTGTCCCTGTCCATACCAACCCCCGCGACCGACAGCCGCTCGCAGTCGAACAGCTCGCCCGCCAGCTCCTGCAGATCGGAGATCTCGACCGCGTCGATCCGCTCGATGATCTCATCGACGGAGAGGATCGGCAGCTCCGCCAGCACGGAGGACCCGAGCCGGTTCATGCGCGCCGCGGTGGACTCAAGCGCCAGCACCATGCGTCCCTTGACGTTCTCGCGCGAGCGCGTCAGCTCCTGCTCGCTGGCCGGGCTCTCGACGAAGCGCCGCAGCTCCGCGGCGATCGTGTCGAGCGCCTCGGCCAGGTTCTCCGGGCGCGTGCCCACATACAGCCCGACCTCGCCCGTGCGGGCGTGCAGGTTGGAGAAGGAGAACACCGAGTAGGCCAGCCCGCGCCGCTCGCGCACCTCCTGGAACAGCCGCGAGGAGGAGGTGCCGCCGAGCACCCCTTCCAGCACCCGCAGCGCGAAGCGGCGCTCGTCGTGGCGGGAGATGCCGCGGCCGCCGAGGCACACGTGGTACTGCTCGGTGTCCTTTTGCAGGAACCGCACGCGGCGCTCGAAGGACGGTTCGGCGGCGCGCTCGGAGCCGGCGGCGGGCGAGCTCGCCGGCGCTCGCCGCGTGCCGTCGGCGGCGACCTGCGCGTCCTGCGGCATTCGCGCAGAGCCGTCGCCGGCGGCCTGCGTGTCTGGTTGCGCTCGCGCAGAGCCGTCGCCGGTCGGAGCGCCGTCGCCGGGGAGCGCCGCGGCGATCATCGCCACCAGCTCGTCGTGATCGACCGAGCCCGCCGCCGACAGGACGATGTCCCTCGGCAGGTAGCGCTCGGCGTGAAAAGCGCGCAGCCCGTCCAGCTCGACCGCGCCCACCACCTCGGCGCGCCCGATCACCGCGCGGCCCAGCGGGTGCGACCCGAACACCGCTTCGCCGAGCAGGTCGAACACGCGGTCCTGCGGGTCGTCTTCGTACATCGCGATCTCCTCCAGCACCACGCGGCGCTCGGCCTCCAGGTCTTCGAAGCGCGGGCGCCACAGCATCTCCCCCATCACGCCGAGCGCGCGCTCGGCGTGACGGTCGAGCACACGCGTATACAGGGAGGTGCTTTCGCGATCGGTGCCGGCATTGATCTCCGCGCCCATCGCGTCGAAGATCTGGTCGATCTCCTCGGAGCGATGGCTCGCGGTGCCGCGAAACAGCATGTGCTCGAGCAGGTGGGAGAGGCCGGCCTGCTCGTCGGACTCCATCGCCGAGCCGGTGGCGATCCAGAAGCCGAGCGCGACCGAGCGCACGTTCTCCATGCGCTCGGTGACCACTCGCACCCCGTTGCGGAGCGTGGTTGTCCGGTGCTCGCTCAACTCTTGCCCCCCGCCGGGCCGGATGGACGTACGCTCCAGCCGGCCCGCCGCGAGATCAGTCGCGATCGCGATCCCTGCCTCCGTGGCGGGGACGGCCCGAGCCGCGCTCGCCCCCACGGGGCGGACGGCCCTCGCGACCGTTGCTGGCAGAACGGCGATCCCGTTGATCGCCGATCTGTCCCGCCCGCGGCGGACGACCGCCACCGCCGGGACGGCCGGGACCGGATCCACCGACGGTCGCCAGTTCCTCGACGCTCTTGCCCGCGATCTCCGGGTCGTCGGCGAGGCGCAGGCCGATGCGCCCGCGCTCGCGGTCCACCTCGACCACGCGCACCGCGATTTCATCGCCCTTGTTGAGCACGTCCTCGACCGTGTCCACGCGCTGGCCGGGCGAGACGTTGGAGATGTGCAGGAGGCCGTCTGTGCCCTTCGTCAGCTCCACGAAGGCGCCGAAGGTCGTCGTCTTGACGACCTTGCCGTCGAACTCGTCGCCGACCTCGACCTCCTTCATCATCGTGCGGATGCGCTCCGCCAGCGCGTCTCCGAGCGTGCCGTTGGCCGAGTAGATCAGCACCTGGCCCTCGTCGTTGACGTCGATCTGGGACTCGAACTCCTCGGAGAGCCCGCGGATCGTCTCCCCGCCCTTGCCGATCAGCATGCCGATCTGGCTCGGGTCGATCTGCAGCGTCTGGATGCGCGGCGCGTGCTCGGAGAGCTGTGCGCGCGGACCCTCGATCGTCTCCGCCATCTTGGCGAGGATGAACGTGCGCGCCTTGTGCGCCTGCGTCAACGCGTCTTTGAGGATCTCGAACGTGACGCCCGAGATCTTGATGTCCATCTGCAGCGCCGTGATGCCGCGCTCGGTGCCGGCCACCTTGAAGTCCATGTCTCCGAGGTGGTCCTCCACGCCCGCGATGTCGGTGAGCACGATGTAATCGTCGCCCTCCTTGATCAGCCCCATCGCGATGCCCGCCACCGGCCGGGAGATCGGCACGCCCGCGTCCATCAGCGACAGCGAGGAGCCGCACACCGAGGCCATCGAGGAGGAGCCGTTGGACTCGAAGATGTCCGAGACCACGCGGATCGTGTAGGGGAACTCCTCGATCGGCGGGATCACCGGCACGAGCGCCCGCTCCGCCAGCGCGCCGTGGCCGACGTCGCGGCGCTTGGGACCGAGCCGGCCCGCCTCGCCCACCGAGAACGGCGGGAAGTTGTAGTGGTGGAAGTAGTACTTCTTGCTCTGCAGCCCGAGCGTGTCCAGGCGCATCTCCTCCTTGAGCGTCCCCAGCGCGGCGACGCTCAGCGCCTGCGTCTGCCCGCGCGTGAACAGCGCCGAGCCGTGCGTGCGCGGCGTCACGCCGACTTCGATCGCGATCTCGCGGATCTCGTCCTCGGCGCGGCCGTCGGGGCGCTTCTTGTGCACGGCGATGCGCTCGCGGACGATCGACTTCTCCAGCTTGTCGAAGACGAGCTGCGCGGCGGCTCTTTTCTCCTTGGCCTGCTTGGCGAGCTCCTCGCCGGCCCCCTCGGGCGCCGCCGGGCCGTACTGCGCGAGGATCGCCTCCTCGACGGCTTTGCAGGCGTCCTGGCGCTGTAGCTTGTCCTCCACCTGCGTTGCCTCCTCCAGCGCGGCGCCGTGGGAGGCGCGCACCTGGGCGAGCAGCTGCTCGTCGACCTGCGGCGCCTGCACCGGCGTCTTCTCCCTGCCGACCTTCGCGGCCAGCTCGCGCTGCAGCGCGCACAGCTTCTTGATCGCCGAGTGGGCGATGTCCAGCGCGTCGAGGATCTCCACCTCGGAGATCTCCTTCGCGCCCGCCTCGACCATCAGGATCGCCTCCTCGGAGCCCGCGACCACGAGGTCGAGGTCGGAGCCGGCGCCGCCATCGGTGGCGAGCAGATCCTCCTCGGGCGGGTTGACGACGAAGTTGCCTTCGATCTTGCCGATCCGCACCGCGCCGACCGGGCCGGCGAAGGGGACGTTGGAGATCATCAGCGCCGCGGAGGCGCCGTTCATCGCGAGGATGTCGTACGGGTGGACGTGATCGACCGAGATCGGGATCGCGACCAGCTGCGTCTCGTAGTTCCAGCCCTTCGGGAACAGCGGGCGCAGGGGGCGGTCGATCATGCGCGCGGTCAGCGTCGCCTTCTCTCCCGAGCGCCCCTCGCGCTTGAAGAACGAGCCGGGGATCTTGCCCGCGGCGTACATGCGCTCCTCGACGTCCACCGTCAGCGGCAGGAAGTCGACGTCGCGCTGCCCGCCCGCCGTGGCTGTCGAGAGAACCATCGTGTCGCCCTGGCGGACGACGACTGCGCCGGATGCCTGCTTGGCCATCCTGCCGGTCTCGAAGGAGATCTCACTACCGGCGATCTCCACGGAGACCCGTGTAACAGCATTACTGCTCATATGAACTGCCTTCCCTCTCCGCCCGACCCAGTCCTGCGGACTGTGTGCCCCGGCGGAGCCGTTTTATTTTTATCCTTGTATGCGAACGTGTGGAGCTTAGCGGATGTGTAGTGGCCATTCTTTTCACTACGAGCTGCTGAGACGGCGCTCCGCGAAGCGCTATCGGCCGTCTCAGGCGTTCTTCAGTCCGCCGAGGATCATGTGGACGGGAGGCAGGTCTGCCGGGGAGGGCGCCTGATAGCTCCAGCGCACGACCCCGTCGGGGCCGACGATCACAAGCGCGCGCTGGGGAAACCCGCCGGGGTGCAGTACGCCGAACGCCTGGCAGGCCGCGCCCTTGGGCTCGAAGTCCGACAGCTGCGGGATGCTCACGCCGAGCTTCTCGCGAAAGGCTTTCTGCGCCCATGTCGAATCGCAGGAGACGCCGTAGATGACCGCGCCGCCCGCCGTTATCTCGCCCAGCGACTGCTCGTAGACCTGCAGCTGGTCGGTACACACCGGGCTGAAGGCGAACGGGTAGAACACGAGCACGGTCGTGTTGCCCTGCAGGTCGGCCTGGGTGAAGTCATCGCCGCCTTCGGTGGCAAGCTTGAAGTCGGGCACCCGCGTGCCCGGGGCAAGGACCGTGGAGGTGGAGTCGGTGGCGCTCATCGTGCGACCGCACTCCGCCTACTTGCGGAGGCCAAGCTCCTTGATGAGAGCGCGATAGCCCTCGAGGTCCTTGCGCGCCAGGTAGTCCAGGAAGCGGCGGCGCTGCCCGACGAGCATCAGCAGGCCGCGGCGCGAATGGTGGTCCTTCTTCTGCTCGCGCAGGTGCTCGGTCAGGTCGTTGATGCGCTCGGTCAGCAACGCCACCTGAACCCTGGTGTTGCCGGTGTCGTGCTCGCCCGCCCCGAACTTGGCGGCGATCTCGCGCTTGCGCTCTGTGGTTACGGTCATCGCGGCCGCACAGGCTAGCAGCCTTACCGGGCACAGGCCGCCTCGTGCTCGCCGCCACACCGCGATCGCCCGGGGGCTGAGCTGGCTGCGATCGAGCAGACGCTCAGGCTGTGTGCGAGGCGGCGATCTCGCGCGTGCGCTCCACGTCGCGGCGCATCTGCTCGATCAGATCCTCCGCCGAGGAGAAGCGTCGCTCGCCGCGCAGGCGCGCGAGGAAGTCGAGCCGCAGCTGCCTGCCGTAGAGGTCGCCCTCGAAGTCGAGGATGTGGGCCTCGATCAGCTCGCCGCGGCCGGTGACGAACGTCGGGCGCACGCCGATGTTGACGGCCGCCGGCAGCACGCCCGCGCCGGAGCGCCCCCCGCCCGCACCCCTCGCGGCGTCGTCGGGGGCGACGGTGTGGGCGAGGCACGCGTACACGCCGTGGCCGGGACACACGAGCGTGTCGTCGGGGATCAGGTTGGCGGTCGGAAAGCCCAGTTCGCGTCCGCGCTCGTCGCCGTGTGCGACCTCGCCGCGCAGCTGGAACGGCGCTCCGAGAAAGCGGGCGGCGCTTGCGACCTCGCCCGCGAGCACCAGCCCGCGGATGTGGCTGGAGGAGACGATCTCCCCCTCGACCTCCAGCAGCGGCACGACGCGCGTGGAGAAGCGCTCGTCCTCTGAGAGCATCCGCGGGTCGCCCTGCGCGCGATTTCCGAAGCGGAAGTTCTCGCCCACCGACACGTATGTGGCGTCGAGCGCGCCGACGAGCACCTCGTCGATGAACTCGCGCGCGCTGCGCCTGGCGAACTCGGCGTCGAAGGGGATCACGATCGTCTCCGCCACGCCGAGCGACTCGATCAGCTCCGCCTTGACCGCGAGCGGGGTGAGCAGCTTGGGCATGTGCTGTGGCGCCACCACCGAGGAGGGGTGCGGGTCGAACGTGAGCACGCTGTCGGAGCCGCGAATCACCTCGCGGTGGCCGAGGTGGACGCCGTCGAAGGAGCCCACCGCCACACGCCGCTCCCTGCGCTGCACGTCGGGAAGCCGAGTGATCTTCACGGCGCCAGCCTACGTCATCGCGGCCGCTCGCGAGATGCGGCCCGAGGACTCTCTCGCGGCCGCTCGCGAGCTGCGGCCAGGTGTCGCTCGACGGTCGCAAGCGCCCGCTCGACGCCGAGCAGCGGCGGGTCGCTCCAGCGCTCCCCGCGCGGCGGCGGCGGGACGGTGTCGCGCACCTCGAACGGCCCGATCGCGGTGCGGCGCAGCTGTTCGCAATACGCGTCGCCGAGGTCCGCGATCAGCGAGCGCACGTAAGTGCCCGAGGAGCATTCGATCTCATAGCCGGCGCGCACCGGCGCTTGCGCCCCCGTGCGCTGCTCGCCGCCCTCGGGCGGGTCGCGCCACAGCTGCTCGAAGCGGTGGACGGTTATGACTCGCGCAGGCATCTCGAAGCTCTCGCCGCGACGAGCCCGGCGGTAGGCGCGCTCGCCTTTGATCTTGATCGCCGAGTAGATCGGGGGTCGCTGCAGCACCTCGCCGGTCGGCAGGGACGGCGGGTCGGGCGGCAGGCGGCCCGTCTCGGCGATCTGCCCCTCCGGGTCGCCGGTGCTCGACAGCGCCCCCAGGCGAGCCACCGTCTCATAGCGCTTGGGCAGCGCCATGATCTGCGCCTGCAGCTTGGTGGCCCTGCCGACGAGCACGACCAGCAGCCCGCTCGCGAACGGGTCGAGGGTTCCCGCGTGGCCGGTCTTCACGCCCCCAAGCGAGCGGCGCACCCGCGCGACGACGTCGTGCGAGGTCATCCCCACCGGCTTGTCCAGGAGCAGGATGGCGTCGGTCAAGCCGGTGCGGGCACGGCCGGCCCGTCGGGCGCCGGGTGCAGCTGCAGCGCCAGCTCGTGGCGCAACAGCTCGATCAGCTCGCCCACCTCGAGCGTGCTCGAGAATCCGGCTGCGCGCCGGTGCCCGCCCCCGCTCTGGGTGCGGGCGATCGCGGAGACGTCGACGTCGTCGCCGGTGGCGCGCAGCGAAACCTTGCGCTTGCCGCGGTTCTCCGGCGCCGTCAGCTCGCGGATCAGCACGGCGACCTTCGTGCCCTGCACCGAGCGCAGATGGTCGACGATGCCCTCGGAGAAGCTCTCCTCCGCGCCGGCCCGCTCGAAGTCGCGAGCGTCGAGCGCGGCCAGCGTCAGCTCGCCGTCGTCGAAGCGCTGGATGCCCTGCAGCGCCACGCCCAGCAGGGTGAGCTTGGCGAGCGGCATCTCCTCGTACAGGCGCCGGTACACGGCGGGCACGTTGACGCCCGCCGCGACCATCTCGGCCGCCATGCGGTGCGCGCGCGGCCCCGTGTTCTCGTACATGAACCGCCCCGTGTCGGTCACCACGCCGACGTAGAGCGCCTCGGCGATCGCGAGCGTCGGCGCGACGTCGAGTCCGTGCAGCAGCTCCCACACGATCTCCGCCGTGGAGGACGCGGAGGGGTCCACGAGGTTCACGGTGCCGAACATCGTGTTGTCGTGGTGGTGGTCGATGTTCAGCAGGTGCGCGCCGCTCTGCAGCACCGCCGCGGGGTTGCGGTCGATGTTGCCGCAGTCCACCATCACGACCGTGCGCCGGCCGATGTCCGCCGGGGCGGCCTGGATCGCGTGCGCGAGGGTCGGGCAGCGGTACTCGCGCGGCAACGGCAGGTCGCTCTCGGCGATGAACATCTCAGAGCTCTTGCCGAGCGCGGTGAGCAGACCGTGCATCCCGATCAGCGAGCCGAGCGCGTCGCCGTCGGGGTTCTCGTGCGTGGCGACGACGAAGCTCCGATCGGCGCGAATCCGCTCGATCACCAGGTGGCGGGCGGCCTGCACCGCGTCGGGGGCGCTCATGGCGGGCCACCGCCCTCGCGCCGTGTCTGCATGCCGCTCATGCCCCGCCACCGCCGTCGCGCCGTGTCTGCGTGCCGCTCATGGCAGGCCACCGCCGTCGCGCTGCGCATCGATCAGCGCGTCCACGCGCATCGCCCGATCGGTCGTGTCGTCGTAGAGGAAGTCGAGCGTCGGAGTGCGCTTGAGATGCAGCTCGGAGGCGATCCGGCTCTGCAGGTAGCCGTGCGCGCTGCGCAGCCCTCTCAGGCTGTCCTCGCGCGCCCGCTCGGAGCCGAGCACGCTCACGTATACGCGAGCATGGCTCAGGTCGGCGCTTGTTCTGACATCGGTTACGGTCACAAAACCAACTCTTGGATCCTTCAAGTCCGAGGCTACCGCGTCCCCCAGCACCTGCCTAACGGCCTCATCCACCCTGCGCATCCGCTCTGAGGTCATCCTAGCTGTCCGTGTACCTGGAAGGCTCCGAGCTGCACGATTGCTTGCACACCTCACAAACCTGCGCGTTCACCGCACGACTCAGCCGAGCTGGCGCTCCTGGAGGCGCGTCTCGTACGTCTCCAGGATGTCGCCCTCGCGCAGATCCTGGAAGTTGGTCAGCACGATGCCGCACTCATACCCCGCGCTGACCTCGCGTGCGTCCTCGTTGAAGCGGCGCAGGCTGGCGATCGTGGTGTCGTAGATGACCGTGCCCTCGCGCACCACGCGCACGCGCGCGCCGCGGGTGACCTTGCCCTCGCTGACGTGCGAGCCGGCGATCGTGCCGATCTTCGAGGCGCGGAACAGCTGGCGCACCTCGGCCTGGCCGAGCGAGGTCTCGACCTCGGTGGGCTCGAGCATGCCCTGCATCGCGGCGCGCAGCTCCTCGATCGCGCGGTAGATGACCGAGTAGGAGCGGATCTCCACGCCCTCGCGCTCGGCGACGTGGCGCGCGTCGCCGACGGGCCGCACGTTGAAGGCCAGGATCAGCCCGGCGGAGGCGGCGGCGAGCATCACGTCGGACTCGTTGATGCCGCCGACGCCGCGATGGACGATGTTGACCGCGACCTCGTCCTGGGGCAGCTTGGCGATCTCGTCCTCGATCGCCTCGAGCGACCCGGCGACATCGGCCTTGATCACGAGGCTGAGCTCCTTGACGGTGCCTTCCTGGGCGAGCTTGAAGACGTCCTCCAGCGACACCTTGCGCCCGGAGCGGCGCGCGAGCGCCTCGGTCTTCAGGCGGTTGGCGCGCTCGCCCGCGAGCTGGCGCGCGCGGCGCTCGTTCTCCACGGCCCTGACGAATTCGCCGGCCTCGGGTACGCCGTCGAAGCCGAGCACCTCGACCGGCTCGCCCGGCTCGGCGCGCTTGACGCGCGCCCCGGTGAAGTCGTGCATCGCGCGCACGCGGCCGAAGTGCGCGCCGGCGACGAGCGCGTCGCCGATCTGCAGCGTGCCGCGCTGGATCAGGATGCTCACGACCGGGCCGCGACCGGGGTCGAGCTTCGACTCGATCACCGTGCCGGAGGCCATCGCGTCGCGGTTGGCCTTCAGTTCCTCCAGGTCGGTGACGAGCTGGATCGTCTCCAGCAGGCTGTCGAGGTTTTGGCGCGTCTTCGCGCTGACGTCGACGAACTCGATGTCCCCACCCCACTCCGAGGGCTGCAGACCGTGCGAGACCAATTCGGTGCGCACCCGCTCGGGCTGCGCGCCCTCCTTGTCGATCTTGTTGACGGCGACCACGATCGGCACCTCGGCGGCCTTGGCGTGGTCGATCGCCTCCTGCGTCTGCGGCTTGACGCCGTCGTCGGCGGCGACCACGATCACGGCGAGGTCGGTGACCTGCGCGCCGCGCGCGCGCATCGCGGTGAAGGCCTCGTGGCCGGGCGTGTCGAGGAAGGTGATCGTCTTGCCGGCGTGGTGCACCTGGTAGGCGCCGATGTGCTGAGTGATGCCGCCCGCCTCGCCGGCTGCGACCTCGGTCTCGCGGATCGCGTCCAGCAGCGAGGTCTTGCCGTGGTCGACGTGGCCCATGATCGTGACGACCGGGGGACGGTCGACGAGATCGCCCTCCTCGTCCTCGAAGATCGGCTCGAGCTCGACGTCGTCGGCGGCGTGCACGATCTCGATCTGCTTGTCGAATTCGTCGGCGAGCACCTGGATCGCGTCGTCGGAGAGGGTCTGCGTGAGCGTCGCCATCTCCCCCAGCACCATCAGCTTCTTGATGATTTCCGGCACGGGCACGCCCAGGGACTCCGCCGCGTCCTTGACGGTCGATCCGGAGTTCACGCGGATCAGGTCGGTCGCCTCCATCGCGGTCGTGTCGATCGGGGCGATCGTCTCGTCGTAGGTGCCGCGGCGGCGGCGACCCCTGCGGGGACGGCGCACCGGCTGGTTGGCAGGGCCGCCCTGCTGGCGGCGCGACGCCTGCGAGTCGATCACCACGCGCCGGCGGCCGCTGGCTCCGCTGCTCGCGGGCGTTCGCTCGCCGGTGCGCGAGTCGCGCGTGGGACGCACGCGCTCGCCGGCCGGCTGGCCAGTCTGCCCGTCGGGCGCCGCGGCGCCCGAAGCGCCGGTCTGAGCCTCGGGGGCCGGGGCTGCCTGTGGGTCGGGTGGGGCGCTTGCCCGAGCGGCGGGCGCGGGAGTCGGCGGCGCGGGCGGCTTGGCTGGCGCGCCGGCGCGCTCCGGCGGCGGGGCGCCAGGCGCAGCCGTGTCCGCACCGGGCCTGCTCGGCGCCGGCGGCGCGGCCGTCGCGACGCTCGCGCTGGAGCCGTTTACGCCCAGCGCGCGCAGCGCGTCGGCCTCCTCGACCGAGGAGGCGGCGGCCTTGGCGGCGACGCCCGCGGCGCTCAGCTTCGCGAGCAGCTCCTTGCTCGAGATGCCCTGCTCCTTGGCAATTTCGTGTACGCGCCTCTTGCTCATCGACCCTCCGATTCTACGAACTCGCCGGGCACCTCGACCGCCTGGCGGAAGGCGCGCCCGAGCACTCCCCCGGCCGATGCCGCCTTCAAGCACTCGCGCCGCGGCTGCCCGCCGCCCTCGCGACACACGTAGGTGCCGCGGCCGGGCAGCGTGCCGGCGCGGTCGATGGTTGCCAGGGGACGGTTTCCGCCTCCCCTGGGCACGGCCGCCAAACGCAGCAGCTCGGGCTTCGGCGCGACGCGCCCGCAACCGACGCAGCGCCGCCGGGGTACGTGCGCCCCTATGACGCTTGCTCCTCAGCCGCCTCGACGGCCTCCGCCCGGGCCTCCGCCAGCGCCTCCACCGGCGCGTCCTCGACCGGTGGCGCATGTTCGGCTGCGTCCGCATCGCCCTGCCGGGAGAGGTCGGCGACGTTGTCGCTGTCGATGCCGGCGAGCGCCTGGTGGGACTCCAGGCCGCAGTAGCGCGAGCCGGGCAGCGAGGCGTTGGGGCAGCGACGGCCGTTGGAGAGGATCGCGGCGCAGCGACCCTGCAGCTCCTCCTCCTCGTAGCCGTGCTCGGCCTCCTCGGCGGCGAACTCGGTCTCGGAGCGGATGTCCACGCGCCAGCCGGTGAGCCGCGCCGCCAGGCGCGCGTTCTGCCCCTCGCGGCCGATCGCCAGCGAGAGCTGGTCGTCGGGCACGATCACGGTCGCCTGCTTGGCCTCGTCGTCGACCAGCACCTCGCGCACGCGCGCCGGCGAAAGCGCCTTGGCGACGAAGCGCGCGGGCTCTTCGTTGAAGGGGATGATGTCGATCTTCTCCCCGCGCAGCTCGGAGACGACCATCCGCACGCGCGATCCGCGCGGGCCCACGCAGGCGCCGACCGGGTCCACGCCGTCGGCGTGGGAGACGACCGCGATCTTCGAGCGGTAGCCGGGCTCGCGGGCGACGTTGGCGATTTCCACGAGCCCGTCGGCGATCTCGGGCACCTCCAGCTCGAACAGCTTCTTGATCAGCTCGGGGTCGCGCCGGGAGACGATGATCGACGGTCCCTTGGTGGAGGGGGAGACCTCCTTGATGACCGCCTTGATGCGCTGGGAGTGGTCGTAGCGCTCGCCCTCGACCTGCTCTGACTTCGGCAAGAGCGCCTCGACGCGCTCGCGCAGCTGCACGAGCGTGTAGCGCGAGTCCGACTGCTGCACGATCCCGGTGATCAGCTCGCCGACGCGATCGCGGTACTCCTCGAACATCATGTCGCGCTCGGCCTCGCGGATGCGCTGCAGGATCACCTGCTTGGCGGTCTGCGCGGCGATCCGGCCGAAGTCCTCGGGCGTGACGTCGCGTTCGCCGATCTGATCGCGATATTCCTCGAACTTCTTCGGGTCGATTTCCGGCTCCTCCGGTTCGCGCAGCTCGCCGGTCTCGGGATCGACGACGGTGCCCTCGTCGATCGTCTCGACGATCAGGTGCGCCTCCAGCCGTTCGGGGATGATCAGTTCGATCACGCGGAAGTCGGCCGTGTCGCGGTCCATTTCCACGCGCGCGTACTTCGCGGAGCCCGGCTGCTTCTTGTAGGCGGACAGCAGCGCGTCCTCCAGCGCGATCATCAGCTTCTCGGGCTCGATGCCCTTCTCGCGCGCCAGCGCGTGCATTGCTTCAAGGATCTCGCGTGACATAGGTTTTCTCTCCTACTCCTCGACGAGGTTCGAACGACGGATCTCCGAATAGGGAATCGCGACGATGCCCCCATCGGCGGCGAGCGTTATCTCGCTGTCTGTTACCCCAACCAGCTCGCCCGTGAAGCTCTTTGCCCGTCGCTCGGCACCGCGGACGAACGGCGGCGGCGGCGCCGCGGCCCACCGGCGCCAGCGCCGGCGACGCGGCTCGCGCGTGCGGACGCGGGCACGGCGCCCGACGTAGCGGCGGAAGTGCGTGGGCTTGGTCAGCGGCCGCTCGGCGCCGGGCGAGGAGACCTCCAGCGATAGCGCTCGCGCAGATCGGAGAGCAGCGCGGTGACGCGCTCGCAGAGCCCGAGCGTGACGCCGTCGGGATGGTCGATGAATACCCGCAGCGTGGGGCGGGTGGGGCCTGGCAGCAGCTCGGCAAGCAGAACCTCGACATCGGGCTCGCTTGCGGCCAGGCGCTCCTCTATTTCCGACTGCAGTGCTGACATCTCCCAGAAAAACTCTCTTCCCGCCCTATGGGCGTAAAAAAAGCGGGCGGGCGCCCACTTTCGGTACTGCCAGCCGTCGCATGGGCGACGACGCGAAAGCTGTCGGTCGAGAATAGCATCGGCACCCAGAGGGGCTCATCGCGGGCGCGGCGAACGCCTCTAGAGGGGTCTCACCGCAAGCGCCGCACCGCGTCGAGGATCGCGCCCGGCCACGCTTCTCCTTCGGCGCGCGCGCGACATGCTCGGCGCCGGCGCTCGTGAGGATCGTGACCTCGTTGGCGACGAACTCGAAGCCGATGTCCTCGCCGGGATATGTCGTTGAATACGACCGCGTCCACGCCCTTCGCGCTCAGCTTGGATCGCGCGTGCTCGATCCCCTCCGCGCCGTGCTCGGCGGCGAAGGCGACGAGCGTCTGGCCGGGGACGCGGACGGCGGCCAGCCCGCGGAGCACGTCGGCGGTCGGCTCCAGCTCGATCGTGAGGCGCTTGCGCCCTCCCTTCTTGATCTTGCCCGCGGCGGGCGCGCGTGGGGTGAAGTCGGCCACGGCGGCGGCCATCAGCAGCACGTCGCTGCCGGGAAACTCGCGCTCGCACGCCTCCTTCAGCTCCGCCGCCGTGCCGACGCGATGGACCGTCACCCCGGGCGGCGAGGGCAGCGCGACGTTGGCGGCCATGACCGTCACCTCGGCTCCGCGCGAGCGCGCGGCGGCGGCCAGCGCCATGCCCATGCGACCGGAGGAGCTGTTGCCGAGGAAGCGCACGCTGTCGATCGGCTCGCGCGTGCCGCCCGCGCTCACCAGCACGCGCACGCCGGCCCATGCTCGTCGCTCTCGGCCGCCTGCGGCGAGAGCTCCCCATCGGAGCCGGCGGCGGTTGTGCCCGCGAGCAGCTGCTCGCACGCGGCGAGCAGGCGCTCCGGTTCGGCCATGCGCCCGATCCCGTGCTCGCCGGCGGAGGCGAGCCGGCCGCTGTCGGGCGCGACGACGTGCACGCCGCGCTCGCGCAGGGTCGCGAGGTTGGCCTGTGTGGCGGGGTGCTCGTACATGTGGTTGTTCATCGCCGGCGCCACCACGACCGGGCAGGTGGCGGCCAGCGCCGCGCTCGTGAGCAGATTGTCGGCGAGGCCGCCAGCGAGCTTGGCGAGCGTGTTGGCCGAGGCGGGCGCGATCAGGTAGAGGTCGGCGCTCGCCACGAGCGCGAGATGGCTGATCGGCTCGTGCGCGGGCGGCGCCTCGCCGGGGAACGCGCCGCGCGCGGGGTCGCGCTCGAACTCGTCTGCTCAGCACGGGCGCGCCGCTGAGCGCCGCGAACGACGCCTCCCCCACGAAGCGCCTGCTGGCGGGGGTCTGCACCACCCTCAGCGAGTGCCCGCCGGCGCTCGCCAGCCGTATCAGCTCGAGCGTCTTGTAGGCGGCGATGCCGCCGCTGACGCCGAGCAGGATCTTTGCCATGTGTACTTCTTAGGCGCCGCGCTCGCTCATCTCAAGCGCTGGTCGAGCGCTTGCGCCGCGAGCAGCCGGCTTACCGGTAGTGGTACTTGATCTTCCCCGCCGCAACTTCCTCCAGGGCGATCGTGAGGTAGTTCTTGGAGGCGGTCTCGATCATCGGCGGCGGGAATTCCTCGAAGGCTCCCTCGCCGAGGTTGTGGTAGTAGCTGTTGATCTGCCGCGCGCGCTTGGCGGCCACGAGCACGCTTGCGTAGTTGGAATCGACGTTCTCGAGCAGGCGGTCGATGCGGGGTGAGGTCATCATGGTGTGGAGGGTGCCTTTCCTTGTGGACTGACCAGTGTAGTGGACGGCGCTCGCGCTCCTCTGCCAGCGGGCCCGCCTCCTCGTGCTCGCTCGCGCGCTGCTCAGCTCGTCTGCCGCGCCTCGCCCAGCTCGGCCGCGACGATCCGCACGAGCTCCTCCAGCGCGTCTTCGAGCCGGTCGTTGACGACCACGTGGGCGAACTCCGCGCGCGCGTCGAGCTCGCGCTCGGCGACCTCGAGGCGGCGCTCGACCTCCTCGCTGCCGTCGGTGCCGCGTCCGATCAAGCGCGTGCGCAGCGCGTCGAGGGAGGGCGGGGCGATGAACACCTGGACCGCCTCGCTCATAGCGGCGCGCACCTGGCGTGCTCCCTGGACCTCGATCTCGAGCACCACCGGCGCGCCCTCCGCGACGCGCTCCTCCAGCTCGCTGCGCAGCGTGCCGTAGCGTCGCCCGGCATAGTCGGCGTGCTCGACGAAATCGCCCGCCCGCACGTGGCGCTCGAACTCCTCGCCCGAGAGGAAGTGGTAGTCGATCCCGTCCCGCTCGCCCGCGCGCGGCGCGCGCGTGGTCGCCGACACCGACAGCTCCAGCTGCGGCAGGCGCTCCATCAGCCCGCGGATCAGCGTGCCCTTGCCCACCCCGGAGGGTCCGGTGATCACAAATACGCGTGCCACGCGCGAGAACCCTAATGTCGCCGGCGGCGGTGTCGAGTCAGCGGCGCAGCAGGGAAACCAGCTCGCTGCGCTGGCGCTCGGACAGCCCGCCGATCGTCTTGCTCGGGGAGATGCGGCAGGCGGCGAGGATCTTGTTGACCTTCACGCGGCCGTACTTGGGCACGGAGAGCAGCATGTCGAACACCTTCGCGGTCTCGACGTACTCGGGCGGGGAGAGCAGCAGCGTGTGGATCGAGAGCCTGCCGGCCTTCAGGTCGCGCTTGAGCTGGGCGCGCTCGGTGCGGATGCGATTGGCGCGCGCGAGTGCGTCCATGCGCTGGTTCAGCGAGCGCTCGGGGGCCGCCGAGGGCTTGGCGCCTATCGCAGAGGAGATCGTCGGGGACATCGGGCCGGTCGCGGTCG
Organism: uncultured Solirubrobacterales bacterium; assembly: GCA_963831995.1. Taxonomy (GTDB): domain Bacteria; phylum Actinomycetota; class Thermoleophilia; order Solirubrobacterales; family Solirubrobacteraceae; genus Palsa-744. Next base: position 417,926 of record CAWHSI010000001.1, on the reverse strand, counting down.
GCATGGGCGGCGAGTCTACAGACCCGCGCGCGCCGTTCAAGCAAAACCCCCCGAATTCGCATGAAGCTCAACCTGAGCTTCAGCTATGTCGAGACTGGTGGATGGTGGCCCGCTCGGTTTGCAGGCATTTTTCCACAAAGCGGGTGGATTGGTGTCGATAATTCGAACAGCCGGCGCGATACGTGCTCAGACCGCCAGCTCGCGCGCTATCTCGAGGGCCGCGCGGGGATTGCGAAAGCTCTCGGTGCCGACCGCGACGAGCCTCGCGCCGACGTCCAGCAGCTGCCGCGCGTGCTCGGCGCGGCACACCCCGCCCATGCCGAGGACCGGGATCGACACGCGCTTGGCGACCGCGGCGACCTGGGCGAGCGCGACCGCCCGCACGGCCGCTCCGGAGAGCCCTCCCGTGCCGCCGCCGAGCCACGGGGCGCCGGACGCGAGCCGCTCGCCATGGGCGCCGCCGGCCGGGGCGAGCGCCAGCGCGCGCAGCGTGTTGATCAGCGAGACGGCGTCCGCCCCGCCCTCCTGCGCGGCGCTCGCGCACGCCGCGACATCGGCGCAGTTGGGCGTCAGCTTCACGATCAGCGGCTTGCGCGTGGAGGGCCGCACGGCGGCCACGACGCGCTCCAGCTGCACCGGGTCGGCGCCGATGTCCAGACCCGTGTGCACGTTGGGGCAGGACACGTTCAGCTCGATCGCGGCGATCTGCTGCTGCTGCTCGCAGGCATCCAGCAGCAGCGCGATCTCCTCGGCGCTGGAGCCCATCACGTTCGTGAACAGCGGCACCGGCAGCCGCGCCAGCTCCGGCAGATCCTCGGCGAGATAGCGCTCGAGGCCCTTGTTGGGCAGTCCGATCGAGTTGATCAGACCGGCCTGCGCCTCCCACAGGCGCGGGGGCGGGTTGCCCGCGCGCGGCGCCAGCGTGATCGTCTTGGACACGAACGCGGCGAACGGGAATTCCTCCTGGAGCGCCTCGCCGAAGACGCGCCGCGCCGCGATCGCGTCGAACGTGCCCGAGCCGTTGACGATCGGGTGGGCGAGCGTCAGGCCGCAGAACTCGACGCTCATCGCGCGCTCTCCGGCGAGATGTGCGCGGTGGCAGGTGCGGGGCGCACTACGGGACTCGCTCCAGCTCGGCCGCGTCGATCGCGGGGCCGTCGACGCACACGCGCAGGTACCCGCCGCGGGCGGGCACGACGCAGCCATAGCAGGCGCCGAAGCCACAGGCCATGCCGGCCTCCAGCGCGAGCTGGGCCGGTACCCCGCGCTCGGCGCACAGGGCGCGCACGGCCTCCAGCATCGGCGGCGGGCCGCACGCGTACACGGTCGCCCCCGCGCCCTCGCGGGACGCGTCGCGGTCGAGCTCCGTGCGCAGCAGGTCGGTGACCAGGCCGTGGTGGCCGATGGACCCATCGTCGCTTGCGATGCGCCGCTCGCCAAGCGTGCCGGCAGGCCCTACGCCGGTTGGCGCGAGCGTCTCGATCAGCGCCGCGCCGTGTGCGTGGGCACGGTCGCGGAAGCCGAGCAGCACGCTTGCGGCGGTGTTGCGCGCGCGCAGCTGCACGGCGAGGATCGCGAGCGGCGCGATGCCGACGCCGCCGCCGAGGAGCACGGCGCGATCGCCCTCCCGCGGGAGCGTGAAGCCGCGGCCGAGCGGGCCCAGCAGCCACAGGCCCTCGCCCGCGCGCAGCTCGCACAGGCGGCGCGTGCCGGGGCCGACGTCCTCCAGCAGGAAGTGCGCCTCGCCGTCGGCGAAGCGCGCGTAGGAGAAGGCGCGCGGCAGGTAGGGGCGCTCGTCCTCACCCGCCCCCCAGCGCTCGGCGCTCGCGAGCATCGCGAACTGTCCCGCGCGCGGCACCGGTCCATCCGGGTCGGCCGCCCTCAGTACGCGGTAGGCGCCGAGCGGCTCGTTGGCGGCGACGGTCAGCAGGCGCCGCCCGAACGGCGCCTGCACCCGTGGCCCGGCGCCGGCGGCGTCGTGCGCGCGCGGCTCCCCCGAGCTCACGCCGCCCGCGCCTCGCGGGAGCTGCTCGCGCCGCTGTGCAGCTCCTGCAGCGAGAGCACGCCGGGCTCGCCGAGCTTGATCGCCTGGGCGATCGCGCGCGCGGCCGACACGCCGGCGGAGAGCGTCGTCAGGCAGGGGATGCCGTGGGCGATCGCCGAGCGGCGGATCTCCCAGCCGTCCGAACGCGCGCCCGAGCCGGTGGGCGTGTTGACGATCAGGTTGACCTCGCCCCGCTCGATCCAATCGACCACGTGCGGCGAGCCCTCGCCGATCTTGTTGATGCTCTTCACGGGCACGCCCATGCGCGCGATCGCCTCGGCGGTGCCGGCGGTGGCGAGGATGCGAAAGCCGTTGTCGTGCAGGATCTGGGCGACCGCGAAGACCCCCGGCTTGTCGGAGTCGGTGACTGTGATGAAGGCGGTGCCACCGCTCGGCAGCGGCGAGCCGGCCGCCGCCTGCGCCTTGGCGAAGGCGGTGGGGAAGTCGCGCGCGATGCCCATCACCTCGCCGGTCGAGCGCATCTCCGGGCCGAGCAGCGAGTCGGCGCCGTCGAAGCGGTCGAAGGGCAGCACCGCCTCCTTGACCGAGACGTGCTCGCCGAAGCCGACGCCCTCGTGGCCGCGCGGCAGCTCGAGATCGGCGATGCGCTCGCCGAGCATGATGCGGCAGGCGAGCTTGGCGAGCGGCAGGCCGACGGCCTTGGAGACGAACGGCACCGTGCGCGAGGCGCGCGGGTTGGCCTCGATCACATACAGCCGGCCCTCGTGGACGGCGTACTGCGCGTTCATCAACCCGACGACGCCGATCCCGAGCGCGATGTCGCGCGTGGCCGCGCGGATCTGCTCGAGCATCTCTTCCCCGAGCGAGTGCGGCGGCAGCACGCACGCGCTGTCGCCGGAGTGCACGCCGGCCTCCTCGACGTGCTGCATGATGCCCCCGATCCACACGTCGTGGCCGTCGCACAGCGCGTCGACGTCGACCTCGACCGCGTTCTCCAGGAAATGGTCCAGGAAGATGGTTGGCTTGGACCGCGCGGCGCTCGTCTCGGGGGCCTGTTCATTTTTGGGATTCGTGGGACGTTCCCGCTGCGTCCCCGCGCCGGGCGTCTCCCTCCTCAGGTAGTCGGCCAGTCCCTCGCCCGAATACACGATCTCCATCGCGCGACCGCCGAGCACGTAGGAGGGCCGCACGAGCAGCGGGTAGCCGACCTCGTCCGCCCTGGCGAGCGCTTCCTCCACAGAGCAGGCCGTGGCGTATGGCGGCGCCTGGTAGCCGAGGCGCTCCAGCAGCTCGCCGAAGCGGCCGCGATCCTCGGCCAGGTCGATCGCCTCGACGCTCGTGCCCAGCAGCGGCACGCCCGCCTCGACGAGCCCGGCGGCGAGCTTCAGCGGCGTTTGGCCGCCGAACTGCACGATCACCCCCTCCGGCCGCTCGACCTCGATCACGCCGAGCACGTCCTGGAGGGTGAGCGGCTCGAAGTAGAGGCGGTCGGAGGTGTCGTAGTCGGTGGACACCGTCTCGGGGTTGCAGTTGACGATCGCCGCGTCGCGGCCGGACTCGCGCACGGTCATCGCGGCGTGCACGCAGCAGTAGTCGAACTCGATGCCCTGGCCGATGCGGTTGGGGCCCGCGCCGAGGATCACCACCGAGGGCCGCTCGCCCCTGACGACCTCGTGCGCGGCCCTTCGCTCCCAGCCCGAGTAGTAGTAGGGCGTGCGCGCGGGGAACTCGGCGGCGCAGGTGTCGACCGACTTGAACGAGCGCTCGCCGGCGAACGGCGCGTCGGGGTGCTTGGCGATCTGCTGCAGCTCGCGCAGGAACCACGGGTCGATTCGGGTGCGCTCGTGGACCTGCTCGAGCATCGTGGCGCCCGCGCTTTCGCCGGCGTGGCCGTCCTCGCCCGCGCTTTCGCCGGCGTGGTCCCCGCCGCGCGCAAGCAGCTCGAGGATCGTCTCGTAGCGGTCGGCGGTCGGGAAGCGCAGCGAGTCGAGCAGCTCCTGCTCGGAGCGCTCGTTCGGGCGCGGCGGCTTGTCCAGCTCGCGCGAGCGCAGCGCCTTGGCGAACGCCTGGGAGAAGGTGCGCCCGATCGCCATCGCCTCGCCAACGGACTTCATGTGCGTGGAGAGCGTGGGGATCGCGCCCGGGAACTTCTCGAAGGCGAAGCGCGGCCACTTCACGACCACGTAGTCGATCGTCGGCTCGAAGCTGGCGGGGGTGACGCCGGTGATGTCGTTGGTTATCTCCTCAAGCAGATAGCCGACGGCCAGGCGCGCGGCGATCTTCGCGATCGGAAAGCCGGTCGCCTTGGAGGCAAGCGCCGAGGAGCGCGAGACGCGCGGGTTCATCTCGATCACGAGGATCTCCTCGGTGGCGGGGTTGACCGCGAACTGCACGTTGGAGCCGCCGGTCTCCACGCCGACCGCGCGGATCACCGCGATCGCCTGGTCGCGCAGGCGCTGGTAGAGCGCGTCGGTGAGCGTTTGCTGCGGGGCGACTGTGACCGAGTCGCCCGTGTGCACGCCCATCGGGTCGATGTTCTCGATCGAGCACACGATCACGACGTTGTCGGCGCAGTCGCGCATCACCTCCAGCTCGAACTCGCCCCAGCCGAGCACCGACTGGTCGAGCAGCACCTGGCCGATCGGGCTGGCCTCCAGGCCGCGCCTGACGATCAGCTCGAACTCCTGCTCGCTGCGCGCGATGCCTCCCCCCGGCCGCCGAGCGTGTAGGCGGGGCGCACGATGCAGGGCAGGCCGATGGCGGGCAGAGCCCGCATGGCCTCGCGCACCCCCTCCTCGATGTCGAAGCGGCCCGCGCCGGGCGCGCCCGCGGCCTGGGCGTCGAGATCGTCAACCCGGGAGGCGGTGGCGATCGCGCTCGCCGGCATCGACAGGCCCGCCTGCGCCATCGCGGCGCCGAACAGCTCGCGGTCCTCCGCGCAGGCGATCGCGTCGTAGTTGGCGCCGATCAGCTCGACGTCGTAGCGCGCCAGCGTGCCGTCGTCCTGCAGCGCCTTGGCGAGGTTCAGCGCGGTCTGCCCGCCGAGCGTCGGCAGGAGCGCGTCGGGGCGCTCGCGCTCGATTATCTTCGCCAGCGGTCCGGGCAGCAGCGGCTCGACGTAGGTCGCGTCGGCGAACTCGGGGTCGGTCATGATCGTGGCCGGGTTGGAGTTGACCAGCACGACCCTGTATCCCTCCTCGCGCAGCACCTTGCACGCCTGCACGCCCGAGTAGTCGAACTCGGCGGCCTGGCCGATCACGATCGGGCCCGAGCCCAGGATCAGGATCGTGTGGATGTCATCGCGGCGCGGCATCAGGCGGCGGCGATCCGCTCCAGGAAACGGTCGAACAGGTGCAGGCTGTCGTGCGGGCCGGGGCCGGCCTCTGGGTGGTACTGGACCGCGCCGCCGGGCACGTCGAGCAGCTCGAAGCCCTCGACCGTGCGGTCATACAGGTTGACGTGCGTCAGCTGGGCCGTGCCGAAGTCCGTCTCCCAGCGCACGGGGTCGTTCGTCTCCAGCGTGCGCGCGCCGCCCGGGCCGAGCACCGCGAAGCCGTGGTTTTGCGAGGTGATCTCGACGTGGCCGGTGTGCAGGTCCTTGACCGGATGGTTGGCGCCGCGGTGGCCGAAGGGCAGCTTGTACGTCCCCAGCCCGAGCGCGCGGCACAGCAGCTGGTGGCCGAGGCAGATCCCCCACACCGGCTTGACGCCCACGACTTCGCGCACCGTCTCGACCACGTAGTCGAGCGCGGCGGGGTCGCCGGGGCCGTTGGCGACGAACACCGCGTCGGGGTCGTCGGCGAGCAGCTCCGCCGCCGGCGTCGCGCACGGGTACAGCGCGACGCGCGCCCCCCGCTGCACGAGGTTGCGCACGATCGAGAGCTTGATGCCGGTGTCGAGCACGGCGATCAAAGGCCCACCCACCCCGTCGCCTTCGCCATGCACGCTCACGCCCTCCGGTGTGACGACGGCGGCGAGGTCGAGCCCGCTCATCGACGGCTCGGCCGCGATCAGCGCGCGCGCCTCGCCCTCGCCCACGCGCGCGGGGAAGATGCCGCCGCGCATCGCGCCCGCCTCGCGGATGTGGCGCACGAGCGCGCGCGTGTCCACGCCGCCGATCGCGGGGACGTCGCAGTCGCACAGCCAGTCCAGCCAGCCGCGCTCGGCCTCCGGCGCGTCCTCGCGGTTGCACGCCTCGCGCATGATCGCCGCGCGCGCCCACACGCGCTCGGACTCCATCGCGCGCTGGCTGACGCCGTAGTTGCCGATGTGCGGGTAGGTGAACGCGATCAGCTGCCCGGCGAAGGAAGGGTCGGTGACCGACTCCTGGTAGCCGGACATGCCGGTCGTGAACACGACCTCGCCGACGGCGTGCGCGTCCGCGGCGCACGCCTCGCCGTCGAAGCGCGTGCCGTCCTCCAAAAGCACGTATGCCGTCGGCTCGCTCAAAGGATCAGCTTCTGGACTTGCTTGAACTCGGGTGTGCCCGCGCGCTCGAGCAGCTCGAAGAGGACCGACTCGACCGTGGTGACGACAGCTCCGGCGCGCTCCAGGCGCTCCAGGCCGCGCTCGTAGTCGAGCGCGTGGCGCGAGCCGACCGCGTCGGCGGGGACGTGCACCTCGACGCCGCGCGCGAGCAGATCCAGCACCGTCTGGGAGACGCATACGTGCGTCTCGATCCCGCACACGATCGCCTGCTCGCGCTCGCCCACGGTGAACCCGTCGGCGCGCGCGGCCGAGAAGACGGTCTTCTCGAGCACTCCCTCGTCCTCCAGCCCGACCTCCGGCGCGGTGTGGCCGAGCCCCTTCGGGTACTGCTCGCTGACGATCGTCGGCAGGCCGAGGATGCGCGCGCCGCGCACCAGCTTGGAGCAAGCCTCGGCGACGGGCATGAAGCTTGCGTAGGAGCGAAATCCCTCCTGCACGTCCACGACGATGAGCATGGCCTCCTCGCGCTGGAGCAGGCTCACGCGCCCACCACCGAGAAGGTCGGCTTGCGGTACGCGACGGCGCCGGCGGCCACGGTCATCAGCACGCGGCCCGTCAGGCGCCGACCCGCGAAGCAGCAGTTCTCAGAGCGGCTCTCCCAGCCGTGCTCGCCCGCCGTCCACTCGGCCGCGAGGTCGCACAGCGCGAGGTTCGCGGGCTCGCCGAGCGCGATCCGCGGCGTCGGCAGCCCGAACAGCTCGGCGCCGGCGGTCATGCGCTCCACGAGCAGGGCCAGGTCGATTCTCCCGGGCAGCACCAGCTCGGTGTGCAGCGCCGCGAACGCGGTCTCCAGGCCGGTCGTGCCCATCGGCGCCTGCTCGAACGGGACTTCCTTCTCGTGGCGCGCGTGCGGGGCGTGGTCGGTTGCCACGCAGTCGATCGTGCCGCCGCGCAGTCCCTCGATCAGCGCCTGGCGGTCGGCCTCGCTCGCAAGCGGCGGGTTCATCTTCCTGCTCGTGTCCATGCCGCGCACATCCTCGTCGGTCAGCAGCAGGTGATGCGGCGTGACCTCCGCGCTGACGCGAAAGCCGCGCTCCTTGGCGGCCGCGACGGCGTGCACGGAGGCGGCGCAGCTGAGGTGCTGGAAGTGCACGCGCCCGTGCTCATAGCCGGCGAGCTCGGCGTCGCGCGCGACCATCGTCGACTCGCTGACGCTGGGGATGCCGCCGATCCCGAGCGCCGCGCTGACGGCGCCCTCGTGCATCGAGCCGCCACGTGAGAGCGAGGGGTCCTCCTCGTGCAGCGTGAGCACGCCGCCGCAAAGCGCTGGTACTGCAGCGCCTTGCGCAACATCGCCCGCGCTTGCGACCGGGCGCCCGTCGTCGGTGAAGCCGAGCGCGCCCTCCCCCATCGAGCTCGGCCATCTCTGTCAGCTCGGCGCCCTGCAGGCCGCGAGTGATCGCAGCGAGGAAGCCGACGGGGATGCGCGCCTCGCGCGCCGCCGCCTCGCGCAGCGAGCGCAGCAGCGGCGCCGAGTCGATCACAGGGTCGGTGTTGGGCATCGCGATCACCGCGCAGAAGCCGCCGACGGCGGCCGCGCGGGTGCCGCTTTCCAGGTCCTCCTTGTGCTCCTCGCCGGGGCTGCGCAGGTGCACGTGCGGGTCCACGAAGGCGGGCAGCAGGTGCTCGCCCGGCCCCCTCGACCAGCTCCATGTCTCCCTCGACGCTCAGCTCGCCGGGGGGCGCGATCTCAGCGATCCGTCCGTCGCGCACGAGCACGTCGACGGGGGCGTCGAGGTCGCCGCGCGGGTCGAGTACGTGCGCGCCCGCGATCAGCAGGTCGGCCGCGGGCAGAGGGGCGTGTACGAGCGGGGACGCGGGCATCAGTCGCGCCTCTCCCCCATCGACCCAATCGTCCATTTCTTGAAATGGACGATCATGCGAGCTGAGGCTCGGGGACTGGGCGGATCGCGCGCGAGCCGGACAGCAGCTCGTAGAGGACCGCCATGCGCACCACAACGCCCGCCTCGACCTGCGCGGTGATCAGCGCCTGGGGCGAGTCGACGACCTCGCCCGAGAGCTCGACGCCGCGGTTCACGGGGCCAGGGTGCATCAGCAGCTGGCGCGGTGAGAGCCGCCGCGCATCGATCTGGAAGCAGCTGGCGTACTCGCGCAGCGACGGCACCCAGGCCTGCTCCATGCGCTCGTGCTGCATGCGCAGCGCGTAGACGACGTCGGCCTCGCCGAGATCGTCGAGCGTGTAGCGGACCTCGCAGCCGAGCGCCTCGATCCCGCGCGGGACCAGCGTCGGTGGGCCGGCGAGCGTCACGTGCGCGCCCATGCGCTGGAAGGCGAGCATGTTGGAACGCGCGACGCGCGAGTGCGCGACGTCGCCGACGATCCAGATGTTCACGCCGTCGAGTTTGCCGAGCCGTCTTTGCAGCGTGTAGACGTCGAGCAGCGCCTGCGTGGGATGCTCGTGCTTGCCGTCGCCGGCGTTGACGATCGCCGCGCTCGTCCAGCCCGAGACGAGCTCGGCCGCGCCCGCCCACGGGGTGCGGATCACGATCGCGTCGGGCTTGTGCGCGCTGAGCGTCAGCACCGTGTCCTTCAGCGACTCGCCCTTCTCGACGCTCGAGCCGCTCGAGACGAAGTTGACGACGTCGGCCGAGAGGCGCTTGGCGGCCAGCTCGAAGGAGCTGCGGGTGCGCGTGGAGGCCTCGTAGAAGAGGTTCAGCACCATCCGCCCGCGCAGCGCCGGCACCTTCTTGATCTCGCGGTCGGAGACCTCGGCGAAGCGGGCCGCCTGCTCGACGATCCGCTCGATCGCGTCGCGGTCGAGATCCTCGATCGAGAGCAGGTGCCTCATGCGCTCGCCACCACGGGCGCGCGGCCGATCGACACCTCGTCGACGCCGTCCAGCTCGCGCACGCGCACGCTGACGTGCTCCTCGCGCGAGCTCGGCAGGTTCTTGCCCACATAGTCGGGGCGGATCGGCAGCTCGCGATGGCCGCGGTCGGCGAGCACGGCGAGCTGCACGCGCTCGGGCCGGCCATAGTCGAACAGCGCCTCGATCGCGGCGCGCACGGTGCGGCCCGTGTAGAGCACGTCGTCGACGATCACAACCGTGCGCCGCGCGATGTCGAAGTCGATGTGCGAGGCGTGCACGACAGGCGCCTGCGGGCGCGAGGCGACATCGTCGCGATAGAAGCCGATGTCGAGGTCGCCGAGCGGCACCTCCTGCTCGAGCAGCCCGGCCAGCAGCGGTTGCAGGCGCTGCGCGAGAATCGCTCCGCGACGGTGAATGCCAACCAGGGCGAGCGCTCTGGCGCCCGTGTTGCGCTCGGCTATCTCGTGCGCGATGCGCACCAGCGCCCGCGCGATGTCGTCCTCGCCGAGGACGATCCTTCCGTCCTGCATGTTTTTCCTTCCTGGCCTCGCCGGACCGGGTTAAAGGAGCACCGCGACTGTATCAGGGGCAGTGGATGATCACATGATGTTGTTCCGGGTCGTGCATGCACGACCCGGCCGGACCGTACATGTACGGTCCGGGACGGGGCCGCATGCGGCCCCGTCTTCCCATATATAGATTTACGATGCAACCACGGGTTCGCTGGAGTGCGCGCTCGCGGGATCGACCGCGGCCTGCTCGCGCGCGCGACGATCGGACCAGCGCTCCAGCTGCGGCGCGCTCTTCTCGGGAAAGGGAATCTCGATCGTGTCGAAGTCGCGCGGCGCCTCGGTCGCGGCAAACACCGCGCGAGCCTCTTCGCGCAGGTCGCGACCCGGATAGCGCGTCGATATGTGCGTCAGCGCGAGCAGCCGCACCTGCGCATCGCCCGCCACCAGCGCGGCCTGACGAGCGGTGCTGTGGCCGGTCTCCCGCGCCCGCCCACCGTCCTCCTCGGCGAACGTGGCCTCGTGCACGAGCACGTCCGCTTCGCGCGCAGCCAGCGTCAGCATCTCGCACGGCGAGGTGTCGCCGGAGATCACGAGCTTGCGCCCCGCGCGAGCCGGGCCCATCACCTGCTCGGGGCGCACCCCCGAGACCGTCTCCCCGCGTGTGAGCCGGCCGAAGTCCGGCCCCGGCGTGACGCCCAGCTTCGCGGCCAGATCGGGATCGAGATGTCCGGGGCGCGAGTCCTCCTGAAGCACATACCCATACGCGGTGTTGCCGCGATGGCTGACGCGGATCGGCGCCACCGCGTACCCGTCGAAAGCCACATCGTCCTCGACCTCGAGCTCTGTCACGCGCAACTCATACGGCAGCCGGCCATAGATGAAGCGCGCCCGCTCCATCAGCGCACCCAGCCCCGGCGGGCCATAGACGGCAAGCGGGCGCTCGCGTTCGCGCAGCGCGAAGGACTTGAGCATCCCCGGCAGCCCCAGCCAGTGGTCGGCATGGAAGTGGGTGATGAACACACACCCGATGTCCGCAAGCCCGACCGAGCGAATCAGCTGGCGCTGCGTGCCCTCGCCGCAGTCGAACAGCAGCCGGTCGGCGCCGCGACGAACAAGAATCGCGGGCAGCCCGCGCCGAGGGCTCGGCACCGAGCCGCCAGTCCCGGCGAAGAAGAGCGAGAGGTCCATGGGGGCAACGGTAGCGGGCGGAGCCGGCGTCGGACGGCGTGTTGGGCCGGGAGGGCACGGCATCAGCGCGGACGGATGGAAATTTTCCGACCGGGACGATGTCGTCTATTGTCCGCGCAATGCCCGAGCCACAGCAACTGCACGTCAACGTCCGGTTGGAGGGCGAGTCTGTCTGGGCGACGGTGGACGAGTTCCCGGGCGTGCTCGCCACCGGGGACAACCTCGACGAGCTACGCGAGAGCCTGCAGGAGGGGATAGCCCTGATCCTCGCGAAGCCAGGAGAGGAGCCGCCCTCAGTGATCCTCGCGCCGCTGAAGCCTGAGCCGGTGCTCGCCAAGGCGAGCTCCCAACTCGTCTACGCATGAGGCGGCCGACCTGACCGGTCTTCGCGCTGGATGCTGGATCGAGCTAAGCTGCATGGTCAACCGTGTCGTCGTCCAGACGCTCGTTTGCGCCCGTAGCTCAGTGGATAGAGCGTCCGCCTCCGGAGCGGAAGGTCGCGTGTTCGAATCACGCCGGGCGCGTGGGTGGATCCCGCCAGTTGTGCAGAGCTTAGAATGGTTCTCTCGGACTTGGTCTCCTTGATCTTGGTCGCTGAAACGCCCGTGGCCGTCGGCCCGATCCAGCTTCCAAGGCGCAACATCAACTTGAAGGTCTAGACTGCCCACGTGCTCAGTCCGCTCTCCCAAATATACGAACGACTCGAGAAGGCGCGTAACGATTCTGACGTCGCCTATTTTTACGATCTACTTCATGCTGGGGAGATGGTCGTCAAGTTGGCAACGGCCGGTTTGGTTGCGTGTGTTGATGAGGATCGTGAACGTCACCGCTACCGACTTGAATACGATCTAGCACACGCTGATAGCCTCGGTGCATGGAGTTCGGCACTTAGCGATGCGCTTACGGGTCCAGCAAGCCAGATCCTTATCGCTGAGGCACGTGCGACTCAGCGCGAACTGACGCAAACATTCCGTATGAGTGGTCCGGAGTGGCAGCCGCAGGCCGTGGCGTTTTTGCACGAGGCACGCTTAGCAATCGATAGAGATATCGGCCCACTACCGACAAAGGTGGGGGCACGTAGATGGTTCGAAGACTTCATCGTCCTCCGTAATCGGACTCGTGGACATGGCGCCACAACCCCGGCCTCGTGTTCCGATGCATGTGAGCCACTACATCGGTCGATCGCTTTGGTCCTGGATAACCTGATCCTTTTCCGTGTTCCGTGGGTACATCTGCGCCGAAACCTATCAGGTAAGTATCGCGTTACAGATCTTGGGAATGGCGTGGCTCAGTTTGAGCCCCTCAAGTCTTCCACCGAACATTCCTTGCCTAACGGAGTTCATCTTTGGCTGGGGCATCCACGACTAGTATCTCTTTTGTCTACTGACGATGATATTCGAGATTTTTTTCTGCCAAACGGCGGCTTCAACGGTAAGACATACGAGGCTCTTTCATATATAACTGACACACGTGTCGTGCTAGGGGCCGACAACTATGTCAATTCTCCTACAATTTTGCCGGTAAGCGAGACGCAGGGCATGGGCGAGCTTGAGGTGATTGGAGAGGTCTTCGCCAATTTGCCTCCGCGGGTAAAGGGCTATATCAAGCGCGAGGACCTCGAAGTAGAGCTTGCCACCCTACTCACTGATGATAGACATCCGGTCATTACGCTGGTTGGAAGGGGCGGCGTAGGTAAGACGTCCCTGGCCCTTGAGGTGTTGTATGGGGTTGTAGCTCATAACAGGTTCTTTACGATGGTGTGGTTCAGCGCGCGTGATATAGAGCTCTTGCCGACAGGTCCAAAGCGTGTTCAGCCCCACGTTCTTTCTCCGTATGACATGGCGCAAGAGTATGTCGAACTAATCGGCCACAAGGGGCAAACCGACAACGACTTCAAACCCCTTGACTATTTTGCCCACGCTTTGTCTCATTCCACCGACGCACCAACACTCTTTGTATTTGACAATTTCGAGACAGTTAACAGTCCCATCGAGCTACATCGTTGGTTGGACACACATATAAGGTCGCCTAATAAGATTCTTATCACGACGCGTAGTCGCGAATTCAAGGGTGATTACTGGGTTGATGTGGGCGGCATGACGGAGGACCAGTTCGCCGCGCTTGTGCGTCAAACGGCGCAGGAGCTAAACGTAATGGAATTGATTGACGACGAGTACATCGCCGAACTCTATCGTGAGTCTGATGGACATCCGTACATCGCAAAGGTGCTGCTTGGAGAGCTTGCTCATGCGGGGCGGAGGCAAAAAGTATCACGGGTGATGGCGTCTCAGGAGAAAGTCCTCGATGCGCTGTTTGATAGAACATTTACACAACTAGCGCCTGCTGCACAGCGGGTTTTCCTCACGTTGTCTAACTGGCATAGCCTTGTGCCGATAGTGGCTCTTGAGGTCGCTGTTAATCGCCCGGAAAACAATGAACGCGTTGATGTTGATAAGGCGCTAGAAGAGCTGCATAGAAGTTCCTTGCTTCAGACGGTGACAACGGACGCCAGGGATGTTTATGTGAGTGTGCCGCTCTCGGCTGCCCTATTCGGGCGTCGTAAGTTGGACACAAACCCGTGGCGAGCAACGATAGATGCGGATACGGAGGTCCTACGTCTATTTGGTGCTGTGCAAGTCGGGGGTACTCGCCATGGGTTCGAAGCACAAGTCGAGCGTCTTTTTCAGAAAGTGTCAGAACAGTTGCAAAAGCATCCTGATGAGTTTGACCACTATCGTCCCGTGCTCGAATTCGTGTCACGGGAGTGTCCGATTGGTTGGATATTTTTTGCCGAACTTTTGGAGGAATACCATCCTTTTAGTGATTGGGCGGACGAAGTTGCGGAATCATACCGACACTACCTTGAGCTAACTCCAAATGATGCGCAAATCTGGAGAGCCCTTGCCCAAGTTTGCAATCATAAGGGCGACCGCCTAGGAGAGGTTCAGGCACTCGTACAGCGAGCGAGGCTGACTGAGGCTCCATACGCAGACGTCAGTTACGCTGCAACACGCGTAAACGCGCATCTTGCGGATGGTGCGCTCAAGCTCGATACGGATGAGAAGCGGATTCTGATTACAGATCTCGCCGACGTCATGATAAAGCGTGATGGCGAAGCGACCGCGACTGATATGTCCCGGCTGGCTTGGCTTCTCATGAATATCAATAGAAGAGCCGACGCTAAGAAGATCGTACTTGCGGGACTTGAGAGAGACCCTACCAATTGGCATTGTCAAAAACTGGCAGATAAGATGAAATTGAAGTCGACGGTTAATGGTTAGCCCTTGAAATGATGTCACGGAACACGAGGGTATTCTTTCAACCGAACGACGCGAGTCATGCGGAGGGTGCGTTTGCACAGCGAGATGCAGATCTGCGCAGGCTCGAACACATTCGGCTTCAGCCAGGCCGCGAAAGCGCGACCGCCGCGACCCAGTTCGGTGCGGGCGAGCCATCCTCAAGCGTCTGCCACTCGGGCGGCAGCGGAAGCATCGGATACATCTCGTCCCGAACTTCGTCGAGCGCTACTGGATCGATCAAACGCTTGCCGTGGCTCGTGGTAGCGGGTAGACGGCCCTCACGCACCCAACGACGGACCGTCCCTGGGCTTCTGCCGACTCTCTGCGCTGCCTCTGTGACCGTGAGCATGAGCAGATGCTACGCCCTCCACCCGACGGGCTGGCAGGTCCACGCCGCGCGCGGTGGAGCGCCATGTGGATTCGTTACATGCGCTTGACAGCATATGCGGTTTAGGATATAGTATCGCGGTGTGGGAAGTCGAGTTCACAGACCAGTTCGGCGAGTGGTGGGACACTCTCACGGTGTCCGGGCAGCAAAGCATCGACGCCGCCGTGCGCGTGCTCGAACAGCATGGTCCCGGGCTTGGGCGACCTCTGGTCGATACGGTCGAGGGCTCGCGCCACGCGAACATGAAGGAGCTGCGCGCGAGCACCACGCGCGTGCTGTTTGCCTTCGATCCGACACGGAGCGCGATCCTGCTCATAGGAGGCGACAAGCGCGACCGCTGGCTGCAGTTCTATGCGGAGATGATTCCGCTGGCAGATCGGTTGTTCGACGAACACCTGGCAGAGCTTGAGAAGGAGTAACGCAGATGACCGCCAAGACACGAAACTTCAACGAGTTGCGCGAACAGGCGCGACTTCGTAATCCAGGTTGGGATGAGCAGGTGTCCGAGCGCCGGCGTGCGATGGAGGACGCTCTGGCGCTCGCCGATCTGCGCCGCTCACGCCACGTCACACAGGTGCAGCTGGCCGAGGAGCTTGGCATCTCCCAAGGCAACGTCTCGCGACTTGAGGGCCGCAGCGATGTCTATCTATCGACCCTGCGCTCCTACGTGCAGGCGCTCGGCGGTCATCTGGAGATCGCCGCCGTGTTCGACGGCGAGCGCTACCCGGTCGCTCCTGGGCGCGAACGGCCGTGATCGTGGCTGGCGCTTCGGAGCCGAAGGTCGCGTGTTCGAATCGCGCCTGGCGCGCCGGGCGACTATCGACCGTGCCGCTGCTGCTCCTCGACCGTGCGCTCGGCCGTCGGCAGCACCTCAAGGCGCTCGTCGGGGATCGGATTGCCGCTGTCCACCGAGAGCCCGTATGTCCCGGCGGCGAGCCTTGACTCCGCGCGCTCGACCGCCGCGAGCTGCTCGGCGAGGTCCTCGGATAGACCCTGCTCCAGCTCCTTTTCGTAAAGATCCTCAGATCCCAGTTCGCCTGGTTCGCCCTGCTCGGCTGCAGCCTGCTCGTCCTGTTCTGCGAGCTCGGCCATAGCCAACTCGATGCGCCGGCGCTCCTGTGCGAGTAGCTCTCGTGCGCGCTCCGCGTCCATTGCGCTCAGAGACTATCGCTCCCGTCTCACGACTGCTCGGGCGAGGAACATGGCGCTCCCTGGCAGACAAGGCGCTCGAGCTCGGCGCGCCGGGCCGCGGAGAGCACCGGCCAGTCGGGCTGGTAGCCGAACACGTCCATCAGCGACGCGGAGCCGTAGCGCTCGGTGACGATTTCGATGTGTTCGGGCGTTACGAGCGCCGGGTGCGCCACGCCGCAAGAGCGTGCCAGCGCCAGCAGCTCGGCGCGCAGGGCGACCAGGTAGTTGGCGGCGCGGGCGGACTTCAACTGCGGGTCGAGCCCGTGCATCAGCCAGCGCGACTGTGTGGCCACGCCGGTCGGGCAGCGACCGGTGTGACAGCGCTGCGCCTGGATGCAGCCGATTGCGAGCATCGCCTCGCGACCCACCGCGATCATGTCGCAACCCAGGGCGAAGGCGAACAGCGCCGAGTCGGGAAACCCGAGCCTGCCCGAGCCCACGAACACGATCTCCTCGGCTAGTCCCGCCCCCGCGAAGACGCTGTACACGCGAGCGAAGGCAAGCTTGAACGGCAGCGCGACATGATCGGCGAACGCCAGCGGCGCGGCGCCCGTGCCGCCCTCCCCGCCATCGACCGTCACGAAGTCGGGGCCGCCGCCGGTGGCTGCCATGCGCTCGGCGAGCGTGCGCCAGAAGCCGCTCTCCCCCACGGCCGACTTGATGCCCACGGGCAGGCCCGTGCTCTGCGCGATCGTCTCGACGAACTCGATCAGCCCGTCCGCGTCGGAGAATGCCGAGTGCGTGGGTGGACTGACGCAGTCCCGACCCGCTGGCACGCCGCGAATCGCCGCTATCTCAGGGGTCACCTTGACCGCCGGCAGGAGCCCGCCAAGGCCGGGCTTGGCGCCCTGGGAGAGCTTGATCTCGATCGCCCGGATCGGCGCCTGCTCGATCCGCTCGCGCAGGCGCTCCAGGCTGAAGCGACCGTCCGCGTCGCGGCAGCCGAAGTAGCCGGTGCCGATCTGGAAAGTGAGCTCTCCCCCGTTGCGGTGAGCGCCGGCAAGTCCACCCTCGCCCGTGTTCTGCAAGCAGCCGGCGAGCTTCGCGCCGCGGTTGAGCGCCTCGACCGCTACCGGTGAGAGCGAGCCGTAGCTCATGCCCGAGAGGTTCACGAGCGAGGCGGGGCGAAACGCATGGCGGCGTCCGTGCGATGCGCCCAGCACCTTGGCTGCCGGGAAGCGGTAGAGCGGCGCGCTCCCCGGTCTGCCCGCGGCCGGAGCCGGCGCGGGGAACGGCGAGTGCTTGATGATCAGCAGGCTCTCGACGGCCTCCATCTCGTCGTCTGTGCCGAACCCGAACACGTTCGGCCTGCCCTCCGAGGACGCGGATACCCAGCGACGCTGATCGCGGGAGAAGGGACGCTCCTCGTTGTTGGAGGTGACGATGTACTGGCGCAGCTCGGGTCCGAACGCCTCCAGCGCATAGCGCAGGTGCCCGACGATCGGAAAGTTGCGCAGGATCGCCCGCCGGCGCTGCAACAGGTCATAGCCGACCACGCCGAGAGCGGCGGCCGCGAAGGCACGTGCGGGAGAGCGCTTGGATATCGCCACGGTGGCGATACATCCTCCATGAGCCGCCAGACGCGACCATCGGGCCGCCCCCGCATCGATTGCGTGGAAAACCACGCGCCGCGGAGCACGGGCGGCGTCAGTAGTTCGTCGCGACCGATCTCGGACGAACACCGAGGCGTCTCCGCCCCGTCGATGTCAATCTTGCGCTCAGTGCCCTCGATCTCATCGCCACGTCATCGCTGGCTGTTCTCCGTTCTCGGCGCGATCGCGGCGACGTTCCTGCTGGTCACGGTGGCGTTCGGACTGGCGGCGGGGAGCAAACCCGCCGAACGCGTCACCCCGCCGGTGCGCTACCGGCCGATCGGCTGTGTGCGCAGCGGCCCGGCGGTCGCCTACAGCCACGGCCCGCGACGCCGGGAGGTCGCGCTCAGCTTCGACGACGGGCCGTTCCCGCTCACGCCGCGCTTCGTGCGCATGCTGAAGGCCAACGGCGCGGTTGCGACGTTCTTCATGATCGGCGAGCAGGTCACCTCCACCTATCGATCGACGTTGCGCGAAGAGCTAAGCGACGGCGACGCGCTCGGCGATCACACCTACACTCACCCGGACCTCGTCACGGCGGGAGGCGTGCAGAGCCAGCTGCAGCGCACGATCGAAGCGATTCGCGCTCTCAGCGGCTACACGCCGTGCGTGTTCCGGCCGCCCTACGGCGACTACGACAACTCGGTTTTGAGCACCGCCGCCTCGCTCGGCCTGGCGACGATCATGTGGGAAGTCGATCCGAGCGACTACACGCTGCCCGGCGTGGCGGCGATCGAGCAGCGTGTGCTCGCGCAGGTCAAACCGGGCGCGATCGTCCTCTCCCACGACGGGGGCGGTCCGCGCGAAGAGACGCTCGCCGCCTATCCGTACATCATCCGCGCGTTGCGCGCGCGCGGGTACAGGTTCGTGACGGTGCCCGAACTGCTTGGTTTTCGCACGATCTACCGGCGCTGCATACGCGACTGTGAAGGCGCCGCGATCGACGGACGGCCGCCGCGCGGCTCGATCGTCGAGCGCGGCTGACGGTCCTCGCTACGTAGTTAGTCACACGATCGCTGCCGCCGGTCCCCGATGCTGTGGCGCTGCCACGAGCCTAGCCTCCATCGCACAAGCGTGAGATATGCGCATGGGAATTGTTTTCGCCGAACCGTATCGGCACAGCGAATAGAGATAGGAGACTGCGATGAAGGCCCTCGTCTACCACGGTCCGGGAGAGCGCGGATGGGACACCGTCGCAGACCCCGCCATCCTCGACCCCACCGACGCGATCGTGCGGATCGACACGACCACGATCTGCGGCACCGATCTGCACATCCTCAAAGGCGACGTGCCGGAGACGACCGCCGGCACGATCCTCGGCCACGAGGCGGTTGGCACGATCGTCGAGACCGGAGCTTCGGTCACGACCGTCAAGGCCGGCGACCGCGTGCTGATGTCCTGTGTGAGCTCCTGCGGGCGCTGCCGTTTCTGCAAGGAAGGCCGCTACGGACAGTGCCTCGGCGGCGGCGGCTGGATCTTCGGACACCTGATCAATGGCCTGCAGGCCGAATACGCGCGGGTACCGTTCGCCGATAACTCCGTCTATGAGGTGCCCGGGCAGCTCAGCGACGAGCAGGTGCTGTTCCTCGCCGACATCCTCCCCACCTCCTATGAGGTTGGCGTGCTGAGCGGCATGGTCTCTCCGGGCGACACGGTCGCGATCGTCGGCGCCGGTCCGATCGGGCTGGCCGCGATCCTGACCGCCCGCCTGTACACGCCGGGCAGGATCATCGCCATGGATCTCGCCGACAGCCGCCTGGAGAGCGCGCGGCGCTTCGGCGCGGACACGACGATCAACAACGGCGGCGAGGATGCTGTCGCGCGCGTCATGGAGCTGACTGACGGGCTCGGCGCCGACGTCGCCTTCGAGGCGGTCGGCGTGCCCCAGTCCTTCGAGCTGGCGACCGAGCTGATCCGCCCGGGCGGGCGTGTCGCGAACATCGGCGTGCACGGGCAGTCCGCGCAGCTGCACCTGGAGAAGCTGTGGATCCGCGACGTCACGATCACAACCGGCCTCGTCGACACGTACAGCATTCCCCAGCTGATGCGGTTGATCTCGAGCGGCCGCCTGGACCCATCGCTGTTCGCGACCCATCGCTACGCCCTGCAGGACGCGATGAGCGCCTACGACACGTTCGCCGACGCGGCCAACACCGGCGCGCTGAAGATCGTGCTGCAGGGCACCGACGGTCAGATCCCATCCGAACAGCGCGCCGAGGCGCTGCTCGCACAGTAGCGCCGCAGGTGCGCCTCCGCCGGTGGGCGACGCCGCCGGCGGAGCGCCTCGGGGCGGCTGAACAGCGAGGCGTGTGGGTATAACCTGACGCACACCGTCCGCAATCGTCGGGCCACTCCGAGGAGGATGAGCGTGCCGTCCAGGGACCAGACCGCCAACCCGCGCACCGGTGAGATCCAATCGGACCTCAGCGGCCGGCGCATCGCGAAGCTGCAGGGCGCCTATGGCAACCGCTATCGGCTTGAACCGGCGCCGGACGACAGGCTGCCCAAGAGCGGGATGCCCGCCGAGGACGCGCTTGGGCTGGTCGGCGAAGAGGTGCTGCTCGACGGCATCCCGATGCGCAACCTGGCCACGTTCGTGACCACGTGGATGGAGCCGGAGGCGGACCGCCTGATCGAGGGGTCGCTGCACACGAACTTCATCGACCACGCCGAGTATCCGCAGACGGCCGAGATCGAGCAGCGCTGCATCCGGATGCTCGCCGACCTCTTCCACGCGCCGGGACAGACCACCGGCGCCCGCACCCAGGGCTCCTCGGAGGCGATCATGCTGGGCGCGCTGTCGCTGAAGTGGAAGTGGCGCGCCCGCCGCGAGCAGCAGGGAAAGTCCCCTGACCGTCCCAATCTCGTGTTCGGCGGCGACGTGCACGTCGTGTGGGAGAAGTTCTGCCGATATTTCGACGTGGAACCGCGCATCGTGCCGCTGGCGCACGAGAAGTACACGATCGGCCCGCAGGACATCGAGCCCCATCTCGACGAGAACACGATCGGCGTGGCAGCAGTGCTCGGCACCACCTTCACCGGCCATTCCGATGACATCACGGGGATCAACGACCTCCTGCTCCAGCTCAAGAACGAGAAGGGCCTTGACGTTCCCATGCACATCGACGCCGCCAGCGGCGGCTTTGTGTGGCCGTTTCTCTATCCCCACACCGAGTGGGACTTCCGCCTGGAGCAGGTGCGCTCGATCAACGTCTCCGGGCACAAGTTCGGCCTGGTCTATCCCGGGATCGGCTGGCTCGTGTTCAGGCAGAAGAGCGACCTCCCCGAGGATCTCGTCTTCTACGAGAACTACCTCGGCAAGCGCGATGCGACGTTCACCCTGAACTTCTCCACCGGCTCGGCGATGGTGCTGGCCCAGTACTACAACTTCGTGCGCTTCGGCCACGACGGGTACCGCTACATCATGGAGACGATGCAAGCCAACGCGCGCCTGCTCGCCAAGGAGATCGCCGGCTGCGGCGATTTCGATCTGATCGGCTCAGAGCAGGAGGAGCAGCTGCCGCTTGTCGCCTTCCAGCTGACGGGCGAGCACGACTACGACGAGTTCGACGTCGCCGCCCAGCTGGCGGCCGAGCGCGGATGGATGGTGCCCGCCTACACGCTGCCCCCCAACGCCGAGCACGTCAAGATCATGCGCGCGCTCGTCAAGCAGACCCTCGGCCACTCGCTGGTGTCCACGCTCGGTGCGGACATCGTCGAAGCGTGTGCGACGCTGAAGAAGAAGGGCCGCCTGCACGAGTCGGACCGCAAGCGGGCCCGCACCAACGCGGGGCACTGAGGGCCCGCGAGCCCCCAGGGCCTCACCGTGAGCCGTGGAGCGCTCGCGCCCACCTGCCGCGCAAGATTTTTGGATCGGGCGCGATCCCGAGCTCGCCTGTAGTTGCCCCGGGAGCCGATCGCCCTGAGATCAAGTGGCGCCTGCCGGCGCGAAGCTCGCTAGGCTGGGGGCATGTGCATCGGATGCGCGATGGCAGCGGCCTCGGCGGCCTCCGGGTTTCGCACCTGGCTTCAGACCCACAACCTCGGCTGGCTCACCCCCGGGCGAATGCGCGCGCTAACGATCGGCGCGATGTGCGCCGCGGGGCTCGTCGCGACCGTCGGCGTCAGCGGGGCGACACCGCCCGCCGCCCACGGCACACCGGCGGCCAAGCACGCCGCGGCGGGTCGCCCGACGACGCCCTGAGTGAGGGCCCTGTGTCAGCCGCCCGCGACGGCGGGCAGGATCGTCAGCTCCGCGCCGTCGTCCACCGGCGTGTCGAGACCGTCGAGGAAGCGGATGTCCTCGCCGCTGAGATACACGTTGACGAAGCGCCGCAGCGAGCCGCTCTCGTCGGCGAGGCGCTCGCCGAGCCCGTCGTAGCGCTCGTACAGGCTGTCGAGCACCTCGCGCACCGTGCTGCCCTCCAGTTGCGCTTCGCTCTCGCCCCCGGCCGCGGCACGAAGCTGGGTTGGGATCTTGACCGTGACGGCCATCGCTCAGCCCCTCGCGCCCGCCAGCGCCGCGGGCACACTGCCGGGTGCCGCGGGCGCGCCCTCCACGAGCGCTTCGAACTGCTCGGTCGATGCGTCGATCTCATGCGTGCGAAACGTGCCGCGCACCGCGTCGAGCGTCTTCAGGCCCTCGCCTGTGATGACGAGCACGATGCGCTCGTCGGGATCGATGTCGCCGCGCGCGGCGAGCTTGGCCAGCACCGCGGTGGTGACCCCGCCGGCGGTCTCGGTGAAGATGCCGGTGCTCTGCGCGAGCAACGCGATCCCCTCGCGGATCTCGCGGTCTGAGACCGAGTCGATCGAGCCGCCGCTTTTCCTTGCGACCTCCAGGGCGTAGGGCCCGTCGGCCGGATTGCCGATCGCCAGCGACTTGGCGATCGTGTCGGGCTTGACGGGCTTGCAGATGTCGTGACCGCCCGCGAACGCGGCGGCGATCGGCGAGCAGCCCTCGGCCTGCGCGCCGTTCATCTTCGGCAACTCGCCTTCGACGAGACCCAGATCGCGCCACTCCTCAAAGCCCTTGGCGATCTTCGTAAACAGCGACCCCGACGCTTTGGGAGCGATCACACGGTCGGGCAGCTCGAAGCCGAGCTGCTCGGCTATCTCATACGCGAGCGTCTTTGATCCCTCGGCGTAGTAGGGCCGCAGGTTGACGTTCACGAACGCCCAGTCGCGCTCGGCGGAGAGCTCTGTGCAGAGGCGGTTGACGTCGTCGTAGTTGCCCTTCACCGCGACCAGCTTCGTGCCGTAGATGCCGGTCGCGAGGATCTTCTGCTCCTCCAGGTCGGCGGGGATGAACACGTAGGAGTCCATGCCGAGCGCCGCCCCGTGCGCCGCGACCGAGTTGGCGAGATTGCCCGTTGAGGCGCACGCGATCGTCTCGAAGCCAAGCTCGCGCGCCCGAGTCACCGCGACCGATACGACACGGTCCTTGAAGGAGTGCGTCGGGTTGGCGGCATCGTTCTTGACCCACACCTCGCGCAGCCCGAGACGCTCCGCCAGGCGGTCGGCGCGAATCAGCGGCGTGCAGCCCGCGGGCAGGCCGGTGCGCGAGGCGAGCCGTCCGGAGGGCCCGGGAGGGCCGTCCACGACGGGCAGGAAGTCGGCGTAGCGCCAGATGTTCTGCGGACCGGCCTGGATGCGGCGGCGCAGCTCGTCGATGTCGCCCCCGAGGCGACTGTGGTCGTAGGCGACCTCAAGCGGTCCGAAGCAGCGCTCGCACACGTACAGCGCCTCCAGCGGATACTCGGTGGCGCACTCTCTGCATCTAAGGTGTGTAACAGCCACGGAGGGCTCCTTCCATATCTCGTCTTCGCCGGTGAACCGTGTGGCAAAGACTGGAAGCCCGCCACACATCTCTCTGGAATTGGCACCTGCCGCTGTCACGCGGTGGTTGTCGGGGGTTCACTGGGCCAGGTCCCTCCACCCCTCTGGATGTGTTCAGCTATGTGTCGCGGAAGTATAGGACGCCCGGCGACGGAACGCAAGACCCCGTGTTTGCGGCCTCGTGCGCGCTGCTGGTAACGCCTTCGCGCCGGCGGTGTAGGGCTTGCCGTGAGCGCCAGCGTACGCCCCGAGGACCGAGCGCCCTCACCGACCCCGGATGTCTTCGAGCCGCTCGACCCGGCCACCAAGAAGCGGATGTTGATCATCGTCAACCCGTACGCCACGACGGTGTCGGATCGCCTGCGCCACCTGGTCGTGTATGCGCTGCAGGGCCGCTACGAGCTCGATGCGGTGGACACCGAGGCGCGCGGCCATGCGATCGAGCTGTGCCGCGAGGCGGCGCACGAGGGCTACGACGTGGTGGTCGCCTTCGGCGGGGACGGCACCGTCAACGAAGCCGCCAACGGCCTGCGCGGCTCCCCCACCCCGCTCACCTGCCTGCCGGGCGGGTCGGCCAACGTGTACGGCAAGATCCTCGGCATCCCCGGCGAGCTGGTCGACGCGACCGAGCATCTGCTTGCGATGGCCGACGATTGGCGCCCGCGCAGGGTCGACCTCGGCGTCGTCAACGGCCGTTGCTTCACGTTTGCCTCCGGACTCGGCCTCGACGCGAGCGTGGTGGAGCGCGTGGACTCCAACCCGCACCTGAAGGCGCGCTTCGGCGCCTACTACTTCACGTGGGCGGCCGTCAGCACGTTCACGCGCCGCTACGTGGTCAAACCGCCGCATCTCACGGTCGAGGTGGACGGGGAGGACCCTGAGGGGCACAGGCAGTACCACGGGGTGACGGCGATCGTGCAGAACGGATCGCCGTTCACCTATTTTCAAAACCGCCCGATCGAGGTGGCCGAAGGTCCGCGGCTGGATTCCGGCACGCTGGAGGCATGCGTGCTGCGTCGTGCGCGCCCCTTCGACATGCCCTCGATCGCCTTTCGCGCCTTCTCTCGCCACGCGCGCGTCGCCCGCCACCGCCAGGTCACGCCGCTGGCGCAGACGACCGCGCTGACCGTTCGCTCCAGCGACGAGCAGCCATTGCCCCTGCAGGTCGACGGCGACTATCTCGGCGAGGTGATGGAGGCTCGCTACTCGATCCTTCCCGGCGAGCTGAGCGTCGTCGCCTAACCGCCGCCCGGCGTCACGCGATAGGCGTCGAACACCGACTCGGTGTTGCGCAATCGCGAGATCGCGCCCTTCAGGCTCTGGGTATCCGCCAGCTCGACCACGAAGCGGTTCTTGACCATCGGCGGGCTCGACAGGCAGCGCGCTTCGAGGATGTTCGCGCCCGACTCCGAGAAGGCACGCGAGAGATCCTCGAGCAGCCGGTGGCGATCCCAGGCGTCGATGTGGATTTCGACCACGAAGGCGGTCGCCTGATCGCCCTCCCAGCCCACGTCGGTGAAGCGTTCGGGGTTGCGTTGCAAGAGCCGCGCGTTGGGGCAGTCCTTGCGATGGATGGTGATCCCGCGCCCCAGCGAGATGTAGCCGACGATCGGATCCCCGGGCACGGGCCGGCAGCACTTGGCCAGGCGCAGCATCACGTCCTCCACTCCGTCCACGACGATCCCGTACTGGCTGGAGGAGCTGGTCGCACGCCCGCGTGGGCGGCCGACCTTCAGCAGGTCGGTGGCGCTTGCCTGCCCGTCGGCGGCCTCGCCCTGCTTCAGGCGCTGCAGCACTTTGTTGACGACCACCTTCGGCGAGATCTTCGAGGCGCCGAGTGCGATGTAGAAATCGTCGGCCTTGCGATAGCCCATCTCGCGGATCACGTCCGCGAGCAGGGCCGAGCCCGTGATCTTCTGCGCCGGCAGGCCCTGCTTTTTGAGGTGTTCCTGCAGCAGCTCGCGCCCGGTGTGCTCGGTGTCCTCGCGCGACTCCGCCTTGAACCACTGCTTGATCTTGTTGCGCGCGCGCGTGGTCTTGACCATCGCAAGCCAATCGCGCGAGGGTCCGCGCTCGCGCTTGGCCGTGAGGATCTCGACGATGTCGCCCGAGCGCAGCTCGTAGTGCAGCGGCACGATCTTGCCGTTGACGCGCGCGCCGACGCAGCGGTGGCCGATCTCGGTGTGCACCTCATAGGCAAAGTCAAGCGGCGTGGCGCCGGCCGCAAGCGACTTGACCTCGCCCTTCGGGGTGAACACGTACACCTCGTCCTCGAAGAGGTCGATGCGCAGGCTCTCCATGAACTCCTGCGGGTCTGACATCTCCTTCTGCCAGTCGAGCATCGAGCGCAGCCACTTCATCTTCGCGTCGGCCTCGGCCCCGCCGGCGCCGTCCTTCACCGACGGGCGCTGCTTGTACATCCAGTGGGCCGCGACCCCGAACTCGGCCATCTCGTGCATCTCGCCGGTGCGGATCTGGATCTCCAGCGGCCGTCCCTCGGGCCCGATGATGGTCGTGTGCAGCGACTGGTACATGTTGAACTTCGGCATCGCGATGAAGTCCTTGAAGCGGCCGGGCAGCGGCTTCCACAGCGAGTGGATCACGCCCACCGCGCCGTAGCAGTCCTTGACGGAGTCCACGATCACCCGCATCGCGGTGAGGTCGTAGATCTCGTTGAACTCGCGCCCCTTCTTGGTCATCTTCGAGTAGATCGAGTAGAAGTGCTTGGCGCGCCCGGCGATCTGAGCTTTGATGCCGAGCGTCTGCAGTTCGCTTGCCAGGTAGTCGCCGGCCTCCGCGACGTAGCGCTCGCGATCCTCGCGCTGCTGGGAGACAAGCTCCTTGATCTCGCGGTACTTGCGCGGGTGAAGCGTCGCGAAGGCGAGATCCTCGAGCTCCCACTTGATCGCGTGGATACCGAGGCGGTGGGCGATCGGCGCGTAGATCTCGAGCGTCTCGCGCGCCTTCTCCATCTGCTTCTGCTTGGGCATCGCCTCGATCGTGCGCATGTTGTGCAGGCGGTCGGCGAGCTTGATCAGGATGACGCGCACGTCGCTTGCCATCGCGACCATCATCTTGCGGTAGTTCTCGGCCTGCGCCTCGTCGCGCGACTGGAAGACGATGCCGGTCAGCTTCGTCACGCCGTCGACGATGCCGGCGATCTCCTCGCCGAAGCGCTCGCGCACCTCCTCGATCGAGGCGGAGGTGTCCTCGACGGTGTCGTGCAGCAGCGCGGCGCACAGGGTCTCGGTGTCCAGGCGCATACCGGCGCAGATGCGCGCCACGCCAACCGGGTGCACGATGAAGTCCTCACCGGACTTGCGACGCTGTGCTGCGTGGTGCTCGCAGGCGAACACGAACGCGTCTTCCACGCGTCCGCGGTCGATCTCCACCGCCGCGTCGGCGGCGTGCTCGGAGACGATCGCGAACAGGTCGTCGAGCAGCCGCCGCTCGAACTCGCTCAGCTCGCTGCGGCGGAGGCGGCGAGGGGCGCCTCCAGCGGAAACAGTGTCGACTGAACCGGGCCGGATTTCGGACATGGCCTAAGGGTAGCCCTCTTCGAGGCGGCTTGGGCGTGGCGGAGCACCAGCCGCGGCTCGCATGCTCCCCTCCATTCGTTCACCTCCAGCGCGAAGGTCGCATCGACCGGCTCGCCCTCGCCCACGCCCAGCTTGCCGTCGTTGCCGAACGCCACCGCGCGGGCGTGTACGCCGCCCGATTCGACCGTGAAGCGGGCGTGCTTGCCCTCGCCCATCGGGCGCACGTCGCGCAATACCGCATCGCGCACCATCAGCGATACGGCGGGATTGCCGCGCCCGAAGGGAGCGAGCTGGGCGAGTTCCTCGGCGAGGCTCATGTCGAGCTGGGCGCCGTCCACGATCGCGTCCACGCGCTCGCGCGCGATCAGATCCTCGGCGGAGAGCGCGCCGGCGGCGTGGGCGTCCAGCGCCGCGGCGAAAGCGGCCAGATGCTCGCGGCGCAGCTCGACGCCGGCCGCTGCGCTGTGGCCGCCGTAGCGGATGAGCCAGCTCGGCGCACGCGGTCAGTCCCGCGAGCAGGTCATACCCCTCGATCGAGCGTCCCGAGCCGCGTGCGAGCTCGCCGCCTGCTTGCCCGCGCCCTTCGGGGCGTCCCCCCCGTCCTGGGGGGTGCCCTCCCGGGTGTCGAGGGCGATCATCACCACCGGGCGGCGATGGCGCTCGGCCAGGCGCGAGGCGACGATGCCGATCACGCCGGGATGCCAGCCCTCGCCCGCGAGCACGAATGCCGAGCGTCGCTCGCCGCCGATCGTCGATCCCGATCGCTCAGCAGTCGCGCGATCTGCGCTTCGGCCTGCCCGCGGATGATCTGCTCTGTGTGCCTGCGCTCGCTGTTTGCGCGGTCGAGCTCTCGCGCGACCTCGACGGCGCGCTCCGGGTCGTTCGTGAGCAGCAGCTCCAGCGCCGCGTCGGCGCGGTACAGGCGCCCGGCCGCGTTGATGCGCGGCGCCAGCGCGAACGCGACGGCGCGCTCGCCCACCTTGGCGGCCTCCACGCCGGCCACCGACATCAACGCGCGCAGCCCGGGCTTGGCGGTGGCCGCGAGCGCGCGCAGGCCGCGACGGACGAGCGCAGCGGTTCTCGCCCACCAGCGCGACGACGTCGGCGATCGTCGCGAGCGCCACGAGGTCGAGATCCTGCTCGACCTCGCGCTGCTCGCCACCCGCGGCACGCAGCGTCGCCTGTGCGAGCTTGTACGCCACCGCGGCCGCGCACAGCTCGCGACAGGCGTAGTCGCACAGCGCCGGATGCACGATCGGCGCGTCGGGCAGCTGCCCGTCGGCGCGCGGCAGGTGATGGTCGGTGACGATCGTCTCGACCCCGAGCGAGCGAGCGAGCGCGACCTCCTCGACCGCTGTGATCGCACAATCGACGGTGATCAGCAGCCGCGTGCCGGCGCTCGCAAGGCGTCTCACGGTCGCGGCGCTCAAGCCGTACCCGTCGCTGGCGCGGTCGGGCAGATACCAGTCGCACTTCGCGCCGAGCTTGCGCAGCGTGCGCAGCAGAATCGCGGTAGAGCACACGCCGTCGACGTCGTAGTCGCCGTGGATCGTGATCTGCTCGCCGGCGCGCACGCTTGCGAGAATCGTCTCGGCGGCCTCGCGCAGACCCGCGAACTCGTCAAGCTCGTGAAATTCGCCCGCAGCCAGAAACGCGCTCGCCGCGTCCGGCTCGGCGTAGCCGCGCCGGACGAGCACCTGCGCCAGAGCGTCGCTGACGCGCAATCTGCTCGCGCAGCCTCGCGACGTCCCGCTCGGGACAGTCGGTCATCTCGAAGCGAACCATCGTGCAGCCACACCTTACGGGGCGCGCTGGACGGAACGCGGAGCGGCGGTTGGGAGCGATCAGGCGCTGCGGCCGGCGGCGGGCGCGCTGCCGCGACGCACGCCCTCGAAGTACACGGCCGCGATGCCGAGCACGGCGCCCGGTGCGGCGTACAACACGACCGCGATGTCGGTCGTCTTTCAGGCCGGGCACGTGCAGCGAGGAGGTCTTCAGCCCATAGATCAAGAGCCCGGTGAGGATCCCACCGAGCAGCGAGCCGACGAACGCTCCGACGATCCCGCCCCAGAAGCGGTCGGGCAGCCAGATCGTGAAGTGCCAGATCGAGAGGCCCACCATCACCCAGCCGAGCATGCCCATCAGCGGCTCCTCCCGTGTCTGCGGTTTCGCGACCGGCGCGGCTTCGGCTGCTTGGGCTGTTCCTTCATCACCAGATCCTCGGGAGCCAGGTCCGCGGCCGGGTCGCGCTGGGGCGCGCCGTTGCTCGGCTTGCTCGGCGGCTTGCCGGCTTCGGCCTGCTCGTCCGCCCTTTCGGTTGGCTCTGCGCGAGCGCCCGCGCCTGCGCAGACCCACGCCCGGCGCGTCGCAGCCGCCGTGGAGCGCTCGACCTGCTCGGCGATCTCCGGTTCGATCTCGCGCACCATCTCCTCGAACTCGTCCTTTGCGAGCTGCTCCCCGGGATCTTCGGCTGACACCGGCGACACCGCGCCGCCCGGCTTCGGCTTCGGCGCCGGCTCGACGTCGATCGGACCCTCGGCGGCGGTCGCATAGGCGGGCACATATCCCAGGTCGCGCTCGATCCGCGCGCGGCGGTTGCGATACACGCCTTCGCGCTCCTTCCAGTGCGTGAGCACGGGCGAGGCGATGAAGATCGAGGAGTAGGCACCGGAGGCGATGCCGACCATCATCGCGAAAGCGAAGTCCTTCAGCGTCGATCCGCCGAACAGCAGGATCGCGGCGACCGGCAGCAGCGTGCAGAAGCTCGTGGCCAGCGATCGTGTCAGCACCTCCGACATCGAGCGGTTGACGATCTGGGAGAACGCCGCTCGGGGCATTCGAGGCACGTTCTCGCGCACGCGATCGAACACGATGATCGTGTCGTACATCGAATACCCGAGGATCGTCAGCAGCGCCGCCACCGTGGCGGTCGTGACTTCGCGGCCGGTCAGCGCGTACACGCCGGATGTGATCAGCAGGTCGTGCATCAGCGCGATCAACACGGGCACGGCGTACTTCCATTCGAATCGCAGCGCGATATAGATCGAGATCACGAGCAGCGAGGCGATGATCGCGAGGATCGCGCTTTTAGCGACCGTCTGCCCGAAAGTCGGCCCGATCGAGGTGCTCGAGAAGTTCTTCGTGCCCGGCGAGCGCGGGCCCGACCCGAACTTGGCGTCGAGGTCGGCCTTGATTCGCACGACCTTTTCCGGGCTGAGCTTCTTCAAGGAGATCTGATACCCCTGACCGCCCACGCCTTTTTCGGAGTACTTCTGAACCTCGGCGGTGGGGTAGCCGGCCGCGGACATCTCCTGCTGGACTTCGTTCTCGCTGACCGTCTTGACGAAGCTCGTCTGGATGCGGGTGCCGGATGTGAAGTCGATGCCGAGATTCATGCCCTTGCCGCCGATCGCGAGCGCGCCGACCATCAGGATGCACCCCGACAGCGAGAAGAACCAGCGCGAGGCGCCCATGAAGTCGAACGTCCATTTGCGCTTGCGCTTGCTCGCTCCAAGCAGCGCCGGATGCGACACCGCCCGCGAGCGCCCCATCGTGCCGAGCGCCGCCTGCGTGGCCAGCACCGCGGTGAACAGCGTCAGCATCGTGCCGATGCCGAGCGTGAAGGCGAAGCCCTGGACTTCGGCGGTGGCGAGCGCGAACAGGATGAAGGCCGTCATGAACGTCACCACGTTGGCGTCGACGATCGCCGCGAAGCCGCGCTTGTAGCCGGTCGCGATGCCGGCCGCGATCGAGCGCCCGCCGCGGATCTCCTCCTTGATGCGCTCGAAGATCACGATGTTCGCGTCCGCGGCGATGCCGATCGTGAGGATCAGACCGGCGATCCCCGGCAGCGTCAGCGTGATCGGGATCAGCTTGATCAGCGCGTAGAAGTAGACGCCGTAGATCACCAGCCCGCCGACGGCGATCGCGCCGAGCACGCGGTAGAAGATCAGCAGGAACAGGGCCACGACGGCCAGGCCGACGAGCCCCGCAATCAGTCCCTGTTCGAGGGCGGTCTTGCCCAGCGTCGCCGACACCTGCGACTGGGAGATCAGTTCCAGTTTGATCGGCAGCGCGCCCGACTGCAGCTCGTCCGCCAGGTTCTGCGCGGAGGTCAGCGTGAAGCCGCCCGATATCTCCGAGCCGTTGGTGGGGTCGATGCCTTCCGGATACTGGGTGTAGTCGATCGAGGGCGCCGTGATGATCTGGTTGTCGAGCACCACCGCGAAGTGCTGCAGGGCGTCTTCCTTGCGCACGCCCGGCAGCGCCGCGGCTTCGCCGCGCTGGGCGATTTCCCTGGTCACCCGCTGGAAGGTTTTGCCTCCGCTGGAGGTGAATTCGAACGTGACGTCGGGCTGGCCGGTGTTCGTGTCGGTGCTCTCGACCGGGTTCTTGATCTGTTCGCCGGTGAGCGCCGGATCGTCGTTGAGCACGTACCAGCTTTCCGGCGAGGCCTGGGTGACCTTGCCGTCGGTGCCCGTGACCGGCTGGGCCTGAGCCAGCACCGTGCCGGGGTTGACGCGCACCGCTTCGGTCTTCGTGTGCGCCGGAGCGGGATACAGCTCGGCTTCGGTGTTATCGGGGCCCCGCACCACCTTTTTGGTCTTCGGGTCGAGCAGGTACCACTGGCCATAGAGGCAGCCCTCGACCTGCGCCGGGGTGCAGCCCGGCTGGTAGGTCGTGTCGTTTTTGCGCAGAATCGCCTTGCGCTTGAGCGCGCGCTTGACCGCTTCGTACTCGGGCAGGCCGGTGGCGTAGGTGGCGGGGCTCGGGCCGCCGGTGACCTTCGGTTCGGTTGGCGCCGGTTCGCCGTTCGGGCCGATCACGTTCGGCTCCCAGTCGTAGAAGAACAGCTGCGCGGTCTTGCCCACCTGTTCCTGGGCGTGCTGGGCGTTGCTGACGTCCGGCAGCCCCACGTCGATTTCCCGCGCGCCGGTGCGCTGGATTTCCGCCTGTGAGACGCCGAGCTGGTCGACGCGCTTGCGGATGATGTCGATCGCGCGGTTCAGCGATTCCGGGTCCACCTTCGCCTCGGCCGTCGCCTGGCCCTGGTAGATCAGCTGCACGCCGCCCTTCAGGTCGAGGCCCAGTCGCGTCGGCTTGGTCGCGATCACCGCGAGCGAGGCCAGCACGAGACCGAGGACGATCGCGAGGATGAAGGCGTTTCTGCGGCGGCTGCCCATCGCTCCAGGCTACCTGTCGGGGGTGAGCACGAGCAGCAGCCCGCCCTCGTCTGTGTCATAGGCGGGGAACATGTCGGCTTTCGCGCTCGCTTCGACGTCGCGCTCGCCGCTCACGCGCACGGGCACATCCAGCGCGCGCACGCCCCACTCGAGCACCGTTTCCACCGGGTCCTCGCCGTTTGAGAAGGTCAGGCCGAGCACCTGCTCGACGCGCTGGCCGATCACGCCCTCCTCCTCCAGGCCCGTGAACGCGAAGGAGTTGCGCCCGCAGCCGATCACGCGTCCCTCGCCGTCGCACACGAAGAAGGCGGCGTCGGGCGCCGGGTAGTAGTCGTCGAGCAGCTCGAACAGGAATGCGAAGCCGCACTTCTCGCAGCCCTTGCGCTGGCGCGTGAAGCCGATGTTGCGGTCGATCTCGCGAGTGCGGTGGCCGCAGTTGGGACAGATGAAGGGATGAGCCATGGGACTTCACAGAGTAGGGGAGCCGGGCGCCCGACGTGCGACCGCCCGGTAAACGCGACCCGCCGCGCTCAGAACAGCGCGCTCTCGCGGCTCTCGGCCGCCGGCGGGTCGCTCCTCCCGGGAGGGGGGAGGTCGAGATGGGCGAAGGCGGCGGCCGTGGCGACCCGCCCGCGGGCGGTGCGCTTGATCAGGCCCTGCTGCAGCAGGAACGGCTCGTAGACGTCCTCGATCGTGTCCTGCTCCTCCTCGACCGCGACGGCGAGCGTGGACAGACCCACCGGACCCCCGTCGAACTTGACGCAGATCGCGCGCAGTATCTCGCGATCGAGCCGGTCCAGGCCGCGCTCGTCAACCTCCAGCAGGTCGAGCGCCCCCTGGGCCGCCGCGGCGCTGACGACCCCGTGCAGGCGCACCTCGGCGTAGTCGCGCACGCGCTTGAGCAGGCGGTTGGCCACGCGCGGGGTGCCGCGGCTGCGGGCGGCGATCGCGCGGGCGCCGGCCTGATCGATGTCGATCTGCAAGATCGCGGCCGAGCGCGTCACGATCTCGACGAGGTCCTCGGTGCCGTAGTGCTCCAGGCGAGCGTGTATTCCGAAGCGGTCGCGCAGCGGCGTGGTCAGCAGTCCGGTGCGCGTGGTCGCCCCGATCAGCGTGAACTGCGGCAGCTCGAGCGTCACGATCCGCGCGCCCGCGCCCTGCCCGACCGTGATCGGCAGGCGGCGGTCCTCCATCGCCGGGTAGAACGTCTCCTCGAGCGTTCGCGGCAGGCGATGGATCTCATCCACGAAGAACACGCTGCCGGGCTCAAGCGCAGTCAGAAACGACGCGATGTCGCCCTTGCGCTCGAGCGCCGGGCCCGCCGTCTGCACGAAAGGCACCTCGAGCTCGCTCGCCACGATCTGCGCGAGCGAGGTCTTGCCGAGCCCGGGCGGGCCGGCGAGCAGCAGGTGGTCGAGCGCCTCTTTGCGCGCGCCCGCGGCCTCGATCGCGACCGCGAGCTGCTCGCGCAGCGTGGCCTGGCCCACGAACTCCTCCAGGGTGCGGGGGCGCAGCGAGCGGTCGAGCTCGTCCTCCGCCGTCAGGCACGGGGTTTGGATGCGAGTCGACTCCACCATGCTCAAGCCGCCCTCGCGCCGCGCAGCGCCGCCGCGATCAGCTCCTCGGCGCTCTCGCCCTCACGGGCGCCCGCCTCGCGCAGCAGCTGCTCGGCTTCGACGGGGGTGTAGCCGAGTGCGAGCAGGCCCTCGTGGGCCAGTGCCCTCGGTCCCTCGCCGCGATGGGCGAGGATCGGCCCGCCGGCGTGCCCGTCGACGTCGACCTTCTCGCGCAGCTCCACGATGATCCGCTCTGCGGTGCGCTTGCCGATCCCCGCCACCGACTGAAAGCGAGCCGCCTCGCCGCCGGCGATCGCCGCGATCAGCTCGCGCGGCGGGCCGCTGGAGAGCACGGCGACGGCGACCTTCGGGCCGACCGCCTGCACCGAGAGCAGCATCAGGAACAGGTCGCGCTCGGCCTCGCTGTGGAAGCCGTGCAGCAGCAGCGCGTCGTCGCGGACGACCAGGTGCGTGTGCAGCGTCGTCTCGCCACCGACGGCGGGGACGTGGCGCAGGGTCTCCGCCGAGACGGCCGCGCGGTAGCCGACGCCGCCGCACAGCACGACCACGTGGTCGGCGCGGCGCAGCGCCACCTCGCCGCGCAGCAGCGAGATCACGCGGGCCCCGCCATCGGGTATCGCGCCGGCGCTCCGTCGGCGGCCGCGAGGGCGCGGGCGAGCGAGGCACCCAGCGGCGCGCAGTTGAGGTGGCAGACCGCCACCGCGAGCGCATCGGATGCGTGATCGCTGGCCGGCGTCTGCGCCAGCGCGAGCAGCGCTCCCACCATCCGCGCGACCTGGTCCTTCTGCGCGCGCCCGTGACCGCACACGGCCGACTTGATCTTCTGCGGTGTGTAGCTCGCGCACGGCACGCCGCGCTGTCCGGCGGCGAGCATGACCGCGCCGCGCGCGTGGCCGACGGCGAAGGCGGTGCGCACGTTCTGCCCGAAATACAGCTCCTCCAGCGCCACCGCGTCGGGCTCGTGCTCGTCGAGCAGCGCTTCGATCGCACCATGGATCTCGGCCAGGCGCCGCTCGTGCGGACTGCCGGCGGATGTTTCGATCGTGCCGCCGTCGAGCGCGACGAGCCGTCCATGCTCGCGCCTCACCACTCCGTAGCCGGTGTTGGCGAGGCCGGGGTCTATGCCGAGGACGATCATCAACCTCTGGATTCTGCGCGGCGCCCCGGACGCCTGCCCGCACGAGCTCAATCCCAGATACGCCAGGGCGCCTCCCCCGATGCCCACAGGTCGTTGAGCGCGACCGCGTCCTTGTAGGTGTCCATGCACTCCCAGAAGCCCTCGTGGCGGTGCGCGCGCAACTCGCCCTCGCCCGCCAGCCGCTCCAGCGGCTCGCGCTCGAGCACGCTGTGCGGCTCGATGTAGTCGAGCACGCCCTCCTGAAAGCAGAAGAATCCCCCGTTGATCCAGTGCTCCGAGCGCGGCTTCTCGCGAAAGCCGAGCACGCGGCCGTCGTCGTCGAGCTCGGTGACGCCGAACTGCAGCTCGGGGCGCACGACCGTCATCGTCGCCAGGCGTCCGTGCCGCTCGTGGAAGGCGAGCAGCGCGGCGAGATCGACGCTTGCCACGCCGTCGGCGTAGGTGGCGCAGAAGCTAGCCCCGCCCAGCCGCTCGGAGAGCAGCTTGATGCGACCGCCGGTGGGCGTGTCGAGGCCGGTGTCGACGCACTCCACGCTCACCCTCCCCGGCCACGGGGTGCGCTCGGCGAAGCGCTCGATCAGCTCGCCCCTGTAGCCGGTGGCGAGCAGGAAGCGCTCGAAGCCGTGGGCCGCGTACAGCCGCACCACGTGCCACACGATCGGCAGGCCGCCGATCTCCACCAGCGGCTTGGGGATCTCCTGGGTGTGCTCGCGCAGCCGCGTGCCGCGGCCTCCACAGAGGATGACCACGGGTGGCCGTGTGCCGTCTGCTGTCATGCGGGCGCCATTATGCTCGCGCCGCGCGCCGCGCGCGAATGGCAGCGGCTCGGCGGGTCAGCCGGCGACGCGCTCCAGCACGTCGGCGGGCACGTCGAAGTTCGCGTACACGGCGTCGACGTCGTCGAGGTCTTCGAGCACTTCGATCAGCTTCATCAGGCTCCTGGCCTTGCCTTCGTCGATCGGCACCTGGCTGGAGGGCACATAGGCAAGCTCGGCGCTCTCGATCTCCACGCCGGCCTGCTCCAGCGCTTCGCGCACCGCCGCGAAGTCGGCGAGCTGGGTGACGACCTCGATCTGCTCATCCTCGACGGAGATGTCCTCGGCGCCGGCCTCCACGGCGACCATCAGGTCGTCTTCGCCGTAGCGCGCGGCGTCGACGGCGATCGTGCCCTTCTTCTCGAACAGGTACGCCACCGAGCCGGGCTCGCCGAGCGAGCCGCCGTACTTGGAGAAGCCATGGCGCACGTCGGCGCCGGTGCGGTTGCGGTTGTCGGTCAGCGCCTCCACCAGCACGGCGACGCCGCCGGGGCCGTAGCCCTCGTAGAGAACCGTCTCGATCGCGTCGGCCTCGCCGCCCTCGCCCGTGCCTTTGGCGATCGCGCGCTCGATGTTGTCCTTCGGCATCGAGGCCGCCTTGGCCTTGGCGATCGCGAGCGCCAGCGGCGCGTTGCCGGCCGGGTCGCCGCCGCCGTCGCGCGCGGCCACCGTCACGGCGCGCGCGAGCTTGGTGAACTGCTGGCCGCGGCGCGAGTCGACGATCGCCTTCTTGTGCTTGATCGAAGCCCACTTGGAATGTCCCGACATGCCGGCAAGGATACTTCGGGGGCACGGGTGCGAGGATGCAGCGAGCCGGCCCGCCGGGCGAGCGCCCCCGAAGCGGGCGTGCCGGGCCCCGCTCCGGGGAGGACGCCTCTAGGATGGACGACCGCATGGGCATCGACCCCGACATCTTCAAGGCGTACGACGTGCGCGGCCTCTACGGCGAGCAGATCGACGGCGAGGTGGCCCTGGCGATCGGTCGCGGCTTCGCGCGCGTGCTGGCGAAGCTGTCGGGCAAGCCGAGTACCGAGCTGCGGGTCGGGCTCGGCCGCGACATGCGCCTGACGGCGCCCGAGCTGGCGGCGCGCTACCGCGAGGGCCTGCTGATGGAGGGGGCCGAGGTGCTCGACGCCGGGCAGGTGGGCACCGAGATGCTCTACTACCTGGTCGGCTCGCGCGAGCTCGACGGCGGGCTGATGTGCACCGCCTCGCACAACCCGAAGGCGTACACCGGCGCCAAGCTCGTGCGCGACGGGGCGATCGCGCTGTCGGGCGACGCCGGCATCCAGGACATTCGCCGTGAGATCGAAGCGGGCTTCGCCGAACCGTCGAAGCTCGGCTGCCTGCAGGAGCTCGACGTCTACGGCGAGTTTCAGGCGGCGGCGCTGAAGCTGATCGATCCGGACGCGATCGCGCCGTTGAAGGTGGTCGTCGACGGCGGAGGCGGCATGGCCGGCCCGATGGTGGGGCCGCTACTGGAGCGCCTCGGGCTGGAGCTGATCGAGACCTGCTGGACGCCCGACGGCAACTTCCCCGACCACGAGCCCAACCCGCTGCTGCCGGAGAACCGCGCGTTCATCATTGAGAAGGTGCGCGAGTACGGCGCCGATCTCGGGATCGCGTGGGATGGCGACGCCGACCGCTGCTTCTTCATCGACGACACGGGAGAGTTCGTCGACGGCGATTTCCTGACCGCGCTGCTGGCGGAGTCGTTGCTGGAGAAGAACCCCGGCTCGGCGATCCTGTATGACGTGCGCGCCAGCTGGGCGGTGCCCGACACGGTCAAGCGCTGCGGCGGGACCCCCTACGTCAACCGTGTGGGCCACGCGTTCTTCAAGACGCGGATGCGCGCGGAGGGGTCGCTGTTCGGCGGCGAGGTGTCCGGGCACTACTACTTCCGCGACTTCTACTGCGCGGACTCGGGTACGATCCCGGCGCTGCTGATGCTCGAGCTGCTCTCGCTGCGGGGCAAGCGCATGAGCGAGCTGCTGCGGCCCTATCGCGAGCGCTACTTCATCTCCGGGGAGATCAACAGCGAGGTCGCAGACCAGCAGGCCAAGATGCGTGAGATCGCCGAGCGCTACTCCGACGCCAGGCAGAGCCGGCTCGACGGCGTGTCGATCGACTACGAGGACTGGCACTTCAACGTGCGCCCCTCCAACACCGAGCCGCTGCTGCGCCTGTGCCTGGAGTCGCTGCGCTCGCGCGAGCACATGGAGCACAAGCGCGATGAGGTGCTCGAGCTGATCCGCTCGCCCGCCCCCGCCGGGTCGTGAGCGAACAGGCGCCCGCTCGCCCGCACACGCCGGGCGTGCACTGCCTGGCGATCCCGACGCCGTTTGCCGTCGGTCGCGTGAACTGCTATCTGATCGAGGACGACCCGCTGACGCTGCTTGACGCGGGGCCCAATTCGGCCACCTCGCTGACGGCGCTGGAGGCGGCGCTCGGCGAGCACGGCCATCGCGTCGAGGATCTGCGCCGGATCGTCATCACCCACCAGCACATCGACCACATCGGCCTCGTGGAGATCCTCGCCAGGCGCTCCGGCGCGGAGGTGTGCGCGCTCGACCGGCTGGCGCCGTGGCTGGGCGACTACAAGCGCCAGATGGAGCAGAACGACAGCTTCTCCGCGACGATCATGCTGCGCAACGGCATACCGCAGGACGTGGTGTATGCGCTGCGCGCGGTGTCGGCCAGCTTTCGCGCGTGGGGCGCGGCCGCGAACGTGACGCGGCCGCTGGCGGTGGGCGAGCTGCTCGAGTTCGGCTCGCGCGCATGGCGGGTGCTGCACCGTCCCGGGCACTCGCCGTCGGACACGGTGTTCTTCGAGGAGGCCACGGGCGTGCTGTTCGGCGGCGACCATCTGCTGGGGCGCATCTCCTCCAATCCGCTGATCTCCCTGCCGCTGGATGGCGACTCGGCCGAGCGTCCGCGGGCGCTGATGGCCTACCTGGACTCGCTGCGCCGAACCCGCGAAATGGACGTGCGGGTCGTGTATGCCGGGCACGGCGAGCCGGTGTGGGACCATCGCGCGTTGATCGACGAGCGCTTCGCGATGCACCGGCGGCGCGCGGAGAAGCTGCACGCGCTGATCGCCGAGCAGCCGCGCAACGCGTATGAGCTGGCGCAGACGATGTGGGGCAACGTGGCCGTGACACAGGCGTTTCTCACGCTCTCGGAGGTGCTCGGGCATGTGGATCTGCTGATCGAGGAAGGCCGCGTACGCGAGCGCGAGCGCGACGGCGTCACCTGCTTCGAAGCGGTCTAGCGCTAGCGGGCGTGCGCCCGACGGAGCACGTACCCTCAAAACAGTAGAGTACAATAAACTCCATGACTCCGAGTGAGGAGGGAGGGTCATGGAGAGCACCGGACGCAATCCACACCTGAACGTGTTCGAGCCCTACCGCGAGCTCTCGCGCGGGCACGAGGATCAGCTCACGCGCGCCGCGATGATCGTGCTGCGGCTCGTGCCGCTTGCGCGCGAGGCGCTGCTGGCGGCGATCGGCGAGCCCTCGCAAAGCCAGCTTCCAGACTGCATCGTGGACATGCAGGCGACGAACCTCGTCGACGCCTCCGAGGAAAACGTCGCCGGCGGCGAGGTGCGGCGCGGGCGGCTGGTGAGCGTCTTCCTGACGCCCGACATCGAGCCGTTCGAGCTGGCGGAGGATGTGAGCGACACCGCGGACAACCAGCGCTTCGACGGCGTGCTGCGCTTCGACCCCGACCTCGTCGTGGTGCTGGAGAGCAAGGTGTGCCGCCGCTGGGCTAGGCGCAACGGGCACCGCGCCGCCGAGCTGAACCTCGGCGGCACCCGCTTCGCGCAGCGACGCACCGCAGTGTTGCGCTGGCACGACCTGCTGGAGTCGTGGTGGCGACTGGTCGAGCTGGGCGTGCTCGCGCCGGCCGAGCAGGCGATCGTCAAGGACGTGCTCTCCTACGCCCATCAGGACTTCGGGGCGCTGCTCCCCTTCGGCACGCTGCGGCGCGTCGGCGGCGATCCCGTCAGGCGCAAGTGGCGGTTGCGCTCGCTGCTGCGCGAAGCCACCGGGCTCGTGCCCGAGCGCGCCGGGCTCGTGCACGTGCGCCTGGACGTGGCGCTCGGGGTCGCCTCGCTGCAGCGCGCGGCGCTCGACATCGAAGACTCCCGAACGGTGCGGGGGAGCGCCTCGCCCTGCACCTGTGGCCGGGCGAGCTGAAGGCGCAGGCCGAGCAGCTGTACGCCGGCGGGCGCGCGGAGCGGCTGTGCGAGCTGCTCGACCGCGACGGCCCCGGCGCGTGGCTGCTCAAGCCGCAACCGCTGCTGGGCTTTCGCAACGCGCCGGTGCGCACGCGCGTGTACCTGACCTGCGCGCTCGACCCCGCCGAGTACGCCAGGCGCTGGCAGGGCGAGGACTGGAAGCAGGTGGGCGCCCACCACCGCAACCACATCCTGCCCGACCTGTGGCCGTGGCTGCTGGAGCGCGGGTATGCCTCCGCCGGCGACCGCGCGCGCATGGACCCCTTTTTGCACGCGCTCGGGCGGCGCTTCGCGCACCTGCGCCCCAGCATGCACGTGGCGCGCCGCTGGGACTGGAACGAAGCCGAGCGCCTCGACGACGAGGGTCTGCTGGCGGGCGAGATCCACGACGCGCTCAACCTCGTGCTCGAGCTGCTCGGCGAGCCGCAGCTGCCGCTCGCCGTTCAGCCCGGCGCGGAGACGTCCTCTTCGGAGCCCGAGCTCGCGGCGGCGACGTCGGCGAGAAGGAGCCGGTGAAGGCGGTCGTCCGAGCCCAGCTCGGTGTGGAAGGCGACGGCCGTGACACGGCCCTGGCGCGCGGCGACCGCGTGGCCGTCGACGCTCGCGAGGATCCTCACCCCCGGTCCGTGCTCGGCGATCCAGGGAGCGCGGATGAACACCCCCCGCACGGGCCCCCCGTCGAGCCCGTCCACCTCGACGTCTGCCTCGAAGCTGCGCAGCTGGCGCCCGAACGCGTTGCGCTCGGCGCGCATGTCCATGATCGCCAAGTGCTCGCGGTCGAGCATGATCAGCCCCGCGCAGGAGCCCAGAATCGGAACCCCCCCCGCCCCGTCGCGCCCGGCCAGCTCGCGCAGCGGACCGGCCAGGCCCTCGCGCGCCACGCCGAGCGTCATCGTGGTCGACTCCCCGCCGGGGATCACCAGGCCCGCGACGCCGGCGAGGTCGGCCGGCACGCGCACCTCGCGCACGCGGGCGCCGAGGCGCTCCAGGACACGGCGGTGCGCCTCGAAGTCGCCCTGCAGGGCGAGCACGCCGATCGTGGGCTGTGCGGGCGACGCGGCTACCAACCGCGCTGGGCGAGCAGCTGCTCGTCGGAGAGCTTGGAGCTCTCGAGGCTCGCCATCGCCGTGCCGAGCCCGCGCGAGGCGGCGGCGACGCGCTCGGGGTCCTGCCAGTGCGTGGTCGCCTCGACGATCGCGCGCGCGCGCACCGCGGGCTCCTCGGACTTGAAGATGCCCGAGCCCACGAACACGCCTTCGGCGCCGAGCGCCATCATCAGCGCCGCGTCGGCGGGGGTGGCGATGCCGCCGGCGCAGAACAGCACCACCGGCAGCTTGCCCTCGCGCGCCACCGCGCGCACAAGGTCGAGCGGCGCGCCGTGCTCCTTGGCGGCGCTCGCCAGCTCAGCCTCTTCGAGCATCGTCAGGCGCTTGATCTCGCCGACGATGCGACGCATGTGGCGCACCGCCTCGACGATGTCGCCGGTGCCGGCCTCGCCCTTGGAGCGGATCATCGCGGCGCCCTCGCCGATCCGCCGCAGCGCCTCGCCGAGGTTGGTGGCGCCGCACACGAACGGCACGTCGAACGCCCACTTATCGATGTGGTTCGACTCGTCCGCGGGCGTCAGCACCTCAGACTCGTCGATGTAGTCCACCTCGAGCGCTTCGAGCACCTGCGCCTCGACGAAATGGCCGATGCGCGCCTTCGCCATCACGGGGATCGACACGGCCTGCTGGATGGCGCAGATCATCTCCGGGTCGGACATCCTCGCGACGCCCCCGTCGCGGCGAATGTCGGCGGGCACGCGCTCCAGCGCCATCACCGCGGCGGCGCCGGCGTCCTCGGCGACCTTGGCCTGCTCGGGCGTGACGACGTCCATGATGACCCCGCCCCGCAGCATCTCCGCCAGCCCGCTCTTGACCGTGAATGTCGCCTGCTCGCGCATATTCATGATCTTATCCTGACCGGTACATGTACCGGTCAGCCCGACGGGTGCATGCACCCGTCGGGGACAACGCCACATGTGGCGTTGTCTTCCTGTCGGCACATGTGCCGACAGGCCGGACAGTGCATGCACTGTCCGGGGCCATGCCACATGTGGCATGGCCTTCACGAAAAAGGAACCGACGGCGACTACTTCAGGCGAAATGCCTTGATGCGATCGTCGTACTGCGCCGTGTCCTTCGCGTACACGCCGTACGCGAGCGCCTGGATCAGGCTCAGCAGCGCCGTGTGCGAGCGCACGTAGGCGGGGCTGTTGGAGGAGTAGTAGAGCTTGATCTCGGCGAGCTTGGCGACCTCGGACAGCGTCGCGTCGGTGATCGCGGCGGTGCGCGCCTTGCGGTGGCGCGCGAGCTTCATCGCGCGCACGACCAGCGGGTGCGGACGACCGGCGGAGAGGCCGATCACGAGCGTCGTCGAGTCGATCCGCCCGAGCCGGCTGAGCGCCTCCTGGGATGGGCTTGCGACCACGTCCACGCGCAGGTCCAGCAGCATCAGCAGGTGGCGCATGTAGCTGGCGAAGAACGCCATCTGGTCGGTGCCGGCGACGAGCACCTTCTCGGCGCCGACGATCGCCTCGGTCAGCTGCTCCACGGCCGGGCGCGAAACCTTGCGCGCCGTTTCCTCGACGTTCAGGTGATCGGCCGCCAGGGCGGTCTCGAACTCGTTCTGGTCGAGCGAGAACAGCGGTGTCGAGCCGGCGTCCACGCCCGCTCCACCGCCGGCCTGCGGAGCGGCGTGGATGCGGCGGTACTCCTCGCGCGCGGCGGCCTGAAGCTCGGGGAAGCCCTCGAAACCGAGCGCTTGAGAGAAGCGCACGACGGTGGAGCTGGAGGTGTTGGCGCGGCGGGCGAGCTCCTCGGCGGTTTGAAACGCGGCCTCGTCGAGATGGTCGACTATGTACTGCGCCACGTCCTTCTGCGAGCGCGAGCAATCGTCGAAGCGGGCCTGGATGTAGAGGGACAGGCTCTGATGGTCGTTTATGCCCTTCAGGGCGCCCGCCTGCACCCCCATGGGCGTGCTCTTGTGCGCGGTTGTGCCCTTCGATGCACGCACACCGTGCACGGCGGGCTTCTCCGGGGGAGTCGCTAGTCGTCTCATCGGCGCACTTGTTCGACGGGTGCGCCCCCGACTCCTTCCTCTATGACTGCTCGCCCGGTGCGCTCACGCCCTGCCGCCGCCGGCCCGCGAGGTCGACGAAATAGTCGAGCGCGTGCGGGTTGGCAAGCGACTCGACGCTGGCCGCCTCGCTCGGCACCGCGCCCATCAGGATGCGCTTGATCGGCACCTCCAGCACCTTGCCCGAGAGCGTGCGCGGCACCTCGCTTATCTGCAGTACCTGGTTTGGCACGTGGCGCGGCGAGCAGTCCTCGCGGATCCGCTGCTTGATGCGTATCTCCAGCTCGGGGTTCAGGCGCACACCCTCGCGCAACACCACGAACAGGATCATCCACAGCTCGCCCGCGTCGCCCGCCGGGCCGCCCGCCGGGACGTCCACGACGAGCGCGTCGGTCACCTCCCCCACCGCGGCGGTCGCGCGGTAGATCTCGCTCGTGCCCATGCGCACGCCCTGGCGGTTGATCGTGGAGTCCGAGCGCCCGTAGATCACCGCACCGCCGCGCGGGGTGATGCGAATCCAGTCGCCGTGGCGCCAGATGCCGGGGTACATGTCGAAGTAGCTTTCGCGATAGCGCTCCCCGTCGCG
The DNA here is from genome assembly GCA_963831995.1 of uncultured Solirubrobacterales bacterium. Classification (GTDB taxonomy): domain Bacteria; phylum Actinomycetota; class Thermoleophilia; order Solirubrobacterales; family Solirubrobacteraceae; genus Palsa-744. The sequence goes on along the minus strand of CAWHSI010000001.1, from coordinate 374,397 downwards.
GTCGCCCCACATGTACAGCGGCATCGAGGGCAGCGGCCTGGTCAGCACCAGCTCGCCCAGCTCGTCCGTGAGCGGGCGGCCCCGCTCGTCCCACGCCTCCACCGCACAGCCGAGGGCGCGGCACTGGATCTCCCCCTCGTACACCGCCAGCAGCGGACAGCCGCCGACGAAGGCGGTGCACACGTCGGTGCCGCCGCTGGTGGAGAACAGCCAGGTGTCGCGGCCCACGTGCTCATACACCCAGCGAAACCCCTCCGGGGCCAGCGGCGAGCCGGTCGAGCCGATGCTGCGCAGCGCGCTCAGGTCGTGGTCGCGGGCGGGCTCCACGCCCGCCTTCTCGCAGCTGCTCAGAAAGCCGGCGCTGACGCCCATGCAGCTGATCTGGGCGCGCTCGGCGAGCGCCCACAGCGCGCCCAGATCCGGGTGGCCGGGGCTGCCGTCGTACAGCACGATCGCCGCCTCGCTGAACAGACAGCCGACGAGGAAGTTCCACATCATCCAGCCGGTCGTCGTAAACCAGAACATGCGCTCGCCGGCGTGCAGGTCCAGGTGCAGCAGGCTCTTCTTCAGCTGCTCGATCAGAATGCCGCCATGCCCGTGCACGATCGCCTTCGGCAGGCCCGTGGTGCCGGAGGAGTAGAGCACCCACAGCGGATGGTCGAAGGGCAGCTGCTCGAAGCGCGGCACACCGTCGTAGGCGGCGCTGGCGCGTCCGCGCGCGAGCAGCTGCTCCCACGTGTGCCCGCCCGGCAGACCGGCGGCGCTCGCCCCCCGATCCAGATACGGGAGCATTACGGTGTGAGCGAGCGACGGCAGCCCGGAGGAGATCGTGGCCAGCGCCTCGGCGCGGTCGAAGTCCCTGCCGCCATGGCGATACCCATCCACGACGAACAGCAGCCTCGGCTCGATCTGCGCGAAGCGGTCGACCACGCTGCGCGCCCCGAACTCCGGCGCCGCGCACGACCAGATCGCGCCGATGCTCGCGCACGCCAGAAACGCGACCAGCGTCTCGGGGATGTTCGGCATGTATGCGGCCACGCGATCGCCGCGCCCCACCCCGAGCGAGCGCAGGCCCTCCGCCGCCGCCGCGACCTGCTCGGAGAGCTCCCCCCAGCTGAGCCGCGCGAGCGGACGCAGCTCGGAGGCGTGCAGCACCGCCGTCTCGGCCGAATCGCGGTCGCGCATCAGCATGTTCTCCGCGTAGTTCAGCCGCGCGCCCTCAAACCAGCGGGCGCCCGGCATCTGCGCCCGTGCGAGCACACGCTCATAGGGCGCCGAGGCGCGCACGCCGCAGTACTCCCAGATGTCTGCCCAGAACTGCTCGATCTCGCGCACCGACCACTCCCACAGCTCGGCGTACCCGTCGAATGCGCACCCGTGGCGCCGGCCCGCCCAGCGCATGAAGTCGCTCATCCGCGCGCCGGCGATCGCCCCCTCGGAGGGAACCCACAAGGGGAGCTGCTCACGCGCGTTCGCCATCGCGGCCCTATCCTGACATGCCCGTGAGTATCGAGTCGCTGCGCGATAGGTTTCCCGTGTTCGAGCGGATCGCGTATTTGAACGCCGGCACCGACGGTCCGCTGCCGGCGGCGGCCGCCGAGGCAGCCCGCGATGAGTTGCTCGGCGAGACGCGCCGCGGGCGCACGGGCGAGCACTTCGAACGCCGCCGCGAGCTCGGCGACCGTCTGCGCGACGCCTATGCTCGCGCGCTCGGATGCGAGGCGCGCGACGTGGCGCTCACCACCTGCACGAGCGAGGGCCTGGCGTGCATCCTCGACGGGCTCGGCCTCGCGCCGGGCGAGGAGATCCTGACAAGCGAGGAGGAGCATCCCGGCCTGCTCGGAGCGCTCGCGGCGGCGCGCGAGGTGAGCGGGGTGTCCGTGCGCATGGTGCCCCTCGCGGAGATCGCAGGCGCGGTCGGTCCAGCCACGCGGCTGCTCGCCTGCTCGCACGTCAGCTGGATGAGCGGAGCGCTCGCGCCCGATCTGTCGGGACTCGAGGTGCCGGTGCTGCTCGACGGCGCACAGGGCGTGGGGGCGATCCCCTGCGACGTGGGCGCGCTCGGCTGCGACGCCTACGCCGGCGCGGGACAGAAGTGGATGTGCGGCCCGGACGGGGTCGGCATGCTCTACGTCTCCCCCGCCCTGCGCGAGCGCGTGCAGGTGCGCAGGCGCGGCTATGGCAACCTCGCCGACCCCGGCGCCGGGCTCGACGCGGGACTGCACGAGGACGCGCGGCGCTTCGACACCTTCGCGCTCAGCGCGGAGGCGCTCGCGTGCGCGCTGGCGGCGGCGGAGGTGCTGGAGCGCGCGGGCTGGCACAGGGTGCACGCGCGCGCGATCGCGCTGGCCGGGCGCCTCGCCGAGATGCTGGCCGAGCAGGGCCGCGAGGTGCTCGCGCGCGGGCCCAGCACGCTCGTGTCCTTCGCGAGCCCCAGCCCGCTCGCCGAGCGTGCGCGACTGGCTGAGCTGGGCGTCGTGCTGCGCGACATCCCGGGCCAGCCGCGTCTGCGCGCCTCGGTCGGGGCATGGAACGGCGAGGACGATCTGCGGCGCCTGCTCGACGGGCTGCAGGCACACTCCTAGCACTGCTTAACGGTTCCTTAGGACACACCCCGATAGGCTCGCACGTCTGTGACAACAGATTGCCTTCGCGAGACTTTGCGCTCGGCGCTCGACTTGGCCCCACCAAGCCTTCGCGCCTGCGTCCGCGTCTCGCTCGACACTCAGCCGCCTCAACCGCACGCCCCGCACGCCCCTGTCGGGGTAGCTCCTTAGCACGCCGATGCGGTTTGCTTGTGGGGCCCGTAGGTCTGCATCGACATGAGCGCCACCGACCACACAACCGCACTCGAGCCCGCCGCGGCGCCGATCGCGCCTTCGCGAGAACCCGCCGCCGCGTCCCACACACGACGCCCGTCGCCCCGACTCCCGCGGCTCGCACACCTCGCGCTGATCCCGATCCTCGCGCTCTCGGCCGTGCTGAACACGCACAGGCTTGCCCAGAACGGGTACGCCAACACGTTCTACTCGGCCGGCGTGAAGTCGATGCTGCTCTCCTGGCACAACTTCTTCTTCGCGTCCTTCGACCCCGGCGGGCTGGTCACGATCGACAAGCCGCCGCTCGCGGTGTGGCTGCAGGCCGCCAGCGCCGAGCTGTTCGGCTTCTCGCCGATGAGCCTGCTGCTGCCCGAGGCGCTCGTCTCGGTCGTCTCGGTGGCGGTGCTCTATCGCATCCTCTCGCGCCGGCTCGGCATCGCGGCGGGCCTCGGTGGCGCGCTCGCGCTCGCCGTGTTCCCGTCGTTTGTGGCGGTTTCGCGCGACAACGGCGTCGATCCGCTGCTGATCCTGCTGCTGATCCTCGCTTGCGGGGCGGCGCTGAACGCGATCGAAGACGGGCGCTGGCGCTGGCTGATCGCATGCGCCGTGCTGATCGCGCTCGCGTTCAACACCAAGACCCTCGCCGCCTACCTGGTTGTGCCCGGAATCGCGCTCGCCTACATGCTGTGCGCCCCGGGCAGCTTGCCTCGCCGCGCCGGCATGCTGCTCGCGGCCGGACTCGTCATGGGCGTCGGGTCGTTCCTGTGGATCGCCGCGGTCGAAGCGACACCCGCCTCGCAGCGGCCGTATGTGGGCAGCTCGACCAACAACACCGAGCTGGGACTCACGTTCGAATACAACGGCTTCGGGCGCGTCGAAGGCGAGCTCGGCGGGCCCGGCCAGGTGCCGGTGGCCGCGGGCGCGATGGTGCCCGCTCCCCCTCGGGCCCACCACCGCTTTCTTCACCCGCCCACGCGTGCGCAGCTGGCCCGCCTGGTCGCGCTCGAACGCAGAGAGGCGGCAAGGCGCGCGCGGCTGATAAAGCAGCAGACCTCCACCTATCTCCCCGACGGTCGGCTGCGCACCCCGATCGTGTTCGGGGGAGCGACCGGTCCGCTGCGGCTGTTCGAAGCCAAGCTCGCCGACCAGGGATCGTGGATGCTGCCGTTCGCGCTGATCGGCCTGCTCGCGTTCGCGCTGTCGATCTTCGCTCGCGCGCCTCGAGGCGGTTCCCTCGGCGCGCGCCGAGCGCGGCGCGCGTCCCGAGGAGACGCCGATGAGACGAGCGATACAGCCTCGTTTGCGGATGCCGAAGGGCGGGCGCGCAGGGCGCGCGGCGGGCGGACGGGCGAGCCCGCGGGTCCCAGCGCGCTGCTCGCGCTGCTGCTCGTGTTCGGCGGCTGGCTGCTGGTCGAGGTCGCGATTCTCGACTTCTCAAACGGCATCGTGCACCCCTACTACATCTCCGCGGCGGGCCCGGGCGTCGCCGCGATGGTCGCCGCCGGATGCGTTGCCTTCGTGCGCTTTGCCAGGCGGCGCGACTGGCGCGCGCTGCTGCTCGTGGGCGCGGTGGCCGCGACCGTCGCCGTGCAGGCGTCGATTCTCCACCACCAGCACTACATGCGCTGGTTTATCCCCGTGCTGATCGCGGGGGCGATCGTCGGGATGCTCGCGATGACGGTGCGTCGCCTGGCGGCGCCCGCGATGGGCATGCTGCTGTGTCTGCTGCTCCTCGCGCCGGCCTGGTATGCGAGGACGACCTGGCTCGCACCGGTGGAGGGCACCTTCGCGGCGGCCGGACCCCATCAGGCCGCGGGCGACGGCGGCTACGGCATCAACGCGACCGACCTGCGCTTCGATCGCGACATGATTCGCTACGTCGATGCGCACCGCCCCGGCACGCGCTGGAGCGTGCTGACGGTGGCCGCGCCGACGGCCGCGCCGATGATCCTGCTCGGCTCCCCCGCGGGCGCGCTCGCCGGCTACAGCGGCACCGACCCAGCGCTCGACGGACCCGGGCTGGCGCGGCTCGTGGCAAGCGGACAGGCGCGCTACGTCGCGCTCGGCGGCGCCTATGCCTCGCGCGGCGGCAACCTCGCCTCCAAGGCCGTGCTGCACGACTGCCGCGAGGTGCCCTACCGGGCGTGGCACGGACCCGTGCCCTCGCCCTACGAGCTGGTGCTGTTCGACTGCGCCGGGCGCGAGCGGGCGCTATCAGGCGGCCCGCGCGCCAGCTGAGGCCAGCACCGTACTCAACTGCTGACGGGCGAGCTGGCGCTCGAAGAGGATGCCCTCGCGCAGCCCCGCGCCCGTCACCTCCAGCGTGTCGAAGCCACCGGCCCGCATGACGCCCTCGATCGCGATCGCGCCCGCGAGCACGATGTCGGCGCGCGCCGGTTTGATGCCCGGCACCCTGCTGCGCTCGGCCGCCGGCAGCGCCGCGAGCCGCTCGATCAGCTCGCCGAGCGCGGGTCGCTCGATCACGAACCCCTGCACCTCCTCGGAAGGCAGACCCGCCGCCCGCTCGGCGGCGGTGGCGAGGTTGCGCACCGTGCCACCCAGCCCCACGAGCCGCGGGCCGGCGAGCGCGAGCCATGGCGCGCGCTCGAGCTTGCGCGCCACGTGCGCCTGCAGCGCCTTGACTGGCTGCGCTTGGCGGGGCCCTCCCCCGTGAGGAAACGCTCGGTCATGCGCACCGCCCCGAGTCGCCAGGAGCCCGACTCGCGCGCGAGCCGTCCGGCGACGCGCACCAGCTGCAGGGACCCGCCGCCGAGGTCGAGCACGCAGCCGTCGGTCAGCGTGGTCGAGTTGACCGCCGCCAGGTACCCATAGCGCGCCTCCTGCTCGCGACTGAGCACGCGCACGTCGATGCCGGTGCGCAGGCGCACCCGGTCGAGAAACGCGCCGCCGTTGCTCGCCTCCCGGATCGCGCTGGTGGCAACCGCATCGATCGTGTACTGGTCCAGGCCGAGGCGCTTGCACCGCTCGGCAAACATGTCGAGCGTGCCGAGCGCGCGCCCCATCGCCTCCTCTCCCAAGCGCCCGCTGGCCGCCAGTCCCTCGCCGATGCGCACCGCCGCCGAGCACTCGTCCTCGCGCCGCCACGACTGCTCGGCGCACGCGAAGACCACCATCCGAAACGAGTTCGACCCGAGGTCGATGATCGCGACGCGCTGCTCGGGCTCGGAGGCCATGCTCGAAGCGTAGTGGGCCGACCGGAGGGCACGGCGAGCGCGGCGCTGCAGATGCCCGGGAACGCGTACCCCAGGCCGCGGGGAAGCTTTCGGACCTCTGTCACGCCGCGCCGGAGCGCTTGCGTGCGCCGCCGGCACATCGCGGCAGGACGCGGGGATCGCCGTGAGCATCGAGCAGGGGCTCCGTCCGGCCGAGGGTCCGAGCCGGCAGCGAGACCGTGCTCAGCGGCCTGCCAGGACCGTCTCCCCCGGAGCCGCCTGCTGCGCGAGCGTGCGTTCGACCAGATCGATCAAGATCGCGCGCACCTCCGAGCGCGCAAGCTCCAGGTCGTGGGAGAGAACCCACCAGGTCTGCACGTCGCAAAGCGCGATCAGCGCCGCGCGTCGGCGCTCTCGGGCACGCCCGCGCAGCGGCTTCAGCCACTGCTCGAAGGCATACTCCACCCAGTCGTAGTGAAGCTGACGCGCCGCGCGCGAGATCATCGTGAGCATCGTCGGCCCGCGCTGCCAAGCTCCGATCCGCATCGAGCGCTCGCCCCACCGCTCGTAGTGGTCGAGCAGGTTGTCGACCGTGCCCGGGATGTCGCCCCTGGGAACGCTCCAGCGCTGATCGCGCACCTGCGAGGCGCCACGCGCCACCGCCTCCACCAGCAGCCCATCCTTGGAGCCGAAGTGACGCAACAGGGTCTGCTTGGTCACCCCGGCCTTCGCCGAGAGCGAGTCGAGCGAAGCCTGCAGCCAGTTCCCCGCGAAGAACTCGTCGGTGGCCGACTCCAGCAGCGCCTCGCGAGTGCGCTGCTGCGCCTGCGCCCGCGCCACCTGCTTGTAGGGTCGTTGGTTGGCGTCGGCGACCACTCTGTGTGCTCTCCGAGCAGACATCAGTCCTGTAGCGCCAACGCCGCCGGCACCGAGGTGACGAGATAGCCGGGAAGCGCGAGTATCGCCAGCGCGGTCAGCACCACCAGCGCGAGGCTGCTGAGCGCGGTCAGCAGGGGCAGCGAGTACACGACCGGAAAGTTCACCACGCTGACCAGCGCTCGATCGGCCAGCTGCTGGCCGTAGAGACCGAAGATCGCACCGGTCAGGCTGCCCACGCCGACAAGCAACAGGCTCTCGAGCAGAATCGTCTGCCAGAGTTCGACGCGCGGGAAGCCCTCGAGCTTGAGCTTCGCAAGGCGCGGTCGGCGCTGCCAGATCATCGCCCCCATCGCGGCAGCCATCGCAAACACCGCGACGATCGGGATCAGGGTCGCGATCTGGGTCAGGCTCTCCAGCGCTTCGCGACTGAGCGCGCGCCGGCGATCGGTCTGCTCGGCGGCTGTCTGCACGGACAGCGCCGAGCCGGGCCCGAGCGCGCCCTGTATCTCGTGGACGCCCTGGGCGGCCGACACGCCCGGGGCGAGCAGCACGCTGTAGGCGCTCACGTCGGGGCTCCCCCATGCGCGCGCGTAATCCGCTGCGTTCATCACGATCGCGCCGGGCCCCCAGCCGATGTTGGTGGACAGCGCCGCGACGCGAAACGTCTGCGGGTTTGGGCTCGGCAGCGTGAACGCGTCGCCGACGCGCAGCCGATGTTCTTCGGCGATCGCTCGCGAGAGCACCAGCCAACCTCCGGCGCGAACGCGAGCGGTTGCCTGGGTCGGATCGCCTTCCTCGAGCTGCGCCTCCGGCAGCAGCGGTGTCGCCTGAGCGGACGGGGCGATCACCAGCACCCGGCGCGAGCCATAGTTCGAGCAGGCCGCCGCGATAGACACGCACCGCGGCGATGCCTGGCAACCGGGCTAGCCTGCTCTGCTCGACGGGCGCGAACGGGGCCGTCTTGAGCAGGTTGTAGGAGCCGGTCGGCGCGACCCACAGGTCGCTTGAGGCGTTCACTTCGCGCGCGACGTTGTCAAGACCCGCGAGCAGGTCTCCGTGCGCGCCCTGGATCGCGACGCTGCCAAACACCGCGACCGCTCCGGTCGCGGCGATCGCGACCGCTCGTGCACGGGCCGCGCTCAGCTCCATCGTCGCGATGTGCGCCACCGGACTGGCGAGCGCACCGGCAAGTCGTTTGACCAACTCGAGCGTTGCGCTCAGCGCCAGCGGCAGCTCGAGCAAGAGCGCGCCGACCAGAAGCACCATCCCCGGAATGGATGCCTGCGGCGCCGACAACAGCAGCGCGCTCGCGCCCGCCAGGAGCACCAGCCCAGCGAGGGCAAGATGGCGCGCGCGGCGAATCGCGCCCGAGCCTGCGCGCTCGTTCAGCGCGGCCAGTGGGTCGCGCGAGAGGATATCTCGCAGCGGGCTGAGCACCGCCACGATCGCCGCGCCCATCCCGCCGGCGGCGGCGATCGCCACGCTCTGCCAGCTCACGACCCGTGCCGAGCTGAGCGCGAACGCGAGCGAGAAGAACGCGGGACTGGCGTGGAAGAAGTGGATCGAGAGCTCCTCTCCGAGCGCCAACCCCAGGATGCACGCCAGAACCCCGAGCGCGACCGCGTCGAGCGCCAGCACCGCAATCGTCGTCAGCGGCGTGTACCCATCACGGCGCAGATCTGCGATCAGCCGCCTGCGTTGAGGCACGGTGAGCAGCATCGCGTTGAAGGCGAACAAGAACCCGACGAGCGCGCTGATCGCCGAGAACAGCTGAGTCGACTGGTTGCTCTCCGCCGCCGCCTTGGAGAACAACGTCGCTTCGTAGGCGGTGCTCTCGACATTCAGGCGACCCGCGGCAAGCGTGCGCAGCGCGGCTCGCACGCGACCCTGCGCGCCCTCGGCGGGCTGCACCAGGATGCGCCCGACGCGCCCGTTCAGCCCCGCCATTTCTTGAGCGAAGAACAGCGGCACAACCGCAACCGGGCTCGACACCAGCGAGCCGATCTGCTTTTCGCCCAGCTGCGCGTACAGCGGCGCCAGGGTCGTGCGTCCCGCGACCTGGAAGGTGACTTCCCGACCGAATTGCGTCACGCCAAGCGACCTCGCCAGGGGCGCGGGCAGCACGACCGCACCGATGCTTCCAAACGGCGTCAGCGAGGTGTGGCGCACCAGCGAGCCGTCGAGCGCCGAGAGGCTCGTGTCGGCACCGACCAACTCGACCGACCGGCTGCCTCGGGGGCCGATCGCGTTGGCGCTGACTTCAAGCAGCGGCGCCGCGACGCGCACCCCCGGTATCGCACGTACCCGCGCGAGCATGCTCTGCGGAAAACCGTTCGGGCTTCGCGCCACGACCTGCAGCGTCGCGTCGCCGGAGATCCCCTGCGACAGCGCCGAGACCGAGCTCTGCAGGCTGGAGCTCGACACCTGCGAGGCGAACAGCAGCGCCACTCCCGCCGCTATGCCCACCACCGCGAAGCACTCCTGCGCCCAGCGCGCGCGCAGGCGCACCCGGTAGAGACGCAGGGCGTTTGCGAGCTTCACGGTCGAGCGCCGCCGTCGAGTGCGTACATCCGATCGACCTCGTAGTCGCCGAGATGTCCGTCGCGCAGCGAGTAGACACGGTCGGCATAGTGGGCGGCCATCGGGTCGTGACTGACGAGCACCACAGCCACACCCTGCTCGCGACACAGCTCGCGCAACAGTTCGAGCACTTCCCGACCGCGCTGGGTGTCGAGGCTGCCTGTCGGCTCGTCGGCCAGCAGCAGGCGCGGTCTGGTGGACAGCGCACGCGCGATCATCACCCGCTGGCGCTCCCCCATCGAGAGCGTCTCGGCGCGATGGCGCAAACGCTCGCCCAGGCCGAGGCGCTCGAGCAGCGGCGTGACATCCCGCTGAGCATCGCGCCATCGCCTGTCCTTCAGCAGCTTCAAGATCGCATTGTCGATCGCGCTGACACCCGGCAGCAGGTCGAAGTTCTGGCGGATGAACCCCAGCTCGGAGAGCCTGAAGCGCGACGCCTCCCGCTCAGACAGCGAAGAGACGTCGCGCCCACCGATCGCGATCGTGCCGGAGGTGGGCGCGAGCAGCGTCGCGACCATCAGCAGCAGGGTCGTCTTGCCCGAGCCGCTCGGACCATACAGAGCGACCAGCTCGCCAGCCTCGACGGTGAGTGAGACGCCGTCCACGGCACGCACCGTCTCCCCGCCGACGGACGGATAGTGCTTCGCGAGATCGCGCAGTTCGAGCATCGCCCCGCTCCCGCCCACGTCAGTAGCTGGCCGTGCCGGCGACGTGCACGGTGACGGCGTAGTTGGAGCGCTGGATCGTGCCGCTGAAGCTGAGGCCCGATCCGCGCGCGTGGGCGTAGGCTCCGCTACCACGCTCGACCGAAAGCGAGCCGGAGAAGCGGCCGATCGCGCCCTCCTTGCGATAGCCGGCGGTTCCATAGCCGGTGATCGAGGAACCGCCACTCGGATAGATGTTCACTTCGGCGGTGACGTGGCTCGAGGAGACGATCTTCAGGTGAACGTAGATCGTGCCTTTGAAGGTACCCGACGCGATGCCTCGCTCGTTGAGAGTGAACCCCTGCCGGCTCGTGAGTTTGAGATTGCCATTCTCGTCGATCGAGAGCGTCCGCGCAGCCGTCGCCGACGCAGCGTTTTCGACGACGAGCGCTCTGGCCGAAGCGACTCGCCCGGTATCGCCGAAGCCCGCCGGCACGCAGGCCAGCGCGGCGCCGAGCGCCAGCGCCGTTACGACAAAGCCTCGCGCGGGCCCGCGAGCGTAGGATCTTGACTGCTGTCGGTTGTGGCGGGTCATGTGTGGCACCTGCTTTCTCTGTTGGTGTGATCGGTCATCCAGGACATGCGTCGCTCGCCTGCGCGCTTGCGCTGGCGCCATCGGCATAAGTGAATTCGGCTGCGAACGGGAATCCGCCGGAGGGGCAGCTGGCCGGCACGATCACGGTGTTCGCGTCGTGCGCCCTGGACCTGCCATCCGCTCCGAGCGTCAGCGACAGGGTGAGAATCGAGGCATCGGGCTCGAGCGGCAGTGTCGCTATCGGCGGGATCGTCAGTACCAGCTCTTCCCCGTACGGCGCCTCGGCGGACAGCGCCGTCCCACCGAACACCAGCCGCTCCTTGAATGGGGTGTAGCCCTGACCGATGATCTCAACGGTCGGCTGGAGGTTGCGCAACGGGCCGACGAACATCCGCAGGGCGACGCTCTCGGTGAGCATCTGCGAGCCCAGGTGAGCCTCGACGACCGCCGAGCCGCGACCGATTTCAGACTGCGCCGGGCAGGCGCCCGGACCGCGCGAGCGCAGACGCTCCGGGGCGCAGCTGCGAAGCACCGGGATTTCGATTCCCATCCCGGCGGGAAACTTCAATACCGCGCGGCGCACCGGCGAGGGAATGCCAAATTCCCCACCGGAGAAACTCGCGTCGAAAGCAAGCGCTCCCTTGGCCCCGAGCCGGTCCGGCCGCAGCGAGGACACGATCCCCGCATAGGTATCTCCCGGCGCGCCAGCCTGCGCCAGCTCGCACGACAGCGCGAATACGAGCAGCGCCGCAAGCGACACGCGGACGCTCAGCCGTGCGGACATGGGATCGTGGGATCGACGGTCAGAGCCGAGCCGTCGGCGAAGTCGATCGTGCCCTCGGTGCGAAAACCGCCGGACGGGCACGTCTTGGGCGCAACTATGCCCCTGATGTGCACGAGCGTCCGCTTGCCGCGCACGTTCTCGTAGTAGGCCACGTTGGCTGCGCCGAGCGAGGCAAACGCCGTTTCGATCGCCGCATTGGAGGCTCCGGGGATCGTCGAGATGGGCGGCACTTCGACGCTGAGCCCGAGACCGTAGGGCCTGGGGCTCGGTACCTGCCTGGCCACGACCACCAGTTCGACCGCGACCGGAGACGCCGCGCTCGCGTAGGCGAGCAGAGTCAGGCGCCCGTGTTCTCGGGGCGCATAGAAGAGGTCGACGGTGTAGGGCTCGCGGACGGGTCCAGCGGGCAGCCACAGCACAGCGACGCCGCCGCCGAAGCCCACGCGCGAATCGGCGGGGCAGCCGCTTGGACCGCGTCGCTGCAGGGTCGCCGACGTGCAGGTGCCGGCGCCGCGCGCGTCTACCGTCATACCCGCGGGCGCGTAAAGGGTGAGCTTTCGCACCGGCGAGGAGCCTTCGCTGGGAACCGCGAACTTTGCGCTCACCGACAGGTTGGTCGGGACGCCCAGCTCATCCGGCGTGAACCTGGCTTGAATCATCGCCGCTTCGCCAGCCTGTGTCGCGCCGACGAAGATCAGGCACGCGCAGAGCGCGAGCACCGCCGCCGACAGCGCTCGCGCCGCGCGCCTCATCGCCGACGCCCCGCGTCGCAACGGCACCGCGCGATGCAGCGGCGCCGCGCGATGCGACGGCACCACGCATTGCAACGGCACCACGCATCGGCACGACGCGGCGCGATGCAACGGAGATGCGCACCGCAACGGCGCCACGCGACGATGCCTGCACGTGCCCCGACCCGACCGACACGATCTCCCCCGATCTCCATGTTACTGAGGGTAACGCGAATATCGTCGCGTGTCAACAGCGACGCTCTGCGGATTGGTCGGAGTCCACAGGCGCGCACGTTTGCTTGCAAATGGCTGGCCGCCTAGACTCCCACGATGGGCATGCAGGTACCCGAGCATCTCGCGACAGCCGCGGCACAGGGCGAGGACGCCGCCTGGGAGATCGGGAATCGCTGGATCGCCGGATTCAACCGTCGCGACCCGGACGCGCTGATCGAACTCGCCCACAGCGAGTTCGAGTTTCACCCCACGCTCCTGGTCGGCGCGCGGCGCACCTATCGTGGCCATGACGGTCTGCGCACGTGGCTGGCGGATGTCGTGGCAACCAGCTCCGACCACAAAGCCATCGCAACCATGGTCCGCGGCTGCTCGTCGGGCGACTTCGTGATCTCGGGAGACGTCGTGCTCGACGAGGAGGTCGTGAGCCCTTTCTCGATGCGATTCCGCATGAAGGACGGCAAGCTCTTCAGGGCGTGGGCGTACCTGAGCGACGAGATGCTGCTCACCTCGCTCGGGCGGCTCGAGGCAGAGTGAGAACCGCCCCGGGCGAGCGCTTGGCTGGACCAACACAGCGCGATCGATCGCAACCTTTCCGTGTTCGCCGGGTTGCGAATCGCATCGACAGCCGCCACCACCGAACACTCCGAGGACTCGCGAGAGCCCTGCCGCGCGCCCTGCCGGGCGTGCTCGCCGGCGCGCTGCTGCTGGGCGCGGCGTCCGCACGTGCGGTCGCGCCGCTGTCGTGGTCCGCGCCCGCCGCGCTTGGACAGGGAGGGACTCCGAGCGCGATCTCCTGCGCATCGGAATCGCTGTGCGTTGTGGTTGGTGGAGAAGACGCGCTCGCCACCAGCGACCCCACCGCGACAACGCCGTCGTGGAGCACCGCCGGGACCGACCCGGGCGGTTCGTTGACAGCCGTGTCCTGCGCGCCGAGCGGGCCGTGCGCGGCCGTGGACGATCGCGGCGACACGCTCGTGGGCTCCGCCGGCTCGTGGTCGCCTCCGCAGCCGATCGACGGCGGCACTCCTCTGACCGGCGTCTCCTGTCCGAGCGACTCGCGGTGCGTGGCCGTGGACGAATCCGGAAACGTGCTGAGCGGCGATCCCTCCAGCGGCGAATGGGAGTCGCCGCTCTCCGTGGATCCGGGCCATAGGCTGGCATCGGTGTCGTGCGCCTCGCAGTCGCTGTGCGTCGCCGTCGACGATGACGGGCGCGCCCTGGTGAGCACCGAACCCGCATCCAGGGCCGCATGGCGCGCGGAGCGCATCGGTTTCCCCGAAATGCTCGGCGTCTCCTGCTCCTCCACAGGTGCCTGTGTGGCCTTCGACAGCGATGGCGATCTGCTTGCCAGCACAGATCCAACTGCCTCGACGCCGAGCTGGACGCTCACCCCCGCGCCGACAGGCGTGCCGCTCACCGGGGTCTCGTGCGCGTCCTCGGGGCTGTGCGTCGGCGTCGACGGTGGCGGCGAGGCGCTCGCCGGCGAGGACCCCGCCGCCCCGATCCCCTCCTGGAGCGCGGCGAGCGTCGATCCGGGACAGTCGCTGGTCGGCATCTCCTGCCTGCCTGGCGGCTTCTGCCTAGCGGTCGACGACGCCGGCCGCGCGCTCCAGGCGCGCACTCCACCACCCTCCACGGCCACATTGGCGCCAACCGAAGTGAGCGCCGCCACGGCGACGCTCGCCGGCACCGTCGATCCCAACGACGCCGAACTGCGGGAATGCAGGTTCGAATACGGCACCGCGCTGCCCTCCGCGCAATCGATCCCATGCTCCTCTCTGCCATCGGCAACCGGCGGCAGCCAGAATGTCGCCGCCCAGCTCACGGGGCTCGCTCCCAACACCACCTATCGCTATCGAGCGCTTGCCGCGAGCGCGAGAGGCACGGGCGAAGGAGCGCAGGCATCCTTCGCGACATCCGTCTCCTCCCAGGTGGCGCTCGTGCACCCAAAACCGACCGTATCAGGCACGCCCGCGGTCAACCAGAAGCTCACCTGCCACAGCGGCATCCCGTCGGGGACCGTGGCGCAGATCGGCTACGCATGGCTGCGGGATCAGATCCCGATCCCGGACAACGCATCCTCGAGCTACACGGTGAAAGCGACGGACAGCGGCCACCACCTGCAGTGCCAGGTGACCGCGACCGACGGCGGCGGCAGCGCCAGCGCGAAGAGCGCGTTCGTGACGATCCCCGCGGGCGCCGGGATTGCCTCCGCCGGGGAGACGAGCGTCGGCAAGGCGACCTTCAAAGGCGACCGCCTGAGCGTGCCGGTCGCCTGCTCGCCACATGCCGAAGACGGCTGCCGGCTGTCGCTGCGCGCAAGCGTGGTGGAGACGCTGCGGGGGCGCAGCGTCGTGGCGATCGCGGCCGCGGCGGGCGCACGTCGCGGCGGCGCGGCGTCCGTGCGTCGTGCGACCGTGACGCTGGCGAGCGCCAGCCTGCACCTTGGCGCGGCGGTGCACCGAACCGTCACCGCCACGCTCAACGCAAGCGGACAGCGTCTGCTGGCGGAGCGGCACAGCTTCAGCGCGTCGGTGACGGTGAGCGGCACGGTGATCGGGATCATCGAAGCCCAGCTCTCGCGCCAGACACTGCGGTTCGTGTCATCTCACGGCGCCATCACACGTGCGACTCGGGCACGCGCGCAGCGCACCACGCGCGCGGCGCGCACGGCGAATGCGGCGCCGACACCACGGACCTCGCACGCCGCGCGGGCGGCACAGGCCGCGGGCACGCCACCAGCGGCGCAAGCCGCGCAAACAGCCCCGGTGGCGCCGCCGACGGCACGAGCCGCGCGAACAGCCCCGGTGGCGGCACGGACGGCAAAGGCGAGCGTGCTGGCGGCGACCCCCTACATGGGCTGGGACACCTACTTCGCGCTCGGCGGCGAGTACAGCGAGGCGACCGTGCTCCAACAGGCCAGCCGGCTGCTGTCGCTGGGGCTGCAGAAGCGCGGGTACCGCTACGTGTGGCTCGATGTCGGATGGTGGCACGGCACACGCGACGCGGCCGGCCAAATAACCGTCAGCTCGGCGCAGTGGCCCCACGGGTTGGCGTGGCTGACGCGCACGCTGCACGCGGCGGGATTCCTCGTCGGGCTCTACACAGACGCGGGACCCAACGGTTGCGGCGGGGCCGGACAGGGCAGCTACGGCCACTACCAGCAGGACGCCGACACATTCGCCGCATGGGGCTTTGACGCGGTGAAGGTCGACTTCTGCGGCGGCTCCGAATACCACCTCAACCCGGCGGCCGCCTACTCGGAATTTCACACCGCGATCGCCGACAACTCGAGCCGCCGGCCGATGCTGCTGTCGATCTGCGACTTCCTGCAGCCCGAAGAGTACGGCGAAGGGCGACCGCCGCTGGACGAATCGGCCTTCTCCTCCTTCGCGTTCGGCCCGAGCGTGGGCAACAGCTGGCGCACCGACACCGACGTGGGCTCGCCGGGGAAAGTGTCGTTCGCGGATGTGCTGCGCAACATGGACGCTGACGCCGCGGCGCCGCAGGCAGCCGGTCCGGGGCACTGGAACGACCCCGACTACCTCGCCCCCGACCAGGGGATGTCCGCCACCCAATTCCAAACCCAGTTCAGCATGTGGGCGATGCTCGCCGCGCCGCTGATGATCAGCGACAACCTCACGAAAATCACCCCCGCCAATCTCACGACCGCGGGCAACCCAGAAGCGATCGCGATCGACCAGGACCCGGCCGGCGAGCAGGCCACGCTGCTGTCCGCCTCGGGCGACGGCGAGGTCTGGGTCAAGCCGCTGGCGGACGGCGATCGCGCGATCGCGCTGCTCAACCGCGGCTCGAGCCCCCTGCGGATCGAAACGAGCGCAGGGGCCGCGGGGCTTGCGGCGGCGCCGCGCTACAGCGTGCGCAACGTGTGGTCACATGCGACCAGCGTTACCGGCGGGTCGATCGGCGCCGAGGTCCCGGGCGACGGGGTCGTGCTTGTGCGGGTTGGGGCGCGGTGAGGCGACTCCCGCACCGCCTGTTGCTCAGGTGGCGACGCTGGCCGGCCGCAGCGAGGAGTTGCGGTCGATCTTTAGTGGGAGTCGGGGCGTTTCGCTTTGCAGTGCAAGGCGTATGAGCGACTCGATCGCGACCCGGCCGGAGACGGGCGCACTGCGCACGGTGCCGTCTGAGGCGACCAGGACAGCGGAGGGAGTTGCCATGACTTCATATGCCTGCATGACAGTCGACTGGTTGTCGACGAGCACCTCGGTCAGTGCGTATTCACGCGCCAGCTGCTCGGCTTGCACGGCATCCGCCGAAACCACCAAGGTCAGTGCCAGTCGCTCGTTCACGGTGCCCTGCCAGCGTGCAAGTTCGGGCAGGAGCACTTTGCACGGTCCGCAGCCCGGGCTCACGAACGTGAGTAGACAGGACCTCTCACCGCCCAGTATCTCCTGAAGGCTCACCGCGCGCCCGACGGTCGACGGCAACGTGAAGTGCGGCGCGAGCGATCCGATCTGCCGATGCGTCGCGACCGTCGGACCGTCGATCGCGCGCAGCCGCCGATTCTCGCGCCAAAGAATGACGGCGGCGATCGTCGCGAGAGCCGCCAACGTCGCGGTCGCGGTCAGCCAAAGACCGGTCGCGTCGGTGCCGGCCACCCACGAGGCAAGCGAAGGCCCAGGGCCCGCAAGAGCGATGTATGCGGCCGGTATCGCCAGCACGACATTGCGGGCAACGGCGGTCCAACTCGCCGGCTCGGAGTGCACTTGGCCGAAGCAGTGGCAGTCTGGAGCCTTGCCGTGCCGCAACACTCGTACGAGCCCCACCACGAACAACGCCAGCAGCAGCAGACCGCCCGTCGCTCCCCAGCGCGCCATAGTCGGAAACAAAAGCGCGACCGCCACCGCCAGCTCGGCGGCGGGCAACGCCAGCGAGAGCGGCCCGGCGAAACGGCGCGGCAGCTCGAAATCAGACAGCGCCTGCCGTGTGCCAGAGCGGTCTGTGAGCTTGGCGACACCCGCGACTACGAACACGACGGCGAGACCGAGCCGGGCAACTATCAACGCATCGTTCATCATCCATCTAAAGGTACACAACCAATCAGTGGAAGCAAGTGCTACTGTCCCTCATATGGCGAATCAGAGCACCGCAGAATCGGTAGCAGTCGAGGCTTTTGGCGTGACCGTGGCGGTCAGCGCCGATCCTCAGCACTTCGCGGCTGTTTCTGACTTCCTGCCTCCACATTCCCGTCCGGTCAGACGCCCACCCGAGCAGGGCCGCTTCGCGCTCGTCAAGGACACCACAGACGAGGGGCTTCTCAACGTCGTGTGCGATGAGAAACCAGTCGCCGGTCCGTTTGACCTGCGACTCGCGCTCGGCATTCTCGACGCCGAGCTGCGCATGTACATCGCACTGCACGCCCCCGACCATGTTTTCGTCCACGCAGGAGTCGTCGGGATAGGGGAGCGCGCGATCGTGCTTCCGGGTAGGAGTTTCGCGGGCAAGACCACGCTCGTGGCGGCGCTCGTACGGGCGGGCGCAGAATACTGGTCGGACGAGTACGCCGTGCTCGACGCCGATGGCCTCGTTCACCCCTACCCCAAGCCATTGTCGGTGCGCATCGACGACACCCGCGCAACGGATGAGCAGCCTGTCGAGAGCCTCGGCGGCCGAGCCGGCGATCGACCTCTGCCCGCTGCCCTGATCGCGTTCACCACCTATCGCCCCGGAGCCACCTTCGCACCGCGTCCCTGCACCACTGGAGAGGGTGCCATCAAGCTGCTCGAGCACTCGATTGCCGCACGCTCGCGTCCGGAGCAGGTGCTCGCAGCCGTGCGACGCGCCACAAGCGACGCCGTGGTTCTCGAAGGAGATCGCGGCGACGCTGCAGAGACCGCCAGCGCACTGCTGTCGCGGTAGCCGGCCAATTGAGAAAGCGTCAGATCGGCGCATGAACCCTACGATTCGCCTTTCGCTCGCCGGGATCCGCCAAAGCGTACGAGCCGCGCCGACCGCTTGGCCGATCGTCCAGATCGCACGCCATACGTAGGCCCCGGCAAGCCCGCGCTTTCCCCGCCTGGCCAGCGGCGACCACCACCGCACGTGATCGGGTCGTGGGAAGATCCGGCTTGCGGCGACACCCAGCTTCCACTTGAATCCCTCGTCGGCCGAAAGCAGCGCGTACAGCTGCTCGGCGATCACGTCTTCTCCTCGCAGGGTGTACTGGAGCGATCGCACTTCGTCGAGACCGAGCCCACTAGCCAGCCGTGCGCCCTCGGGTAGGAGCCGCAGCCCGGCCGCGAACGCCGGAACACCCCCATATGCGCGCGCCAGCTCTAGGGCTCGCGACCACCTCTGACCCTCGACGCAAGTGAGCGCTCGCCGCAGATCCTCCAGTGGCTTGCCGTCCTTGAGGTTCGCGTGCTGTGCGGCATGCAGGACCACGTGTAGCAAGACTGTGTCGCGATCGGGAACGCGCAACTCGGCCCCGCCGATCGCCTGCCGATCCGAGCTTGCGGCCATCTGCTCCCATACCGCCTCCGGGTCCCCTTCGAGCCCCGGCAGCTGACAGTGAAGATCCACCACGCCACCGTCGCGACGTGTGAACGTCGTGCGCCCGATATCCAGGGATAGGGGCGTCGCCAGCCAGGGGTGATGCTCGACAAAGCCCAGCCGCCCGAGCACGCAGACCGCGTGCTCGTGGTCCTTGATTGCCACGAGCAGATCAGAGTCGCAGTAGGTGCGTACCTCCCCCGGATATAGCCAGCTGGCGAGCACCGGGCCCTTGAGCACCAGCGTCTGGATACCCTCGCAGGCGAATGCGCTGGCGACCTCCGCAGTGAGCGCATCCACCGCAAAGTTGCGTGCAAGCTTGGAGTAACGATCAAGAAGTTCTGCGCTCATCGCCGATCCACAGCGATCGCCAGCATAGATCAAACGATTCCGCAACCATACGAAACGTGCAACACAACGGAGAGTCCAGGACAAGCGAGACGGGCCGCTACGTCACCGAAACACGGGGCGATCCGAGCAGCACGGCTCCCACCCCAGCACGATCCGAACAGAAGGCCGACAAACGGTCCCTAACCTAATCGATCTCAGGAGGCACAAGTCATTTCTGGCACACCTACGCCCTTTGCTTTGCCATGACCGGCAGTTTTGCATAGCGCTTCACATTCCTGTTCTTTGCCGCCGGAGACGCATTGACCGTCTTCACAGCAGCAACACCTTGAGTCATCTGCTTTGACGCAACTACCAGCCGGGCAGCCCCCTACTTCGCCCGAGCTGGCCAGCGCCGGCGTCGCGGCGGTCGCGGAGACGATCATCGAGGCACCTGCGGCAGCGGCGCCGTAACGCGCGGCCCGGACGATCGCTTCCCGGCGAGAGACACCCGAGACGGGGCTCTGCATGATTTGAGGCTCGGGATCGAGCAGATCCTTCTCGCGCAGCTCCTGTAGAGCGCCGGCCACCAGATCCATGCGCGCTCCGGCGAGCTCGGCAAGCTCCGTCACGTCGCGCTCGCCGTCGCAATGCCGCCAGACGCAGGCTGCGATCGGACTCAGGCAGTGAGCGATATGACTGTCGTGATCGTAGAGGAGGAGCTCCTCGCCGACCGGCTCTTCAATGAGCCCGTCTCGACGTGCTCGTGGTAACGATCCGTCTTGGTGCATCGGTCAACCCTCCTTATCTCATAATATATGCATGACTGCATCTCCGTTTTTTCGCTTATTTAGTCTTCAACCGTTGGCGCCCGACGTCAAGCCCAGTGCCGAGATTGCGCCGGTTGTTTCTGACAGCTGGAGTCCTCGTGAGCCGAGCTGCCTCGGACCATCTGGATCGGATGCTCCCAAGAGCGACTCTCCGCCAGCCTTCCGATACAGCCGATACGCCCCCGGTCAGGTGGACAACCGTTCTTTCGCGACCCGACCGCCCGAGCTTCTCGGCGAAGACTCCAAGCCCTTGCGATCAACCGGCCGTCGCATGACGCTCTGCGCGGGGGCAGCTGGCGATCCTGACATGCAGCACGTCGTAACCACTGTGCGCGTCGGGCCGCCCGCTGAGCAACGCGCAGTGCCATGACAGTCGAAAGGCGTCGGCGCGAGCGAGGACTGCCGAGATTCTAGGCGCTCATGCCTCGAACCTCACGACTCGACGCTAGTCAGTCCACCATCCCATGACCACCTCGCCGTCCCCGTCGCAGCGTGGACCGAAGACGATCAGCTCCAGTCCGCTTGGGCCGGCCTCGAACGCACGGGTCACCTCGGGGGCGACCCGGATCGCGTCGAGCGCTTGGAGCTCGACAACATCGCCGTCTAGCTTTGCGCGACCGGAGCCTGCCAGGACGACGTAGACCTCCTCGGCCCGCTCGTGCTTGTGAGCAAACGGCTGGCGTTGTTCGGCCTTCAAGCGGTGGTAGCTGAAGCCGGTGGCCTCATTGTCGAACGTGTCCTTTGCGAAGCGCGCCTCTTGCACGTCGCCGAACCCCGACTTCGGGGCGGCGTCCTCTATGTCGGTGAGCTTCCTCAGGGTGTACGGCGTAGCCATTGCTACCTCCTGTCGGGTGGGACCGGGATCGCGTGATGCATCGTGGAGCGTGACACCCGATTATGGTACATCACCTCATGTTCAAGGGGCCACACATTTGTTCCCGGCTCCGCACACCTTTCCGTCACCTATCACCACACCGTTCGAGCACCCTGCCGGGTTTTCGTTGCCGGTGCCGGTGCACCATGCGTTACACATCGTGTTATTGGCAAATCCATTCCTACACGCACAGGGTTCGTTCGCGTTCTGGTTCTTGTAACATTCGCAACACATGAGGGTTTCTTCCGAGCTGGCCATCGCCGGCGTGGCGGCGGTCGCGGAGACGATCATCGACGCGCCAGCGGCCGCAGCGCCGTAACGCGCGACCCGAACGATCGCTTCCCGGCGAGAGACACCGGGGACGGAGCTCTGCATGATTTGAGGCTCGGGGTCGAGCAGATCCTTCCCGCGCAGCTCCTGTAGAGCGCTGGCGACCAGATCCATGCTTGCCCCGGCGAGCTCGGCAAGCTCCGTCACGTCGCGCTCGCCGTCGCAATGCCGCCAGACGCAGGCTGCGATCGCGCTCAAGCAATGCGCGGTGTGGCTGTTTTGATCGTAGAGGAGGAGCTCCTCGCCGAGCGTCTCTTCAAAGAGACCGTCTCGACGCGCTCGTGGTAGCGACCCGTCTTGGTGCATCGGTCAACTCTCCTTATCTCATAGTACATGCATGACTGCATTTCCGTTTTTTCGTTTATTTAGTCTTCAACCGTTGGCGCCCGACGTCAAGCCCAGTGCCGAGATTGTGCCGGTTGTTTCTTACAGCTGGAGTCCCCATGAGCCGAGCTACCTGGGACCGTCCGGATCGGATGGTCACGAGAGCACCTCTCCGCCAGCCTTCCAATACAGCCGTTGCGCCTCGGTCAGCAGCAGCTGTCAATCAGTGCACGTCACGTTTACGCATTTAGAGCCCGTGCAATAACCTTCGGTGCTTGTGCCACTTTTGCACTTCTGTGATTTTTCGCAGAATTCTTCGCATTTTTTCGGGGTCACACAGCTTGTGCAGTCACATCCTTCGGCATGACCAGGTTCTTTACACTGGCAACACGCGGGGAGTTCTTCAGATGAGGCCATGGCCGGTGTCGCGGCGGTCGCGGAGACGATCATCGACGCACCGGCGGCAGCGGCGCCGTAACGCGCGACCCGAACGATCGCTTCCCGGCGAGAGACACCGGGGACGGAGCTCTGCATGATTTGAGGCTCGGGGTCGAGCAGATCCTTCCCGCGCAGCTCCTGTAGAGCGCTGGCGACCAGATCCATGCTTGCCCCGGCGAGCTCGGCAAGCTCCGTCACGTCGCGCTCGCCGTCGCAATGCCGCCAGACGCAGGCTGCGATCGCGCTCAAGCAATGCGCGGTGTGGCTGTTTTGATCGTAGAGGAGGAGCTCCTCGCCGAGCGTCTCTTCAAGGAAACCATCTCTACGCGCTCGTGGTAGCGATCCGTCTTGGTGCATCGGTCAACCCTCCGTCCTATCTCCTTACGTGTATGACGACATATCGAGATTTTTCGATCGACTAAGTATTCGACGGCTAGCGCTCAGCGTCAAATCGCCAGCCATGAGATGGCGCCTTTTGTTTCTTACGGTTCGAGCACGCACCAACCGACCGATCATCTTCCAATCGGCCCAGCCCGACTGGGACACCTCTCCGCGGGATCCTGCATTGGTGCCCGCCTGGAGTCGAGCCAGGGACCAACCGATTATGAGTCGCGGCCTGGGCCAGGGCCCACACCACTCTGATCGCGCGTCAGCCCGGCGGAACATGGCACAACAGTGAGCAAACTGCTATGTTTCTATAGGAGATGCTATGTTTGCGCCGGCAGGCCTAACGTGGCACCGTATAGCTCTAAGTGCCATGTTTTTGGAATGATGACCGGTTCTCTAAGATGGCCGGTCTCCGAGTGCTCCCGACAGTTGGGGGCTCGATAGGTCTTTGAGGTCAGACGGGTCCCGCCGATCGGCGGGACCCGTCTGGTCCGTGGCTCAGGCTGCCTCCTTCACCGCCAAAGTGAAGAGGAGTTGAGCCATATGACGAAGGATGACGTGCTGTTCGGCTACCGCCAGCAGTTGTTCGCGGAGGCAGCGAGGACGAGCGTCTCGGCAGCGTGCCGGACGTTCGGGGTGCACCGCTCGACCTACTACGCCTGGAAGCGCCAGGTCGACCGGCACGGCCTGGAGATGCTGCGCCCCCGGGAGCGCCGGCGGCCGCAAATGCCCAACGCGCTGCCGAAGATGATCGAGGAGCGGATCGTGTCCTTCTCGCTCGCCCATCCGGGGCTCGGTCCGCGGCGTGTCTCATCAGAGCTGGCCAGGGAGAAGTGGGGCGGGATCATCGTCTCCCCGAACGGGGTGTGGAAGGTGCTCTGCCGTCACGGCCTGAACACACGCGCGAAGCGCCTCGGGCTGATCGCGGGCTACGCGGCGCCCTATGAGCCGCCCAGGAATCCCGCTCCTGAGCAGCACATCGATGTCTCGCGGCCTGGTGAGCTGGTCGGGATCGACTGCTTCTACGTCGGCAGGCTCAGGGGCACCGAGGGCGCGATCTGGCAGCTCACAGCGATCGATATCGCCTCCTCATACGCGTGGGCGGAGCTCGTGATCTGCAAGCAAGGCAACCCCACCGCAGCACAGACCAGCAAGCTCGCTCAGCGCGTCGCCAAGGAGCTGAAGGCCGCGGGCTGGAAGCTCGAGCGCTTCCTCTCGGACAACGGCAACGAGTTCAAGAGCGACTTCACGACCACCGTCGACGCGTTGAAGGTGCGCCACACCCGCATCCACGCCGGCAGGCCGCAAACTGGGCGCGGCGGTTTGCACTGGCCCCGGCGCGGCGGCTTGAAGTGGCCCCACTTCGCGTCGGTTTGTGTGTGTAGTTGATCTTCTCTGATTGGGGGGTTCGGCGGCGTCTCGTGTAGCGGAGCGCGTAGCGCGGAGCGGAACGAGAGGTCGCCGGCGCGGCCCGTGGGTGGGGTCAGGCGGCTCCTTTCTTGGTGCGGGCGAGTCCGTGGCGGAAGCGCCAGGACTCCGCTCCGGTGTCGATGATGTGTGCTCGGTGGGTGATCCTGTCGACGACGGCCTTGGCGAGACGAGCATCGGGGAAGACCTTGGTCCACTCGCCGAACGGGAGGTTGGTGGTCACGATCAGCGACGCGCGCTCGTTGCGCTCGGAGATGACCTGGAAGACCAGCTCCGCTGCACCCTCGGGCAACGCGAGATACCCGAGCTCGTCAAGGACGACCAGCTCGGTTCGTGCGTAACGCGCGATGACTTTGCCGAGCTCTCGTCGAGACTCGGCTGCTTGCAGCTCGTTCGCGAGCGCCGCGAGCGTGGTGAACCTGACGCGGCGTCCTTGCTGGCAGGCGAGCACACCGAGAGATATCGCCAAATGCGTCTTGCCGGTCCCGCTGTCACCAAGGAGGATGACTGACTCGCGATCGTCGATCCATGTTCCTTGGGCAAGAGCGGCGATCGTGGCTTGGGGGATCTTCGGGTTCTCCTCGAAACGGAAGTCCTCCAAGCGCTTGGTGAGGGGGAAGCGCGCGTCGATGAGCCGTCGGCGTTCGCGGCGCTCAGCGCGCTCTGAGACCTCTGCCTCCAATAGCGCCGCGAGATACGCGATCGGGGGTTGCTGATCGCGCGTGGTCTCCTCGGCCAGTGCACGGAAGCGCGCCCGGATGGTGGGGAGGTGGAGCTCCCGGGCGTGCGCGTCGATCAGCGCTTCCATCGCTTGGACCTTCGCCGGAGCGCTCACCGCGCACCTCCCGCCACGAGCAGCTCGTCGTAATGGCCGAGTGTTGGTGGTGGCGCCCCGAGCCCGGTCAGCCGTGGCGGGAGATCGTCAAGGCTCGGGCACTCGGTGCGAGTACCGCGACCGGCCAGGACCGCGACCGCTCGCCCGTCGTGAGCGCCGGCCGCCAGGGCGCCACGAACGGCCAGCGCGAGCGCGCTCGCGCCGTGCTCGCGCGCGAGCATCAACACGTCGACCATCTGCCGCGCAGCCTCCGAGGGACCGTAACGATCGGCGATCTTCCCCCACAGTTCATCGAAACATGACGGCCAGGCGCCGCGCTCGCGTTCCTGGGATAGAGCGAGCGATCCGGCCAGCGCGCCCGGCTTGCGCGCCAACAACTCCAGGTAGTGATCCAGTGACGCGCAGACGCCGTAGCGACCCCTCTGGCGCTCGTGAACAGCGACCAGCTCACCGTCGTGATGACACTCGATCTCGCGTGCGCCCACGCGCGTGTGAACACGCAGGCCGGCGAGACGAACGGGCACCGAGTAGCGGTTCTGCTTGATCGTGACCAACGCCTTTGAGTCCACTCGTGGCGTGCCCTGCTCGGCCGTGGACGCTCTCTCGAGTGGCAGTGCGCGCAACAGCAGGCGCTCCCGAGCAAAAGACTCACCAACGGTCTCCTGGCGCCCGGCGATCCGCCGCGCCAGATCGGTCTCGCAGCCGGCGAGCATCCTCGTGTTCAGCTCGCCAAGCGTCGCGACCTCGGGGACCGGGACGAGATGACGACGACGGAAACGCCCGACCTCGCCCTCAACACCGCCCTTTTCATGCGCGCCCTCGATCCCGGGGATCGTGAACTGCGACTCATAAAGATAGTGCGAGCGCAACGCGATGAACCTGTCGCTCTGCACGCGCTGGCGACCGCGCAACACCTGCTTGACCGCGCTGGTGAGGTTGTCATAGCGCAACAAGCCAAACACGCCACCGAACCAGTCGAACGCCTCGACGTGCGCCTCCAAGAACGCTTGTTGGGAGCAGTGCGGGAACGCCATCGCGAACGCCGCACCCGAATGACACGCGCGCATGTGAAACAGGTAGACCTTGCTCGCGACACCAGCCATCGCGACCTGCGCCTCACCCCAATCGACCTCGGCCTCCACACCCGCCTCGCGCACCTGTGGCACGAACGCCTGCACGCCTTCGCCGCGTTCCCGTCGACGACCGTGAACGTATTCCCGGACCGTGCGCTCAGCGACATCAGCAGCGTGCTCATAACGCAAGCGTTCCCAGATCCGCCTCGCGGTATGACGCTGCTTGCGCGGCGCGCGTCACGGTCCCCATCAAGCCAACCGTCGATCAACTCCCGATACGCACCCAACTTCGGCGCCGGACGACCGACCGGTTTACGCTTCGCGGGCGGCAATGGCGCAGCCAACGCTTGGCGCACCGCCCGCCGATGAACGCCATGCCGCTCGGCCAACGCCCGAATCGACAAGCCCTCCCGATCCCGGTCCCTCCTGATCTGCTCGAACGTCTCCACTCGTGATCCCATTCCTTCCGCCGCCTCCCGCTCGAGCTCCATGAACACCGAACAGTCGACTGCCAGTCCGACGAAGGTGGGGCCAGTTGAGACCGCCGCAATGGGGCCAGATCAGACCGCCGTTCCCACAAACCAATGGGCACGTCGAGGCACTGCACAAGACGATCCTCGATGAGTGCTGGCGCCCAGCGTTCGCTCGCTACCTCTATCCCCGCTACACCGGCCTGAAACGCGAGCTCGACACCTACCTGCGCTTCTACGACACCGACCGCACACACCACGGCAGACTCACACAAGGACGCATCCCCGCAGACATCGTCTACCGTGCCCGAAAGATGGAGGCAAGATGAGCCGCACCTGTCGGCACATCTCGGAGGCTGCCCACTCTAAGACGCGTAAATCGATGCACACCTTCCGCCCACTCGATCGCCAGCTCGGACTGATTCCAGCCTCGATGGCGCTTACGCTCGCCGGCGTCGACCTCGGCCGAGGCCACGAGGAGGCATACCGCCAGCAGCACCCCGAGGCGTTGAAGACACTCGTCGAGATCGCGCATCCACGTCACGTGCTGAGCTGGTCCGAGCGGATCGATTCCGTCCCGCCCGCCACCCCGCAGGGTGTCCTGTTCTGTTGGTCGCCGAGGACAGGCCGTGGACCGTCGAGGAGCTGATCCGCGAGAAGGGCGGCAGCCGTCTCGACGCGAAGATGCGCTCGCCGATCTGCGGGCCGTTCGCCGCCTGCGCGAAGAGCGCAGCCTCAGGCAAGAAGAGCTCGCCAGCCGGGCGGGGACCACGTTCGGGACAGTCAGCCGTATTGAGTCGGCAAAGAGCGCGCCAGCCTGGTGGACCATGCGCAAGATCGCGGAGTCCCTCGGTGTCTCGCTGAGGGAGATGGGCGCGGCGGTCGAAGCCGAGCGCTGAACGACTGAGGGTCCGCCCCAATCGCCTACGACGCTCTATTGCGCGAGTCGTTTCCTGTTGGTGCCGTCGATCGAAGCTTCGAGCTGCTGCTGCCAGTCAGCGCGCTTCGGCTTGACGCCCCACTCGGCGATCAGGTGCCACAGGACCAGCTCGAGCGGTACACGAAGCGTCGGGATGTGGAGCCTGTCGGCCTGCTGACCGTCGGGGAACGCTCCACGTACGTGAACGTGCGCACGGGCATACGGGTAGGCCGAGCGCGGGGACTCGCGCTGATACTCCCAACGGATGAGCCACGAAGTCCGCGATCTGCCGGTTTGAAGACGATAGGCATAGGACTCGATGTTGAAGTCGCCGTCTTTGACAACGATCACGTAACGTACGAACGAGCTATACCCAGAAGTTGTGGATGCGCGTGAAGAGGAAGGCGGCGTACCTTCCCGGTTGATCAAGACCGATGCCGGTGATGGCCGGCAGGAAGGCACGCCATGTCAGATGTTCGCAGGCTCCCCGTCGGGGAGGGCAACGATGAGATTGGGCTCACGCTGGACGACCTCGCGCGGGAGGGCGCGCGGCGGATGATCGCCGCGGCGCTGGAGGCCGAGGTCGAGGAGTACGTCGGCTCGTTCATCGATGAGGTCGATGAGGACGGCAAGCGGTTGGTCGTCCGTAACGGTCGCGCGCGGGAGCGGCGGGTGACGGTCGGGTCGGGGACGGTCCCGGTCCGGGCGCCGCGCGTGAACGACAAGCGCGTCGACGAGGAGAGCGGGGAGCGCAAGCGGTTCAGCTCCCGGATCTTGCCGGCGTACGCGCGACGCTCGCCGAAGGTCACCGAGGTGCTGCCGATCCTGTACCTGCATGGCCTCTCGACCGGGGACTTCGGCCCGGCGCTGCGGGATCTGCTCGGCGAGGACGCCTCGGGGCTGTCGTCCAGCTCGATCCAGCGGCTGACCGAGCAGTGGCAGGCTGAGCACGCCGCGTTCGGTACCCGGGAGCTGCGGTTTCATCGCTACGCCTACCTGTTCGTCGACGGTGTGAACGTCAGTGTCCGTCTCGGCGAGGATGCCAAGCTGTGCCTGCTGGTGGTGATCGGCGTGCGTGAGGACGGCTGCAAGGAGCTGCTAGTAGACGCATCCGCAAGTCTTGCGGTTTATCGGGAGGGATATCGGTGCGCGCGCTGAATTGTGTGTCGTGCCGAGAACCAGCCAGTATGTGATCGAGCTTTCTGTGGAGGAGCGTGCCGAGCTTGAGCGGCGGGCGAGCACGGTTACGTTGCCGTTCCGGGTCGTGCAGCGAGCGCGGATGATCCTGTACGCGGCCGAGGGTATGCAGGACATCGATATCGCCGCGCGGCTGGACTGTTCGCCGGACAGCGTTGCCCGGCGAAGATCGCGGT
Source organism: uncultured Solirubrobacterales bacterium (assembly GCA_963831995.1). GTDB lineage: Bacteria > Actinomycetota > Thermoleophilia > Solirubrobacterales > Solirubrobacteraceae > Palsa-744. The sequence continues at coordinate 345,834 of CAWHSI010000001.1, read as the reverse complement.
TCTGTTCTGAGCGATTGGATGGTCTTGAGGATCAAGCGCGGTCGGGTCGCCCGCGTCGTTTTCCCCCCGGAAGAGGTCGCCGAGGTCAAGGCGATCGCGTGCGAGCTGCCGCGCACCCACGAGCTGCCGCTCTCGCGCTTCTCCCGGGTTGAGCTGCACCGCCTGGTGATCGAGCGCGGCGTGACCGAGGCGTCGGCCTCGACGATCTGGCGGTGGCTGCACGAAGACGCGATCAAGCCGTGGCAGACGCGTTCCTGGATCTTCCCGCGCGACCCTGATTTCGCCGTGAAGGCCGGACGGGTACTGGACCTCTACGCCCGCACCTTCCAGGGCAAGCGGCTGCGCCCCGACGAGTACGTGATCAGTGCTGATGAGAAGACGCAGTTGCAAGCGCTCGGGCGCTATCACGACACCGTGGCGCCCGGCCCGGGACGCCCGGGCCTGGTCGAGTTCGAGTACCTGCGCGGCGGCACGCTCGCCTACCTCGCCGCCTGGGACGTGCACCACGCCAACCTGTTCGACCGGGTGGAGCAGACGACCGGGATCGACCCGTTCGCTCGGCTCGTGGACCAGGTGATGAAGGTCGAGCCCTACCGGTCGGCCCGCACCGTCTACTGGATCGTGGACAACGGCTCAAGCCACGCTGGCAAGACCTCTGTCAAGCGGATGACCGAGACCTACCCGAACGCGAGGCTGATCCACCTCCCCGTCCACGCCTCCTGGCTGAACCAGATCGAGATCTACTTCTCGATCGTTCAACGCAAGGCCCTGACCCCCAACGACTTCGCGACGCTACCCCAACTCGCCAGACACCTGATGGACTTCGGCCAGCACTACCGCACCCTCGCCCGACCGTTCGAGTGGACCTTCACCCGCGCCAAGCTCGACAACGTGATCGAGAAGATCACCCGTCACGAATTCCAGCCCCTCGCACTCGCCGCTTGAACCGCATCACTTCCGGACACCTCCACTAGCGGTCGAGGACGGCTACCGCGAGAGCGAGGACTCCTGGGCAGCCGTGTTCCGCGATCTGCGCGACCGCGGCCTGAACGAGCCGAAGCTCATGACCGGTGACGGCGCGCTCGGCGCGTGGGCAGCGCTACGGAACGTGTTCCCTACCACCAGGGAGCAACGCTGCTGGGTGCACAAGACAGCGAACGCCCTGGACGCGCTCCCGAAGCGGTTGCAGCCCAGGGCCAAGACGCTGCTGCACGAAATGGCCGAGGCGCCCACGCGGGCGGACGCTCGCAAGGCGCTGGAGCGCTTCCGCGGCGAGTTCGACGCCAAGTACCCCAAGGCCGTCTCCAAGCTCGACAAGGACTGGGAGCAGCTCACCGCGTTCTTCGACTTCCCCGCCGAGCACTGGCGCCATTTGCGGACGACGAACCCAATCGAGAGCAGCTTCGCGACCGTCAAGCTGCGCACCAAGGTAACCAAGGGCGCCGGCTCCAAGAAGGCCGCACTCGCGATGGCCTACAAGCTCCTCGACGCCGCCCAAGAACGCTGGCGACGGTTCAACGGCCACGAGCTCCTCACCGACGTGCTCAACGGCACGAAGTTCAAGGACGGAATCAAGGTCACAGACGACGAAACCACCACAACGGACGAGAAGGTCGCCGCCTGATGCTTCACCTCCCCATCCACAACTCTTGACAATTGCTCCGTACGAACAGGCGGACCGTGGTCCCATGCAACTCCAGCGGGGCAGTGTCTCCGTCTATGAACCTCGTCAACTCGAAGGTGCCGGGATCACCCGGCAACTGAATCAGCGACAGCCGCGAGTCGCTGACCGTGCTATTGAGAACGCCGTTGAGACGATCTACGAGGCGCTGCGCTGCTCTACGCGACAGCTCGATGCCCGTTCTGGCCGATCCGGAGCAGCCCAACCAGCTCGCCCACGGCGGCGTCGGCGTCGTCAAGCTCACCGGCGCTGTACGCGCGGACGAACTCCTCCCGGCTCATCCCGACCCCACGACGAACCTCCCGTTCAAGGTAGGCGTCGTACTCCTCGGGCGTGAATTCGATGATCGGGGTACCGGCCTCTGTTTCGCTGCGTTTCATCGCTTCTTCCTCGTGGCAGTGCGTTTGCTCCAGACAGAATGATAGACGTGGCGGATGGCAGAGTCGTTTCATGGACGCTTGCCGCCTCCGGCACGGAGCCACGCATCAAGCTCGCTACGGCGGAACAGCGTACGGCTGCCGTCCTTGACGAACGGGATTCGCCGCGCGGAGACGAGGCTGTAGATCCTCGACTTCGGACAGCGCAGATACTCGGCCGTCTCCCGCACCGTCAGCCACCCGTCGGTGTGGGCCGGCGCTTCCAAGCGCGGCAAGAGCCGTTCGGCGAGCGTGTCGAGCGCATCGTCATCGAGCGCGTCGAGCAGAACCCGAACGAACGCGACGCTCACGACGGCACCGACCCCTTGTGCATGGGCGGGGGCGCGGCGACAAAGTCCGTTGATCGCGGACTCCTCGAACAGAGGATGTCCGGATCGTTGTAGAACTTTGGGGGCGGCCTTCGGGGTTTTGTCGGTTAGACAGTAACGGTTTGTGGTGCCGTGGGGTGAAGGGTGGCGGCGGGGGTTGGTGGAGCGGATCGTGCTGTGTGTCGTTCGATCGCGAGGATGAGCTTGGCGAGGTCGCGGTAGCCGATGATCCGCCGGAACTGTTGCTCGGCGACGAGCATGCCGGCGGCGGTCCAGCGCTTGCGCATGTCGCCGTCCTGCCAGCGCTTCACGTTGCGTTGGGTGTGACGGACGATCTCGATCATGCTCTCGCACGGGTTGGTCGAGCACAGCGTCTTTGCGAGTTGACCGGTGATCTTGAGCCGCATCAGCGTCAGCGTCTCGGGCATTCCCTCCCGCAGCGAGGCGGCAGCGTCGGGCCAGGTGCGGTCGAGCTCTGAGGCGAGGAGTTGCAGGCGCTGTTCGGCGAGATCTGGGGCCTTGAGCGCCCATGCGCCGCGGATCTTCACAAGGACGGCGGGGCGGTCGCGTTCGGGCAGGAGGTCACAGACATTGCGCTCTCTTTGAAGAAGAAGTGGATGAGGATGTCCGGATCGTCGTGGAACTTTGGCGGCGGTCCTCACGGGTTGATGGTCAAACGGTAACGAGTTCGCGAGTCTCCTGACGGTCGCTGTTCTTCTCGGCAGCGAGGAGGGTGTGACGCTCAATTGCGATCACGAGCTTGGCGAGGTCGCGGTAACCGATGATCCGCCGGAACTGCTTCTCGGCTACGAGCATCCCGGCGGCGGTCCAGCGCTTGCGCATGTCGCCGTCCTGCCAGCGCTTCACGTTGCGCTGCGTGTGACGGACGATCTCGATCATCGACTCACACGGGTTGGTCGAGCACAGCGTCTTTGCGAGTTGACCGGTGATCTTGAGCCGCATCAGCGTCAGCGTCTCGGGCATTCCCTCCCGCAGCGAGGCGGCAGCGTCGGGCCAGGTGCGGTCGAGCTCTGAGGCGAGGAGTTGCAGGCGCTGTTCGGCGAGATCTGGGTCCTTGAGCGCCCACGCGCCGCGGATCCGGGCCAAAACGGCGGGGCGGTCGCGTTCGGGCAGGAGGTCACAAACATTGCGCTCCTTGTGTCGTTGACACCTGTGCACCAGCGCGTGCTCACCGAACACGTCGGTGATCGCCCGACGGATCGCCTTCCCGCCGTCGATGACGAACAGGATCGCCTGCTCGGGGTCCAGTCCCCGGTCGATGAGGTCGGCGAGCAGTGTTCGGGCGAGCGTGGCGTTCTCGGTCGAGCCCTCCCACAGCCCGAGCGGGATCTTCACGCCCTCGGTGCTGATCCCGAGCGCGACGATGTGCGTGCGATCGGCGATCTGAAGGCCGTCGAGCATCATCACCGCCAAGCGCACGTCGTCCAGCCGGCGGCCCATCAGCTCTCCAAGCGCGGTGCGGGTGCGCTCGATGAACATGTCCGAGACTGCGCTCTTACCAGTCGAGGTCGCATTCCCTTCGACGTCGGCGCCGACCGGCTCGCCGACCGTAGCGAACCGCCGCGTCGAGACACCGGCGAGCATGCGGTCCATCACAGCCCTGGTCAGCGGGTCGCGATCAGCGAAATACTCATAGGTCTGGACCGGCAGCTCGTGCGCGTCGTCGGTCGTGCGCATTCGTGGACGAGAGACCCGCACCCGGCGACCGCCGAGTGTCATCGACCCTGTCTCGTGACCGTGACGCTTTGCGGTGCGATCCCGGTTCCACTTGCCCTTCGGACCGACCACCTCGTCGACCTCGCTCTCCATCAGCTCATGGACGACGCCGAGCCCGACACCGACGCTCAGCGCGAGCAGCCCCTCCCTTGCCGCTCCCACGAGCTCACCGAGCGCCTCCTGGATCTGCGGTGGCAGCGGACTCTCCGACACCTCGAACGTCGTGCCGACCTTCGCAGCGGGTACCTTCTTCATGGCGGTTCCTCCTGTCCTCTCGGACTTGGTTAGCGCCCCGAACGCTCCCAACCGGAGCGGACAAGGCGGGAGGACCGCCGTTCAAAGATCTACGAGATCGCGGACAACCTCAAGTGGATGTCAAGGGGCAATTTCGGGGGTGGCGTGCTCTCCTCTCGGGATCGGGTCGGTAGTTGCTCAGTTCTCTTTCGGCGCTCGGCTGCGCACACCGTGTCGGTTGGAGCTGTCTCGGCTTCTCAATTCCTTGTGGGCCGTCAGTCGGCCAGAACGCAACTGGAGCTTGCCGGGACAGGAGCGCTCGCGCCACGCGGGCGCGAAGGGTTGAAAGGTTGTTGTAAGGCCAGGACATGCCAGGCGGCGATCAGGACCTTGCGGGCCACGGCGGCCTTGGCGGGGTTGCCCTTGCCGCCGCAACGCTGCTTGACGTCGAGGTAGAGCTGGTTCCAAGGGTTCTTCGGTCGCCATGCCTGCTGGGCGGCCTCGATGGCTGCCCACCGCAGCATCGTCGACCCGGACTTTGAGAGCTTCCCGGTGCGCGCCTTCTCCCCGGATTGGTAGACACGCGGGGTCAGCCCCGAGTAGCCGACCAGCTTGCGGGCGGACGGGAAGCGGGAGATGTCCCCGACTTCGCTTGCGATTGTCAGGCCCAGCAGGTCACCAATACCGGGAATCGTGACCAATAGCTGCACTCGCGGATCGGTACGCGCGAGTGGCCGCAACTCCTTCTCAAGCGGGGCCAGGCGCAGATCGAGCATCGTGACGACCGCGACTGCCTCGGCGATCGAGCGGCGCCACACCTCGGGGACGCCACGCTCGATCAGTAGCTCCTCGGCGTCTGGCTCTCGTAGCCGCTTGAAGGCGAGCTTCACGCCGAACTGGCTGAGCACACCGTGTGCCCGGTTCATCGCCGCGGTCCGCAAGCGAACCATGTGCATCCGGCGCCCGAGCCGCTCCTTGAGCTCACGATCGGCGAACGTTGGCACATGCACTTGGGGCACCAGATCGCGCCGCGCGAGCTCGGCCAGGACGCGCGCGTCGAGCTTGTCCGTCTTCGCCGCCAATGATCCGACAGCCTTGGCCTTCCGTGCGTCAGCGACCTGAACTGTCCAGCCGCCTGCTTGCAGCTGGTCGCGGACCCACGCCGCGCCACTCATCATCTCCAAGCACGCGAAAGCATCCGGGCCCAAGCGAGCGACCAGACCAGCCAGCCCGTCCTCGTCGGCCGGCGCCCAACCCTCGTCGATCAACACGCCCGCCTGCGTAACCGCGCACCATCGCGCTCGCCGCGTAGCCCAATCGATCCCAACGAACTGCTGCTGCATAACGGCGCTCCTCTCGGATCGGGAATCCCTCGAGGTTCGCCACCACCGCGGACGTCACCCCTTCATGACATTCCTTGTGTCGTTGACACCTGTGCACCAGCGCGTGCTCGCCGAACACGTCCTTGATCGCCCGACGGATCGCCTTCCCGCCGTCGATGACGAACAGGATCGCCTGCTCGGGGTCCAGTCCCCGGTCGATGAGGTCGGCGAGCAGTGTTCGGGCGAGCGTGGCGTTCTCGGTCGAGCCCTCCCACAGCCCGAGCGGGATCTTCACGCCCTCGGTGCTGATCCCGAGCGCGACGATGTGAGTGCGCCCGGCGATCTCCAACCCGTCGAGCATCATCACCGCCAACCGCACGTCCTGCAGCCGCCGGCCCATCAGCTCGCCCAGCGCCGTGCGCGTGCGCTCGATGAACAGCTCCGAGACCGTGCTCTTGCCCGTCGAGGTGCTGGTCTGCTCGATCTCCTCACCGACCGGCTCGCCAACGTCCGCGAACCGGCGCACAGAGACACCAGCGAGCATCCGGTCCATCACCGCCCTGGTGAGCGGGTCGCGGTCGGCGAAGTGCTCATAAGTCGCGAGCCCCAACTCGCGCTCGTCATCGGCCGTGCGTACACGCGGCCGGTCGACCTTCACGCGCCGGCCCCCAAGCGTCATCGACCCGTCCTCGTGGCCGTGGCGCTTGGCGAGACGACCAGGATTGTGCTTGCCCTTCGGTCCAACGACCTCGGTCACCTCGAGCTCCATCAGCTCATGCACAACACCGAGCCCGACGCCGACGCTCAACGCGAGCAGCCCCTCCTTCGCCGCCCCAACGAGCTCGCCGAGCGCCCCCTGGATCTGCGGTGGGAGCGAACTCCCGGCGGCCTCCACGGCCGTGACGACCTGCGGGCCAGATACCTTCTTCATGGCGGTTTCCTCCTGTCCTCGCGGACTTCTTGACACCCCGAACGCTCCCAACCGCAGCGGACGAGGCCGGAGGACCGCCACTCAAAGTTCTACGAGGCCTCGGACAACCTCCAGCGCGCCCAGCCCACGCGCTCAGCTACCGCTATCCATTCCACACCGACTGGGACACCTTGCTGGGTCAGGTGGCCCCAAAGGTGGTCCCAACCAGAGTTTTGGGACGGTTTCCGCAGTATTTAACGGCCAGAATCCCGCTCAAATAAGCGGGATTCTGCCATGGCTCCTGGCGGCACATGGTCGAATCTGGGCCGGGGATCGGCCTTGGGCTTGGTTCGTGGCCTTTCTGGGTCGGCCGAGGCTTGGCTCCCAGGCAGATAGGGCCTCGTAGGTTGGGGTGAGCTTGGTCCCGGCGACTCCATCCCGCCCTATCTCGATACGCACGAAGATGGCCCGGTTGAGGACTCTGCGCTCTAGGTCGGTGCTGTCGCGGTAGGCGTTGTGGATGTCCTCAATGCGGCTAAGGGCGTCCTCTAGGGCTGTTTCGACGTCGGTGGTCTGGGCGGTGGCGGTGGCGCGGAGCCGTTCGGCGGCTCGACATTCGGCCTTGAGCTTGTCTTGCTCGGAGGCGAAGGCGTCCTCACCGATGAGGTCACGGTAGTACAACTGGATGAGCTTTTCTTGCTTGGCGGTGATTTCTTTGAGCGTGCGCTCGTGGCGTTCGGTTTCCTGCTCTATCAAGGCCACCCGCTCGGATAGCTCATTGCGTAGCTCGCTCCTGACCTGCTCCTTTATCTCGTCGGATAGCTCCAACGTGCGGTAGACATCTTCGAGGACTTCGTGCTCAACGCTCTCGACCGAGAAGTGACCACTACCGCATTTGATCGCTCGGCCACGAACAGTGCGGTTGTTGCAGCAGAAGTATTCGTAGTAGCGACTGCGCCCGCGATGGCGACCGAACAGGAGCCGTCCGTGGCATTCCTCGCAGACGACGGTACCGCGTAGGTAGTGCTCATGCTTTTGTGGCCGCTCGCCTGCGATACGAGCGCCCGCGAGCAAGCCCTGTACGGTGTCGAAGGTGTCGGGGTCCACTAGTCTCTCGTGCTTGCCGGGGTAACTGCTGCCGTTGTAAATGACGGTGCCCTTGTAATAGGGGTTACGCAGCATTTCCTGTACGCGGTTGGCAGTCAGCGGCCTTTCGGGGGCACGCTTGGTTGGTCGGGTACGGAGTCCTTGTTCGGTGAGATAGGTGGCGAGCTTACGGGTCGGCCAGTCGCCGGTGGCGTAAAGCTGGAACGCTTCTTCTACCAATGGCGCGCGCTTCTCGTCAAGTATGACGGTGCGAATATCTTGGCTGCCGATGAATGTACGCTTTGGCTTATATCCAATTGGTGGCCGAAAGGGTGTGCCGCCGAGTTCGTGCTTGCGGCGCAAGCCCTTCATTACTTCTGTCGCCAGGTTGTTACTGTAATATTCACTGAACACCGCGAGCATCCCGTGCATGAGCTGACCGGATGGCGTTTCGTCGATGTTCTCGGTGGCTGACGCCAGCTTGATCCCCCAGCCGATTAGCTTCTGACACAGCAGCGCGTCGTCCAGGCGGTTGCGGGCCAAACGGTCTACCTTTGGGATGATGAGGTACATGTTGCGCACAAACGGCAGCGCCTTGATGATCGGCAGCTCGGTCAGCATCCACTGGAGCATGGGGCGGTCATCGCTCTTGGCCGACTCGGCTCGCTCTCTGTACACCTTGACGAGATGAGTTTTGAGGTTGTTCGCCTCGCGCTCCGTATGCTGTACCTGGGCCGGGATCGAGTAGCCGTCGCCATCTTCGTCACCGTCGCGGCCGAGCTGTCCGCTGCTCGATACGCGGACATAGGCGACTGAAATGTCGATGGTCTCGCCGGGAGTAATCTCCGGTAGTCGTAGTTTTAGTTGCTTCAGTGTTCGATTAGTCTCTGTTTTGTTCTGTGGTTTTTTCACTGTGCTACCTCCTTTCTTGATTAGTCACTTTTGCCTCCGGGAAATGTATCTTGTTCGCCTCCTTCCTCCCCGGTAGGGTCCCATTCTCCCGCTGATGTTCCGGGGTGGCAAGGTGTTTGAAGTTCGGGCGGGCCGGTCAAGGTGTTTCACCCCGACCGGCCCGCATATGTCAGATCAACGCCTCCAAGCGAGCCTGAATGGCGGCCTTGCGCTCCTCCGACGAGGCCCTTAGTGCCTCATATTCGGCCTTGGCCTCCTTTGCTCGCTCACCGCAGGCTTCGACCTCTCGGTCAATGGCTGCTATGGACCGTTCCAGAGAGGCGCGAGCGTCGGCTAGCGCTGTCTCGGGTGTCGTCTCTCGCCTTCTTGGACGGCCGTTGCCGGTAGCCCCGCGTGAATAGGAGTAGTAACTACCGCGAATTGAGTTCACCGGCTGGCCGTACTCGCTAGCCACCTGCTTGAACGCATCGGGTCGGCTAGCACCACCCTCCATGAGGGCATTGACCTTTTGATAGACCATCTCGGCCTTGCTCACTTTCAGGTACCTCCTGTTGCAAGTGAATGACTTTGACGGCCAGGAGAAAGACAAGGCACTCGCCTCGCCCTTCCACCCGGCCGCAGCGCCATCCACTGCTCATGAAACCGCTGCCACCCGTTCTTCGGCTATTCGTGCGTAGTCGGGGTTTAGCTCGATGCCGAGCCAGTCCCGGTTGTATCTGCGAGCAACCACGGCAACCGTGCCGCTACCCATAAACGGGTCGAGTACCAGGCCGGGCCGGGTGGTTACCCCGCAACCGCAAGGCACGAGCGCTCTAGGCTTGGGCTGGCCGCGATGAAACCGCACGGGATGGCGGGCGCGCTCCCACGGTTGGCCGCAACCGAGGCAGACCTTTTCCGGACAGGTAGCGAGGATCGGGCGGCGAATCAGCTCGACGGGAAAAGTTGCAGGGTGTGCCCGTGAGCGACTGCCGGCGATCTGCCAAGCATCGCCAGGATTCTTACCGAGGGGATGCCTGGTAAGCCCCAGGCGCTTCATGCGCTCCAGGCCGCTATGTCCATGGTCGCGGCTGCTGTTGCTCACACACCGCACTGAGCCACGCCGAGGACGGGTACGGAAGCTCGCTGACGGTTCGCGGATGGCGTCCAGGTCGAAGAAGTAGTGACGGGAGCGGACTAGGAAATAGAGGTGCTCCCAGGACTGAGTGAGGCGGTCGGCGGCGGAGCTTGGCATCGGATTAGGCTTGTTCCACGCGACGCGATTACGCAGGCTCCAGCCATCAGCGACGAGCGCTTGAATCAGGCGCTCAGGGCCGAGCAGCAGCGACTTTGGTGGTGCGCCTTCGGAGGCTTTGCGGGAATAGACATCGCTGACGTTCAGCCAGAACGCACCGGATGGGACGAGTACGCGGGCGATCTCACTCGCTATCGCACGCAGTTGCGCGACCCACTCCTCGATGTTGCCCTCCTGACCGAGCTGACCAGCAGCGCCGTAGTCGCGGACGGCGTAGTAAGGAGGGCTCGTCGTCACCGTGTCGATCGCGTGATCCGGGATGGTCCTCAGCACGCTCAACGCATCTCCTTGGAGAACCGTGTTGCGGGGTCTCATGATCGAGCCTCCGTCTCCAAGAAGGCCACAGCCTTATCCACCAGGCAGACTGAGAACAGTCGCCGATCACTACTTGGCAGACGATGCAGCACATCCGCGATTTGCTCGGTGCGGTGCTCATCAGGTGCTACCCACAGCACACGCGGATGGACAGGAAGTGCCGCTGAGCGCCAGCAGGTTAGGTGACGCTCAGCCTTGGCGCGGATGGTGGTGCTTGACTCTGTAGCGAGATCGACCTCTATCATCCAGTAATCCGCCTCGGTGTTCTGGGTGCCGACTGCGATCCTCACAAACAGATCGGGCTTGAGCGTGATACGTGCCATGCCGATGCCGGTAAATGTGCGCCAGCAAGCTGGCTCGGTCTGGACTTCAAGCAGCTCGAGCTGACCGGCCCGGTCGGCCTCATGAAGTTGGACGACTAGCTCGGTGATGGCGAGCGTATGGGCGACATACAGCGCTCCGGGAGTATCCAGCCGCCGTGTTTGATCGCCGCGTTGGGCAAGCAACTTTCTACCGGCCACACCGACGCCGTAGACGATGCCGGAGCTACCTGCCCGCTGACCCCCGATCCGGCGCGGCAAAGGGTCCAATACTCGGGTACGGGACAAACGCAGCAGCGTCCGCCGGGCGGCCCTAGCCGCAGCAGAATCGCCGCTTGCTGGAGCAGCCCAGAACCGTCTAGCGAGCTGTCGGCCAGAGGCCAACCGCGTATCACTGAGGAATCCAAGCAGTCCCCAATCTCGCTCGGTCATCTGCCGGTTGATCTCGTACAGCCGATCACGGGTGACGTAATTGGAACGGAGCGCAGCGGAGTCATTCGGCGCTGAAATCTCCAAATAAGCGGCCTGGGGCTTGCCATCTACAGCACTCGGACTCGACGCGAACGAGCGGGCGATGGGACAACTCATAGCTGCCTCCCGCCACGACCGAGTGAGCCGTCTGCATCCTCTCCGGTAGCCTGGTTACTCACAGTTGGAGCAGACTCAGGCGATGTTCCATATCGAGCTGCTGAGGCATCGCGGATTGCCCGAGCCATGCCGGTTGGTGGTGGTAGTGGTTCGGTGCGTCCGGTCACCACGGCGACAGATGCGCCAATTCCGGTGCCGAGACGGGCGGCTACCTCAAACCGAGATAGACCCATGACATCGATGTCAGTCAGGCCCGGTAGCTGGCGAGCTAGGCGCGATGCTTCTTCAGCGCTGGCCCGGAACGTCACAAAGCTCGCTACGTTGCCGAGCAGGGCACCCCTGGCTGGTTCAGGGACGCGCCCCAAAGTCTGGACAGCAAGGGTAAGTCCAGCACCGAGCCCGCGAGCTCGCTCCGCCAACAACTCAAAACCAAACGGTGTGCCACCCGTCAGCGTGGCAAGCTCGTCAAGATAAACCGCGATTAGGTGACGACGCTCAGGAGCGATGGTCGCTCGGGACTCGATAGCGCTCCAAATCGAGTGCATGAGCACAGCACCGACGATGCCTGCCGCCGACTCGCCCAACACGCCAGGAGCGAGATTAGCGAGAATGAACTTCCGCTCAGCGAACAGCTTGGCGATGTCCAGTGGCTTTGGTGAAGCCAGGAGTTGGCGAAGCAATGGCCGGGACAGCAACGCCATGATGCGATTGGTTGGTGCCTGAACATGCTCAACACGAGCAGCAGTCGAAAGAGCCAGATACCCTTGCCAGGCCGCTACCAGGAACGGATCACTGAGCCGTGTCAGTGCTGTACGCAGATAGCGCTCATCGAAGAACAATCTCCCAATATCGACCAGCGTCGCATCCGGAACCTCGCTCAAGGTGCGAATTGCCAGACGCAGGTAAAAATCGGTGCGGACACCCCAAGCCTCAGCGGGAAAAGCCGAACGCAATGCACCGACTAGAACATCCGCGCGGAAGTCGGGGTCACCACCTCTGAGGGCAGCCAGCCCCGGCATGGCACGAGTCTTGTCGCCGGGATCGAACACCACAATCCGGTCGGCGTGCTCGGGTGGAATTCGATCCAGAATCGTCTGGAACAGGTCGGCCTTCGGGTCAATAACCACACCTGCTACCCCACCTCTAATATGTGAGAGGCTACTACTGCCGAGCATTGTGCTCTTACCAGTTCCGCTTCCTCCGGCCACGAGCAGGTGATGCCGGGAAGCCTCGGTAGATAGAGCTACAGGCCGCTCACCAAACGCATCCCGGCCGATGAACAACCGGCAGCCATCACGCGGAACGTCCTTGGGTACCAGCAATTCGCGGGCAGTACCGACCTCAACGCCTGGTATCAGTTCGGAGCCGAGCGGAAAAGCGAGCAAAGGCAACAACTCACTGGAGGACAACCACCCACTGGTACGAGTCGTGCGCGGCAGACTGGACAGTCGGCGATTACCGCGCCCACTGGTAATACGTATCTGACCAGCGGGACCACGACGGCTTCTCACAACACTCTCGATATGACTTGCCAGTTCCCTCGCGCGGCCGACCGAGGTAGTACGGATTAGCACCAAGCCAGCCACACTGAACCCAGGACTGGCTGTCTTGCGCCGCCAGGCGCGCATCACTTCCCGTTCCTGTTGGTCAGGATCAGCGGATTCCCGACGCGGCCAAGCTGCTCCAGGAGCCAGCGCCCACCGAATCACGATCTGCTCACCGGCTTTCAGAGCCGCTAGGCCGCTAAGTAGTGCCCGCGACGCCTCAACCGCACCCTCAGAAACCAACACGATCGGCGTGGGTAGGAATAGCCGCAGACCCAACATTGCTGAGCCATCCAGTGCTGCCTCAGCTTCGCTTATCCGCAAGCTCCCGATAACACCGGTAAGTGTGGACTCGACCGACCGGCGGACAGCGGCCGGTGCCCACAAAAAGTGTTCAATGCTGCCGCCGTGGGCTGTGACCTCGAAAACAAGCTCATTGGTATGTGGCAAACCACTCAACGCATCGAGCGCGGCAAAGGCTCGCACCGGTTCAAGCGAGGCAGGAAACCGGAGTCTGAGACGTACCCGGCTGCGGCGCATCTGTGAGTACCGTTTGTGTTCAATGGCCGCGATACCGGCCAACATCGCGGTGCCGCCACCGGCGGCTATAACTGCTGGGGTTAGATCGCTGTTCACGCGTCCCCTCGCTTTCGCTTGTTCGAGCGATCTAGCTCTCGGCGCTGCCGTCTGGCCCTAGCCTTCGCTTCATTGGCTCTGCGGTCTCTCACCCTCCGCTTGGCGGCCAGCCAGAGCGCCAGTGAAATATCCTCAATACTTACCTCGGCGTCAGGTCGCCGTACACCTTTTGCTTTTACACGACTCGTCTGTGTCAATCTAAATGCACCTCCTTCCTCATTACTGCTATGACATGGCTCGCCTCCCTGTTTTGTTCGGATTTTGTTCGGGTGAACATTCCAGCGTACGACAGGCGGGCCATGAGTGTCAATACTTTTTTGTGTCACAGGTAAATAAGGTGGTGGGTCTTAGCGGCGGGTGTACCACCAGCAAACCCGTATCCCGATGACGACTACCCCCAACACCAAAATGACGGGGATAACCGCGTGCAAGACCGTGGCAATCTTGGGAGCGACCGCACCGATGGCGACCACCCCCAGGATCACAATGGCGATGGTGGAGATAAACCGTGTCATGACTTCCGCGCCTTCAACGCCTCATCTATTGCTGCTCCCAGCGCTGCATCAATAGCGTCGCGTTCGGTGGCGAGATCGGCGTTCTCCCGTTCGATCTGACGTAGCCTCTGTTCGACGGCTCGTATCTTGATTTGCAGCAGTAAGTTCGCCTGGGTCAGCCGACGATTCCAGCCACAGACCGCGCGCAACTGGTGGGCGTACTCGCTCATGGACGCCACCACCCTTCGGCTTCATCCATCTGGCGAGCGGTTCGAGCGCGGATGGCGCTCATCTGCCGCATGGCGCGGGCGGTACGTCTGGCGTGGCGGCGACGCTCACGCATCAGGCGCTGCCGGGGACTTATGGACGAGCCGGAGACGCTTCGCATCCCAGCGAGCACGACCAGCCCGAAGAGCAGGAACATGGCGAGGTTGGCGAATGCCGCCACCCACTGAGCCAGCGTTAGGGCGAGCATTAGAAGCCCCTAGTTAGGTCACGCCGTACACGGTCCAGATCGTGCAGACCGCCTTCGAGCAGGGGCGCCAGCGCCTTCGCCGCCAGTGGATCGTCTCCAACCCGACGCCGATAGTCGTTGACGATATCTTCGCCCTCATCGAACGCATGGCGAGTAGCGATGCCGATGTCGTGCATCTTTGCGGTGGCGAGGTAGAGCTGGGCTTCATCCTCGGCACGCTCAAGGAACGCGCCGTTCCGGATCGTGGCTAGATGTTTGCCCGCTGCGCGATCGCCTTTGCGAGCGGACAGCAGGCCGGAGGAATGACGGGCTGGGTGGTTGGGCATTGCGGCTCCTTTGTTCTCGTTGGGTCAGTCGTCCTCTTCGGCGACTCGGCAGGCAGCGTCTAGGAGCACTTCCATCGCAAGTTGGACGGCCAAGGCCTCTAGAAGCGCTCGGCGAGCCGCGTCGCGTTCTCGCTTGATGCGTCTAACGATGCGAAGCAGAGCTTCGACTTGGGCTATCGAGTCTTTTGGCTCGTTCGACAGTGCCATCGAAGTCATCGTGGCCGCCACCGCGAGCCCAGAACGCGGACGAATCCTGGACAATGAATGGACACATGGACGTAACCTGGCCTATGGACTCGGACGAGCTGGCCGACGCCTTGCAGGACGTCGCTCTACACGGCGGATTCCGAGGAGTGGGCCATCAGATGCCTCCCTCCGTTCAGCAACTGCTCGGCCTTCGGTGTGTTGAGCAGCGTGCGCGTCGGGAGGGGAAGGAGCGGCTGGTCGCCTTTCAAGAACTCTTGAAAGACTGTATTCGCGATGGCTTTGATCCACAGACGGGTGAGGCCCTGCGCATCTGGTTTCAGCTGAGCCAAACACGCCGGGGTCAATTCCGTGGTGCTCGTAGAACTGATGCTGGCAAACAGCTCACATCTGCCGCCAAGTCAGAAGGTGTATCAGGTAGAACATGGGAACGGCGATACGAGATGCCCGCCGTCGGACAGCTCGCGGTTGCCCTTTTTGACCTTGAGGTTGCTGCTAGAACAACGCTAAAACCACTTGTAGCTGTTACGCCAACTGGCCCGCCCATATTGGCTATAACTCACTTTCGCCACCGACCCGATATCGAGCTAGACCCGATTGTTTTGGAAGGCTTTACGGAAGAGATAGTCGCTCGCCTCGCCCGACTAGAGAATCTCGCACTTGCTTCGCCAACGGCTACAGAGACTTGGGAGAGTAGCAACGGCCTCTTGGCCGCCGCGCGTGATAATGCTGGTGCTGACTATCTCCTGACTGGAATAGTGGACAGACACAAAGAAGTGCTTCATCTTTCCGTACGTCTGGATAATGCCCGTACGGAACGAACTCTCTGGGCTGAAAGCTTCACGTTCGCAACCGAGAATCTGCTTCCAGCGCAGAAGCGAGTAGCAGAAGCACTTGTTCAAGCCTTGGGCCTCGATGTCAGTGTCGCCGAGAAGCAACATCTTATCTCGCCGCAGACATCAGACCCCGCAGCCTACGAGCTTTATCTACGTGCTTTGGGCCTCACAGCCCGCAACTCCGAGGTTGATTTCAGTGTTGCCGAAGGATTGGTCGAGGCGGCTCTTGTGCGAGATGGTCAACTAGCATCAGCCCATGCTTTGAAGGGGTATATTCTCTGGAGACGATATTTCTCTGGCTGGGGAGGTACGCGGCAGTCACTGGATCAGGGCCTCGCTTGCGCTGAGCATGCGTTGACTCTCGATCCTGTATCGGCATCAGCTCGCCTGACGAAAATACGGATCGCATGGGATATTGGACAACATGAGGATGCTCTCCATGAAGGGTATACGGCGTTTAGGGAAGCGCCTCATTCCTCTACCGCGATGATTGCAATGGCGCGGGCTCTCAACAATGCCGGACTCGCCGATCTGTCTCTTATACTTACTCGGTGCGTTCTTCAGCGAGAGCCGACTAACCTCATAGCACGAAAGCTCCTGATCTGGAACTACCTCATGACAGGCGAATACCAGCAGGCATGCGATCAAGGAGATATCTTTCTTGAGTTGCACCCCGAAGACGCGAACACAGCTTGGGCAGTGACCGCTGCACATTTTTGTCGTGGGGAGCATGACAATGCAGTAGAGACTTGCGCCCGTGCGCTCAGGCATGAGCATCGCGACGTCACTCTTTGGACACTTTTGGGATACGTCTTTAGATCTAAGGGTGACGCAGGTAGTGCTGAATCCGCGTGGCGAGAAGGCATACAAGCTGTACGTCCTGAGCTTGAGGAGGCGCCATCTAATCACCGTGTAAGGGTTTGGTTGGCTAACATGCTAGCCGGTGTTGGCGATGTGAGCGCAACGAAACGGGAGGTAAATATCGTCATAGCGGCAGATCCGGCCAATGGCTATCTTGCGTTTCGTCTCTCTGCGGCGTACGCTGAGCTTGGTGATAAGCGCTCCGCGCTGGAGCAGTTGGGCACAGCGATCAATTCCGGGTTCCTCTCTGTGCAGATACTCTGTTTGGAGGAAAGGCTAGCCCTTAGCACGCTCAGCACGTCGGAGCTATTTAGCGCCCGTAAAACTGCACTAGAAGATAAGGTAGAAACATTGAGATCCTACTATGCGGAGCGACTCCCAAGAGAGGCCGGTATCGAGCAATGAACATTCAGCAAAGTGATAAGCGTTGGGCACAAGGCGATGCCCCACCAGACGTTATAACCATAGGCGACCCGGCCCTTCGTCAGCCAGCTGTCCCTTACGAGAAACCAAGCGACGCCCAAGGGCTATGCGACGAGATGGTTGCTCGACTTCGCGCGCTCAACGGCGCCGGGCTCGCGGCTAATCAAATCGGGCAGGCAAGAGCAGTAGTCGTTATAGAGGTGAGAAAGACCGACTTCTTCCCTGACCGACCGGAGTCTCCTCTATATACCATGATAAACCCAGTAATTTTGAGTCGAAGCGGTGTAGCTAACGAAGACTGGGAGGGCTGCTTTAGCATACCCGGTCTGATGGGCAAGGTCCCGAGAGCGGATCAAATCGAGGTCGAGTATTACTCACCTAATGGTACTAGGTGCCGAGAGAGATTTGATGGATATTTGGCTCGTGTTGTGCAACACGAGTGTGACCACCTGGAGGGGACTATTTTCCTTGACAGAATGAACTCGATGTCAAGTATATCAACGATAGCCAACTACACACGCTTCCATCGCCCTCACGCAGAGGTCTAGGGGACACAATTTACTTATACAGAGCGTACATCCAGGTCGGGGCAACCCGCACTTATCCAATAATCGCCTAGCCTTTACACCGCATAACCGCCGTGGCGCTCGTGCTTTCCCACGTAGCTTCGTCTCCAACCCCAAATGACAGTTCGGCCTTGACCGGCCAGCCGCCAGTCGGACAGGTATGGGGCAAGGTGACGACAGAGATGAGATCGTGTCCCTGGCGGTAGGCGGCACCAAGGGTGAAGTCTAGGGCGGTTGTCTCAAAAGTTGAGGTGCTGCCGAGTATGGTTGCGCGTACTGGCAGGCTCTCTGTCATCTTGTAACCATAGGTACCCGTAATTGGTACAAGTGAGCCGGAACTGTAGCCGCCACCCGTAAAGGGGCCGGAGGTTGTGTGAGACCAAAATCCGAGTGTTCCGCTAGCCGGGAAGAACGCTCCTTGCTCCCACTCGCTCGGAGCCCCAGTACCGCCGATACTCACCATAGCCATTTCAGGGCTGGCGGCACCGGCAAGCGAGCGGATCGGGCAGGGTGGCGTCTTGCGAGGTACCAGCGCAGAATGTTTGCACCGCCCGAAGCCGCTGGTGTGGATCACGATGCCTTTGGGGAGATACAGCGCGATATGCCGCAACGGCGCGGGCAGACCCTCGTATTCGCTGCCAAGAATCGTGAAATGGGCTTCCAGTTCGGCAGGCTCCCCAGCCTGGTTCCCGGTGTTCGGCCAAAATGACCCGTCCTTGGGCATGAGCAGGTTCTCGGGGATCGGGGCAGCGACTGGGTCCAGCGTGACGACCGGCGCGGCCTGAGTACCTGCTGGTGCGGCTAGCGCCGCGAGACTCGCCAGCAAACAGGCGATGGCCGCTAGGCACCCTGCCTTTGGTCGTAATTGGTCTGCGTTCATGGTCCCAACTCCTATCTACTGGAATGTCATAGGCGGGGACGGTAGCGGAAAGGTCGCAGGCATGTCTACCCGAATGTCATTGAGCCTGAGCCGACTCATAGCGAGGCTGGCGGTATGTCTGCCTCACCCGCCTTCCAAGTCGCTCTCGGCCTGGCCGTCAAAGCCCGCCGCGAGGAGCTGAAACTCACCCAAGAGCAGCTCGCTAACGAGTCAGGGGCACACAACGAGTCAGAACGGCTGCACCAGCGCTGGATCTCGAATGTCGAGTGCGGGGAGCGAAATCCCAGCTTCGGAAGCCTGCGCAGACTCGCCGCTGTGCTCGACCTCACGACCTCCGAGCTGATCGCCCGAGCCGAACAGATCGAGGCAAGCAGCCTCAAGACGGCTGACGCTGCCACCGCATAAGTCGGGGCACCTGTAGCGCCTGCGCCACAGCTTGACCCCGCAGCGGCCACAGTTCTAGCGTCAGCGGCCCATGAAAAGAGCGGCTCCGGCACGGGATTAGCGCCCATGCCGGAGCCCAGACACAAGGAGCGTGAACCTCCCCATGCCTGATCCTGAGCCTACCCTGATGCCTGCCGAGTGCCAGGCCATGACCGAGTCCACCGTCATGACCTTGCTGCTCACGCACGACGATCAGCGCCCCTGGTCAACCGACGAACTCATCCGCGAAATCGGCAGAGCAAACGACGTCCGCAACGCCATCGCCAGCCTTCACGGTGTCGGCCTACTCCACCGAACCTCTGATGGCTTCATATTCCCAACCCGCGCCGCCGTCCGCCTGGACAACCTCGATATGTAGCCCCTCCAGCACCCACCAACAATCAAGCTAGATGCAGCGCTCAGACCCGAGCAACCACTAGCGCCTCAATCAGGCGCCGCACCCGACCACGAAACACCAACGGCCCGGCCTCCTTCTTGGAGACCGGGCCGGTTCGACCTTCGTCTAAATGGTGGGCCCGCCAGGACTCGAACCTGGGACCAACCGATTATGAGGCGTGCCGGTTTGGTGCGCTAGATGGCCAGTATTCCGCATGGACACTGTGGATTCGCCACCCAGGCATCGTGCGCCGCGTACCGCAGGTTTGCCCGCAAATAGCCTGAGCGGGCTTTTCGGGGGCGTTTGGGCGTATATGCCCATTCAGATGTCCGACGCCGGCCCCAAAGTCGAGCCCGAACCCTTCCTTCGTCCGGCCTGGGCGCTACAGTGTGACCACAAGGTGACCACATGTCCAGCATGAAGAACATCGGCGTGCGCGAGTTCCGCGACCACGCCACCAAGTATCTGGCAGGCCCCGAGCCCGTAGCCGTCAATCGGCACGGGAAGGTGATCGGCTTCTACATCCCGCTTCGGCGAGACGAAGACGAGGTGCGCCATGCCGTCGCCCAGCTCGGCAAGGCTGTGGAGCAGGTGATCGACGAAACCGGCATCAGCGAGGACGAGCTGGCAGGTCTCCTCGATACACGACAGCCCTTCCCTGAATGATCGTCGTCGCCGACGCAAGCGTTCTCGTTGGCGAGCTGCTGCGCAAGAGGGGGCGCGAGCTGATCCTGGAGGATGTCCGGATCGTCGTGGAACTTTGGCGGCGGTCCTCACGGGTTGATGGTCAAACGGTAACGAGTTCGCGAGTCTCCTGACGGTCGCTGTTCTTCTCGGCAGCGAGGAGGGTGTGACGCTCAATTGCGATCACGAGCTTGGCGAGGTCGCGGTAACCGATGATCCGCCGGAACTGCTTCTCGGCTACGAGCATCCCGGCGGCGGTCCAGCGCTTGCGCATGTCGCCGTCCTGCCAGCGCTTCACGTTGCGCTGCGTGTGACGGACGATCTCGATCATCGACTCACACGGGTTGGTCGAGCACAGCGTCTTTGCGAGTTGACCGGTGATCTTGAGCCGCATCAGCGTCAGCGTCTCGGGCATTCCCTCCCGCAGCGAGGCGGCAGCGTCGGGCCAGGTGCGGTCGAGCTCTGAGGCGAGGAGTTGCAGGCGCTGTTCGGCGAGATCTGGGTCCTTGAGCGCCCACGCGCCGCGGATCCGGGCCAAAACGGCGGGGCGGTCGCGTTCGGGCAGGAGGTCACAAACATTGCGCTCCTTGTGTCGTTGACACCTGTGCACCAGCGCGTGCTCACCGAACACGTCGGTGATCGCCCGACGGATCGCCTTCCCGCCGTCGATGACGAACAGGATCGCCTGCTCGGGGTCCAGTCCCCGGTCGATGAGGTCGGCGAGCAGTGTTCGGGCGAGCGTGGCGTTCTCGGTCGAGCCCTCCCACAGCCCGAGCGGGATCTTCACGCCCTCGGTGCTGATCCCGAGCGCGACGATGTGCGTGCGATCGGCGATCTGAAGGCCGTCGAGCATCATCACCGCCAAGCGCACGTCGTCCAGCCGGCGGCCCATCAGCTCTCCAAGCGCGGTGCGGGTGCGCTCGATGAACATGTCCGAGACTGCGCTCTTACCAGTCGAGGTCGCATTCCCTTCGACGTCGGCGCCGACCGGCTCGCCGACCGTAGCGAACCGCCGCGTCGAGACACCGGCGAGCATGCGGTCCATCACAGCCCTGGTCAGCGGGTCGCGATCAGCGAAATACTCATAGGTCTGGACCGGCAGCTCGTGCGCGTCGTCGGTCGTGCGCATTCGTGGACGAGAGACCCGCACCCGGCGACCGCCGAGTGTCATCGACCCTGTCTCGTGACCGTGACGCTTTGCGGTGCGATCCCGGTTCCACTTGCCCTTCGGACCGACCACCTCGTCGACCTCGCTCTCCATCAGCTCATGGACGACGCCGAGCCCGACACCGACGCTCAGCGCGAGCAGCCCCTCCCTTGCCGCTCCCACGAGCTCACCGAGCGCCTCCTGGATCTGCGGTGGCAGCGGACTCTCCGACACCTCGAACGTCGTGCCGACCTTCGCAGCGGGTACCTTCTTCATGGCGGTTCCTCCTGTCCTCTCGGACTTGGTTAGCGCCCCGAACGCTCCCAACCGGAGCGGACAAGGCGGGAGGACCGCCGTTCAAAGATCTACGAGATCGCGGACAACCTCTGATCCTGCGACCGGAGCTGCAAGTCCTGGTCGCGGAGGATCAATGGAGCGAGACGCAGTACGAGCTTTCGCGTCGGCTCGGGATCATGGAGGCCAGAGGGCGTCTGTCGACGGACAACAGACTGGCACTGGAGGAAGCGGTGCAGGGGCTGATCGAGGCCAAGGCGATCGACGTTGTCTCACGGTCGATGTACGCGCCATTTGAGGCGACGGCACGGAGGCGGGTTCCTCGCGATCCGCAGGATTGGCCGACGGTGGCCTTGGCGCTACTGCTTGACGCCGCCATCCTTACAGGCGACAACGACTTCCTCGGGTGCGGATGCCCGACTTGGACTGTTGAGACACTTCTACGTGAGCTAGACAACCGCGGAGCAGCTTGAACCCTTCATCGACCACGCGACTCGGCAGCAACGGGGGGGGCTACCATGCAGCGTCCACGACGCGAACCTTGTTCGAATTGAAAGGATAGACTTACCCCGATGGAGCCACTTCAAATTGGTCGGACACAGTTCAAGATAAGTGATTTTCTCGGCTGGCAGCGGGAGGGATCGCTCCGTCTAGCCCGGATCGTGCAGTAGGGGTCTGGATGTGACCGTGATCCCGCGTGTGGCGGCTGGTTGTGGGTGGCGTGTGCGTTGTTGGCGTGATGCGGTGCTGGTCGGGGCACGAGTGGGCGTTTGGGGGAGTCTTTGGTGTCTGTATCCGGGCAGCCGTGATCGCGGTCGTGGCCGGGGGACTGCTCGATGTTCGTGGTGAGCGTTTGCCGGTGTCAGCCGGCGGGCGCTGGGAGCGCTCGTAGTTTCTGGAAGGCAGCGACGAGCTCGTCTGCCCAGGGCCAGGTGTCCTGGAGGTGCAGCTTTGCTTTGCGGCCGTGGAACGCGAGGCGGCCGGCGACGTGTAGGAGCTGGTAGCGCAGCCGCTTGGGCTCGGCCTTGGCGAGTTGCCCGTCGAGGAGCAGTGCTTGGGTCCAGACGATCAGGTCGTGTGCGAGCGTCACGATCTCGATCCACACTTCGTTGTGCGCGAACGCCTTGAACGGGAACTTTGCGAGGCCGGTGTCCTTGTCGTCGCGGATGCGGTCCTCGACGTGCGCGTGCTGGCGGTGACGACACTCGAGGTGGGCGATGTCCTTGTCGGTCTGGTCGGTGAGGATCGCCTGGAAACGGTGCCCGTCGTGGTCTGTGAACGACAGTTGTGCGCCGGGATGGGGACGCTCGCGCCGCACGATCAGCCTGGACCCCTCGGGCCACGAGCCCAGATCGAGCTTGTCGGTGATTTCGGCGACCTGCCCGTTCTTGCGCTCGCTGCCGTCCTGGTCGAGGGCGGAAACCCAAGCATCCTCGGGGATCTGAAGGATTGCGGCGCGGACTGCCTCGGTCAGCTCGTAACCGACGGAGAACCGCATGGCGTGTTCGCGGCAATGGTCGGCCAGACCGTGCGTGGCGCCCGCCGAATCACAGCGCACCAGGATCTCCATGTTCTCGATGTGCCCGGCCGGGATCTGCGCGAGCGCCCGGTCGATCACCGTCTTGTGATCCTCAGCGGTGTTCGCGCCGGCGTTCCCCGGCCGCAACAAGCCGCTCAGCGCCTCACGGGTCTCATCCGCGTAGCTCATCAGCGGGTGAAAGCCGAAGCCGCCCTTGTAGTTGCCGGCGGCCTGCTCCTTCTCCGAATGCGCCGTGATCAGCGTCGCATCGACGTCGATCGTGAACCGCTCAGGAGCGCCGGAAAGCTCCCAGAACCGCTCGCGCGCCTGGCTGTGCGCCGTCCGTAGCGCGTCGAGCAAGCCAGGCTCGCTGGCGACCCGGTCGATCACCCGGAACGCCGTCGAATCGGACGCGACCTGCCCGAACAGCCGCCTCCTGATCGCGCACCGCGGCCAGGTCGGACACGCACTCCCCGCCGTCGGCGAGCATCACCGCGAGATCACGGATCACCCGGCCCGGATCGTGCCCGCGCCGCCGCTGCTTGAGCACCGCTAGCCCCGAAGAGAGCGCTCGCGTGAGCCCCACCCCGTCGGAGACCTGGACGAGCAGCGCGCTGCCCGCACGCGACACCAACCCCGCTCCGTCCGACGTGACATCTACCGTGACATAGCGGCCATCGCGCTGCACCCTCATGGTGATCCTCCTGCGGCTCGGGAATCAGGCTTCGACACCCCAATTCTTCAAGCCCAGTCGGACACTCCCGCGCCCCGGCCAGACCGGGGCGCGGCCGTTAATGCAAGGTCGGGGCTAATACGCTTTGCGGCCCTTTGGAGGATGCCCTGGTTGTGCTTGTGGCCCCGATTCCGACCGGAGATGCTCGGGATGCGCTCATCCCGTCCGAAAACTCTGCGACATCGTTGTCTTGCCACCAGCGGATCTGAACCGTCTGCCCCGGAAGCAGGGTTCCTGGAAGTTCCCTCGTGTTAGGCCCGATCTCACGAAGTTGCCCCTGCTGCCGGTTGCCGAACATGACGCGCCAGAGAATGCCTTGTGGGGCACGGACCGTAATCCTTGGGTTAACACTTGCAAACGCAATGTTTAGGAACATCGCGTCGCTCAGCTGCTTAGTTTCCTCCCCTTCGAAGACCACCGTGATCCGCTCCCCAGGCTTGAACGCAAGCTCTTGGGCCGCCTCCGCGACAACGACGAACGGCTCCTCGCGCGTGATCTCAATGTCGTTATGTGTCGACCCATCTTGGGTGGAGCAGAGCGCGATGATCCGCGATGGGCGCCCTGGATGGAACCACTCGTCAAGCGCCGCGCACGGGCGCCAATGGGCCGTGTGAGAGGTGATGTTTAGAAGATCGCGCTGGAGCACAAGACTTGCGATCAGCAGATCGCCGGCGTCATCTTGGGTAAGGGTTAGCGTGAAGTCGTATCGCTCAAACAAGAACTCTTGTTCACTGATCCATCCCAGCTCACCTCGCAGTGTCTCGGGCAGCAAATACCCGAAGAGTGCAACAAAGGCGTCTTGAAGCAAGCGTTGCTTCAAAAAGGCATCAACCGTGGCTCCTAGTATCGCGGCGACAAGAAGCGCGGTTCCCAAGGCTGGAAGCACATCGCGCAAGACGCGGGGAAGCGCTGCGAGTCCAGGAAGCACGAGCAGTCCGCAACCCGCCAACGCAATAGCGCCCATCGTGAGTAGGAATCCTGGACTTCGGCGAAGCATTGAGTCGGATAACTTATCGAGCGACGGTTCGGTCACAAAGCGAGGTCCGCGACCGAAGGAGGCAGCCGCACGGGATGCCGAACAATCCGTAGTGCTATCAGCATGCAGATTGCACCCTGCTCGCTGGCCTGGTGATGACGCCGCTTCCGCATGGTTAGACATAACTGGCGCCAGCGTTTGGGCGAATACGGGCGAACGGGGAGGTTGTCCGCGATCTCGTAGATCTTTGAACGGCGGTCCTCCCGCCTTGTCCGCTCCGGTTGGGAGCGTTCGGGGCGCTAACCAAGTCCGAGAGGACAGGAGGAACCGCCATGAAGAAGGTACCCGCTGCGAAGGTCGGCACGACGTTCGAGGTGTCGGAGAGTCCGCTGCCACCGCAGATCCAGGAGGCGCTCGGTGAGCTCGTGGGAGCGGCAAGGGAGGGGCTGCTCGCGCTGAGCGTCGGTGTCGGGCTCGGCGTCGTCCATGAGCTGATGGAGAGCGAGGTCGACGAGGTGGTCGGTCCGAAGGGCAAGTGGAACCGGGATCGCACCGCAAAGCGTCACGGTCACGAGACAGGGTCGATGACACTCGGCGGTCGCCGGGTGCGGGTCTCTCGTCCACGAATGCGCACGACCGACGACGCGCACGAGCTGCCGGTCCAGACCTATGAGTATTTCGCTGATCGCGACCCGCTGACCAGGGCTGTGATGGACCGCATGCTCGCCGGTGTCTCGACGCGGCGGTTCGCTACGGTCGGCGAGCCGGTCGGCGCCGACGTCGAAGGGAATGCGACCTCGACTGGTAAGAGCGCAGTCTCGGACATGTTCATCGAGCGCACCCGCACCGCGCTTGGAGAGCTGATGGGCCGCCGGCTGGACGACGTGCGCTTGGCGGTGATGATGCTCGACGGCCTTCAGATCGCCGATCGCACGCACATCGTCGCGCTCGGGATCAGCACCGAGGGCGTGAAGATCCCGCTCGGGCTGTGGGAGGGCTCGACCGAGAACGCCACGCTCGCCCGAACACTGCTCGCCGACCTCATCGACCGGGGACTGGACCCCGAGCAGGCGATCCTGTTCGTCATCGACGGCGGGAAGGCGATCCGTCGGGCGATCACCGACGTGTTCGGTGAGCACGCGCTGGTGCACAGGTGTCAACGACACAAGGAGCGCAATGTTTGTGACCTCCTGCCCGAACGCGACCGCCCCGCCGTTTTGGCCCGGATCCGCGGCGCGTGGGCGCTCAAGGACCCAGATCTCGCCGAACAGCGCCTGCAACTCCTCGCCTCAGAGCTCGACCGCACCTGGCCCGACGCTGCCGCCTCGCTGCGGGAGGGAATGCCCGAGACGCTGACGCTGATGCGGCTCAAGATCACCGGTCAACTCGCAAAGACGCTGTGCTCGACCAACCCGTGTGAGTCGATGATCGAGATCGTCCGTCACACGCAGCGCAACGTGAAGCGCTGGCAGGACGGCGACATGCGCAAGCGCTGGACCGCCGCCGGGATGCTCGTAGCCGAGAAGCAGTTCCGGCGGATCATCGGTTACCGCGACCTCGCCAAGCTCGTGATCGCAATTGAGCGTCACACCCTCCTCGCTGCCGAGAAGAACAGCGACCGTCAGGAGACTCGCGAACTCGTTACCGTTTGACCATCAACCCGTGAGGACCGCCGCCAAAGTTCCACGACGATCCGGACATCCTCCGAACGAGTGGCCGTTCTGCCTCCCAACGCGGCCCCGAAGACGGCCTTACGACCACACGAGTCCCGCATGGTTGCTAAGGATTCCCTAGTGGGCCCGCCAGGACTCGAACCTGGGACCAACCGATTATGAGTCGGCGGCTCTGACCAACTGAGCTACGGGCCCGTGCCGCGAGGCGGCCTCCAGACGCTACCAGCGCTCCGCGCCGTACGCTAGATCGAGCAGGCTGGCTTGGGGGGCGGCCAAGCTTGCTCGCTGCGCGCGAGGACTGGCGGCCTGGCTTGCTCCCGGCGCGCGAGTCGGGCTGAGAGCGGTTGCGCCCGGCCGGACGTGCGGGGCCGGACCGTGGTTTGATTTGGCGGTCAACCAACGAGGGGAGCGGCAATGGCGGAGCGGGCGGCGATCGTTACGGGGGCATCGAGCGGGATCGGCTTGGCGATCGCGCGAGTGCTTGGCGAGGAGGGGTATGGCGTCACGATGGCGGCGCGGCGGGCGGAGAAGCTGCACGCGGCCGTCGACGGGCTGGCAGCTGACGGCTTCGACGTCCATGGCGTCCCCGCCGCGCTCACCGAGGAGAGCGAGATCCAGAAGGTCGTGGCCGCGCACCGGGAGCGCTATGGGCGCCTGGACGTACTCGTCAACAACGCCGGCGTCGGCATCGGCGCGCCGGTCGGAGACATCCAGACCAAGCACCTCGACATGCAGATCGCCGTCAACCTGCGCTCGATCGTGCTGTTCTACCGCGAGTGCCTCTCGATGCTGCAGGAGAGCGCGGTCGAGCACTCGAACACGCTGATCGTCAACACCAGCTCGATCTCGGGCAAGCGCGCGGAGGCGTGGCTGTCGGTCTACTCGGCAACCAAGCACGCGGTGGTCGGCTGGACCGAAGCGATGAACAAGGAGCTCGGCTCGCAGGGCATCAAGTCGACCGCGCTGTGTCCGGCGTTCGTGGACACGCCGATGACCGACTTCGCCAAGAGCCAGGTGCCGGCCGAGGAGATGATCCGACCGCGGGACATCGCCGAGGCCGTGCGCTACCTGCTGCGCGTCTCCCCCGCGTGCGTCGTGCCTGAGATGATGTTCGTGCGTCCCGGGGACGCCATCTGAGCCCACGACGGAAAGGACGCACATGAAGCTAGGCGTGCACATCGGCTACTGGGGCCTCGGCCTCAGCTCCCAGGATCAGCTTGAAATCGTGCAGGAAGCCGAGCGGCTTGGCTACGACTCGGTGTGGACGGCGGAGGCGTACGGCTCGGACGCCGCGACGGTGCTCGCCTGGCTCGCGGGTCAGACGAGCAAGATCCGGCTCGGCTCGGGCATCCTGCAGATGCCGGGCCGCAGCGCCGCGATGACCGCGATGACGGCAGCCACCATCGACCAGCTCTCCGGCGGGCGCATGATCCTCGGCATCGGCTCCTCGGGCCCGCAGGTGGCCGAGGGCTGGCACGGCCAGCGCTTCGCCAAGCAGCTGCAGCGCACGCGCGAGTATGTCGCGGTCGTGCGGATGGCGCTGGCGCGCGAGCGCGTCGAATTCAAGGGCGAGACGCTGCAGCTGCCGCTCCCCGACGGCCCCGGCAAGGCCCTGAAGCTGACGATCTCCACCGTCCAGGAGCAGATCCCGATCTACCTGGCGGCGATCGGCCCGAAGAACACGGCGCTGGCCGGGGAGATCGCCGACGGGTGGATCCCGACGCTGTTCAGCCCCGAGCACGTCTCCGAGCTGCGCCCGCTGCTGCAGGAAGGCGCCGACCGCTCGGGCCGCTCTCTGGATGGCTTCGACATCGCCCCCACCGTGAACGTATTCGTCACCGACGACCTGAAGGCAGCCCGCGACGCGATGCGCCCGTTCATCGCGCTGTACGTCGGCGGCATGGGCTCGCGCAAGCAGAACTTCTACAACAACCTCGTCTGCCGCTATGGCTTCGAGGCGCAAGCCAAAGTCATCCAGGACCTGTATCTCGAGGGCAAGCGCGAGGAGGCGATGGCGGCGATCCCCGACGCGCTGATCGACATGGTCTCGCTGTGCGGACCCAGGGAGGCGGTGCGCGAGCGCCTGGCCGTCTACCGCGACGCGGGCGTCGGCACGCTCGGCATCACGCCGATCGCCTTCACCAGGGACGATCGCCTCGCGCAGCTGCGCCTGGTCGCCGAGCTGGCCGCCTAGCGCGGGGCGCGCGTTCAAGGCAGTGTCCGCCACCCACCGCCCCGGCGCAATGTCCATTTCGGCGATCCAGGACGTCACGCTGGGAGACGACTCGCACCGCGAACGGTCGCCGCTGCGCATCCTGCTCGGCGCCTTCGGCGACCCGGGCCACGCCTTTCCGATGATCGCGCTCGGCCGCGCCCTTCGTGGACGAGGCCACGAGGTCACGTTGCAGACATGGGAGCGCTGGCGCGGCGCCATCGAGGGCGAAGGCTTGCGCTTCGCCCCGGCGCCCGAGTACAGCGCCTTCCCGGTGCCGCTGGAGCGCGATGGCAGACCGCTTCACCCGCTCGACTTCTATGAGGCGATCGTCTACGCCACACGCGACACGCTGGCGCTGCTCGAAGAGCTGCGCCCGGACGTCGTCGTCCACGACATCCTCACGCTCGCCCCGTCGCTGTGTGCGGAGCTGCTCGGCATCCCGCGCGCCACGCTCGTCCCCCACGTCTTCCCCGAGTCCGCACCGGGTTTTCCGATCTACTCCTTCGGGGCGCTGCTGCCGCGCACCCCGCTCGGCCGCGCCTTCTGGAACCGCGCGCACCTGCCCGTGCAGCGCGGCCTGGAGAATGGCCGCGCCGCGCTCAACCGCACCCGCGCGGCCGTCGGCCTGCCGCCGCAAGATCGCATGCACGGCGGCACGAGCGACGAACTCGCGCTGATCGCAACCTTCCCCCAGCTCGAGTACCCCCGCGCCTGGCCCGCGCACGCCCACGTCGTCGGCCCGCTGATGTGGGAGCCGCCAGCCGAGGAGGTCGCGCTCCCCCCGGGCGAGGACCCGCTCGTGCTGATCGCCCCCTCGACCTCGCAGGACCCCGACCATCGCCTCCTGCACGCGGCATTGCGCGGTCTGGCGGATGCCCCGGTGCGCGTGCTCGCAACGTACAACCGGCGCCTGCCCTCGCGCCCGCTGCCGGTGCCGGCAAACGCGCGAGTGGTCGAGTGGGTCTCCTACGCGCGCACGATGCCGCAGTGCGACGCGGTCGTCTGCCACGCGGGCCACGGCACGGTCGTGCGCGCCCTCTCCTGCGGCGTGCCCCTCGTCGCCTGCCCGATCGCCGGCGACATGAACGAGAACGCCGCCAGGCTCGCGTGGGCGGGTGCGGGTGTGCGCGTGCCGCGCCGCTTCATCTCCCCCCGCCCACTCCGCGGCGCCGTCGAACGGGCGCTCCACGAGCGATCGATCCGCGCCAAGGCAAGCGAGCTGGCGGCCTGGAACAGCACCCACGACTCCGGCGCCCAGGCGTCGTCGCTGATCGAGCGCCTCACGTCGCAGAACCGGACACCGGGATGTGAGTCCATCCCGCTCGCACCCAAGAACGCCCCCGTTGCGTGATCGCGCTCGACCTGGACTCGGGGGCGCGATATCTCCCGGCCGTTCCTCAGGGATGCCGTCCTCGTCGTGGTTGGCTCCCCCCATCCCTCCCCTGGGAGACACCGCCCCCGTCGGGGGGGGCGGAGGGGTTCAGGAGGCTCTGGGGGTGGGACTCGAACCCACAACTCCGGCGTTAACAGCGCCGTACTCTGCCAATTGAGTTACCCCAGATCGTGCTACCCCGGAGGGGCTTTGTGCGCCTCGGCCGGAACTACAGCCATCCCGTCCTCGACCTCAGCATGACAATTAGAGCACAGAAGCACGCACTTGCGCGCCTCGACCCGGAGCTTGTCGAGCGCGACGGCCACTCCCTTGGCGTTGATTTCGATGCACTTGTCGGAGGGATCGAGATGGTGAAAGTGCAGCGCGCGCATGTTGCGGTGGTAGCCGCAGATACGACAGCGCCCTCCGGCCTCGCGGACAAGCGTCTCTTTCACCCGTCGGCGTCTACGGGACACGGCATCGGATCGGCAGCGCTTACAGCGGTATCTGCCCCGGCCGGTGATCCAAAACTCGCTCTTACCGTGACGAGGACAATCCATCATCGCTGTCGCCAATCCGGCCTGCTTGGCTGCACGAGCAGCCTCGGTGGTCGGCCGTCCACGACTCCCGTGCGTCTTCAGTCCATGCCTGATCAGCCAATGCCGAACGGTCGCCTTGCTGCGGTCGACGGCCTCGGCGATCTGGGCGATCGACGCTCCTTGTTCGACCAACGGCTCCAACTGCCCTCGGGTCAGACCGCCGCGGGCGGCGTGCTTCTCTCGATTTACAGCCTCGAAACCATACTTACGTGCCCAATACGCGACGGTCTCTTCGTGACGATCGAACCTCCGCCCGATCTCAGCCAATGACAGGCCTTCGCCAAGAAGCCGTTCCAAAGATGCGCGATCCATGCACTGCATTGTCTACTACGGGTCGGACGGAAAGATGCGCGCGTTCGCACCACGCCCGCACACCCACCTTGCCCTGCGACAGCGCGTTCGCGCAGCACGCCGCCAACCTCAGCCCACAACCCCCTCGCCGCTCTCCGCCAGCGCGCGCTCCTGCGCCCGGTCGAACTGCAGCTTGACCTCCCCCCGCCGCTTTGCCAGCTCGCTGACCTCGCCCGTACCCTGCGCGCGCGCCGCGTGGATGCGGCGGTCGATCGCCGCCAGCTGCAGCTGCAGCTGCTGCACGTCGAGCATCGGCGGCTTGGCCGAACCCTCGTGCACCGGCCAGCGGCCCGCTTCGACGGTCAGCTCGGCGAGCAGGCCGACGAGCTCGCGGTCCTCGGCGTCCACGTCTTTGAGCGGCTCGGCCAGGTGTCCGGACTTCAGGTGCTCGGCGGCCCTGCACAGCAGCTCGCTGGTGAACAGCTCGCCGATCTCGCTCTCCCCCAGCGCGCGCTCGCCGTGCCTGGGCGTGGCGATGCAGAGTGCCAGAAACGCGCGCTCGGTGTCGGCGCGCGCGGAGAGCACGCGACTCGCCTGTGCGCCCGCACCGCCGCCCCCGCCCGTGCCGTTGGTCCCCGCTGCGCCACGGGCTGCGCCCGCCGGCGTCGAGCGGCCGCCATCCTCCCCCGGCCGCGCTGAGCGCCGGGCGGCCCGAGTCCCGCCGGCGGCGGCGAGCAGCGTCTCGGCCAGACCCTCGCTGAGCCCGAGCCGCCCGGAGACGGTGCGGGTCAGCTCCATCCGCATCGCGCTCGGCGGCAGCGTCGCGAACACGGGCCGCAGCTCTTCGATCATGCGATCGCGCCCCTCGGGGCTCGAGTCGTCCCCGCCGGCCAGCACGCGCTCGACGCGGAAGCGCACGAACGGCACTGACGCGTCGATCAGCGCGCGCATCGCCTCCCCCCCCTCGCGCTGCAGCAGCTCCGCCGGGTCGGCCCCGGCGGGCAGCTCCACGACGCGCAGCTCGAGCTTGCGTCGCGCCGCCAGCCGCGAGGCCTTGAGCATCGCCTCCTGCCCGGCGCTGTCGGCGTCGAGCGCGAGCAGCACGGTCTGCGCGAGGCGCCCCAGCTCGCCCACCTGCTCGTCGGTGAGCGCGGTGCCCATCAGCCCGACGGCATTGCGAAAGCCCGCCTGGTGGAGCGCGATGACGTCCGTATAACCCTCGCACAGGATCGCCACGCCGGCCTTCGTGGCGCTCGCCCTCGCGAGATCGGCGCCGTAGAGGTGACGGCCCTTGTGGTAGACGTCGTTGTCGGAGGTGTTCAGATACTTCGGCCCCTGCCCGTCGCGCATCGCGCGCGCGCCGAACCCGAGCACACGACCGCGCATGTCCGCCAGCGGAAACATGATGCGCGAGCGGAAGCGGTCATACAGCCCCCCTCGCTCCTGCGAGCGCTGCGCCAGCCCCGTGTCGTACAGCTCGCGCTCGGAAAAGCCGCCGCGCCGCGAGGCCAGCAGCACGCGATCCCACGCGCTCGGCGCGTACCCCAC
Source organism: uncultured Solirubrobacterales bacterium (assembly GCA_963831995.1). Taxonomy (GTDB): domain Bacteria; phylum Actinomycetota; class Thermoleophilia; order Solirubrobacterales; family Solirubrobacteraceae; genus Palsa-744. The sequence goes on along the minus strand of CAWHSI010000001.1, from coordinate 313,577 downwards.
GCGGAACTCCTTGAGGATCTCCTCGCCGAGCCCGCGCCCCTGCAGGTAGGCGCGCGCGCCGGCCGCCTCGCCCGACTCCCACAGGTAGCGCTCGTAATACCCGGCGGTCCGCGCCAGCAGCTCCAGCAGCCGCTCGCGACGGGCACGCTTCTGCGCTTCGCGCGGGTCCTCGGCTTCGAGCTCGAGCTCGATCCCAACGCGGTCGGCCAGCAGCTCCAGAGCGCCCTTGAAGTCGACCCCCTCCGTTTCCTGCACGAACGTGAACACGTCCCCGGAGGCCTGGCAGCCGAAGCAGTAGTAGACCTTCTCGACCGGCTCCACGCTGAAGGAGGGCGTGCGCTCGTCGTGGAACGGGCACAGCCCCTCGTAGCTGCGCGGCCCGGCACGGCGCAGCTCGGTGCGCGTGCCGACAAGCTCGACGAAGTCGACCGCGTCGCGCACCCTGTCGCGCGAGTCTGCCTTGTAGCGTGCCATCGGTCCTACGCTACTAGCCGCCCTTACCGGACCGAGCACGCCCCACCGCGCCGCGCAGCGGCGCCCCTCCCAAAAAAATCACCGTACAGGCCGATTTACGGTCACATCGACCGTCAATCGATCGCGCGGCACTTCGAGCTCGGTGTACGCGCGGATGCAATAGCGGTCGGTCATCCCCGCCACGTAGTCGCACACGCGCTCGCCCAGATCCGCGCCGGCGACGCCGCCGTCGGGCAGCTCCTCGGGGTGCTCGGCGTAGCGCTCGAACAGCGTGCGCACGACTTTGACGATGCGCGCGTGCTCGGCCCTGACGGCCGGCCCGAGATAGACGCGCTCGAACATGAACTCGCGCAGCCGCGCCATCGCGGCCCCGGCCTGCTCGCCCTGGACGATGTCCCCCGCCCGCGCGGAGTGCTCGACCATGTCGTGCACGAGCGCGTCGATCCGCTGCGAGCCGGTGCGCCCCAGCACCGCGATCGCCTCGCCCGGCAGGTCGCTCTCGCGCAGCAGCCCGGCCCTGATCGCATCGTCGATGTCGTGGTTGATGTACGCGACGCGGTCGATCGTGCGCACGATCCGCCCCTCCAGCGTGCTCGGCAGCGGCGCCCGGCTGGAGTGCCGCGCGATCCCGTCGCGCACCTGCTCTGTCAGGTTCAGCCCGGCGCCGTCGCGCTCCAGGCGCTCGACGACGCGCAGCGAGTGCTCGTAGTGGCGAAACTCGCGCCCGAACCTGCTTTTCATGCATTCGTCGAGCGCCTCCTCGCCGATGTGCCCGAACGGCGGATGCCCGAGGTCGTGCCCGAGCCCGATCGCCTCGGTCAGGTCCTCGTTCAGCGCGAGCGCACGCGCCACGGTGCGCGAGATGCTCGTCACCTCCAGCGTGTGCGTGAGGCGCGTGCGGTAGTGGTCGCCGAGCGGCGAGACGAACACCTGCGTCTTGTGCGTGAGGCGGCGAAACGCCTTGCAGTGCACGATCCTGTCGCGGTCGCGCTGAAACGGAGTGCGCAGCCCGCAATCCTCCTCGGCGCGCGCCCGGCGCGCCGGGTAGGAGCGTGCCGCCGGCGGCGAGAGCTCGCGCTCCTCGATCGCTCGGCGACGCTCGGCAAAGACCGCCGCCACGGACGTCGTGTCGCTTGCGCTGCTCACATGCTCGATTGTGGCAGCGCCACCGGCATCAGCCGCACGTGCGCATGGTGCTCGAGCATCTCCGACACCGCGCGCTCGACCTGGCCGAGCACCCGCTCCTCGCCGGCCGGAGCCTCGCTGAGCGGACGCGCCAGCGCATGCGTCATGAACGTGTGCGCAGACTCGCCGAGCGGGAAGGACGCTGCCTCGCAGGAGCTGCAAACCACCCCTCCGGACGCGCCGGAGAAGCCGACGAGGTGCTCCTCGCCGCCACAGCACACGCACGCACCGAGCTGCGGCGCGATCCCGGCCGCGACCAGCAGCTTCAGGCGAAAGGCCAGCGCGCTCGCGCGCGTCGCCGCGGCCGGGCTATCGTCGAGCAGCGACAGCTTGCGGCACAGCAGGTTGAACACGCCCGGGTGCGGCTCCGAGGTCTCAAACAGACGCCCGACCGCGTCGCATGCGCGCGCGGCGGCATCCAGCGCGCGGGCGTCGCCGCGCAGCCTCGAGTGACCCGCCACGGTCTGCGCCCCGGTGACGGTGAGCAGCTCGCCGCGGCCTTCGTGCAGCTCGATGCGCAGCCGAAAGAACGGCTCCAGGCGCCCGCCGAAGCGGCTGCGCGCGCGACGCACCCCCTTGGCGATCGCGCTCACGCGCCCGCGCTGGGGGGTGTAGACGTGCAGGATGCGGTCCGCCTCGCCATAGCGCATCGAGCGCAGCACCACCGCTTCCGTCTTCACCAGTCCGGCCATCGCTCCAGCGAGTCTAGGATCGTCGGCGGCGGCAGCGTGCGTGCCGAAGAGCCGAGCGCACCGGGCTATACTTTATGAAGTAATGAGCGATACAGCAGCGCATCGGTCGAAGCCCAGGGTCACGGTCTACACCACGGAGCCGTGCTCGTTCTGCGCACGCGTCAAGGGCCTGCTGGCCGCGCGCGGCGTGGAGTTCTCCGAAGTCAACCTCTCCAAGGACGCCGCCGGTCGCGTGGAGCTGGCCGGGCGCACCGGCATGATGACCTTCCCCCAGGTGCTCGTCGGCGAGCAGCTGCTCGGCGGATACTCGGAGACGCTCAGCGCGCTTCAGAGCGGGCGCCTGGACGAGCTGCTGGCCGCGTAGCGCCCCGGCGGCGAACCTCCCTCAGCGACCTCGACCGCGGAGCATCGCGCGCGCCCGGCGCGGGCGCGGCTGGCAGGTCTCGCACACATAGGTGCCCCGCCCCGCCACCACCATCTTCACGATCGTGGCGCCGCAGCGCGCACACGGCTCCCCCTCGCGGCGGTGCACCTGAAAGCGATCCTGGAAGGACCCCCAAACCCCGTCCACGTGGCGGAAGTCGTCGATCGTCGCCCCCCGCGCCTCGATGCCCGCCCGCAGAGCCCAGACCGTCGCGTCGCGCAACGCGCCATACTGCTCGGCGCTCAGGCGCCCGGCGGGACGCAGCGGGTGGATGCCGGCGCGATACAGCGCCTCGTCCGCATAGATGTTGCCGACGCCCGCCACGCGCCGCTGGTCCAGCAGGAACGCCTTCACCGGAGCGCTGCGCCCGCGCGCCTGGGCCCGCAGGTAGGCAACGGTAAAGCGCTCGTCCAGCGGCTCCAGGCCAAGACGCGCGGCGAAGAACTCCTCGAGCGCCGCATCGCCGAGCAGCAGCTCGCCCGTGCCGAAGCGACGCGGATCGCAGATCGCAAGCCGCGAGTCCCCGCTCAAGCGGATGCGCACGCGCACGTGCGTCGGCTCGGGGTCGGGATCGCACAGCACCGTGCCCGTCATGCGCAAATGCTGAGCGAGATACACCTCCTCGCTCAGCTCCCACACGAGATACTTCCCGCGCCGCCCCAGGCGCAGCACTTCGCGCCCGCTGAGGGCGTCCTCCATCTCGCGCGGCGCAAGCGGCCGGCACCAGCGCCAGTCGAGCACGCTAACGCGCTCGAGCGTGCGCCCCTGCACCAGCGGCGCCAGCTGGCGCCTGATCGTCTCCACCTCGGGAAGCTCGGGCATCTGCTGCCCCCAGCATATGCGCGCGCGGGTGCGCCTCGAAGTACACGTCCTTCAGGCGCTCGGCGGAGAGGTGCGTGTACATCTGCGTGGTCGCGAGATCGGCGTGGCCCAGCATCTCCTGCAGCGAGCGCAAATCGCAACCGCCCGCGAGCAGATGCGTGGCGAACGTGTGACGCAGCGTGTGCGGAGTCATACGCCGCTCCAGTCCCGCGCCGCGCGCATGGCCCTGGATGATCTTGTAGAGGCCCTGGCGCGTCAGAGCGCCGCCGCGGTGGTTGACGAGCAGGCGACTCTCCACGCGCAACCCGACCAGCCGCGGTCGGGCCCTCGCGCAATAGGCCTCGAGCGCGCTCACCGCCTGGCGCCCCACCGGCACGATCCTCTCCTTCGAGCCCTTGCCGCGAGCGCGCAACAGCCCCTCGCTGAGGTCGACGTCACCGACATCCAGCGCGATCGCCTCGGAGATGCGCAGCCCGCACGCGTACATCGTCTCCAGCGCCGCGCGATCGCGCAGCGCGAGCGGCTCGCCGCCCCGCGGCTGGGCGAGCAGCCTGCGGACCTGTTCGCGCGAGAGCACGCTGGGCAGTCGCCGCGTCTTCGGCGGTCCGCGCAGCTCGGCCGTGGGATCGTGCTCGATCAGCCCCTCGCGGCGCAGGTGACGGTAGAAGGAGCGCAGACAGGCGGCCTTGCGCCCCAGGGTCGCCGGCGAGACCGCGGGACGATCGTTCCCGCCGCCGGCGAGCTCGGATAGGAATGCCGCGAGATCTCCATGACGGGCGCGCAGCGGCGACAGTCGCCGCCGCTGCAGGAACCGGCCGAACTGGGCGAGGTCGGACTGGTAGGCGCTCAGGGTGTTCTGCGACAGCCCACGCTCGAGCTCGAGATAGGCCAGGAAGTCGAGCGTCAGCTCGGCAAAGCGCGGGTCCTCGCCGCCGGCCGGCCCCCTCCCATCGCCTCTGGAGTCGCTCACAAGGCCGAATTCGCCGGGGTTGGGCGTGCCCCTTGGCGATGCAACGCGGGTCGCACGCCACACGAGGAGCACCCACCGAGCGTGCATCTGTGTGGCACACGCTTCAACGAGCGTGGCGCTCGGCGCGAGCGCTCGCGACGCACAGGTCGGCGAGCACCGTTCCACCCGCAAGCGCGGCAGCGAAGAACAGGGGATCCTCGATCAGAGCGCGGCCCATCGTCTCAGCCGGCAGCCCGCTCCGCCGGTAGGCGGGCATGTCCACCGGCGCACGGCGCCAGTCGTGCCGCGCCATCCGCGCCGGGCGATCCACGTCGAGCTCCAGCTGCGGCCTGCCGAGCTGAGCGGAGATCGCCGCCGAGGAGGAGCGCAGCACCGATCCAAGCCCCGCCCGCAGGTCGGCGCCCACCGGCGAGCGGATGCCCGCCGGCAGCGCGACCGTGACCGGCTCGAGCAGCAGGTCGAGCACCGTCAGCGTGTGATGGGAGACGCCGCGGTGGCGAGGGCGCGAATCCCCCGAGGACATGCGCGCCACCAGCAGCGTCGGGGCGCCGAGCGCGAGCGCGGTGTGCGCCGAGTCGAGCGCGTACATCCCCCCGTGGCCGAGCGGCGAGCTCGATCCCACGATTCCGGGACCGGGCCCGCAAACGGCCGCGTCCCAGCCGAGCCTGCTGAGCCCGTGGTGCAGCGCGCCCGCGACGGTCACGCTCTCACCCTCCCCCCCATATGTCGCTCCGGCCGTCAGGTGGCCGGCGAGCAGCGCTCGCTCGCGCAGCATGCGCACCACCCTGGAGTGCCCGCCGGGCAGCGCGCCGCCGGCCGTCTGAACGTAGCCGAGCGTCGCGCCCGGCCTGGCCTGGGCGAACGCCCACGCGACCGCCGCGAGCTGGCCGTGCAGCGCGAGCACGGCCACCGGACCCTCGAGCGGCAGGTCCAGGCGCGCCCCCGCCTGTTCGCCGTCGTCGGTGTGCTTCGCGTCACACATCACGCCGCTCGGGCCGTCCTCGACCGGCCTGACGGCATGCTGCAGACTCGTGTAGTTGAGCTTCATCACGTGTGCGCCCGGCATGCCGTCATGGGACAGGCCCCGCGTGAGATTGGCGTGCACGACGTCGAACCCGCCCGAGCCGAGGCCGAGATCGCGCGCCTGGACGTTGACGATCAGCTCGTCGCCGACCTGGCTCGAGCCGTGCAGCCAGACCTCGGCGATCGCGCGGCGACGCTCGCCCTCCGAGGAGATCGCAAGCTCCTGCTCGGGACCGTCGGCGGGTCCCGCCTCGAGAACGGTGGCGCGGCGCAGCTTGAGTATCGCCATGCTCAGTGTTCTACGACACTGCCGGGGGAGCGCGCGCCACCGGGATCGCCCGCGGCGCCCTCGCCGTCCCCGCCTCGCGCCAGCTCGACGCTCACATCGACGTCGCATTCGCAATCGGGCAGGTTGGCGATCTCGTGCGCACGGTCGATCATGCCGGCGGCGATCTTCTGCGCATGGCGCTCGTCGCCGAGGCTGAACGTGGCGCGCACAGTTACCGTATGCGACGCCCCCGCCCGGCTGTTGGGCAAATCCGCACTCACGAGCGACCGGCAAGCGTGCGATCTCCGCCGTCCTCCGCTTGCGCCTCGCCGCCTCCCGCGTGCGCCCCACTGTTTTGCGCCTCGCCGCCGTCTCCCGCCCGCGCCTCCCCTTCCCGCTTGCCCCCCTCGCCTTCCCAGCGCGGCGGCCACGAAGCCGCGAAACAGCGGAGCGGGCCGCTCCGGCCGCGACTTGAACTCGGGATGAAACTGCGAGGCCACGAAAAACGGGATGATCGTCGATCTCGATCGACCTCCACCAGACGCTCGTCGGGGAGGTGCCCGAGATGCGCAGGCCGGCGCTCTGGAGTCGCTTGCGCAACAGGTTGTTGACCTCATAGCGATGGCGATGGCGCTCGTAGACGACCGCCTCGCCGTAGCACTCGCGCACGCGCGAGCCGTCGTGCAGCTTGATCGGATCGGCGCCGAGGCGCATCGTGCCGCCGAGGTCGGCGACCTCCTTCTGCTCGGGCAGCAGGTCGATCACCGGGTAGGGCGTCTCGATGTCGAACTCGGTCGAGTTGGCGCCCTCCATGCCGGCAACCGCTCGCGCGAACTCGGCGACCGCGATCTGCATGCCGAGGCAGATCCCCAGGTAGGGGATGCGCCGCTCGCGCGCGATGCGCGCGGCCGCGATCTTGCCCTCGATGCCGCGCCCGCCGAACCCTCCGGGGATCAATATGCCGTCGGCGGCCTCCAGCAGTTCGCGCGGCTTCGGCGTCCTCGGCTTCGGCATCGTTGCCCTCCTCCAAGCTCTCGGAGTCGATCCAGTCGATCTCGCACCCTCTGCCCTGCAGCGCGGCGGCGTGGCGCAGCGCCTCGGACACCGAGAGATAGGCGTCCTCGAGCTGCACATACTTGCCAACCAGCGCGATCCGCACCGTGCGCTGCGCCTGCTCGGCGAGCTCGATCGGCTCCTTCCAGCTGGAGAGCTCCGGCGCCGGCGCCTGCAGCGCGAAGTGATCGAGGATGAAGTCGTCGACGCCCTGCTCGCGAAACACGAGCGGCACCCTGTAGATGTTGTCCACATCGCGCGCGGAAACGATCGCGTCCGCCGGCAGGCTCGCGAACAGCGCGATCTTCTTGCGAATATCGCGCGAGAGCGGACCCTCGGAGCGACACATCAGCATGTCCGGGGCGATCCCGATGCGCCGCAGCTCGTTCACGGAGTGCTGCGTCGGCTTGGTCTTCAGCTCGCCGGCGTGTCCGATGTAGGGGACGAGCGTGAGGTGGATGAACATGCAGCGCCGCCGGCCCACGTCCACCGGGAACTGGCGGATCGCCTCCAGGAACGGCAGCGACTCGATGTCGCCGACGGTGCCCCCGATCTCGGTGATCACGAAGTCGACGTCGGTGGACTCCGCGATCAGCGCGACCCGCTGCTTGATCTCGTCGGTGATGTGCGGCACCACCTGCACGGTCCCACCCAGGTAATCGCCGCGGCGCTCGCGGCGGATGACGGTGTCGTAGATGCCGCCGGCCGTGACGTTGGAGGCGCGAGAGGTGTTGGAGTCGGTGAAGCGCTCGTAGTGGCCGAGGTCCAGATCGGTCTCGGCGCCGTCCTCGGTGACGAACACCTCACCGTGCTGATAGGGGGACATCGTGCCCGGATCGACGTTGATGTAGGGGTCGAACTTCTGCAGCGCGACGCTCAGCCCGCGCGAAACCAGCAGCCTGCCGATCGCCGAGGAGGCGATGCCCTTGCCGAGCGAGGACACGACACCGCCGGTGACGAAGACGAACCGGGTCTTGGCCGGAGCCTGTGCGTGGCGGTCAGAGTGAGACGAGGTCATGTGGGCCTGCCCCAGGAGTCTAGTTGGCGCAGCAGCGGCAACCTTTCCACGAGCGCCCCGATCGAGCGCAGCTCGCCATAGACGGTGATCGCGCCGAGCACCGCCAGCGCAATCAGCTGCCCGACTTCCGAGAGGCTCAGCACCAGCCACAGGCCCGCGAGCGCGCCGAGCAGGTTCGCCCCGGTGTCCCCCAGCATCGCGCGCTCGCGCAGGTCATACCAGCCGGCCACGAGCGCCGGGCCGACAAACAGCCCGACGGTCCACAGCGGCGCCAGGCGCCCGTGCCGAGCAGCAGGCCGGCGGCGAGCAGCACGAACGCCTTGGTCGCGCGACCCGGGACGCAGGTCGAGCAGGTTGAACGAGTTGGTGGCGAGCACAAGCACCGCGCTCGCGAGCAGCCAGCGCCCGCTGGAGACCTCCAGCCCGCGAGTCGTATACAGCGCGAGCCCGAGCGAGCCCGCGGCCTTCATCGCGCCCGTGGAGAAACGCAGCCGAAGCACCGCCCCGCCATGCCCGCGCCAGCCGCGCGCTGCTCGCCTCCGAGCATGTCGTCGAGCAGCCCGAAGAATGCCACTCCGAGCACGTACAGCACCACCGGCTGGTCCCCCGCATGGAACACCTCCGCCCATTTCAATCGCTGTGCGAGCGTCAGGGGAATCAGCGCCACCAGCGCACCCGCCACGCTCAACACACCAAACGGAAACGCGACGCGCCGTCCCCGATAGTTGGGCTCGAGGTGGCCGCCCTCGATCAAGCGCCCAGCACGGCGGGGGCCAGAACCGCGGCGGCGGCGGTCGCAACCACGAATGGCAGGGCATGCACGTCCGCAAGTTAGCGACCCACGCGGACACGCGAGGAGCCGGACGGCCGCTCGCCCGAGTCGCGCCGGCGCGGAGACCTACGGTTGCGCGGCCGCGCCCGCGACGTGGGGCAGCAGCGAGTCGGCAGTCGCCTTCACCCCATAGGAGCCGTGATCGCCCGCCAGCGCGAACGCAAGCGCGGCCTGCCCGGCGAGCTGGTCGAGATCGTCCACGCTGGCCATGTTCTGCGTCTTGTACCACGGTATCTGCGACGGTTCGGTGCTCGTCAGCTCGACCCCGACCGCCGGCACCCCGGCGGCGCCCACGCCCTCGATCAGCCCCGACTCGAATTCGCTCGTCAGCTTCGCCGCTTCGGGGCTCATGCCGGACGGTTCGCTGCGCATCGCCACGAGCCCGTCGAGCTTGCCAAATTCGCCGTCATAGGAGCTGAGCAGCTGCGTGCGCACGTGCCCCAGCAGCTGCCCTCCGCCGACCAGCTGCTCGCCCATGCGCACGCCGAACTCCTTCACGAGCGCCGGATCGCTGGCGAGCGCCGTGTACTGCGTGCCCGTCGCCTGGGACGCAAGCCCCGCCAGGTCCAGCGGCTCGCGCACCGCCACCACCATGTTCAGGTTGCCACCCGCCTGGGTCACCGCGCCGCGCACGAGTTCGTCGATCCGATCGGACGACGCGCCGAGGAACACCAGGCCGATGTTCTTATTGGCCAGCAGTCCGTGCACGGCGATCGGATACAGGTCGCCCGGCGACGGTTTCCTGGAGCTGAGCTGGGAGGCGAGTTCGCCCGCCCGGTGCTGGGAGCCGCTCACTTCCGAGCGCAGGTTCTGCACGATCCCGTCCTTGGCGGAGGACACCAGGTTGGAGTCGCCGATCGCCACCCCGATCAGCACGCCCACGGTGAGGGCGAACAGAACGGCGGCGAGCGAGAGCGCGTGATAGCGGTAGTCGAACATCGGCAGGTTGGCGGAAGCCGCGGCCCTCAGCCTACGGTGCTCGTCAGCCGCCGGCGGCGAAGAGCGTTTGCAGCTTCAGCCATAGTAGATCCACCACATCGCGCAGTGCCGGCGTCAACCACACGACGGCCACCAGCGCGATCAGCCCCGCGACGATCACGACGACCAGCGGCGCGAGCCCGGGCATCGGCCTGTAGAGGCGGCTCACACCCTTGGCGTCGACCAGTATCTCCCCGATGCGCAGCCGCGTCAAGAAAGTGGAGGACATGCCTTCGCGGTTGCGGTCGAGAAACTCGACGAGATTAAACTGCGAGCCCGACGGTCACGATCAGGCGCGCGCCCTTCTCCGCGGCGATCAGCATCGCCACGTCCTGACTGGTTCCCGGCGCCGGCACCAGCTTGAACGGCACCCCGAGATCTTCCAGTCGGCGCTTGCCGGGAGCGCGACCGTCAGGATAGGAGTGCACCACGAGCTCGGTACCGCCGTCGCGCGCGGCCAGCAGCGCCGTCTCGCTGGCGGAGTCCATGTCCCCCACGATCATCGTGGGCGTATAGCCGGCCTCCAGTAGCGCGTCGGCGCCGCCGTCGACCGCGACCAGCACCGGACGCGTATCCCTGATGAACGAGCGCAGCGCGCGCAGGTCGCGCTGATGATCCACGCCGCGCACCACCACCAGCGCCGAACGGTCGCGGAAGTCGGTGCGAAAGCGCGGTATCTCGATCCGCCCGGCGAGCAGCTCTCGCTCCTCGCGCATGTGCTCGATCGTGTTGTGGGCGAAGCGCTCGAGCGCCTCGCCGATCTCACGCCTGCGCGCCTCCGTGTCCGCGCGCACACGAGCCAGATCGAGCACCTCGCCGGTGGCAAGCACCTGTCCTCGATAGAGCACTTCGCCGCGCGCACCCGGTCCGTGCGTGCGCGAGCCGTGTGCACCGGAGCCGTTCGAATCCGAGCCAAACGCCCGCACCGTCACCGGGTCGCCGTCGCTAAGCGACTCGAACAAGCGAATCGTCGGGCAGGTCGAGCAGCAACACGCCGGCTTCGACTAGCAGTTGAGGACCGAGGTTCGGGTAGGACCCGCTCGTGGAGGCGCGACAGTTCAGCACGGCCTTCGCGCCCGCCGCGATCAACTCCTCGGCCGATACCCGATCGATGTCGAGGTGGTCGATCACCGCGATATCGCCTGCCACCAAGTGCCTGACGAGCAGCTTCGTCTTGCGCCCCAGTCGTACCGGTCCGCCAACCTCTCGCGGCGGCGCGGACGGCGCCCCGAAGGCCGGCACGCTCGTTGCTGGCGGCTGGCGGGTTGTAGCCATTGAAACCGAGAGTAACGCTCGCGGTCGGCTCGCGCGGCGAGTTGGGCTGTGTCGGCACATGTGAGGCGACTAGGACCAGGACCCGCGGGTCCCAGCCAGGCGCGACCGCCGGTCCCAGCCAGGCGCGACCGCGGGTCCCAGCCAGGCGCGACGCCCGCCCTGCCCAAGCCCCTACGCCGCGCGACGCAACTCGCGGGCGTGGCGCCTCGCCGCCGGGTCCTTCTCCTCGGCGCCGAGCATTCGCACGAGCTCGGTCACGACCTCTCGCTCGGCAAGCTGAGCGACGCTCGCGACGGTAGTGTCGGTGGAGGTGTCCTTGCTCACGGTGAAATGACGGGCGGCAAGCGAAGCAATCTGGGGAAGATGGGTGATACACAGAATCTGTCGTCCCTTGGCGAGGCTCTGCAAGCGCTCGCCAACGGCGCGCGCGGTGTGACCTCCGATACCGGCATCGATCTCGTCGAACACCAAGCGTCGACTTCGAGGAGCCGCCCTCCTCGCCCGCGCCTTCGCTCGCGGCTCTCGCGAGCGCGAGCATTACGCGGGAAAGCTCGCCACCGGAAGCGATCTCGCGCAACGGTGCGGCAGCGACACCGGGATTCGCGGCGATTGCGAACTCGGCCACGTCCCCGCCGCTCGCTTTGGGCGCAACCCGCTCGAGCGCGATCTCGAAGCTGGCGTCGCCCATCGCGAGCGCCTCGAGTTGACTCGCGCACCGCCTCCGCCAGTCGCGTCGCCGCCTCGCGCCGCCGCTCGCGCAACTTCTCGACGTGCTCCCCGAGCAGCCCGCGCTCGACCGCCAGCCGCTCGCGCACCTCGCTCTGCTGCACCTCGGCACCGAGCAGCTGCTCGCGCCGTGCCCGCGCCCGCTCGGCGTACTCGCCCACGCTCGGCAAGGGTCCACCGTACTTGCGCATCACCCGCTCCGCGCCCGAAAGCCGCTCTTCCACGGCCTGAACGAGTCCTCCTCCTCGGCCTGCACTCCCTCCAGATATGCGCGCAGGCCGCCGGCGAGATCCTGTGTCTCGATCGAGAGCGCGACGCAGCGCTCGGCCAGCGCGTCGAGCTCGGGATCGAATCCCGCCGCGGCCTGCAGGCTCGCGAGCGGCGCCCGCCGCAAGATGAGCGGCGCCGGCACGCTCGGGGGAGTCGGGCGCCAGCGCTTCGGCCGCCGCGCCGGCGGCGGAGCGCAACGCCCGCATCCTCGCAGGCGATCGCGGCGCGCAAGCAGCGCGCAATACTCCTCCTCGCCGATGTCGAGCACGTCGATCTCGGCCAGCTCGTGCTCGAGCAGGCCCAGCTCGCTCTCGCGAGCGCTCGCCAGCTCGGAGAGGCGCTCCAGCTCGGTTTCGAGCTCGCGCGCCTGGCGATGGGCCGCGGCGCAAGCCTCCAGCTGGCCGGCGTGCTCGACCGCCGCACACCTCGTCAAGCAGCTCCAGTTGCGCGCTTGCGAGCGTCAGCTTGCGGTGCTCGTGCTGGCCATAGAAGGAGATCAAGCGCCCGCCCAGCTCGCGCAGATCGCCGACCGTGGCGGCGCGACCGCAGAGATAGGCGCGCGTGCGCCCGTCGACGAACACGCGCCGCGCAAGCGTCAACTCATGCGGGTCCGCCTCGGTGCGAACCGTGTCGGGCAGCAGCCGTGCGAGCTCTGCGCGCAGGCGCTCGGGCACGGCGAAGGTGCCCTCGACATAGGCCTCCTCGGCGCCTGGCCTGACGATGCCCGCTCGCGAGCGTCCCCCCATCAAAAGGTCGAGAGCGTGCGCGAGCACCGTCTTGCCGGCGCCGGTCTCGCCCGTGAGCACGTTCAATCCCGGCCCGAACGCAAGCTCGGCGCGCTCGATCAGCAGCAGATTCTCGACACGCAATTCGCACAACACAGCGACAGGTGTACCAGCGAGCACCGACGGATCGCGGCGGCGGGCAGCGTCGCGAAGCTCGCCAACCGGGCGGCGCGACAGCCGGGATCGGTCCATAATCTCAAGGAGCATTCGCAGAGATCGGCCACAGACGGCTACTCGGAGCGCTTCTCCTTCGTACACGGGCATGGCTGCCATCGACACCCCGCACTCCCAGCACCAGACGCCTCGCGCGCAGGCTTCGCGCGACCCCCTCGCGGCGCCGCTGCTGGCCGCGCGCCTGGACGAGGAGATCGCTCGCGCAGAGCGCCACGGCACCGCGCTCAGCTGCCTGCTCGTCAGTCTCGAGGAGGTCGAGCAGCTCGCCCAGAGCGCATGGCGCCGAGCTGCCCGCACAGGCGCTCGCCTACTTCGCCGCCGCGCTCGCTCCGGAGCTGCGGCGCTTCGATCGTCGTCGGGCGTCCCGGCGAGGGCGAGCTGCTGGTCGTCTTGCCCGGCGCGGACGAGCGACGCGCAGAGATCGTCGCGCGGCGAGCGCTCGGCAGGCTGCACGCGATCAAGCTCGACGTCGAAGGACATCGCCTGCCGTTGCGCGTATCGATGGGCATAGCCGCCTGGCGCGACGGGCTGAGCGCCGAGCAGCTGCTCTCGCTCACCCGGCTCGCCGCCCAGCGCGGCGAGAACTCCGAGGAACGCCTGGCCGAGCACGCGCAGCAGCCGCGCGGTGCCGTCGAGTGCAGCCGGTACGCCGCCCCTAGGGCCATAATCCCACGCCGTGCTTTCCGGGTCCGAGTTGTGGTTGCTGCGCCTGATGGCCGATCGCGGCCTCGCGCTGCTCGACGCCTCCACCCTGCTGATGGTGGTCGAGGAGCGTCGCGAGTTGCGCGTGGCGGCCTCCAGCGGCCGGGTGTCGGTGCGCGTGCGCGTGCTGCCGATGGAGGGCAGCGCTTTGGGAGCCGTCTACGCGGCCGGCAGGTCGCTGTCGCTGGAGCGACCGCGCGGAGCGGAAGCGACCTGGCTGCACGAGCTCGGCCTGGAAGCCCGCTCGGTGCTCGTCGAGCCCTTCAGCCTGGAGGGACAGGGCGGCGGGCTGGTTATCGCGGCACGCGAGGACAGCAGCTTCCGCGAGCCCGACCGGCGCGCGCTCGGCGCGTTCGCCGCGAGCGTCGCCCAGCGCCTGGCCGCGGAGCGCTCGGTGGAGATCGAGCGGCTGCGCTTCGGCATGGAGGCGCGCGAGCGCGAGCGCACACGCTGGGCGCGGGAGATCCACGACGAAACCGTTCAGGGCCTGGGAGCGCTGCGCCTGCAGCTCGCCAACGCGCGCGACCTCGGCGACCAGCAGGCATTGAGCAATGCGGTCGACACGGTGCTTGAGGGTCTGGGCCAGGAGATCGACGGGTTGCGCCACCTGATCACCGAGCTTCGCCCGGCCGCGCTGGACGACTTCGGGCTCGTGCCGGCGCTGGAAGCGCTCGCACGCCGCGCTCAGGCGATGGACGGCCTTGAGATATCCACCGACATCGAGCTCTCGGAGGATTCCCGGCGCCTGGATGCGGAGCTCGAGAGCACGATCTACAGGGTCGTGCAGGAGGCGCTCACAAACGTGAGCCGTCACGCCAAAGCGACGCGGGCGACGATCAGCATCGTCGAGCAGAACGGCACCGTCACCGCCGCGGTCACCGACAACGGCGAGGGCTGCCCGAAGGCGGGGCGTCCAGACAGCGCACGCCCGAGCAGGAACTGAAGGGCGGCTTCGGCGTGTCCGGGATGCGAGAGCGCGCCGAGCTGGTCGGCGGGGAGCTCGAACTGGTCTCGGCTCCCGGCGGTGGCGCCACGATGCGCCTGACGGTGCCCCTGGCCGGCCGTCCGACGCCGGCCTGAGAGAGATCTACTCGACCAGTCCGAGCTTGCGCGCGTAGGCGGTTATCTCCGCCCTGGAGGAGAAGCCGAGCTTCTCGATCGCGCGCGCGCGGTAGGTCTTCACCGTGCGCTCGGCCACATGCAGCTGCTGGGCGATCTCGGGGTTGGTGAAGCCAAGCGCGATCAGTCGCACGACCTCGCGCTCGCGCTCGGACAGCGCGATCCCCTCCTGGCGCTCGCCCTCCCCCGCGACCATCAGCGCGCCGAGCCGCGGGTGCAGATAGTTGCGGCCCGACACCGCCAGACGGAACGCCTGCAGCAACTCGGCCGGCTCGGCCTCCTTGAGCACATAGCTGCGTGCCCCGGCGCGCAGGGCCTGGCGCGCGTACTCGGGGTCCTCGCGCATCGTCAGGATCGCCACCGCGAGCGTCGGATGGGCCACGAAGCAGGTCGGCAGCGCCGCGAGGCTGGAGCCCCCCGGCATCGTGAGATCGAGCGTGAGCAGGTCGGGCTTGAACTCTCGCACGGCGCGAATCGTCGAGGGCACGTCGGCCGCCTCGGCGACAACCCGGAACTCGCCGGTCTCGCGCTCGAGCACCGCGCGGATGCCGTCGCGCACGACCGTGTGGTCGTCGGCGATGATCACATCGATGGGCCGGTCGACGCCGGCGGCTTCGGTCGCCATACAGCGCTAACCGTACAGGCTCCCCTGGCGGCAACGCCAGCCCTCGAGCTCGCGCGAAGCGTCGTACTCGCGCCGCGACGTCCCGCGAAAGCGGGGAGATTGCCCTTTTAGGACGACACGAATCTGCACCTTTGGGACGACGAGATCGGCACTGCGCGCCCTACAGACAAGCAGCCTTCCGGACATCATCATTGCACGAGTGATGCCACAGCCCGATCGACGTGTCGCTCGCCGCGACCGTTGCCGCGGCGGTGGCGATACGCATCGTTCCCCAACGACAAGGAGTCGAGACGATGGTTGAGTTCGGTGTCGCGATCGCATGGATAGCGATCTCGGCCGCCAGCGCAAAGGGGCTGATGGCCTTCGGGCGAGCCGCGGCGGCCGGTTGCGCAGAGGAGGAGCTGAGCTGGCAGAGCGCCGAGGGCACGTTCGCACACGACGGATTGCTCGCACGCGTCGACGCTCCTGCCCGTCGATTGGGTCGGTTCAGTTGAACGGCGAGGGAGCCCACAGGCGCTTCTCTGCCCGCTCGCGAGCCCAGCTGCGGCTGGTCGCGGGGGACGAGCCGCTCGCGGACGCGTGCCCGCAGGCGCGCTCCGCGTTTGAGCGCAACGATGCGCGCGTGCTGGTCGTGGGCACCGACGCGTGCGCGCGAGCGAGCGTCAGGGAGGACCTGCGCACCGTGCTGCCGGCCGGCACCGCGTTCGGCGAGGCCGGCGAGACGTGGGAGGTGCTGGCCAGCGCCGCGGACAGCCGAATGGTCGTGCTGATCGACGATCTTCGCGACGTGTCGGTCCAGTCGCTGACGCGCCTGCTCGGCCGCAGACACCCGACCCTGCCGATCCTCGCGGTCGGCGAGCAGACTCGCCCAGCCGGCGGCGAGCAGACATACGGCGGATGGCGCGGCGCTGTAGGTGGCGCGGGGGGCGCGAACCGGCCGAGAAATTGCGCCGTCGTGGCGTCCCGTCGGGCCTCCACCCTAGAATCCCGGCTATTCGGCCGAGAAGAGCCGAGCCCCAGCCAGCGTCGAGAGGCATCCTTGCTTGCCAAGTCTCCCCGACTGCGGAGAATCCTGCTTGCGTACACGATCAACGAACTGGGGACCTGGTTCGGGTATGTCGCACTCGCCTTGGGCGTATACGCCAGCACGCACAGCGCGATTTGCGACCGCCGGCCTGTTTCTCGCGCGCGGCCTGCTGCCGGCGCTGCTGGCGCCTGTGCTCGTCGCCCGCACCGAGCGCTCGCCGCGCGGCGGACGGCTGACGCTGCTGTACCTGCTGGAGGCGCTGCTGACGGTCGCTCTCGCCGCGCTGCTATGGCACTTCTGGCTGCCCGGCGTACTCGCGCTCGTCACGATCGACGGAATCGTTGCCGTCGCCGCGACGGCGCTGATCCGCGCCTGCGCAGCGCGGGTGGCGGTCGAGGAGGCGCTCGAGCGGGCCGGGACGTCGAAGCTCGACGAGCAGGCGCGGGAGGCGATCGCAGAAGCCGCTCGGCGACGTGCGAGCGCGGCGCTCAACTTCGCCTTCATGGGCGCGCTGGCGCTCGGGCCGGCGCTCGCCGGCGGCCTCGTGCAGCTCGTCGGTGGACCGGTCGCGCTGCTGGTGGACGCGTTCACGTTCATGGTCTGCGCGGGGCTGCTGCCGGGGTTGAGCACCCACGTCGCCGAGCCCGACGGCGACTCGATTCGGGCGCGACTGAGCGCGATCGGAGCGACACATGCGGGCCGTGCCGACGCTGCGCGCACTGCTCGCCACACAGGCGATTGCGCTCGTGTTCTTCGCCTCGGTCGAGCCGGTCGAGGTGCTCTACACGAAGTCGACGTTGAAAGCGGGCGATCTGGGATACGGGCTGCTGATGGGCTCCTGGGGACTTTGGCGCGGCGATCGGCGCGGTCGTGTTCGCACGCTCGGGGCGGCGATCGCTTGGGCCGATGCTCAGCTTCGGCACGCTGCTCGTGGGCCTCGCCTATCTGGGCTTTGCCGCCGCGCCGACGATCGAGCTCGCGTGCTCGGCCGCGGTCGTGGGCGGGATCGGCAACGGTGTGCAGTGGCCGTCGCTGATCAGCGCCGTCCAGCAGTTGACGCCGGCTGGACTGCATGGGCGCCTGATGAGCGCGGTCGGGTCGCTCAACGCGCTGTGCCCCGCGCTCGGGTTCATGCTCGGCGGCAGCATCGCCGCGGTCGGCTCGCCGCGCATCGCGATGCTCGTCGCCGGCGCCGTCGCGTCGCTGGCGACGCTCGCGTTCATGCGCCTGCCGATGCGCGGGCTGCGCCCCGCCAGCGAGCCGGCGGCGGCGATCTCCGGGGAGCCGGAGCTCGCGAGCGCCGGGCAGTAGCGCTCGCGGCCAGCGCCCGGCAAACAGCGCGCACAAGGCGTCCATCGGTCCTTAAGTGCGACGCCCTGTCGGCCGTTAAGGACTACAGAGCAAGCGTGCACCCGAAGATGAGCATCCTCAGACGACACGCATACCGGCTATACCTGGCCAGCCAGTGGATCCTGCTGGCGGGAGCCGTCGCGGTCGCGGTGCTCAGCTCCCATGCCGCACAATGGCAGCCGATCGAACTGGTCGGGCTGCTGCTCGTGCTGAGCGTGATCGGCGAGTGGCTGGAGATCACTGTCGGCAGCCAGAGCGTCTCCTCCGGGTTCGTGGCGCTCGTGTTGGCGATGATCCTGCTCGGTCCCGCACCGGCGGTCGCGATCGGCGCGGTGGCGATCGCCGCGGACTCCCTGGCGCGCACGGCCCGCACCGATCGTGTGCCTGTCGAACCTGACGACCTACTCCGTCTATCTGGTGCTCGGCGCGCTGCTCAGCCGCGTGCTGATCGGCGGCGGCCACGCTGCAGACGGTCACGCTCGCGCTGGTCGTCTTCTGCGTGTTCATCGCGACGAACCTGCTCAACTTCGCGCTGATCGCGATCCAGAAGTGCGTGTTGCAGGAAAAGTCCTTCGTGCAGCAGGTGCGCGTCGTGCTCGTGCCGATGCTCCCCGGCCAGATCGCCGCCGACGTGCTCGCCGTGATCCTCGCCGTGGCCTACACGAAGATGGGCTATCCCGTACTGCTGAGCCTCGTGCTCGTGCTCGTGATCTTCCAGTACCTGGCGCGCGCGCTGCTGCGCTCGGAGGACCGCGCCGAGCAGCTGGAGGCGCGCTCGGTGCGCCTCGCCTCGATGCAGCTCGGCGTGCTCGTGACGCTCGTGGAGACGCTTGCGCTGCGAGACCGCATGACCGCTCGCCACGCCGCCGCCGTCGCCCGCTACTCCCGTGCGCTGGCGCGCGAGATGGGACTCGACGAGGCCGATCAGGACCTCGCGCACACCGCCGGGCTGCTGCACGACATCGGCAAGTTCGCGCTCCCCGACCGCATCCTGCACGCCGAGATCCTCTCCGACGAGGACTGGGCGGTAGTGCGCCGCCACCCGCAGGAGGGCGCTACGCTCGTGGGGCGCCTCGACGGCTATGGCCCTGTGGCGGACGCGATCCTCTACCACCACGAGCACGTCGACGGCAGCGGCTACCCGGCGGGATTGATCGGCAACGAGATCCCGCTCGCCATCGCGCATTCTCGCCGTGTGCAACGTGTACGACACGCTCACCGCGCGCGACTCCTACCGCTCGCCGATGACCCCCCAGGACGCGATCGCCGAGCTGCGTCGCGTCGCGGGGCGCCAGCTGGACGCCGAGATCGTGGATGCGTTCATCGCGATGATCGAGCGCGAGGGGCCGGTGACCTTCGCCCATGGCGACGACGCCGACTTCGAGGCCGAGCTGGCCTTCGAGCGGCGCACCCGCGCGCTCGCCCAGCCCGCCTCGCGATAGCCACGGCCGCCCGCGCGGCGCACCAGCCGGCGCGCTTGAACGACCAGGGACGCCCCACTTGGCGGCGTCCCTGGAAACCGAGCGCACCTTAGCGGTGCGCCGGTCGCAGTTGCAATCAGCCTTTGTAACCCATTGAATGCTCCTTCCGTCGCGCGGGCGGCTCAACCCCTACGCGCCGCGGCCTCCATCCTCAGCCAAGCACGTTGAGAGTTGAGTAGGTTTGCGCAGCATAATATATGGATTAGACGATTTGTCCACCTCGCACAAGCGATTGCACGCTTCCTTGCAAACAGAGGGGTTCGCCGGCTGCCGAACGACGGGTTATCCGCTCCAATAGACGGGCTTCCCCGCTGTGCGCGCCTCTGGACGGGACCCGACAAATGGGGCATCGAGCGGGGCGGGTGGACTGCGGCGAGTGCCGGCCGGCGAGTGCTTTCGCCCGTCAAAGGTCCACAATGCTGGCGGAAGCTCAACCTTTGCGGGCAACTTGCCGAATCCCTATGCATGCGGGACAATGCGAGAGTCGCTGGGCTCCCGAGCACGAGGCGCCGCGAGGCGACGCAACCCCCGACCAGACGAGGCCAAAATGTCCACCAGCGAGACCCAAGCCACGAGCACCAGCTGATCTTCACCAGCTCACAGGCCGCGCGCTATCTCGGCGTGTCGCTTGCGACGATCCGTCGCTGGACCGACGCGGGCTACCTCAGCGGCTACAGAACCCCGGGCGGCCAGCGACGCTTCTCGCGCGCGCAGCTCGACGGGTTCGTCGAGTCGCTGCATCGCACCGACGAGGCGACGCCCGCACGCCAGCGCAGCGTCGCCTGAGCGCCGCAACGCCACCCGCGTGAGGCCGCCGCGCACCGCTGCGGCTCGGACTCTAGCGCGCGAGACGGCCGAACTTCTCGCGCAAACGGCGATAGAAGGAGGAGTCGGGCAGCTGCGCGATGATGCCCGCTTCGTTGACGAACCTCGCGTCGATCGTGCGCCCGGCGCGATCTCGCACACGGGCCGACCGTCGACCGAGACGTCGAGCGCCTCGCGCGAGCGATTGTGGATCTCCAGGCGATCGTTGGGCGCGGCAACGAGCGTGCGGGCCGTGAGCGAGTGGGGCGCGATGAACGACACCACGAACCCCTCCACTCCCCACGCCATCACCGGGCCGCCGTTGGCGAGGTTGTAGCCGGTGGAGCCGGCCGGCGTCGCGACGACCAGCCCATCGCAGCGCACGCTGCCAAGCTCCTCGCCGTCGAGCACATAGGCGATCTCCGCGACGCGCTCGCCAACCTTGCGGTGGATCGCCACGTCGTTGATCGCGCTGCTCGATGCCCGTCGGCGCGTCGAGCACGATCGCCGGGCAGGCGCAACAGCTCGAAGTCGCCATCGAACGCGCGGGCGATCCCCTCGGCCAGCTCGTCCGGCTCGATCGTCGCGAGAAAGCCGATGTCGCCGAAATTGATCGCAAACACGGGCACGCCGGTGCCCGTGTAGCGGCGCAGCGCGCGCAGGATCGTGCCGTCGCCGCCGAGCACGATGCACAGATCGACCGGGTCGGTCTCGGCGCGCGCCGAGCATCACGCCCTCGCTCGCGCTCAGGCCGTGCTTGTCGGTCTCGCTTGCGTCGAAGCGCAAGCGTCACCCCCGCGTTCCGTCGCCGCCTCGATCAGCGCCTGCAGCGCAGCGGCGGTTTGAGCGGGACGATTGTGGCGTGAGCACCGCACACGGCTGCGCGACCCGCGTCACGGCTCCACCTCGCGTGCCATCCGCTGCAGTCCGCCACCCCTCGCGAGCTCCGCCCGCTGCGAGCGGGCTCGGCAAGCCACACGAACGTCTCGAGATTGCCCTTCGGGCCGGGCAGGCCCGAGGAGCGATAGCCGAGCACCGAGGCGCCGAGCCGCGAGCGCGGCAACGCCGACGCCGACGAGCGCCGCGCGACGATCCTCCGCCGAGCGCACCACGCCGCCCTTGCCGACCCGCTCGCGGCCCGACCTCGAACTGCGGCTTGACGAGCGCAAGCGCGTCGTAGCGGTCGGCCAGGCACCCGAGCACCGCCGGCAGCACCTTGCGCGAGCGAGATGAACGACACGTCGAGCACCGCCAGCTCTGGCGCGTAGGGAAGCGCCTCGGCGCCGGAGCGAGCGCGCGTTGGTGCGCTCGAGCAGCGTGACGCGCGGGTCGGTGCGCAGGCCATAGTCGAGCTCCCCGTAGCCGACGTCGACGGCCACCACGCGCGCCGCGCCGCGCTGCAGCAGGCAGTCGGTGAAGCCGCCCGTCGACGCGCCCACGTCGAGCGCGAGGCGCCCGTCGACGTCCAGCCCGAACGCATCGAGCGCGTTGGCGAGCTTGACGCCGCCGCGCGAGACGAACGGCGGACGCTCGCGCACGCCCAGCTCGGCATCCACCGCGACCATCTCGCCCGGCTTGGCAGCACGACGTCCGTCGCGCCCGACCGTCACCTCGCCCGCCATCACCGACGCGGCGGCGCGCGTGCGCGAGGAAAACAGGCCGCGCTCGGCGAGCAGTGTGTCCAGACGTTGCTTGGCGGTGTTCGTCAAGGAATCGATCGTGAGCTCGGGGTGGCCGGCCGGTGGATGACTGACCCTCTCCACGGCGACGTTACCGGGCACGGTAGCCGCTGCGGCGACCCGGGGGGCCGTGAGTGGCCTCGCGCCCACTCGATGCAAATGCGACAAGTTCGATCAATCTAAAGAATTCGGGGCATATGTGATCGACGTCACACAAACATGCGTTCGCATGGTGCATGATTCTTCTCGACCCGAAGTACAGCAGCATCCCTCCTCCCTCGAAACGGCCCGCCTCCCCAGCGGGCCGTTTCATTTAACGCCACTTCCCATACCCCATCCTTATGGGACGACCGCCCCACATGTGGGGCGGTCCCGGACCGTACATGTACGGTCCGGCCTGCCGGCACATGTGCCGGCAGGATCGGATGCGTGCATGCACGCATCCGCTGGTCGGTGCATGCACCGACCAGAACAGCGCTCCAACGCCACAGGCGCCACCCTACGCGGGTCGGCTCGCACGAGCCGCGCGCCGATCAGCCGCTCTCGACGACGGCCGACTGGCGGTCGCCGATCGCGCCGCGCACGCGCTCGGCTATGCGCTCGCCGGTGAACCCGACCTCCTCGTGCAGCAGCGCCGGCTTGCCGTGCGTTACGTAGCGGTCGGGCAGTCCCACGCGCAGGATGCGCGGCGGGGCGGCTCCCGCCTCGTTCAGCGTCTCCCACACCGCCGATCCGAACCCGCCCGCGAGCACGCCCTCCTCGACCGTCACGAGCAGGTCGTGCTCGGCCGCCAGCTGTGCCATCAGGCCCGCGTCGATCGGCTTGGCAAAGCGCGCGTCGGCCACGGTCGCGGCGATCCCCTCGCCCGCCAGCTCGCGCGCCGCGGCGAGCGCCTTGCCCACGCCCGACCCGTACCCGATGAGGGCGACGCGCCTGCCCATCGGCGCGGCCGCGCCGGGGGGGTGGGGCTCGATCAGTATCTCCCCCGTGCCGATCTGGATCGTGCGCGGCGCCGCCGGCAGCTCGACACCGGTGCCCTCGCCGCGCGGGTAGCGCAGCGCGATCGGCCCGTCGTCGTAGCGCAGCGCCGTGTGCAGCATGTGCGCGAGCATCGCCTCGTCGCGCGGCGCCATCAGCACGATGTTCGGCAGGCAGCGCAGATAGGCGATGTCGAACGCGCCGTGGTGGGTCGGCCCGTCGTCGCCCACCAGCCCGGCCCTGTCCATCGCGAACACGACGTTCAGGCGCTGCAGGCACACGTCGTGCACGATCTGATCGAACGCGCGCTGCAGGAACGTGGAGTAGATCGCCGCCACCGGCTTTGCGCCCTGCAGCGCCAGGCCCGCCGCGAACAGGATCGCCTGCTGCTCGGCGATGCCGACGTCGAAATAGCGGTCGGGGAGCGCCTTCTGCAGGATGTTCAGGCCCGTGCCCGAGTTCATCGCGGCGGTGATGCCCACCACCCGCTCGTCGCGTTCGCATTCGCGCACCAGCGCTTCGCCGAACACCTGCGTGTATTGCGGCGCGGGTCTGCTCGCCGGCTTGACCGCCGAGCCGTTCGCGGGCCGCGCGCCCGCCGGCGCGCCGGACACCGGCGCGGAGGTCGGCACCCCGTTGAGGATCGACTTCGGCTTGGCGGCGTGCCACTTCTCCATGCCCTCCAGACCCCCGTCCTCGGCGGGAGCAAAGCCCTTGCCCTTGACGGTCGCGATGTGCACCACGACGGGTCGCTCGGCCGCCAGTGCCTCTCTCAGCGCCTCTCTCAGCGCACGTACGTCGTGGCCGTCGATCACCCCCATGTACGCCCAGTCGAGCTCCTCCCACCACAGTCCCGGCGCCCAAAACGCCTTGATCGACTCCTTCAGCTGCGGACCCAGCCGCTCGAAGGTGGAGCCGAGCCCGCCCGGCAGGCGCGCAAGACCGCCCTCCACGCCCGAGCGGGCGTGCCACAGCTTCGGGTTCAAGCGCACGCGGTTGAAGTAGCGCGACAGCGCACCCACGTTCGGCGCGATCGACATGCCGTTGTCGTTGAGCACCACCACCATCGGCGTGCCCAGCCCGCCGGCCTGTCCGATCGCCTCGAAGGCGACGCCGCCGGTCATCGCTCCGTCGCCGATCACGGCCACGACCTTGCCGTTGGCCTGCTCGTCGTTCAGATGGCGCATCGCCTCCTTGATGCCCACCGCGTACCCGATCGAGGTCGACGCGTGCCCGGCGCCCATGATGTCGTGCTCGGACTCCGCCATCGAGCAGAACGGCGCAAGCCCGCCGTACTGGCGGATCGTGTGCAGCTGGGCGCGCCTGCCGGTGAGGATCTTGTGCGGGTATGCCTGATGGCCCACATCCCACAGGATCTTGTCGCGCGGAGAGTCGAGCAGCGAGTGCAGCGCAACCGCCAGCTCGCACGTCCCCAGGTTCGCGCCGAAGTGCCCGCCGATCTCCCCCACCGTGTCGATGATGTACTCGCGCACCTCCTGCGCGAGCTGCTGGAGCTCCTCCTCGCTGAGGGGCTTCAGGTCCCGTGGGCTGTCGATGCGCTCGATGAGGGTCACGATGTGCGTGTGTAGATGAAGTCCGCGATCTGCTCGAGCTCGATGGTAGGACCGCCGTCCGCGCGCGGACGGCCCTCGACGACCAGAGCGGCCTCCGCGAGCGCCTCACGCGCCGTCCGGTGGGACTCCGCCGCCAATTCCCTGGCTCGATCGATTCCGAACTCGCTCACGTAGGTTCTCTTGCCATGTCTCTCATCGCTGCCCTGCGGCTTGCCGAGCGCAAGATCGGTGCCGGTCACGTCCAAGATGTCGTCGACGATTTGAAACAACACACCCAGCTCTCCCGCGAAGCGCCGCAACGCAATTGTCGCAGGTCCGCGCACTCCCGCCAGCAACAGCACGCAAACCACCGACGCATCGATCAAGCGGCCCGTCTTCAGCTCGTGCAGCCGGCGCAGTCCCGCCGGCCCGCTGGGCGCGCGCCCGCTGACGTCCACGTACTGGCCGCCCACCATCCCGTCCACGCCCGTCGCCGCGGCGAGCTCCACCGCCACCTCCAGCACCCGCTCGGGTGCAGAGCGGCGGGCGGCGAGCAGGTGGCGAAACGCCTCCGCATACAGCCCGTCGCCGGCGAGGATCGCGACGTCCTCGCCGAACGCGACGTGGCAGGTCGGCCGCCCGCGTCTGAGCGTGTCGTCGTCCATCGCCGGCAGGTCGTCGTGGATCAGCGAGTAGGTGTGGATCAGCTCGAGCGCGGCCGCCAGCGGCATCGCCTGCTCGCGCGCGAGCCCCACCGCGTCCGCGGTGGCGAGCGCCAGCACGGGCCTGATGCGCTTGCCGCCCGCCAGCAGCGAGTAGCGCATCGCCTCCTCCAGTCCGGCGGTCAGTGCCTCGCCGGAGAAGCGCATCCCCCGCAGATACTCCTCGATCTCCCTGCGCAGGTGCTCGGGATAGGCGGCTTGCACGAGCGGCGCGCCCGCTCTCAGAGCAGCGAGTCCTGGCCTGGAGCGGGCCCGGACACCTCGGCGCGCGCCTGGCGCTCCAGCTCAGCCGAGGCCTGTGTGGCGAGCGCCGCACAGTCCTCGACCATCGTGGCGGCCGCGTCGGGCGAGAGCTCGCCCGAGCGCAGCTGCTCGGCGGCGCGCTCCAGTCGCTCGATGAGATCGTCGATCCGCTCCAGGCTCATTGCTGCGCAGCATTCTGGCGCACCTCGCGCAGCGCCGCAGCCAGGACCCCGTTCACGAACGCGGGAGCGTCGCTGCCGCAGAACGTCCTGGCGGTTTCGATCGCCTCCTCGATCGCGCCCTCAGCCGGGATCGGCGTGTCCCCGGGCGCGACATCGGGGTGCAGCATCTCGACCAGCGCAACCCGCATGATGCTGCGCTCCAGCGGCTGTATCCGCTGCACCGACCAGCCGTGCGCGTGCCGATCGATCGTCGCGTCGAGCTCCTCCGCGCGGTCCGCCGCGGCATGCGCCAGCGCGCCGGTGAGCAGCGAGGCGTTGCGCCCCAGCGTCTCCGCGAGCGGCCTTCCGGTCAGGTCGTGCTGGTAGAGGGCGACCACCGCCGCCCTGCGCTGATCGGAGCGGCGCACCGCGCTCCTAGCTTCCGAGCCCGACGAATCGGTGTGCTCGCGCGAGCGCCATCAGGCTCGCGACATGTATTGGCCGGAGCGCGTATCCACGCGGACCGTCTCGCCCACGTCGATGAACAGCGGCACCTGGATCGTCGCGCCCGTCTCGAGCGTCGCGGGCTTGTTGCCACCACCGGACACGGTGTCCCCGCGCAGCCCCGGATCGGTCTGGGTCACCTGCAGGTCGACGGCGCTCGGCAGCTGGATGTCCGACGGCGCGTCGTCGATGAACAGCACATCCACCTCGCTGCTCGGCTTCGTCCAGCGCAGCGCATCCGCGAACGCCGACTCCGGCACGGCGATCTGCTCGAAGGACTCCGTGTCCATGAAGTGCGCGTCCGTCCCGTCCGCGTAGAGGTACTGCATCCTGCGCGCCTCCGTGCGCACCGAGCGAAACTTCTCCCCCGCGCGGAACGTGCGGTCGATCACGGCGCCGTCGGATGCGCGGCGCAGCTTCGTGCGCACGAACGCACCCCCCTTGCCGGGCTTCACGTGCTGGAACTCGAGGATCTTGAAAACAGTCCCCTCGACGTCTATGTGGTTTCCGTTCTTGAATTGATTTGTGCCTAGCACGTATGCCCTTTACCCTTCACGATATGTCCACGACCTCTAACAAGCCTAGCCGGATGGATCAATACGTGCGGGTCAGTCGAGTCGGTGGACGCTCGGGCGAGAGCTTCATCTCTCCCGACCTACAGCGCGACCAGGGCGGCGCGCGGGCAGCCTCTCGCGGCGTCGAGATACCAATGATCCACGAAGACCTCAACCAGTCGGGCGGCAGCTGGCGCGTCCCGGCCTCGACGCGCTCATGGCGCGCATCAGAGCAGGCGAGACGGATGGAGTGATCGTCTCGAAACTCGATCGTCTGAGCCGCCTCGGAGTGGCCGACGCACTGCGCTTGGTCGAACAGATCACGGAGGCCGGTGGCTCGATCGCGGCGCTCGACCTCGGGCTCGACCCGACGACGCGCCCTTTTACCGCTAACGGCCACTGGGTTGCACGACACGGCCGTCGAGTTCTCTAAGACAGGGGCTCTCATACGGCTGACGACCCCCCGCGCCCTCGAAGCGGCCAACCAATTTTGTGAGCACTTTGGGCGACCGGGTAGCTAGAGCCGCGCTCCCTTCGTCTGGTTGCAGCGCGCGCACAGGAGCTGCAAGTTCTCAACCGTTGACGCACCACCCATGCTGAACGGGATGATGTGGTCGTATTGGATGTCGAAGTCGCTACCGCACTCGACGCAGCAGCCCTCGTCCCGCGCCCAGACGGCGAGGCGCACATCCTTGGGGATCGGTTCGCGCTTGCGCTTTGCAGGTGAGCTTGATGTGGCGAGCACGGCATGAGCGTGCTCCAGCTCGCGCTCGCTCTGTCGCTGGCGGGCATAGAGGAGCGCCTTGATGTCCGCGCTGTCGTATGCGCCTGCCGTGGTCCAGTAGAACGCGTCGGCATACCACCAGAACACCCGATCGCGCCATTCGGCGAGATACTGCGGCTCGTCTGCTTGCGCAGCTGCAAGATTGTGCCATCTGTCTTCGGTGATCTCGAATGGTGGCGTGCCCGAGCTGACAAACCAGCGGCGCTTGCGGAGGAAGATGCCGCCGCGGTCAGTAAAGAAGCGCGCGTTGCCGTCCTGGCGTAGCTGCTGTCGCGTGGATCCGCTGGATTGCCACTGACGCCCCACGCGCACGTCCGGCGCGCGGCCGCGAACAAGGTCGTTTCCGATCCCCTGGAGGACACCGAGCGCCCACCAGCAGAACCACCAGATCACGGGCGAGAAGATCGTGAGCGCGATCAACGAGCCACCCGGCTCCCGGCTTCCCGCAGCGCCAAAGATCACGACGAATGCCGTGATGATCGCCGCGGCGATGCCGCGGTTGGTGCGCAAGCGACGACGCATAATGCCCTTATCGGGACAAGTTCGCGCGACCTGAACCCATGTGATCGCACGACCAAGGCTCGCAAGCAAGCATCAAAGCCGGACGCGCGGACAATGAGGCGGAGCCGACGCCTCCGGTGCAGTCGCTGCGGCCACCCGGCCGCAATTGCACTCGCCGTTGGCGTCGCCTGGCTGCCTTGCGTGCCGTCTTCTGCGCCAGAACCTACCCCTCGGTGCCTGCTCCTTCTTGCTGCGGACTTCTCAGACCCACTCGGCGGGCACCTCGCCCGGTTTCCACTCCGTCGACAGTCCCCCGCCTTCCTGCTTGAGCCGTCGCCCGAACTCGATCAGGCTGAAATGGAACTCCAGCTCCTCTCGGGGGTCGCGGCCCGCGTCGTCGAGCCTCTGCCGCCAATGGACGAAGGCGCAAAGCGTCTCGACCTTGGCCTCGTCGTTCCACCAGCCCACCCTGAGCGCTCTCAGCTCGCCGGGGTAGCGCTCGTGCAGATCGACGACCGCGTCCCATGTGAGCTGGCGCCATTCGCGGTCCCCGCCGTAGGGCTCAAGCCACGCCGGCCGCGTGACGGGCAGATCGTCCAGTGGCGTGCTCCCGCGCCCTCCCGCGGCGGCGGCGAGCTTGGCCAGGCCGTCGCGGACCATTTGGCCAGCGACACGCGAGACGGGCTCGCCGGATGCTGCCGCGCCATCTCCTCCAGACGTGCAGCGACTTCATCCGGCAGTGTGATCTTGATGCGACTGCTCATTTGGGAGCCTCCGGTTCAGCGACGTTGAGGGCCAGTTCTGGTCCCCCCTTGGTCGTTAATGACCCTCAGCCCAGGAAAACGACCAGCGGGCTCGTGGCCCAGTTCTGGGTCCGCACGGAGGCGTGCATCTAGTCCGTGCAGAGGCAAGAGGGGACCGCGGAGTTGGAGGAAGCCGGGAGCGCGTGTGGGACTCGGCGGGGCGCTATCGTTGCTGTTGATGAGCGCGCAACGCGAGTTTGATGTCGTGATCGTGGCCGAGCCGGAAGGCGGCTACAGCGTGTTTGTGCCTGAGCTGCCGAGCGTGGCTACGCAGGGCGAGACGATCGAGGAAGCACGCGCGAACGCTCAAGAGGCGATCGAGGGATATCTCGAAGTCATGCACGAGGACGGGCTCCCGATCCCCACGGTCCACCGCGACCGTGTGGCCGTTCAAGCCGCGTGAGCCAGACGCCAGCCGTCTCCGGCAAGCAGCTCGTCAAGATCCTCGAAGGCCAAGGCTGGTACGTCAAGCGCGTGCGCGGCAGTCACCACGTCATGCGCCACCACAGCATCCCCGACGCAATTCCCATCCCGGTCCACGGCAACCAACCCATCAAGCGCGGCACGCTCGGCAACATCCTGCGCACGGCCGGGATCAGCCGCGAACAGTTCAACCGGCTGGTCTAAGGGATCAGCCCGCTCACTCGCTCATCTACCCTTCCCGGCGATAGGTGTGCGACAGGCACGAGGCTGTAGCCGATGCCCCACGTCGAAGACACCCACCCACCGCGCCGGCGTGTGCGAGCTTGCAGCGCAGTCGCGAGGCGTGGGAGTCCAGTGTCCGTGACCTGTCATCGGACGGCTAGCCCCAAACGCCACGCAGCAGCTCGGCCTTGCTAAAGACGCGGGTGGGTTCGCGGGCGAGATGCAGCAGCAGCGCGTATTCGCGCCTTCGCAGTTCCACGCGACTCGATCCGTAGGTCACGGCCTGCGTGGCGGTGTCGATCCTCAGAGGCCCGTGTTCGATCACGGGCGGCGTCTCGTCAGTGGGGCGCGGTAGGAGCGCTCGCACGCGCGCGAGCGGGGTCAATTTCAACTCGGAAACCCGCTTGCAGACTGGGGTTTCCCGGCTGCCATAACTCCTAACGGGTTTATTCGGGGTTTTCTAGGCGCCGCAGGAGCTTCTTATCGGGACGATACCCCGTTGAGGTTCGCCCTAGCTACGCGGACGAGAGTTGCCGTGCTCGGACACCCACTGTTCTGTCTTCGCGCGCATCCAGTAGTGCTGCTGAATGAGGCGCCCATCGGGAAGTGGCACGGTGGGGCTTTGCCTGCGCACCTTCGCCGTCAGATTGTCCGGGGTGGTGCTTAGCAAGTCGGCCACTTCAGCCGTGGTCATCACCAGCGGGCGTAGTTCATTCTCCTGTCGTGCTGGAACCTGGCGTCCAGCCGCAAACGCTTCGATGTCCTTGATGAGCCATCCTCGTACCTTCGTCAGTATCAACACCGGCACAGGGAGCATCCCGCGCGTGCTTAGGGACCAGATATCCGATGATGTTCGTCCGAGTATCTGCCCCACGCCCTCGCTTGATACGAGTTCTAGCGGCCCGTGGTCCCTAACAAGGCGCTTGCCCAATTCCTCAGCGCGGAGCGCGTCGTAGTCGTCTTCGCCTTCGCAGAGGCGCAGCACGGCATCCCAGCGAATCCCAAGGGCGCGCACTGTGGCATTGCTGGCCACTAGCGCAAGCCCTTTCTCCTTGCCCGACAAGACGGCGCTGTTGTGCTTGCGAACGTAGTCATCGTAATCCGGCATTGTCCGCGAGGCTGGATTGGTTTCCAGCCACTTGCACACTCCATGCAGGTGGCTCTCTTGCCGTCGCCTGCGTCCTGTTGTGGCTCGACGCAAGCTCCGCTGCGCGGCAGTCTCAGGGACCGCCTCGCCACGGAAGAGGATGTCCCGGCCAGCGTGGAACTTGGGTGAGCGGCCCTCGGGTGAATCTCTCAGATGGTGACGAGCGTAGCGGCCTTCTCGGCGACGTGTGTGGTGGTGGTCTGGGTGATCTCGCGTTCGACTGTAAGGGCGAGCTTGGTGAGGCCGTCGTAGCCGATGATCCGTCGGAACTGTCGCTCAGCCTCGAGCATCCCGGCGGCAGTCCAGCGTAGGGACATCTCCCCGGACTGCCAGCGCTTGACGTTCCGCGAGCTGCGAGAGGATGTCCCGGCCAGCGTGGAACTTGGGTGAGCGGCCCTCGGGTGAATCTCTCAGATGGTGACGAGCGTAGCGGCCTTCTCGGCGACGTGTGTGGTGGTGGTCTGGGTGATCTCGCGTTCGACTGTAAGGGCGAGCTTGGTGAGGCCGTCGTAGCCGATGATCCGTCGGAACTGTCGCTCAGCCTCGAGCATCCCGGCGGCAGTCCAGCGTAGGGACATCTCCCCGGACTGCCAGCGCTTGACGTTCCGCGAGCTGCGACGAACGCACTCGATCATCGACTCGCACGGGTTGGTGCTCTGTAGCGTGCGCTTCAGCGCGCCCTTCACGCCGAGACGGGTGACGGTGAGCGTCTCCTCCATGCCCTCCTTCAGGGATGAGGCAGCACCCGGGTGAGAGCGCTCGAGTTCTGCGGCGAGCGCTTGGAGTTCCCCGAGGGCCTGTTTGTGATCCTCACGCGCCCACGCGCGGCGTAGCCGGCGCTTGACCTCCGGGCGGTCGCGCTCAGACAGGTGATCGAGCACGTTGCGCTCCTTGTGCCGGACACACCTGTGGACCGGGGTGCGCGGGCCCAGGACAGCGTTCACGGCGGCTCTGAGGGCCTTGGAGCCGTCGATCACGACGAGCACGCCCTGCTCGACATCAAGGCCGCGGTCCACGAGATCGGCCAGTAGCGCGGTCGCGATCGTCTTGTTCTCCGTGGAGCCCTCCCACAACCCGAGCGGGACCTTCACCCCGTCAGTCGTGATCCCGAGCGCGACGACGTTGGTGTGGTCCTTCAAGACGACACCGTCGAGCATCAGGACCGCCAACCGCACGTCATCCAAGCGACGACTCATCAGCTCCTTCAGCGTTTGTGCGGTGCGGGCAACGAAGGTGCGCGACACCGACGACTTCGACGTCGAGCGCGCCTCGGCTTCCACCCGCTCACCGACCGGCTCCTGGGTACGCACAAACCGTCTGGTGGAGACCCCCGCGAGCATCCGCTCCAACACGACCGCGCTCAACACGTCGCGGCTGGCAAAATGCCCGTAGGTCTCGACCGGCACCTCGCCGCTGCCGTCCTTGGCGCGCATCCGCGGCCGCCGCACCCCCACCCGGCGCGAACCGAGCGTGACCTCCCCGTCATCGCCACCGTGGCGGTAAGCGACCCGCTCCGGGTCCTGCTTACCCTTGGGGCCACACACCTCCTCGACCTCCTCGGCCATCAGCTCGTGCATCACACCGAGCCCGACACCCACGCTCAGCGCGAGCAGGCCCTCCCTCGCCGCCCCGACCAGCTCCCCGAGCGCGGCCTGCACCCGCTCAGGCAGAGCAGACGCCTCCGAAGGCGTGTCCTCGCTCGTGACCTGCCCAGCATGTACCTTCTTCATGGCGGTTCCTCCTGTCTCAAATGGACCGATTTCGCACTCGCCACGGTCGCAATACGACCGGACGAGGCGGGAGGACCGCCACCTCAAGTTCTACGCCACGCGGGACATCCTCAGCTGCGACGAACGCACTCGATCATCGACTCGCACGGGTTGGTGCTCTGTAGCGTGCGCTTCAGCGCGCCCTTCACGCCGAGACGGGTGACGGTGAGCGTCTCCTCCATGCCCTCCTTCAGGGATGAGGCAGCACCCGGGTGAGAGCGCTCGAGTTCTGCGGCGAGCGCTTGGAGTTCCCCGAGGGCCTGTTTGTGATCCTCACGCGCCCACGCGCGGCGTAGCCGGCGCTTGACCTCCGGGCGGTCGCGCTCAGACAGGTGATCGAGCACGTTGCGCTCCTTGTGCCGGACACACCTGTGGACCGGGGTGCGCGGGCCCAGGACAGCGTTCACGGCGGCTCTGAGGGCCTTGGAGCCGTCGATCACGACGAGCACGCCCTGCTCGACATCAAGGCCGCGGTCCACGAGATCGGCCAGTAGCGCGGTCGCGATCGTCTTGTTCTCCGTGGAGCCCTCCCACAACCCGAGCGGGACCTTCACCCCGTCAGTCGTGATCCCGAGCGCGACGACGTTGGTGTGGTCCTTCAAGACGACACCGTCGAGCATCAGGACCGCCAACCGCACGTCATCCAAGCGACGACTCATCAGCTCCTTCAGCGTTTGTGCGGTGCGGGCAACGAAGGTGCGCGACACCGACGACTTCGACGTCGAGCGCGCCTCGGCTTCCACCCGCTCACCGACCGGCTCCTGGGTACGCACAAACCGTCTGGTGGAGACCCCCGCGAGCATCCGCTCCAACACGACCGCGCTCAACACGTCGCGGCTGGCAAAATGCCCGTAGGTCTCGACCGGCACCTCGCCGCTGCCGTCCTTGGCGCGCATCCGCGGCCGCCGCACCCCCACCCGGCGCGAACCGAGCGTGACCTCCCCGTCATCGCCACCGTGGCGGTAAGCGACCCGCTCCGGGTCCTGCTTACCCTTGGGGCCACACACCTCCTCGACCTCCTCGGCCATCAGCTCGTGCATCACACCGAGCCCGACACCCACGCTCAGCGCGAGCAGGCCCTCCCTCGCCGCCCCGACCAGCTCCCCGAGCGCGGCCTGCACCCGCTCAGGCAGAGCAGACGCCTCCGAAGGCGTGTCCTCGCTCGTGACCTGCCCAGCATGTACCTTCTTCATGGCGGTTCCTCCTGTCTCAAATGGACCGATTTCGCACTCGCCACGGTCGCAATACGACCGGACGAGGCGGGAGGACCGCCACCTCAAGTTCTACGCCACGCGGGACATCCTCAGCTGCGACGAACGCACTCGATCATCGACTCGCACGGGTTGGTGCTCTGTAGCGTGCGCTTCAGCGCGCCCTTCACGCCGAGACGGGTGACGGTGAGCGTCTCCTCCATGCCCTCCT
This sequence comes from uncultured Solirubrobacterales bacterium, assembly GCA_963831995.1. Classification (GTDB taxonomy): domain Bacteria; phylum Actinomycetota; class Thermoleophilia; order Solirubrobacterales; family Solirubrobacteraceae; genus Palsa-744. Next base: position 280,035 of record CAWHSI010000001.1, on the reverse strand, counting down.
TCAGGGATGAGGCAGCACCCGGGTGAGAGCGCTCGAGTTCTGCGGCGAGCGCTTGGAGTTCCCCGAGGGCCTGTTTGTGATCCTCACGCGCCCACGCGCGGCGTAGCCGGCGCTTGACCTCCGGGCGGTCGCGCTCAGACAGGTGATCGAGCACGTTGCGCTCCTTGTGCCGGACACACCTGTGGACCGGGGTGCGCGGGCCCAGGACAGCGTTCACGGCGGCTCTGAGGGCCTTGGAGCCGTCGATCACGACGAGCACGCCCTGCTCGACATCAAGGCCGCGGTCCACGAGATCGGCCAGTAGCGCGGTCGCGATCGTCTTGTTCTCCGTGGAGCCCTCCCACAACCCGAGCGGGACCTTCACCCCGTCAGTCGTGATCCCGAGCGCGACGACGTTGGTGTGGTCCTTCAAGACGACACCGTCGAGCATCAGGACCGCCAACCGCACGTCATCCAAGCGACGACTCATCAGCTCCTTCAGCGTTTGTGCGGTGCGGGCAACGAAGGTGCGCGACACCGACGACTTCGACGTCGAGCGCGCCTCGGCTTCCACCCGCTCACCGACCGGCTCCTGGGTACGCACAAACCGTCTGGTGGAGACCCCCGCGAGCATCCGCTCCAACACGACCGCGCTCAACACGTCGCGGCTGGCAAAATGCCCGTAGGTCTCGACCGGCACCTCGCCGCTGCCGTCCTTGGCGCGCATCCGCGGCCGCCGCACCCCCACCCGGCGCGAACCGAGCGTGACCTCCCCGTCATCGCCACCGTGGCGGTAAGCGACCCGCTCCGGGTCCTGCTTACCCTTGGGGCCACACACCTCCTCGACCTCCTCGGCCATCAGCTCGTGCATCACACCGAGCCCGACACCCACGCTCAGCGCGAGCAGGCCCTCCCTCGCCGCCCCGACCAGCTCCCCGAGCGCGGCCTGCACCCGCTCAGGCAGAGCAGACGCCTCCGAAGGCGTGTCCTCGCTCGTGACCTGCCCAGCATGTACCTTCTTCATGGCGGTTCCTCCTGTCTCAAATGGACCGATTTCGCACTCGCCACGGTCGCAATACGACCGGACGAGGCGGGAGGACCGCCACCTCAAGTTCTACGCCACGCGGGACATCCTCCCACGGAACGCTTGTTGTGCGAAGCGGTAGCGCCCCCAGGCTTCTCCTACGCGAGTCGTGCTCCAGCCGTCCGTAACCTCGGATGGCGCCTGCTTGTGCTGGATGGCAGTGGGCGCGATGCCCTCCTCTAGTCCCCAATGCTCGGCCACGCGCCGCATGGCCTCAAGGGAGCCTTCCCTCTCGCGTATCTGCTTGTCGAAGATGGTTTCCTCCCCGACCTCGCCTCGCAGGTACTCGCGAAGGGCCTTGAAGACCATCAACTGTTCCCGCACTGGCAGCCGATAGATGCGGCTCATCACGTCCTCGTACTCGCGCCGTTCGCGGGGGCCTGGCTTCATTCCCTCTCTGTTGGCTGCGCGCTCCCATCCTCCTGCACTCGTCCCCTATGCGGCTAGCTTCTCCGAGGTCTTCATGCACTCGGGCGCCCTTGGCAGAGGCGTTACTGCCGGCGCTTCCTTTTGGCGCCGGGCCTCCATAGCGAGGCCGTGCATGAGGCAGTAGGTGAGGAGTACATCGAGCCGGGCCTGGTTGATGCGCCGGTAGTAGGCGCGGTCCTTGAACAGGTTCCAGCGCGTCGTTGCTGTCCCGTGCAATCCCTCGCCTTGTGAATAACGACTGCGCCCGTAGGCTTAAGAACGCGCGTCGCCATAGGTAAGTGGGTTGCCGAAACTGAAATCAGCGTCGCCTGCATCCACGTTATCCATAGGGTTAACACGTACAAATCCATCCGGGTTCTGCACGCGCCGCCAGTCACCCGAAGTCACGTTGATGGAGCCGCAGTGGTCGCACGACCCCTCGACCGCGACACTGACGCTGCCATCGGCTAGCAGACGTGTGCGGGCGAAGGTGCTCCCTTTCCCGCAGAGGCAGTAGATCTCGCGCAGGCCGTTCGCGCGCCAGTTGGGATAACCCTCTATCAGCATTACCATCGCTTCCAGCTTCGCTCGATGGCGCTTCGTCTCCTCACGGTCTTCGCTGCCGCTCACGCGATGCGTGTTCTCGACATAGCCGAGCGTCCGATGCACTCGACGGATACGCTGGCTAGCGTAAGCGCTATCCATCGTGGAGACCCCAATCGCCCCAGGCTCCATGCGCGAGCGAATACGAGGCATGTCCTCACGGAAGATATCGAGAACGCACTCCAACTCAGTGTCATGGATGCGTACCGTGCGGCAGGCGATGGGGAGAGCTTGGGCCGTGTGGCCGGTCACAGTCATCATCCCGTGCCCACGCTTGCTCTCAGGTGCCCTCGGGTCGGTCACGCTGCCACCCTCCCAGCCTTTGAGGCGAGGAATGAGCTTCCCGTGCTCATCACGTACAGGGTTGCCGTCCTCATCCTTCATGATGCCTGGCTTGTAGATGACTTTGTGCGTGGAGCCGTCGAAGCCGATGACGCGCAACTCCTCGCGGAACTCGGGAAACTTGACGGCGTGCTCCTCCACGAGCCTGATGAAACACTCGGCGTAAAGCTCGGCTCGCTCAGCCTCGGGAAAGCGGCTCACGCGATGCCGCGAAATTGTCGCCTCGGAAGGCACGCCATCAAGGCGGCGATGATGCTCGTACTTCACGCGCCGGCCCGGCACATGGTCACGCGGACGGTCGAAGCCAAGTGTCACCCGAGCCGAGGCGCCTGCATCGCTGGCGAGTTGCGCACGAGCGGCCTTGTAGGTGCGCTTGCCGATGAGCCGCTGATAGAGGAGGGCGCGCTCGCACTCCTCCGCCGAGTACGCCCGCCGCGAGTCCGCCGCCGCGTCCAGTTCCCGGCAGCGCTCCCCTACCGTGCCCTGCCAAGCGTCGGAGTCGATGACGAGCATGACGCGCTGACCATCGTCCAGGTGTCGTAGCTGCTCATTGAGCTTCGCGTACAGGAGTTCCACGTCGCCGGGCGCGGGCGGCTTGGGCAGCTTGCCGTAGCGCGTGCGGCGCTTGCGTTTCGTCCAGCACTCCCAGGCGCGCTCCTCGCGGGCGGACTCGCCCGCGGGCTTTCCTGCAACGCTTACCCTCTGACTGCGCACCTCCAGCAGATAGGGCGTCGCTCAGAGACGACCGGGGGCCGCACGGGCGCCTGATCAGCAAAGCGCCGCGCCTCTCATCAAGGCTCGCTAATGCTCACGCGGCTTGCAAGGAATCTTGCAAAAGAGGATCTCAGCCGAACACAGGCGGGAGCCGTCTCCCAGCACTCAAGCGAACCCGTGGCTGCGTCCGAACCTGAGAACGAACCGCTATGAGCGTCATCGCGACATCCTCGCCCACCGTCTCGCCCGCCCTCATCATCGGCGCTGCCTGCGTGCTCTTGGGCAGCGTATTCACGATGGTCGCGCCTACTCCCTACTACCAGGAGAAAGAGTGGTGGAAGAAAACGTTCGAGCGGACGGGGCGCATCCTCTCGTTCGCCGGCGCACTCGCTGCGCTCGTGGGCACGACGATACAAGGGAAGCACCCCACGCACGGAGTCGTGACGTTCGTCAGCTTGCTCGTGGTCGAGCTAGCGATGATTGGCGTCTTGGCGCCCGTGGCTGGGCGCTCGTTGAAGGAGACGTTCGGTAAGGCAAGAAATGACGACTAGAAAAAGGGCAACGCCTGGGAGCGCTTGAAGTCTCTAATTGTCGGCGGTGGGAGTGATGCTGTGAAGAAACTCGTCGGCGGTGGGAGCGATGCCGACGAGAAACGCAAGGATGAGAGCCGTGAGCCCCAGCACGCCAGCGGTGTTATCACCAAACCAGGTTTCAGCCCCATCGAACTCGATGAGGGCAACGTAAGCGAGCCATAGCACGCAGCCACAGGCAGTGAAATATCGGAGCCGTCTTCCCATTCGTATGAGCCAAGGAAGCTCGCTCGTGCTTCGGGTTATGCCACTGCTCATGCGGCGATGATGCGCCAGAGGGGCGTGGAGCGTCTAACTTTTCGCTATGGCGCTGCCTATGGCTTCGGATAGCGAACCCTCTCAACCCCTGCCGTTCTCGGCGTGTTCCCGGTCCATCTCGTCAGCCCAACCCCAGAAGCAGAAGCTACGTCGGCTACGGTTACGATGCTCGTCAATGTCGGGCGCATCATCACTCGGCTCGGCCCACTCGTGCAGACAGTGGATGACTGACCCAAGGCGGCGCGCGTGACAATCGAGGCGCCGGCCTAGCTCGTACCAAGTGTCAGAGGAGACGGAAGACGCGGGAGCGGAAAGTGTCTCCAGGGCTTCACCGAGCACGCCCCGTAGGCTCTCGCAGAAGCGGTCTATCTCCTGCTCGCCCAGCGTCCGGGCACGCGCCCAGGTGCGATGCTGCGGAGACTCCGGCAGTAGGGCCTCGACATCGGCTCTCTTGAGGCGTCGCCGGCCCTTCCTGGTGAGCACCCACATGGGAACGTTGTGCGCGCGGGACGCCTCAAGAAGTCCTGTCTCGGCCAGTGCTGCGACCTGGCTTCTGACTTGGCGGGCCTCTTTGGAGTGCTTCTTGATGTCGAGGTGATCGTAAATCTCCCAGCGTGGGGCGCCTCGCGCGACGCGATGGCGTTCAGAGCGCTCGATGGCAGCGAGGATCAGGTCATCGGGGATGGTGTCTGCTGCCGGGGGTGCCGGGGTCTGCATCGCTGCGGCCTCCTTGGGGTCGTTTGATCAAGGCGGCCGGCAAGCTAGGGTCGAATATCCGTCCAACCGAGGATGTCCCGGCCAGCGTGGAACTTGGGTGAGCGGCCCTCGGGTGAATCTCTCAGATGGTGACGAGCGTAGCGGCCTTCTCGGCGACGTGTGTGGTGGTGGTCTGGGTGATCTCGCGTTCGACTGTAAGGGCGAGCTTGGTGAGGCCGTCGTAGCCGATGATCCGTCGGAACTGTCGCTCAGCCTCGAGCATCCCGGCGGCAGTCCAGCGTAGGGACATCTCCCCGGACTGCCAGCGCTTGACGTTCCGCGAGCTGCGACGAACGCACTCGATCATCGACTCGCACGGGTTGGTGCTCTGTAGCGTGCGCTTCAGCGCGCCCTTCACGCCGAGACGGGTGACGGTGAGCGTCTCCTCCATGCCCTCCTTCAGGGATGAGGCAGCACCCGGGTGAGAGCGCTCGAGTTCTGCGGCGAGCGCTTGGAGTTCCCCGAGGGCCTGTTTGTGATCCTCACACGCCCACGCGCGGCGTAGCCGGCGCTTGACCTCCGGGCGGTCGCGCTCAGACAGGTGATCGAGCACGTTGCGCTCCTTGTGCCGGACACACCTGTGGACCGGGGTGCGCGGGCCCAGGACAGCGTTCACGGCGGCTCTGAGGGCCTTGGAGCCGTCGATCACGACGAGCACGCCCTGCTCGACATCAAGGCCGCGGTCCACGAGATCGGCCAGTAGCGCGGTCGCGATCGTCTTGTTCTCCGTGGAGCCCTCCCACAACCCGAGCGGGACCTTCACCCCGTCAGTCGTGATCCCGAGCGCGACGACGTTGGTGTGGTCCTTCAAGACGACACCGTCGAGCATCAGGACCGCCAACCGCACGTCATCCAAGCGACGACTCATCAGCTCCTTCAGCGTTTGTGCGGTGCGGGCAACGAAGGTGCGCGACACCGACGACTTCGACGTCGAGCGCGCCTCGGCTTCCACCCGCTCACCGACCGGCTCCTGGGTACGCACAAACCGTCTGGTGGAGACCCCCGCGAGCATCCGCTCCAACACGACCGCGCTCAACACGTCGCGGCTGGCAAAATGCCCGTAGGTCTCGACCGGCACCTCGCCGCTGCCGTCCTTGGCGCGCATCCGCGGCCGCCGCACCCCCACCCGGCGCGAACCGAGCGTGACCTCCCCGTCATCGCCACCGTGGCGGTAAGCGACCCGCTCCGGGTCCTGCTTACCCTTGGGGCCACACACCTCCTCGACCTCCTCGGCCATCAGCTCGTGCATCACACCGAGCCCGACACCCACGCTCAGCGCGAGCAGGCCCTCCCTCGCCGCCCCGACCAGCTCCCCGAGCGCGGCCTGCACCCGCTCAGGCAGAGCAGACGCCTCCGAAGGCGTGTCCTCGCTCGTGACCTGCCCAGCATGTACCTTCTTCATGGCGGTTCCTCCTGTCTCAAATGGACCGATTTCGCACTCGCCACGGTCGCAATACGACCGGACGAGGCGGGAGGACCGCCACCTCAAGTTCTACGCCACGCGGGACATCCTCGGTCCAACCGGAGGCCGACAACTGGAGGCCGTCGAGATCCGCACACCCCGGCGAGGGGCGCGAGGACTCGTCCGGTCATCCCCGCGAGCCGCCCTACCTTCCTGGCGCAACGGAAGCCGCGACAGCAGGAGCGCGCGATTGCGTCAAGAGCCAACGCCCGAGGAGGCCACGGACTCCACCCCAGGGGAGAGGCTGCTCTACGCCCTCGGGCAGCACTACCGGCAGTGGCGCGCGCGTCAAGGGTGCCGTGCCGCCGCACCGGCTGAACATCGAGGCTGTGGCGCGGATGCGGTGGGTGTGTGCGCCAGTCGAGTATGCGCAAGAGGGCGAGTACGAGGAGAAGGGTGTCCTATACCTGCACTTGCCGGCAGAGGTGCTGGTCATTGATTACCGGCGCGAGTTTCCCTGGCGGCTCCTCGGCTTGGACGAGTGGGGCGAGCAGCAAGAGCGGCGCGACTTTCTGAGGCGCGCGGCATGACGACAAGCGCGGCAGAGGCCCTGCTTATCATCTACGAGGCGATGACGCCCGAGGAGCAGGACGCGACCTACGAGCGCATCCGCGCGTCGCGGCTCCAGCGAGAAGGAGAGGCCGAGACGGAGCTTGCGAGGCATGTGCGCTCGCTGCGCCGAGTGGCGGAGGTCATCGGGCGCGAGCCCGGCATTGATGACTACCGGCTCGTCTCACAACGTCTCCGCGATGAGGGCGAGGACGTTGAACCCTTTGGGCGCCTCTACCGCTTCTTTGGACAGTCCTGGCCGCGCGCCCGCGAAGCGCTCAGACTCTCCGGGGAAACGAGCACGAGTCGCATTAAAGCCCGTCTCAGAAGCCGGCGCCTCGGCAAGATTGCCCGCTACACGGACGACGTGCTCCGTGAGACGTTGGCGCAGGCCGTCGAGCACTACGGGCGCCCGCCGAGCGTGGCGGAGTTCTTGTGGTGGCGAGAGCAGCGGCGCGCACTCGCCCGCGCCCAAGGCGACGATGATGCTCAACTCCCCTCTGACAACCCCTACCGGAACCGCTGGCGTACCTGGGAGGCGGCACTGCTTCATCACGGCTACACGCCCGAGCAGGTGGCGCTCAGGCTGGAGCAACGCGAGCAGGTCTTCAACAGCAACGCCGACCCCTACCTACCCGAAGACCTGCCGGTGGCAACGCTGGCGAGCGAGTTGCCCGCAGGGCTCCCACTCACCGAGCAGGAGGTGCGGAAGGTACAGGAGTGCTACGAGAAGATGCCGCGCCGAACGCGCTACATCCTCACGGTTAGGCTGGGTTTGGGCGGCACTTCCAAGCACACGCTCCGTGAGGCCGCCGAACCACTGGCACTCCACCTAACCTGTATCCAGCAGCTTCAACTCTACGCACAGGACGCGCTACTCCAAGCAGCGGCGGACGGGCGCCGAACGACACGCCCAGGACTCCGAGCGGCCATCACGGAAAGCCTGCGCTCTATGACCGCTCGCTAACGGGATTATTCGGCGCGTTCGGGGTTCCAACGCCCACACTTGATGAGGTTTGGGCAGACTCTCAGACGCCCTCGAACGCGAAGCGGCAGCCCTCCCAAAGCCCCAAACACCGCTCCACGAGTTGAAATCAGGCTACCCACGGGAGTTGAAATTGACCCCGAGCAGCTCCGCGTATACGAACGGTGCGCGGATCACGTCATCGGCGCCCGCCTCGAAGGCTCGCAGAGTGTCCGTGACGTTCGTGGTAGCGCTTATCCACAGGACACGAGCACCGGACCCCGCGAGCGCGCCCTGACGCAACGCTCGCAAGCAAGCAAACGCTGTATCGCGGCGCGATGCGTGAGCAAACACGATCAGATCGACCCCGCTGCCGGGCGCGGGGTCGTTGACCAGTCTCACGTCGTAGCCGTCGAGCGCCAGCTCATCGGCAAGCGTCACGTTCTCGCTCTCCTGGCCGTAGATGGCCAGGACAGGGGGGGCTTGCTCGACGGTTCGAACAACATTTTGCCGGTGCGTGATGCCAGCGACCCCGCCGCGGACAAGCACGACCACGCTTTGGACAACCGCCGGCCCCGGAACGGCAGCCACGACGATCATCGTGAGGACCCTCTTGGTCCTGACACGCTCAGCGTCGAGATTCCGGTTGCGCAGGAGCGGACGGTAGTGATCCGCTACCCGCACGACCTCTCAGCCGAGGAGGCGACGAAGGTCGGGAACGTGCTCGCAGCGATCGTCGGATAGGGGCCAGCACGAACGATGTCCGACCCGCCTGATACGTTCTACACACGTTTCACAACTGGTTGGTGGTGACCACGAGCGGAAGCCTAGCGTGCGCCCGATCACTCGACGATCGTCAGCTCCTTGGGGAGCCCGGTCAGACGCTCGCACCCGTGCTCGGTGACGACCCCCACACACAGTTACGGGTCCCCGCACAGGCTTGTGCATCGAGTCCGTGCAGACGAACGAGGGACCGCACGCTTGGCGGAAGCCGGGATGCGTGTGGGATTCGGCGGGGCGCTATCGTTGCTGCCGATGAGCGTGGAACGCGAGTTTGATGTCGTGATCGTGGCCGAGCAAGAAGGCGGCTACAGCGTGTTCGAGGGGCACACTCGGGAACATCCTACGGCCAGCCGGGATCATGTGCGCCTTTTCCCATGCACCATCCCGTCCAGCCGAGCTACCTTGTGCACACAGAGTTTGTCGCAACCCATGCTAAAATGTTGGCAGCTCCGCCACAATATGTTGCACACCCTGATTGGTTGATCTGTGAGGACGAACAGCCCTCGTTGGTGCAGACGCAGCACGTTCCTCCCAGGGGTTCCGATTTACAGAAGCCGGCCGCACAGCCTTCTTCTCCCGAGCTGGCCATCGCTGGCGTCGCGGCGGTCGCGGAGACGATCAGCGACCCTGCCGCGGCGGCGGCGCCGTAACGCGCGGCCCGGCCGATCATGTCCCGGCGAGAGACACCGGGGGCTGTGCTCTGCATGAGTTGGGGCTCGGGGTCGAGTAGATCCTTCTCGCGCAGTTCGTGAAGAGCGCCGGCGATCAGCTCATCGCTGGCACCGAGGAGATTGGCGAGGCCAGTCATATCGTGCTCGCCGTCGCAATGCCTCCAGACGCACGCAGCCACCGAACTCAAGCAATGAGCGGTGTGGCTCTCTTGATCGTAGAGGAGGAGCTCCTCGCCGACCGTCTCTTCAAGTAGACCGTCTCGACGTGCTCGTGGTAACGACCCGTCTTGGTGCATCGATCAGCCCTCCGTCCTCTCCTTCAGGGTTAGCGCTAGGAATTGGATCTCTTTCGGTCTTATAGTCTTTGCTGGATAGCGCCCTGTATCAAGTCGTCGCTGCCGAGACGCGCCTTTTGTTTCCCACCTATGTCGATCATGATTGGCAGAGCGAGCTGCCCTGCGTTGAGTCAGGATCAGCGTCCCATCTCGGCTACGCGACGACCGACCCGAGTGCGCGCCTGGACACCCTGGCTTTCGGGCAATAACGCTACGCAGCCCTTCGAAAGCCAGATTCAATGTGGTTCGGCGCGATCAGAGCGACGACTGAAGCGGCGTCACCGTAGGGGCTGCTGAGATGCTTCAGCCTACGCTACGCGGTGGACCAGAACCGCGGAAACCCTCTAGCCTTCGTGGCTGGGGTCAAGTGATACTGCACGACAAAGCCAAGGCTCTCGGCGTGGCGATCTACGCCCGCCTCGCGCTTATGCGTGCGCCCGATCACTCGACGATCGTCAGCTCCTTGGGGAGCCCGGTCAGAGGCTCGCAGCCCTCATCGGTGACGAGCACAAGGTCCTCGATGCGCACGCCGAGCAGCCCTGGCACATAAACGCCCGGCTCGACCGTCACGACGTTGCCCGCGCGCAGCGGCTCCTCCCCGGCGGTGCGCGATAGGCGCGGGGCCTCGTGGATCTCCAGGCCGACGCCGTGCCCCAGGCCGTGGCCGAAGTGCTCGGCGTGGCCGGCGTCGTCGATGATCGCTCGTGCGACGGCGTCCACTTCGCGCCCGCCGATCCCGGAGCGCACCGCCGCGAGCGCGGCCCGCTGCGCCTCCAGCACGAGCTCGTACGCGCCCGTTGCCCGCTCGTCGAGCGGGCCGGTGGCATACGTGCGGGTGCAGTCCGAGCAGTAGCCCTCCAGATGGGCGCCCCAGTCGATCGTGACGAGCACGCCGCGGGGAATCTCGATCGCGCGCGGCTCGGCGTGCGGCAGCGCGCCGTGCTCGCCGGCGGCGACGATCGAGGGGAAGCTCGGCGCGTGCGCGCCCAGACGGCGCATCCGCAGCTCCAGATCGATCGCGACCTCGCGCTCGGTGCGGCCCACCAGGCCCGCTTCGAGCACCTCTGTGAGCGCCTCGTCCGCCAGCTGCGCGGCGGCGCGAATGCGCTCGATCTCATGCTCGTCCTTGACCTCGCGCAACCGCTCCACCACGCCCCCGCACGGCGCGAGCCGCCAACCGCCGTCGAGCAGCTCGAGCAGGCGCGCGTGCTGCTTGACGGTCAGCGAGGCGTCGTCGAAGCCGAGCACGCGCGTCCTGGCGCCAGGCTCCTCTCCCCGGGCACCCGCGCCGAGCGCTGCGGCGAGGCCCTCGAGCAGTTCCGCCGGCACGATCTCGCGCCTGTACCCGGCGGGCACCTCCTCGGCCGACTGGGTCGCGTAGCGGAAATCGGTGAAGAACAGGCGATCGTCGCGCTCGTCGGCGGCGATCGCGGCAATCCCGTTGGAGCCGGTGTACCCGGTCAGGTAGCGCACGGATGCGGGCGCGCTCACGAGCAGCCGGTCCACCTCCAGCGCGCGCAGCTCCGCGGCGAGGCGCGTGGCGCGGGCAAGCTCGTTCATCGCCTTGCCCGGCCGGCCGGCGAGGCTGCCTCGGCGGGCGCCCGGGCATACCGAACGGCGAGGCTCACGCGCCGGAGCCGTCCCCGCACTCCTCGCGCAGCCGCTGCAGCGCGAGCCTGTAGCCCTCGATGCCCTGTCCGGACACCGACATCGCGCACAGATCCTCGATCACCGAGATCCGCCGCCACGGCTCGCGCGCCTTCACGTCGGAGAGGTGCACCTCGACCGCGGGCAGCGCGGCGGTCGCTAGCGCGTCGTGGATCGCCCACGAGTAGTGCGTCCAGGCGCCGGGATTGAGCACGATCCCATCGACGCGCTCGCCTGCTTGGCTCCCGCCGTGGGGTGTGCCCGCGAGGGTGCGCAGACCGTGCAGGTGCTCGACGTACTCGCCCTCGAAGTTGGTGCGAAAGAAGCGCGTCTCGATGCCCAGTTCGCCCGCGAACCCCTCGATCTGGCGCTCCAGCTCGTCAAGCGTGAGCGTGCCGTAGTGCTCGGGCTCGCGCTTGCCGAGCATGTCGAGGTTCACCCCGTGCATCACCTCTATGCGCAGCGCGGCTGCCATCGTGGCGCAGAGCCTATCGCCACCGCAGCGGGGCGAGGCATCGCGGCGGCTCGCCCGCGTGGCGCGAGCACGCTCGAGGCCGCCCCGGCCCTACAGGCCGACAGCCAACTCCGCCACCGCGGCGCGCAGGTCCCTGGCGGCCACGTGACAGCCGGTGCGCGCGTCCCCGGGCGCCCCGAGCAGCACGAACGGCACCTGGGCGCCGAGCCGCTTCTTGTCGCGTGTCGTGGCCTCGATTATGCGGTCGACGTCCTCCCCGTCGAGCGCCACCGGCAGGCCCTGGCGGACGAGCAGCTCGCGCACCTCTCCGCGAAGCTGCTCGAGCCCTGAGAGTCGCAGCGCGGCCAGCAGTCCGATCCCCACCGCCTCGCCGTGGCGATAGCGCTCGTATTCGGTGACGGTCTCGAGCGCGTGGCCGATCGTGTGCCCGAGGTTGAGCACCTGGCGGCGATTCGCGTCGCGCTCGTCTTCGGCCACCACGGCGAGCTTGGTGCGCGCGCACGCGAGGATCGTGCGCTCGTCGACCGGCTCTCCGCCGGAGACTCTTCGCCACAGCTCGCCGCCGGCAATCAGCGCGGTCTTCAACACCTCCGCATAACCCGCCGCCAGCTCCTCGCGAGGCAGCGTTCGCAGGGTGTCGGGGTCGACGAGCACGCCGGCGGGATGATGGTAGGCGCCGACATAGTTCTTGGCCTGGGGCAGATCGACGCCCGTCTTCCCGCCGTAGGCGGAGTCGACCTGCGCGACGAGCGTCGTGGGCACGTGCACGACCGGCACGCCGCGCTGGTAGGTGGCGGCGCAGAACCCCGCGAGATCGCCGACGACGCCGCCGCCCAGGGCGACGAGATGGTCCGCCCGAGTCATGCCGCCGGCGGCGAGCGCGCTCCACACGAGCTCGGCGCCGGCGAGCGTCTTGTTGCGCTCTCCCGGGGCTATCTCCACGAGCTCCTGAACTCTCCCCAACCGCTCGGCGTGGAGCGCGGCGACGTGCTGGTCTGAGACGCAGAACGGGCGCGAGGCGGCTCGGTCCACCGGCCACAGCCCGGACGCCGAGCACGTTTGCGCGTTCAGCAGCCCGGACCCGACGAACACCGGGTACTCCCCGGAGGCGGCGGTCGCCCACAGCAGCCTGGTGCCGGCGGGCGCGCGCGCGAGCGAGCGCAGCGACGGCAGGGCACGCAGCGCCACGCGCGGGGCGAGCGCGGGCAGGACCGCGTCGGCGAGTTGCTCGTACAGCCCGGCCCGACTAGCGTAGAGCGCGTCGAAGGCCTCCCGGTCGTTCGCGAGCGGACGCTTCTCCCGGCCGGGACCCGCTCCGGATCGTCGCCACGCGGCACGCGCGCTGATGTCCAGCATCACCGTCAGGTGCGGCGCAAGAGCGGCGCGCACGCGCTCTGAGAGGATGCTGCCGCCGCCCAGCGCGATCACGCTTCCGGGTCCCGCTTCGTCCAGCAGCCGGCACACCAGCCGCTCCTCGGCGGCGCGAAACGAGCGCTCGCCGCGCAGCTCGAACTCCTCGGCGATCGAGTGCCCCAACTGCTCCTCGAGCAGCCGGTCGCTGTCGAGCGCGCGGACACCGAGCGCGGTGGCGAGCTGCGTGGCGACAGTCGTCTTGCCGGCGCCCATGAAGCCGATGAGGACGAGCGCGCGCTCGGGCGCGGTGGCTAGCTGCGCCACCGCGAGCTCTCCCCGCGAGGCGCGCCCGATCGCAAGCCTCTCAAGGCGCCGGCCATCCGATCCGCTCGCGGTAGCAGTGCAGCGCCTGGCGCGTGTCGTCGATGTGGTCGCCGCCGAACTTGCGCCGGTAGGCGTCGGCGAGCACGAGCGCGACCATCGCCTCCCCGACCACGCCGGCGGCGGGCACCGTGCAGGAGTCGGTGCGCTCGCGCAGCGCCTCGGCGGGGGCGTGTGTGGATATGTCGATCGAGCGCAGCGGCTTGGTCAGGGTCGGCAGCGGCTTCATCGCGCCGCGCACGATCAGCGGCTCGCCGTTGGTCATGCCGCCCTCCAGGCCCCCGGCGCGGTTGGTTTCGCGATAGTACCCCCGCGCCTCGGAGTAGAAGATCTCGTCGTGCGCCTGCGAGCCGGGCACTCCCGCGATGCGAAAGCCGTCGCCGATCGAGACGCCCTTCATCGCCTGGATCGAGAGGATGCCCATCGCGAGCCGCCCGTCGAGGCGCTCCTCCCAGGAGACGTGCGAGCCGAGACCGGGAACGACCCCGAAGGACTGCACCTCGAACACCCCGCCGAGCGACTCGTTGGCCTTGCGCAGGGCGTTTATCTCGGCGACCATCGCCCGTCCCGCCTCGGCGTCCAGGCAGCGCACGGGCGAGGCGTCGACCTCGTCGAAGTCGGCGAGTGTCGAGCGCAGCCTGCGGCTCGGGCGCGCGCACGCTGGCGATCTGGATCACGTGCGAGCGGACCTGCACGCCGAGCGCGGCGAGAAACGCCTTGCACAGCGCGCCGCCCGCCACGCGCGCCGCGGTCTCGCGCGCGGAGGCTCGCTCGAGGATGTTGCGCACATCGCTCTGCTTGTACTTCTGCGTGCCGACGAGGTCGGCGTGGCCGGGGCGCGGAAGGTGCACCTCGGCGAGCTCCGCGTCGACGGGCCACGGCGACATGCGCTCTTCCCAGTTGGCGTAATCGCGGTTCTCGACCTGCAGCGCGATCGGGCCGCCGAGCGTGTGGCCGTGGCGCACCCCGGCGGTGACCCGGGCGCTGTCCTTCTCGATCTTCATGCGCCCGCCGCGACCGTGGCCGAGCTGGCGGCGCGCCATGTCGCGGTTGAGATCGTCCGGCGCGAGCTCGATCCCGGCCGGCAGACCCTCGACCACGCACGTGAGGCCGGGGCCGTGGGACTCGCCGGCGGTGATCAGGCGGAGCGTCATGTCCGCCCTAGCTTATTTGCTGGCGGATCGAACGAGCGCGCGAGCAGGAGCTGCGGTTGCGCTACGCGCCCGCGGCGGGCGCGCTGTCCGCCGCGCGCATGATGCTTGCCAGGCGCTTCGCCCGGGCCGCGCCGATGGCGCGCTTGGCCCGCGCGGCGCCGGCGGAGCCGCTGTTCTTCACGATACTCACGACACCCACTTCGTAGCTCACATTCTGTCCACTCGCTTCGACGTATTCGAGTACCTCGTAGTGACCCGCTTCGAGGTCGATCGTCTCGCATTCCGACTGGCTCGGAAGGCAGATGCCGGTGCCGCGCAGGATCGGCGGGACGACAAGCTTGAAGATCGCGCCCTTGCCGGTGCTCGTCACGCGTTCGAAGACGATGCGCGAGTCCTGCTTGGACGGCAGCGACTGTCCGAGGCTGAGATTCGGATAGGGCACGAGCGTCGCCGAGTGCCCGGGCGTGCTCGACGGAACGCCGAACAGCACCGAGACGGTGTAGGGGTTGCGCGGCTTTGCCGGCGCGGGCGGTTTGGCCGGCACCGGCGCCGGCGAGCCGCCGCCACCACCGCTCTTGCCGTTTCCGGAAGAGCCGCCGCTGGAGGAGCGCCCCGAGGAGGAGCCGCTGGAGGAGCTCGACGATTTGGCGGTGCCGGTGCTCGTCGCCGCCTTCGGCGTGGGCAACGGCACGAACGGGTCGCGCGTCGGCCCCTGGCTCTGATAGCGAGCTCCGCCGGGAGTCTCCGAGACAGCCTGCTCCGGGTTTGCCGCGGCGACCGACACCGGGCGCGAGCCCGGCGCGCCGGATGCGGCCGCGCCCACGGCGGCTGCCCCGGCAGGGGTCGAGGAGCTCGGGCCTGCCGAACCGCCCGTCGCAGCGTAGGCCACCGCGGCGATCAGCGCGACGCCGAGCACGACGAGCGCCGGCAGCAGGCGTCGCGAGAGCAGGTCCGCCTTTATCGATCGCATCAGCTCGGTCATGGCGTCGGCGCCCTCACCAGTGCGGGTGTGACACTAGATCCGCCGGAGCTACGCTCGAGCTCGACTGTCCGCCGGCGGGGTTGGATGCGCTCGCGCCGCCGAGCTCGGAGGAGCCGGCCGGCAGCACATACGCGGTTGCGGTGATCGTGCCCGTCAGCTCGCTCGACTTCGACTGGCCGGAACCGCCCCCTCCTTCGCTGGTGTTGGGAGCCAGGGTGACGCTGTCGATCGTCAGCAGACGCCCGCTCACCTGCAGCGGACCTGAGGACGCGAGCACCGTGAAGGCTTCCAGCTGACCCAGCAGCCTGCTCAGGTCGACGAAGCTGCCGGTGAACACGAACGTGAACGGCTGCTGGGCGAGTCCCGCGCCGTGCGCCGCCGCGCCGAGGCTCGATGCCGGGCCGGCCGAGCTCGAACTCGTGCTCGAACCCGTGCCCGAGGCGCCGTCGGCGATCGAGGAGAACTGGATGTTGTGTTTGTGGGTCGCCTCCTTCGAGCATGTAGATGAGCGCCGGAGTTTCCGCGGAGGCGGGCACCGCCTGGCCGAGGGTCACAAGCGAGGTGTACGCGGCCGCGTAGCGCGCCTGCGCGTTCAGGGCTTCGCTCGCCTGCGCTTCGGCGCTCGCCAGCTGCTGGCGTGCGGTCTGCACTTCGGCGCTGACCTTCCTCGCCTTTTCGCGCTCGGGCGCGACGCCCAGGTACCAGACGGCGCCGAGCACCGCCAGCAGCGCGATTCCCATCAACATGAGGCGGTCGCGCAGGGTCATCGGGGCGCCCCCTTGCCGCGAGCGGAGACCTGCACTTTCACGCCCTGGCCGTGCGCGGCCGCGGGCGTAACCCCGGCCGGCGCGCTGATCGCCGGGGCGGCGGGCAGCGCGGCGAAGCCGACGATGACGGTGAAGGAGGGGTCGCCCGACGGGCAGCCTCCGCCGCCGGCGCTCGCACTGGCGCCGCTGGAGCTGCCGGAGCTGGTGGAGCTCTGCAGCTGCACTTCGCTGACGCCATCCATCAGGCGCAGCCGCTGCAGCGTCTGGGCGACGGTCGCCTGGCTGGTCGCGCAGCCGGAGAGGGTGAACGTGGGCGTGCTGCCCGGAGGCGTGCTCGAACTCGCGCTCGTGCTCGCCGTGGAGTTCGAAGAGGAGCTGGAGGAGCTGGAGGCGCTCACGCGGCCTTCGGTCGAGCCGACGGCGCCGTGCAGCGCGTCGAGCGCCGTCCCGCTCGGCATCACGCGGCCAAGCTCGTGCAGGGCGTGCGACCAATCGAAGCGCGACTCAACCAGCTGTGAGACGGTGCGCATCCGCTGTTCGGCCATCGCGACGAAGCTCGTGTAGGAGCTGAGCCGCCCGGTGCGCGCCTCGACGGCGTTGGTCTTGGCGTTCAGCGCCGCCGCCTCGCCCGCCTGGCTTGAGATTCGATGGCTCGCGCTGCCGTACATGACGGCCAGCGCGATCAGCCCCGCGAGCAGGCCGAGCACGATCAACGCGGCGCCGCCGGAGCGCCCGACGAGGTCGCGGCTCTTGCTGCGCCGCTCGCCCGGGATCAGGTTTACGGCCTTCATCGCGGCGCCTCCTCGGTCGCAAGGCCGGTGGCCACGGCCAGGTGCTCGGGCGATACCTCGCCGGTCGAGCCGTCGCTTGCCAGCCCGACCGTCTGCGAAACGACGGGCACGCCCAGCTCGCTCTGCAGGGCGCTCGCGAAACCGGCGATCCGCAGAGCGGGACCGCTGAGGATCACGCTCGAGACCTCGCCCCCGCCGTCCTGGGAGCGGTGGAAGTCAAGCGAGTTGCGTACCTCGCCGGCGATTTCGCGCACACCGCCGACGAGCACCGGGCGCACGTCGATGCCGGGCTTCTCGCGAAGCTCGGCGGATGGGGCGGGCGGCGTCTGCGGCTCGGCGGCCGCGACCGGGGGCTCGGCGGGCGAGGTGTGCTGCTCCTCTCGCGCGTCGAGCGGCGGTGAGGGCGCAAACGGCTCATAGGGCTGTGCCTGTGGCGCATACGGCTCGCTCGGGCCCACAAGGGACTCGGGTGCGCCGGCGTCGCCGTATTGCGCCACCGCGGGCTGCTCGGCCTGCAGGTTGACCGAGGCCAGCAGCGCGCGCGCCTTCAGCAGCGCGATGCCGTGACGCTCGGCGATGTCGGTGGCCATCGACTCCAGGCCGCCGCTGACCACGCGCGTGAAGTGGCACACGTTGCCTTCTGCGATCGCCATGTTCGTGAGGCCGCCGACGTTCAGATAGAGCACCCGGCCCGCGTGCTGATCGTCGAGGCGGTGCAGCGAGCGGATCAGCGCGAAGGCGGACAGGTCCACGCCCTTCGGGGCGCAGGCCCGCCTCGCGTACGGCGGCGAGCAGCCGTTCGAGCATGTCGCGCTGAGCAGCGACGACGATCACGCGCTGGCGCGGCCCGGCGGGCGTTTCGCTGACGCCGAGCAGGTGGTAGTCGAGCACCGCGTTCTCGATCGGCATCGGAATCTGGTCCTCGGCCTGGAAGCGAATCGCGGCATCCAGTTCCTTGCCGTCGCTGAGCGGGGGCATCTCCAGCGTCCGCAGCACGGTGCGCTGGTTGGCGACGCCCACGCGCACCCGCTTGTCCAGGCGAGAGTTGCCGAACATCTCGCGCAGCGTCTGCGCGAGCGCGGCGCCGTCGAGCACCTCGCCCTCGCGCACCGTGTCGGGCGGAAGCTGTGCGCCGGCCGCGCGTTGCACAAGCACCGAGCCGTTCACCCTGGCCTGCACGGCCGTCACGTAGCCGGGCTGGATGTCCAGGCCGACGAGCATCGGTCCGGAGCCGGAGCGCGCTTTGCGCTCGAATTTGAGGCTGGGCTTGCGAAGGGATGGCATTTTGCGCTGGGATGTCGATGAGGGAGCGCCACCCACATCCGCGACCCCGTCCGCGGGTGCCTCCGGTGGAATATCGACCACGATCGACGTCGGCCTGAGCAGCTCGAGGCTGTCCTTGGTCATCTGTCCACGCTCCTTGGGGCTCATTGGCTCAGGAAGTTGGTCGTGTACAGGTGCACGAGCGGCTCGCCGGCGAAGATCGCGACGAGCGAGCCGAAGGCGAGGAACGGGACCGAACGGGACAGCCGTCTTGCCGGCGACGCGAGCGCCCTTGCGCGCGCCGAGCAGCGCTCCGTAGAGCACGCCCGCCAGCAGCGCGATCAGCATCGCCGGAGCCACCGCGCTGCCGAGGAACAGGCCCATCACGCCCGCGAGCTTGACGTCGCCCATGCCCATCCCGCCCGGGTAGGCGAGCGCCGCCAGCAGCAGCGCACCGCCGGCGGCCGCACCCGCGATCAGGCGGGCCGGCTCGCCGCTCGGGTCGAGCGCGAGTCCGATGCCGAGCGCCAACATGGCGCCAAGCGCGGTCAGGCGGTTGGGGATGATGCGGTGCTCGATGTCGATCAGCACGATCGGTACGAGCAAGAGGATGAAGACGACATTCAGAGCGACCGTCGCGGTAGAGCCGCCCGCGAGCACCGCCGCGACGCACAGCAGTGCGCACAGCGCCTCGACGAGCGGGTAGCGCGAGGAGATCGGTGCGGCGCAGTTGCGACAGCGGCCTCGTAGTACAAGCCATGAGAGCACCGGCACCTTGTCGTAGGGCTTCAGCGTCGAGCCGCAGCTCGTGCAGTGCGACGCCGGCCTTACGACCGACTCGCGCCGAGGCAGGCGATAGACGACGACGTTCAGAAACGATCCGACGATCGCTCCGAACACGCCCGTGAAGGTTGTCGCGGCTGCCAGTCCCATGGACGAATGATCGGCGTTTGCGCGCCGGGACTTGAGCATCGGTGCAAGCGCGCATCCAGCCGGCTGAGGAGCTACCATTCACCTTTGGTGCCTTTGCCTTTGGTCAGCTTGCAGTCTCCGGGGTCTTTTTCGTTGGCGGCCGGAATCGTGCAGGTCCTGGCGAACGTGCCGGTCGAGGAGCGTTCGATCGAAAAAGTGTCTTTTGTCGTGACGGATTCCGCCTCCACCAGGTAGCCCGCGCCTTTGGACTTTTCTTCGGCCTTGACGAGCTTGACCACGCTTTTTTCTTTCAATGCGGGCTCGATCTTTTCGAGTATCGCCTTGCTCATCGAGCCGTAGCTGCCTTCGTTTTCGGTCGAATACGTCTCGGCCGCGGTCTGGGCGGTCTGAGCTTGTGTCTCCGCGCTCGAGTCGCTGGCCTTGCTCTTCTGGCTCAGGAACGCGGGAATCGCGATCGCGGCGAGGATCGCGACGATCAGGATTACGACGAGCAGTTCGATGAGGCTGAAGCCCCGCTGGTCGCGGGCTTCGCGCAGCACCCGTGTGACCCTCGACGCGGTCGGGAACGTTGAGGACACGCTCTTCATGGCCGGATGATCGGCAACAGCATGCCGCTTGTGTACCGGTGCAAGGTGCCACCCACCGACAAGGTACTGTCGACACAAAAACGGGGGCGACCCGAAGGCCGCCCCCGCCAAGGCAAGCATCGTTTCTGCCGCCTGCGCCTGCGAAAGACGAGGTGGCCGATACTACCATACAACTATGAGACCTACCATTCGCCTGCGGTGGTGCCTTTGACGACTTTACAATCGCCGGGGTTGGCTTCAGTCTTGACTTTACAAGGACGGTTGAATTCACCAGCTGCGGTTCGTTCAACCGAGAATTCGTCTTCCGTGCCTTTTGCCTTCGTGGTCACCTTATACGTGGTGGCGGTTCCGGTGACAGCGGAGAGTTCGGCGCTGCCTTTTTCTTTCAGCGTCGGCTCGATTGCCTCGAGCTTTTCGATGCCTTTTTCTGCGAGACCGACGTAGCTGCCTTCATTTTCCGTCGCAAATGTCTCGGCGGCGGTCTGAGCGGTCTGAGCCATCGTCTCGGCGGTCGAGTCGCTGGCCTTGCTCTTCTGGTTCAGGAAGGCGGGAATCGCGATCGCGGCGAGAATGCCGACGATCAGGATGACCACCAGGAGTTCGATGAGCGTGAAGCCACCCTCATCCGATGCGCGCTGGCGCAGTCGATTTAGCATTGAATCCTCCTTGGGATCCGGTTCTTGGGCGCCAGCCCTCAGACCAACCGTCTCACATCGACGATGCGCTCTCCCGGCCGATCTCGCGATCCACCCGACGGAGCCGCCGGCTTTGCCTACACCTGTCTCGGTGCCTGCCTTGACCTGCGGTCTGGCTTTTCAGCGCGTTCATCGACCGCCCCGCGGGCGCGCTTTAGCGTTGCAGCAAAGCTGGACACATTACCCCCGATCAGCGGCTTCAAACCGAGATCGCAAAGCGCTGCCGGCGGTGCGCGGCGGCAGCTGCGCGACGGCCCCCGCGCTCAATGGCGCTTGAGCGCGGCCTGTTCGCGCTGGTACTCCTGCGCGTCCATGCCGACGAGCCGCTCGCCGCCGCCGCGACACCACGGGCAGGTGACGGTGCGCGCGTGTCCGCCCAGGTTGGAGATGACCTTGCCGCTGCCGCGGCAGGGCATGCACACCCTCGGCTCCCGCGCCTCCCCGGCGGACGCCTGCGCTGCGCCGCCGTCCCCGTCGGCGCCCGACCGCTTGGAATCGCTCGCGTCGCTCATGCCGCCCACACTACCTTCTTTGACGGCAGGCCAGTGCGGGCCGGGGCCGGGCCAGCGCCGACTGGACTAGCGTTCGCGGCGTGAGCGCAACGACGATCACCCGGCGGGCGCGGCTGCGCTGGCTTGCGCTCGCGCTGATCGTCGCACTGGCGGCGGCGCTGCGGCTGGTCGATCTCGGCGCGGTGCGGCTCGACCCGTTCTACGACGCGGCGGTCCGCAGCATGGGCCTCTCCTGGCACAACTTCTTCTTCGGAGCGTATGAGCCCGGCGGCAGCGTCTCGATCGACAAGCCGCCCGTGGATTTGTGGCTGCAGGTGGCGAGCGTGAAGCTGCTCGGCTGGGGCTCGACCTCGCTGAAGCTGCCCGAGGCGCTGGCCGGCACCGCCTCGGTGCCGCTGCTGTACGCGGCGGTCAGGCGCCCGTTCGGAGCGCTAGCCGGGCTCGTGGCGGCGCTCGCGCTTGCGACGCTGCCGATCGAGGTCGTGACCGCCCGCAGCGACACGATGGACGCCGTCATGATGCTGCTGCTGGTCGTGGCGCTGCTCGCGCTGGTGCTCGCGTGCGAAAGCGGGCGCACGGCGTGGCTGCTCGCCGCCGCGGCCGCGCTCGGGCTCGCGTTCGACGTCAAGCTGCTGGAGTCGATCGTCGCGCTCCCCGGACTGCTCGTGCTCGCCTGCCTGGGCCTGCCACGCCGGGCGGGCCCCGGCCCCGGCCGCGCGAGAGCATACGCACGACCCGCCGCGCAAATCGGCGCCGCCGCCTGCGTGTACGTGCTCGTCGCGCTGTCCTGGCTCGGCGCGACGCTGCTGTTCCCCGCGAGCGAGCGCCCGTACGCGATCGGCTCGACCGACGGCAGCGCCTGGAACGCGGCGTTCGTGTTCAACGGCACCGAACGCCTGAGCGGCAAAACGACCGAAGTCGGCCAGAGCACCGCGGCGCCGGTTGGAGCGGGCGACGGCGCAAACCTCGCGAAAACCATGGGAACGTCCCCACAGGCGCGCACCGTCGCCGTGCGCGGCGCCACCACCGGCCACCCTGGGACCGCCGGCACGACCCCCGCTCCCCCCTCCCCCACACGCCTGCTGGCAAGGAGCGGCGAGCTGCCCGCCAAGTGGCTCGGCTGGGAGGCGCTTGCGGCGCTCGTCCTGAGTGTGGCCGTCGTCGCATCGCTCCTGCGCGCCCAGCGCGGGGAAGCTCCCCAGGGCGCCGCCGCGGAGGATCGGCGGCGGGTGCGGCGCGCGACCGCGATCGGGCTGTTCGTGTGGCTGGCGAGCGGCATCGTGCTGTTCAGCGCGATGGTGCGCCTGCATCCCCGCTACGTCGAGAGCTTCGTGCCGGCCGTCGTGGCGATGTATGGCATCGGGGTCGCCCTCGTGGCGGGCACGCTCGCCGCCGCAGCCCGGCCCGCGCGCGGCGGCGAGCGGCTGCGCGGAGCGCTGGCGGTGGCGCTGACGGCGCTGCTTGCGATACCGCTGGCGGCAAGCATCCAGGCGGCTCGGGCCGACACCTCCGACGCCGGCGACGTCGGCGCGCTCAACGGCGAAGAGCAGCGCCTGCTCAGCTCCTACCTGCTCGCCCACCAGGGCGGCGCGCGCTACGAGCTGGCGGCCGGGGAAGCGACGAACGTCGCCTCGCTGATCGTGCAGGACGACCGCCCGGTGCTGATGCTCACCACCTACGACGGGCTGCCCTTCACGAGCGTGGCGAAGCTGAAGCGGTTGATCGGGCGCGGCCAGGTGCGCTACGCGTTCCTGGACTCGGTCTGCGGACCGCGTCCGGCGAAGACGGTGGCGGGCTGCGCGCCGGCCGCGCTGTGGGTGCGTGCGCACGGCACCGACGTGTCCGCGCAGGCGGGACTGCGCGAGCGCGGCGTGCTGTGGCGACTGCCGGGGGTCCCCGCGTGAGCTGCCCTCCCGACCGCAAACGCATGTGCGCCGGCGGGCTCGCGAGCCGCCGCCATCGCCACCCCAACCGTTCGTGCGAGCGCGGATGCCTGTAGCGTGAGCGCGGTGGACTCCTCAGCATCGATGAACATCCTCGTCGTGGACGACGAGGAGCCCCTGCGCGAGACGCTGACGCGCTCCTTCTCCAAGGAGGGTCACGCCGTGCAGGCGGTCGCCGGCGGGGCGGAGGCGATCGAGCGCGCGAGCTCCGAGCAGTTCGACGTGATCCTGCTCGACGTGGCGCTCGGCGCGGGACCCAACGGCTACGACGTGTGCCGTGCGCTGCGCGAGCAGCGCAACATCGTGCCGATCATCATGCTGACCGCGCTGGACACCGAGGCCGACGCCGTGCAGGGCCTTGAGGCCGGCGCCGACGACTACGTCACCAAGCCGTTCGGGCTGGCCGAGCTGCGCAGCCGCATCCGCGCGGTGCTGCGCCGCTCGGGGCCGCGGGGAATGGGTCGCGAGATCCTCGCGATCGGCCCGATCGTGCTCGACCGCGGCCACCGCGAGGTGACCGTGCGCGACCGCCAGGCGAAGCTCACCTTCTCGGAGTTCGAGCTGCTCGCGCAGCTGATGAGCGAACCGGGCCGGCTGTTCAACCGCCAGGAGCTGCTGCGCGCGATCTGGGGCGACTCCGCCTACCGCGACCCGCGCGCGATCGACGTGCACATCCGCCACCTGCGCGAAAAGATCGAGGAGAAGCCCGAGGAGCCGAAGCTGATCCTCACGGTGCGCGGCGCCGGATACCGCTTCCAGGAGCCGTGAGCGAGCCCGAGCCGCCGGGCGTCGAGAGCGCCAGGAGCGCTCGCGCCGGAGTGCGCCGGCACGTGCTCGGGCTGCGCCCGCGGATGCTCGCGGCGCTGCTGCTCTCGAGCGCCGTGACGCTTGCCGTGGCGGCGCTCGCGCTGCTCTCCCCGCTGGAGCAGCGGTTGCGCTCCGAGGGCGAGGCCGGCGTGTTCGCCGCCGTCTCCGCGTCCAGGCCGGAGTTCGAAGAGATCGGGGTCGAAGGCGCCACAGGCCGTCCGAACCCGCGCGAACTGGCTGCCACGGTTTCGCTGCTGCGCCACCGCTCCGGCGCGGAGATCACGGTGCTCGACGACAGGCTCCAGACGATCTACGCGCCTTCCGACCAGGACCTCGACGTGCCCGACTACTACGCACAGGTGGCGCGCGCGCTGCGCACGGGCAGGGGCGTGCACACGCTGATCGGCGACAATCTCGTGGCGGTCGAGCCGATGCGGATCGGCCGGGGCGGCGCGCTCTACGCGGTCGTCCTGCTGCGGCGGCTCGAATACGTGATCTCCACGGTGAACGTGGTGCGCAAAGCGTTCATCGAGGCGGCCGCGGTCGGACTGGGGATCGCGCTGCTGCTCGGACTGGCGCTCACAACCACGCTGCTGCGGCGCCTGGAGCGCCTGCGCGACGCGGCGCGCGAACTGGAGCGCCACGGGCTCGACGCGCCGATTCACGTCGACGAGCGCGACGACGAGATCGGCGATCTGACGCGTGCGTTCGCGAGCATGCAGGCTCGCCTGCGCCGCCAGGTCAAGGCTCGTCAGGCGTTCGTGGCGACCGCCTCGCACGAGTTGCGCACCCCGCTCGCCTCGCTGGACGGGACGCTTGAGCTGCTGCAGGACGACCTCGACCCGCGGCGGCTCGATCTCACCGACGCGCGCGAGCGCACGGCCCGCGCGCGCGAGCAGTCCCACCGCCTGTCGAGCCTCGCCTCGGATCTGCTCGACCTCTCTCGCCTGGACGCGCAGGCGCCGTTGCGCGCCGAGCCGGTCGAGCTGGCCGAGCTGTGCCGGGCGGTCGCGGCCGAATTCGAGCGTCGCGCGGGCGAGCGCGACGTGCGGATCGAAGTGCGCCCCTCGCCACGGGCCTGCTGGGCCCGCTGCGATCCCGGTGCGGTGGCCCAGATCGCGAGGATCCTGCTCGACAACGCGATCGGCATCGCGCCCTCGGGCTCAGTCGTGCACGCCGCCACGGCAACCGACGGCGCATGCTCGCGCCTGACGGTGAGCGACAGCGGACCGGGAGTGCCCGAGTCCGAGCGCGAGCGCATCTTCGAGCGCTTCGAGCGCGGCAGCACGACCGGCGGGCACAGCGGCTTCGGGCTCGGCCTGGCGATCGGCCGCGAGCTCGCCGGCCGCATGGGCGGGACGCTCTCGCTCGCGGACGACCCCGGCGAGCAGCGGCCGAGCGGCGCATGCTTCGAGCTGCGCCTGCCGGCGGCCAGCGCGGAGGAGGAGCCGGAGGTCGGCGCGCCGTGAACGTCGCCGAGCTGGCACGCGCCGCCGGGCGGATCGCGCTCGATACCGAGTTCATGGGCGAGGGGCGCTATCGAACGCTGCTGTGCCTGATCCAGCTGGCGGTGGCCGAGCCCGGGCAGGAGCGCGAGCAGGAGCGCGGGCGCCCCGATCACGGCGAGGGGCAGGCTGACGGGCACACCCAGAGGGCACACGGCGAGCGCATCGAGATTCTCGATCCCCTACGGGACGACTGGCCCAGGGGGCCGCTCGCCGAGGCGATCGCCGACCCGGCGGTCGAGGTGATCGTGCACGCCGGGCGTCAGGACATCGCGCTGCTGCGCCGCGCGCTCGGGTGCGAGGTGCGGTGCGTGTTCGACACGCAGGTCGCGGCGGGCTTCCTGGGGATGGGCGCGCAGTGCTCCTACGACACGCTGCTGGCCGAGCTGCTCGCGGTGAAACTGTCCAAGAGCGCGAGCTTCACCCGCTGGGACGCGCGTCCGCTCAGCGACGAGCAGCTCGCCTACGCGCGCGACGACGTCGTGCACCTGAGCGCGCTCGCGAGCGAGCTGCAGCGGCGCCTGGCGGAGGTCGGCCGCCTGCGCTGGGCGCGCGAGGAGTGCGAGTTCCTGGAGCGCGTCAGCGACGAGCGCGACCTCGGCACGATCTTCGAACGGCTCCCGCGCGTGCGGAGCCTCAATGCGGCGTCCCAGGGGGTCGCGCGCGAGCTGGTCGCGTGGCGCGAGCGCACCGCCGAGCGGCGCGACCGTCCGGTGCAGAGCGTGCTCGGCGACGCGGCGCTGGTGGAGATAGCCAAGCGCCGACCCTCCTCCCAGCGCAAGCTCGAAGACATCCGCGGCGTCGGCCAGGGCAACATGCGCCGCGGCGGCGAGGAGCTGCTCGCGGCGGTCAGGCGGGGCCTTGCGGGCTCCTACCCGCCACTCGCCGGCGGACAGCGCAACGCGCCGCCGAGGGCAGAGGACGCGCCGCTGATCGCGCTCGCGGAGGCGCTCGTTCGAGCCCGCGCGCGCGAAGCGGAGGTGGCCTACGAGCTGCTCGCCTCGCGCGCGGACCTGCAGGCGATCGTCGCCGCCCGCCGCGAGGCGAGCGGGAGCAGCGGCGCGGGCGGCGAGGCCGACGTGCGCACGCTGCGAGGCTGGCGCCGCGAGCTGGTCGGCGAGGAGCTGCTGGCGCTGCTCGACGGGCGCGTGAGCCTGTCGGTCCAGGGCGCCCGGTTGGGAGTCGATCCTCGCTGAGCTACTGGATGTTGTTGTAGATCGTAAACATCGGGTAGTACATCGAGATGACGATGAACCCGACGATCGAGCCGATCACGAGGATCATGATCGGCTCCATGATCGAGGTGAGCATTTTGACCGACGCCTCGACCTGGTCGTCGTAGAAGTCGGCGATCTTCGCGAGCATCTGATCCAGCGCGCCCGTCTCCTCGCCGACGCCGACCATGTGGGTGACCATCGAGGGGAAGACGCTCGCCTTCGCGAGCGGCTCGGAGATCGAGCCGCCGCGCTTGACGGAGGCGATCACTCCCACCATCGAGTCCTCGACGACGACGTTGCCGGCCGTCCGGCCGGTGATGTCGAGCGCCAGCAGCAGCGGCACGCCGGCCGCGATCAGCGAGGAGAGCGTGCGCGACCAGCGCGCGACCGCGATCTGCTGCACGAGCGAGCCGATCTTCATCGGTATGCGCAGGCGGAAGCGGTCCCACTGGGGACGGCCCCACGAGGATTTCTTCCACTTGACGAACGAGAACGCGGCCAGGCCGACGCTTGCCGAACATCGCCCACCAGTATTTGGTGACGATCTTCGACATCAGCACCGAGACTTCGGTGATCGCGGGCAGTTTGCCGCCGAATTCCTTGAAGACGCCCTCGAACACGGGCACCAGGAAGGCGACGAGGGCGAGCATCGTCGCGACGGCGAACACGAGGATCAGCGTCGGGTAGACCATCGCCGAGCGCACCTGACGGCGCAGCGAAGCGTCCTTCTCCAGCTGGTCGGCGACCCGCATCAGCGACTGCTCGAGCAGGCCGCCGGCCTCGCCCGCGGCGGTCATCGCCACGAACAGGGGCGTGAACACCTTCGGGTGGGCCTCCATCGCGCCCGACAGCGACATGCCCGCCTCGACGTCCTTGCGCACCGCCACGATCGTTTCCTTCAGAAACTTGTTCTCGGTCTGTTCCTCCAGCACGTACAGCGCGCGCAGGATCGACAGCCCGGAGGTGATCATCGTCGCGAGCTGGCGCGAGAACACGGCCAGGTCGGCCGCCTTGACCGACTTCAGGAAGCTCAGCTCGATCTCGCGCGAGGAGTGCTTGTCGGCGATCTCGAGCACGATCATGCCGCGCGACTTCAGCTGGTCGGAGACGGCCTGCTTGGAGTCGGCCTCGATCTCCCCGCGCGCCTTGCCGCCGGACATGTCCATCGCCTTGAAGACGTAGGTGCTCATCCTCTCGCCTCACAGCCGCACGAGCCCACAGGCCGAGCCGGACACCGACGCAGGGAGCGTGGCGCGCCAAAGCACGTGAGCGACCGAGGATGCAGTATGGCGCCGGCGTGTGGGCTCATGCCGCCGCCAGCGATCCGGCGCCGAGCAGCCGGCGCAGCTCCTCCGGCGCGGAGGAGCGCTCTTCGGCCAGCTTCTGGGAGATCTTGCCCGTGCGCACGAGCGTCACGAGCGCCGCGTCCATCGTCTGCATGCCGAGCGAGGAGCCGGTTTGCAGAACGGAGTAGATCTGGTGGGTCTTGCCCTCGCGGATCAGGTTGCGCACGGCCGGGTTGGGCACGAGCACCTCGCACGCCACCACGCGCCCGGCGCCGTCGGCGGTGGGGATCAGCTGCTGGGTGAAGATGCCCTGCAGCGCGACCGAAAGCTGCACCCGCACCTGGCCCTGCTGTGAGGGCGGGAACACGTCGATGATGCGGTCCACCGTCTGGGCGGTGTCCTGGGTGTGCAGCGTCGCGAACACGAGGTGGCCGGTCTCAGCCGCGGTGAGCGCGGTCGAGATCGTCTCCAGGTCGCGCATCTCCCCCACGAGGATCACGTCGGGGTCCTGGCGCAGCGCGGCCTTCAGCGCGTCGGCGAAGGTCTGTGCGTCGGAGCCCAGCTCGCGCTGGTTGACGAGGCACCGCTTGTGCCCGTGCAGGAACTCGATCGGGTCCTCGATCGTCATGATGTGCTCTTCGCGGGTCATGTTGATCTCATCCAGCATCGCCGCCAGCGAAGTGGACTTGCCCGAGCCGGTCGGGCCGGTGACGAGCACCAGCCCGCGCGGCTTGCGCGTGAGCTCGTGCACGACGGGAGGCAGTCCGAGCTGGTCGATCGAGCTCAGCTCGAAGGGGATCAGGCGGAAGGCGGCGCCGATCGCGCCGCGCTGGAAGTAGGCGTTGACGCGGAAGCGCGCGTGCCCGGGGATCGAGTAGGCGAAGTCCAGCTGCCAGTCGGTCTCCAGGCGCTGGCGCTGGTCGCCGGAGAGGATCGAGTAGACGATCTCGCGCGTGTCGACGTCGGTCAGCTCGGGGTAGCCCTCCATCTGCGTCAGGCGCCCGCGCACGCGCACCGTCGGGGGCGCGCCCGCGGCGAGGTGCAGATCCGAGGCGCGCCGCGCCACCACCTCCATCAGCATGTCGGCGAAGTCGACGCTCATCGCAAACCCAGCCCGGCGGTGTGCTCGTGAAGTCTCATGCGCCTCTTATCGGCAGCGGCCCGGCACATCTCAACCTCCGCCGATCACGCGTGCAAGCTCGGCGATCGAGGTGAGTCCCTGGCGTACCTTCTCGAGCCCGTCGTCGCGCAGCCCGCGCATCCCCTCGCGCAGCGCGACCTCGCGGATCTCCTCGGCGGGGCGGCGCTCGAGCGTCAGGCGGCGCGTCTCGGGCGACATGCGCATCACCTCATAGATGCCCAGGCGCCCGCGATAGCCGCTGCCGCTGCAGCGACGGCAGCCGACCGGCTCGTACGCCTCCAGGTCGACGAGCGCCTTGTAGCCGTTCTCGCGCAGCACCTCGGCGGGCACGATCGTGCGCTGCTTGCAGTTGGCGCACAGCATCCGCGCGAGTCGCTGCGCGAGCACGCAGTCCAGCGCGCTGGCCACGAGGAACGGCTCGATGCCCATCTCGGTGAGGCGCGTGATCGCCGACGGCGCGTCGTTTGTGTGAAGCGTCGAGAGCACGAGGTGTCCGGTGAGCGCCGACTCCACGGCGATCTGCGCGGTCTCCCGGTCGCGGATCTCACCGACCATGATCACGTCGGGGTCGGCGCGCACCATCGCGCGCAGCCCGTTCGCGAACGTGAGTCCCACCTTCGCCGCCACCTGCACCTGGGTGATCCCCGCGACCTGGTACTCGACCGGGTCCTCGACGGTGATGATGTTCTTCTCGGGCGTGTTGAGCGCGAGCAGCGCCGCATACAGCGTGGTCGACTTGCCCGAGCCGGTCGGGCCCGTGACGAGCACCGCGCCATGCGTTTCGTGGAAGGCCGCTTCGAAGCGCTCGCGATCGGACTCGCCCATGCCGAGCTTCTCGAGCTTCATCACGACCGAGTCCTTGTCGAGGATGCGCATCACGATCGACTCGCCGTGCACGCTCGGCAGCGTGACCACGCGCAGGTCGACGTGGCGACCGTCCACGGTCAGGCTGACGCGCCCGTCCTGCGGCAGGCGCCGCTCGGAGATGTCCAGTTCGGCCATGATCTTCACGCGCGAGACGACGCCGGCGGCCATCCGCCGCGGCACGGTGGTTATGTCCTGCAGGATGCCGTCCACGCGCACCCTGACCCTGACCTCGTGGCCGTCGGGGGCGAGGTGCACGTCGGAGGCTCCGCGCTCCACCGCCTGCGCGACGATCTGGTTGACGAGCTTGACGACGGGCGCGTCGTCGGCGGTCTCGCGCAGGTTGACGATCTCCGCGCTCGCCTCCTCGCCGTCCTCGAGCACCTCGTCGCTGACGACGTCCTCCAGGCGATCCATGCGCGAGATCAGCTCGCCGATCGCTTCCGGCGAGGCGACCGCCACGCGCACCTCGTAGCCGGTCATGATCGCGACGTCGTCGACGGCAAGCACGTTTGCGGGATCGGCCATCGCCAGCAGTAGCGTGCGCTTGTCGACGAACGCGACGGGCACCGCCTGGTAGCGCTTGGCGGCGGAGCTGACGACGAGGTTGGCGGCGCTCATGTCGAGCGGGAACACGTCGAGGTCGAGGTGGTCCAGGCCGTAGCGCTCGGCGAGCGCGCGCGCGAGCCCGTCCGGGGTGAGCGCGCCGCTTGACAGCAGCACGCGCTCGGGCGTCGTGCCTTCGCTGCGCGAGGACTCGATCGCGCTGTCGACGCGCTCGCGCGAGACGAAGCCCATCTCGACGATCACGTCGGTGAGAAAGCGCGAGGAGGAGCCGCGACGGGAGGGGTGGGTTACCCCGGGCGCGGACTCGGCGCCGTGCGCGTCGGCAGCGCTGTCCGGCGGTGGGCCCTGGGGGCCGGCGCCCGCGGAGGCCCGGGGGTGCTCGCGATCGATCTCGACGCTCGCCCTGCTCAGGTCCTCGGCGCCGAAGATGGCGTCCTCGCGCAGCCCGCCGGGCGGCATGTTCATCGCCCCGCGCCCGTCGGGCGCGAGCTGCGCTCGGCTCAGCCGTCCGCGGATGCCGGCGCCGCGACGCATCGCGGCCAGCGGCGCCGAGTGTCCGGTCCACAGCTCGAAGCTGAGCGCGCCCTGGGCGACGAGCACCTCCAGCCCGTCGACGGTCGCGACGCCGCGGGCGCGTGCGGCGGCAAGCAGTGGCGTGGAGCCCTCGCGGTAGACGAGATCGATGACATACCCATAGCTACCGACGTGATCGGCGCTCAGGCCGAGTTGGTTGAGCGCGTTGGCCTCACTGGCCGACCGTTGCAGTCCGACCGATGTGCAGTTCACGAGCAGGTCGGCCACGACCGGCTCGGCGACCGCGCGAGCGCCCATTTCGCGGGCGAGCGAGGCGGCCCGCTCGGCGGTGCGGTTCCACACCGAGACCTCGATCGCGCCCGCGTGCAGCAGCGCCCAGACGGCGGCGCGCGCGCTGCCCCCGGCGCCGAGCACGAGCGCGCTGGGGTGGGCGGGCACCCCGCTCATGCGCCCCAGCGCCGCGATCAGCCCGGGCGCGTCGGTGTTCTCGGCGGAGATCGCGCCGTCGGGCGCGAAGCTGAGCGTGTTGGCGGCGCCGATCGCGCGCGCGGCCTCGCTTGCGCCGTCGGCGAGGGCGAGCGCCGCCTGCTTGTGGGGGATCGTGACGTTGGCGCCGAGAAACCCCGACGCGCCGAGCGCGCGCACGGTCCGATCGAACAGCTCCGGGGCGACCGGCAGGCGCTGGTAGCTCCAGCCCTCCATCGCGCACGCCGCGAACGCGGCGGCGAACATCGCCGGCGAGCGACTGTGGGCGACCGGCCAGCCGAGCACGCCCAGACGCGTTCGCGGCTCGCTCATCGGCGTTTGCAAACCGGCGGTTTGCCACCGGCCCGCGCGACCGCCGCCGTGTAGGCCGCGACGTCGCTTTCGAACTGCGCGGCGGTGTCGGAGAAGGCCTGCTCGCCGCAGCCGTCCGCGCCCGCCACGTAGTACAGGTAGGCACGTGCGCGGGGTGCGCGGCCGCTTCGATCGAGGCCAGGCCGGGATTGGAGATCGGCGTCGGCGGCAGGCCGGTGTGCAGGCGCGTGTTGTAGGGGGAGTCGATGTGCAGCTGGCTTTCGGTCAGTTCGCCCGTATAGGTGGCGATGTGGCGCTGCTGCTCCACCGCGTAGTAGATGGTGGCGTCGATGCCGAGCGGCATCCCGGCGTGCAGGCGGTTGTAGATGACGGCCGCGATCTTCGCGCGATCGCCGGGGACCTGCGCCTCGCGCTCGACCATCGAGGCCACGATCAACAGCTGATAGGAGGTGAGCCCGAGCGCTTTGGCGGCGCGGATCTGCGCCTCGCCGAAGTTTTCTTCGAACGCGGTTAGCTGCCGGGCGACGAGCCGGGCGGCCGGTTCGCCCGCATACAGTTCGTAGGTCGCCGGAAACAAGAACCCTTCGAGGCTGGGCGTGCCGGGCGGCGCGCCGTAGCGCTCGGGGTTCAGTGCGCCCGAGCGCACTCGAGGCGGCCGCATAGCTGCCCCCGACCCCGTCGGCGCGCGCGCGCAGCGCGATCTGCGCGCGTGTGTACCCCTCGGGGATCGTGAGCTTGACGATCTTCGGCGGCGGCGGGGCGGGCGCCGGGTGGCTCCTCGGCCTGAGTAGCAGACACCCGCGCCGGCGCCGAGGCAGCAAGGCAAGCACCATGGCGAGCCCGATCCAGCGACCCCGACCCGCACGCGCGGGGCTGCCGCGCGGAGGGAGGCGCGGCTTGCGGGTGGCGACACCGCCCGGCCCGGGGGCTGCCGCCTCGAGCGGTGGCGGCGGCAACGGAGGAGTCTCCACCGGCGCCGATGCCGACCCGGCTCGGCTCACGCGCAGACGTTCGCGCTGCTGGCGCGCATGCTCGCGCTCCTGCTCTGTGCGCGGCCGCCCGGCGTCCGATCCGTCGCTCGATGCCACGCCGCCGACCCTACCGGCCCCGCGCGAGCCAGCTCTCCAGCAGGACCGCGGCGGCGCGGGAATCCTCGCTGCTGGCAGCGCCGCCGATGGACGCGGCGATGCGGGTGGTGAAGCGCTCGTCATACAGCTCGACCGGCACACCGTCTCCCAGGCGCCGCGAGAGCGCATCGGCGAACTCGCGCGTCTCACGCGTCTGCTCGCTGTCGCTCCCGCTCAGCGACAGCGGCAGCCCGACCACCACGCGCTCGATCTCGCGCTCTCCTACGAGCGCCGTGAGCGCCGCCATCCCGCGCCGCGCGGCCGGACGCGCGACCGGGTCGATCGGCGTGACGATCGTGCCGGTGGGGTCGCTGATCGCGCAGCCGCAGCGCGCGCTGCCGTAGTCGAGCGCCAGCACCCGCATCACCGGCGAGCGCTCGGCGAGCCGACGCAGAGGAGAACTCGGCGATCTGGAACGCTCGGCACGGCTCAGCCCGCGGCGGGGGCGCTCGCGAGCGCGCTCTCCACGGCCTCGCGCGCCACCGCCAGCGCCTGCTCGAGCTTCTCGGGGTGGCGCCCGCCGGCCTGGGCCATCGTGTCGCGTCCGCCTCCCCCGCCGCCGACGACCTGCGCGGCGAGCTTCACGATCTCACCCGCCTTGACTCCGCGCGCGACCAGCGCGGGCGCGACGCTGACGAGCAGCGAGACGCGACCGTCGATGACTGCGCCGAGCACGAGCACGCCCTCGCCCGCGAGCTTGCCCCGCAGGCGATCGGCAAGCGCGGGCAGCGCCTTGGCGTCGCTCGCCTGCACGTCGCAAGCAGCATCCGCACGCCCGCGACGGTCTCGGCGCCGGCGGCCAGCGACTCCAGATCCTCGGCGCCGAGACCGGCGTCCCCGCGAGTGTGCTTCTGCAGCTTGCCGGCGCTCGGCCTCGCGCTCTGCCACGACCCCGGCGACGGCGCCCGGTCGAGTGCGCAGGGTGGCGGCGAGCGCCAGCAGTTCGCGGTCGTGCTCGCGCAGCAGCTCGACCGCCGCAGGGCCGGTGAGCGCCTCGATGCGGCGTACGTTGGCGGCGCTGGAGGTCTCGCTCGTCACGCGGAACACGCCGATCTCGGCGGTGTTCGACGACGTGCGTGCCGCCGCACAGCTCGCGCGAATATTCGCCCGTGCCGATCTCGACCATGCGCACCACATCGCCGTACTTCTCCCCGAACAGGGCCATCGCGCCGAGCGCCTTGGCCTCCTCCAGCGTGGTCGCGATCGGGTGCACGGGATCGGCGCCGCGCGATCCACGCGTTGACCTGGTCCTCGACGTCGCGCAGCTCCTGCGCGCTGAGCGCGGCGCCGTGGCTGAAGTCGAAGCGCAGCTTGTCGGGGCCGACGTAGGAGCCGGCCTGGCGCACGTGCGCTGCCGAGCCGCGCACGCAGCGCGGCGTGCAATAGATGCGTGGCGGTGTGGTTGCACTCGGTGGCGTGGCGCGCGGCGTGGTCGACGCGCGCGAGCACCGGCTCGCCGAGGTCGAGCGTGCCCTGCTCGAGCACCACTTCCAGGGCCTGATCGTCGCCGAGCCTGAACACGCCCTGCACGCGCGCGCGGCAATCGCCGTGCTCGCACTCGATCGTGCCGGTGTCTGACACCTGCCCGCCGCCGGCCGGGTAGAACGGCGACTCTTCGAGCTTCAGGAGATAGCGCCCGTTCTCCCCGGCGAGCAGCGGCGACGCCGGTGGGTTGGCGCTCTGTTTCATATCCGGTAAAGCGGGTCGGCAGCCGGCGCTCGCGGCGAACCTGCGGGCGCGCTCGCGCGGATCCTCTCCGTCCGCGCCGGGCGTCGCCCGCGTTCCGGCGGCGCGCGCGCGAGCACGCTGCTCGTCCATCAGGCGCTCGAACTCGGCCGCATCGACGCTCAAGCCCTCCTGCTCCAGCAGCTCGCGCGTGAGCTCGAACGGGAAGCCGTAGGTGTCGTGCAGCTTGAAGGCGTCGCGCGCCTGCACCGAGCCCTCGCCCTTCTCGCGGGCGTGGTCGATGTGGAAGCGCAGCACGCCCATGCCCTGCTCCAGGGTGCGCCCGAAGCTCTCCTCCTCCGAGGAGAGCCACTTCTCGATCGGCTCCCGCTGCTCGGCGAGCTCGGGGTAGGCGCCGCCCATCAGCTCGCGCACGAGCTCGGCGTAGCGGGCGAGGAACCCCGGCGCCATCTCCAGCGCCCGGCCCTGCTGGATCGCGCGGCGCATCACACGGCGCAGCACGTACCCGCGCTCCTCGTTCGACGGCACGACGCCGTCGGCCACCAGGAAGGTCATCGCGCGCGAATGGTCGGCGAGGATGCGAAGCGCGCGATCGACCGCCGGATCCTGCCCGCTGCTCGCGCCGGAGAGCTGCTCGCCGAGCTCGATCAGGGGACGGAACTGGTCGGTTTCGAACACCGACTGCTTGTTCTGCAGGATCGCCGCCATGCGGTTCAGGCCGAGGCCGGTGTCGATGTTGTTGCTCGGCAGCGGCGCCAGCTCGTTGGGCGGGCTTTGGTTGTACTGCATGAACACGAGGTTCCAGTACTCCAGGAAGCGCTCGTTCTCCCCGCCGGGCAGATCGCCGGGCTCGCCGATGTGCGAGCCGCGATCGACATATAGCTCCGAGCACGGCCCGCTGGGCCGACGGGGCCGGCCTCCCAGAAGTTCTCAGAGCGCGGGCAGTGCACGATCCGCTCGCTAGCCACCCCGATCTCCTCCCACAGCGCGATCGCCTCCTCGTCGGGGCCGAGACCCGAGCCGCTCGTCGCCCTCGAAGACCGTGACCCAGATGTCATCGGGTGAGAAGCCGAAGACCTCGAGCGAGAGCTCCCACGCGAACGCGATCGCCTCGCGCTTGAAATAGTCGCCGATCGAGAAGTTGCCGAGCATCTCGAAGAAGGTGAGATGGCGGTTGGTGTTGCCGATATTGTCGATGTCCACCGTCCGAAAGCACTTCTGACAGCTCGTCAGCCGGGGCGCGGGCGGCGCTTCGCGACCCAGGAAATAAGGCACGAGCGGCTGCATGCCGGCAGTCGTCAGCAACACCGAGCGGTCGTGCACGGAGGGCACCAGCGAGGCCGAGGGAATGCGCCTGTGAGCGCGCTCCTCGAAGAAAGCCAGGTATCGCTCGCGAATTTCGTCGGTGGTCATTTTTTTATGGATTTGGGGTCGTGCTCGGCTGGCTCGAGCGGGCCGTGTGGGAGTCACTATGGTCGCGCACGCGCGACCCGCGTGACTACGCTCGCCTGACGATCCTAGAGGCCGGCGGGCGTTTGCTGCTTGGCGGACGCGGCGGGGACGCCAGCACTGCTTGCGCTCGGGTCGGCTGACGAGGCGGAGCGCCAGGACCCTTACCCGAGCGCAACTCGGCTGCGGGCGGAGCGCCAGGACCCTTACCCGAGCGCAACTCGGCTGACGAGGCGACGATGCCGTGGCCGACGATCGCATCGCCCGCATACAGGCATGCGAGCTGGCCGGGGGCGGTGCGCTCGATCCGCTGCGCCATTCTGCAGCTCCAGGCGCTCGTGCGCCCCGGCGGGCGGCGGCCCTCCACGCGACACGGCACTCGCCTGCCGCGATAGCGCACCTTCACGCCGTCCACGCGCGCGCCCTCGCGGTGGAGCACGACCTCGCGCACGCGCACGCTGCCGGCGAGCAGCTGCTCGCGCGAGCCGACCGTGACGGTGCCGGCATCGCGCGTCGGTGGCGATCACGTAGCGAGGCGGGCCGCCGCCGAGGCCGAGGCCGTGGCGCTGGCCGATCGTGACGGTGTGCACGCCATCGTGCTCGCCGAGCGTGCGCCCGTCGCTGTCGAGTATCGGCCCGGCGCCGACGGCCGAGGCCGCCGTGGCGCGCAAGAAAATCGGCCTGGCGCGTGCCCGCCAGGAAGCACAGATCCTGGGAGTCGGGCCGGCGCGCCACCGCAAGGCCGGCGCGCGCGCGCCAGCTCGCGCACCTCTGGCTTGGTGAGCGCGCCCAGCGGGAAGCGCAAGCGCGCGAGCGAGGCGGGCGAGAGCGCGGCGAGCGCGTAGCTCTGGTCCTTGCCCTCGTCGAGCGCGACGCGCAAGAGCGGCTCGCTGTCGGCCTCGCGCAGCACGCGCGCATAGTGGCCCGTCGCCAGCGCGCTCGCGCCGAGGCGCTCGGCGAGCTCGAGCATCGCGTCGAGACGCACGTTGCCGTTGCAGCGCACGCACGGGTTGGGCGTGAGCCCGGCGGCGTGATCGGCCAGCCAGCCATCGACCACGCCCGCGCGAAACTCCTCGCGCAGGTCGATCGAGAAGTGCGCGAGGCCCATGCCGTGGGCGATCTCGCGCGCGCGCGCACCGCTTGCGCCGAGCAGCAGCTGCGCTCGCCGTCGTTCTCGGGGTCGGCCCACAGCTCAAGTGTCACCGCCACCGCCTCGTGCGGAGCCCCGCGACTCGCTTTCCGCGCGCTCCACGTTCGCTGCCGCCCGTCTGCCCACCCTCGGCGTCCGGGCGCTCACTCCCGCCGACACTCCCGATTCGCGCGGGGCGTTCCTGCCCTCGCACACGAGCAGCGCCGCGACGGCGCTGTCCACACCGCCGCTCATCGCTACCAGCGTGCGCGATGGCGCCGGGGCCAGCCGTGCATGTTCGCGCGCCGCCCACCCGAGCGCGCGGTGCAGCGCGTCGGCGGCCAGCTCGGCGGCGTGACGCTTGGCGGGACTGAGGCCGCCGAGCTCGCCTGCGATCTCATTCGCCCCGACCCGCGCGGCGGCGAGCAGCCCCTCGCCGCGCACCAGCGCGACCGCAGCGCTGCCGGCCGCGATCGCGGCGCCGCAGCCGCTCGCGTCGAAGCCGGCGTCGACGATGCGCCCGTCGGCGCTGCTCGGGATCGACCGCGAGCGAGATGCGGATGAGATCGCCGCACGCCGCCCCGCCGGCCGCGCCCGTGCGCGCCTGCGCGGGCGTGTGCCCGCGGCCGTGCGGGCGTTCCAGGTGCTGTGCCAGCGCGCTCTCGCTCATCGCCCATCGAGTGTAAGGCGAGCACGAGCGCGAGTCGCGCATCGCTCGCTCTGGTGGCGCTTCCTCGGCTAGCTCGAGGCGCGCTGGGCTTCGCGCACGGCCTGCTGCAGCGCGAACACGTCGGTGAGGCCCGTCAGCGTGCTCACCACGCCGTGGCGGTTGACGATCAGGATCGTCGGGGTTTGATACACGCGCACCACTTCGGTGACCGAGCCGAACGTGTTCACCTGGCTGGCCAGCGCGGAGTGCATCACGACCGTGCCTTTCGAGCCGCTCACGAGCGCGCCGGCCTGCGCGTGCACCTCGCGGTCGACGCTCGAATCGGGGTTCCAGAACACGAGCATCACGGTCTTGCCGTGCGCCAGCTCCGCTTCGACGGCGAGCTGTCCGGCGGGGCGGGCGTGCCCCCTCGGCGGCGGCGGCGCGGCGGGGGTGCGACATGGCGATGGCCGGCGGAGAGCGCAGCCGTCCCGTGCACGAGCGCTCGTGCGACGGCGAGGCGCTGCCGTGCGTGCCGGCGCTCGCGCGGTGCGCCGCCGTGACCGTCGCAGCGGAAGCGTGCGAGGTCCTGTGCGCCGCCGTCACGGTTCTCGCTGTGCTCGGCGGTCCTGCGCGCGGCCGGCGAGCCTCGGTGTGCGGCGACGGCGTGCTTCAGCGCTCCGCGCGAGCCGCGCCGGGCAGCCCTCCGACGGGCCGCCGCGCCGCGTCGCCGGCGCTCGGAGACGGTCGGCGTGGGCACGCCATCAACACGAGCGAGCAGCACGGGCCGGACCGGCGCGCGCGCACGGACGAATCCGACCAGCACCACGCACTCGCCAATTCGCCGCGCCGAGCGACGATCTGAAAGGGGCGGGGAATCCGCAGCCATCACCGTCTCACTTCGGCAGATCTCCCGCGCGTGAGTCCTCGCAACAGTCTACGCTCATCGGTCGCGAGCTTACGCAGGTCGCGCAGCCCCGCAACACGGCGTGCACCGTCTGCTCGGTCGCGAGCGTCTCCTGAGCGCCCTCGCGCATGTCCTTCAGCACGGTCTCGCGCTCCCCCACGATCGCCACATAGCGGGCGCCGATGCGATTGGCGTGTCCGAGCTGTCCCTTCAGCGAGCGGCCCGCCATCTCCATCTGCGCGCTCAGCCCCGCAGAGCGCGTCTCGCACAGGATCTCCCACGCCGCCTGCTCGACCCGCGGGTACGACCCATCCTCTCCCACGACATCAAACCCGACGTAGAGGTCGACGGCGCGTCCGCCCGCCGACCTGGGGACTGCCCGGCGAGGAGCACCCGCTCCACGCCCGCGGCCCAGCCCATGCCCGGGCGTCGGCGGGCCGCCCAGCTGCGCGACCAGCCCGTCGTAGCGCCCCCCGCCGCCAACCCCGCTCTGCGCCCCGAGGGCGTCGCTCGTGAACTCGAACACGGTGCGCGTGTAGTAGTCCAGGCCGCGCACGAGCGTCGGGTCGACCTCGTAGGCCACGCCCGCGCGGTCGAGCAGCGCGCGCACCTGCGCGAAGTGCTCGGCGTCGCTCGCGTCCAGCTCGTCGAGCAGCTTCGGCGCCTCGCGCATCGTCGCCACGGTGCCCTCGTGGGCGGAGTCGAACGCGCGCAGCGGGTTCAGCTCGATGCGCTCGCGCACCTCGCTTGCGAGCCGCTCTTCGTTTGCGCGCAGGTGCGCCTGCAGGCGCTCGCGATAGCGCTCGCGGCTGGCCGCGCCGCCGAGGCTCGACAGGCGCAGGCGCACGCCGGCGACGCCCATCTCGCGCAGCAGCGCGCCGAGCAGCACGATCGACTCCGCGTCCACGGCCGGGTCCTCGGAGCCGAGCGCCTCGGCGCCAACCTGCCAGAACTGGCGGTAGCGGCCCTTCTGCGCGCGCTCGTAGCGAAAGAAGCTCGACAGGTACCACAGCTTCACCGGCTGGGGCAGCTTGTGCATGCCGTGCTGAACGTATGCGCGGCACACGGGCGCGGTGCCCTCCGGGCGCAGCGTCAGCGAGCGCCCGCCGCCGTCGGTGAACGTGTACATCTCCTTGCGCACGATGTCGGTCGAGCCGCCGACGCCGCGCGCGAACAGCTCGGTCGCCTCGAACGCGGGCGTCTCGATCCGCTCATACCCCGCCCCCTGGAGGATCGCGCGCGGCGCGCGCCTCCAGGGTCGCGCGTGCCAGCGCCTGCTCGCCGAGCACGTCGTCGGTGCCGCGCGGCGCCTTGATCTGCTCGCCGCTCAAGGCCGGGATGGGCTCGCGACGGTTTCGCGCAGCTCGCCGAGAAACGGGTTCGCGTCCCACTCGCGCCCGAGCGTGGTCGCTCCCATGTGCCCCGGATACACGACCGTGTCCCGCTGAAAGCGCGCCATCAGCGCAGCGATCGAGCGCTCCAGCGTCGCCCAGTCGCCGCCCGGCAGGTCCGTGCGGCCGACCGAGCCCTCGAACAGCACGTCGCCGCTGAGCAGCGCCGGGATGGCCGGCGGCGGCACCGGCTCGCTCTCCCCCGCGGCGATGCCCTGCTCGATCGGGGCTCGCGCGCGCGAGATCGCGTAGGTCACGTGTCCGGGGCTGTGGCCGGGTGTGAACAGCACCTCGACGTCGAGACCCGCCAGCGAGAGGTGCTCGCCGCCGCGCAGCGTGTGCTCGGCATTCCAGCTCTCATACGGCCCGAACCCGGGCATCGTCCATTTCGCTATGTCCGCCAGCACGATCGTCTCGATCTCCGGGCAGTACACGGGCGCGCCGGTGGCGCGCGCGATCGGAGCGACCGCGCCGACATGGTCGAAGTGGCAGTGGGTGATCAGGATCGCCTCGATCTCCGCGCCGAGCGCCGCGACGGCGTCGAGCAGGCGCTGGGGCTCCTCCCCCGGGTCGACCAGCAGCGCGCCGCTTGCCTCCGCGCTCGCGCGCACGATGTAGGCGTTCTCCTGGATCGGCCCGACGGTCAGCCCGCGCACGTCGACGGCGGCGCTCTGAGCCTGCTCGCTCACTTCGCGCCCGCGCCCGCGCGCTTGGCCTTGCCGCGCATCCGGCGCCGGTACAGCCACAGGTCGGTGTAGTAGCTGATCGGCACATACGCGAGCAGCACGATCGGAAACAGCTCGATCGCCTCGTTGGGCTTTTTCAGCAGCAGGATGCTGATCAGCAGCATCAGCACCGCCGCGGCGGCGGCGCGCAGGAACGCTCCCCCCCATGTCGGCGGTCGTTCCATCTTCTCCTGGCGCGTCAGCTTCGGCGCGCTCGGCTTGCCCGTCTTCTCCTCCAGCGTCGGCTTGCGCCCGGTGCGCCCACGCGACTCGACCACCCCGGCCGCGTTGCCGCGATGCTTGGTTTGGCGCTTGCGCTTCGTTTGAGCCATGTCTCGTTCCGTTCGCTCCGCTACCTCGCGAAGAGCGCACCGCGCCCCCGCCGCAATGTCTAGAACCCTAGTGCGTTCTCGATCGTATCCACGCCGGGATCGAAGTTGGCAAGCGGCAAGTCGGCGGGAAACCCCTCCATCGCCGCACGCGGAGCGAGCCCGACCAGCTCCGCGCCCGCGATCTCCGCATGGGCCGCCACGGCGCCCACCACCTCGCGCAAGGGCAGCTCGAGCGGCTGCTCGACGTTGGTGGACACCTGGGCAGCGCTGTCTCCGCGCAGCGCCACGCCGATCGCGCGCAGCCCCGGCAGCCCCTCCGGCCCGCCCTCGCGGATCAGCGCCGCGATGCGCTTGGCGTCGGCAACGCGCGCCGGCGGCGCCAGCTCGAGGTTGAACGCGACCAGCGGCTCGCGCGCGGCCACAAGCGTCGCGCCGGCGCTCGGGTGCGGCGCTGGCGGGCCGAAGTCGGGGCTTAGCTCGCCCGCCGCCATGCGCTCGGCGAGCGCCGCAAGACCCCCGCGGCGCAGCTCCGCGCGCGTGCGGCCGTTCGCGAGAATGCCATACAGGAACACGGGCACACGCAGGCGCTCGCCAATGTCCGCGGCGACCGCGAGCGCCTCGGCGCACGCCTGCCCCCGCTGGGCAAGCTCGGTGTAGACGATCGGCACGACGTCCACGGCGCCCACATGCGGGTGCTGGCCGGCGTCGGCCGTGTCGCCTCCCGGGCGGACGTGGATTCGTGAGATTGCCTCGCGGGCACCACAGAGCAGAGCGCGGGAAAGGCAGCTCTGCTCGCCGGCAAGCGTGTAGACGGCGCGATGGTGGTCGGGATCGGAGTGCGTGCTCAGCAGGCGCACATCGCCGGCGCACGTCAGCGCGTGGGCGATCGCCTCGATCGTCCGGCGATCGCGCCCCTCCGACACATTGGGCACCGCCAGCAGCGGCCTGGCGGGCGGTGCGGGCGGAGCGGGCTGTGGTGCGTGCATGCTTGGCTGGGGTCGGGCGTGCCTGGCGCGGCCGCGATCGCCGCGGAGGTTGGCCGCGACAACCCGAACACACCTGCACACAGGCTAAACTGCCCCCTCGCGCCGGAGTAGCTCAGTTGGTTAGAGCAGCGGAATCATAATCCGCGTGTCGGGGGTTCGAGTCCCTCCTCCGGCATCATTGTCATGAGTCGGGACATGTGTCTCACATGAGTCGGGACATGGGTCTCATCTGGGAGGGCCCGGCCAGCGGCCGGGCTCTTTGTTTTGGTTGCGCCAGTAGCTCTTGGTGGGTTCGATGAGGTGGCGGCTGAGGACTTCGCCGGTGGTGAGGTCGGTTATGAGGACTTGGTGGTCGTCGGCGAGCGCGAGGACGCGTTTGCGGGCGTGTTTGGCACCGACGCCGAGGTGGTGAGCAATTGTCAAGAGTTGTGGATGGGGAGGTGAAGCATCAGGCGGCGATCTTCTCAGTTGTGGTGGTTTCGTCGTCTGTGACCTTGATTCCGTTCTTGAACTTCGTGCCGTTGAGCACGTCGGTGAGGAGCTCGTGGCCGTTGAACCGTCGCCAGCGTTCTTGGGCGGCGTCGAGGAGCTTGTAGGCCATCGCGAGTGCGGCCTTCTTGGAGCCGGCGCCCTTGGTTACCTTGGTGCGCAGCTTGACGGTCGCGAAGCTGCTCTCGATTGGGTTCGTCGTCCGCAAATGGCGCCAGTGCTCGGCGGGGAAGTCGAAGAACGCGGTGAGCTGCTCCCAGTCCTTGTCGAGCTTGGAGACGGCCTTGGGGTACTTGGCGTCGAACTCGCCGCGGAAGCGCTCCAGCGCCTTGCGAGCGTCCGCCCGCGTGGGCGCCTCGGCCATTTCGTGCAGCAGCGTCTTGGCCCTGGGCTGCAACCGCTTCGGGAGCGCGTCCAGGGCGTTCGCTGTCTTGTGCACCCAGCAGCGTTGCTCCCTGGTGGTAGGGAACACGTTCCGTAGCGCTGCCCACGCGCCGAGCGCGCCGTCACCGGTCATGAGCTTCGGCTCGTTCAGGCCGCGGTCGCGCAGATCGCGGAACACGGCTGCCCAGGAGTCCTCGCTCTCGCGGTAGCCGTCCTCGACCGCTAGCAGCTCCTTGCAGCCGTCCTCACGCACGCCGATCACCACCAGCAGGCACAGCTTGGCATCCTCGCCGAGACGGACACTGACGTTCACACCGTCGACGAACAGGTAGGCGTAGCGATGAAACCGCAGCTCCCGGGTACCGAACGCGGCGTGCTCAGCCTGCCACTGCTCGGTCAGCCGCTGGATCGAGCTGGACGACAGCCCCGAGGCGTCCTCGCCGAGCAGATCCC
The DNA here is from genome assembly GCA_963831995.1 of uncultured Solirubrobacterales bacterium. Taxonomy (GTDB): domain Bacteria; phylum Actinomycetota; class Thermoleophilia; order Solirubrobacterales; family Solirubrobacteraceae; genus Palsa-744. The sequence goes on along the minus strand of CAWHSI010000001.1, from coordinate 236,628 downwards.
GCAGCGCCGGGCCGAAGTCCCCGGTCGAGAGGCCATGCAGGTACAGGATCGGCAGCACCTCGGTGACCTTCGGCGAGCGTCGCGCGTACGCCGGCAAGATCCGGGAGCTGAACCGCTTGCGCTCCCCGCTCTCCTCGTCGACGCGCTTGTCGTTCACGCGCGGCGCCCGGACCGGGACCGTCCCCGACCCGACCGTCACCCGCCGCTCCCGCGCGCGACCGTTACGGACGACCAACCGCTTGCCGTCCTCATCGACCTCATCGATGAACGAGCCGACGTACTCCTCGACCTCGGCCTCCAGCGCCGCGGCGATCATCCGCCGCGCCCACCTCCCGCGCGAGGTCGTCCAGCGTGAGCCCAATCTCATCGTTGCCCTCCCCAACGGGGAGCCTGCGAACATCTGACATGGCGTGCCTTCCTGCCGGCCATCACCGGCATCGGTCTTGATCAACCGGGAAGGTACGCCGCCTTCCTCTTCACGCGCATCCACAACTTCTGGGTATAGCTCGGGGTTTTATCTGCCGTAGCGGTGCGGTATGTTGTGAGTGCCAGATGGAGTCCTGGCGAGTCGCCCGGCCAGATTGGGGGCTCGAACTGCTCACGCCAGCACAAGGGCTGATGGCTCCTTTCGCGAATGACCACTCGAACGCGAGAGGAGTAATCGACAGCAGTGCCGACCCTTCCCGACTGGGCTATCCAGGTTCTGCAGGTGGTGAGCATTCTCGTGCTCGCCCCGTTGGTGAGCGGGATCATCGCGAAGGTCGAGGCGATCGTCCAGCAGCGCAAGGGGCCAAGGGTTCTGCAGCCCTACTACGACATCTTCAAGCTGCTGCAGAAGGAGACGGTGCTGCCCGCCCCTGCGGGGCCGGTGTTCCGCGCCGCGCCGTATGTGAGCTTCGCGGCCTACGCGACGGTGCCGCTGCTGATCCCGGTGCTCACGATCTTCCCTCTGCCGCTCGGCTACATGGCCGACTTCTTCGGTGTCGGGCTGATCCTGGCGCTGGCGAGCTTCTCGGTTTCGCTCGCCGCCGTCGATAGCGGCAGCCCCTACGCGCAGCTCGGGTCGAGCCGGCTGCGCTCCTTCGGCGCGTTCAACGAGCCGACCGTGATCTTCGTGACGTTCGTGCTGGCTTTGACGTCGCACACCGACCTGCCGTATGCGTTTGGGGCGACGATCCGCTCGGCGACGGTACAGGTGGTGCGGCCGAGTCACCTGTTGATGATCGCGGCGTTCTTCATGCTCGTGCTGAGCGAGACTGGGCGTATCCCGGTGGAGAACCACGGCGGCACGCTTGAGTTCGGGCAGATTGAGGAGGGCCGGGTTGCTGAGCACTCCGGGCCTGGGCTGGCGTTACTGCGGTGGGGGTCGAACATCAAGCAGTTGTTGTTGTTCACGATCTTCATGAACGTGCTGGTCGTGCCGTGGGGCATGGCCTCCACGGGCGATCTCGGGGAAGTGCTGCTCGCGATCGGCCTGTTGTTCTGCAAGGCGCTGGCGGTCGGCGTGGCGGTGGTGGCGATCGAGTCGAGCTTCGCCAAGCTGCGGCTCTACAAGATCCCCGAGTTCACCGTCGCGAGCTTCATGTTCGCCGTGCTTGCGGTCGTGATCTTCCTGTTCGAGCCCGCCTATGGTCAGCTTCACCTGAGCGTGTTCGGCGCGGCGGCGACGATCACAGCGGTCGGGGTGCTGCTGCTGGAGTTCGGGATGCTGCGCTCCCAGGACGTGTGGGAGCAGTTGCGGCTCTACTCGCTGGGGTCGCTGGTAGTGGCGGCACTGGCGATCACAACTGCGGCGAGCGGGCACGGCGGCGGCTCGCTGTACGCGCTGGGCGCGGTAACGATCGCGCTGAAGGCTCTGCTGTTCCCGTTGGGGATCGGGTTCGTTTTGCGACGACTCGACGTTGAACCGCGGGTGCCGTCGGTGATCGGGGTGGCGAGCAGCATCCTGCTCGCGATCGTGTTGTGCGCGTTTGCGTTCATCGCGCTGCGTCCGATCCACATCGGCGCGGAGGCGGCGCTGGCGCTCTCTGCGCTGCCGATCGCGGTTGGCGGTGTGCTCGTGGCGCTGCTGTTGATGGTGCTGCGGCCCTTTGCCCCCTCGCAGCTCTTGGGGTTCCTGGTGTTGGAGAACGCGGTGTCGGTCGCAAGCCTCGTGATCGCGCCGGGCCTGCCGATCATCCTCGCGCTGCTGCTGCTGTTCGACGTACTGATCGGGGTGCTGGTGTTCGTCGTGCTGGTGCAGTACCTCGCGGTCGAGCGCACGGCGGTGCGCACCGATGTCCTGAACAGGCTGACGGGATGAGCTGGGCGCTCTACACGATCCTTGCCGTTCCGCTCGCGGCGACGCTGCTCACACTAGTGGACGGGTGGCGGCTGGCACGCGCCGCCACCCTGATCGCCGGCCTGGTGTCGCTGGCTCTGGCGATCGTGATCGCGATCAAGGTCGATCACGGCCGCGTGCTGGACACCGCGCACGGCTGGCTGCGTGTGGACTCGCTCGGCGCGGTGTTCCTGCTGGCGACGGGGCTGCTGTATGCGATGGCCGGCGTGTTCTCGATTGGCTATCTCGGCGTCGAGGAGACGCGGCCGGGTTTCGCGCCGTTCGCAAAGCGCTACTTCGCGCTGCTGAACCTCTTTGGTTGGACGATGCTGCTGGTTCCGCTGGCGGCGGATTTCGGGACGCTGTGGGTGGCGGTCGAGCTGACGACGATCATCTCGGCGCTGCTGGTAGCGATCGACCGCACCGACGCCGCTTTGGAGGCGTCTTGGAAGTACGTGCTGATCGCCTCCTGCGGGCTGGGGATCGCGCTGCTGTCGATCATCCTGCTCTATGCGACCGGCACGCACGTCCTCGGTAGTGCGTATGTGCCGCGCTTCACGCGGTTCATCGCCCACGCGCACGGCCTTTCCCCGGACGCGGTGCGGCTGGCGTTCGTGCTGTCGCTGGTGGGGTTCGGTACGAAGGTCGGGTTCGTGCCGGTCCACACCTGGCTGCCCGACGCGCACAGCGAGGCGCCGGCCCCCGTTTCGGCGCTGCTGTCCGGGTCGCTGCTGGCGGCGGCGTTCTACGCGATCCTGCGCTTCTTCCAGGTCGCGGTCGCAGCCGGCGAGCGCAGTTTCGCCGAGCACGCGCTGATCGTCTTCGGCGTCGTCTCCCTCGTCGCGGCGGGCTTCTTCGTGCTCAGGCAGGGCAACTTCAAGCGGCTGCTTGCGTACTCCTCGATCGAGCACATGGGGATCATCGCGCTCGGGATCGGGTTCGGCGCCCCGCTGGCGGTCGCCGGCGCGCTGCTTCACGTCATCACCCATGCCTCGGCAAAGGGCCTCGCGTTCTTCGGCACCGGCTCGCTGCTGCGTGGCTACGGCACGAAGGAGGTCGAGGGCGTCACGGACGCGGGCCGGCGAATGCCGTGGACCGGCCCAATGTTCCTCGCCGCAGCACTCGCGCTGTGCGGCCTGCCGCTCTCAGGGGTGTTTCGCAGCGAGTTTCAGATCGTCACCGGCGGCTTCTCGAGCTCGCAGTACGTCGGCGTGACGCTGCTGCTGGTGTTCGTCAACCTCGCCTTCTTCGGGGTGATCTGGCACTCCGGGCGCATGGTGATCGCGCCGGGCGAGGCGGCGAGCGCGGTGGCGGGTGAGCCGGTACGCGAGCGCAGCGCGTGGATGATCGCCGGGATGCTCGGCTGCCTGTTCGTCGTGGTCGCGCTCGGTGTTCATCTGCCGGGCGATCTGGCCGCGCTGCTCGATAACGCCCGAGAGAGGCTGGCCTCGCCATGAGCGTCGCACCGCAGGCCAAGCCGGCGGCGAACCATCTGCCCGAGAAGCTGGGCGCCGCACGTGAGAGCGCACCCGAGGGCGAGGTCCGGCTGTGCGTCGCGCACGCAGAGTTCGTGTCCGCTGCGCGGATCATGCGCCAGGAGGGCGCGCGGTTTGCCAGCCTGTTCCTCGCGCGGACTCCGCAGCGGTCGCTGGTGGGCGCGTTTGCGCTGCGCGGCGAGCTGGTGCTGCTGCGCAGCCCGTTGACGGTTGGAGCACGGGTGCAGTCGATCGGGCAGTGGTGGCCCGCTGCCCGCTGGCCTGAGCGTGAGCTTGCCGAGCTGCACGACGTCCACCTGGACGGCGCACGGCCGGAGCGGATGCTCACCGCGCCCGATGCGGATGTGACCGACCGCCACGTCGAGGGCCTGGACGTGTTCTCGATCCCCTACGGCCCGGTGCGCTCGGGGATATTCGAGGCGATCCAGTTTCACATCGAGACGGGCGGCGAGGACGTCCCCCGCGTGGAGACCCGGCCCTTCTTCAAGCGACGCGGCATGGAGACCCGTTTCCTTGCTCTTACACCCGATGTTGCCGTGCATGTGGCCGAGCGGGTCGCGGGCATCGCCAGCTGCGCCTACGCGACAGCGTTCTCGCAGGCTGTCGAGAGCGCGCTCGGTGTGACCCCGCCGCCGCGGGCGCAACGCTGGCGCGCGGTCTACTGCGAGCTGGAGCGGATGGCCTGCCACCTGGACGTGATCGCCAAGCAGGCTGAGACGACCGCGCTGTATGTGGGGCAGGCGCGGTTTCAGATCCTCAAGGAGCGGGTGCAGCGGCTCCGTGCCCGGCTGACCGGCAGTCGCTTCGGACGGGGCGCGATCGTGCCGGGTGGAGTGCGTGGCGAGGGGATGATGGGCCTGGATGAGCTGCTCGGGGAGCTGGATGAGATCGAGCGCCAGCTGCGACGCGACCGGCGGATGTTCCTTGGCACGGCCTCGATGACCGACCGGCTGATCGGCTCGGGGCGCCTTGCGCGCGAGCTGGTCGAGGACTACGGGGCGGTGGGTCCGCTCGCCAGGGGCTCGGGGCTGTCCACCGATGTGCGCCACGAGCGTCCCTACGGCAACTACAAACGGCTCGGGTTGCGTGTGGTCAGTGAACGCGACGGCGATGCGATGGCCAGGGTCAACGTTCGTTTCGGTGAGCTGTCGGAGTCGCTGCGGCTGGTGCGCCAGTCGATCTACCATCTGCGTCGCCACAACGGCGAGCTGCTTGCCGGGCTCCCCCCGGCCGGTGACGGTGCGGCGGTCGGCTGGGTCGAGGCGCCGCAGGGAGAGCTGCTGGTGTGGGTCGAGCTGCGCGAGGGGCGGCTTGTGAATGTTCACATCGCCTCGCCGTCGCTGCGCAATTGGGCGCTGTTCGACCACGCCTTCCCGAAGGATGTGCTGACCGATTTCGCGTTCATCGAGCACAGCTTCGGGTTGACCCCGGCGGGAGCTGATCGCTGATGCTCGAGTGGATCGTTCGCGGCCTTGGCCAGGGGCGGATCACGACTCGCTACCCGCAGCGGCCGGAGCCCACCCCGGCGGGGTTCCACGGCAGCGTGGAGGTGATCGACGCCTCTGATCCACCAGCGGGCATCGCCGGTGTCTGCCCGACCGGGGCCATCGCGACCATCGGCTCGCATGGGCTGACGCTCGACCGGGGCCGGTGCATCCTGTGCGGGGAGTGTGTGCGGGCGGCACCGGAGCGCTTCGCGTTCGCCGAGCGCTTTGAGACCGCGGCGCGCGCACGCGCAGCGCTCGTCGTCGACGGCGGACAGGTGGGCACGGACGTGCCTTCCGCTCGCAGGGCGCTGGGTGAGCAGGCGCGGATGCTGCGCCGCTCGATCCATGTGCGCCACATCGACTGTGGCTCCGACGGCGCGGAGGAGTGGGAGATCCAGGCGTTGTGGAACCCCTACTACGACATCCAGCGGCTCGGGTTCTTCCTCACCGCAGCGCCGCGACACGCCGACATCCTGCTCGTCACCGGAGGGGTCACGGCTCCGATGCGCGGCCCGCTGGAGCGGACCTGGGATGTCATGCCCGAGCCCAAGGCGCTGATCGCGGTCGGCACCGACGCCTGCTCGGGCGGCCTGGCCGCCGAGGGCGGGCTCGTCGCGGGCGGCGTCGATCAGGTGCTCGGCGTGGATGTGTATGTACCGGGGTCGCCGCCTGCGCCGATCGCGATCATGCACGCGCTGCTGCTCGCCACCGGCCTGCTCACCACCGCCCAGGAGGCGGCGGCGTGAGGCTCCTGTTCGCGATCGGAATGGGCGCGCTGGCGCTCGCCCCGCTGTTGGCGCTGATCGCGCAGCGCGAGCCGCTGCGCCGGGCCGCGGCGCTGTGCTCGGCGGTGGGATGCGTCCTGCTTGTGATCGTCGGGCTGGACGCGGCGCTCGGCGGCGCGCATCCTGTGCTTGACCTCGGGAGCTGGCTGGGCTTCGGTGAGAGCACGCTGCACGTCGACGGGCTCGCCGGCATCTTCCTGGCGTTGACGGGCCTGACCGGCGGCGCAGTGTCGCTGGCGTATGTGGAGCTGCCGCCCGGCCGCTGGCTGACCGCGCTGGGCTGCACGCTCCTGCTGTTCGTCGCCGTGGTGATCGCAACAGAGAACGGGTTCTTGTTCTTGCTGGCATGGGAGGCGCTGACCGTCTGCGTGTATCTGATCGCGAGCGCGGGGCGCGGCAGCGAGGAGATGCGCGCCGGATATCTGACCGGGGGGTTGGCGAAGCTCGGCGGGGCGGCGCTGCTCGCAGCGTTCGGGCTGCTGTACGCGCACACGCACAGCTTCTCGCTTCTCGTGTGGGCGCACGCGAGCCTGCCGGCCGGCACACGCGGGGTCCTGTTCGCGCTGTTCCTGGCGTGCTTTGCCACGAAGGTCGGTGTGATCCCGTTGCAGGGCGGCCTGCCCGCCGGCTACGGTGCCGCCCCCCGGCTGGGTGCCGCGTCGCTTTCGGTCGCGCTGTGCGCCGGCTTCTACGGGCTGTGGCGGTTCGAGTTCGGGGTGCTCGGGCCGCTGCCCGCGTGGTGTGGCGATGCGCTGCTGATCCTCGGCGCCGCCACGGCGCTGCTCGGTATCACCTACGCGCTGACGCAGAACAACCTGAGACGGTTCCTCGGCTACTCCACGGTCGAGCACGCAGGGGTCGCGATGGTCGGCTTCGCGGTCGCGCTGCTCGGGCACGCGGCGCATAAGCCGACGCTGGCCGCCGCGGGGCTGCTCGCCGCAACGCTGCACGTCGTCGCGCACAACCTCGCAAAGACGCTTGCACTGATCGGCGTCGATCGGGTGGAGCAGGCGACTGGCGAGCGCACGATCGACCCGCTCGGCGGGCTTTCCCGCGCTCTGCCGGTCAGCGCGGCTGCGCTGGGCGTCGCTTCGCTGACGCTGGCTGCGATCCCGCCGCTGGGCGGGTTTGTCAGCGAGTGGTTCACCTTCCAGGCGCTGCTGCAGGGCTTTCGGATGCCGACGCTGCTCTCGCGGCTTTTGTGCGCGCTGGCTGCCGCCGGGCTCGCGCTGACCGCCGGGCTCGGGCTGCTCGCGTTCGCGAAGTTCTACGCCTTCACGTTCCTGGCGAGGACGCGCGAGCGGTTCGCATCGCTGCGGGAACCTTCACGCTGGCCGCTGGCGCCGCTGCTCGGCCTCGTGGTGCTGTTCCTGGGGACGGCCGCGCCGTGGGAGATCCACGCGATCGGCTCGGGTCTTCAGGGACTGCTTGGGTTCAATGCCGCTTCGACCACATTGAGCCATCCGCTTGTGCTCGGCCCGGTGTTCAAGGAATTCGCGGTGCTCGCTCCGACCTGGTTGTCGATCGTGCTTCCCGCCTACGCGCTGATCGCGCTGGCGATAGCGGTGGGCGCTGACCGCAGACGGCGGGTACGGCGCGCGCCCGTGTGGGTCACAGGCAGCGGTGCTGAGCTTGCGCGGGTGCAGTACCGACCCTCGTCTTACTCCAACCCGATGCGAGTGATCCTGCGCGGCCCGCTCGGCTACCGCAGCAGGCTCGTGCCCGCCGATACTGCAGCGAACGCTAGCGCGCCCATGCAGTTGCAGACGCGGGTGGTGCTGGCGATCGACCGCTTCGTGTATGAACCGACGGCGGCGCTGGCGCTGGCTATCGCTGGGCGGGTGCGCGCGCTCCAGTCCGGCCGGCTGTCCGCCTACCTGCTCTACATGCTGATCGCGCTGATCCTTGCCCTGTCCCTCGTCCCGATATTGAGCTGATGTTCCAACAGATACTTCTCGCCTGGGATGGCTCGGACGTCGCGTTGCGCGCGTTCGACTACGCCATCGACCTCACCCGCCGCTACGACGCCGACCTCGTGGCCGTCTCGATCGCCTACTCCCCCGCTCACGCCGAGACAGACGCCGACCGTCAGGAGTCAACCGATGCCGCGCACCGCTATCTCACAAGCACATTCGGCGAGGTCCAAGATCGTGCCGAGCGCGCGGGCGTGCCCGTCAGGCACGAGATCATCGAGGGCGAGACCCCGACCAGGGCGCTCGTCGACTTCGCCCATGAGCACGGGTTCGACCTGATCGTCTGCGGCCACCACCACAGCCGCCGCGCCGGCCGGCTGCTTTTGCGCGGCGTCACCCACGACCTGCTGGAAGCAACGAGCATCCCCGTGCTCATCGTCAGCGAAAACGGGCAATGAGCGCGAGCAACCGTCATCCCACCATCCTGGTCCTCATCGAGAGCAGCCTCGGTGTGGCGCTCGTGCTGTGCGGGGTCTGCGTCTTTCGTCTCACCCGGACGGCGCTCTTTGGCCTGGTCGCTCAGCGACGATCTGCGGGTAGACGCTAGCGTGCATATCGACCGTCGAGAGCTTGCCGCGATCTTCGCGGGCGGTGCGATCGGTGCCGCCGCACGGGTCTGCATCGGCCGTCACCTGGCCAGCGGCTCTGAATGGCCGTGGGCGACGTTTACGATCAACATCACCGGCTCCTTCGCCCTGGCGTATTTCGCTACCCGGCTGCAGGAGCGTCTTCCTCAGTCCACCTACCGTCGGCCGCTGTTGGCGACCGGCTTCTGCGGCGCCTACACGACGTTCTCGACGATGCAGGTCGAGATGCTCAAGCTCGTGGAAGCACACCACACGGGCCTGGCGATCGGCTACGCGGCAGCAAGCATCACGACCGGCTATGCGGCGATATGGACCGCGACCGCGCTGGTGCGCCGCACACGGAGGCTCGCATGAGCGCCTGGGTCTGGCTTGCGGTCGTGCTCGTCGGTGGCGTCGGCGCGATCGGCCGTTTCGTTGTCGACTCGCTGATCGCAGGCCGGGCGGGACGCGAGTTTCCCTATGGCACGTTCACTATCAACATGCTCGGAGCGCTCGTGCTTGGCCTACTCGCCGGCCTGGGCGTGACCTCCACTCTCTATACCGTCGCCGGCACGGCGACGATCGGCTCGTTCACGACTTTCTCGACATGGATGCTCGAGACCCACCGGCTGACCGAGGACACCGAGATCCCACGAGCGATCCTCAACGCGCTCTTGAGCCTTGCCGCCGGGTTCGCGATCGCGCTGCTCGGGCATACCATCGGAACACACGCATGAACGAGGATTGCCTGAAGCTGACCACCTACTTCGGAGAGCGCGACCGCACCGAGGACGGGTTGCTCGGCGACGAGCTGCTCGACATCTACGGCGGATACCGCCTCCAGGCGAGCATCTTGTTGCGGGGCGCGGAAGGCTTTGGGCGATTGCACCACCTGCACACCGACCGGCTGCTGACGCTCTCCGAAGATCTGCCTGTCGTCTCGATCGCGATCGACACACGAGCACGGATCGAGTCGATGCTCGACCTTGTGCTGCAGGTCAAGCGCAAGGGCCTGATCACCCTGGAGCGCGCCCGGCTGCTCAGTGGCGAGGTCGATACGGCGCCGCTGCCCGAGCAGCTGGGCGAGGCGACCAAGCTCACCGTCTACCTCGGCCGTCAAGAGCGAGTGTTTCGGATGCCGGCATACGCGGCCGTCACGGACTTGCTCCATCGCCGTGGCATCGCTGGCGCGACCGTGCTGCTGGGGGTCGACGGCACCCGGCGCGGGCGGCGTGCGCGCGCCAAGTTCTTCGACCGCAATGCCGACGTGCCGATGATGGTGATCGCGGTCGGCTCCGGCGAGAAGATCGCCGAGGTCCTCCCCGAGCTGAGCGGCCTGCTGCACGAACCGCTGCTCACGCTGGAGCGGGTGCGGGTCTGCAAGCGCGACGGTGAGCTGCTGGCCTTCCCGCACGAGCTGCCCGGAACCGACGAGCACGGCCTGGCGATCTGGCAGAAGCTGATGGTCTACACCTCGAACGCCGCAACCCACGACGGCCAGCCGTTGCACCACGCGATCGTTCGTCGCCTGCGCGAATCCGACTCCGCCGGCGCAACCACCCTGCGCGGCATATGGGGCTTTCACGGCGACCATGCACCCCACGGTGACAAGTTCTTTCAGATACGCCGCCACGTTCCGGCGCTCACCATCACGATCGACACGCCCGAGCGCACTGCCCGCGCGTTCGAGATCATCGACGAGCTGACCAGCGAGCATGGCCTGGTCACGAGCGAGATGGTCCCGGCGTTCAGGGCGATGAGCGAAAACGGCGGCAGCGGCGGGCTGCGGCTCGCAAGCCACGAGCTTTGAGCGCAACGCGGACGCTGCGCGCGCCCGGTGGCGCGGTCCTTTTTAGCGCTGAGGTGCGCCCCCGCGAACGCGGGGCTGTCTTGGCCGAGACGCTGCGCGGTGGAGCCGGACACGGCAATGCCGAGCGTCGGACGGCCGCCGTACTGCTCGGCGCGGGCGGCGGCGTCGATGACGACGCCCTTGCCGATGCCGGCGGGGCCGACGAGGATCGCGGCGCGCTTGGGGCTGGTGATGACCTGGAGCGCGTAGGCCTGCTCGCCTGAGAGGCGTCCGTATGGCGGCGTTTGTGTCCAAGCGGGGCTCGGTGAACAGAGCGTCGATCTCGACCGCCAAGAGTTCGAGCACGCGCAGCGCTTCGACGCGCGCCCTGTCAGGAGCGAGAATTTGCCTACTGCGAAGGGCCCGCGACCGCGCCAGAGGTCGCTGCCGACCGGTGGCGGTGGTGTGTGTCGTCGGCGGGTGCGAGCACGATCACTCGCTCTCCGGAGTGTAGTTGAAGGTTGGGGTTCGCGGCATGAACCTCGCGGCCTTGGGTGACGGCGACGACGATGCAGCCTGGTGGCCAGTGGATGTCGGCGACTCGTCTTCCCTGCGCGGGCGAGTCTGGGAGGATTCGCAGCTCCAGGGTCTGGTATCCCCGCAGCGGGGTGCTTGGCTCGTAGATCGCGCTGGATGGGTCCGTCGCGGCGAAGTCGGCTGCAAGGGCGCCTTCCCTGATCTCCTGCTCGGAGGCTCTGATCCTGGTGGCGAGCGCGCGAAGAACGTCTGCGCGGGTTAGCCATCCGCGCAGCTGTCCGTCGCGTGAGAGGACCGGGAGCCCGTCGCGACCGTAGAGGATGAGCTGGCGGCGGGCGTGCTCGAGGTCTTCCTCTGCGAACAGAACCTGCGGGCGGCGCCTGAGCGTTACAGGGCCGACGAGCTGTTCCCATCGAGACTCCTTCGGGGTGGGCTGGTCGGCGTCCGCGCCGGCAGGGAACTGGCCGTTTGGGTTCTTGAGTGGCTGCATGACTTCATTCACGGTCAGGGCCTCTAGCGCCCCAAGTGCCTTGGGGCGTTCGATGTCGATGCCTCGGCGCAGCAGCTTGGTGGTGTAGATGCTTCCGTAGGTGATCTGCTTCGCGAGCTGGGCCGCGATGCCACAGGCGAGCATGATCGGCAGGGTGAGCGTGAAGTTGCCAGTCATCTCAGCGACGCTGGCTATCGCGGTCAGCGGAGCTTGTGCCGCGCCGGCGAACACGCCGCCCATCGCGACCACTCCGTAGAGCACGGGCGGACCGGCGGCGGAGCCGAAGATGTGATGGGCGATCGTGCCGAACGCCATCCCTGCAGCTGCGCCGGTGAACAGCGAGGGAGCGAATACGCCGCCGGACCCGCCGATCCAGAGAGTGAGGCTGGAGGCGAGAATCTTGCCGACCATCAGGACGACCACGAACCAGAGCACGTAATGGTTCGCCAGCACTCCGTTCATCACGGGATACCCGACCCCGTACATCTGCGGCAGCGCGAGCAGCAGCAGGCCGAGTAGGAGACCGCCGGCGACGGGGCGCAGCCACGCAGGCCGCCGGCCCCAGATCGCGTCCGCTGTGTTCTCCCCGTTGTACAGGGTCTTCTGGAAGGCGACGCCGATCAAGCCGGCGAAGATACCGAGCAGCGCAATCAGCACGTAGCTGAAGTCGTTGGAGACGCTCATGTTGTGCGGAATGCCACCGAAGAACGGAGCGCCACCGAAGAACGCCCGACTGAGCACATCCGCGCTGACCGCCGAAATGATGGTCGCGGCGAGTGCGTCGAGCGAGAACTCCTTGAGCACGATCTCGAAGCCGAAGAACATGCCCGTGAGCGGGGCGTTGAACGTCGCCGCGATCCCGCCGGCGGCCCCGCACGCCACGATCACGCGCAGTCGGCCCTCGCTCATCCGGACCAGTTGCCCAAGCGTCGAGGCCAATGCGGAGCCGATCTGCACAATCGGCCCCTCGCGCCCGACCGAGCCGCCACCACCGATGCACAGCGCCGAGGCGAGCGCCTTGACGATCGTCACCGGCGGGCGGATGCGCCCACCGTTCTCGGCCACGGCGAGCATCACCTCGGGCACGCCGTGGCCACGCGCCTCGCGGGCAAAGCGCTGGATCAGCGGCCCATATAGCGCGCCGGCGATCACGGGGACGATCAGAACGAACCAAATGCCCAGGAAAGGAAGGTGCAGGCTGGCGGCATGTCCCTGCTGCCCAAACGTCTGACGGCCCGTGAACAACCAGGTGAAGAAATAGATCAGCTCCCGAAACCCAGCAGCACCCAGCCCCGCCCCGGCCCCTACGACCAAGGCCATGACTACCAGGCCGAGCTTCGACGCCGCCAGCCAGTCCGCCGAGCGCTGAATCGGTCCCCTCTCGTCGTCTCCGCCACCGATTGAGCCCCCCCACCTGGAGCGATTGCTAACCAGCCGCGCGAGCCGCTTTTTTAGTCGACGCATAGTGTCGGCGCGAGTGCTCATCGCGCCGCGCCCAAGCGTGCGGACGAAGGGACGCCCGCCACCAGACAGATCGCGCAGGCCACCAACAGCGCGCGGTGCACCGCTGCGGCATCGGTGCCGGCAGTAAGTGCCAGCCCCGCCAGGGCGGCGCCGGCCGCAGCTCCAAGAAGACGCCCGAGCGAGAGCACCGCGGAGACGCGTCCGTGAGAGGCTGGCGGCATCGCGTTCAACGCCGCACGGGACACCGGTACGAACAGCAGCCCGAGCCCTATCCCAACCGGGACCATTGGCGCGAGCGCGACCAGGCTTTGCAGGGGCATACCGGGGATGGCGAGTGCGAGCAGCCCGAGCCCGGCCGCGAGGAAGCCCGCCGTGGCCGGCAGTCGTTCTCCGTGACGGTCGGCGAGTTTCCCGGCCAGCGGTGCCGCAGCGCCGACGAGCATCGCCACGACCACGAGCACGATTGAGGCGCCCAGCGGCGAGTAACCCGCCGCGTGCTGCAGGTACTGCTCGGCGATGAAGAACGATCCGATCATCACCATGAACGTGAGCGCTGCCACGAACGCGGAGTTGACAACCACCCGGTTCACGCTGACTTCAACCGGACCGTCGCCACGGTTCGGTGTGTTCTGTGGGAGGTGTGCGGCGATCGCCCAGATGGCGAGCATAGTCAGGGGAACGAGCGCCCACCAATCCGCGCGCCAACCCAGCGTGACCGTGAGCAGCCCGCCAAGCGCCGGCCCGAGCAGATTGGCGAGGCCCGCGCTGGCTCCCCATATTCCCAGCGCTCTGCCCCGCCGCTCGGCCGGAAAGCCACTGATCGCGCCCGCCAGCGCCGCGGGACTGACCAACCCCGCTCCCGCGCCCTGTACAACACGGGTCGCCATCAACGCACCCATGCTTGAGGACACTGCCCCCACTGCCGCTCCTGTCGCAAATAGACCAAGCCCGAGCAACGCGACCCGGCGCGCACCAAAGCGGTCAACGAGCAGGCCGCCCGGCAACAGCGTAATCGCGTAGGCAGCGAAGTAGGCGGCGAGGACGATCGACGTCGAGCCGCCGCTCACACCGAGGCTGCGCGCCAGAGAAGGCAGCGCGACTGTGATCAACGTCCCATCAAGCTGAAGCAGCGCAGCAGCGGCGGTACACACAGCCAACCGCCGCCACGCCTCGCGTGACACCGGCGCTGACCCAGCACCACTCACGGCAACCGTCGGGGGCAGACGCCGGATCGGCGTGTCGACGCCACTGCGTCGCCGAATGCTCACCCGGCCGATCCAGGGCGACGGTTGTTCCCCTGCGTGTTACCCCCTCCGCGCTTGACCCCCGCCGGACCCGTGAACCCGGTAAGCAGTGCCTGCAGCCCGAGTTCCCAGCCACCATCGGCATCGAGATCCGCCAGTTCTCGTGCGCTGCCGGCGAGAATCGGGAACTCCGATCGAGGAAGCGCAGCCAGTCGACGCCGGCCTCCCGGCAGCGCCGCATCGACCGTGAAGCCGGTCGCCTCAGCCAACGCGTACCCGCGGGCATAGCTGACCGTGGCACGATACACCGCGAGCGCAGCCGCCGGAGTGAACCCCTCTACGACCAGTACCCCCAACAGGCGCTCCACCGGACCGAGCGAACTCGGGGTGTTAAACGGCTGTAGTCCGAGCAGCCGAAAGGTCGCTGGCCGCGCGACCGCGACGTCGCGCAAAGCGGTCGCGAACCGTCGACACGCCTCGCGCCAATCGTCGCCCAGTTCGAGTTCGTGCAGGGGCTCTAGCAGCCGATCGCCGATCGCGCTGAGCAGCTCGTCGCGGCCCGTGAAGTGGTGGTAGATCGCCATCCCCTCGACCCCGAGGCTCGAACCGAGGCGACGCATGCTCAACGCGCCAGGCCCTTCCTCCTCGATCAACGCCACCGCGCGATCAAGGATCACGGCCCGGTTCAGCGGGCGCTGAGATTGCTTGTTCTGGCGCGTCGATGCGGTGGCGGAGGACATCCTGAGCATCTACTTTACACTGTAAGGTCGAGGGGTGCAGCACACCGCCCAACTTGCCGTGCGACTGCTGAGAGACCCAGACAGCGCTCGGGCCACGATTACGGCCTGCTATCAGCGCATCTGGCCCCGGAAGATGCCCCATCAGCCGATCCAAAAGATGCCCAGCCAGGCATTCAACGAGGGTCGGCGAACGACGAGGGGCCACCTTCTGCCGAGCCTGACTTGGAATGGAGTTCGCTCGCGCCTGGACGTCCTCCCCGGATCAACCCGAGCACCACGGTCAGCGCTCCGACACGCGGACCCGGCCGTCCGTCACCACGGATACCGTTCGCGGTCGATGGCCGAGGCCGAAGTGTTCCCGCCGGACGTGGCGCTGAAGACCAAAACCACAAGCCCCGGTCTCCCAGGGCTTGTCTCAATGTGAGCCGTAGGCTCACCTGAACAGCGAAATGACTACAGAACTTCCGTGGAAGGCCTTATCCTCGACAGAGCGATGACCGTGCCAATCGAATACGTCGATGTGCAACAGCTCTGGGATGAGAAGGAGAGACCTGGCCGCGCCGATGTTGAGGCCCTACGCTCCGGGGAAAAGACTGAGGCACAGCTCAAGCGCGAAACGGAGGCGTTTGCCTTCCCTCTTGGCCGTGCTCGTATCATTCTGGACTCGGCCCGCTCCCTCTCCTGAGCCAGAATCCGCCAGCCCTGGATGTTGAGGCGCTCGATGCGATCGAGGTTTCGGCGTCATACGCTGAGCCTCATGCATGAGGCTCAGCGTATCGCTAGCATCGAGGACGTGGTCCGCGATCGGCACGTCATCCTCGTTGGAGGACAGCCGGTGTCTGTGTGGATCGGCCAACTCGAAGATCGCTTGGGCGCCAGGCTTACGTCGGCGCGACTACGGCAGATGCGGAAGCGGATACGGAGCTTGCGCGAAGGCGTGGCTGAGGAACGGCCGGTAGCTGATGTCTGAGTGTTTCCGGCGCCCGATCTTCGCTCGTGTATACACGAGGTTCGCGCAGGCCAGCAAGCGTCGCGGCGGCGCCGAGCACCGTCGCAGGCTGCTCGCCGACCTGAACGGGCGTGTCATCGAGCTGGGAGCGGGCAGTGGCGCGAACTTCGCGCACTACCCCGCGTCCGTTGACGAAGTTCTCGCCGTGGAGCCAGAGCCATACCTCCGCCGGCGGGCATTGACGGCGGCAACAGACGCGCCTGTAAACATCCGGGTTATAGACGGCGACGCGTATGGCCTACCCGGCGACGATGGCACGTTCGATGCAGGCGTAGCCTCGCTCGTCCTCTGCACCGTCCCCGACCAGCAGCGCGCGCTCGCCGAGCTGTTCCGAGTCATCAGGCCAGGCGGCGAACTGCGCTTCTACGAGCACGTCGTCGGCCACTCCAAGTGGGAGGTCCGCTTTCAACGCCTCGCCGACGCGACCTTCTGGCCTCATCTCGCCGGCGGATGTCATCTGGCGCGAGACACGGCCGCCGGGATCGAGCAGGCAGGGTTCGCGATCGAGGTATGTGAGCGCTTCCCGTTCAGCCCCTCCGCGTTCCTCCCACCCGATCCGCACATCCTGGGCATCGCGCGCCGACCGGAAATTCTTAGCCCGGCGACGTGACCGAAGTCGGCGGACCCCGTCCTGCGGCATCATAAGAGGCCTCACGGAACTAACTCAACCGCTAGCCAACGAGGACAGCATGAATGGTCAACAAATACCGTCGTTCGGGAAATTGGAGCGTCTTCCAGCTTACTCAGGCTGGCCCCACGAGGCGCACAAGTTCACGCCTTGGCTCGCTGAGAACGTCGAGCTCTTGGGGGATGCGCTGGGGCTCTCGCTAGAACTCAAGGCTCGAGAGCATCAGGTTGGTCGCTATTCGCTCGACCTTCTCCTCGCGGACGCGACAGAGCGAGTGGTGATCGTCGAGAACCAGTTCGGCCAGACAGACCACGACCACCTGGGGAAGCTACTGACGTATTGCGCTGGTACGGAAGCCGACGTGGTCATCTGGATCGCCGAGCGCCTCAACGAAGAGCACGTCGCCGCACTGGAGTGGCTCAATGAGAACACGCGCTCCGGCGTTGGCTTCTTTGGCGTCGAGCTTGAGTTGCTCCGCATCGCAGACTCGCCGCTGGCCCCCAACTTCCGTGTTTTGGTGCAGCCGAACGAGTGGGCCAAGAGCGTCCGACCGGGAGGTTGTCCGCGATCTCGTAGATCTTTGAACGGCGGTCCTCCCGCCTTGTCCGCTCCGGTTGGGAGCGTTCGGGGCGCTAACCAAGTCCGAGAGGACAGGAGGAACCGCCATGAAGAAGGTACCCGCTGCGAAGGTCGGCACGACGTTCGAGGTGTCGGAGAGTCCGCTGCCACCGCAGATCCAGGAGGCGCTCGGTGAGCTCGTGGGAGCGGCAAGGGAGGGGCTGCTCGCGCTGAGCGTCGGTGTCGGGCTCGGCGTCGTCCATGAGCTGATGGAGAGCGAGGTCGACGAGGTGGTCGGTCCGAAGGGCAAGTGGAACCGGGATCGCACCGCAAAGCGTCACGGTCACGAGACAGGGTCGATGACACTCGGCGGTCGCCGGGTGCGGGTCTCTCGTCCACGAATGCGCACGACCGACGACGCGCACGAGCTGCCGGTCCAGACCTATGAGTATTTCGCTGATCGCGACCCGCTGACCAGGGCTGTGATGGACCGCATGCTCGCCGGTGTCTCGACGCGGCGGTTCGCTACGGTCGGCGAGCCGGTCGGCGCCGACGTCGAAGGGAATGCGACCTCGACTGGTAAGAGCGCAGTCTCGGACATGTTCATCGAGCGCACCCGCACCGCGCTTGGAGAGCTGATGGGCCGCCGGCTGGACGACGTGCGCTTGGCGGTGATGATGCTCGACGGCCTTCAGATCGCCGATCGCACGCACATCGTCGCGCTCGGGATCAGCACCGAGGGCGTGAAGATCCCGCTCGGGCTGTGGGAGGGCTCGACCGAGAACGCCACGCTCGCCCGAACACTGCTCGCCGACCTCATCGACCGGGGACTGGACCCCGAGCAGGCGATCCTGTTCGTCATCGACGGCGGGAAGGCGATCCGTCGGGCGATCACCGACGTGTTCGGTGAGCACGCGCTGGTGCACAGGTGTCAACGACACAAGGAGCGCAATGTTTGTGACCTCCTGCCCGAACGCGACCGCCCCGCCGTTTTGGCCCGGATCCGCGGCGCGTGGGCGCTCAAGGACCCAGATCTCGCCGAACAGCGCCTGCAACTCCTCGCCTCAGAGCTCGACCGCACCTGGCCCGACGCTGCCGCCTCGCTGCGGGAGGGAATGCCCGAGACGCTGACGCTGATGCGGCTCAAGATCACCGGTCAACTCGCAAAGACGCTGTGCTCGACCAACCCGTGTGAGTCGATGATCGAGATCGTCCGTCACACGCAGCGCAACGTGAAGCGCTGGCAGGACGGCGACATGCGCAAGCGCTGGACCGCCGCCGGGATGCTCGTAGCCGAGAAGCAGTTCCGGCGGATCATCGGTTACCGCGACCTCGCCAAGCTCGTGATCGCAATTGAGCGTCACACCCTCCTCGCTGCCGAGAAGAACAGCGACCGTCAGGAGACTCGCGAACTCGTTACCGTTTGACCATCAACCCGTGAGGACCGCCGCCAAAGTTCCACGACGATCCGGACATCCTCCCGACCGGCAGCTGGTCCGGCTATCGAATGGAACTGGACCAAGTACAGCGAGGAACTCAAAGTCCCCGAGGACCGCATCGCCGTGGGCCGGGCAGTGGCCGAGCAGCTCGAACGCCTCGTCGCCAGCGATGACCTCCCGTGGAATCTTCAGTTCC
Source organism: uncultured Solirubrobacterales bacterium (assembly GCA_963831995.1). GTDB lineage: Bacteria > Actinomycetota > Thermoleophilia > Solirubrobacterales > Solirubrobacteraceae > Palsa-744. The sequence goes on along the minus strand of CAWHSI010000001.1, from coordinate 217,907 downwards.
GCAAGGGCTACTTGGCGCTCCTCAGGCCTGGTGGTTACCGCGTAGCGGTCATCGACCTCCACTGGAAAAATGCACCGCGGTTTGCTGTTCGCCTGCCAGATACACCCGAGGCGCTTCAGCTCGGAACTCCCTTTCCCGAGCTTGATTCATCATGGGACTCGGCAGAGAACATGTGGGGTTGGACGATCTCAGACGCTTCCGCTGTACCTGATGTCCGCAGGGCAATCGATCTCGTCAGGCCGATGAACCCGATCTCCGGCTCGATGACGATGCCTGAAGCCGGTGCCGCCGACCTCTGACGTAAGCGACGACCAGACCTTACGGTGCATCCGCCAACACCCGGCCGCTGGTCACTACGATCCGTTCCACACATTGATGGCCGTGATGCGAAGATCAGGTTCGCAAGCTCACCCGCAGAGAACTCCGATGCCACACGCTCGTAGACCGCATCGGGTCCTTCCAAGGACTGCACCCATTCTTGGCTTTACACCGAGTTCATGGCGGCCACCGACCGAATAGTTCATCGCCGAAACAGGGCGTCGGTTACGCCGGCGTGGCGACTTCGTGTCTGCCCTCGGCGAACTCCTCGACGATCTTTGCGCAGAAGGCGGGGAGATCGTCGGGCTTGCGGCTTGAGACGAGGCCCCGATCGACGACGACCTCCTCGTCGACCCACTCCCCGCCGGCGTTGCGGATGTCGGTTTGCAGGGACGGCCAGGAGGTGAGCTTGCGATCGCGCACGAGGTCTGCCTCTACGAGCGTCCAGGGACCGTGGCAGATGACGCCGACGGGCTTGCCGGCAGAGAAGATCGCCCGGACGAACTGGACTGCACGCTCGTCGGTGCGTAGCTGGTCGGAGTTTGCGACCCCGCCGGGTAGCACAAGCGCGTCGTAGCTATCGGGGTCGGCGTCGGCGAGTGTCTCATCGACGGGGTAGGTGGCGCTCTTGTCGAGGTGGTTAAACGCCTGGATCTCGCCGGTTTCGGGTGCAATCAGCTTTGGGGTGGCGCCCGCGTCTTGGACGGCTTTCCAGGGTCGTGTCAGCTCGAGTTCCTCGATGCCCTCCTGTGCGGTCAGGAAGGCAACGGTCTTTTCCTGTAGTGGTGCGACGCTCATAGGGACTCTCCTCGGTGGGTTGGATAGGCCGTTGACGGTGCGCTACCCAGGAGGCTTGGAGTCATAACGTCAGTCGGCCAGGGCAGGCGAGGCGACTGGCGTTCGGCCAATGCGGCACCCGCGATTAGCGTCGATCGGTCTGGGTAAGAGGAGCCTCGAATCCCCTACCGGGCCGCGAGACTCGGTGAGGCGAAGCGAACCGGAACAGGAGCGAGATATGGACCGGGCGTCGGCAAGCTCTCTCAGTGTCCGAAGTCGTCGTGATCCGTGGCGTTGTGCGCCGCGCAACGCGCCCGGCGCCACGGACGAACGCAGACTGTTCTTGGCGTGGCAGCGAGACGGAGACGAACTCGCACGCGAGCAGTTGGTTGAGCACTACTTGCCGCTCGCGCGGCGCCTGGCGCGTCGCTACGTGCGCAGCTCCGAGTCGTTTGAGGATCTTCTGCAGGTCGCGTCGGTTGGGCTGCTGCACGCCGTGGATCGCTACGACGTCGATCGCGGACGCCAGTTTGTGACTTTTGCGGTGCCGACGATCTTGGGAGAGCTGCGTCGTTACTTCCGAGACTCGGGCTGGACGCTGCATGTGCCGCGGGCGGCCAAGGAGCGGGCTCTTGTGGTGCGCGATGCGGTCATGGCCTTGAGTGCGCTGCATGGGCGGAGCCCGACTGCGACTCAGCTTGCGGAGTATCTTGAGATGGACTTGGAGCTGGTACTCGACGCAATGGCCGCGATGGAAGCGTATGAGACGTGCTCGCTGGAGGCCCCGCGTCCCGGTGAGGACGGGACGGGTGGGAGCTACGCGGACACCTTGGGCGAGGAGGACGAGCGCTTTGAGTTGATCGAGTACGACGCCGTGCTGCGCGCGGGCCTCGCTCAGCTCGAGCCGCCTGATCGGCTGATCCTGCGGATGCGTTATGTCGAGGAACTCACGCAGTCGCAGATCGCCGATCGGATGGGCGTCTCTCAGATGCAGGTTTCGCGGCTGCTGCGGCGATCGCTCGATCGACTGCGGGATCTGCTCCTGGGTTGCTGAGGTGCGGTGGCTCTCCTCAGCGTGTGTGTTCTACGCTCAGGGTCGATCTGATCGAGGCTGACCAGCGCGTTGATCACAATGAGCACAGTGGATCAGGCCGCGCACATTCGATTGGGGCTCTCCAGCAGAGCTGAGAACGCAACTGTGGTGCGGCAGGCGCTCAGTGGATTCGCCGATGCGACTGGCCTTGCCGACGGCGACTTGAACGACATCGCTACGGCCGTGACGGAGGCTTGCAACAACGCTTCTGTGCACGCCTACGGCGGCGGTGACGGGCCGCTCGATGTCGAGTTGCTGGCGCTGGAGGGAATTATGGTCGTGACGGTGCGTGATCGTGGGGTTGGGTTGGCGCTTGACGATGGTTCGCCGGCCCAGTTCCCGAGCGATGTCGACGGTGAGCTTGCGGGGATCGGGGTGCCGTCGATCAAAGCCCTGGCGAGGACCGTGCGATGGAGCGAGACGGCCGGTGGCGGTACGCAGGTGGAGATGACGTTCTCGACCGGGTCGCTGGTGTGGGAGGGCTCGGGCTTCAGCGATGGGTTGCGCGAGCCTTTCGCGGGCGAGCCCGATTTGCTTGCCGGCGCGATCGACGTGGCGATGGCGCCGGTGTCGGTCGCGCGTCGTGTCCTGCCTCGTCTACTGCGCGTGATGGCCTCTCGAGCCCAGTTCTCGGTCGAGAAGCACGCCGACGTTCAGCGGGTCGCCGCTGCGATGCTTGGCGCAGAGGAGGCGATCTGGATCTCGCGGAGCGTTCAGGCTCGTCTGGTTGCGGATCGTGACTCGCTCGAGGTTGCGATCGGCCCCCTGTCTGAGGAGGATGTGTCTCGGCTGACGGTTGCGACGCGCGCGATAGAACCTAAACTTCGTATATCGACAGAGCGTCTTTACGACTGGCCGCAACGACTGGTACTGCATCTCTGAGGGGATATCGATGATGCTTGCCGTGCCCGAAACCCATAACCCGCCGGAGCCGGCATGACGACGGCCGATGCCAGGCTCGAGGAGGAGCGAAGCTGGTCGATCGCGCTGCTGGTCGAGACGGGAGCGGTGCTGTCCAGCTCGCTTGACCTGGCGACAACGATGAGCCACGTGGCCAAGCTGACGATTCCAACGCTCGCTGACCTGTGTGTCATCGATCTTCGTAACGACGAGGGCGCGATCAGCGAGCTCGCGGCGGCCTCGGCAGACTCCGAGCTTGCGAGCCGTCTCGAAGGACTGCGGTCGCGGTGCCCGCTCGATCCGGGCGGCCCGCATCCGGTCGCGCGGGTGATCCGAAGCGGCGAAGCCCAACTGCTGGCGGAGATGAGCGGCGAGTCGCTGCGCTCGTTCGCGCAGGGGTCTGAGCACGCCAGGTTCATGATCGCCAACGGCTACCGGTCGGCCATCGTCGCGCCGTTGACGGCCCGCGGGCGCAGTCTCGGCGCGCTTTCCACGCTCAGGCTCGGGGACAGCCAGCCGTATGGCAACGAGGATTTTGAGCTCGTGTGTGAGCTTGCTCGTCGCGCTGCGCTTGCGATCGACAACGCACAGTTGTTCCGCGATGTTCAGAGCGTCGAGCAGCGCCTGGAAGCGGTGCTCAGCAATCTCGCCGAGGCGATCACGGTCGTCGATGCGGCCGGGCGGACCGTGTTCGCAAACCAGGCGGCGATCGACTTGCTGGGCTTGCGCTCCGCCGAGGAGCTTGCACAGGCCGAGCCGGGCGAGATCATGTCGCGGTTCATCGTGCTGAGCGAGTCAGGCGAGGAGCTCGAGCTGGATGCGATGCCTGCGAGGCGGCTTTTCCGGGGAGAGCCGGCGCCGGCGTTGCTCGTGCGAAACATCGTTCGCGCAACCGGCGAGGAGCGTTGGTTGATGGTCCGCGCCTCCGCGATCCTCGACCCCGAGACCGGCGAGACGATGTATGCGGCAAACGTGTTCGAGGACGTGACGCAGGTCAAGCGCGCCCAGCTCGCCGAGGCGTTCATGGCGCGGGCGAGTCGTGTTCTGGCTTCCTCGCTGGACTATGGCGAGACGCTGCGGCGGATCGCGCGTCTGGCGGCCGACGAACTGGCCGACTGGTGCGCCGTCGACGTTCTCGGCGAGGGAGGGCGGCTCGAACGAGTGGCCGTTCATCACAACGATCCCGAGAAGCTCGCGCTCGCCGAACAGCTCGATCGAGCCTACCGGCCGACGCTCGACGAGCCCGTTGGCGTGCCCGAGGTGATACGCACCGGCGAAGCGCAGATCTTCAATGACATCACCGCCGAGGCGCTGGAGCAGCATGCCCGCGACCCCGAGCACCTGCGGCTGTTGCGGCAGATCGGCGCCCGCGATGTGATCATCGTGCCGCTGGCGGCGCCCGCACACACGCTCGGCGCGATGACGCTCGTCTCCTCGCGTGACGGCCGACGACTGATCGACGCCGACCTTGGCGTTGCTGTGCGTCTCGGGCGTCGCGCGGGCACGGCTGTCGAAAGCGCGCGACTGTACACGGAGCGCAGCCGCATCGCCCGTGTCCTGCAGCGAGCGCTGCTGCCGGACTCGTTGCCCGAGATGCCTGGCTTCGAGGTCGCCGCCCGATACCGCCCCGCCGGAGAGCTGAACGAGGTGGGCGGCGACTTCTACGACGTGCTCTCCTACCGGGACGGCTGGATGCTGGTGATCGGCGATGTCTGTGGCAAGGGCGCTGAGGCGGCGAGCGTGACGGCGCTGGCGCGTCACACGCTGCGAGCGGCGGCGAGACTCGATGCCGATCCGACGAGGATGCTCGAGCTGCTTCATCGCACGCTTCAAGCGCAAGAGCCGGAAGGCCAGATGTGCACGGTCTGCCTGGTGGCAGTCGGCCCGCCGGACCTGCGTGCGAGGCTCACGATTGCTCTCGCAGGCCATCCGCCGCCACTGATCGTTGGTCCTGACGGGAAGGCATCGGCGGCCGGCGAGCCCGGAACCCTTCTCGGGCTGGTCGATCCGATCGCGATCAGCGAGGTTCCGATCGAGCTGTGTCAGGGTGAGACCCTGCTGCTCTACACCGACGGGGTGCCCGAGGCGGCGCGGTCTCGACGACAGGGCGCACCGCTGCCTGAGAGTCTGGGCGCGCAATTGCGAGGTCTGGCATTGCAGGACATGCTCGGAGCGATCGAGGCGGCGGCCGTCGCGAGCGCCGATGGCCAGCCGCAGGACGACATCGCCCTCCTTGGGCTGCGACTGGCGGGAGCTGCCGCATGAGGCTAAAATCGAGCGATGCGCGCTGAGGTCGAACAGCAGTTCTGCATAACCGTCCGGCGAGCGCAAGGCCGCCTGATCCTCGAGCTCCAAGGCGAGCTGGACATGGCTCGCGCTCCCCAGTTGGATGAGGCTCTGGCCGGCGCGGATCTCGGCGACTCGGACGCGGTGGTGCTCGACCTCCGGGGTGTTTGCTTCCTTGACTCGACTGGCCTGAAAGCGATCTTCAGAGCTCGTAAGGCTGCGCTTGAGAGTGGGCGACGGTTTGCCGTCACCGAAGGCTCGGCGCAGGTTCAGCGCTTGCTGAGCTTGACGCGCCTGGTCGATCACCTGCAGCTGATCGACACCCCCGAATCCGCTCTCGATTAGCACAGAGCGCGAGCGCGCCGCAGGCTCACCAGCGTCCGTACCAGCGGCGGCGACCCACCCCCGAGTCCACGCCACCGACAAAAAAACCCAGAAGCCACAGCGCGACGGCGATGAGCAGAACCCACCAGAGCACGTGCGCCGCGAAACCGAGACCGCCGAAAACCGCCAAAAGCAGAACCAGCACTATGAGGGCAACCATTTCCGTGCCTCCTTTACAGTTGATCTTCTGCTCATCGCTCTACCCCGCGTGCTCGCCGGCAAACGAGCGTCCTGGTGGCTTGTTCGTTTGCGTTCGCCGGCTTTGGCCCACGAGCCTCTCCGCAAACTCGGGTGCTTGGATGGTGGGTGCACGCCGACCAATCCGCCAGGACGCAGGACCAAAGGCTTGGCGGCGCCAAGTCGAGACCAGAGGACGACGCGGCACGCCGCGTCAGGCGCCCGCCAGAAGCACGCACCAGTTTTTGGACAGACTCATCGATCTCAAAGCTCGTCCTCGGCCACACGGTAGGCGAGCTGCAGGAAGTCGGAGACCGTGTGCGCGACGAAGATCGTGCTGAGCAGCCTCACCGAGCGCGGAGCGCCGATGAGCCCGACCGTGAGTCCCGTGGCGACGTGCCACCTCCGGCATCCAAGAGAGCCCTCCCGACCACGGTCAAGTAGACGGGAGGACTCTCGCGCGTTCAGGAACGCGCGGAGTCTGCCAGCACCGCTCCCGCCATCATGACCATGAACAGCACGAACAGCACCGCTCGTGCCCAAACTCAACGGCGCTCAACACGGCATAATCGGCCGACTCACGCCCAGCCTATCCCTATCCTCCGCAGTCTCGCGCGAGCATTAGCCTCGGCCTGGCAAATCGAACATTTGTCGAACTATCCAATCTCGCCCCAAACTCGTCCACAAAATGATTCAATATCCCGCAACTTGCCGGGCTAACAGGAGACCGAGGAGGACGGAATGAGCGGGATAGGGACCGATATAGAACGGTCGGGGACCCTCACGGAAGAATCGTACCGGTCGGTCCTCAACGCTCGTATGGCGCGATTTCTAGGCTTGCTGGCTGCGTCGCTTGCGGTGGCTCTTCTCATGTTGCCGGCAGTCGCCCTAGCAGAACCACTTTGTACCAAGACATGGATAGGAGGAAGCAGTGGCTACTGGAATAGGGCCGCGAACTGGTCTCCTGAAAATGCACCTGGCCCAAGCGACTCAGTATGTATTGGGTCGGGGGATACGGTTTATATTGATGAAGGCGCGAACTCTGCCGGATCGATCCACGGTGAAGGTGGGATCTACATGGTGGGTGGCTCTTTGGAACTCGGCTCACTGACCGAAGAAGCATCGGTCCTGGGCTCGCTGCATACTAAATCCAGCACGTTGACGCTCACTAGCGGATCACTGACGGTGGGTGAAATGCAGGCAGGCGGAACGGTCACAGGTGTCGGTTCACTGGATATTTCGAGTTCTTTGACATGGGAAGATGGAACCATGTCTGGTTCTGGTTCAACCGTGCTGGAGTCGGGAGCGACGGGAACCATAGAAGGCGCTGACATCAGCCAGCGGTCGTTTGTCAACGAAGGCACTGTGACCCTAGACGAAGATTACTCCCTGTCCATGGGCGATAACGCTAAAGTCGAAAATACTGGTACGTTCGTCGCGAAGTCGCACGACGAGCCTGGGATTGGCGAGGAAAGCTCCCCATCATCCTTCGTGAACTCGGGTACATTCAAGAAGGAGGGCAGCAGTAACACCGTGATAGACGCGAACTTCGAAAATCACGGTGATGTTATCGTCGAAAGCGGCAATCTCGTCCTTGCTCGCGGTGGATCCTCCAATTCCGCCAGCGAATGGTCAGCAGCCACCGGTACCTCTATCAATTTTGATACGGACTCCTACACGATGAACGGGGGCACCATTTCCGGTGAATTCGTTCAATACGAACATGGAGAGCTCAACGTCCAAAATGTGACATCCCATGACCTAACCGACAAGATCGAACCACGCGGAACCCTCACTACTACGGAAGGCTCGCTCACGGTAGAACACCTAGAGTTGACAGGAAACGAAGCGACGGTCGCGGGTGCCGGTTCACTGGATATTTCGAGTTCTTTGACATGGGAAGATGGAACCATGTCTGGTTCTGGTTCAACCGTGCTGGAGTCGGGAGCGACGGGAACCATAGAAAGCGCCGAACTCGACCAAAGATCGTTCGTCAACGAGAGTACTATAACCCTACCCGAAGGAGGAAACCTATACGAGAGCGAAGGCGCAGTATTTAAAAATACTGACACATTTATTATTAATTCACAGGAAGAACCAGGAATTGGCGAGGAAAGCATAGGGATGGCATCTTCCTTTGTCAATACGGGCACATTCGAGAAGTCGGAAGGAACAGAAACTGCATATATAGCAGTGCCATTCGAAAATTATGGCACCGCCCAAGCGCTCACGGGGAAAATCGACATCGAGTACCCGGTTGCTGTAATCACTCCTGAAACACAATATGGGCCGCTGAACAAATCAGAACTATCTTTGTTGCGCGCGATCTGCGGCGACCCCGTTGACTGCGTGACCGGCAACTTCTATGAGTCCCAGAGCGATATCTCGATTAGTGGCCGCGGTGTGGGCCTGGAACTCACACGGTACTACAACTCGCAGGCCGCTGCTGCCGGCGAACATGGCCCGCTCGGCTACGGCTGGACGAGTTCATTCAGCGACCATGTGGTCTACGGCGAAAGTGCGAAAACGGCGACGGTAGTCCAGGCCGACGGCAGCACGGTGATATTTAACAGAGAGGGCGGTACGTGGAAGGCACCGGTCTGGACCCAGGACAAGCTGACGGGCGATGGCGAAGAAGGCTACACGCTGACGTTGGCCAACCAGACGGTCTACAAGTTTTCTGGCTCCGGTCGCCTTGAAAGTGTCGCTGACCGCAACGGGAATACGACGACCCTTACCTATAACGAAAAAGATCAGCTCGCCACGATCACTGATCCCGCGGGCCGGACGATCAAACTGGCATACAACGGCGAAGGGCTTGTCGAAAGCGCGACCGACCCAATGGGGCATGTCGTCAAATACACCTATGAAAGCGGGAATCTTGCCACAGTGACGCTGCCGGGACAGTCGTCGGCTAGGTGGAAATTCAAATACGATGGCTCACACAGGATGACGAGCATGGTAAATGGGATCGGCGGCGAAACGACAAACACCTACAACAGCAGCAACCAAGTCGTCTCACAGAAAGACCCGGCCGGGCACACACTCAAATGGGAATACGAACCGTTCAAGACGAAGATCGCCAACGAATCGACAGGCAGCGTGACGCTAGAGGAATACACCAGCGCTGACAAGGTAAATGCGATCACGCACGGCTACGGAACCGAACACGCGACCACCGAAACGTACACATACAACGAAGCTGGCGAGCCACTGACCCACACGGACGGCAACAGCCATACCACCAGCTACGAATACGACAGCGAAGGCGACCGGATCAAGCAGACCGACCCCGAAGGCCACGAAACGAAGTGGACTTACAACGCAGAGCACGAGATCACGTCGAGCACGCTGCCAAGCGGAGAGAAAACGACCATCGAATACGACGAACACGGCAATCCGATCAAGGTCTCTCGTCCGGCGCCGAAAGAAGAAACCCAGGAAACGCGCTACGAATACAACGCGCACGGCGAGATGACGGCGATGATCGACCCCGTTGGCGCCAAATGGACGTATGGATACGATGAAGCCGGCGACCGCACAAGCGAAACCGATCCGGAAGGCAACAAGACCACCTGGGCCTATAACGAAGACTCCCAGAAGACCAGCGAAGTCAGCCCCCCCGGGAACGCTGAAGGTGTTGAACCAAGCAAATACACGACTAACATCGAACGCAACGCGCTCGGCGAGCCCGCCAAGATCACGAAGCCCGAAGACCAAGAAACCCTCTACGAATACAACGCCGACGGCGACCAAACCACGGCGACTGACCCCAACGGACACAAAACGACCGTGACCTACGACAGCGACGATCAGCCGACCAAGGTCAAACAACCAAGCGGCGCCACCCAGGAAATCGAATACAACGGCGCCGGGCAGATCGTCAAGCAGACCGACGGCAACAACCACGCCACCAAATACGTGCGCAACGTGCTCGGCCAGGTCACCGAAGAAACAAACCCGCTCGAACACAAAACCAAAAAGACCTACGACGCCGCCGGGAACCTTGCCACCGTCACCGACGCGGCCGGACGCACCACGACCTACAGCTACAACCATGAGAACGAGCTGACCAAGATCAGCTACTCCGAAGCCGGCACGCACGCCGTCGAATACGAATACACCCCCAACGGTCAGCTTTCGAGCATGATCGACGGCACCGGCACCACCAGCTACACTTACGACCAGCTCGGCCGGCTGACCGAGACCAAAGACGGGCATGGAGACGTCGTGGGCTACGGCTATGATCTCGCGAACGAGATCACGAAGATCACCTACCCCAACGGCAAGGTCGTCAAAGACGGCTACGACAAAGCAGGCAGGCTAACCAGCGTGGCAGACTGGCTCTCGCATACGATCAGCTTCTCCTACACCCCCGAATCGCAGGTCGCGACCGAGAGCTTCCCCGAAGCATCCGGCGAGAGCGACCACTACACCTACACTCGTACAGGCGAACTCGCGGAAACCAAGATGCTCAAAGGCAGCGAAACACTAGCCGCCATCGCCTACAAACACGATAGCCTCGGCCAGCTCACCAAGGCCACCCAGACCGGCCTGCCCGGCACCGAAACCACCGAATACGCCTACACGACCAACGAGCAACTCGAAAACGCCGGCAGCACAAGCTACGAATACGACGCGGCAGGCAACCCCACCAAGATCGGCGCGGCCAGCAACACCTTCAACGCCGCGGACCAGATCACCGAAGGCGGCGGCATCACCTATGCCTACAACGAAGTCGGGCAACGCACCAAAGCCACACCCGCGGCCGGCCCCGCAACCACCTACGGCTACGACCAAGCCGGCAACCTCACCACGGTCACCCGGCCCGAAGAAGGCGAAACCCCCAAGATCGAAGACAGCTACACCTACAACGGCAACGACCTCCGCGCAAGCGAAACCATCAACGGCACCACCCACCACCTCACCTGGCAGCAAACCAGCGCCCTTCCACTGCTCCTCAGCGACGGGACGAACAGCTACATCTACGGACCAGAAGGCGCCCCGATCGAGCAAATCAGCGGACCAGAAGGCGAAGAACACGCGCAGTACCTGCACCACGACCAGCAAGGCTCCACGAGGCTGATTACCAACGAAGCCGGCGAAGCAGTTGGCTCCTACACCTACACGCCCTACGGCGCGGTCGAACACCACGAAGGCAGCGCAAGAACCGCGCTCGGCTACGACGGACAGCTCATCAGCAGCGAAACCGGACTCGTCTATCTCAGGGCACGCACCTACGATCCCACTACTGCGCAGTTCATGAGCGTAGATCCGATCAACGAGCTGACACGCCAGCCCTACACATACGCGCTTGACAACCCCCTCAACCTCATCGATCCAACCGGCCTCTGCGGCTTCCTCGAAGTCACCTGCTATGTAGAAGAAGGCGCCAAAGAAGTAGCCAAAGGCGTCGTCGCCGGAGCCGAATGGGTCGGTGAACACCCAGAGGAAGCCGCAGGCATCGGGCTAGGCGTCGTATCCGCGGCAACAGGCGTCGGAGCGATCGCCGATGTAGCCGCGCTATCAGACATCGGGATTACACCCGTTGTACTGGGCGGTGTGTCGGGGATCACGGGTGCGACTGGAGCGGCGCTCGACGCGCAAAAGTGCTTCGACACGGGAGACACGGCCTCGTGTATCGGGTTCGGTTTGAACGGCACGGGAGCGGGGCTAGGTTTGGGAGCATCGCTGATGGAGGCCGGCATAATTGACGGCTCTGCTGAGCTTCAGAAACTACTCGAATATGCGGGTGTGAGCACAGCGGCGCTCGGACTCGGTGTTGATGTACTGAGCCTTCCAGAACTTAGGGAACTACTATGCGACTAATCGACGGGTCGCCATGAAATGGTTGTTTCGTGATCCGCCTCTGAGTACGGGCGAGGCCGTTAGGTGGAAGAAGAAGGCTTCGCTTGGCCCCGGTACTGGCAGTTCAGACGTGCGAACTGCCGTCGCTGGCGTACTATATGTGACAACTTCCGGTCGATTTTTGTTCGTGCCGAATCGAGGTAACCTCCGTAGATACGCGCAGACGCGCGAATGGCAAGTTAGCGAGATTGCCGAAGTTGGTGAACAGCAGCGCGATTGGACGCCGTACACAGGTGGAATGCAGAAGCGCTTGCGGATAGGTCTGCGAGACGGCAGAGAACTACTCTTCGTTGTCTCTAAAAGAGATGAGACCATAGACGGGTTGCGCGGTGTGGTTCACGGCGCTCTCTGATCCGACGCTATTCGGCCCACTTCTGGTCTAGGCGGAAGTTTTTGAGGGTGTGAGGCCCGATCGCCCGTGTTTGCGGGGATCGGGCTTCTTTTTGCTGGTTTGATGTAGCCAAAGTTGTGTTGTTGTTCTGTCCGGTAAGGTTGCTATTCTGGCGGTATGCTTAAGCGTGGTGGTTCTGCTCACGTAGCCACAATCAAGACGAAGGGTAAGGGCGGGAAGCTCTATACGTCCCATTTGCTGCGCCGCAGCTTCCGTGAAGGCGGCAAGGTCCGTCACGAAAACCTCGGGAACCTCTCGCACCTGCCGCGAGAAGGACACGCGCATCGAGGTCGAAGACGCGATCGCCGAGCTGCACGCCGCGGGCCTACTGAACCGGATCAACAAGCGCATGGTGTGTGCCTCGCGCGCAGCCATCCACGCGGACGAGCTGAGCACCTGAGCGCCCGCGCCGAGCAACCATGACGATGAGCAACGCCGATCTGGGGTGCGCGGTGCGTCGTTTGCGCCCCGCGCGCCGGGTCACGATCGAAACGCTGGCGTTCGCCGCGGAGATGCACCCGACCTACCTGTCCGGGATCGAGCGCGGCGAGCGCAACCCTTCATGGGAGAAGGTCTGCGGTCTCGCCGCCGCGCTCAACCTGCCCGTCTCCCAGCTCGCACGCGAGGTCGAGGACGAGAGCGAGGTCGCCCAGGCCGTCCGCGAAACCAGAGCACGCCTACTGTCCGAAAGTACCCAGCGGCGACCCGCGACCTAAAGATCACGCACGTCGCTGCCGAAGGACGTGGGAGACCCACCGGAGCGATGACCCCTGTTCACCCCTCAGCCGCCCTAGCCGCCCCCGCCGGACCTGCCGCGAGGGCTCAGAATCGCGCCGGGCCTTTCACCCTCACCGCCGGCACCTACGCCGGGGATCGGACTGCCGGAAGTCCCTGCACACGCCCGGATCGAATCGTGTCGAGCGACCAGATCGCGGCGGGCCTTTGTTTGACGGGACAGTACACAAGCCCTGACACCGGACTGATCTACCTCCGTGCTCGCATCTACGACCCCATCACCGCACAGTTCCTCAGCGTAGACCCGATCGATGAGCTGACACGCCAGCCCTACAACTACGCGCTCGACAATCCCATCAACCTGGCTGACCCGAGTGGTCTCTGTGGCGCGTTCGAAGTCAGCTGCTACGTCGAAGAAGGCGCCAAAGAAGTAGCCAAGGGCGCAGTAGCCGGCGCCGAATGGGTCGGCGAACATCCCGAAGAGGCGGCTGGCATCACTCTGGGTGTCGTCTCGGTTGCGACCGGCGTCGGAGCGATCGTAGCGCCAATCGAGATAGGCGAGATCGCACTCACTTCGACAGAGCTGGGCGCAGCGTCGGCAGTGACCGGCAGCGTAGGAGCCGGCCTTGACGCGGCTAAGTGTTTCGAAAGCGGCGAGACGTCAGCATGTGCCGGCTTTGGTCTTAATGCCGCCGGCGTGGGTCTTGGCTTGGGTGCAACGCTTATTGATGGAGGAGTCATCAGGGGGTCTGCCGAGCTTGAGAAACTTCTCACATATGCAGGCGTAAGCACAGCTGCACTAGGGCTTGGCGTGGACACGCTTAGCCTTCCGGAACTCCAAGCGCTGCTATGTGAATAGCAATATGAGCTTGCTAATACCTACCCCCAAACTCACGGATAATGAGCGTGTCCTATGGCGATCGCCGGCCGGATTCACCACGCCGCGCCCGACTGTCGGAGGAACGCTATATGCGACAACTAGGAGACTCTTGTTTATACCTAATCGTCTCAACTTGCTGCCTCGGAGTCGTCGAATACATGAGTGGCCTATAGATCAGCTTAATTCCGTTGGGGCACTGGACCGCGATTTTACACCTTATATCGGAGGTATGCACGATCGACTGACGATTGTGCTAAAGAACAGTGAACAGCTTCTGTTTGTCGTGAAAGACTTGGAAGCGACGATAGACAAGCTACTAAGCATTATAGCGAGCGAGGCAGCTTAAGAAACTGTCCGAAAACTATTCAGGCGGGTTGAATTCGGTGGCGTCGGCGGTACCAAATCAGTCGGCAGGCGAGTTGGATGGCCTTGACTCGACTGGCCTGAAAGCGATCTTCAGAGCTCGTAAGGCTGCGCTTGAGAGTGGGCGGCGGTTTGCCGTCACCGAAGGCTCGGCGCAGGTTCAGCGCTTGCTGAGCTTGACGCGCCTGGTCGATCACCTGCAGCTGATCGACACCCCCGAATCCGCTCTCGATTAGCACAGAGCGCGAGCGCGCCGCAGGCTCACCAGCGTCCGTACCAGCGGCGGCGACCCACCCCCGAGTCCACGCCACCGACAAAAAAACCCAGAAGCCACAGCGCGACGGCGATGAGCAGAACCCACCAGAGCACGTGCGCCGCGAAACCGAGACCGCCGAAAACCGCCAAAAGCAGAACCAGCACTATGAGGGCAACCATTTCCGTGCCTCCTTTACAGTTGATCTTCTGCTCATCGCTCTACCCCGCGTGCTCGCCGGCAAACGAGCGTCCTGGTGGCTTGTTCGTTTGCGTTCGCCGGCTTTGGCCCACGAGCCTCTCCGCAAACTCGGGTGCTTGGATGGTGGGTGCACGCCGACCAATCCGCCAGGACGCAGGACCAAAGGCTTGGCGGCGCCAAGTCGAGACCAGAGGACGACGCGGCACGCCGCGTCAGGCGCCCGCCAGAAGCACGCACCAGTTTTTGGACAGACTCATCGATCTCAAAGCTCGTCCTCGGCCACACGGTAGGCGAGCTGCAGGAAGTCGGAGACCGTGTGCGCGACGAAGATCGTGCTGAGCAGCCTCACCAAGCGCGGAGCGCCGATGAGCCCGACCGTGAGTCCCGTGGCGACCCATTGCGCGAGACAGTATGGGCACACCAACAGCTCCCCGACGGCGAGGCGTACACCGTGGCCATACGGTTGCTCCTCGACCTCGCCGTGGCCGCTTGACTGCTGGAATCTGGTGAACGGCGCGCGCAGGAAGCTCGTCACCTTGTCCTTGGCGATCAGGCGACTGAGCTTGTGGCTGGCGATGCCGATCAGCAGTATGTCGGCGGCGGTGAAGCGCTCGGGCAGCTCGTGCCCGCGCGCACGCAGGGCCACCAGTGAGCCCGCCAGCGCGCTGGCGTAGGTGCCAGTGAGGATCGCGTAGAAGCCCAGCGGGCGCTCCTGTCCGGGGGCATAGTGAGCGGCAAGCGACGCCGACCGGGCCGTGGTGCCGTTTGCGATATGTGGGTCTGTCGCGTTCTCGGGCATCGCGGCTGGCTGGCTAGCTGCTCTTTCTGGCGCCCTTGCGTCCGGCGGCAACCTTCTGCGCCTTTGTGCCGCCCTGGCTGGTCGCATGGCGTTTGGTGCCCGAGCCCGAGCTCTTCCCGCCCCGTTTGGAGGCGCCGGGGCTGTTTGCGATCTTCGCCGCGCGTTCCTTGCTCATCCCCTTCTCGCGGAGCCCCTCGTACTGCTTGTCGTTCTTGACGCTCGGCCCGTGATCTTTAGCCATCGTAGATCCTCCTGGTGTCGTGAAACATGAAGCTACGGCCGCCTGATGAGTTCTCGGCGACCGCCCTGAACGCCGTGGTCATTTGCCGGTCGGCCCGAGCCGCCCCATCGCCATGCGTCTCCCGGTGGACGGGTCGATGCGCTTCTCGCCAAGGCGTTGCGCAAGGCGGGAGGCGAGCGCCATGATCGTCAGGGCCGGGTTGGCGGAGCCCTGGGTGGGCATCACGCTGCCGTCGCACACGAACAGGTTGGGCACGCCCCAGGCGCGATGGTCGGCGTCGATCACGCCGGTCTCTGGCGTGGCGGCCATGATGCACCCGCCGACGAGGTGGGCGTAGCGGTCGATCTCGAGGATGTCCTGCGCTTCGGCGGCCTGCAGGATCTCGTGTAGCTTGTTCTTGGCGTAGGCGATGTTCGCGCGGTCGTTCTCGCACTGCGTGTAGTCAAGGCGCGCGACGGGCATCCCGTTGCGGTCGGCGGCGTCGGCGAGCGTGACGCGGTTCTCGGCTCGCGGGAGCAGCTCTGAGAGGCAGCCGATCGTGTACCAGTGGTTGTAGTCGCGCATGTACTCCCGCAGTGCCCGGCCCCAGTGGCCGTCTGCGAGGACGTGCTCGGCCCAGCCGATCGGCAGCGGCCCGACCGTCTGGATCGAGAAGCCACGGGCGAACCCGCGTCCAGGGTCGGTCTCGTAGAACTGCTCGGAGTTGATCTCCGGCGGCGGTGCCTTGTACATACGCATCTCTTCGGGGAAGCGGCCGGCTACCTGTGGGGCACCCTGCACCATGATCCCGCGCCCCACGAGGTCGTTCTCGTTGCCGAGTCCGTTGGGGAAGCGGCTGCTGGTTGAGTGCAGCAGCAGCCTCGGCGTCTCGATCGAGTAGCCGGCGACGGTGACGGCTTCGGCGGCCTGGAAGTGCTCGTGGCCGTCGTGGAAGTAGGTGACGCCGGTGCAGCGACCGCCCTCGTTGGTCTCGATCCTTGTGACCATGCAGTCGGCGCGGACCTCGACACCGTACTCCAGCGCATCTGGAATATGAGTGACGAGCGGCGATGCCTTGGCGCCGACCTTGCAGCCCTGTAGGCAGAAACCGCGGTAGATGCAGTGCGGGCGATGCCCGAAGCTCCCGTTGGCGATCCCGACGGGGCCCACGTGCATCTCGATCCCCAGTCGCCGGGCGCCCTCCCAGGCACGCAGCGCGCCTGCGCCGACGGGGTGTGGACCGTGCGGGTATCCGTGCGGGTCGCCCCACGGCCACCATTCTCCGGCGACGGGCAGCTCGCGCTCCAGGCGCTCGTAGTGGGGCTTGAGGTCCTCGTAGCCGATGGGCCAGTCGGCGGCAACGCCGTCGCGGGTGTAGACCTCGAAGTCGGAGGGGTGAAAGCGAGGGGTGAAGCCGGCGTAGTGGATCATCGAGCCGCCGACGCCGCGGCCGCAGTTGTTCTTTCCGAGCTCCACGGGGTCCTCGCCGCCGATGATGCGCTCCTCGGTCCAGTAGAGCGGGTGGGCGCCGGCCTCGTCTGAAACCCAGTCCTCGTCGGGGTCCCAGAACGGCCCGGCCTCCAGCACCAGCACCCTCCATCCCCTGCGCGCGAGGCGCTGCGCGAGCGTGGCGCCCCCGGCGCCCGCACCGACGATCAGCATGTCGAGTGTCTCCTCGGGCCGGTAGCGGCGCATACGCTCTCGCCCCGGAACACCACGCCGGTGCGGATCGAGCAGGAACGCCGAGTCGTTCTCCGGCGGACGAACAGCGCCCTTCAGCGCGACACGCAGCCGCTCTCTCACTCGAGGCCCCGCTCGCGCACGTCCTCGACCGGATCGACGGCGAACTCGGGCGGCGCCTCCCAGTGCTCGCGCTGTCCGGCGCCGAGCCTGGCGTACCCGCGCGGATATGCGGGTCCGCCGAAGCCGATCTCGTTCCATGCCCAGGGATGCGAGTAGAAAGCGCCGAGCACGCCCCGCATCACCACCCCCCACGCCTTCTCGACCGGCAGCTCCCAGCCGAGCTGTCCGTCGGCAAAACGCTCGACGATCTCGTGCTGGAGCTCGGATGACGCGCCGGCGAACCCGTCCTCGCACCCATACTCGCGTGCGCTCTCATCGAGGTTGACGGCAACCTGCCGCCAGGTCTCCGGGTCGGGCGGCATGTCGTGATGGCGAAAACCGTCCAGCCGACCGGCGTGGAGCTTGGCGTCCACCATCTCGAGCACGGGAATGCGAGGCTCGGAATCCTGTGCCATCACCACGTCGCAGAACGCGCTCAACGTGCGCGCCTCCCTCTCGGTGAAGAAGCGGATCGGCGGGACGTTGGCTATCCGATCGAAGACGACGGCTCGCGTCTTTGCGTCCCAATGCTCGGCGGCCGTGAGCACGTCGTAGTCGGGGTAGCGCCCGCGCATCTGCGGCGTGGTCCCTGTGCGCTGACGCGGCACCCCGGCGGGTGGTCCTGGCGAGGTGTCGCCGCCCCGCTTGGGCAGATGGCGGGCCTGGTCGGGAGCCTGCGCCTGCGTCATCGCCTTCAGCGCTCCCGCTCGGCCAGCGCCGCCGCAACGCCCATCCCGCCGACCAGCGCGAGCGATCCGGGCGCCAGCAGCGGCGGACCCATGACGATGTTGTAGAGCGGCTCCGAGAACCCGCCTGGACGCTTACGGACACCCAGTATGTGGGTGTAGACACCAACCAGCCCGTCCAGGCAGTACACGGCGGAGACAACGGGTAGCGCGGTCCTCGCGGCACGTCGGGAGCACACCCCGGCGACGCCGGCGGCGGTGAGCAGCGGCGAGAGCGCGACAGGGGTCCACATCCACTTCTCGCCGAAGGAGCCGCGGAAGTGCTCGAAGTAGATCTCAAGGCCCAGCGGCAGCGCGCTTGCGGCGGTCGCGGCGGCGAGGGTGCGTTGTGCGCGACCGCGCCGCAGATTGGCGAGCAGCCGTCTCATCGGCCGGGGACGATCTCGGGCAGCTTCTGGCGCAAAGACTGCGCGATGATCCGCCGGCTGCCGGGGTCGCCGTGCAGGATCGCCGAGGCGAACGAGCGGGCCTGCTCAACGGTGATGTGCGGCGGCAGCGGCGGGACCTCGGGGTCGCACACAACCTCCAACACGGTGGGACGGTCGCTGGCGAGCGCCTGCTCCCAGCACTCCCCGATCGCATCGGGGTCATCGGTGCGGATGCCGTTCAGTCCGATCAGCTTCGCCCAATGGGCGTACGGCACGTCCGGCAGCTGCTGGGACTCGACGAACTTCGGATCGCCGGACATCGCGCGCTGCTCCCACGTCACCTGATTGAGATCGCGGTTGTTGAGCACGAGTACGATCAGCCGCTGGTCGGCCCAGCGCTCCCGGTACTTGGCGATCGTGATCAGCTCCGCCAGCCCGTTCATCTGCATCGCGCCGTCGCCGACGAGCGCGATCACGGGCCGGTCGGGATGCGCGAACTTCGCGGCGATCGCGTACGGCACGCCCGCCCCCATCGTCGCGAGCGTTCCCGAGAGGGAGGCCAGCATGCCGGCCCGCAAACGCACATCGCGGGCGTACCAGTTGGCTGCCGAGCCGGAGTCTGAGGTGAGGATCGCCCCGTCGGGCAGGCGCTTTGAGAGCTCGTGGAAGATCAGCTGCGGGTTGACGGGCTCGGCGGGCTGGTGCGCGCGCTGCTCGATCACCTGCCACCACGCGCTGACGTTCTTTTCGATCGTTTCCCGCCAGCCGCGATCCTCCTTGCGTTCGAGCAACGGCATGAGTGCTTTGAGCGTGAGCGCGCTGTCGCCGACGAGGTTGACCTCCATCGGGTAGCGGATGCCGAGCATCCTGCCGTCCAGATCGATCTGCACGCCACGGGCAGCACCCTCCTCCGGCAAGAACTCCGAGTAGGGGAAGCTGGAGCCGACCATCAAGAGCGTGTCGCAGTCCTGCATCAAATCCCAGCTCGGACGGGTGCCGAGCAGGCCGATCGAGCCGGTGACGAACGGCAGCTCGTCGGGAACGGCGGCCTTGCCGAGCAGCGCCTTGGCGACCCCGGCACCAAGCGTGTCGGCGACCTCGATCACCTCCTGGGCGGCGTGAAGCGCGCCGGCGCCGACGAGCATCGCCACACGCTCCCCGGCGTTCAGCACCTCGGCGGCGTGCTGGAGCTGCTCCTCTGCGGGGGTGACGCGCGGCGGTGCGTAGCCGGGGCCGGAGTGAACGGTGCCGTGAGCGTGCGGCGGCGTCGGCACCGCTGGTTCCATCTGCAGGTCGTTGGGAAGGATCACGCAGGTGACGGTGCGCTCCGAGAGCGCGATCCGCATCGCGCGGTCGATCAGGTGACGAACCTGGCCGGGCTCGGTCGCCATCTGCACGTACTCGTGCGCGACATCCTTGAACAGAGTGGTGAGGTCGACCTCCTGCTGGTAGTTGCCGCCGAGGCCGAGGCGCGCCTGCTGACCGACGATCGCCACGACTGGCTGATGGTCGAGCTTTGCGTCATACAGGCCGTTGAGCAGGTGGATCGCCCCGGGGCCCGACGTGGCCAGGCAAACGCCCGCTTCGCCCGTGAACTTCGCGTGCGCGCAGGCCATGAACGCGGCCATCTCCTCGTGGCGAACCTGGATGAAGTCCGGGCAACCATTCGCGCGGCCGAACGCTCCCATGATCCCGTTGATCCCGTCGCCGGGATAACCGTAGATACGTTTCACTCCCCACTCGCTCGCGAGTCGGTGAAGCAGGTGATCGGCGACGGTCTCGCTCATGGCGCTCCCTTCTTCTAATAATGGCTGCCCGTACGTCGCTCCTACCCATGTGGTCGCAGCCCAAACGAAAGGACACCGAGAGCGTCACCTTCGGCCCGCAACCACGGCTCGAATAACCGGGTGGCACCTTCGGCTCGCGACCAGTCTGACGGGCGCCGGTTTGTGCGCCGGGATCGTGGGTAGCCGTGTGGAACACAGCACCTTGGTGCGCACGGCAGGCAGAGAGGCGGTTTTGGTGATTAGCGACAGTGTTGAGACCGGCACGATCAAGACGAAGATCCCAGCGCGTCTCGATCGGCTGCCTTGGTCGCGTTTTCACTGGATCGTGATCGTCGGTCTCGGAACCGCGTGGATTCTCGACGGGCTTGAGGTCAACGTCGTCGGCTCGATCTCGAGCCGCATCTCAGAACACGGAGCTGGGACGGGTTTGAGTCCCGGCGATGTATCCGGCTGGGCGGCGTCGCTCTACATCGCGGGCGCGTGCCTGGGCGCGATCGTATTCGGGCAGCTCACCGACCGTTTCGGGCGCAAGCGGCTGTTCATGGTGACGCTTGGCATCTACCTCACCGGGACGGTGCTCACGGCGCTGACGTTCTCACCGGGCTGGTTCTTCGCGTTCCGGTTTCTGACGGGCATGGGGATCGGCGGTGAGTACAGCGCGATCAACTCGGCGATCGACGAGCTGATCCCCGCCCGTCAGCGCGGTCGCGTGGACGTATCGGTCAACGGCAGCTACTGGCTTGGCGGCATTGGCGGCTCTCTGCTCGCGGTCTTCCTGTTGAACACCGCGATCTTCCCCGTCAATGTCGGCTGGCGGCTGTCGTTTGTGCTCGGCGCAATCATCGGCTTGGCGGTGCTGCTGGTGCGCCGCAACGTGCCCGAGAGCCCTCGCTGGCTGTTCATCCACGGCCGCGAGCGCGAAGCCGAGCGGATCGTCGAGGACATAGAGACGCAGGTCAGAGAGTCGACCGGCCAGGAGCTCTCAGAGCCGGAGGACGAGCCGCTGAAGGTGCGACAGCGCAAGACGATCCCGCTCACGTTGATCGTGCGCTCAGTGGTGAGTCTTTACCCACGGCGCACGATCCTTGGGCTGGGGTTGTTTATCGGCCAGGCGTTTCTCTACAACTCGATCCTGTTCGGCTTCGGGAACCTGCTGAGCTTGTATTTCCACACCCCGTCGGGAAACGTCCCCTACTACCTGGCGGTGTTCGCCGTGGGCAACTTCGCCGGCGCGCTGATCCTCAGCCCGCTGTTTGACACGCTGGGCCGCAAGCCGATGATCGCCGGTACCTACCTGCTCTCCGGGGCGCTGCTGATCCTCACCGGCCTGTTGTTCAGAGCGCACGACCTGAACGACGTCAGCTTCACGGCGTGCTGCTGCGTGGTGTTCTTCTTCGCCTCCGCCGGGGCCAGCGCCGCCTACCTCACTGTCTCTGAGGTATTCCCGCTTGAGACCCGTGCGCTGTGCATCGCGGTGTTCTATGCGATCGGGACCGGGATCGGCGGGGTGATCGGCCCGCAGGTGTTCAGTCGCATGATCAACACCGACAGCTACGAGCAGGTGTTCCTCGCGCTCGGGCTGGGTGCGGTGATCATGATCTTCGGCGGCCTGGCTGAGTTGGCGTTCGGCGTGAAGGCGGAGCGCAAAAGCCTTGAGAGCATCGCCAAGCCGCTCACCGTGGAGGACTCGCCGCGAGTGTCCACCGTTCCCGCGACGGCAGGCTAGAGGACCTGGGCGTGGCAACGGAGCCTCTGGTGGTGGCCGTGACCGGCGCAAGCTCAGGTGTGGGCCGCGCCACCGCTCAGGCGTTCGCGCGCAGCGGCGCGACGGTCGGATTGATCGCCCGCGGCCACGAAGCGTTGGCCGCCACCGCCTCTGAGGTGCAGGCGCTGGGCGGAGCGCCCGTGGTGCTGGAATGCGATGTTGCCGACCCGCAGGCACTCGAGCTGGCCGCGGAGGAGCTCGAGAAGCGCGGTGGAATCGACGTGTGGGTGAACAATGCGATGGCAAGCGTGTTCGCGCCGGTGTGGGAAATCACCGCCGAGGAGTTCCGGCGTGTCACCGAGGTCACCTATTTGGGGGTGGTGTACGGCACGCTGAGCGCGCTGTCGCGGATGCGTGCCCGTGACCGCGGGACGATCGTTCAGGTCGGCTCGGCGCTGGCATACCGTGGGATTCCCCTGCAGGGCCCCTACTGTGCGTGCAAGCACGCGATTCAGGGTTTCACCGAGTCCTTGCGCTGCGAGCTTCTGCATGAGGGCAGTTCGGTGAGGGTGACGATGGTGCAACTGCCGGCGATGAACACGCCGCAGTTCGACATGGTGCGTTCACGTCTGCCCCGCCGTCCCCAGCCGGTACCCCCGATCTATCAGCCGGAGCTCGCGGCGAGGGCGATCGTGACCGCGGCCCGCCGTCCCGCGCGCCGTGAGTGGTGGGTTGGCGCCTCGACCGCGCTCACACTGCTGGGTAACGCCATCGCGCCTGGTATCGCAGACCGCTACCTGGCGAGAACGGGGTTTGACTCTCAGCAGACCGACGCTCCGGCACAGCCGGGGCGCCCCGACAATCTGTTTGAGCCGCTGCCGGGCGAGCGCTCGGCGCACGGCGACTTTGACGATCGGGCGCATGCTCGCAGCGAGCAGTGGGAGCTGACTCGTTACCGGCTTGGGCTCGCGGGGTCGGGGCTTGCCGCGAGCCTGCTGGCATGGGGCGTCGGGCGCCGAGCGAGATGAGCGACGCTGTCGATGCTCCAGAGATCGGCGACTACGGTCTGATCGGGGACTGCCACAGCGGAGCGCTCGTCTCTGGCGATGGGTCGATCGACTGGTGCTGTCTGCCGCGATTTGACAGCGGCAGTTGCTTTGGGCGGCTGTTGGACAGCAGCCGTGGGGGATTCTGTTCTGTCTCTGTGCGGAACTGCTCGGCATCGGATACGCGCCGCTACCTGCCGGACACGCTCGTCCTCGAGAGCGTCCTGCACGGTTCGCACGGCACGGCGCGTTTGTGGGATTTCTTTGCGATGCGCGAGCATGGAGCCCTCCAGCCGCGCCGCGAGCTGGTCCGCATCGTGGAGTGCGAGCGCGGCAGCGCCCAGGTGCAGTTCGAGGTGGCGCCCAGGTTTGATTACGGGGCGGTGCGGCCGTGGCTGCGCCGCGCGGCAAGCGACGTGTTCACCGCGATCGGCGGCGACGACGGACTGCTTGTGTGGAGCGACGGGGAGATCGGCGTCGAGCGCGAAGCGCTCCTCGCGGGCGCGCGGATACACGCCGGGGAGCGGCTGCGGCTCCTGATCCGCTTCGTCAGGCCCCACCGGCTCGAGGACGAGCAGGCGGCGCTGGACGCCGGACAGGTGGATGCGCGGCTGACAGAGACTGTCGACTGGTGGCGGGCCTGGCGTGAGCGTCTGCGCCGCGACGGGCCGGATCACGGGGCGATCGTGCGCTCCGCATTGACGTTGAAGGCCCTCACCTACGCGCCGACCGGCGCGGTCGTCGCCGCCCCCACCTGCTCGTTGCCGGAGACGGTGGGCGGCGGGCGTAACTGGGACTACCGTTATAGCTGGGTCAGGGACTCGACGCTGGCCGCGCACGCGCTCGCCGAGCTTGGCTGCGAGCGCGAGGCCAAGCGGTTTCGTCACTTCATCGTGCGTAGCTCCGCCGGCCATGCGGAGGACTTCCAGATTCTCTTCGGCATCGGCGGGGAGCGACGCATCTCAGAGCAACAGCTCGACCTGGAGGGCTATCGCGGATCGCGGCCGGTGCGAATCGGCAACGGTGCGAGCGGTCAGCTGCAACTGGATGCGTTCGGGGAGATTCTGAATCTCGCCTGGCGCTGGCACCTGCGCGGACACTCCCCCGACGACGATGAATGGCGGTTCTTCAGTGAGCTCGTGAACGCGGCGGTCGAGCGCTGGTCTGAGCCGGATTGCGGTATCTGGGAGTGGCGCGGGCAGCCGCGCCACTTCGTTCACTCCAAGGCCTGCTGTTGGGCGGCGGTCGAGCGCGGACTGGCGCTCGCGCGGGAGTGCGCCCGCCAGGCGCCCGTACGGCGCTGGGAGAAGGCGCTTGAGGAGATCCGCGCGGCGGTCGAGGACCGCGGCTATGACGAGCGACGCGGGGTATTCGTTCAGAGCTTCGAGACGAACGCACTGGACGGCGCGTTGCTGTTGCTCCCGGTCGTCGGGTTCGTGGCCTTCGATGACGAGCGGATGCTCCGCACGACCGACGCTGTGCGCGAGGAGCTTGACGCAAACGGGTTTCTCTACCGCTACCGGCAGGACGACGAGCTGCCCGGTAAGGAGGGCGCGTTCCTTGCGTGCTCGTTCTGGCTGGCGCAGTGCTATGCCCGCCAAGGACGGCTTGCGCAGGCGCGCGAGGTATTCGACCGGACGATGGGCGCCGCGAGCCCGCTGGGCTTGTTCTCAGAGCAGATCGACCCCAACAGCGGTGAGCTGCTCGGCAATTATCCCCTGACTCTTACGCATCTATCCCATGTAGCCGCGGCCGTGGCGCTCGCAGGCGCCGGCGATCGGTGAATGGCTGCTCAGTTTGACCGCGGCGGGGTGGGGTAGCGCGTTCAGATGAGGACCACGGGCCCAGCCATCGAGCGGCTTGCCGCAAGGGTATTCACGGTGCCGACCGACGCCCCTGAGGCCGACGGCACACTGAGCTGGGATGCGACCACGATCGTGCTCGCCGAAGCCAGCACATCCGGACACACGGGCTTGGGCTATAGCTACGCAGCCGGCGCAGCCGCCGAGTTGATACTTGAGCTGCTCTGCGATTCGGTGGTGGGCGGCGACGCGCTTTCGCCCCAGGGCGCGTGGGGCCGCATGCGTCGTGCGGTGCGCAACATCGGCTATCCGGGAGTGGCTTCGAGCGCGATCTCGGCTGTGGATGTCGCGCTATGGGACTTGAAGGCGCGGCTGCTCGGCTCCGCGCTGTCAACGCTGCTCGGGCGAGTGCGCGAGCGGGTGCCTGTGTATGGCAGCGGAGGCTTCACCTCATACACGCCGGAGCAGCTGGAGCGCCAGCTCGCCGGTTGGATCGGGAAGGGCATCGAGAGCGTGAAGATGAAGGTCGGATCCGAACCGGACAGGGACGCCGAGCGGGTCCGCCACGCACGCGAGGCGATCGGCGAGGATGCCGGCCTGTTCGTCGACGCCAACGGCGCATACGGTCGCAAGCAAGCGCTTGAGCTGGCCGAGACCTTCGCCGGCGAGTCGGGCGTCTCGTGGTTCGAGGAGCCCGTCTCCTCCGATGACCTGGAGGGGTTGCGACTGTTGCGCGACCGCGCGCCGGCCGGCATGAGCATCGCCGCGGGCGAGTACGGCTATGACCTTTTCTACTTCCGGCGGATGCTCGAGGCCGGCGCCGTGGACGTGCTGCAGGCGGATGTGACGCGCTGTGGAGGGATCACCCAGCTACTGCAGGTCGCGGCGCTGTGCGCTGCTCGCGGTGTGCGGCTGTCGGCGCATACCAGTCCGGCGATCCACGCGCACGTGTGCGCGGCGATCGAGCCGCTTGAGCATGTGGAGTATTTCCATGATCACGCACGCATCGAGGAGCTGCTGTTCGACGGCGTGCCGCGGCTGTGCGACGGGGCGCTGTGCCCGGACCCCGCCGTGGCTGGAATGGGATTGACATTGCGTGAGAACGAGGCGGAGCGCTACGAGCACTGATGCCGAACACGCTCCACGCCTACGAGCATGTGCAGGGCATCTATTTGCCGATCGCGGTCGGCGTGTTCGTGCTGGTCCTCGGAACGCTGCTGGTGCTGCTGGTGGCCGGCGCGCGGCGCAAGGAGCCGGGGCGACGCTCGCAGGCGACGCTCCTGGAGGTCGCCTATGCCTGCGCGCTGGCGTGCGTGGCCGGTTTTCTGGTGTGGGTCACGTTCACCGCCGAGACTCCGATCGACCGCACGGTCGCCGATCCGGGGCTGCGTTTGAAGGTCATCGCCGCGCAGTGGAGCTGGCGCTTCGTCTACCCGAACGGCGTGAGCGTCGCCGACATCGACACCTGGCACCCCACGCCGGCGTATGTGCCGAGCGGAACCGAGATCGAAGTCTCGGGCACCTCCGAGGACGTGATCCACGGCTTCTGGATACCTGAACTGCACTACCAGCGCCAGTTCGTGCCCGGTTACACCACGCACTTCGATCTGCTTTTTCAGACCCCCGGCTACTACGGCGGGGAGTGCTCGGTGCTGTGCGGTGTGGATCACAGCGAGATGCACTTCGCGATCCAGGCGGTGAGCCCGCCGCGCTTTCGCGAATGGCTGGCGCGAGAACACGCACGCGCAGGCAGCAGCTCGTGAGCACCGTGGCGCTGGGAGACCGTGTCGCCTCGAGCACGCTCGCCTCCACCGACCACAAGCGCATCGCCGGCATGGCGTGTGCGATCGCGTTCGTGTTCTTCCTCGCCGGCGGCCTGCTGGCGCTGTTGATGCGAAGCCAGCTCGCCGCCGACGGCGGCGTGGTCTCACAGCAGACCTACAACGAACTGTTCACGATGCACGGCTCGACGATGGTCTATCTCGTGATCGTCCCGGTGGCGCTCGCGGTGGGCATCTACTTCGTACCGCTGCAGATCGGGGCGGCGGAGGTCGCGGGACCGCGGGTGGCGCTCGCCGGCCTGTGGATGTACGTGTGCGGCGGCGCCATGATGTGGGCCGGGTTCTTCACCAGCGGCGGCGCGGCGAGCGCGTCGTGGTGGGGGTTCGACCCGCTCTCGGACTCGATTCATTCGCCGGGCGGCGGCATGGAACTGTGGATCTTCGGGGTGATGCTGGCAACCCTGGGACAGATCCTGTGGGCGGGGTGCATCCTGTTTACGGCGCTGCGCGCCCGCGCGCCGGGCATGACGCTGATGCGGATGCCGGTGTTCACATGGACGATGCTCGTCACCTGTCTGATGGTGGTGTTCGGCTTCCCCGCGCTGCTGCTCGCTCTGGGGTTGCTATGGGCGCAGCGGCATTTCGGCGGCGTGCTGGTGGGCGGCGCGGGCGCCGTGGACTACCAGGCGCTGTTCTGGTTCTACGGGCACCCGGTGGTGTATGTGATGTTCTTCCCGTTCGTGGGGATGGTCGGAGAAGTTCTCGCCACGTTCTCCGCGCGACGGTTTTTTGGCTATTCGGCGTTCGTGGTGGCGCTGCTGGCGTTCGCGGGCCTATCGATGACCGTGTGGGCACACCACATGTTTACCTTCGGGGTGCTCTCGAACAAGTATTTCGCGCTGACATCCACCGCCCTGATCGTCCCGGCGGGCATTGAGTACTTCGACTTCCTGGCGACGATCTGGCGCGGTAGCCTGCGTTTCACCACCGCGTTCCTGTTTGCGCTGGGGTTTCTCGTGCAGTTCCTCATCGGCGGGCTGACGGGTGTGATCCTGGCCTCTCCGCCGCTTGACTACGGGCTGAACATGTCGTATTTCGTGGTAGCGCATTTTCACTACACGATCTTCGCGGGCAGCGCGTTCGGGCTGTTCGCCGGCATCTACTACTGGTTTCCGAAGATCACGGGCGCGATGCTGCGCGAGCGCTTGGGCAAGCTGCACTTCGTGCTGATGGTGATCGGCGCGAACGTCACATTCTTTCCGATGTTCATCCTCGGCGCGGAGGGCATGGCGCGCCGGATTGCGCGCTACCCCGCCTCGACCGGCTGGCAGGGGCTCAACATCCTCGAGACCGTGGGGTCGGGGGTGATCGCGCTGTCGGTGCTCGTCTTCATGCTCAACATGCTCGTCTCGCTGCGCCGCAGGCACACGGCCGGCGACGATCCGTGGGGCGCGCACACGCTGGAGTGGGCCACGAGCTCCCCGCCGCCGCGTCACAACTTCCATGCGCTGCCACCGATCCGCTCCTATGCGCCGCTGCTGGACCTGCGCGAAGCCGGCGAGGTGGGCAGATGAGGCGCGCCGCGATCGTACTGCTCGTATGGGGCACGTGGCTGGGCACGCTGACCGCCCTGCAGGCGGTGTTCGCACCGAAGCTCATCCAGTTC
Source organism: uncultured Solirubrobacterales bacterium (assembly GCA_963831995.1). Lineage (GTDB taxonomy): Bacteria > Actinomycetota > Thermoleophilia > Solirubrobacterales > Solirubrobacteraceae > Palsa-744. The sequence continues at coordinate 189,519 of CAWHSI010000001.1, read as the reverse complement.
TCGATCCCCGCGATCGCCAGCGCGGCGTGCGTGAGCGCCGGCCTGGTGCTGTGGGCGCTGGATGCGCGCCGAGCTCAGGATGAGCCTCCGCGGCTGATCGCCGACAGCTCGCTGGCCACGGTCACGCTGACCGTCGGGCTGGCGCTGGCGCTGCTCGGCGCGGGGTTCGGGCTGTGGCTGATCCTGATCGGCGCCGGGATCGCGGCGCTCGGTCTCGGCGGCGTCGTGCGCGAGCAGCGCGCCCGTCGACGCGTGCCGCGCAGGGAGGGCTCGCTGTGAAGAGCCAACCGCCCACGCTCGCGCGGCTGCTCGGCGTCTGGAGCATGGACCCGCTGCTGCTCGGCGTGTGCTGCTTGGCGGTGGGCATGTACGGGTGGGGCGCGGTTCGCGCGCGGACTCGCTGGCCGGCGTGGCGCGCGGTCTCGTTTGTCGCCGGCGTGTTCGTGCTTCCGCTCGCGTTGACGACGGGCATCGACCAATACGCCGAGGAGCTGCTCTCGGTGCACGTCGTCGAGCATCTGATGCTGCTGCTCCTCGCGCCTGCGCTGATCCTGTGGGGAGCGCCGGTGAGGCTTGCGTTGAGCGCGTGCTCGCCCACCGGGCGGCACGCGATCGCCGTCGTGCTGCGCGCGCGGTGGACACGGCTTCTGACACGGCCGGCGTGCGGATTCACGCTGTTCGCGCTCGTGGTGCTCGGCACCCACATGACGGGCATCTACGAAGCGGCCCTGCGCAACCAGACGATCCACGCCTGCGAGCACGCCGCCTTTTTCTGCTCGGGGATGCTGTTCCTGGCGCCGCTGCTGGCTGCCGACCCGATCCCGCATCCCGCGGGCGCGATCGCGAGGTTCTCCTGGCTGATGGGCGCGATGGTCGTGATGTCGGTGCCCGCCGGGGTGTTCCTGCTCGACGCCCATGTCCGCTACCCGTTCTATCTGGCGCCCGCGCGGGCACTTCACACCTCGGCGCTCGCAGACCAGCGCGCCGCGGGCATGATCATGCTCGTCGCTTGCGGGGCGGCGATGGGCGCTTTGGCGATCGCGATCGCGATGCAGGCGCTGATCGCCGAAGAGCGACGCCAGCTGCGACGCGACGCCTACCTGTTCGGGGAGCTTCGGCAAGCGGGCGTGGCGAGGGAGCGCCCACGCAGATGAGCCGACGCCTGAGGATGCTCGCGGCGCTCGTGTGCGGCGCGCTGGCGCTGGTGGACCTCGCCGGGCACTACGACGCAAGCGGCGCGCCTTCTCTCGCGCCGGTCAAGCCCTCCTCGACACTCGTCGGGGAGGGACACAGCCTGTTCCTGTCCTCGTGCGCTGCCTGCCACGGCATCTCCGCGCAGGGCATCCGCGGCCGCGCCCCCAGCTTGCACGGTGTGGGCGCGCTGGCAGCCGACTTCTACCTGGAGACCGGGCGGATGCCGCTGCCCTCGAGCCATGCCCAGCCGCTGCGCACCACCCCTGCGTTCCCACAGAACAAGATCGAGGCATTGATCGCCTATGTCGCCTCGTTCGGCGGGCCGGAAATCCCGATTGTGCATCCCCGGCAGGGTTCCCTGGCGGAAGGGCAGCGACTTTTCGGCCTCGACTGCGCCGGCTGCCACACGATCCAGGGACAGGGGGGAATCGTGACCGGAGCGGTCGTACCCTCGCTGAACCAGGCAACGCCGACGCAGATCGGCGAGGCGGTGAGGATCGGCCCGTACGTGATGCCGCACTTCGGCGCAGGCGAGCTTTCAACCGCACAGGTGAACTCGCTCGCGCGCTACATCCACAGCATCCAGCACCCCGACGACCTCGGCGGCTGGGGTATCGGTCGGATCGGCCCGATTCCCGAGGGGATGGTCGCCTGGCTGCTGGCGGCTGCCGCACTGCTCTTGATCGCGCGGCTGCTCGGCGAGCGCACGAGCGATGACACCGAAGGCCCCCGGCATGCGGGGGGTCGTGCATGAGCCGCATCTGGAAGGCGATCGTGATGTTCGTGGTGTGGCGAGCCGGTGGCCTGCGCCGCCCCCCTGCAGCCACCGATCCGGACCCTACAGAGCGTCGCGTGGGTGCCCGTGCCCGGGCAGAGCGGCTGGTGGCGCTGCTGCTGTTGCTACTGCCCCTTGCCGCCCTGACATTCGTCGCGCTGTTCGTCCTCGACCCCAACACACAGCTACTCGGCCTCACCTTGGGGCTCGCGCTCGCGCTACTTGCCGCGGCGCTGGTGCTCGCAGGAAGCCGGCTGGTACCGCAGGAGACGAAGGTCGAGCAACGCCCCAAGCTCACCGACCCCGAGACACTCCAGCAGGTGCGCGAGCAGGGAGCGGCGGGCCTGGAGGGGATCACGCGCCGGCGGCTGCTCGCGAGCGCCGCGGGGGCCGCCGGAGCTGGGCTGACCGCCGCTGTCGCGATCCCGGTCATCGCCCTCGGCCCCGGACTGGAGGAGCAGCTGCGGCGTACCCCGTGGCACGCGGGACGCGCGCTCGTGGATGAGCAGGGCAAGCCGATCCTCGCGGCGGATGTGATCGAACGCAGCTTCGTGACGGCGTTCCCGCAGTACGCCGACGAGGAGGACCTGGGCTCCCCGGTCGTGGTCGTGCACGTCGACCCCGCGACCTTGAAGCTCCCCTCTTCACGCGCCGGCTGGGCGCCCGAGGGCATCCTCGCCTACTCGAAGATATGCACGCACGCCGCCTGCGCGATCTCGCTGTTTCGCGACCCGCTGAGCCCGTCCACCGAGGCGAGGGGGCCGGCGCTGGTGTGTCCCTGCCACTACTCGACCTTCGACGTGCTCGACGGTGGCAGCGTCGAGTTTGGCCCCGCCGGACGCCCGCTGCCGCAACTGCCCTTGACGATCGACGCGGCCGGCGTGCTGCGCGCCGCCGGGCCGATGTCCGGGCCGGTCGGCCCATCCTGGTGGGGAGACCCCTCGTGAGCGGCGCACAGCCGCGATCGAGCTCGACCTGGGATCGTGGATCGCGCTGGGGAGGCCCACCGTGAGCCGCGCACAGGAACACGCCAAAGACCCGGTGGCGTTCGTGGACGAGCGCCTCGGCGCCGCACGCGGGCTGCGCTTCCTGATGGATTACGTGTTCCCCGACCACTGGAGCTTTTTGCTCGGCGAGATCGCGCTGTACTCGTTCGTCGTGCTGATCCTCACGGGCACGTTCCTGGCGCTGTTCTTCGACCCGGACACCACGCAGATGCTCTACCACGGCAGCTACCAGGCCCTGCAGGGCCAGAGCGTCTCCAGCGCGTATGCTTCGACGCTGCACATCTCCTTCGCCGTCTCCGGCGGGCTGCTCGCGCGCCAGATCCACCACTGGGCGGCGCTGGTGTTCGTGGCGGCGATCACCCTGCATCTACTGCGAATCGTGTTCACGGGCGCGTTTCGCAAGCCGAGGGACGTCAACTACTTCATCGGCGTGACATTGCTGGCGCTGGCGATCCTGGAGGGGTTTGCCGGCTACTCGCTGCCCGACGATCTGCTCTCGGGCATGGGGCTTGCGATCGCGTGGGCGGTGGCGATGTCGCTGCCGCTGATCGGCGGTCCGTTTGCCACCGCGCTGTGGGGCGGGCGCTTCCCAGGATCGAGCGCGTTCGAGTCGAGACTGTTCATCGCACACGTGTTCCTGCTGCCGGCGATCATCGGCGCGCTGATCGCGGTGCACCTGGCGATCGTCATGCGCCAGCGTCACTCGCAGTTCCCAGGACCGGGCCGGCGCGAGGACAACGTGGTCGGCACGCCGATGTGGCCCGGCTACGCGCTGCGCTCGCTCGGCCTATTCGCCGCTGTGACCGCGGTGCTGGTGCTGATGGGCGGCCTGATCCAGATCAACCCGATATGGCTGTGGGGTCCCTACCACCCCTACATCGGCACCAACGGCGCGCAGCCGGACTGGTATCTCGGCTGGCTTATCGGCGCGCTGCGACTGATGCCAAACTTGGAGATCCACGCCTTCGGCCACACGCTCGTGCCCAACCCGTTCTTCGGCGGCGTGCTGTTCCCGGGCGTCGTCTTCGGGCTGCTGTACGCGCTGCCGTGGCTCGACCGGCGCTTCATCTCAAAGGACTACCGCCGCCACGACCTGCTCGAGCGTCCGCGCGATAACCCGCGGCGCAGCGCGCTCGCGGCGGCCGTGCTCTCCGCGGTGGTTGTCGTGTTCGCCGCCGGCTCCGCGGATCGCCTGTTCTTCCAGTTCGGCTTCGGCTACGAAGGCGCCGTGTGGTTCTTCCGCGGCGCGTTCCTGATCGTCCCGGTCGTCGTGTTCGTGCTCACCAAACGGGTCTGCAAGCAGCTCGCGCAGGAGCGCTCGCATCCGCTGCGCGGCTGGAGCGGACAGGTGGTCCTGCGCAACCGGCGGGGTGGCTTCGACACGACTCGCCGGTGAGCCGAGCGGCCGCTGTCAGTAGCTGTCGGGCGGCTCGTAGGGCGGGCGTTCGACGATCCGTTTGCTACCGGCTCTTCTGGGCCGCCAGGCAAGTAGATAGAGCAGCGAGAGCACCAAGCCGAGGATACCGGCGAGCATCAGGATCAGGCCGATCGTCTGGATCGAGATGCCGGATACCGTTGCGGTGACGGCGTAGCGCAGGATCGCGCCTACCGCGATCAGGAAGATGCAACCACCGATGTTCATTTGCTTTGACTACCCTCCCCGAGGGGGTTGAAACGGGGTCGGCGCTCCCTGTGGTCGATCGCTCGACTGACGCTTGCGCGTGCTGTCGCTCTTGACTCCGCGCGCTGCCTCTCGCTCACCTGAGCCGCGTTTTCCATTCAGCGGTGCGGGTAGGCAGGAGAGTGATGTGTCGCCTGTTCCCACAACCTGAGGTCCTCTGATCGGATGCCCGAGCAGCCACCGGCCGAGCAGGTCCCCGAGCACGAGCGCAGCGGCGAGACCGATGTAGGCGGTTCGCCGTAGGAGATGGGGCTACCGTTGGCTGGTATGCGGGACTCGCAGCGCGTGAACGAAGGGACTCGCCATGAGACGCGGCTGGAGCGCCTGGACCGCAACCTCGAGGAGATGACCGGCGAGCTGCGCGTCGTCGTCACCGGCGTACAGGTTCTTTTCGCGTTCCTCTTGATCGTCCCGTTCGACACCGGCTTCGCGCACGTAGGGAGCTTCGAGCGCGCCGTGTACTTCGTGACGCTGATCTTCGCGGCGCTCGCGGCGGTGTGCATGATCGCGCCTTCCGCGGAGCATCGCTTCCTGTTTCGCCACGACGACAAGCAGCACCTCGTGTTCATCTCGAACCGGGTGGTGATCGCGGGCCTCGTTTTTCTAGTGGAGGTGTCCGGAAGTGATGCGGTTCAAGCGGCGAGTGCGAGGGGCTGGAATTCGTGACGGGTGATCTTCTCGATCACGTTGTCGAGCTTGGCGCGGGTGAAGGTCCACTCGAACGGTCGGGCGAGGGTGCGGTAGTGCTGGCCGAAGTCCATCAGGTGTCTGGCGAGTTGGGGTAGCGTCGCGAAGTCGTTGGGGGTCAGGGCCTTGCGTTGAACGATCGAGAAGTAGATCTCGATCTGGTTCAGCCAGGAGGCGTGGACGGGGAGGTGGATCAGCCTCGCGTTCGGGTAGGTCTCGGTCATCCGCTTGACAGAGGTCTTGCCAGCGTGGCTTGAGCCGTTGTCCACGATCCAGTAGACGGTGCGGGCCGACCGGTAGGGCTCGACCTTCATCACCTGGTCCACGAGCCGAGCGAACGGGTCGATCCCGGTCGTCTGCTCCACCCGGTCGAACAGGTTGGCGTGGTGCACGTCCCAGGCGGCGAGGTAGGCGAGCGTGCCGCCGCGCAGGTACTCGAACTCGACCAGGCCCGGGCGTCCCGGGCCGGGCGCCACGGTGTCGTGATAGCGCCCGAGCGCTTGCAACTGCGTCTTCTCATCAGCACTGATCACGTACTCGTCGGGGCGCAGCCGCTTGCCCTGGAAGGTGCGGGCGTAGAGGTCCAGTACCCGTCCGGCCTTCACGGCGAAATCAGGGTCGCGCGGGAAGATCCAGGAACGCGTCTGCCACGGCTTGATCGCGTCTTCGTGCAGCCACCGCCAGATCGTCGAGGCCGACGCCTCGGTCACGCCGCGCTCGATCACCAGGCGGTGCAGCTCAACCCGGGAGAAGCGCGAGAGCGGCAGCTCGTGGGTGCGCGGCAGCTCGCACGCGATCGCCTTGACCTCGGCGACCTCTTCCGGGGGGAAAACGACGCGGGCGACCCGACCGCGCTTGATCCTCAAGACCATCCAATCGCTCAGAACAGAACCGCGATCTTCGCCGGGCAACGCTGTCCGGCGAACAGTCCAGCCGCGCGGCGATATCGATGTCCTGCATACCCTCGGCCGCGTACAGGATCATCCGCGCTCGCTGCACGACCCGGAACGGCAACGTAACCGTGCTCGCCCGCCGCTCAAGCTCGGCACGCTCCTCCACAGAAAGCTCGATCACATACTGGCTGGTTCTCGGCACGACACACAATTCAGCGCGCGCACCGATATCCCTCCCGATAAACCGCAAGACTTGCGGATGCGTCTACTAGCGCTGGCGATGTGCGGTTCCCTGCTGCTCGTCACCACAAAGCTGTTCGGCATCGCCGCTGGCGCGCTCAGCGCCGGCATCGCGGCGATTCCGTTCATGGTCCTGTGGTTCGCGATGCCGCTCAGCAGGCTGAGGATGCTGGATGCGCGCCACCGCAATTCGGCGCGAGGTCGGTAGCACGCCCTGCGACCCACTTTGAGTCTGGACAGACTCTTTGGGTGGCGCAGCGGAGAGATCGATGTCGAGGCCGCGAGGTGGCCAATCGCGCCGCGTGTGGGCCCCGGCGCCTACCGTCGGAACGGGCTTGCCGAGCGCGTGCCTTGCGTGGTTCGCGATCGCCGACTGAGTCGCTGATCCAACGTTTTCTCGTTGGGATCGTCGGGCTCGACCTGGCCGCCCACCGCGAGCAACGCGTCCTTCAGGCGCTCGCGGTCAGCCACCTGAGCCATTCGCCGTCCCCTCGTGCTGGCGCGGGCGAATGGCTTCACGTCCGATGCGCTCGCGGCGGCTGTCATCTCGTTCAGCGTGTACAAGACCGCGCCCCTGAGCGCGGCCCTGGTGACGCTTACGATGTTCGCGTCCGGTTTGTGAATCTCGGCCTCGGCCTCCTCGACGGCCGCCTGGCGCCTTCGTATGTCGTGGTAGGCGTGACTCGAGGATGTCTGCAGCGGGTTTGCGAACACCGCCTCGCCGACTGAGGTCGGATGCTGCATGACGTCGGTCGCCGAGAACGCGTACCCCACGTGGGCGGTGCGCATTCGTACGCGAGAGACGTCGTTGATAGCGCTGTTGACCGCGTCGATCTCGGTCTTTCCGAGCGGCTGTTGGCCGTGGGCGGCCAACACCCCGCTAACGATCTCCCGAACAGACGCCGTCGAGAGGATCTCGTCGTGGCTCGGCAGGCTGCGTCGGTAGGCGCCGTTGAAATACTTGGCATATCCACTCCCCTGGCCCTTGCGAGCGATGACATATACGAAGATGTCAGACTTGTGACCCGCGGGATCGCGCAACGGCTTATATCCCTTGGGGAGGGATCTGCGCGCCTTCAACCCAAGCGAGTGGAACCGGCGGTTCAGGTCGCTGTGACGAAACGCGCCGGTCTTCCCCTTGCCGAGCTTCTTCGCACCCTTTAGCTGGCTGACTCCCATGACAGCGCTTCATATGTTTATCGTTCGCCCAGTGCGATCGCTCTCAGCAGGTATCCGGCCGGCTTGGTTGAATCGTCTGGCGTGATCGTTATCTCCACCGTGTTCAGCCCCATGACCAAGTAGTCGTGGTAGTCGGCTGCCGCGTAGTCGGTGTTGCGCAGGATGACGGAGGTGAGGTTCTCATCGCCCCCCTCGCTCTCCATCGTGTCGACGTGGCGCACGACGGGATTGTCGTTGTCGCCGTTGAACGCCATGCTGAGCCAGCACCCGTTTTCGGTGGTCTTCCAGTGCTTGAGAAACAGCCCATACTCCAGCAGCGGGTCGAGGATCTTGAACTGCACCACCAGCGTCGCCGAGCCGCCGCTGAAGCTGGTGGTCATCACCGTGTCAAAGCCCTTGCCGCTGACCTGCATCATGTTTGTGTCTGAGACGATCTTAAACGGAGCGTTGGCATTCGGCGCGACGATGAACTTCTCGCGGATGAAGCCGATCACCGGGCCGGGCAGCTGCACCGCATCGAGCCCGAGTAGAGTGAGATCGAGCGCGGGCGGATCGAGCGTGGAGGACGCTGGAGCCGGGTCGAGCCGGACGACGAGCGCTCCCGCTTCCAGCCCGTGGGTTGCCGAGATGTAGGAGAGATTGTGCTTGAGGGCGAGCGACTGCTTGGCGAGGTCGGCGGGAAGCGTGACCTGCCATGTGGCCTTCATTATGAAATCGATGCCGAACAGCGACAGCTGGCTGGGAGGGAATGCCTGTGTGGGCGCCTTTATATTGTCGAACAGACGGCACAGCACGAATTCGGGCAGCGCCACGTCGTTGTCTTTTGGGCAGTAGCGGTACTGGATCACATCCCACGGGTACTCCTGCCCCCAAAGCCACGTGGGTGAGACGTTGGCCGCGTCGAGATAGGCGTAGGACCCCCAATCCTTGATGCTCATCGAGTCGCTGCCGCCGTGCTCGCTGCTCGCGCCCTGCTCGGAGCCGCTGGTGTCGGAGGTGCTGTGCTCGACCGTGTCGGAGTGGCTGTACTCGGCGCTCACCGAGCCCGTTGGGTCCTCTCCGGAGAAGCCCGCCGACACCGAGGTGCCATAGGTGTTGGTTTGCGAGACCGAGGAGCCGGTGGTGTGCTGGCGGGTGAACGACTGGTTGTCTCCCTGGCTCTCGTTCGAGGTCGCCATCACGGTTGTGTTCAGCGTTCGCGGCGTATACGTCAGCAACCGGGCGGCGTAGTCGGAGGCCCCTTCGATCTGCAACTGGCTGCTGAGCAGCGCGGGATAGTCGGAGAACATGGTGTCGGCGCTCGGCTCCAAAACGAAGGCGGAGGGGTTGGGGATCATCACGCGATGCGTGCAGGTCACGAGGTAGGTTCGCTGCTCGCTGAGGTTGCGCACGTCGGTCAGCTGCCTGACCTCATAGGTCGCGAAGCTGGTGCCAAAAGTACTCCCCGCTGCCTTGAGCGCGCCTTGAAATGTAGCCTTGTGAACGTCGGCTGGGTTTATCATCGCGATGCTCCCACTCGTTATTGGAGATTTTTATGAGATGGACCCGAAGCCCGCGCTCACGCGGCGTACTTGATGTAGAACATCACGTAGGCGTTGAGCGGGCGCGTCTCGCTGTCGCCGCCCCCGGAGAGCCCGACGTGCTTATCGCCGTCCCACTCGGCCGCGCTTTCGGTCCAGGGGAAGGTCGCGGCATTTTCGCTGTCTTTCGTCGGCAGGTGGGGGATTTCGCCGGTGATGTCGCGATACACCGGCTTCGCGGTCGCGCTCTCCTGCCGGGAGCCGACGTTGTCCGCACTGAGACCGCCGGGCTTGGCTGCCGTACGGGTGGCGGCGTCGGTGTCGCGACCCTGACCGTGGTCGGTGCCTCGCAGGAAGCACCCGTGATAGTCGGGAATGTTGAAGGTCTTTCCGTCCGAGCTTCCGCCGTTCGTGGCGCCGATCGCCGCGTAGAGCTGCGCGTACTGCCCAGAGCTCGCCGTGGGCAGCGAGGCGCCGTCGCACAGCAGCCACCGATTGGAGGGCGGTGCGGTCTTGCCGGGGACGGCGACGATCGCCCCGACCGGAAACAGGTCCTGCGCGCCTGTTTCGGGCTCGCTGAGGATGTAGCGGTCGATGTTGACGTTGACCGGACGACTCTCCTTGTCTCCACCTTCGGCGGTGAACGACACGGTGACCGCTCCGACGTTCCACTTCGCGTTGTCGTGACCCGCGCAGACGGAGCTTTCGCGTTCGTGGGTTCCGAGCGGGATCGTGAGCGTGAAGGCGTTGTGGGGAGCGGCCGTCGCGTAGCCCTGGATCGAGCCGACGGCGTCGCCGGTGGCGCCTCCCCTTGCCATGCAGACGCGACTCGCCACATCCGGGTCCCATTTGCTGCCGTTGCTCACCCCCCGCAGGAACCGCCCGCGATAGTCGGGCAGGTTGAAGTTGGAGCCGTCTCCCCCGTGGGCGGTGCCGATCGCCGCGAACAGATCCTTGAAGGAGCCGCCCGCCAGCAGTTCGCCGTTGCACAGCTTGTAGAACCGGCCGAGCAGCGGACTGCCGTCCGACTTTGCGCCCGCGTAGGCGACGACTGTGCCGGGCAGCAGCGCGGCCGTGCCGGCGAGCTTGATGATGAAGTTGACGTAGGCGTTGACCGGCCGCGTCTCGGAGTCCCCGCCGCCGGAGCTCTTGAACGTCTGCTTGCCGCCGGGCGCGAGCATGTCGTCGGTGTTGCCCGCGAAGTTGTGATGGTCTTCGGTCGGCAGATGCGGGACGTCGGCGACGAAAGTGTTCTTGGGGGCGCCTGTGGCGAAGCCCTCGACGCTGCCGACGTTCGCGCCCGTCTGCCCGCCGCTGGCGGCGGAGGTGCGCTTGGGAGCGTCGACGTCGATCGTGCTGGTGGGATCCACCCCCCGCAGGAAGAAGCCTTGGTAGTTGGGGAGATTGAAGGAGCTCGTGCCGTCGCCGCCGTTGCAGGTGCCGATCGCCGCGAACAGTTCTTTGTACTGGCTTATCTGCATGGGGTGCCCGTCGCAGATAGACCAGCCTTCGCTTCGCAGCTGGTCGCCGTTGAGCTTGCCCGCATAGGCAAGCACCGCGCCGACGGGAACCGATGAGCTTGCAATGTTTTGATTGTCAGGGTTGGTTGTCATTTCATCCGTAAGGGTCGCGTTACATGGGTAGGGCAACGATAACCCCGCAGCGCGAATGGATCACAGCCGCCGAGCCCAAACACCTGCAGCACGGGTGCCAAAATCTACTGAGACAGAGCGTCCTAGATAATGGGATCGCGATACATGAGTCCGAGACCGGCCGGTCAAACCGCAGGGCGCACAACCACGCCAAATCGACAGCGCGTGCTCACCGCGATACGCGCGCGAGGCTTTCCTTCAGGGCGGCCATCAAGTCGGAAACAGGCTCGGGCTCAGGCTCGACCGTGGGCATCCTCACTTCCCCGGTGCGTCGCTTGGCGCGAATGATCTTCATCAGCCGCGCACGGTGGCGGTCCTCGTAGCGCGAGGGGTCGAAGTCGCGGCTCATCGCCTCGACGATCGCGATCGCCTGATCGATCTCCTCGCGAGCAGGCGCCTGCGTCTCGCCCGTCGGGACGGCCGCAATCGAGGAGGGATCGCGGATCTCCTCGGCGAGGAGCATCGTCGTGAGCGACAGCAGCCCGTCGCGCTCGCGGACCGCCACGAGGTACTCCTTGGAGCGCAGCACGACCCGGCCGATCGCGACCTGGTTGGTGCTCGACATCGAGTCGCGCAGCAGCCGGTAGGCGCGGATCGCGCCTTCGGACTCTGAGTCGGGCAGCAGGAAGAAGGGGTGGTTGAAGTGCGCCGGATCGATCGCATCGAGCTGGGCGAACTGCTCGATTTCGATCGTGCGGGTCCGCTCCGGCGCTGCGCCCGCAAGCTCCTCGTCGGAGAGCACGACGAGCTTTCCCTCCAGCTCATACCCGCGGCCGACCTGCTCCCAGGGAACCTCCTGCTCGTCTTTCTCGCAAACGCGCCGGATCGCGATCCGCTCCCCCGTCTGCCTGTCGATCTCGTGAAAGTGGATGTCGCGGTCGCGCACGGCGCTGACCATCCTCACGGGCACGACGACGAGGCCGAAGCTGAGCGTCCCCGACCACAGGCCCCTGGGCATCAGCGCCTTGCCCGCGCGTTCGGTGCGATCTCGCCGGCCACGCGCTTGGTGCGGATCCTGGAAGAATGCCTGCGCGGATGGCCGTCGAGGCTTTCCCGCAGCGCGGCGAGCAGATTGACGGGCGGGCTCGCGAGCTCTTCCGGCGGAGCCTCGATGTCGGCGCCGGCGGCCTTGCTTTCGATCAACCTCAGCACGCTGGCGCGGTAGCGGTCCTCATACTCCTCCGGGGTCCACTCGTCGGCGAGCGTGTCGATCAGCCGCTTGGCCATCTCGATCTCCCGCTTGGCGCTCACGCGCCGCAGCGGCGGGACGTCGAGGTCGGCGCGGTCGACAACCTCCTCGGCGAAGCGCATCGTGTAGAGCCGGAGTGCGCCGCCGCGCGCTCCGAGCGCGACGAGTCGCTCGCGGGTGCGCATCGCAAAGCGCCCGATGCCGACCTTCCCGCTGTGCTGCAGCGCGCCGAGAAGGACGCGGTAGGCGCGCTCGCCGCCCGGTTGGGCGCCGAGAATATAGGGACGGTCGTAGTAGACCGGGTCGATCTGCGCGGAGGCGATGAAGTGTTCGAGCTCGATCACCTTCGGTCGCGAATCGCGCGCGGCGGCTATCTCCTCGTCCTCGAGCACGACCCGATGGCCGCGACTCGTCTCATACGCCTTCGCGATCCGCTCGGCGGGGACCTCCCGACCGGACTCGCTGCCGACGCGGCGATGCACGATCCGACAGCCGTCGCTGAGGCGCACCTCGCGAAAGCGAATCGCGTGATCCTCGACGGCCGAGAACAGCTTGACCGGGATGCCGACCTCGGCGAAGGCGACCGTGCCGTTCCAGATCGAGCGGGGCGCCACCGTTCAGCCCACCTCGATCGCTGGAAGCTTCTGGCGCAGCGAGGCCACCTCGGCGAAGAGATCGCCGTGCTCCGCCACGCGCGCAAGCGCTTCGCGAACACCGAACGCAAGCATCGTCGGGTCGCGGGCATCCCGGCAGGCCGCGACCTCCCACCATTGGACGGGCGTGGAGACGCTCGGCCGATCGCCGGCGCGCAACGAGTAGACGGCGACGGTGCTCTTGTGCTCGTCGTTCTGGCTCCAATCGATCAGCACCCTGCCCGCTCGCTCGGCCTTCGCCATGTCGGCCACGACGAGCTCTGGCGCGCGGCGGCGCAGCAGGTCTGCGATCGCGTGCGCGAGCGGCTTGGTCTGCCGATAGGTGACACTCTGTTCGTTGAGGGGCACGTACACGTGCAGGCCCTTGAACCCCGACGTCTTCGCGAACGCGCGGAGCCCGAGCGCCTCGAACATGCCGTGCAGCTCCAGTGCGACCTCGCAGCACTCCACGACGCTCGCCGGCGGCCCCGGGTCAAGATCGAACACGAGCATCCTCGGACGCTCGGGCGCGCCGGCGAGCGACAGCGACGGGTGCATCTCGATGTCGGCCAGGTTCGCGAGCCACACGAGCGTGGGCAGGTCCTGGCAGAGCGTGTAGGGAATCTCGCGTTTGCCGCGCTCGCTCCAGATCGGCGTCGTGCTCACCCACCCGGGTCGGTGCGGGGGCGAGCGCTTCTCATAGAAGTATTTTCCCCGCACCCCGTTGGGGTAGCGCTTGAGCGTGAGCGGACGATCGCGCAGGTGCGCGAGCAGCGCCGGCGCGATCTGTGCGTAGTAGCCGATCAGATCGCCCTTCGTGAAGCCGCTGTCCGGGTAGAGAACCTTGTTGAGGTTCGTCAGCTTCAGCTCGCGACCCTCGATCTCGATCTCCACCCCTCCCCGCACACGCCGTCCGCCGCGCAGCAGAGCGTTCAGCGTCGCGGCCTCGGTCGATGGCGCGGCGCGCGTCTCGGTCGGGGCGAGCGGTCGCTCGCGTACGACCTCGCCGGCCGGCTTGTCCTCGCGCAATCCCCTGTAGGAGGGGTGCCGCAGGGTGCCGGCGCGGGTCCACTCCGCGAACTCGACCTCGCAGACCAGCTCCGGCTCCACGAAGTGCGCACCCCTCGGCGGCTGGCGTCCGGCAAACGGGGAGCCTTCGCGGGCGAGCGGCTCCAGCAGGCCGGCGAGACGCTGCAGCTCCCGCGCGTCGAAGCCGGTGCCGAGCTTGCCCGCATAGCGGAGCGCGCCCTGCTCATAGACGCCGAGGTGCAGCGCGCCGATCGCTCCCGAGCGCGCGCCCCTGCCCTCGGTCCAGCCGCCGATGACCAGCTCCTGGCGAAGGACGTTCTTGATCTTCAGCCAGCTGCCCCCGCGCGCGCCCGGCGTGTAGGGCGAGTCCAGGCGCTTGGCGAGGATTCCCTCCAGGTGCTGCTCCCTGCTCGCCGCCAGAAACGCCGTCCCGGCTCCGCGCTGGTAGTCGGGCGTGCGCCAGCGCACCCCGTCCAGGCCCAGCGCCCGCAGCCGTGCGCGGCGCTCGGTGTAGGGAAGCTCCATGAGGCTGTGCCCGTCGAGCCACAGCAGGTCGAACAGCACATAGGTGACGGGCATCGCCCGTGCGAGACGCCGTACCGATGCCTCGCCGCGCAGGTGCATCCGCGGCTGCAGCGCTTGAAAGCTCGGGCGACCCTGCTCGTCGAAGGCGACGATCTCCCCGTCGAGGATCGCCTCATGGGAGCCGAGCGCCCTGTTCAGCGCCCGCAGCTCGGGGTAGGCGGCGGTGACGTCGTTGCCGTTGCGGCTGATGAGGCCGATGCGGCCGGGCTGGGAGCGGGCGATCGCGCGGACGCCGTCCCACTTCACCTCGAAGGCCCACTCGGACTCCTCGGCTGGGAGCGTTGAGGGCGTTGCGAGCATCGGCTGGATGAAAGCGGGCATCTCCTCCGCGCTCGGGTCCATCGGGGCGTCCATGCGGTGGATCATCCAGTCCTTCTCCGCGCGCCCGGCGCGAAACAGCGCGTAGCGGCCGCGCAGCTGCTCGCCGTGGAAGACAACCACGATCTCGCCTGGGCTCCATTTCTCACACACATAGGTTCCCCTGTCCCAGATCGTGACCTCCCCGGCGCCGTAGTTGCCCTCGGGAATCGTGCCGTGGAAGTCGATGTAGCCGAGCGGGTGGTCCTCGACGTGGATTGCCTTGCGATTGTGCACGGGGTCTCGGGGAATACCGTTGGGAATCGCCCAGGAGGCGAGCGCGCCGTCGTGCTCGAGCCGCAGGTCCCAGTGCAGGCGCCGAGCGTGGTGCTCGTGAACCACGAAGCGCGCGCCACCCCCCGTACTCGTGTCCGGCGCCGGCTCGGGCGTGCGGTCGAAGCTTCGCTTGCGCCGATACTCGCCCAGACCGCGCGCCCTCTGCTCGGTGCTCATGACATCACTTGACATACCCGGATCGGTCACCCGACTAAGCGTTCCCAAGCATCGCGCACTCGACCCGATCGCGTCTGGGGGGGTGCTGTGCCGGTAGGCGCATGCGCCTACCGGTCGGGGCGCACATGTGCGCCCCGACGACCGGGCCGCATGCGGCCCGGTCTGCGGACGGCGCATGCGCCGTCCGCCCGGGCCGTGCATGCACGGCCCGGCACAACAACACTCGCCTCCCGTGCTCGACCGCCCTCCGCAGCCGAGCCGTGCTCGCGCTGGTCCCGCCCGCCACGCCTCGCATCCGGAGACGACCCCGACGCACGTCGAGGGCGTGCTGAAATAGAGGCGATCGCATCGCCAGGTCCCGACCAGGAGCACAGAGGATGAGCACCAAGCAAATCGCCGCGCCGAGCGACCTCGTCGATCGCCTCGAGGAGCCTCGCGAGACCGTCGAGCTCGAGGTGGTGGGGATGACGTGCGGATCGTGCGCGGCGCGGGTGCAGCGCGCGCTCGGCGAGCAGCCGGGCGTGAGCGATGCGCTCGTCAACTACGCGACGGGGCGCGCGACAGTTCAGTCTGCGAGCGGAGCGCTGGACACCGAGCAGCTCCTGGCCGCCGTCAAGCGCGCCGGCTACGACGCCGAGCCGGCGTTGCCGAGCGCCGGCGAGCAAACCCGCGCCTTCGCGGCGCTGGAAGCAGCCGAGGCGCGCGAACAGTCGCTGCTGCTGCGACGCATAGCGCTCGCCGTGCCGCTGACCGGCGCGATCGTGTTCCTCACCTACGCCCACCCGCACGAGCTCACCGCGCGCTGGATAACGGCGGCTCTCGCGATACCGGTCCAGTTCTGGTGCGGGCTGCCGTTCCTGCGCTCCGCGTGGACTCGCGCGCGTGCTCGCTCCACCAACATGGACACGCTGATCGCGCTGAGCACGCTCGCGAGCTTCGCCTACTCGACCGTGATGCTGCTCACCGCGCAGGCCGTCTACCGCCACGGCGTGCCGGTCGGCAACTTCGACATGCCGCTCGACTACGACATGGGCGCGATCATCGTCACGGCGCTGCTGATCGCCCGCCTGTGCGAGGCCAGGGCGCGCAGCCGCAGCGGCCGCGCGGTGCGCGAGCTGGCGCGCCTGGGCGCCACGCAGGCGCGACTGCTCGATCCCGAGCACCCGCACGCACCCGAGCAGCTGGTGCCCGTGGAGCACGTGCGCGCGGGCGATGTGCTGCTGGTGCGCCCCGGCGACAAGGTGCCGGTCGACGGGATCGTGATCGACGGCGCCTCGGCGGTGGACGAGTCGATGCTGACCGGCGAGTCGCTGCCGGTCGAGAAGCAGGCCGGAGCGCTGCTCACCGGAGCGACGCTGAACGTCGACGGCGCGCTGCGCATGCGCGCGAGCGCCGTCGGCGCCGAGACGGCGCTCTCTCAGCTGGTGGCGCTCGTCGAGCGCGCCCAGGCGTCCAAGCCGAGGATCCAACGGCTGGCCGATGAGATCGCGCGCTACTTCGTGTCCGGCGTGCTCGTGCTCGCCGCGCTCACGGCGCTCGGTTGGGTGCTCACCGGCGACGGCCTTCAGGGCATGTTCGCCTCGATGCACCTGCAGCGCGGCATGGACGCCACGATCGCCGTGCTGATCGTCGCCTGCCCGTGCGCGCTCGGCCTGGCGACGCCCGTGGCGATCCTCGTCGGCACCGGCCGCGGAGCCAGCCTCGGGCTGCTGATTCGCAGCGCGGAGGTGCTCGAGCGCAGCAAGGACCTGGACACGATCGTGCTGGATAAGACCGGCACGCTCACCACGGGCGAGCTGTCGGTCGCGGAGACGTGGTGCGCGCCGGGCGAGAGCTCCGAGCGGGTGCTCGCGCTCGCCGCGACGGCGGAGGCCGGCTCCGAGCACCCGGTCGCGCTCGCGATCTCAGAGCACGCGCGCGAGCGCTCTGTGCCGCGGCTGAGCGTCGAGCGCTTTCGCTCGACGCCCGGTCTCGGCGTACACGCGATCGTGGACGGCGAGAGCATCTGGGTGGGGCGCCCGGCGCACGTCGAGCCCTCCTCGCCCCTCGCGGTCGTGCTGGAGCGCTGGGAAGCGAGCGGGCGCACCGCGATCGCGATCGAAGGCGACGCCCCCGCTCGCGCGGGTGGCGGAGATGGGCCGCGGGAGCAAGAGCGCGAACAGGAGCAGGGCGGGCGCATCCTCGGCGCGATCGCGCTTGCCGACACGCTCAAGCCCGAGGCGCCGGAAGCGATAGCGGGACTGCAGAGGATGGGACTGCAGGTCGAGCTGCTCACGGGCGACAACCCCCGCGCCGCCCGCGCGGTGGCCGACGCGCTCGGCATCGAGCGCGTGCTGGCGCAGGTCACGCCGAGCGGCAAGCTCGATCGGATCGAGCAGCTGCAGCGGGAGGGCGATCGCGTCGGAATGGTCGGCGACGGCGTCAACGACGCCGCCGCGCTCGCCCGCGCCGACTTGGGGATCGCGATGGGCACGGGCGTCGGGGCGGCCATCGAGGCGGCCGACATCAGCGTGCTCTCAGGCGACCTGCGCGGCGTCGCGCGGGCGCTGCGGCTGGCGCGCGAGACCTACACGATCGTGCTGCAGAATCTCGGCTGGGCGTTCGGCTACAACCTGATCGCGCTGCCGCTGGCGATGACCGGCCTGCTCAGCCCGGCGCTGGCGGCGGTGGCGATGGGACTGTCGAGCATCACGGTCGTGCTCAACAGCCTGCGCCTGCGCGGCTTCGGCGGCGCCGGACGCGCCACGCCGGTGCGCGGCCGCGGCCGGCGCCTGGCGAGCATCGCCGTCGCCGCGGCGCTGCCCGCGCTGCTGCTTGGAGGCCTGGTGCTCGCCGACCCCAACTCCTTCGCGGTGCCGGGCGAAGCCTCCGAGACGCTGCGCGAGCCGGCCGGCGAGACGCTCGAGGTGGCTGTGCTGCCGCTGCGAGCGGGCAACGTGGACCTGCATCTCTACCTGCTCGGCGCCACGGGCGCACGCGTGGGCTACCGCTCGATCTCGCTGCGCGCGCGCTCCGCGACCGGCGCCCGCGCGAAGGCCAGCTTCTACATGGCCGGCACCGGACACGACATCGCCGAAACCCGGCTCACGCGCGGGGTGTGGCAGTTCCAGATCGCCGGCAGCGACGTCGAGGGCCACACCCTGAGCGGCACCTTCGCGGTGCAGATCAACTGATGCCCAGCCTCGCATGAGTCGCCCTCCAGGACGCACCCTCCCCTCCCTCGCCGTCGCGGCGATCGCGCTGGCGCTCGCCGGCTGCGGAGCGGGCGCCGGGACCGAGGAGCAGGGCTCGACGAGCATCCCCGCGTATGCCTATGAGCCATACACACCCCAGCAGAAGCTCATCGAGCAGGGCTCGCGGCTGGTCGTCGCCGACGGTTGCGCCGCATGCCACCTGGAGGCGGGCGCGGCGAAGCTCGCTCCAAGCTTCTCGAGCTTCGCCGGACACCGCATGACGCTCACCAGCGGACGGCGCGTGCTCGTCGACGAACAGTTCGTGCGCGACGCGCTGCTGCACCCAGGCAGGAGCGCGATCGCCGGCTACAGCGCCGCCTCGATGCTCGCCGCGACCAGGCGCCTCGACCTGCCCGCGCATCCTCAGCAGGTGGCGGCGCTGACGGCGTTCATCGAGCAGATCGGCCCGGAACCGGGGTGATGCGCGGCGGCTCGGCGGCGGCCGCTTGCGGCGCCGGCCCGCAGGCCCCTTAGATCCGCGCGGTTGCCGTGACCCCGGAGACGGCGATGTCGGCGGGGCGCTCCGCGGGAGCAGCCTCGGCAATCCGTGCGGCCTGCTCGCCGCGACGGCGCGGACGCCACACGCGCAGGTACTGCGCGGCCAGGTAGGAGCCGACCACGATCGACAGCGCGAGGAACTGCCCGAGGAACGTCTCCCAGTTGTTGAACAGCGAGAACCAGGTGCCCATCCAACCCGGAATCTGAAGCCAATGGATTTCGGTCGTGCCGATCCAGCCCGCGAGCTGCATCTCGTTGACCTCCTCGCCAACCGAGACGAGCAGCACGAACAGGAGCATCAGCCCGGTGATGATGAGCAGCCGCTTGTAGGGCAGGCGCTGGTGCAGCCCGAACGTCAGCACGCCCGCGGCGGCTGTGAACAGGGCGCCGATCGCGACGCCCTCGAGCACGACGCTCGAGCCGTAGAGCTCGCGCAGGTTCTGCAGGAAGATGACGACCTCGAAGCACTCTCGGTAGACCGAGGTGAAGCCGAGCAGCGCGAGGCCGAGCAGCATCCTTCGCCTGTTGGTGTCCGGATCGGAGGACAGCAGGCCGCGACGACGCTTGTGATGGCTTGAGATCCAACCGGTCCAGTACATCTTGTGGAAGAACCAGTTCATCACGATCAACAGCACGATCAGCGACGGCAGCCCGGTGGCGGCCTGCACGTCGAACTCGCCGCCATGGAAGCGCCCGATCAGCCATACGACGCCGAACCACGTGGCGATCCCGACGCCGATCGCGCTCGCGCCGCCCGCCACGACCGGGCGCCGATAGATGCGATTGGCGCCGAGAAAGCTCGCCGTCACCGCCGCGAGCACGAGAATCGTCTCAAGGCCCTCTCTGAACACGAGGATCGCGCTGTTGATCACGACCGTCGTGTGGCTGAGCCGATGACCGGGGGGCAGCGCCGTCGGGTCGGTCGTGCCGCCGTGCGCGTGCCATCCCAGCACAACCGCGGCGACCGACACTGCGAGCACGATCGCGGTCCACACATAGAAGCTGGCGCGTTCGCTGGTGCGCTTCGCGCTCGCGGGCGCTACAGGCGTGGCGGTGGCGGTTGCGGTTGCGTCGCTCATACGGCGGTCTCTTTGCGATACCCTACTGGCCAGCTCGGGTTTCTGCGCGCGAAACCTATCATAGCTTAGGTAGCCCTAATTAGGTGACCCTAAACCCTCGCCGTCTCCGATCCCGAGTGGCATTTTCTCAACCGCTTCGCCGACATGCGCGGGGCACGGCGATT
The DNA here is from genome assembly GCA_963831995.1 of uncultured Solirubrobacterales bacterium. Classification (GTDB taxonomy): domain Bacteria; phylum Actinomycetota; class Thermoleophilia; order Solirubrobacterales; family Solirubrobacteraceae; genus Palsa-744. The sequence continues at coordinate 169,472 of CAWHSI010000001.1, read as the reverse complement.
GCGGGAGTGGCGCGCCCGCGCCGCGCATGGCGTCCCGAGCAGGTAGGTTCAGGCCCAACTCACGCCGCCGCACGCCGCCCGGCGCGGGCACCCGGAGCGGTGGGGCCGGTGCCGTCGGCAAAAAACCTTGCAGTCCTTCCCATGTGATGCAACTTGCAGCGGGACGTGATACGTTGCTCCGCGTTCGTGCCGAGTCCTTGGCCCCACGGGGCGAAGGAGCGGGGGACCCAAATGCGGCCAGCCGGCCGTGGGGGCGAATCGCCACAGCAGTGGCGTAGCGTAAGCACGCGAGCCCGACAGCTAACCCCGTAGGCGCCCTGAGACAACGAAAGGACGCTGTTGCCATGTCGGGATCCCCGCGCGATCTTGCACTGCTCGACCCCTGGGAGGCATCCCTCGCCCGCTCGCGGGCGCGCCGTGAGCGTGCCGCCGCCAGGCGAGCCGGCAACTCTCCCCTGCGCCTCTCCGCGCTGATCGACGCCCGCAACCGCGTCCCCTCCCCACGCAATCTCGCCGAGCAGGAGCCGTGGGAACTCTCGCTGATGCGCTCGCGCACGCGCCGCCGCGCCGGCGAGCTGCGGTTCGTGCCGAAGAGCACGCGCGCGCGCCGGCTCTCGCTCGGCACGCTGGTCGCGATCGCCGCGGGCCCCGCCGCCGGACTGGCCGACGCCAGCGGCGGCGGCACCGCGCAAACCCCGGCGCCCACACCCGAGCCGCCGACGACGACCACTCACTACATCCTGCTCGAATACGGCAGCGAAGGCCGCCAGGTGCGCCTGCTCCAGCAGGCGCTCGGCGCCATCAAAGTCGACGGCGTGTTCGGCCCCGAAACCGAAGCGGCGGTGCGCGCCTTCCAGGCGAGCAACGGCCTGAGCGTGGACGGCATCGTGGGACCGATGACAAGCGCCGCGCTGCACGCCAAGACCTCCTCCGGTGGAGCGCTCACGACCGACATCGCGAGCATCGCCCCCGGGGAAGCGGCGCAGCAATCGACCCACGCCTACACCGAGCCTGTCGAAGAATCCGAATCGAGCGCTCGGTCGCCGCTCGACGCGTCGTACGTGTCCAGTTCGAGTGAAACACCCACTCAGAGCCCGTCCGCGAACGCGGCGAAGGGCTCCGGGGCAGGATCGCAAACGGCAGACACGGGCGGCACCGAAGCGACCACCGGCGAAGCCGAAGCGAAGCCGACGGTCAGCCCGGTCGTGCGCCTGCAGGAAAAGGTCGGCGTCGCCGAGGTCGATGGCACCTTCGGCCCCGAAACAGAGCGGGCCGTTCGTCACTTCCAGGCAAGCCACGGCCTCGCCGTCGACGGCGTTGTCGGCCCGGCGACCTGGCACGCGCTCGACATCGAGCAGCACTCGATCTTGCGCCAGAGCTTCTTCCCCCACCGGACCGCGCCTCAGAGCGCGCTTGCCGGCGCGGGCGGCACCGGCGGCACGACAACGGACACGCCGGCATCGACGCCGGCGCCCGCAGCGGCGCCCGCGAGCGACAACCAGCCCAACCAGCCACCCAGCGCGAAGACCCCCGGCGAAGCGGTGCGCCGCCTCCAGGAAGCCCTCCACATCCAGGCCGACGGCGAATTCGGGCCGCAGACGGAGGCCGCGGTGAAGAGCCTGCAGGCACGCGACGGCCTTGCCGTCGACGGCGTCGTCGGACCGGAAACGTGGCATGCGCTCGGACTCGGCGAGCACGCCACGCTGCATCCGGATGCGGCGCTGATGCCGCGGAGCAACGTCGCCGGCGGCGGCGGTGGCGGCGCCAGCTCCAACACCGCCGGCGGCGCGGGCGGCGAAGCGTCGAGCGTCATCGCCCGTGTGATCGCGGCGGCGGATGAAATCGCGACGCGTCCCTACGTCTACGGGGGCGGGCACGGCTCCTTCCAGTCCTATGGCTATGACTGCTCGGGGTCTGTCTCCTACGCGCTGCACGGCGGCGGGCTGCTCAGCTCGCCCGAGGACTCCACCGGTCTTGAGTCCTACGGCGAACCGGGACCGGGTCGCTACATCACGATCTATGCCAACGCCGAACACGCTTACATGACGATCGACGGGCGGCGCTTCGACACCGTCGCGCTGGCGGAAGATGGCTCGCGCTGGTCGAGCTCGCCCGGCGACGATGGCGGCGATTTCGTGGAGCGCCACCCCGCCGGCCTGTAGCGCCTTCGGGGGTCGCAAGACCCCCTGAGGCGGGCTCGCGCCGAGTTCCGTCCCAAGCGCGGCCTAGCTTGGTGTGCCTCACCCCGAACCGCGATGGGAGGCACAGATGCTCGCTCAGGCGCGCACATTTGCAATCGAAGGATTCAAGGCACGAGCCGTCACCGTCGAGGTCGACATCCGGCCGGGTCTGCCGGCCTTCACGGTCGTCGGCCTGGCGGATGCCGCCGTTCGCGAGGCGCGCGACCGTGTGCGGGCCGCGGTGCTCAACTCCGGCTATGAGTTTCCCGCCAGGCGCATAACGGCCAACCTGGCGCCAGCCGACATTCCCAAGGTCGGCCCCGGATTCGATCTGGCGCTGGCGTGCGCGGTGCTCGCCGCAAGCGAACAGATTCCCGGAGACGCGCTGGAAACCCACGCCCTGTTCGGTGAGCTCTCGCTCGACGGCGAGGTGCGCGCCAGCCACGGCACGCTGGCGGTCGCCGAGGCGACGATGAAGGCCGGGCTGCAAATGCTCGTGCTCGGACCCGCCCGAGCGCGGGAGGCAAAGCTGATCGAGGGGCTCGGCATCGGCGTCGCCGAGCGCCTGTCAAGCGCGGCGCGCGTGCTCTGCGGCGGCGAGCCCGACCCGCTGCCCGCGCCGAGTCCCCGGCGGTGCCGCCAAGCGCCGGAGCACAGCCTCGATCTCGGCGACGTGCGCGGCCAGCAGCTGGCGATCAGGGCGCTGACGATCGCCGCCGCCGGTGGCCACAACGCCCTGATGAGCGGCTCGCCCGGCACGGGCAAGACGATGCTCGCCCAGCGGCTACCGTCGATTCTGCCGCCGCTGAGCCGCCGCGAGGCGATCGAAGCGATGCGCATCCAGAGCGTGACCGGCAGGCTCGAGCACGACCGGCTGCCCACCGAGCGCCCGTTCCGCGCGCCGCACCATTCGATCACGACCGCCGGGCTGATCGGCGGCGCACGACGCGGCTGGGTCGGAGAGGCCGTGCTCGCCCACAATGGCGTGCTGTTCCTCGACGAGCTCTCGGAGTTCGCGCGCACCACGCTCGACGCGCTGCGCCAGCCGCTGGAGGAGGGCCGGGTTGCGATCGTGCGCGCCCAGCACTCCGCGGTCTACCCGGCACGCTTCATGCTGGTCGCGGCCACCAATCCCTGTCCGTGCGGGTATGCGGGAGAGCACGAGCGCTGCCGTTGCAGCGAAACGGCGATCGCTCGCCACGGTCGCCGCCTCAGCGGGCCGCTGCTGGACCGCATCGACCTGCTCGTGAGCATGGAGCGCTCGAGCTCGGCGAGCCTCGGAGCGGCGCCATCCACCACCTCGGCGGCCACCTGCCAGCGGGTGATGGCCGCGCGCGAGCTGCAGGCGGCAAGGCTCGCCGAGGACGGCATCCTCGTCAACGCGCACATGGACGCACGCATGTTGCGCAAGCATCTCTCGCTGGATCGCCGCTGCGAGAAGATACTCGCCAACGCGCAGAGCGGGGGGATGCTCAGCGCACGCGGCGCACATCGCGCACTTCGCGTGGCGCGCACGATCGCCGACCTCGCCTGCACACCCGAGGTGAGACCCGAACATCTGGCGGAGGCCCTCTCGCTGCGTCCCGAGGCGTGCATGTCATGGCGGCGAGCGGCATGAGCGCTGCCTGTGCGCACTGCGAGCGCCGCCGCCGGCTGCTCGCAAGCCTGAGCGCGCGGCTCGACTATCGAGCCCGCGACCCCGAGCGCTTCTGGCGAGTGCTCGAGCTCGAGGATCGCGAGCTGATCGACGCGGTCGCAGGGCGCCGCCGCGAGGAGTTGCACCGCACATACGAGGCGGCGAGCACGGCGAGGGACGCGGACGCCAACGATGCCGGCGAGGGCGCCGACAGCGTGTGTCGCCACGGTCGCGGATATCCGCCGAGCTTGGCGAGCAGCGCGCTCGCCCCGCGCGCGCTCGCCATCGGCGGCGGCAGCGGTCGCCTGGCCGCGATGCTGCGCGAGAAGGTCGTCGCCATCGTCGGCACGCGCCGAGCGACCGACTATGGGATGGAGACCGCGCGAGCGCTCGCCCGGGACCTCGCCGCAGCCGGCGCGACAGTCGCAAGCGGCCTCTCGGAGGGCATCGCGACCGCGGCGCACGCGGGCGCGCTCGAAGCGGGCGGCGCGACGCTCACCGTGCTGGCGGGCGGACTCGACCGCTCGGTTCCCGCATCGTGCAGCGCGCTGCACCGGCGCATCCTCGAGCACGGTTGCGCGATCTCCGAGACGCCCGCCAGCCTTCCATCGCACTACTGGTGCATGCTCGCCCGCGCACGCACACTCGCGCTGCTGGCGAGGCTCACGATCGTAGTTGAGGCCGAGGAGCGCCCGTGGGAGCTTGCCTGCGCGCACGTCGCGCGAACGCTCGGCAAGCCGGTCGCGGCCGTACCGGGCCGCCTCACCTCGCCGGCGTCGCAGGGTACGCACGCACTGCTGATCGGCGGCGCGCATCTGATCCGCGATGCCACCGATGCGCTCGATCTGCTGCACGGGGTCGGCGCGCACGAGCCGCGCGAAGCATCCCTGCGGCACAGCTCGAATCCCGAGACCGAGCTGGAGCCGCGCCTGCGCTGCGTGCTCGACCGCGTCCGTGCCGGCGAAGACACGCTCCCCACGCTCGCCTCGAGCGAGAACGGGCGCGGGGAGCTGATGCTGGCGCTCATAGAACTCGAGCTGCGCGGCCTGCTGCTGCGCGGCGACGGCGGACGCTATGTGGTCGCCACGGCGATGGCAGCCGCGGCATAGCACGCAAGGCAAGCGTCGCAGCCACCGCCGAGCGAGCACAAACGCCCCTCCTCCCCAGGGTCCCGATTCCTTGTCTATAGTTAGGCGCCTCGCGCGGCTGTAGCTCAGTTGGCTAGAGCGTCTGCTTGCCATGCAGAAGGTCGAGGGTTCGAGTCCCTTCAGCCGCTTTCGCCGCCTCGGCCATCGCCCGTGGCGCTCCATCTGCTCCGGCGCAAGACGATTCGAAGCGGCGCGCCGGCGGTCGCGAAGTACGCTGGAGCAAGGCCACGGAGCGCCGCGCCCCCTCAATCGCCGGCAAGCGAATAGGCGATGCGCCACCCCCGCAACACCGGCCCAAGCAGACGTGCGAGCGACCCCCCCGAGCCGAGCAGCATCCGGCTCGTTTCGCGCAGCTCCGCCGTCAGCGCGCTGTCCTTCGAGAGGTACAGCGCCGCCATGCACCCCACGATCACCGCGTGGCGCTCGCTGTGGCGCAGCGTTTGCATTTCGTCTGTGGCGCGGCGCACGATCTCCCTCGCGCGCCTCACGCCGTGCTCTTTGCTCGGATAGTGCCCGAAGTAGCTGTGATCGCCATTGGCGACGTCCTCGGCCTCATCCACGTAGCTGTCGAGCACGGTCGCGGCGAGACACACCCAGAAGTAGGCGGCGTAGGTCGCCTCGGCCTCGCTCGAGCGGCGGCCCGGCTCGGCCGCCAGCGCCAGCAGCGCGAACACGCTGATCCAGGTGCTGGCGGCGCCCGTCAGCTCATACCACTCCAGGTCGGTGCGGCCGGGGAACTCGCGGGCAGTCCATTCGCGCAAGGTCGAGTCGCGCAGCAGCGGGTCGAGCTCGTGGTTTATCCCCTGCACGGTCGCGAGGCTGGCGGCGCGGAGCAACGTTGGTAAGACCGCCGCGTAGGACGGCAATAAGACGCAGGCGAGCCTGCATAATTCGACCAGCAGGCGCAGATACCCGCCGTCCTCGCGCCACGGGTGGTGCAGGTAGTAGTCGGACATCTGCACGTCGGGGTCGAGCGCCTCGGTGAAGGCGAGGTGCAATTGCCGGCCGTTTGCCAGCCCCGCGACGGCGCCGCGCTCGCTCGCGCTGTCGAGGAAGTCGCACATGATCTCGTAGGTGACGAGCAGGCGCAGCAGCTGCGGGCGACGCCGGTCGGGAATCGTCCAGAACAGTGCCGCGCCGTCGGTGTTGCCCCGCTTGCTCTCAAGCGCGCTGAGCGCGTCTTCCCTGATTGCGCGGTCGGGAATCGCGGCGGCCCTGCGATGCCACGCCTCGACCTCGCGCGAGACGGCGCCGAGCCCCCAGCACACCTCACGCACGACTGCCCCGGCAAGCGCTCCAATCTGCCTGATGGAAATTCGACTCGCGTCTGTGAACGCACCCGGCATCGACTTCCTCGGGTAGCTGCGACGCGATCTCGATCAGTCTTGAAGGGCTGGTTTCACCTGTGTCGCTAGGTAGCCGGGCAACGCGACGATGGCTACAGCCACCGCTGTGACGATCGCGAATATCCCGATTGCGATCGGAGCTCCCATGGCAAAGACGACGGGGAAGCCCGTGACGCTCACGAGCGCATGGCTAAGCAACACCTGTCCATACAGGCCAAACACCGCACCTATAGAACACCCCGTTCCAAGTAGCAGTGCACTCTCCCACAACAGCGCACGCCACAACTCGCCCTGGTCGAACCCGTCGACCTTCATGCCGGCGAGCCGCGGACGGCGCTGCCAGATCATCGCTCCCATCGCAGCCGCCATCGCGAGCACGGCGGCGATCAGCACCAGCGCGGCGATCTCGCTCAGACGGGACAGTCCCTGTCTCTGCGTCGAGCGATCCACCTGTTCTCGTTCGTGGGCGGTCTGCACCGCGAGCGGCGCATGCGGTCCGAGTACCCGGCGAACCTCTTGCCGAACGGCCGCGATCGAGAAGCCCGGAGCGACCGCGAGCTGATACGCGCTCGGGTCGGCGCTCGCCCATGCGTGCGCGTAGTCCTCGGCGTTTACGATCGCCGATCCCGGAGACCAGCCGAAGTTGGTCGTCGTCGCGGCCAACCTGAACGCGGTCGGCGTGGGCGACGGCAACACGAACCTCTGCCCGACATGCACGTGGTAATAGCCTGCCAGCGAGCTTGACAGGGTCGCCCAGCCGGTCCCGTCCAGCCGCCGGCTCGCCACGCCGAGGTCTCCGTCCACGATCTGGTTCGGCGGGAGCGGTTCGGACGCTCCGCGCGGGGGCGCGAGCACGAGCACGCGACGGTCGCCGATGTCGAGGAATCCGCCGCGATACACCTGTACGCGCGCCACCCCGGGCAGGCGTTCCAGCAGCTTCGCGGCGCCGGGCTGGAAGGGCGTCGTCGCGAGCGTGTTGGAGGCGCCGGCGGGCGACACCCACAGGTCGGCGACCCTCGTCACTTCCTTGGCCACACGCGCCAGCCCGTTGTCGAGGTTCTGCCTGGCGCCCTCGATCGCAACGCTCCCGAACACCGCGATCGCGCCCGTCGCCGCGATCGCGAGCGAGCGGGCGCGGGTCGAGCTCGATTGCAGCTCGATCACCGCGATCGTCGGCGATGCGCCCGCCAACGAGCGCTGAACGAAGTCGAAGCACGCCACGATCGCACCGAAGAAGACCGGAAGCACGAACAGCAGAGCGAGCACGAGACTCACGAACGCCACGACCGCGCTCGCAACGCTGGAGATGCCCGTGAGCAGGATCGCGGTCGTGATCGCCAGGCACACGACGCCCCCAAGCAGCGCAACGGCGACCCTGGACGTCGCGGAGTCGATCGAGCGGCGCGCGCCATGTGTGCTGTAGGTGAAGATGTCGTGCCTGAGCGGCACGATGACGCCGACGACCGCGGCGAGCAGCCCGCCGGCGGCGGCGAGCACGATGCTCTGCAAGCTCACGATCCGGAGCGTTCCGACCGGAAACGCGAAGGACAGGTAACCGGGGTTCGTCTGCAACAGACCATGGGAGAGCTGCTGCCCGAGCAGCAGCCCGATCGCCGAGCCGACGAGCCCGAGCATCAGCGCGTCGAACAGCGTCACCTCGATGATTTCAAACGGCGTGTAACCGTCGAGTCGCAGGTCCCCGATCAGGTTGCGCCGCTGGGGCACCGTCAGCAGCATCGCGTTGAACGCGAACAAAAATCCGACGAGCGCGCTGATCGCCGAGAACAGCTCGGTCGACTGGGTGGTCGGGCCCTCCGCCTGCTCGAACACCGTCGCCTCGAAATTCGCGGGACGCACGTTCAGATGGCTGTCTGCGATGCGCCGAAGCCCCGCACGCACCTCCGATTCGTGCCCCGGACTGGGCTCGACGAGAATGCGGTTGATCGAGCCCGACATACCAGCCAGTCGCTGCGCCAGCGAAAGGGGGGCGATCGCGACGGGGCTGTCGACGAGTTCTCCCACTTCGCCGCTGTGGAGAATCACCGCGGCGACGGTACCGACGCTGCGGTCGCCGAGCTGAAACAACACGGGCTTCAGTGGGCCGGTGCCGATCTGACGCGCAACGGGCGCGGGCAGCGCCAGCCCCTGCTGGTTGGATATCTGCGTGGCGCTCACATGCGCGAGCAGCGTGCCGTTGAGACTCACGAAGCTCGCCCCCACCCCGATCAACTCGACCGACTCGCTACCGGATTCGCCGATCACGTTCACCCCGCGCTCGAGCACGGGCGCCGCGAGGCGCACTCCGGGGAGCGCCTGCACTTCGGCGAGCAGGCTTTCGTCGAACCCGTTCGGGTCGCGCCCGATCAGCTGCAGCCGCGCTTCGCCGACGAGCCCGTTCGTCAAGTGCGCGACCGAGCCCGCAAGGCTCGTGTTGGCGACCTGGGAGGCAAACAGCAGCGCCACGCCGACGGCGATCCCGGCCACCGCGAGCAGCTCCTGCACGAGTCGGGCGCGCAGCCGCACTCGGTACAGGTAGAAGATCGTCGACAGTCTCATTGGCTCTCAGCGCCGGCGCGCGACGCCGCCGCTCCGATCAGGGCACGTTCTCAGTGAGCCTCGAATGGTGCGAGCGCGCGGTCGGGTTCGTACTCCGCGAGCCGTCCGTCGCGCAGCGCATGCGCTTGGTCGGCGAACGCGGCCGCTCGAGGGTCGTGCGTGACGAGCAGCACCCCCACCTCGCGCTCGTGACACACCTCCGCGAGCAGCGCAAGCACTTCTCGTCCCCGGTCGGTGTCGAGGCTGCCGGTCGGCTCGTCCGCGAGCACGAGACTGGGATCGGTGGACAGCGCCCGCGCGATCATCACGCGTTGGCGCTCGCCCATCGAGAGCTGCTCGGAGCGCTGTAAGGCGCGGCCGTCGAGTCCGAGGCGATCGAGCAGCGGTCCGATCTGGCGCTGGGCGTCGCGCCGCCCGCAGGTCGCGAGCAGCTTCAGCGCCGCGTTGTCGTCGGCGCGCACTCCGGGAATCAGGTCGAGCGACTGGCGGATGAATCCGAGCTCCGAGCGCCGATAGTGCGCTCGCTCGCGGGTGGAGAGTGTGGACACCTCGCGACCGTTGACGTTGATGCTGCCGCTGTCGGGGCTGAGCAGGCCGGCGATCAACATCAGCAGCGTCGTCTTGCCCGACCCGCTCGGGCCGTACAGCGCCACCATTTCGCCCGGCTCGACCGACAGCGACACGCCGTCGACCGCGCGCACGGTGTCGCCCTCGCCCACCCGATAGTGCTTTACGACACTCTCCAAGCGCAACATCAGTCCAAACCACCCCGCTCGTGCTCGAATCGCCGGCGACCGGCCGCGACGAAGACCGCAAAAGTCGATATCAAGCTCACCCGCCTTTCCAGCTGACCGACCGATCCTGGCTGAGCACAATACTCCAGGCATACCCTATACGACATTTTAGAATCAGGTGGCGTCGAAATCGCCACGCGTCCCCTCGCCGCGACCGTGGGGCTCCTCCCGGCATGCGGAACTTGCCCACTCGACAAATGCCGAATTTGCGGACTTTGCGCCACGGGTCGATCGCAGGCTTGAGTCGGAAACATTTGTGGCAAACCTGCCTCCCACCGCTGCTCGGACCACCGCAATGCCGAGTCGCCACGACCCGTGCGTGCGCCGCGCGGCGGCGCGGGCGTGCTCGCCGACGCGGCGATCTATAGGCTCCGGGCGCAATGGAGCGATCGGCATGAGCCTGCTGCGCGTCGAGCACGACGGACCCCTGACGGTGCTCGTCATCGACAGCCCCCCGCTGAACCTCTTCGACCAGGCGCTGATGGACGAGCTCGCCCGCGCGATCGAGGAGCTCGCCGAGCAGCCGCCGCGCGGCCTGCTGATTCGCGCCGAGGGCCGCGTCGTCAGCGGTGGTGTGGACGTGCACGTGTTCGACGGCCTCTCGGTCGAGCAGGCGGCCGCCATGTGGGTGCGCCTGCTTGGCATCGTGCACCGCCTGGAGGCACTGCCGCTGCCGAGCGTGTTTGCCGCTCACGCGCTGTGCCTCACGGCCGCGTTCGAGCTCTCGCTCGGCTGCGACATCCTGCTTGCGGCACGCTCGGCACGATTCGGGCTGGTGGAGACGGTTGTCGGCCTCACGCCCGCGATGGGTGGCACGCAGCGGCTCGCCGAGCGCGCCGGACCGGCGCGCGCGCGCGAGCTGGTGATGACGGGCGAGCTCTACGACGCCGCCACACTCGAGCGCTGGAATGTCGTCAACCGCGTGCTGCCCGACGAGGCGTTCGTCGAGGCCGCACACGAGTTCGCCCTCAGGCTCGCCCACGGACCGACCCGTGCGCACGCCGCGACAAAGGCCATCGTCCGCGCGGCGCTGGACCGTGGCGGCGCGCGCGGAGCGGACGCGGTCGTGCCGGAGATCGCCGGCGAGCTGTTCGCCACCGAAGACCTCAAGCGCGCGGTGCGCTCATTCCTGGAGCAGGGCCCAGGGCACGCGAGCTACGAAGGTCGCTGACGGTATATCGATGTAGCGCAGGCAGGCCTCCCTCACACCGCGACCGGACGATATTCGCGCGTCGTCGGGTTCTGCTCCAGCAGACCGATCGCGCGCAGCGTCTTGACGTAGCGGTGCGTCGTCGAAGGCGACATCTCCAGCTCCTTGGCGAGGTCGATGATCGCTCGCCACGGTCTTTCCGGGCCGAAGCACGAAAGGATCGCCAGTCCGCGCAGCAGCGACTGCGACAGCTGCGGGTCGCTCAGCGCGTCTGTCAACGCCAGCTGTGCGGCATCGTGCAGCGAGCTGCGCGGCCCGTCGCCGTTGTGCTCGCAGTGCGCGTTGTCGAGCGCCGCCAGCAGCAGGCTCGACAACGTTCCGTTCCGGGCCATCCCAGCCGAGCGAATCACCTGCTCGACCTGCGCCTGGGAGAGCGCAATCGCAATGTCTTGGTTCTGTGCCATGGCTCCAATACCCCGATCTGACGACATCTTCGGATGGCTGGGCGAGTTCCGTCGCCGAGACCTCGCGACCGCGCCAGGCGGTCGATGAGAGATTCCCGCGACGATCCAGCCTGCCACCCCTTAGCATCCACGACCCGATACTACCCAGACATCCCACGAAACATTCAACTGTTAGTAATTGATTGTTTCTGTTGTATGTGCAACTGCCGCGTTGGCCGCTCCCCTGCCAACGCAGGCAAAATATTCTCGACATTAGAATCGCCCCATTTTCCGGGCTTTTTTTCGAGATGTTTTTCGCCGGGTCGAACCGCTCGAAATGTCGGCGGTCGATCAACCGCCGCCCACACCGCGCGAGCACTCGCGACGGCTGGCGAGCCCTCGCCTGCCACCGCCCCGAGCCCCGCTCGCCGCTCGCCTGCCACCAGCCCGAGCCCCGCTCGCCGCCGCCCGGAGCCTCGCCTGCCACCAGCCCGAGCCCCGCTCGCCATCGTCCAGAGCCCGCGTGCCATCGCCCAAAGTCCCGCTGCCACCGCCCCAGCCGCCACCCCCGCTCGCGACTCGCCGCCGCGATCGGCTCGGCGGGCTCGGCGTGCGGGCTTTGATAGACACCCCACCCAATGAATGCCTCGCCAGCTCGCCGGCGCAGCGCCCGACGCATCGGGGCGATCGCGGGCGCGATCGCGCTCGCCGCGCTGCTGCTGTACGCGCTCACGCGCCTGAACCTCCCCGGCATCGGCCATGCGCTGATCTCCGCGAGCCCGGGCTGGTTGGTGCTGGCGCTCGCGCTGATGATGCTCTCGCTGCTGGCGCGCGCGGTCTCCTGGCACGCGGTGCTGCGCGCCGCGCTGCCCCTGGAGCGGCTGCGCTGGGCGCCGGTCGTGCGTGCGACCATGATCGGCGTGATGGCCTCGGCGCTGCTGCCCGGGCGGATCGGCGAGCCGACGCGCGTGCTCGTGCTGAGCCGCCGCCTCGACGGGCGCACGGCCCGCACGCTGCCGGTCGTGGCGGGCACCGTCTTCTCGCAAACGCTCATCAACCTGGTGGCGCTCGGCGTCCTTGCCGCAGTGACATTCTCGAGCGTCCCGATCCTGCGCGGGCACGCCTCGGCCCTGGAGGCGGTGCTGGCCGTGCCCGTGTTCGTCGCCCTGTTCGTATTCGGCGTGCCGGTCCTGCTGCGCCTGGCCCAGCGTTCGCGCAGCCTGCGCATCCGCGCCGGAGCGCTCGCCTTCGCCGGAGTGCTGCGCCTCGGCCGCCAGGGCCTGCTCGCGTTCTCAAAGCCACGCTATGGCATCCCGGCGATCGCCGCCCAGCTGTTCGCGTGGGCGCTTCAGTGGGGGTCCTGCTACATGGTGATCCTCGCGCTCGGCCTGAACCCCAAGGCCACACCGGTCACCGCGGCTGCGATCCTGCTGGCCGTCAACGTCAGCGCCGTGCTGCCCGCGACGCCCTCGAATGTCGGCGTGTTCCAGGCCGCCTGCCTGGTCGTGCTCGCCGCCTATGGCCTCGGCGCCGGCCAGGCGCTGGCCTACGGCATCATCCTGCAGGCGATCGAGCTGCTGACCGCGCTCGCGCTCGGCGTGCCGGCGCTGCTCAGAGAGGGCATGACCTGGCAGGACATCCGCCGCGGCGGCGAGCGGGCCGGGATGCCGGACATCGCGCCCCCATAGCAGCGCCGTGCGAGCGCGCGGACGGCGAGGAGCGGCGGCGGAAGATCAGCTCACGAGTGCGCGCACCGACTGCCGTAGCGAATGCGTTGTCTTCAGCACGGCCGTCGGCTCGTACCCGCAGTGGGCCATGCAGTTCTCACAGCGCGGGTCTTTGCCGCGACCGTAGGCGCTCCAGTCGGTGCTACTGAGCAGCTCCCCATAGGTGGCTGCATATCCGTCGGACATCAGATAGCAGGGACGCTGCCAGCCGAGCAGCGAGTAACTCGGTATCCCCCACGCGGTGCAGTCGAATTCGGCTTTGCCTTCGAGGAAGTCGAGGAACAACGGGCTGTGGTTCAGTCGCCAGCGCTTGCGCCTGCCGCCCGCGAACGCCTCGCGGAACAGCTCCCGCGTCTGGCGCACGCCGAGGAAGTGCTCCTGGTCTGGCGCCTTCTCATATGCATAGGCCGGGGAGATCATCATTTCGTCGACCTGCAGCTCGTCGTTGAGGAAGTCGAGCACGTCGCGCACCGTCTTCGGCGAATCGTGCGTGAAGAAGGTCGTATTCGTCGTGACCCTGAAGCCGGCGGCCTTGGCGGCGCGGATCGCCGACACCGCCTTCTCGAAGGTGCCCTCGCGTTCGACCGAGGCGTCGTGGCGCTCGCGCAGGCCGTCGATGTGGATCGCCCACGCGAAATACGGACTCGGCTTGAAGTTGGCGAGCTTGCGCTCCAGCAGGATCGCGTTGGTGCACAGATACACGAAGCGCTTGCGCGCGATCAGCTCGGCCGCGATCGTGTGGATCTCGGGGTGGATCAGCGGCTCGCCGCCCGCGATCGACACCATCGGCGCACCGCTCTCCTCGATCGCCCCGACCGCCTGCGCGACCGGCATGCGCTGGCGCAGCAGGTGCTCGGGCTGCTGGATCTTGCCGCACCCCGCGCACGCGAGGTTGCACTGGAACAGCGGCTCCAGCTCCACGATCAGCGGAAAGCGCTCGCGTCGCGCCAGGCGCTGGCGCATCAAATACCAACCCATCTTCGCGCCCTGTCTCATCGGAACGGCCATCGATGCTCCCCGCTCAATCGCTCGTGCTCGATACGCACACGCTCTACCCGCTCAATCCAAGCACACTATGAAGGCTGCCCTGGCGCCCCAGGCGCCCGAGCGCCGCTCCCACCCCACGCAGCGCGGCGATCGCGCGCAGCCCATCGGCCACGCTCGGCAGCGGCGGGCCGACCGGAAGGCGCCGGCGCAGCTCCCGCTCGGGGGTGTCCGAGAGCACGCGCACGACCGCGAACGGCCTGCCCTTCGCCGCCCGCGCGACCCACGCCGACTCCATGTCCACCGCCACCGCGCCGCTTCGCTGCATGCGCGCGCGTGCCTCCCCGACGACGATCTGCTCGACCGAGGCCAGCACCCCGCGGCAGGCACCGATGCCGTGCTCGGCAAGCGCGCCGGCCAGCGTATCGGCCGCCTCGCAGCGAACGCTCTCGCCGACCGAGCGTCCATGCTCGTCGATCGTGAGCACCTCGCTGGCGACGACCACTTCGCACAGCTTGCTCTGCGCCGGCAGCCCGCCGCCGAAGCCGACCACCACCAGCGCGGCGGCGGGGTCGGCCAGCAGGCGCGGCACCGCCGCAAGCGCGCGGCGCGGCCCCATCCCGGTGGTGCGCACGCGCAGGCCCGGCGCGGCCGAGCGCACGACCAGCGCCTCCACGCCCAGCGGCGAGACGACCAGCACGTCGCTCACGCCCGAACCTTCCCGCCGCTCGCGCCGAAACCGGCCTCGCCCGAGCCCGCCGGGCCGGCGAAGGCGCCGAGCAGCTCGCGCGCGGCGGCGCGACCGCTGAGCACCGCGCCCTCCAGCGTCGCCGGCCAGCCGGTGTCGGTCCACGCGCCGGCGAGCACCAGCCCCGGCACGCGCGTGCGCGGGCCCGGCCGCAGCGCCTGGACGCCCGGCGCCGCTCGAAACGTCGCCGCGTGCTCGCGACTGACATACACCCCGAGCACACGCGCCCGGCGAGCGCGCGGAAACAGCTGCGCCAGCGCACCCAGATAGCGCTCGCGCAGCCGCTCGCCAGAGCACCTCATCTCCCGCTCGGCGCCCGACAGCGAAATCGCAAGACACTGCCCGTCGCGCACGCCCGCGGCGTGGGTGCGATCGAACAGGTACTGCACGGGCGTTCCCACCCCCGCCGCGAACTCCCAGTCACACACACGCCGGTCGTACACCACATGCACATTAACGATTGGCGACTGCCCCAGCCCCCGCCACGCGGCCGCCCGCTCGCCGAGCAGCGGCTCGAGCAACGAGGCGGCACGCATGTGGGGCAGTGCGCACACGACCCCGTCGGCCTCCAGCTCCACCCCGCTCGCGCGCACGCGCATGCCGGCCTCGCCCCGCTCCACGCGCTGCACCCGCGCGCCGAGTCTCACCCGCACGCCGGCGCGCGCCAGGGCGCCGCGCGCGGGCTCGCCCAGCGTCTCGCCGAGCGGGTGGGTGTGAAAACCGATGTCGCCCGCGTCGCGGCGCCGCAGCAGGCCGGTGCGCAGCACGAACGCGCCAAGCTCCAGCGAGCCCTCCGCCGCGGGCAGGTTCAGCGTCGGCAGCGCGATCAGATCCCACAGCGCCGCCACGCTCGCCTCGCTCTGGCCGTGCTCGGCCAGCCACTGGCCGAGCGTACCGGCGAGCGTACCGCTCGGGCTGCCCGGCGCCCCACCGGGCGCGTCCTCGCACGCGCAGGGCGATCCACGGGCGAGCGCCAGCTGCTCGCGCTCGAGCGCGACCCGTGGTGTCAAGCGGGCGAGCGCCAGCGCGGCGCGCGCCGCGCCGATGCGCTCACGCACGCTCAGGTGCGGATAGCGCAGCAGCGCGCCCGCGAGGTGCAGCGGCGCCGGCAGTCCTCCGCGCCGCAGCATCGCTGGCTTTGCGCCAGGACTCAGCACCGGGATGCAAAGGCGCGACTGGATCTGCACGCGCCCGCTGCTGCCCAAGCGCTCGAGCAGCGCGCGGTAGGCGGTGCAGCAGCGCAGGAACACGTGCTGGCCGTTGTCCAGGCGCAGCCCGTCGCGCTCGAAGGAGTAGGCGGCGCCGCCGAGCCGCGGGCGCACCTCGAGCAGCGTCACACCGGCGCCCGCGTCGGCGAGCTCCAGCGCGGCGGCGATGCCGGCGAGCCCGCCGCCGAGCACAATCACGCGCATGCGCCCGCCCTGCGCGACACACATGCCAGGAACTGGTGCGAGTCGCCCCGGCGCCCGCTCACACGCGGCGCTCGCTCACGTGGCGGCGCCCCGGCGCCCGCGCGGCACGGGCGAGGCTGTGTGTCGCAACCCACGCCTTCTGCCATGCCGGCAGCGACACGCGGCGCACGCGCGCGCGCTCGGGGTCATCGCGGATTCGCTCCAGCACCCGCCGGTAGATGCCGCTCATCGCGAGCACGCACGCCGCGCTGCGCCGGTCGAGCAGCTCGACCAGCTCGATGCCCTGCTCGAACCATTCGTCGGCGCGGCGCACCTGAAAGCGCGTGAACGCGTCGAGCTGGCCCTCCTCGCCCTCGTAGCGCCCGTCGGTGCTGAGGCTGTAGCGCACGAGATCCTCCCGGGGCAGGTACACGCGCCCGCGCTCGGCGTCCTCGCGCAGGTCGCGCAGGATGTTGGTGAGCTGCATCGCCACGCCGAGGTCGTCGGCGAGCGCGGCCGCGCGCTCGTATTCGCGCGCGCCGAAGATCGCCAGGCACAGCCTTCCGATCGAGCCGGCCACATGGCGGCAGTAGACGAGCAGCTCCTCGAAGCTCTCGTATGTCACGCCCTCGACGTCCATCCGCACGCCCGCGATCAGGTCGAACAGCGACTGCACGGGCAGCGTGAAGCGCCAGCGCGAGTCGGCCAGCGCGACCAGCACGGGGTCGGGGCTGTCGATCGAGAGGCCCTCCAGCGATTGCGCGGCGGCGTCGAGCAGGCCGAGCTTCTCGCGCGGGTCGATGCCGCCGTCGCCGATGTCGTCGATGCGCCGCGCAAACGCGTACACCGCGCAGATCGCGGCGTGCTTCTCGCGCGGCAGCAGGCGAATGCCGTAGTAGAAGTTGGCCGCCGCCGCGCGGGTCAGCGACTCGCAGTGCGCATAGGCGCGCTGCACGCGAGCGCTCGCATCCGGCTCGCCCAGACCGGGCCAGTCGCCGCTCATGCGCGCGCCGCCGAGTCTGCCCGGCTCGTCATCGCCGGCTCTCCGCGAGCACGCTCGAAAGCGCGCGCAGGCGCCGCGCGCGACTCGCCGGCGCGATGCCGCCGAGCACCTGAAAGCCGGCTCGCTCGATCCCATCGAGCGCGGCGCGCCCGCCCGCCACGAAACCGGCGATCGCGAGCTTGCGCCGCCCGCCGATGTCCGCTACGAGCGGCACACCCGAGGCCAGCAGGCCGCGCGCCCGAGCGACCTCGAACGAAAGCGCTTCGCGAAGACGCTCGCCGGCGCGCCCTGGATCCTCGCCCCGAGCGTTCCCAGCCGCGAGAACGCCCCCCCAATCCCCACCCACACCGGCGCGCGCGCCGAGCATCGCGAGCTGCTCGCGCGAGCTCGCAAAGCGGGCAAGGTCGGCCTCCGGGATGTACACGCGACCCCGCCCCAAATCCTCGGCGAGGTCCTGCAGGTGCTCGGCCAGCTGCAGCGCTGTGCACACGTCGTTGGACAGCGCGATGCGCGCCGGAGTCGCGAGCCGGAAGGCGTGCAGCACCAGCTCGCCGACCGGGTTGGCCGACAGCTCGCAGTAGGAGCGCAGCTGCTCCCAGGTGTCGTAGTGCGCCACGCGTTGGTCGACGCGGTTGGCCTCGATCAGGCGCAGCAGTGGATCGCGCGGCAGCTCGCATTCGCCGATCGCCTCCTGCAGTCGCACGAGCAGCGGATGGCGAGCACGGCCGGCGAAGGCGCGGTCGAGCTCCGCCTCCAGCCAGTCGAGCGCCGCGAGCCGCTGCGCCGGCGTGCCCGCGAGCTCGTCGCCGAGCTCGTCGGCAAGGCGCGCGAACCCATACAGCGCGAGCAGCCGGCGGCGATCGCTGCGCGCGAGCACGCGCATCGCCACGGGAAAGTTCTCGCCGCCGGCCCGCTCCATCGCCGCGCGTGCGCTCGGCAGCGCCGCCGGGCACAGCTCCAGTGAGGCGGCGCGCATCATCGCCGCGGCGCGAGCGGGTCGGCGAGACAGCGGCCGAGCGCCATCACGGGAAACACGAGCCGATACAGGTGATAGTTGATGTAGTAGTCCGATGGAAACCCGGTGCCCGTGTATTGCGGCTCGTCCCAGCCGCCGTCCTCGCGCTGGGTGCGCACCAGCCAGGCGACGCCGCGCCCGGCGGCCTCCCCGCGGTGCTCGCCGGCGGCGTGCAGGGCAAGCAGCGCCCATGCCGTTTGCGAGGCGGTGCTGGCGCCGCGGCCCACCCACTCCGGGCTGTCGTAGGAGCGCGTGTCCTCGCCCCAGCCGCCGTCGTCGTTCTGGCGCTCGCACAGCCAGCCCACGGCGCGGCGCACGCACGGCTCGCCCGGCGATACGCCCGCCGCGATCAGCGCCGGCAGCACCGCGCCGGTGCCATACAGGTGGTTGACCCCCCAGCGCCCAAACCACGAGCCGCGCGGCTCCTGCTGGGCGATCAGCCAGCGCACCGCCTCGCGCGCGGGCGGCTCGCCGGCGCGGCCCAGTGCCGCGAGCATCTCGAGCGCATGCGCGGTGACGTCCGCGCTCGGCTCGTCGATCGTCTCGCCGAAGTCCAGGAACGGCAGCTCGCGCACCAGCGAGCGCGTGTTGTCCGCGTCGAACGCCCCCCACCCCCCGCCGGCGCTGCGCATCCCGACGGTCCAGTTCGCGGCGCGCTCGATCGCCTCGCGGGCGCGCCTGCGCTCCGTTGCGTCGGAGAGGCGCACGCGACGCAGCGCGAGCACGACCTCGGCGGTGTCGTCGACGTCGGGATAGTTGACGTTGGCGAACTCAAACGCCCACCCGCCGGGCTGCAGCTCGGGCCGCGCCACGCGCCAGTCGCCGGGCACCCTCACCTCCTCGCCCAGCAGCCAGCGCGCCGCGCGCACGAGCGCGGGATGATCGCCCGCCAGGCCCGCGTCGCTGAGCGCCACCACGCTCAGCGCCGTGTCCCACACCGGCGACTGGCAGGCCTCCAGGCGCCGGCTCGGACCGGGCGGCGCGCCCACGCCGAGGGGATCGTCGCGCTCCTCGACCATGAACCCGTCGATGCCGGCGATGCCGCGCGCCATCGCGGGATGATCGAGCGGGTAGCCACGCAGGGCCAGCGCCATCAGCGAGTACACCCACGGCGGCTGGATGCCGCCCCACGAGCCGTCGGCCTCCTGGCGGCGCACGATCCAGCGCTCGGCGCGACCCATCGCCAGGCGGCGCAGGCCGGGCAGCGGGTGGCGCTCATACGCGCGCAGCGCGCGATCCAGCCGCGCCAGCCAGCGGCCGCGCGCGCTGCTTGCCACGGCCGGGCGCCATGGCTCATCGCCGTGCAGCTCGCGCAGGTCGAACGGCAGCTCGTGGCGGGGCCGGTGGGCCATCACCAGCGACAGCGCCACGATCGTCTGGCGCGCCCAGCAGGCGAAGTCGTAGATGTTCAGCGCCACCCAGCGCGGCAGCAGCACGATCTCCGGGGGCAGCGCCGGCACCTGCTCCCACGGCCACAGCCCGAACAGCGCGAGCCACACGTGGGTGAACACGCGCGCGCGCTCGATGCCGCCCTGCTCGCGCACGTACTCGGCCGCCGCGCGCATGTGCTCCGCGGCCGGATCGTCGCCGGCGAGGCGCAGCGCCCAGTAGGCCTCGATCGTCGTGGACAGCTCGCCCGGCCCGCCGTGAGAATTTGCCCATGTGCCGTCGGCGCGCTGCTGGGAGCGGATCCAGGCGGCCGAGCGCTCGGTCTCATCCGCCTGGCGGATTCCGAGAAACTCGCGCAGGAGCATGTCCTCGGCGTCCATCGTCACGTTCGTCTGCAGCTCGCCCTTCCACCAGCCCGCACCGTGTTGCAGTGCGAGCAGGCGCTCGCGCGCCCGCTCCAGTGTCACCTGCGCCTCGCCGACGGTTTGCACGATCTGCGATGACATGGCGGTGGAGGCTAGTGCGTTTTCGACGAGGATGCCGTCGAGAGCAGCACCTCTGCACGGGATTCTTCAGTTATCGCGCTCCGCGCCAGCGCTTCGGTGGAAACCGCGATGGGCACGCGGGAGGTGAACCTGTACACGATCAACCCGTGGATGTCGCGACTTTCCGCGAGCTTGAACCCGGGCACGGGCGGCGCTTGCGCACCCCTGCGCAGCGGTGCATACCCGACCTCGTCGATCTCGCCGAGTCGCGCTCGCGCCGGCGGCGCGAGCTCGCGCAGAGCCGGCAGGTAGTACTCGAGCGGCGCCGAGCCGAGCTGGGCTGTGACGATCGCGTGCTCGGGCACCGCCGCTCGCAATACCCGCGCCACGCCCGACCAATCGCCGCGCTGCAGGCGCGGGCTCAGCGCGATGTCGATCGTGAGCGCCAGAAAGGCGAGCGCAGCCAGCGCCGCGAGCGCCGCGCCCGCCCTGCCCGTGCGCCGAGCGGCGATCACGACCGCGAGCAGCGCGCTCAGCGGGACCATCGCGGCAACGAGGTTGCGCGGCGCCAGGTAGTCGACGCCCACGAGCGCGAGCGCGACCGGGATCAGCACCCCGCCCGCCAGCACGGTGAGCGCGATCAGCGCGCCGCGCTCCTCGCGCGGGGTGAGCGTGCACCACAGGCCGTGGGCAAACCCCGCGAGCAGCACGAGCGCGACGAGCAGCTCGATGCCGTGCCCGAGCGCGGCGCCGGTGTACCCGGTCAGGTAGTACTGCGGAATCGCTTCCAGGCGCGCGGCGAGCGCCCATTCGCCGATCCACTGCGTGCCGTGCCCGCCCTGGGCGAGAATCAGCGGGATCAGCGCCAGCCCGACGATCGCCGGGATCGCAACCGCGACCAGGGCTCGCTTCGGAGTTTTTGGATGGGAGGGTCGTTCCCGGGGTTGCCCCTCGCGGTGTGGGCCTGACGGCCCCGCGCCCGCGCGCGCGGCGCCGAGCAGCCACAGCGCCATCGGTATCGCCAGGAACACGGCGAAGTAGTGGGTGAGCAGCGCCAGCGAGGCGGTGAGCGCAAACCAGGCGAGGTTGCGCGTGCTGGGGCTGCGCAGCGCGCGCAGGAAGCACAGCAGCGCAAGCGCGGCGCACAGCACGAACAGGCCGTAGGCGCGCGCCTCCTGGGAGTACCACACCAGCAGCGGGTTGACGGCCACGAACGCGGCGGTGGCGATCGCGGCCCTGCGCGCCGGCGGGCCCTGCAGCTCGCGGCCGATCGCCCACGCCACCGGCACGGTCGCGATCCCGGCCAGCGCCGAGAGCAGGCGCAGCGCGACCGCGCCGGTGCCCAGCGCGCGCGTGAAGCCCCACTCCAGCACGTACCACAGCGGCGGCGTGTTCTCGGTGTGCACGACGTTGCGCAGGGTCGCCGGCAGGCTCGCGCGCAGCACGTGCACGGGTGTGAACGCCTCGTCGTACCAGAGGCTCTGCTGGCCGAGCGTGCCCAGGCGCAGCGCGGCGGCGAGCACGACGATCGCGGCGAGCGGCCACCACGCGGGCAGGCCGCTCGCGGCGCCTGCGCGCGCCGTGCGCTGGCGGGTTTGCCCCGCCGCCGCCGCCGCGATCGAGCCGCGGGCGCCGCTCATCGCCGAGCGGGCCGGTTGGCGAGGGAGCCGGAGCCGCTCACGGGCAGCCCGCCGATTCGGCGAGGCGCCCGCTCACGGGCGGCCCGTGGGCAGCGGCGGGTCCGGGGCAGAGCCGGCGGGAGCCGCGGCGAGGCCGCACAGGCCCTGCTGGCTTGCCAGCCCGAAGCAGCCGTAGCGATTGCCGTACAGGTCGGGACGATACGGCGACAGGTAGTAGCCGCCGCTGACGCTCCTCATCCCCGCGACGACCGCTCCCACCATGTTCAGGCAGATCTGCGCGCGCTCGCCGGGCGCGCCAGCCGAGACGTTGCCGCAGACCGTGTCGCGCGTGGTGTGCGTCTTTATGTCCTGCTCGGTGGCGAGGTTTACGTAGTCGTGGCCGGTCGCCGTGCGCCACGTCAGCAGGTCGGCGCTGAGGCGGTGGTTGACGTGAGTTTGCAGCACCACGTCGTTGACGGTCGCGATCGCGAGAAACACCCCGATCAGGATCAAGATCGTGGTCTCCGCCAGCCGCCGGCTGCCGAGGCCGTGGCGCTCGTGCTCGAGCGGGCGCGCCCACTCGGGCAGGCGGCCCCAGATGCCGTGCGCGGGCGCCGCGGCGGGGTCGCTCACGACACCGGCGCCAGCAGCGGCGCGAACTGGTGGACGATGAACAGGCCCTGCACGGCAAGCGTCGCATACAGCAGGCGGCGGTCGCGGCTGATAGCGGCCAGCGGCAGCGCCCACAGCGTGTACCAGGCGAGCAGCCACGTGCTCGCCACGACGATCGCAAGCAGCGTCCAGCCGCTCGCGGCAACCCAGTCATAGCCGCGCCACGTGCGCCACAGCAGGTGGGCGACGATCAACACGAGCATCGCCTCCAGCAGGTCGTGGTCGACGGGGAACACGCCCGGCTTGCCGAACAGGTGGGCGATCTCGGTCGGGAAGGCGTCGCTCGATACGAACGCGCTGTCGCGGTTGAGTGCGGAGACGATGTCCACGCCGTGGATGCCGAACACCGCATAGGCGATCAGCGCAATCGCCGCCCCGGCCACGGCCACGCCGATCAGCGGCTCCAGGCGGCGGCGGCTGAGCAGGATGAACGGCAGCAGCACGATCCCGGTGGCCTTCACGAGCGTCGCGCCCAGCACCGCCGCGCCCGCATAGATTTCATCGCGCGAGCCGCGCTCGCCGGCGAGCGTGAGCGCCACCGCGCCCATCAGCAGCAGCGTCATGATCAAGTCGTTGTGGGCGCCGCCGAGCCCGTAGATCACCCACAGCGGGTTGACGCCGACGATCAGCAGCGCGAGCTTGGGGTCCAGGCCCCGCATCCGCGCGCAGCGCCAGGTGAGCGCGAGCGTGCCGGCGCCAGCCAGCAGCGCCTGCAGCTTCATCCCCCACAGCGCGCCGGCCACGCCGAGCGGCGCGAGCGGGTAGCTCAGCAGCGTGTATAGCGGCCCGTAGGCGGTCGCGACCTTGATCCAGTCTTTGCCGACATAGCGGTACACGGGGTCTGTGGAGATCGCGATCGGCCCGTGCAGGTAGGGGTTGACGCCGTGCTCCACGCCCATGCGCGCGTAGGCGATGTAGCTGAACACGTCGGTCGAGATCAGGATCGGCCCGGCGAACACGATCAGCTGCAGCGCGGCGACGAGCGCGATCGCCCAGCGCGCCGAGACGCGCCGCGCGAGCAGCAGGATGCCGACGAACGCGCCCGTGTAGGCGAGCAGCGCGATCAGGAACACGCGGTAGCCGAGCCGCTCGCCGACGCCGCTCATCCATTTGGCGATGCTCGGCGACTTCGGGATCAGCGCCGAGTGCCCGAGCGCCGCGTCGAGCACGATCTCGAGCGTCGCGGCGAGCAGCACGAGCGTGAGCGCGCCGGCCAGCACGACCGGGCCGCGGCTCGCGGCATCGGCTTCGCGCTCGCCGCGGGCGAATGCGCGTGGCTCGGCTATCGAACTCAACGGGCTTTCACGCCTATCCGCGACGCCCCGTGCCTCAACTCAGCGAGGTCCAGACGCTCTTGGTCTCCAGATAGGCGCCGAGCCCATCGTGACCGTGCTCGCGGCCAACGCCCGATGCCTTGAAGCCGCCGAACGGAGCCGCCGGGTCCGAGCCGCCCCAGTGGTTTATGTACACCGAGCCGGCGCGCAGCAGCGCCGCGAGCCGGTGTGCGTTGCCCACGTCGCGCGTCCACACGCCCGCCGCAAGCCCGTACTCGCCGGCGTTGGCGCGCTCGGCGACCTCCTCGAGCGTGTCATAGGGCGATGCCACCAGCACCGGCCCGAAGATCTCCTCGCGCGCGATGCTCAGCTCGTCCGAGCGGGTCGCGAACAGCGTCGGCTGCACAAACCAGCCGCCGCTGTCGGCAAGCGCCCGCTCGCCGCCCGCAAGCAGCTCGGCGCCCTGCTCCCGGCCCGCATCGATATAGGACATCACGCGGTCGCGCTGCTCGGCGGAAACCAGTGGGCCGAGCTGGGTCGCGGAGTCCAGTCCCGAGCCCAGGCGCGTCGCCGCGGCCTGCTCGGCCAGCGCGCCCACGATCTCATCGAAGCGCTCGGCCGGCGCGAACAGTCGCGAGCCGGCGTTGCACGCCTGGCCGGAATTGAAGTAGATCGCCTGATAGGAGCCCTTGACGGCCGCCTCGAGGTCGGCGTCGGGGAGGATGATGTTCGGCGACTTGCCGCCGAGCTCGAGCGTGACCCGCTTGAGCTGGCGCCCGGCCTTCGCGCCGATCTCGCGACCGACGGCGGTCGAGCCGGTGAAGGCGATCTTCTCCACGTCGGGGTGCTCCACGAGCGCCGCGCCGGTCTCGCCGTCGCCGCTGAGCACGTTCAGCACGCCCGGCGGGAAGCCGACCTCGAGAGCCAGCTCGCCGAGGCGCAGCGCGCTCAGCGGCGTTTGCTCGGCCGGCTTGAGCACCACGGTGCAGCCCGCCGCCAGCGCCGGTGCGATCTTCCACGCGGCCATCAGCAGCGGGAAGTTCCACGGCACGATCTGCCCGCACACCCCGACCGGTTCGCGGCGCGTGTAGCAGAGCATGTTCGGCGCCGTCACCGGCAGCACGGCGCCCTCGATCTTCGTCGGCCAGCCCGCGTAGTAGCGCAGGTGGGCGATCGTGCCGCGCACGTCCACGTACTGGGCGAGCTTGACGGGCTTGCCGTTGTCGAGCGACTCGATCTGCGCGAGCTGTTCCTGGTTTGCCTCGATCGCGTCGGCGAGCGCGTTCATCAGCCGGCTGCGCTCCGAGGGCGCGATGCTCGCCCACGGGCCGCTTGCGAACGCCGCGCGCGCAGCCGCCACGGCGCGCGCCACGTCCTCGGCGCCCGCGTGGGCGACGCTCGCGATCTCGCGGCCGCTGGAGGGGTCCAGAGTCGCGAACGTGCGGCCGTCGGCGGCCGGCACGCGCTCCGCTCCGATCAGCAGCTTGTGCTCCTGGGCGATGAAGTCCCGCGCGGCGTCGCCGAGCGCGTCGGGGAGGGTCGACTGGATGACGGTGCTCATCGAAAGCAGCTCCTTATGGTGCGTCGGAAAGTGGGTGTCGTGCGCGAAGGTCGGCGCTCAGATGCAGATTGTGACAGCGCGATGCGACGAAAATCGTGCGAGCTATGGCGTAAGGACGATCTTCAGCGCCTCGCGACGGTCATACAGAGCGTACGCCTCCGCGGCGTCGTCGAGCTTCATGTGGTGGGTCACCAGCGGACTCGGGTCGAGCGCTCCCGCGGACATCAGCGCCAGCACCCGGTCGACGTGGCCGATCACGTTGGCGTGCCCCGCACAGAGATGCAGCGCCTTGATCCACAGCAGGCCCATGTGCACCTCGGCGCGCTCCGCATACACCCCGACGGCCTGCACGGTGGCGCACTTGCGCGCCAGCTTCAGCGCCAGCTCGAGCGCCTGCGGGTGGCCGACCGCGTCGATGCACACGTCGACGCCGCGGCCCTCGGTTGCCGCGCGCACCGCCGCGCGCGGATCGTCGTCGTCGAGGTGCACCGCCTGCGCGCCGAAGCGCTCGGCCATCGCCAGGCGCTCGGGGACGGTGTCGATCGCGATCACATGTGCGGCGCCGCATGCCCTGGCGGCCTGCACCGCGCACAGCCCGACCGGGCCGAGGCCGAGCACGGCGGCGACGTCGCCCGCGCGCAGCCCGCTGTCCACGACGGCGTGAAAGCCGGTGCCCATCACATCGCCGGCGAACAGCGCGACCTCGTCGCTCATGCCCTCCGGTACCCTGCGCAGCACCAGGTCGGCCGCGGGCACGAGCGCGCGCTCGGCCTGGGTGCCCTGCAGTGAGCCGAGCGCGGCCCCGTGGCCGAACGTGCGCGAGGAGTCGCACTTGTGAAAGAGGCCCTGCCGGCAGAACCAGCAGTGCCCGCACGCGGTTTGAAAGCAGCCGAGCACGCGGTCGCCGACCCGCACACCGCTCACGCCCTCGCCGACCGCCTCGACCGTGCCGACGTACTCGTGGCCGATCGTGAACCCCGGCTCGATGCGCACGCGGCCGTGGTAGATGTGCAGGTCCGACCCGCACACCCCGCTCGCCTCGATCCGCACGATCGCATCGCCGGGATCGGAAAGCTCGGGCTCGGGGACGTCGACTACGCGCACCTCGCCGGGCGCTTGGAAGGTGACGGCACGCATCGAGATGGCAGCCTAGAGGATGCGCCGGGCGCCCGCCCGGGCGCGAGCGGGCGAGGACGCCGCCACCCGGCACCGCGCCGCACGCGCCCCGGGCGCCGTATTCCGTATGCTGGGCGAATGCCCGGCGGCGCTTCCAAGGCGGTTCTCATCACCGGCTGCTCCTCGGGCATCGGCGAGGCCACGGCGCGGCGCCTGGCGGGAGATGGCTGGACGGTGTACGCGAGCGCGCGAGCGCTCGAGTCGATCGAGCGCCTGGCAGACGCCGGCTGCGAGCTGCTGCAGCTGGACGTGTGCGACGAGCGTTCGATGCGCGCCGCGGTCGAGCGCGTGGAGCGCGAGCACGGCGCGGTCGGCGTGCTCGTCAACAACGCCGGCTACTCCCAGGGCGGCCCGATCGAGCAGGTGCCGATGGAGGCGGTGCGCCGCCAGTTCGAGACGAACGTGTTCGGCCTCGTGCAGCTGACTCAGCTCGTGCTGCCGGCGATGCGCGCGCAGCGCTGGGGCAGGATCGTCAACGTCGGCTCGATGGGCGGCAGGCTCACGTTTCCCGGCGGCGGGTTCTACCACGCCACCAAGTACGCCCTGGAGGCGATCAGCGACGCGCTGCGCTTCGAGGTGCGCGGCTTCGGCGTCGAGGTGACGCTCGTCGAGCCCGGGCTGATCGTGACCGAGTTCGGCA
The DNA here is from genome assembly GCA_963831995.1 of uncultured Solirubrobacterales bacterium. GTDB lineage: Bacteria > Actinomycetota > Thermoleophilia > Solirubrobacterales > Solirubrobacteraceae > Palsa-744. The sequence continues at coordinate 142,535 of CAWHSI010000001.1, read as the reverse complement.
GGACGGCGGCCGGCACGATCGGCGAAGCGGGGCCCGCCTCGCGAAACGGCGGCGCGGATGCGGAGCAGGCCGACCCCTACGAGCGCTTCAACGCGAAGCTGGCCGAGATGACCGCGGGCGTGTACGAGAGCCCGGTGCGCCATCTCGGCGGAGGCCCCGACGTCGTGGCGAAGGCGATCGAGAAGGCGATCTCGCGACGCAAAGCGCCTTCGCGCATGCTGCTGACCCCCTCCGCGCATCTGACCGTGGCGCAGCGCAAGCTGCTGCCCGACCGGCTGTGGGACGCGGTGCTGCGCACGCAGATGCCCGAGCCGCGCTAGCGTCCCGCGTCAGGAGCTCGTTTGCATTCCCCGGCGCCTGCTCGCGCCTGAGGCCCGCCGACGTCGACCCACGTGCCACCAGCACGCAGGCCGACATCGTCAGACCTCAGATCACGACCATCCATCCGGGTAATACTCAACAAACTCCTAACGCGGGACACTAGAAAGCAAACGTCTCGCGCTGCCCGCGGGGGCGGCCGACCTCGAAGCCCTGCGCGTAGTCCACGCCGTAGCCGCGCAGCAGGCGCATCGTGGGCTCGTCGCCGACGTACTCGGCGATCGTCTGCTTGCCCATCCCGCGCGCCACGCCGACGAGCGCCTGCACGACCAGCTGGTCCTTGTGCGAGCTGGGCAGCGTGCGGATGAAATCGCCGTCGATCTTCAGGTAGCGGAACGGCAGCTGCTTGAGATACTGAAAGGAGCCGAAGCCCGCGCCGAAGTCGTCGAGCGCGACCGAGCTGCCGAGCGTGTGCACGCCTTCGCAGAACGTTTGCGCACGACCCATGTCGCTGATCGCGGCGGTCTCGGTGACCTCGACGACCAAACGCTCGGGGTCTACGCGGTGGCGGGTCAGCTCGTGCTCGATGTGGGCGAGCATTCCGCGGTCGGTGACCGAGAGCGCGGACAGGTTGACGGCGACACGCGCATCCCGGTCGGCCAGCTCGCCTCCGATCAGCGCCGCGACCTTCCCGATCACCATCCTGTCGATCTCCTGGATCAACCCATAGCGCTCGGCCGCCGGCAGGAAATCGCAGGGCGCCACCAGCAGGCCGTCGGGATCGTCGGCGAGGCGGATCAGCGCCTCGTAGTGGGACACTGTGCCCTCGCGCAGCGAGACGATCGGCTGGTAGTGCAGCACGAACAGGTCCTCGGCCAGCGCGCGGCGCAGGCGCGCGAGCCACGGGCGGCGGTGCAGGCCGGCGGGCGAGGAGAAGCTGCTCTCGCGGGGAGTGCGATAGCGCCGGCGACGGTCGCTCGCGGGACGCATGTCGCGTGCCCGCACGAGGATGCTGGAGGCGGTTTCGGTTGTAGAAGTTGGCATCGCGGCGGATATTCGTCGATTCGGCGCCCAATCCGGCGAGGGCCGCCGACTATTTGGAGGTTTTCGACCAAAACCCGCAGCGAACCTGCCAAAAACCGGCCAAACCGCCAGATTTACGCCCAAAGCGAGGCTTTTCGCGTCATATCGGCGCTTCGGAGGGAGCGCGCAAAGAGCGAACCGGCGCTCAGCGCGAGGACGAATAGGGCCGCCGGGCGCGATCGGAGATCACCAGCAACAGCGCGAGCAGCACGAAGTTCATCACCACCGAGGAGCCGCCATAGGCCACGAACGGCAGCGTCACGCCGGTGAGCGGGATCACGCGCGTGACGCCGCCGACGATCACGAACACCTGCATCGCGATGATGAACGACAGCCCGACCGCGAGCAGCTTGGAGAACGAGTCGCGCGCGAGCACCGCCGTCTTCAGCCCCCGCGCGACGAACAGCAGATATGCGAGCAGCAGCGCCGCGGCGCCCACGAGGCCGAGCTCGTTGACGATCACCGCATAGATCATGTCGCTTTCGGGCACCGGCAGGATCGGCTGGCGCGTGTGGGGCAGCACCAGCAGCGACTGGTCGAAGCCGGTGCCGAGCAGCCCGCCGTCGGCCTGCGCGAACAGCGACTGCGCGAGCTGATAGCTGCCGCCGGGGGCGAAGTAGAGCCTGCGTTCGAGCGGGTGTTCCCAGTCCAGCACGCGCGCGTGCACGTGGCCGACGTGGCCGACCACGAACCACGCTCCCAGCGCGAACAGCACGAGCCCGATCAGCGGGAAGGAGAAGCGGCCCGTGGCGACGTACAGCAGCGCCAGAAACGCCCCGTAGAACATCAGCGAAGTGCCCAGCTCGCCCGTCAGCAGCAGCGTTCCCATCGCCGCGCCCCACACGACCAGCATCGGCCCGAACTGCTTCATCGGCGGGATCGTCAACCCGAGCACGCGCCGACCCGCGGTGACGAGGATCTGGCGGTTGTCGCGCAGGTAGCTGGCGAGGAAGATCACGATCGCGATCTTCGCGAGCTCGGCCGGCTGGAAGGAGAGCGAGCCGAAGTGGATGTCCAGATAGGCGCCGTTGACCTGCTCGCCGATCACGGGAAAGCGCGGCAGCACCGCCATCGCGATGCCGACCGCGGCGATCGTGTAGCGGTAGCGCTCCAGCACGCCCACCCCCCGCTTTCGCAGCCACACGATCGTCAGCGCGAACAGCAGCAGCCCGACCACCATCCACAGCGCCTGCTGGCGCGCCAGCGACGGGTTGATGCGGTAGACCATCACGATCCCCACGCTCGCGAGCACGGCCGCGAGCGGAAACAGATAGGGGTCGGCGTCGGGCAGCGCGAAGCGGATCACCAGGTGCGCGGCCAGGCACAGCCCGAGGAACACCGCGCCATAGGTCAGCGACAGGTTGGAGGCGTGGTTGAGCGTCACGTTCGTGGACGCGCTCGCCGAGTTGCTCTGCTGCTGGATGAAGATCGCGGTGAAGCCGGCGGTGACGAGCAGCGCCGCCGGGATCAGGCCGAGCAGCTCGCGGTTGCGGGGCTTGAGCACCGGCCGAGCGTAGCGGGACGCGCGGCGCGCGGCGTAAGGCGCGAGCGCTCTACCGGGCGCCGGCGGGCGCGCCGTCGAGCGCGGCGTTGACGAGCGCATCGGCGTGCGCGTTGTGCGCGCGCGGCACCGAGCGGATCTTCCACGCGGCGAACCCGCGCAGGGCCGCCATCGCCTCCGTGTAGAGCGGACGCATGGCGGCGTGCTTGACCTTGTAGAGGCCCTGAACCTGCTTGGCGATCAGCTCGGAATCGTTTACGACCTCCACCTCGCTGGCCCCGAGCGCACGTGCGCGCGCCAGGCCGAGCAGCAGCGCGCGGTACTCGGCGACGTTGTTGGTGGCGACACCGAGCAGCTCCGATGCCTCCTCCAGCACCTCCCCGTCGGGCGTTGAGACGACGCTCGCGGCGGCTGCGGGCCCGGGGTTGCCGCGCGAGCCGCCGTCGACGTGCACGACGAGCTTCATCGCCGCGCCACCAACCCGTCCGTGTTCAACTGTGCGCTCAACACCACGTCGACGTGCACAACGAGCTTCATCGCCGCGCCACCCCCGACCCCTCGCGCGCAGGGGCCTGCGCTCCAGCCAGCCTCGACGGCTTCCTCTCTTCCAGGGCCATCGCCGCGCCTAGGAGCCGTCGGCGAGCGGCGGCAGATCGCCCGGCACGCGGGCACGGCGGCGGTCGCGAATCACACGACGCTGCCTGTCGAGCTCTGAGGCGCGCGAGCCGCGCGCTCGACGATCGGACTCGCGACGGTCGATTATGACCGTCACGTTGTCGTCGTTCTCGTAGTGCTTGACGAGCTTGGGGTACAGCTCCTCAGCCAGTGGCTTGGGGACCACGCAATAGATCATCGTGCGTAGATCCTACCGCCCTCGGTTGCGCGCCCTCAGCGGATTCCCACCAGCGGCGCGATCTCACCGCGCTCGTCCGCGGAGGCGTTGCCAAGCCGATCCTCCTCGGGCAGCTCCTCGAGCTCCATGCCCTGGGCGACGAGCCTCGCGCCCGCGGACTCCTCTCCGAGGTCGACCTCATAGCGATACCAGCACAGCTCCCATGCGACGACGATCGCGACCGTGCCGCCGGACTCTGCGGCGAGGCGCGCCGAGATCGAGGGAGCGCCGAGCGAACGGGCAACGCCCGCGACGCGCCGTGGACCCTCCCCCGCGTTGAACACCTCGAGCGCTCGCGCAACCTTCAGGTCGCCGCTGGTCACCGCCGCACGATCGGACTCCTCCGCCGTGGAGGGCCATGACTCGGCGAGCTCCTCGCGAGGAGCGCCAGACTGCTCCTGCTCGCCATAGGCGGCGCCGTGCGACTCCTCAAAGCCGGCGGGCTGCTCGCTCCACGCCTCGCCGGTCGGCTCCCCAGCCGGCGCGGAGTCGATGTAGAGCTCCTGCTCGTAGGGTTCGGCGCGCTCGATCGACCCGCCCTGCAGAAACTCGTAGAGCCCCTCCGTGGGACGGCTCGCGCCGCTCGAGGCGGCGACGACGCCCGCTGCGGGATAGGCCTCGCGCCGGGCTGGAGCGTCGGCCGGGTCGCGCAGCTGGCGCAAGCGGCCGAACAGCGAGCCGGCGCGCCGTCCGCGCGCCGGACGCACGCTCGCGCCATCGTTGTCCGCCTCGCGCAGCCAACCCTCGGCGGTGGCGCGCGGGACGCACAGCTCGCAAACGGTGCGCCGCTGCCCGCCGGCCAGGAACACGTCCGGGGTCTCGCCCCGCAGCAGGCTTCGCCCGCAAACGTCGCAGGCGACCACGGGGTGGGAGGTGACTATCGCGCGCGCTGCCATCGGCCCATCAGGTTAGCCTGAGCGTCAAGCGGACGCTCGCCCGACTCCCTGACCCCTCCGCCACAGCTCGTGCGCCGAGCCGCCGAGACGCGGTCGGCGCGACGCGGACAAACGGCGCGGGGCGCGATCGAGCAGCGCCCAAACCTGCTACTCGAACGAGCCGTCCTGCATCTTGCCGCGCAGGCGCAGAACCGCCTTGGTGTGCAGCTGGGAGATGCGCGACTCGGTCACGCCGAGCACCTCCCCGATCTCGCGCAGCGTCAGGTTCTCGTAGTAGTAGAGCGCGATCACGAGCTTCTCTCGCTCGGGCAGAGAGGCGATCGAGTCGGCGATGCGGTCCTTCAGGTCGCCGACGTCGAGCGCGCGCGAGGGGTCGGGCGCGTTGGGGTCCTCGATCGTGTCCATCAGCGAAACCTGGTCGCCGCTGGAGTCCGAGACGGTCCACAGCTCGTCCAGCGCCGCGACCGAGGAGTGGGAGATGGCGAGCAGCGACTCGTGGAACTCGGGGAGGGTGAGACTCAGCTCGGCGGCCATCTCTTCGTCGGTGGGGCTGCGCTGCAGGCGGTGCTCGAGCTTGGTGTTGGCGCGCTCGATCTCCCGGGCGCGAGCGCGCACGCTGCGCGGCACCCAGTCGATCGAGCGCAGCTCGTCGATGATCGCGCCCTTGATGCGGGTGATCGCGTAGGTCTCGAACTTGATCTCGCGCGAGGGGTCGAAGCGCTCGATCGCGGAGATCAGTCCGACCAGCCCGTAGGAGACGAGATCGGCCTCCTCTACGTGCGGAGGCAGGCCGGCGGCGGTGCGGCCGGCCACGTACTTGACCAGCGGCGAGTAGGCGACGACGAGCCGCTCGCGAGCGCGAGGGTCTCCATCTGCCTTATAGCGCCGCCACAGTTCGCGCAGCTCGATCGCTTTGACGTTCGTCTCCAGGGTCTTCTCCCGCCGATCAGGCCCGAGGGTGAGCGCGCGCATAGGCGCTTCTCAGTTTGGCGGACTCTACCCGAGTGTAGACCTGGGTGGTCGAGATGCTGGCGTGACCGAGCAGCTCCTGGATCGAGCGCAGGTCCGCGCCGCCGTCGAGCAGGTGGGTGGCGAAGCTGTGGCGCAGGGCGTGCGGGGAGATCCCGCCCTGCACGCCGGCGCGCGCCGACCACGCGCGCAGACGGCGACGCACGTCGCTGGTGGACAGCCGCCGGCCGGTGCGGCTGAGGAACAGGGCGTCCCGGTCGCGATCGGCTCGGTGCGATGCCGGGGAGCCTGCGCGCGCCGGCGCCGTGCCGGGATCGCTCGCGGCCGAAGCCCCGGGCGTTCCGGGCGTCCCGGGCGTGCCGGGCGTATCAGGCGCCGGGGCGCTCCGGAGAGCGGACCGGCGGTCGAGGTAGAGCTTCAAAGCGCGCAGCGCGACCTCGCCGACGGGGACGAAGCGGGTCTTCGACCCCTTGCCCTCGACGCGCAGCTGCTCGGCGTCGCCGTCCACGCTCGATAGGTTCAGCGAGACGATCTCCTCGGCGCGCAGGCCGCAAGCGTAGGCGAGCTCGAACATCGCGCGATCGCGCAGCTGCAGCGGCGTGGCGGCCGGGATGCTGTCCAGCAGGCGGGCCATCTCGCCCACCTTCAGCACTCGCGGCAGGTGCGAGCCGCGGCGCGGCGCGGAGATCAGGTCGGCCGGGCTCTGCTCGATATGGCCATGCTCGCGCTGGCCGCGAAACAGTGCGCGGATCGCGGCGAGCTTGCGGGCGCTTGTCGGCGCCGAGAGGCCCCTGTCTGAGAGGTGCGCGATGTAGCGGCGCACGTCGCGCACCTCGACGCTCGCGGGGAGCAGCCCGCGCGAGCTCGCCCACGCCGCGAACTGGAGCGTGTCGAGCGCGTACGCGCGGCGCGTGCGAGCCGCGGCGCCGGTACGGCACAGATCCTCATCCAGCAGCGCGAGCGCTCGCGACCACGTCTCATCCAGGCTCTCGGCGGTGTCGGCGGCGGTGCTCATCACCACGCCCTATTCGCCGCTGGCACCGGGCGCCCTCCCGGCCGCCGCGCTAGCGTGAGCCGAGCAGCGAGGAGGAGGGCTCGCCGAGAACCGGTGCGAGCAGCTGCGCAAGCTCGTTCCAGTCGCGCGCGCCGATCACATCCTCGACCTCGCACAGCTCGGCGTTCCAGGGGTGCAGGATCGTCGCGGTCGCGATGCCGCACTCGAGCGCCGCTGCGATGTTCAGCGGGCTGTCGTCGATCAGCAGGTCGATGTCGAGCTCCACGCAGCGGCTCACCTTGTCATAGGAGCAGCAGAGATCGTCGAACGGCAGCCCGATGCTGCGCAGCCACTCGGCGGTCGCGGGAGCGCAGGCGCTCGCGCGATGGGTGGTTATGTGGATGAAGTGTCCCCGCTCGCTCCACCGGCGAACCGTCTCCACGGCACCCGGGTAGGCGCGGCCGGCGAGGATCGTCTCGGCGCTGTGGCTCTCCTCGATGCACAGCTCCAGCTGATCGGGGCGCAGCCGCGTGATGCCCCAAGTGAACTGCTCCTCGTAGGGCAGCTCGACGCCGAAGCGGCGGCGGGATATCTCCGAGAGCACGTCCCAGTAGTGGTGCAGCGTGGAGTCGACATCGATGGCGATGCGCATGGGTCGGGTAGATTACTTGGACGATGAGCGGCACTGCAACCATCGCCGAGGGGCAGCTGCGCCCGGCCTATGGACCGGAGGGGCGCTCGGACTGGCTGGACGTCGACTGGCGCGAGCACCAGCGCTGGGTGACCGTGCAGGGCACTGCGCTCAACACGATCGACATGGGCAGGGGGCCGGCGATCGTGTTCGTGCACGGCCTGTCGGGCTGCTGGCCGAACTGGCTCGAGCAACTGCCCGTGTTTGCCAGGGATCATCGCGTGATCGCGATGGATTTGCCGGGGTTCGGCCACTCGCCGATGCCGCGCGAGCGCATCACGATCTCCGCCTACGCGCGCATCCTCGACGGACTGCTGGACGCGCTCGGAGTGAGCGCGGCAACCCTCGTGGGCAACTCGATGGGCGGGTTCGTCTCGACAGAGCTTGCGATCGCCTTTCCCGAGCGGGTCGAGCGCCTCGTGCTGGTGTCGGCGGCGGGGATCAGCACCTATCGCCATCGCGACGTGGAACGCATCGAGCCCTACCTGCGCCGTGTGGCGCCGATCCTCGCCGTGTACACGGGCTTGACGGCATCGCGCTCGGATTGGGTGGCGCGACGGTCTGGGCTGCGCAATATGACGTTGGGAATGGTCATGCGCCATCCGAGTCGTCTGCCGGCGGCGCTCGCGGCCGAGCAGTTGCGCGGGGCAGGCAAGCCGGGGTTCATGCAGGCATTGAAGGCCAATATCGATTATCCGATCAGGGAGCGCCTGCCGGAGATCGCCTGCCCGACCCTGATCGTATGGGGCGCTGAGGACAAGGTGATTCCGGTGTCCGACGCAAACGTGTTCGAGGAGCTGATCCCCAACTCGCGGAAGGTGATCTTCGAGGACACCGGGCATGTCGCGATGATCGAGCGTCCCGCCTCGTTTAACAAGCTCCTCGCCGAGTTCGTCGCGGAGTAGGGCGCAGCCGCCGACGCTCAGCTCGTGACCGCGCCCTGCGCGGCGGAGCCGACCAGCCTGACGTACTTGCGAATCGCGACGTCGATGTGCTCGTCGGCGCGCGGGGGCTGCCGGTAGGAGGAGAGTCGCTGCGCGATCTGCTCGTCGCTCAGCGCCACATCCATGCGTCGCGCGTCGACGTCGATCGTGATCTCATCGCCGCCGGCAAGCGCGCCGATCGGCCCGCCGCGCACCGCCTCTGGGGCGACGTGGGCGACCATGAAGCCGTGGGTGGCGCCGGAGAAGCGCCCGTCGGTGATCAGCGCGACGCTCTCCCCCAACCCCTCGCCGACGATCGCGGCGGTGACGGACAGCATCTCGCGCATTCCCGGGCCGCCGGCCGGGCCCTCGCCGCGGATCACGACCACGTCCCCCGCCTCGATCTCGTGGGCGAGCACGGCAGCCATCGCGGCCTCCTCGCCGTCGAACACGCGAGCCGGGCCGACGTGGCGGCGGCGCTCGTGGCCCGCGAGCTTGACGACGCAGCCGTCGGGCGCGACGTTGCCATGCAGGATCGCAAAGCCGCCCGTCGGCTTCAGCGGACTGGAGAGCGGACGCACGACCTGCTGGCCGGGCGCTTCGCTCGCCTCGGCGGCGTGTTCGCCGACGGTACGGCCGGTGACGGTGAGCGCGTCCGAGCGCAGCACACCCGCTTCGCCGAGGCGACGCATCACCAGCGGCACGCCCCCCGCCTCGTACAGGTCGGTGGCCACATACTGCCCGCCCGGTTGCAGGTCGCACAGCAGCGGCGTGGCCTCGGAGAGGCGGTCGAACTCCTCGATCGAGAGCGCCACACCCATTTCGCGAGCGACCGCCAGCAGGTGCAGGACGATATTGGTGGACCCGCCGCTGGTCGCGCCGGCGGCGATCGCGTTTTCAAGCGCCGGCTTCGTGATCACCTCGCTGGGGAGCAATCCCCGGCGCAGCACATCCATCGCCAGCTCGCCACACTCGACGGCGACCTGCAGCTTGCGACCATCCTCGGCCGGCACCATCGAGGAGCCGGCGGGCGAGATGCCGAGCACCTCGAACGCCATCGCCATCGTGTTGGCGGTGAACTGCCCACCGCACGCGCCCGCGCCGGGGGAGGCGACCTCCTCCAGTTCGTGCAGCTCAGCTTCGGTGATCTTGCCGGCCGCGAACGCGCCGACCGCCTCGAAAACCTGCTGAATCGTCACGTCCTGGCCCTTGTAGCGACCCGCGCGGATCGACCCGCCATAGAGCATCAGCCCGGGAATGTTCAACCGCGCGAGCGCCATCACGGCGGCGGGGATGGTCTTGTCGCAGCCGGAGATGACGACGAGCGCGTCGAAGGCGTGCGCGGAGGCGACCAGCTCGATCGAGTCGGCGATCAGCTCGCGCGAGACCAGCGAGGCGCGCATCCCCGAGGTGCCCATCGTTATGCCGTCGGAGATCGCGATCGTGTTCAGCTCCATCGGCGTGCCGCCGGCGGCGCGGATGCCCTCCTTGACCTTCGCGGCGAGCACGCGATTGTTGAAGTTGCACGGCATCGTCTCGATCCACGAGTGGGCGACGCCGACGATCGGCTTGGCCAGGTCCTCGGCCGTGTAGCCGATGCCGTGCAGATAGGCGCGCGCGGCGGCGCGCTCGGGGCCCTCGGTGAGGGCGCGCGAGCGGTGCTTGACGTCGAAGGCCGGGGAGTCGTTCACGGTGGGCGAACACTACCGGCGTGCGGCGAGGAGCGCCGTCGACCGTGCACGGCGCGGGAGGAGGATCACTTGCGCAGGTCGCGCAGGCCGAACACGTCCACCGGTCCGGGCCCCTCTCCCACGTCGCGCAACCCCGCGGCGACCGCGTCGCCGGCAAGCTCGCGCGCCACGACGGCCGCCTGCAGCGGCGTGCGCCCAAGCGCAAGCTGGGCCGCGAGCACGGAGGAGTGGGTGCAACCCGAGCCGTGCGCGGCGCCGTCGGGGTGGCGCACGCCGGGAATCTCCACCACCCGCTCCGCAGCGCCCGCGTCCAGGAACAGGTCGATCGCCTGCGCCCGATGGCCGCCGGTGAGCACGACGATGCGCGGGCCCAACGCGAGCACGGCGCGAGCGAGCTCGTGCGCGTCCTCTTCGCCGCCCTCGTGCGCGCGCCCCGCCAGCGCGCGCGCCTCGGGCAGGTTTGGTGTGAGCACGCTCGCGCGTGGCAGGATTTCGGCGATCAGCGCGCGCTCGGCGTCCGTGTCGAGCAGCCTGGCGCCGGACTCCGCGACCATCACCGGATCCACCACCACGGGCACGCCGGCGGGCAGCTCGTCGAGCGCCTGCGCCACCGCGCGCACGGTCTCGGCGGTGCCGAGCATCCCAACCTTGACCGCGTCCACTCCGATGTCGCTCAGTACCGCGCGCACCTGCGCGAGCACGATCTCCGCCGGCACCACATGGATCGCGCTCACGCCCAGCGTGTTTTGCGCGGTGATCGCCGTGATCGCGCTCGTTCCGTGCACGCCGCAGCTGGCGAACGCCTTCAGATCGGCCTGAATGCCGGCGCCGCCGCCAGAGTCAGAGCCGGCGATCGTCAGCGCGCGCGGGGTGTGGGCTGTGTCTGGCATGTCGCCCCTGGCATCTCGTGTGTCGCCTCTGGCATGTCGTGTGTCGCGTGTGTCGCCTCTGGCATCTCGTGCGTCGCGTGTGTCGCCCCTTGGCATGTCGGCGGCGGCTGGTTTCGATCAAGAGCAGCCGCCGCTCTGCCTTGAGATTCTCGCGCTCCGAGCGATCTGGGGGGCTGGACGTGCGGCGTGCTCAGGAGGATTCCGGTCGGGGGCGCTTGCGCGCGGGGAAGATCGCGTAGCTGCCGATGGCGGTGACGAGCAGGCGACCGTCCTCGTGGCGCACCTCGCTGCGCAGCACCGCGTTCGTGCGGTTGCGACGATCGAGCTCGGTGGTGCACACGATCTCCCCCTCGGTGGCGGTCTGGATGTAGTTGATGGAGATGTTGAGCGTCGCGATCGCCTCCTCGGCGGAGGTGTGCGGCCACAGCGTCGAGCCCATGCAGTAGTCGACCAGTGCGTAGGTGACAACGCCGGAGAGCAGGCCGGCCGCGTTGATCAGCTCGGGCCTGATCGTCAGGCGGACCGTGTCGGCGCTGTCCCAGCGCATGCCCATGAAGCCGCTGACGCCGTCGATCCCGCGCGGGCCCGACTCGCCGGCGCGCTCTTTGCCCGCGTCCTCCGATCCGGATGTTGCTCGCGAGTCCGCTGGCATCGGCGCGAAGGCTATGGGAGCAAGCCGATGCGCGTCGCCCCGCGACACGCCGGGCGCAAGCCCCCGCGTCCACAAAGATTTCATTCCCCGCTCTGAGAATCGGCACATTTGTGCGTTTTACGTCACATTTTTTGGCCTATGTTCGAGGCATGTGCCCGACCGGCCCCACCTCTGCAGGCGCGCCATTCGCGGGTGGCGATGCGCGTCGCGCGCTCGGCGCGCTCGGCGAGGATTTGGCGGTCGGTCACTTCCGCCGGCTCGGGTTTGTCGCGCTCGCGCGCAACGTGCGCACGCGCCACGGCGAGATCGACCTGATCGCCTTCGACGGGCGGGCGCTCGTCTTCGTGGAGATCAAGACGCGACGCGCCAGCAGCCGCCGCCGGGGCCTGTGCCCCGAGGAGCAGCCGCTCGCATGGCTGAAGTTCAGTCAGCGCACGCGGCTGAAGCGACTCGCATGCGCATGGCTATACGAGAACACCGGCGCACGCCCGCGGGCCGAGACGATCCGCTTCGACGCGGTCGGGGTGATCGTCGACGGCACCGACAAGCTCCTGCGCCTCGACCACATCGAGGGAGCTTGGTGAGGCGGCGACAGGGGTATAAGAGATGATCGTGGAGTATCGAACGTGGACCTCTGTGGCGAACGTGCCGTTCAGCGACGAAGGAATTTGGCTGCCGTTGACGAGACACCTGGAGCAGGAGCACGCCGATCTGGGGCCCGTCGCCACATGGAAAGACGACGCCTCGACGATCGTGCTGATCTTCTCGGACGACCAGCCCGACAGGGCTGCTGCGGCACAACGAGCCGCGGATATCGTCAGCGAAGCGTTGCGCTCCACCGGACTGGCCGACCGCTTCCCGTCGGTATTCCAGGTCGAGCCGGCCGGCGATCTTGTCCCGGTCTGAGAACCTGTTTGCTCAGAGCGCCAGCTGCGCGTAGGCAGCCGACTGAAACGACATGCGGTGCAGAGGCGAGACGCCCTGGCGGCCGATCGCCTCGCGATGCGATGGGGTCGAGTAGCCGACGTGCTCGGCGAAGCTCCAGCCCGGGTGCAGCTCGTCGGCGTGGTGCATGTAGCGGTCGCGCGTGACCTTCGCGACGATCGAGGCGGCCGCGATCGCCGCGCTGGTCGCGTCGCCGCCCACGACCGGGCGCTGCGGACGCTCGAACTCGGGGACCGCGAAACCGTCTATCAGGCACTCGACCTCGCCCTCGATGTTGCGCGTGACCCCGCGTATCGCATCGCGCAACGCGGCGAGATTCGTCTTGTGCAGACCGCGCGCGTCGATCCCGCTCACGCAGCGCGAGACGACCGCGACCCGCATCGCGGTGGAGAGGACCAGCGGATACAGCTCCTCGCGCGCGTGCGCGGTGTGCTGCTTGGAGTCGTTGAGCGCCGCGAGCGCGCGCAGATCGCGCGTGGTCAGCCGCTCGTAGTCGAACAGCACTCCGGCGGCAACCAGCGGGCCGGCCAGACAGCCGCGACCGGCCTCGTCGGCACCCGCGACCAGCCGCACGCCCAGACGCCGGTCGAAGGCGAACAGGCGCTGTCCACTCGACCGCGCGCGCGCGCGGCGACGAGCGGAGCGTGTGCCGCGCTTGGAGTACGGGGCCCTCGACGAGCTGGACGCTCGTGCGTCGCCGCCGGCGGCGACGTCGCCCGAAGGCGATCGGCCGGCGCTAGAGGGTGCCGATGCGGTCGGGAGGCCAGTAGGTGAAGAAGGCCTGTCCGATGATCCAGCTCGTGGGGACGGGCCCCCAGAACCTGCTGTCGTCCGATTCGCCACGGTTGTCCCCCATCATGAACCAGTGACCGGCGGGAATCCTGATCGGCGTCGGGAAGTTGCACTCCGAGCTGCTGCCGCAGGCCTTGATGTAGGAGTCGCTCTCGCGCTTACCGTTGACATACGCGTGACCTTCCTTGACGTACAGCGTATCGCCCGGTCCCGCCACCACGCGCTTGATGAAGTTGACTTTTTCGTCCTCTTCGGGAAGCGGCGCGTCACACGCCGCGCCGCCGGGCGTCACCACGTGCGGCGAGGGCCCGCAAACCTGCTGTTCGGCGTCCTTGGGGGGGTGGAACACCATGATCTCGCCGATTTTCGGTTCGCTGAAGTGCATCCCGATGCGATCGACGAGCACCCGCTGGCCGACGTCGAGCGTCGGTTCCATCGAGCTGCTGGGGATCTTGTAGGGCTTGACCAGGAACGCCTGTATCGCGAGCGCCAGTCCGATCGCCACGAGCACGATCACGATCAACTCGACGAACGAGTTCAGCCGCGACTTCGGAGCGTCCTTGTCCCCGACGCCGGTCGTCGAGGTACGCGCGGGTGTCACGCGACCGGGTCGCCGGCCGCGGCGTCGCCGGCATCGGAGGAGGGATCGGCCTCGCCCGCGGCCGCCTTGCTCGCCCCCTCCTCGCCTGCGTCCTCCCCGGTCGTCGTCGCGTCCTGCGCGCCCTCGGCCCCGTCGCCGGTCTCGGCGCTCTGCGCGCCGCCGGTCTCATCGGCGAGCGCCGTGGACTCGCCGCTCGCCGTCGAGGACTCGACCCCCTCGGCATCCAGGACCGTCTCCTCGGCGGTGGCGCCCTCGGCGTCGGTGGCGCCCGTCGGCCCGTACAGCAACCCCGACTCGACCGCTTCCTCCGGGCCGGTGTAGCGGCGCTCGCGCACACGCGCGCGCTTGCCGACGCGGTCGCGCAGGTAGTAGAGCTTCGCCCGTCGAACGTCGCCGCGCGCGGCAACCTCGATCCGGTCGATCTTCGGGGAGTGAACGGGGAACATGCGCTCGACGCCAACGCCGAAAGACTGCTTGCGCACCGTGAAGGTCTCGCGCGCACCGTGGCCCTGGCGCTTGATCACGACCCCCTCGAAAACCTGGATGCGTCTGCGGGTGCCCTCGATGACCTGGAAGTGCACCTTCACGCGGTCGCCCGGCGCGAAGTCGGGGACGCGGCGCAGTTGCGCACGCTCGATGCTTTCGATGACGGTGCTCATGAGAAAAAGAAGGCGTCGAGTGGGCGGGAGTCGCCGCACGGAACCGACGCGCTCGCGAATGGTAGCGAACACGCCGCGGCGAAGCGCCCCTAAGGCGTGGAGTCGCCGCGGTCGCGACTCTGCTCCAGCCGCCACCGGCGTATGCGCTCGTGATGCCCGGAGAGCAGGACCTCGGGAACACGCCAGCCGCGATATTCGGCTGGGCGGGTGTAGTGGGGATACTCCGGCTCTCCCCCCAGCGCGGCGCTGAAGGACTCCTCGACGGCCGAGTGCTCGTGGCCGAGCGCTCCGGGGAGCTTGCGCAGGATCGCGTCGCACGCCACCATCGCCGCGAGCTCGCCGCCGGAGAGCACGTAGCGTCCGATCGAGAGCGTCTCGGTGGCGAAGTGCTCGACGATGCGCTCGTCAAAGCCCTCGTAGCGCCCGCACAGGAAGGTGAGCGCGGGCTCGCGTGCAAGCTCGGCCACATAGTCCTCCTCCAGGACGCGCCCCCCGGGCGCGAGGGCGATCACGCGGCGCCGCTCGCGCACTCGGGTCGCGTCGATCCCGTAGTGCGCGCTGAGCGCCGCGTCGAGCACGTCGACGCGCAGCACCATGCCGGCGCCGCCCCCGAAGGGCGTGTCGTCGACCTGCCCGCCGCTGAGCGGGGTGCTCTCGCGAAAGTTCACGCACCGCAGGCGCGAGCCGGCGTCGAGCACGTTGCGCACGTGACGCTGGGTCGCAAACCACCCAAACCACTCGGGGAAGAGCGTGAAGACGTCGATCTCCATCATCGCCGCCCGCGTCCGCGGCGTTTTTCGATCAAGCGCTTCACAGCGCGTCCTCCAGGAAGCTCATGTCCACGTCTATCCTGCCGGCCTTCGGATCGACGTGTCGGATCGCGTCTTTGACCAGCGGCACGAGCAGCTCTCCCGCCGGCGGGGCGCCGGGCGGGTCATCGCCCGGCGGTGGCGATCCGCCGAGCCGCACCCGCAATGCCTCGCAGGAGGGCAGCTCCAGCAACCCCGCGACGACGCCGACGCGGCGTTCGCCGTCTGTCACCTCGCAGCCCTCGAGCTCAGCCGCCCACCACTCGCCCTCCTGCAGCGTCGGGGCCGCGGCCAGCTCGACGCTCAGCTCGACTCCGCGCAGCGCTTCGGCGGCGCCGCGATGCTCGACCCCCCGCAGGCGGACGATCGGATGCTCGTCGGTGCCGGCCCGGCGCACGATCGTGGCCGAGCGCTCGCCGAGCATCACCTCGGCTCCGAGTGCCAGCAGCCGCGGCCGCGCGCCCGTCACATAGAAGCTGCCGTCCAAGCCGTGCGCGCGCCCCACGCGCCCGGCGGAAACGGCGCTCGAGCCGATGCCCATCGGCGCGCCTAGTCGACGATGTCGATGAGCACGCGGCGCTTCTCCCCCGCCGCGGCGGCCTTCACGACGGTGCGCAGCGCCTGCGCGGTGCGTCCGCCACGGCCGATCACCTGCCCGTAATCGCCGTCGGCCACGCACAGCTCCAGGATGAGCGTGCCGTCGTCCTCCTCGAACTGCTCCACCGACACCTCTTCGGGATGGTCGACCAACCCCTGCGCCAGGTACTCCAACAGCTCTCTCATCACCTCAGAGGACATCCCTCATCGCCTTTCCAGCGCGGCCGAATCGCCGGGGAGATCGAGCGATGCCAACCAAGGGCTCAAGCAACTCGAAGCTATCGGGCGATGCCCTGGATGCGCAGCAGCTTGGCCACTGTGTTGGAGGGCTGTGCGCCGCGCGCAAGCCAGCTCTTGGCGCGCTCCTCGTCGATCGTGATCGTCGAGGGGTTCGTCTGGGCGTTGTAGTGGCCGATCGTCTCGATCACACGCCCGTCGCGCGGAGAGCGCTGATCGGCGACGACGACGCGCCACACCGGGTTCTTCCTTGCGCCCACGCGCGTGAGCCTAAGTCTTACCGACACGTGTTCCTCTCTGGGTGCTTGCCAAATTCAGCTAGAGAGCTTAGACGGTTCGGGTCATCGAGGAAGATTGGACGCGGCGGCTGACGCGCCGGAGACCCCTGGCGAGCCCCTCAACGCGCCTGGCGCATCAGCGCGCCGACGTCCGGCATCTTGCCGCGGCTGATGCCGCGCATCATCTTGCGCATCTGGCCGAACTGCTTGACGAGCTGGTTGACCTGCTGCACGTTGGTGCCCGACCCGCGCGCGATCCGCAGCCGGCGCGAGCCCTTGATCAACTCGGGACGCGTGCGCTCCTCGGGGGTCATCGAGAGGATGATCGCCTGGATGCGGTCCAGCTCGCGCTCGTCCACCTTCAAGTTTTTCAACTGTGCGCCCGCGAATCCCGGGATCATGCCGAGCAGGTTGGTCAGCGGCCCCATGCGCCGAATCGTCTTCAGCTGATCCAGGAAGTCGTCGAGGCCGAACTCGTTGCGTCGCAGCTTGCGCTCGAGCGCCGCCGCCGCGTCCTCGTCGAACTGGCGCTCGGCCGTCTCGATCAAGCTCATCACGTCGCCCATGCCGAGGATGCGCTGGGCCATGCGATCGGGATGGAAGCGCTCGAACTGCTCGAGCTTCTCCCCCGTGGAGGCGAACATGATCGGCTTGCCCGTGACCGCCTTGACCGACAGCGCCGCACCGCCGCGGGCGTCGCCGTCGAGCTTGCTCATGACGACGCCGTCGAACTGGACCGCCGCGGCGAACTGCTCGGCGACGTTGACGGCGTCCTGCCCGGTCATCGCGTCCACCACGAGCAATATGTCGGTCGGTTTGACCGCGTCTCGGATCTTCACCAGCTCTGCCATCAGTGCCTCGTCGACATGCAGGCGGCCGCTGGTGTCGACGATCAGCACGTCCTTGCCCTCTTCGCGCGCGCGCTGAAGCGCCCACGTCGCGATCTCCACGGGGTCGTGGTCGGTTCCTTGCTCGTAAACGGCGGCGCCAGCCTGAGCGCCCACCTTGACCAGCTGATCGACCGCCGCCGGGCGATACACATCGCACGCCGCAAGCGCCACCGAGGAGGAGTGCTCCTCGCGCAGGTAGCGCGCGAGCTTGGCGGTAGCGGTCGTCTTGCCCGAACCCTGCAGGCCCGCCATCAGGATCACGGTCGGCGGTCGCGGTGAGAAACCAGCCCGGCCGCCGCACCGCCCATCAGATTCTCAAGCTCCTCCGCGACGATCTTCACGACCTGCTGGCCGGGATTGAGCTTGCCGACGATCTCAGCCCCCGGCAGCGCTCCCTCACCTCGCTTGTGAACTGCTTGACGACCTTGAAGTTGACGTCGGCCTCCAGCAGCGCGAGGCGGATCTCGCGCATCGCCCGGTCGATGTCCCTCTCGGTCAGCGTGCCGTGCCCGCGCACCTCGCCGAGCGTGGCCTGCAGCTTCTCGGCGAGCGAGTCGAACATGGCCTACTGCGGGGTTCTCCTTGCTGCGGCGCGCGAGTGCCTCGCCGATGCCGCCGAACGCCTCGGCGAACTCGGAGGGGATCACGAACACCTTGTTGGAGTCCCCTTCGGCCAGCTGCGGCAGCATCTGCAGGTATTCGTAGCTGAGCAGCTCGCGCGAGGGCTTGCCCTCGTGGATCGCTTTGAACACGGTGTCGATCGCCTTCGCTTCGCCCTCGGCGCGCAGCACCGCCGCCTGGCGGTCGCCCTCGGCGCGCAGCACGACCGCCTGCTGCTGGCCTTCGGCGGTCAGCACCTGCGCCTGCTTCTCCCCTTCGGCGGTGAGGATCGCGGCGCGGCGGTCGCGCTCGGCGCGCATCTGCTTCTCCATCGCCGTCCTGATGTCCGCCGGCGGATCCACCGACTTGATCTCCACGCGGTTGATGCGTATCCCCCACTTGCCGGTCGCCTCGTCGAGCACCACGCGCAGCTCGGTGTTTACGTTCTCGCGCGCGGTCAGGGTCGCCTCCAGCGTCAAGCCGCCGATCACGTTGCGCAGCGTGGTGACCGTCAGCTGCTCGATCGCCTGCAATGGATTGGCGACTTCGTATGTGGCCGAGCGGGGATCGGTGATCGTGAAGTAGAGGACCGTTTCGATCGCCACGACCACGTTGTCTTCGGTGATGACCGACTGCGGCGAGAAGTTGACCACCTGCTCGCGCAGGTCCACCAGCGGCTTCACCCGATCGATGAACGGCGTGACGATCGTCAGGCCGGGTTCGAGCGTGCGGCTGTAGCGACCCAGCCGCTCCACCACGCCCGCCCGTGCCTGGGGAATCACGCGAATCGTGCGCGCGGCCACGATCAGCGCGAATACGACCACTACGGCTATGACGATTAGAGCGACCATGATGGTTGGGATTCTTCCTTTCTCGCGGGACTTGACCCGCGAAGTGTCTCAGTGCATGACGAGAGCCGTCGCGCCCCTTATTTCGACGACTTCGACTCGTTCGCCGGCATCGAAGACCTCGTCTTCGTCGAAGCTGCGCGCGGTCCATACCTCGCCGTCGATCTTCACGCAGCCGACGCCCTCGCTGTTGGCGATCCGCTCGAGCACGATCGCCTTGCGACCGACCAGGGCGGCAGCCCCCGTCCTGATCGCAGGCGGCAACCGCCGATGGCGCTGGGCGACCGGGCGCAGCGTCGCGAACACGAGTCCCGATGCGGCGAGGAAGGCGATCGCCGAGAGCCCCGTGCCGACACCGAGCAGCGCGAGGATCGCGGCAAGCGCGGCGCCGAGCGCAAACGGCGCGAGATAGAACCCGCCCTGGTGCATCTCGCCCACACCCAACAGGCACGCGGCGATCAGCCACACGATCCAGACGCTCATGCTTCGATTATGGCTCAGTGGCGGCCGGTGTGTAGGCGCAGGCCAATGGGACGAGCACCATTCGGCGCGCCGGCGCCGATCTGGCGATCGCTTGCTGGATCAGGCGATCGTGCAGCACTTGCCTTATTCGCCCCAGAGCCGGCTGATCGGAAGCACAAGCACGCCATCGCGCCGGGCGTAGGATCTGGATCCCGTGTGCAGTACGACTGCGGCCAGCAGCTCGCTTCCGAGCTTGCGGCGCAGAGCATCGAGAGAGCGGACGGCGTCGGTGGCGACGCGTGAGCTTGCCTTCACCTCGACGGCGACGACCTTGCCGTCGTCGCGTTCGACCACCAGGTCGACCTCGTGGCCATCGTGCGTGCGCCAGTGCCCAACCTGGGTGGGCGCGTCCAGCCAGTCGAGCTGCCTGCAGATCTCGCCGACGACGAAGGTCTCCAGCAGGTGCCCAAGCTCGCTCAGAGCCGCCGCGGAGGGTTCGGCGAGCTTCGCCTCGGTCAAACGCAACAGCCTCGCCGCGAGTCCGCTGTCGAGCATGTGCACCTTCGGTGCGCTCGCCACACGCGATCCCAGCGTACGGCCCCACGCCGGCAGGCGTGCGATCAGAAAGACCGCCTCCAGCAGCTTGATGTAGTTCTCCGCGGTCGACTTCTCGATCCCGACCGCCTGCGCTGCCGCCGCGACGTTCAGCATCTGACCCGTCTGGCTCGCGAGCCGGCGCAGCAGCAACGGCAGCGCGCGCCGCTGGCGCACGCGCGAGAGCTCCATCGCGTCGCGCTCGATCACAAGCTCGACGTAGTCGTCAAACCAGCGTGCCCGGTCGGCTGCGGAGGCTCGCAACAGGACCGGTGGAAATCCGCCTGCGAGCGCACGGCCGATGTACTGCCCCCGGGCGAGTCCCGCGACGTCGCTTTCAACCAGCGAAACCGGATCCTCAACCAGTGCTTGGGCGAAGTGCTCGCGGACACCGGCGATCTCGCCCTGGGAGAGCGGCAGCACCTGCACCCGATGGGCGCGCCCGGTGAGCGCCTGGGCCGTGATCGGCAGGGTTGCATAGCGAGTGGATCCCGTCAGGACATAGCGCCCCGCCGAGCCGTCGCGGTTCAGCTCCGCCTTGATCGCGTCGAGCAACTCGGGCACGTGCTGGAACTCATCGATCAGCACCGGTGCATCGCCCCGCACGAACAGCGCCGGATCGTCTCGCACCGCTTCGCGCGTGGCAAGGTCGTCCAGATCGACGATCCCCCGTCCGGACAGATCGGCCAGCTGTGCCAGCAACGTCGACTTCCCGACGGCGCGAGGGCCTTCAAGCACGACGACCGGCTCTACACCAAGACGCTCGCGCACCGTGCTCGTGATGCGCCGCTCGACCAAACCTGCGAGAACGGGACCCATAGAAAGCCCATCATAGACCCCTCTTCCGCATTTCGAGGGGGGTTTGTTCCGTAATTCGAGGGGTCTTTCTTCCGTAATTCGAGGGCCGTGGGACACGACGGTACGGCCACCCGCGGAGGTCGGCCCTATCCGTCCGCGATCAGCGCCCGTGCGAAGTCCTCGGGGTCGAACGGGCGCAGGTCCTCCAGCTGCTCGCCGATCCCGATCAGCTTCACGGGCAGATCCAGCTCGCGGGCGATCGCGAGGGCGATGCCGCCGCGGGCGGTGCCGTCCAGCTTGGTCAAGACGATCCCGCTCACGCCGACCGCCTCGGCGAAGATCTGTGCTTGGCGCAGGCCGTTCTGGCCGGTCGTCGCGTCGACCGTGAGCAACGTCTCGTGCGGCGCTCCCTCCAGTTGCCTGGAGATCACCCTGCGCACCTTCTCGAGCTCGCCCATCAGGTCGTCCTGGGTATGCAGGCGCCCGGCGGTGTCCACGATCACGACGTCGATGCTCTGTGCGCGTGCACGGGCGACCGCCTCGAAGGCCACCGATCCGGGATCGGACCCTTCCGCTCCCGTGACGATCTCGCATTCGGCGCGCGCCGCCCACCCTTCCAGCTGCTCGGTCGCCGCCGCGCGGAACGTGTCGGCCGCGGCGAGCAGAACGCTGAGCCCGAACTGCTTGCGCAAATGCCAGGCAAGCTTGCCGATCGTCGTAGTCTTGCCGGTACCGTTGACGCCGACGGCCAGAATCACAGTCGGCTTGGCGCGGATGTCGATCTTCTCGTGCTCGTTGCGGGCGCCGTCGGCCAGCAGCTCGATCAGGCGCTCGCTCAGCGCCTCACCCCCCGAGAGGCCGCCCTCCGCGGCTTCGCGCTCCAGCGTCTCCACGATCGACGCGGTCGTGCTCGCGCCCACGTCGGCCATGATCAGCGCCTCCTCCAGGCGCTCCCACGTGTGCTCGTCAAGCGTCGCGAACAGCGTCGCCTGGATCTCCGAGCCGAGCGCCTGACGAGTCTTTGCGAGGTTTTCGCGCAGGCGCCGAAACAATCCCCGGCGAGGCTCCCCGCCCTGCGGCTGCGCCTGCTCGCCGGAAGCACCGTCCGGCGTCGTGATGAACAGCTCGCTCCAGTCGCGCGCCACGGCTGCGCGACGATAGCAGCGGGACACGGCCAAACAGCGCTCGCCCCCGCTCGCGGAGAACACCGCCAGCTCACGCAAAGTAAGACTTAGGAAAAGTAAACTTTGCTATTCCGAGGACACTTCGCCCTCGGTGAGGCGCGCGACCAGCTCACCCGCTCTGCGAACGATGAGGTGCGACAGGTCGAGGTCTGAGACTTGGACCAGCCGTTCGCAGATCGTGCGGAACTCACCGCTGTCAACGGATCCCACCGGCTCGCCGACGATGGCGCTGCTGTGGATCCGGTGCAGCGAGGTCAACATGATCGCGTACTCCTTGTCGATGCCGTACTTGCGCTTGTCGTGGCCGAGATAGAAGAGCGTCTGCTCCTGCCCGTCGCGGATCGCCTGCTGGTCGGTCGCGTTGAACTTCTCAAGGCGCGTCAATCGCAGCGCGGCGAAGTCCTCAAAACGTCGGGCGGGACGCTCTTGTAGGAGCAGAACGGGGCGCAGCTTCGCCGCGACGGCAAGCTCGAACTCGCCGCTCATCTCCCTGGCGAGCACCTTGCGCGCGAGGCTCGACGCGTCGGCCAAGCGCGTCTCGCTGCCGTCGTGCTCGATGACGCGAAACGGCTGCTTGACCTCGAAGGCGCTGATCGCCCAGACGATCGCGCGCCGGCGAGCGTCGGGTGCGCTCACGCGCCAAGCGCGCTGGCGAGACTGGCGTAGTCGAAGCCCGCGCCGTCAGACTGCTCGTCAATCGCCTGAGCGCGAACCGCTAGATCGGAGGCCACCAGCTCGTAGGGCGGCTCGGCGAGATACCGGTCGATGAGCGCCTCCAACGGCGCGAAATCGTCCCAGCGCAGCACCACATGCTCGGGTCTACCGTACCGAGTGATCACAACCGCCTCCCCCGGACACGGGTGACGAGCGAAACGAGCATCGTTAGCGGGAATCTCGGTATGAAACACGGAGCCATTCTACCAAATCTCGCACGACACCCTATTGAACCGTACGGGAGAACTCCCTGATGGGAAAATCCCGCAGTCCGCGTCACTGCCGTGGTTCGTGTGTCGCGATAGCGTTGTGGATGGCGGTCCCGCGTTCGGTGAGTGTCCAGGCGTTGGCTTCGCCTCGGGCCTGTCCGTGGCCGGTGTTGGCGATCAGTTCGTTGCGGGCTAGGCGTGTGAGCAGTCTTGAGATTTGGCCCTGGTCGTGGACGCCGGCTGCTTCTCCGATCTCGCGGTTGCTGGCGCCGGGGCGTTCGGCGATCGTGGCGAGCACTCGCGCGGTGCGGAACGTGATCCGGATCGGCAGGTTCGCGAACGGGTCCAGGCGCGAGCCCTCCGCCTCGGCGGTTGTGCCCGGCGGTGCTGGGGGTGCCGTTGGGATCGTCGGTCGCTCCAACTCCTTTGCGGCTGCCGCCGCGCCAAGATAGGGGTAGACGATCATCCCCATCAGCGGGTTCAACAGTCCCGTCGGGCGTGCGCCGTCGGCGTCCGAGAGCCTTGTAGCGATCACCGCGAGCGCTCCGCCGACGAGGCTCTCCGCCGTCAGTTGCGGTGGACCGTCGCCGCGCCGTCTCATCTCGCTGCGGCCTTCGTCCACGACGTTCGCGAGCACGTCAAGAATCCCGTGACGGTAGGCCACCACCCGCGGTCCGCGCGTCGCCTCGATAACGCACAGGCGCGCCGCGGCCGGTTCGCGTTCAAAATGTTCGAGTAGCGCGCCGAGGCCTGCGCGCACGCGCTCCCGCCACGATCCGCCCGCCGCATACGCGGATGTGACGCGTTCGGCGATCCGATCGACCTCTCCTCGCAGCGCCGCCACCACGCACGCTTCGCGGTCGGCGAACAGGTCGTAGAACGTGCGCCGCGACACGTGCGCTCGCTGGCAGATACCGCCGACCGACGTGCCGTCCAGGCCCTCCTGCGCGACCGACTCGACCGTCGCCAGCAGCAGCCGGCGGCGTTGCATCTCGCTGACGTGCGCGCCCTGGCGCTCACGCGCCAGCGAGCGCGCATTGCCCGCGGCAGCGCGGGAGCGCCCGCCCGACCTCACGCGCCTGGAGCCCGATTCCTCGACGCCCGCCATCGCGGTGTCCTTCAATCCCCGGCGAGGCGACGACTGCGAGAACGCGACTTCGATACCAGCCATCTCATTTCTTCTTCTGCTCATGCTTTTTATGCTTCTTTTTCTTGCCCTTCGCCTTCTTGTGCTTCTTGACCGCCTTCGCGCACCCGCTAACGCCGATCGCTGTGGTCTGGTGGATCACCGCGCCGTTCTGTCCGGTGAACGCGGTCGGCATCTTCAGTCCGCCCTTGACCTTGCAGAGGTTCGTGTTCGCCGCCAGCGCCGAGAACGGACCCTGCGGGAGGTTCAGTTCGAAGCTCTGGATCGGGACGTCCGGTACTTCCTTGAACGTGCTGCTCGTGATGTTCGTCTTCGTGTTGATGAACGTGTCGCCGATCAGGTCTACGGTGACGTTATCGCCCTGTAGTACGACGATCAGGTTCGGGAATTCTTCCCCGGCATGACTGACGAAGTAGGCTGGTCCTTCGACGGGGACGGGTAGTAGTGGTGTGATCGCCTTGCCGTGTCCGACGATGGAGTCCGCGGGGCAGTCTGCCGGGTTCGTTTCGAATACTTTCGCGGGACATGCCTTCTGCAGTGTGATCAGCCGCGACGGGAGCTGCTTCGGTAGGTCTACCTTGACGGCTTTGATGTTCGATTGGGATGATGCTTGGTTCGCGCCGAGGTTCCCGACGGGATAGACGATCTTCGCGGTCAGGCTGGCACCGTCCGCCCTGGACGTTTTCCCGGTCGTTGTGACTTTGAAGTCGGGCTGGAACTTCAAGGCTTGGCAGGACCCGACCTGGAAGTGGCTGGATAGGGGTGCTGTTGCGCCTTCGAAGCTGTAGGCGGTGCCGGCGAAGCTCATCGGGTTGCAGCTGGTGGGGTTGAACATGAATTCTGGACGGTCGATTACGGCGTTGATCGCGCGGATGTCGGTCGGGATGCCTTTCACGGTCTTCGGGAACGGTGTCGTGGTGATCGTGAGCCTCGCGGTCAACGGGTCCACTTCGATCTTCCCGCGAACGACTTCGGTACCCAGATTGAACGGGCCGGCGACGATCGGCACCGCGATAGACAACCCGAACGGAGCACCCTCATAGGGACCGGTGAGATAGATCGGTGCCGGTGGAGCACCCGGCTCTGGGATCACGAACGGGTACGGTCCGGGACCGGCCTCAGCGACCGTATGCCCGATCTGCGAGGCGGCTGGACATTCGCCTTTCGCGGCCTGCGGTTCCTCGCAGAGCTTGACCTTGGATATCATGCCCAACAGGCCCTCGGGCGTATTGAACCGCAGCTTTTCCATGTGCTGCTGCCCATCACCACGGGTCAACAGCATCGTGAAGTCCGTATACCCACCAGCCTGATCTGTCGTAGCACCAGCGGTCATACTCGGCGCGAACGGGAGCGGGTCCGCACAGGGGCTACCGTTCGGACCATATTCGATCGCGAAGCGCGTAGCTTCGAAGGATGGTTCTACGAACGGTGCGCTCCACGGCGTGAACTGCGCGGTCGTCCTGTAGGTCCCACACGTAGTGGGTGTCGCGAGCGCTGCCTGCGCACCACCACTGAAAGACAAACGAAATTCGCTGAACGGCGCATCAGGCGTGTTTTCGAACGTCGTCGTCAACTGGCCCGTCGTTTCGTTCAAACGGATCGTGCCGACGAGCTTCAGGTTCACGCCTTCCCCCGACGCAGCTACCAGGATCTGCAACGCCGGAGGACTCGACTGCAGATTCGGCGGTTCCCCAGGACCACCATTCGACTGGGCGAGCACATACACGTTGCCCTTCAACGGGTTCGCCAATAGCGGCGTGATGATTTCATCCGTACCGACCTTCGATGCGGAAGGACAATCGGGCGGGCCCGAGAATTCTTCGGTTTCCCCATCCTGACCGGGCAACGGCAGGCTATCCTCGCCTGGACCGATACCAGCATGACACGCCTGCAACCCCGTCGCCTGACCGGGATTGATCACCACCCCTTCGGGAAGAGTCACCGTCGTGTCACGCAAACCGGAGGTCGCCAACCCTTCGGGGTTCACACCACTGACGTTCTTTACTATCGTGCTCAACCCTGCCGGCGTGTCCGCGAAGCGGGTATCCGGTGACGCTTCGAGCGTCGGCGCGAAATGAACCAATTTTTCGCAACCGGTCAACCCGGTCGGCGAACCGGACTGGTCGCGCAATACGTTACCGCGCTCAGCAAAAGCGGAGGGATCCTGCCAGGTACCCAACGCTTCGATACTGAACTTCGGCGGTTCGCCACATGATGTCGGCAACGTCAACAGCGGACTCAGCGGAGCCCCGGTACCATGTTCACCCGGAACACCCCAAATCGTCGTGGAATTATACTTGATCCCGTCGAAAATCTGAGCCAATGGATCAACGTGGACGGTGATCCCGTTATCGCCTCCGCTGCGAACACCAGAGTCAAGAAAGTAGCTCTGTCCCGCATAAGTAAAAGCAAACTGCGCCGCGACGCCGGCGGGCGGCACCAAGTTATACACGTTAAGTGTGACAACCTCCCCGTCGTCTACATCGGCGTGATCTTCTCCCACAAGCGTGTCTGGCGGACATCCACCTCCGGATTCCTCGTCGAATTGGGCTCGCGTGCATTGTGGCACGGCACGGGGTTCGCCGACCAGTCCAGGCGGCAAATTCACATTCAGCGCTCGTACTTCTCCGCCAGCCACGACATCTTCTTCGCCCTTCGTGTTCATCGCGTACGCTACCGTGAGCGAGTATGGGTGCGATCCGGCCTGGGTATCGGTCGCGCCTTCCTTGTTAGAAAACCAAGCAGCAAAGTTCGCAAACCCCAGTCCCGCGGTCCCAGGACCGAACACCACCGGGATTTCCGCGCGTGTGGGCGCTAGCGCCCCGCCACCACTGACCGTCACGTAATTGACGGGCGTCGATCCGTTAGACGCATCGGCTTCCACGACAACCGGGATGTCCACCACGGTTGGATCCCCCAGGCTCGAAACCTCACACGTAACCGTCCTAGTGCCTTCGCCGCTGCACGATCCGCTCCCCTCTTCGATACTTACACCCTCCCCTTTGCCACCAAGCAAACCGGGCGGAAGCGTGTCAGTCACCGTCACACTGCCATTATTTTCCCCGTGTCCGACGTTATACACATACAGGATCAGAAGGTCCGTGCCTCCTGGTGGCAGATCCTCGGGAGTGAACCGCCCGACGACCTCCCAACCTGGGCGCGATTCCGACCCCAACGCGGACGACACGTGCACCGCGCAAATCCCTGACACGACCAGCAACGACACCGTCACGATACCAACCATCCTGCGAGTGGCATCGAGCAACGACGACACTGAAACGGCACTCTGAAGTCTTGAGAAGCTCATCTACGCAGCCCTCCGATGACGCTTGACATGACCCGATGCAGGCAAAGAACGCTTCTTTCCCTTGCTCTTCGCCTTCACGCACTTCCCACCCTTGCGAACCTTGTTTTTTGGACATCGGGTGGCCGTCTTTCGCTTCGCCTGACTCGGCCCCGCCGAGATGTTAGACGGCGCAAAGTTGCCAACGCCGTCGAACGTCACGCTCGGCGGCGTCGCAAATGTCGGTGGCGCCGCAGGCACACCCTGACATCCAGTGCCCGTACATGCCGTCTCTTCAACCGGACGGACACCTCCCACACGCACATCGAAAAGATTATAAGCTTCGTCACCATCTTCGGGCACCAGCTTCGAACGAGTAACCATGAAGACATCTTCACCGCTGGCGCTCGAACCGACAAGGAACGAATCCTCAGTGCTGCTACCGCTTGAGAGCAGGTACAGGCAGCCGCCGTTGGCGCCGCTGCCCGCGACGCAACTGCCAGAGCCTTCACGCTCCCACTCATACACATCCTGCGCGCCATTGGTGTCCTGCGGTACAAGCGGCACCTCACTGTCGAAAAACACCTGATCGCCATCAGCGGACACCCACGTCGGCTCATAAGTCTCGGTCCAACTGATGGGCACAAACGCCGCAGAGGGTGCACCAAATCCGCCATGACCAACTGACGCTGGCGGCGTTTCCCCGCTTGGACTGCAGGACACGCAGAACAACTGATCGCTACTAGCCCGAAACAGGTAGACCTCGTTTACTCCACCGCTGGGCACGCCATTCGGGAATCCAACTGCCTTCAAGTGCGCACCCGACATAAACACCACACCTCCGCCACTAGGAGTGACCTCAGCAGTGCGATGACCCAAGGAGGGCTGCCAATCGCCCACTTCTCTACTTAGAACGCCTGCCCCAATTGCACCCTTGAACGGTTCGACTTCATTACCGTCACTCGGCTCCAGCGTGGCGACGAACACTGGCGTGCCGTTCGCGAGCAGATACAGGTTTGCTTCGCCCTGCTGGGGCGCGGCACCCTCATTATTGGGGGTCGCCGTCAACGCTTCTTCAGCCACCACGTACACGTCTTCCCCGGTTTCGCTGCTGCCCACCACACCCATCACCCCGGCGCTCGTCTTCGTCAACGCTTCCGACACCCCGGTCACAGCGTTAAACCGGTACAGCGCTCCGTCTTCGGTGTAGAAAGCAAATCTGCCATCTTCCACAGAGGTCCAGTATCGCGCGGCACCCGTGGACACCTGCACCGTACACGCATCGTCAGCGACCAGACAATGCCCCTGAGGATCGACCGGACTCACCGGCTGCCCGGGATTCTCCCTAAGAAATATACGATCCTCATCCGCTCCGGCAGCCTGATCCGTCCAATAGACACGACTGCCGTCCGCAGAGATCACACCACTAAAATCTGGTCCATTCGCATGTTGGTCACTACGAAATGGCGACGCACCGAAAACAGCATCGGGCGCCACTTCCCCAGCAGGCACAGTCGGGGTTCCAGGCAGCACATCGATCAACGCGAGTTTCGCGGCGACGGAATCATATAGATACAGATTGTCTTCGCCCGCGGCGACTTCACGCTTCACATCTTCGCCAAGTTCACGTTCGACTGCCCCTTCGCCGGGGATCAGGGCATCGTTGGCTTCAAACAATAGATCACCGAAATCCGCAGAGCCCCCAGCAAACGTAGCAAGGCTGCTGGATTCGTCGTTATCACCCTGCCCTCCAAATTCGGACGCGGAACGGTTTGGCGGCTTGACCGTAACCAGCGACTGATACGGACTCCCGATCGCTCCGGAACCTTCTTCTTCGCTCGTGGTACACGGGCCAAAGTTGAAGACACATGCATAAAGCATAAAATATCCGCCCTTTGGGGCCCGAGCTGACAACGGCATTTCCGCTTCTTCATTCGCCCGGCTAATCAAAACGCCCGCCGCAAGATCACTCTGGAACCCCGCATATGTACTTTTGTAGCTTGGCGCGATGACTTTCTGATCCCACGCACCGCTGCTCGAACGCGTGGCAAGATATTGTACCCCCGCATACCTGAAGGAGTGACCGTCGTGGCCTTCGCTATTGGGATCACCTACATACGCAATGGCAGAACCATTCACCGCCACCTGAAACGGCCATTGTGTCTCAACCGCGTTGGATTTTTCATACGTAGCCGTTTCGGCATAGGTGTACGGTACGTAAACGTTCGCATTGCTGTCATTTGCCGGATCCACCATTTCATAAACACGTTCATCCGGCAAGCCATTAATCGGCGCCGGCAACGTACGGAAAGCGAGATCTTCACCACGTTCTTCCGCCCCGTCCGAATTCGAAGCGACGACACGGAAATGGTATTCGCTATACGACTCGAGAGCTTCGATACGCGCAGACGCGCTCACCGTGCCTTCGCCTTCCTCTGTGACCTGTACAGGCGTGCTTGACCCATACGCACTCGTCGACCCGTATTCGACATAATACGACGTCGCCAAACCACCAGTGTTCAGCTGAGCACTTATGGTAGTACCATGCTGACCGGCTTCGGAGAACGACTCGCCCGCGATCAGCGGCGACGTCTGAAACGTCTCATCCGGCCCAAAGGTTCCACCCGGCGGCGAGCTCGGGTTTTCAACCACGACACGGAAATGATACGCAGTGTTCGGCTTCAAATTCGAAACGACCGCAGTGGCCTGCACACCGCCATACCCGCTCCCGAGACTCGCTTCGCTACACGGGACACTGTTACCGTACGCGCTCGTTTCGCCGTATTCGAAACGCAGACAGGTCGTTTCCTGCTTCTCCGGATTGACCTGCGCTTCCAGCGTCGCACCAGAAATAACGACATTCGACACGCTCCCGCCTTCGACCACTGGCTGCGTCGAGCCGGTCGTAAAGCTCTCAGCCGCACCGTATTCAGACCCGTACTTGTTACGCGCGACCATGCAGTACGTGTACGTAGTCGCCGGTTCCAAGCCACTCGCTTCGACCGACTCAGCCAAACCCTGGCCTTCGACTTCAGCTTCGACGGGGGTCGTCCCGCCGCCCGTGCAGCCGCCGTTAGTGTTATACGCGAAATACCAACCGGCCTTTGCGCTCGCGTTCGGGTTCAACGTGCCATGCAAGATCGCAGTCGCGCCTTTGACTTCCGCTGTGCCGGTTTCCGGCGCTTCCGGAGTGGGACCCTCTTCAAAGGTGTCTACCACTTTACCGAAAAGATCGGCCACATAAGCAATGTGCCGGATGGGGTCCGTGGCGATACCAAAAGGCAACTGGAAAGCTCCGAATTCTTGAATCAACGCATGCGAGGGATCGGGTCCATACTCCGCCACCTTCCCAGTCGCTTCATCCGCCACCAACACGTCACCCTGGGAGGCTACGACAACATCCCGATTTTTCGGGCCTACGTTAATCGGCGTGCAGGCTTCGACGCATTCTCCCAATGGACCATACTCGACCGTACCCTGGTTTTCGGTCGCGACATATATATCACCGGCAGAATTAAGAGCGATCCCTTGAGGTTCGAACAGACCGGTAATCAGATCGGGATTCAACACTTCGCCCGACGAGGAGAACTCTGCAACCATACCCGTAGAGCTGGCCACATACACGTCCCCACCGGCACCCACCGCCACCGCCGTGGGCCTGTTCAACACACCGCCACCACCGATTTCCGGAGTGCTCGGATCAGGAATCAGGGAACCGTTCGCCGTCGCATCGTACTTATACACGACGTTGCTCGCGGACCCCGCGACATACACATCACCCTCCGACGAACCACCAGAATTGTCCACCGCCAACTCGTACGGATTCCCGCCAGGCACCGTGACCTGCGAAAGGTATTCGTGTGACGTGTTGTAAACATCGACGGTACCCTTGCCAAAATCGGAGACGTAAACATTCCCCGTCGACTGATTGACCGCCACACCCAACGGATATTCGAACCCACCAGGAGGACTCGCAATGCTCCCACTCGCAGCGTAGCCCTCGTTTGCCCACGCAGACACCTCGCCAACAACCAAAAGGCACACGAACGAGCAGACAAAGACTGTCGTCAGCCGACTGATGCTCAACAACACGAAAACCCCTCCTTACAGATACCCGGACGACAGAACGCGCCCAAGCCGGGCAGAACGAAACCACCGCGAACACGCAGCCGGCGGCAATAAGAGAACAGAAGAGCCGAAAGCGCGCCTACCGCGCGCCTGCACCCTGTCGGGCGCGAGTACCCCATTGAGGGGCAGGAGCGACCAAGCCGGGCCTTATACTCGGCGAGCCGCGAGCCGAAGCCGCGGCAGAGGGAGCTACGGCCTAGAAGGCAGCTGTCCCAGAGAGAGAGAGAGAGAGAGAGACGCGTCAGCGACGCTGACGCGTCCTATAAAGGACCCGCCAGAACCACACGGACTCTCAAGCACGTTATTCCCCAAAGAAACCACGCTGATACAACCCTCTCTCGTTGCGACCCGGTCCCTCTCCCAAGGTCCCCGTCAAAACATTGGCTGCCGGCCACGCGGACCGACCCTAACCCGACCTTATGTTCACGACGACACCCCAGCGGGATGTCACGATGAGGCAACTATATCTCCAAAGCACACCCTTGTCAAGGCTATCCACACACGTATACCGTTGGACGGCCCAGAACGAGGCCGCGCAGCCCTGCGCGACGGCGCGCTCGCGCCGCCAATACCGCGAGCCGGCGGCCCCGCTACGACGGCACGGCCGCGACCACGGGCGCGGGCGCCGGCGCCGGGCTCTCGCCGCTTGCGTCGCGCTCGTCTGGCGGTAGGCGCCGCGAGAGCACCTTGCTGACGCCGTTGTCGGCCATCGAGACCCCGTACAGCCAGTCGGCGGCCTCCATCGTGCGCTTCTGGTGGGTGATGACGATGAACTGGGCGCGGTCGGCGTAGCGGCGCAATAGCGTCAGGAAGCGGTCGAGGTTGAGGTCGTCGAGCGCTGCCTCGACCTCGTCCAGCACGTAGAAGGGGCACGGGCGCGCCAGGAACACCGAGAACATGAAGGCGAGCGCGGTCATCGACTTCTCCCCTCCGGAGAGCAGCGACAGGCGCTTGGTCGACTTGCCGGCGGGGGTGATTTCGATCTCGACTCCAAGCATCTGCTCGGCCTCCTGTTCCGCCCTCTCGTCCTCCAGTTCCGCGGCCGCCTCGGCCGCCGCCTCGGCGTCGCGGCCCTCGCCGTCCGCCGGTGCCGGCTCGCCGCCGAGCACGGCTCGCGGGGCCTGCTCGTCCTTGACGAGCCGCAGGCGGCCGCTGCCGCCCGGGAACACGTCGCCGACCAGCTCCTCGAAGTTGCGCGCGGCCGCGTCGAAGGTTGCGGTGAAGGTCTCGTGGATCTGGCGGTCGGTTTCGCGGATCACGGCGCGCAGCTCGCGCAGCGCGGTCTCCAGGTCGGTGCGCCGCTCCTCAAGCTCCTCCACGTGCGCGATCGCCTCCGCGTACTCCTGCTGGGCGAGCGGGTTGACGGGACCGAGCTGCTCGCGGCGCCTGGCCAGGCGCTCCAGGCGCGCGCGCAGCGCCTGCTGCTGCTCCTCGCCGAGCGGCTCGGCGGGTTCGCAGTCGGGCAGCTCCAGGCGCCGTGCGACCTCGCGCAGCTCCTGCAGCGCCTCGGCCGCCTGGTCGCGCAGGCGCTGGGCGGCCACCTCGGCGCCGGTCACGGCCTCGCCCTCGACCCTCAGGGCCGCCTGAATCTCGGCCTCCTCCTGGGCACAGGCGCGCAGCTCGGCGGCAACCTGCTCGCCGGCGGCGCGGTCCTGGGCGAGCAGCTCCTCGACCTGCGCCATGACCGCCTCGATCGCCTCGCACGCACCCTCGCACGCGGCGGCGAGCCGCTCGGCGTAGGGCGCGAGCTGCAGGTCGGCCTCGCGCTGGGCGCGCAGCCGCTCGATGCGGGCGGCGCGCTCGGCCTCCTCGGCGCGGCGGCGCTCCAGCGCGCGCCGCTCGGCCGCCAGCTCGCCCTCCAGCTGCGCGCGCCTGACCGCGAGCGGGCCCTGCTCGGGGGCGGCGCGGCGCTGGTCGATCAGCCAGCCCGCCTTGCGCTGCTGCTCGGCCGCCTCGGCCAGGCGCCGGTCGGCCTCGCGCAGGGCGGCGTCGGTCGTGTCGCGCTCGGCGTCGAGCTCGCGCACGCGCTCGATCCTCTGCTCCAGCTGCGCCTGCGCCGCGTGCTCGGCGACGATCGCGCGCTCGCTCTCGCCGATCAAACCGTCGCGTTCGTTGCGACGCGCGAGCACGCGCTCGGAGCCGCCCTCGGCGACCTGGCGCACCTCGCCCCAACCCGCGAACAGAACGCGGCCGCCGCGCGTCGCGGCGATCCCGGCGAAGCCCTCGCGAACGCGCTCGAGGTCGTCGAGCACCCACGCGTCGGCCAGCAGGCGGCGCGCCAGCTCGACCGCCGGCCCCGAGCCGGAGAGCAGATCTAGCAGGGCGACGGCCCCCGGCGCGGGCGGCTCGCCGGCAACGGCACCGGCCGAGCGGGCGGCGTCGGTCTCGCCGGGCGCTTCGCTCGCCGGCTGCGCGCCGGCGCCATCCTCGCCGTCGCCGAGCGGGGGCGCGCCCTCGCTGTCCGGCCGCGCGTCTGAGCCATGTTCCTCCGCCGCGTCGCCCGCCAGCAGCGCGGCGGCGCCGTCCTGGCCGGCGCGGTCGAGCAGCGCCTTGGCGCCGGCCATGTCGCGCACGAGCGCCGCGTCCAGGCGGCCGCCGAGCGCCGCCGCCAGCGCCAGCTCGTAGCCGGGCCTCACCTCCAGCGCGTCGCTGAGCGCCCGGGGCGCCGCGCCGCCGGGGCTCGCCGCGCCCGCGTGGCTGCGCAGGAACTGGTTGGCGGCGGCCAGCTGCGCGCCGACCCGCGCGGCCTCGCGCCGCGCCGCCTCCGCCGCGCCCTCGGCCTCGCGCAGCGCCGCCCGCGCCTGCTGGGCCGCCCCGTCGGCCTGCTCGCGCGTCTCGCGCGCGGCCCGCAGCTCCAGCCCCAGCTCCTGCGCGCGCGCGGCGGCCTGCTCCTGCTCGGCGCGCAACCCCTCGATCTCACGCTCGAGCTCGATCTCGCGCTCGCTCTCGAGCTCCGCGAGCGCCGCCTCCAGCGCCAGCACCCGCTCCTCGCCGGCGTGTGCCCGGTCGGGCACGCCCTGCGCCGCCGCCGCCTGCGGTTCGAGCGCGCCCAGCTCGATCTCGATGCGGCTCGCCCGCGCCGCCACGGTGGCGGCGGTGGCGGCCGCCTGCTCGCCGCGCATCTGCAGCCGCTCGCGCGCGGAGCGCGCCTCGTAGGCTCGCTTGGCGAGCGCGTCGTGGCGCTCGGTGCGCTCGGCCAGCGCCTGCTCGGCGGCGGCGCGACGCTCAACCACGGAGCGCAGGCGCGTCTCTATCTGCTCGCGCGCAGCGCGGGCGGCCTGCACGCCTTCCTCGGCGCCCGCCAGCTGCTCGCCGCACGCCCGTACGGCCTCGCGCGCGAGCTCGTGGCGCGCCTGCAGCATCTGGTGCTCCAGGCGCTCGTGCAGCTCCGCCGCCTCGGCCTGGCGCTTGAGCGGGCGCAGGCGGGTGCGCGCCTCGCGCTCCACGTCGAGCGCGCGATCGAGGTTCTCCTGCGTGCGCTCGAGCTTCAGCTGGGCGCGGCGGCGGCGCTTGCGGTGCTTGCCGAGGCCGGCGGCCTCCTCGATCAGCAGGCGGCGGTCGCGCGGCTTTGAGGTGACGATCGCCTCGACGCGGCCCTGGGAGATGACCGAGTGCGTCTCCTTGCCGAGGCCGGTGTCGGAGAGCACCTCGATCACGTCGACCAGGCGACATTTGGCGCCGTTGAGGCGATATTCCCCGTCGCCGGAGCGGTCGAGGCGGCGCACGATCGAGATCTCAGACAGGGGCAGCTCGACCGTCTCGTCGGAGTTGTCGAGCACGATCTCGACCTCGGCCGAGGAGCGCGCCTGCACGCCGCGACCGCCGCCGAAGATCACGTCCTGCATCGATTGGCCGCGCACCGCAAGCGGCGACTGCTCGCCCATCGCCCACAGGAGCGCGTCGGTGACGTTCGACTTGCCCGAGCCGTTGGGGCCGACGACGACGCTCACGCCCGGCCCGAAGTCCAGCTTGGTGCGGTCGGGAAACGACTTGAACCCCTTCATCGTGAGCGACTTCAGGTGCATGCCCGCACCCCCGCCGCGCCGCGCCCAGTGGCGCCGCCATGCGTGCTCATGTGGGTCATGGCTTGGCCAGGCTCTCCAGGGCTTCGCTTGCGGCCTGCTGCTCGGCGTGCTTCTTGCTGGGACCGCTGCCGCTGCCGAGCGCCTGGCCGCCGAGCAGGGCCACGACCGTGAAGGTGCGATCGTGCGGCGGCCCCTGCTCCTCGGTGACCTCGTAGGCGATCCTCTCCCCGCGTCTGGCCAGCGTCTCCTGCAGGGCGGACTTGAAGTCCAGGGGGTGCTCCAGGGCGTGCTCGATCTCCGGCGCGAACGCCTGCACCACCGCCTCGGCCGTGCGCTCGTAGCCGGCCTGCAGGTAGCACGCGCCGATCACCGCCTCGATCACCGACGCGAGCACGCGCTCGGTTTGCAGCGAGCCGACCGACTTGCCGTCGCCGCTCGGCGGCGCGGCGGCGCGCATCCGCTCCTCCACGCGCAACCGTTCGGCCACGGCGCGGCAGGAGCGCCCCGACACCGCCTGGGCGCGGATCTTCGTGAGGCGCCCCGCCCCGAAGCGCTCGGCCTCCAGGCGCGGGTACAGGTGCGCCGTGACGGCCAGCGCGAGCACGCTGTCGCCGAGGAACGCCAGGCGCGTGTAGGAGTCGCTGCGCCGCTCCGTCCACGATGCGTGCGTGAACACCTGCCGCGCGAGGTCCTCCGGCAGCTCGTCCAGCAGCGATTGCAGCAGCTCTACGCCGCACCGGGCAGTCCGTTCACGCATCGCTCGAGTTTGCCACCACAAAATCCACTGCCTGCCCGACGGTGAGGATCTCGGCCGCCTGCTCGTCGGAGATGCGCACGCCGTAGCTGTCCTCCAGCTCCTGCACGAGCGTGTAGAGGTCCAGCGAATCGGCGCCGAGATCGTCCTTGAAGCGGGTCTGCTCGCCGATCAGCTCGGCCTCCACGTCCAGCTCGTCGGCCAAGTGCGCGCGGATCAGCTCGAACACCTGCTCGCGGGTCATGAACTGACCCTAGCCGGATCGGCGGACACGGGCACCCTGCGCAGCGCGCCGGCGTCGCTGAGGGCGGCATAGGTGCGCCCGACGAGGTCCTCGCGCGCGCCGCGCTCGGCGCGCAGGATCGCCTGCGCGAAGCCGCGGCGACCGAAGCGCCCGTGCGGGATCACCGCCAGGCGGCGCAGCCCCAGCAGGTAGGCGCCGCCGGCCGCTTCGGGGTCGATCTCCTCGCGAAAGCCGCGCAGCGCCGGGCGCAGCAGCATCCCCCCCAACCGGCCGCGCGCCGAGGACATGGCGGCGTCGCGAACCGCGCCGAGCACCGTTTGGGAGACGCCCTCCATCAGCTTCAGCGCGATGTTGCCGGTGAAGCCGTCGCACACGATCACGTCGGCGACGCCGCCGACGATGTCGCCGCCCTCGACGTTGCCGGCGAAGGAGAACGCGGCGCCGGCCGCGCCCGCGGCGGCCAGGCGCTCGCGCAGCTGCGCCCCCGCGCCCACCACCAGCTCGCTGCCGCGCTCCGCCTCCTCGCCGTTTGAGAGCAGGCCGACGCGCGGGCGGCGCACGCCGAGCACCGCGCTTGCGAACGCGGCGCCCATGAAGGCGAACTGCACCAGGTGCTCGGGGCGCGCCTGCGCGCTCGCGCCGACGTCGAGCAGCGTCACGGCATGGCCGGGCACGGGGATGGGCAGCGCCAGCGCCGGGCGGTGGATGCCGGGCGCGCGCTTGACGTTGAACAGCCCGGCCGCGAGCGCGGCGCCGGTGCCGCCGGCGCACACGAGCGCCTGCGCGCGCCCCTCGGCGACCGCGCGGGCGGCCTGCACGATCGAGGCCTGCGGCGTCGATCGCACCGCGCGGGCGGGATCGGGGCTCTTCGCGATCGACACGGGCGCGTCGATCAGCTCCACGCGCGAGCCCAGCGGCGGGAGCGAGGCGAACTCGGCGGCGGCCCCGAACAACAGCACGCGCGCGCCCGCCTCGGCCGCGATCCTCACGCCCGCCGCCACCTCCGCCGGGCCCTGGTCGGCCCCGCAGGCATCGACCGCCACGACGGGGCTCGCGTCGCGTTCGCGGGCCCCCCTCGCGCGGCCCTCGGCCGAGCTGCTCACCGCGCCGGGCTACTCGTGGTCGTGATCGTGGTCGTGCGCGTCGTGCGCCACGATCTCGCGGCCCGCATAGGTGCCGCACACGGGGCACACGCGGTGCGGCCGGCGCGGGCTGTGGCAGCGCGGGCACTCGTTCACCGCGGGCGCGTCGATCCTGTGGTTGGCGCGGCGCAGCGAGGTGCGGCTGTGCGACTGCTTTTTCTTGGGTACGGCCATCGGCCGGACAGGCTAGCAGGGCTGCGATCGGATAGCCGCGTTGGGAGTAGCCGCGTTGGCGCCAACCGGCGCCCGCGCTACTCCAGCTTCAGCTCGCTCAGCTTCGCCCAGCGCGGGTCGGGCGGGCGCTCGTGCCGGTGCTCGGCCGCGGCGGCGGGGTCGAGCTCGTTGAGGTCGATCGCGCACACGGGGCACAGTCCGGCGCAGTCCTCGCGGCAGAGCACCTGCGCGGGCAGCGCGAGCACGAGCGCGTCGCGCGCCCAGGCCGCCAAATCGAGCGTCTCCTCCTGCAGGTAGGGGCTCGACAGCTCCTCGCCGCCGCCGGGACGCTCGACCTCGCGCGAGTCCACCTCGATCCGCGGCGCGGCGCGCTTCAGGCAGCGCATGCACGCTCCCTCGACGGTGGCGCCGAAGCGCAGCCGCAGGGCGTATCCGTTGCCGGTCATGCGCGAGATCTCCAGGCGCACCGGCACCGCCGCCGGGGCCACCGTGTAGGGCTCGCCGCCGAGCGTCAGCGGCTCGATGTGCACCGCCAGCTCGAAGCGCCTGCCCTCGCCGGCGCTGAGGCGCAGCCCGCCCAAGTCGAGAATGTCCGTCACACTGGGCATTCCCTCAGATTAGTAACCGCCGTCAGCCAGCCTCGTGCAGCTCGCGCTTGAGCACCTTACCCGTGGCGTTGCGCGGCAGCTCCTCCACGAACACGACCTCGCGCGGGACCTTGTAGCGGGCGAGGTTGTGCTTGACGTACTCCTGCACCGCCTCCTCGTCGAGCCCCGCATCTTCGCGCGCGACCACGAACGCCTTCAGGCGCTGGCCGAACTTCTCATCCTCC
Source organism: uncultured Solirubrobacterales bacterium (assembly GCA_963831995.1). Lineage (GTDB taxonomy): Bacteria > Actinomycetota > Thermoleophilia > Solirubrobacterales > Solirubrobacteraceae > Palsa-744. The sequence goes on along the minus strand of CAWHSI010000001.1, from coordinate 104,089 downwards.
ACCCCGATCACGGCGGCCTCCTCGATCCCCTCGTGGTCGGCGAGCAGGTCCTCGACCTCGCGCGGGAACACGTTCTCCCCGCCGGAGACGATCATCTCGTCGTCGCGGCCGTCCACGAACAGGCGCCCGCCCGCGTCCATGCGGCCGACGTCGCCGGTGCTCATCAGACCGCCGATGATCTCCTTGCCGCCACCGCCGGTGTAGCCCTCGAAGACCATCTCGTTCGCCACGAAGATGCGTCCGTTGGTGCCGCGCGGGACCTCCTTGCCGGCATCGTCGAGCAGCTTGACCACGGTGCCCATCGGCGGCTTGCCGGCCGTGCCGGGAGCGGCGCGCAGGTCGGCGGGCGTGGCGATCGTCGCCCACGCCACCTCGGTGGAGCCGTACAGGTTGTAGAGCACGTCCCCGAAGGTGTCCATCGCGCGGATCGCGAGCTCTCCCGGCAGTGCCGAGCCGCTGAGCGCGATCACCCGCAGCGCGTGCGTGTCGTACTTGGCGATCGTCTCCGGCCCCAGCTCCAGGATGCGCTGCAGCATCACCGGCACCAGCGCAAGCGCGGTGGCGCGGTGCTCGGCGACCGCTCGCAGCGTGTCCTCGGGGTCGAAGCGGCGGCGCAGCACAAGCGTGGAGGACAGCGGCAGGCCGAGCGTGAAGTGCGCGAAGCCCCAGGAGTGGAACATCGGCGCGGCGACCATCGTGCTCTCGCGCGCCCTCAGGGGGATCTTCGAGAACAGCGCGGCCGCCGGTTCGAGCGAGTCGGGCTGTTTGCGCGAGGCCCCCTTGGGCGTGCCCGTCGTGCCGGAGGTGAGGATCACGACCCTGCCGGGTTCCTCCGGCGGAGCGAGGTCGGCGGTGGCGCCTTTGGCGATCAGATCCTCAAGCAGCGGGTCCGCCTGCTCGACACCCGGCTCGCTCCACGCGACGAAGCGCTTGCGGCCCTCGCCGCCGTCGCCGACGAGATTGGCGAAGTCCGCGTCGTAGATCAGTCCGGCCGGGTCCTCGCGACGCATCACATCGGTGATCTGCGGCCCTGCGAACGCCGTGTTCAAATACAGCGCACTGGCGCCCAGCTTCGAGCAAGCGACGGTCGCCTCGACGAAGCCGCGATGGTTGCGGCACATGATCGCGACGCTGTCGCCCGCTCCTATCCCCGCGGCGCGCATTTCCCGCGCGAGCGCGTTGGTGCGCAGGTGCACCTCCTCGAAGGTCAGCGTGCCGCGCTCGTCGACCAGCGCCGCGCGATCGGGAAAGCGCGCGGCCGAGCCGGTGTAGGCGGCCGCGGGCGTCGCGCCCCAGCGCTTCAGCGCAACCACCGACCTGACGGCGCGATCGGGCCGCACGGGCGCCACGATGCCCGTGCCGAGCAGCACCCTGGCGACGTCCAGTCGATGTTTGAGCGGCGAGCTCACCGCGGGCACCCTACCCAAAAACGCGCACGTTGCGTAGATCGGTGCCTCATATGGTGCCGTTCAAGTGGGCGCATGCGCCCACTTGCCGAGCCGCACATGTGCGGCTCGGTTCCGACCGGTACATGTACCGGTCGGCCGGACAGTGCATGCACTGTCCGGGTCCATGCCACATGTGGCATGGACACCCCCAACGAACGCCTAAGAAACTTCGGCGGGCTCGTCCTTGCCCTGCAAACGCTCGCGGCCGCGCTGCACGGCCGCGATGAACTTCGAGAGGTTGACCTCCAGCGTGCCGAGGATTTCATCGGCATAGTCCTCGGCGCCGAGGCGGATCTCGCGCTCGCGTGCGCGCGCGTCCTCGACGATGTCCTCGGCGGCGCGCTCGGCCTGCTTGGTGACCTCCTCGTCGCCGATCAGCGTCTGCTGTCGCTCGCGCGCCTCCTTGACGATCCGCTCGGCCTCCTTCTTGGCCTCCGCGAGCATCTCCTGGCGCTCCTTGACGATCCAGCGCGCCTGCTTGATCTCCTCGGGGATCGTCGCGCGCATCTGGTCGAGGATGTCGTAGATCTCCTCCTTGTCGACCCGCACCTGGTCGGTCATCGGCACCGACTTGGCGTTGTGCACCAGGTCGTCGAGCTTGTCGATCAGCACCAGCACGTCCATCAGCTCTCACCTCCGTGGGGCCTGCGCCACCATCTTCTATGAGCGGATTCGTCTCTCATTATCGGCCTCACGCAAGCAAAGTTCGTCAGCGCCGCAACTCTTCCTGCAAGCGCTCGGCCACCCTCGGCGGCACCAGATCGTCGATCCGCCCGCCGAACGTGGCGAGCTCCTTCACGCCGCTGGAGGACAGGAAGCTGTATTGCGGGCTTGCCATCAGATACACGGACTCTATCTCGGGATCCTGGCGGCGGTTGAGCTGGTTCATCTCGAACTCGTACTCGAAGTCGGAGATCGCGCGCAGCCCCTTGACGATCGCCTTCGCGCCGACGCTGCGCGCGAACTCCACCACGAGCGTGTTGAACGGTCGGGCGCGCACGCCGGGCAGGCCCTGGAGCGCTTCCTCGATGAACGCCATCCGCTCCTCGATCCCGAACAGCGTCCTGTCCTTGCGCACCGAGCGGTTGACGACCGCCACCACAACCTCGTCATACAGCGCCGCCGCGCGCCGGATCACGTCCAGGTGGCCGTTGGTGATCGGATCGTAGGACCCCGGGCACACGGCTATCGACTTCTCAACGCTCATCGCTGTCCCTCCCCACATCATCGCATCGATCCCCCGCGGCGGCGGGCAGGGTCTGGATCGCGATCGCCGTATCGCCATAGCGCCGCCGCGCGATCGTGTGCAGCGCCAGCTCCAGCGGCGCGCGGCGATCGCTCTCCAGCACCACGCGCGCGGCCGGGCTCGAGCAGCGCCGGCAGCAGCTCCGAGCAGTCGCGGCCCAGCCTGGTCGCGTGCCTGTAGGGGGGGTCGAGGAACACCAGATCGTAGGTCTCGGCGCGCGCCGCGGCGGCGCGCAGCGCCCGCAGCGCATCGCCGGCGCGCACCTGCGCCCGCTGCTCCTCCAGGCCGAGCGCGGCCAGATTCGCCCTCAGCGCCGCCAGCGCGCCCGCGTCGCGCTCCACGAACACGGCCCGCCGCGCGCCCCGGGAGAGCGCCTCGATGCCGAGCGCGCCGCTGCCCGCGAACAGGTCGAGCACGGCGAGCCCGTCGAGCCCGCCGAGCATCGAGAACAGCGCCTCGCGCACGCGATCGGAGGTCGGGCGGGTCGTGCGCCCCGGCGGCGCGCCGAGACGACGTCCGCCCAGATGCCCGGCGATCACTCTCATGCGAGCACCGCGCCGGCAGCGACCGTCGCACTCCACGCCTGCGCATCGCGCAGACGCGCCCGGCGCCCCCGAACGGCCGCGCGCGGGCTCATGCGGGGATCGGCAATAGCGCCTGCTCGCCATAGGCGCCGCGCAGCGCCTCCCCGAGCAGCCCGTGCAGGGGCCCGCACAGCTCGGGGTCCTCCGCGAGGATCGCCTCGGCCTGTGCGCGTGCGCGCTCCAGCAGCTCGTCGTGCTCGGGCAGGCTCGCGAACTTGAACTGGCCGAGCCCCGACTGGCGCGTGCCGATCAGCTCGCCCTCGCGGCGCAACCGCAGGTCGATCTCGGCGAGCCTGAACCCGTCGCCGTGCCGGGCGAGCACGCGCAGGCGCAGCGAGCCGGCGGCCTCGGCGGTGCTCGCCAGCAGGCAGGTGGAGGGGTGCTCGCCGCGCCCCACGCGTCCGCGCAGCTGGTGCAGCTGGGAGATGCCGAAGCGCTCGGCGTTCTCGACGAGCATCACGGTCGCGTTGGGTACGTCCACACCGACCTCGATCACGGTCGTGGCAACCAGCACGCTCGCCTGGCCCGAGGCGAACGCCGCCATCGCCGCCTGCTTCTCGCGCGGGCGCATCTGACCGTGCAGCAGCTCGATCGCATGGCCGGCCAGCTCGCCGGCGCGCAGACGCTCGAGCTCCGCCGCGGCGGCGCGGGCCTCGCCCTCGCGCGGCGCTCCCTGCTGCTCGCCCTCCTCCACCAGCGGACACACCACATACGCCTGGCGTCCCTGCTCCAGCTGCTCGCGCAGCAGGCGATAGGCCTCCGCCCGCGCCTGCTCGCCGGCGACGATGCGCGTGTCGATCGGCTGGCGTCCGCGCGGCAGCTCGCGCAGCACGCTGCGGTCCAAATCGCCATAGCGCGCCAGCGCGAGCGTTCGCGGGATCGGGGTGGCGGTCATGTGCAGCATGTGCGGGGGGGAGCTGGGATCGTGGCTTTCGAGCATCGAGCGCTGGCGCACCCCGAAGCGGTGCTGCTCGTCCACGACCGCCACAGCCAGTTCGCGAAAGCGCACGTCCGGCTCGATCAGGGCGTGCGTGCCGATCAGCAGCGACAGCTCGCCGCTGGCCAGGCGCCCCACGATCTGCTCGCGGCGCTTGGCGCTCGTGGAGCCGGTCAGCAGCTCACAGCGCACGCTCTCGCCGCCCAGCAGTCGCTGCACGGTCGCGAAGTGCTGTTCGGCGAGCGTCTCCGTCGGCGCCATCAGCGCAGCCTGCGCGCCGTGCTCGACCGCGCGCAGCATCGCGTGCAGCGCAACCACGGTCTTGCCGCTGCCGACGTCGCCCATCAGCAGGCGTTGCATCGGACGCCTCCGCTCCAGATCGCGGCCGATCCGCTCGATCGCCCTGCGCTGATCGCCGGTCAGCTCGAACGGCAGCCCCTCGGCCAGCCAGCGCGCGCTGAGCGTGGGCGGGTCCGAGAGCGCGCGCGCGTGCGCGCGCTCGGCACGACGCCCGCGACGCACCAGGAACGCGAGCTGGCACAGCAGCAGCTCGTCGAAGGCGAGTCGCCGAAGACCCTCGCGCGCCTGCAGCTCGCCGGCGCCGAAGTGGATCGCCGCCAGAGCCGCGCCGCGCTCGGGCAATCGCTCGCTCGCGCGCACCCCCGCCGCCAGCGGCTCGGGCACGTCCGCCAGCCCCGTCTCGCCTCGCGCACGAGCGCAAGTATCTGGGTCGAGCTGACGCCCTCCCCCGCCGGATAGTGGGCGACCGAGCGAGTCTCGCGCACGCCGCCGGCTGCCCGGCCCGCCGGGATCCGCTCGGCGCGGCGGCGGCGACGGGGGAGCCGCTGCCCGAGCCGCCCGCCGAGCCGCGGCCGAGAGCGCCCTCCGGCCGCCCTGCTCGCCGGTCGCCAGCCGCCCTCGGCGCCCGTGGAGGCGAGCGCGTGATGGGACACGCGAAAGCGCCCCCCGCCGTCGGCCTTGCCGTGCAACACCAGCCGGGTGCCCGGCGGGTAGCTCTTCGACCAGCCACGGCTGGTTGAAGAAGGTCGCGCGCATCGACCCGCTGTCGTCGAACACGGTCGCCTCGACCAGCCCCCTCATTCCCCGCGTGCGCACCTGCCTGCTCGCGATCGAGCGCACCCGCACCGCCACGGTCGCCTGCTCGCCGGCGCGCAGCTCGGCGACGGTGCGCGCCTCGCGACGGTCGCGCGGGAGGTGCTCGAGCAGCTCGCCGAGCGTGCTCACGCCGAGCGCCGCGAGCCCCTCGCCGAGCTTCCTGCTCGGTGGCTGCAGCGGCGCGGCAAGCCGCGAGGGCCGCGGCCAGCGCACCGGCGCCGCGAGCATCCGCGCGCGCGTCAACCGCTCGCCGCCGGCAAAGGCGACGGGCTGGAGCGCCGCCGGGCTACTCGGCGGCGAGCAGCCACCAGTAGGCTGGCTGGCCGCCGTCGCGAAGCTCGAGCTCGACATGACCGTCCATGATGCTCTCCAGCTCAGACAGCTCCAGGGGCGCGCCCGAACCGGCGAGCACGCTGATCAACTCCGCGTCGACCGCCAGCTCCCCCAGCACCGCCAGCAGCGTCTCGCGCGGCTCGCCCCAGGCGACCACCTGCTCCTCGACGAATCCCACGGCATCGCCCTGCCTGAAGCGACCCTGCGCGTCCGCGCGCGCCGCCTGCGCGACGGCGCCCGTGCGCAGCGCCGCAAGCGCTTCCCGCATGGCGCGCGCGTTCTCGGCCACGCCGCGGTCGCTCTGCAGCGCCACGGCGGCCGCGAGCCCCGCCTGCTGGCTGGTGGCGGGCACGACCAGCACCTGCTTGTCCGACAGCTCGGCGGCGCGCTCGGCCGCCATCGTGACGTTGGCGCTGCCCGGCAGCACCACGACCTCCTCGGCGCCCACCTCGTGGATGCCCGCCAGCAGCTCGTAGGTCGAGGGGTTCAGGGTGGGGCCGCCGTCGATCGTGTCGACGCCCAGCTCGCCATACAACCTGGCGAGCCCCTCGCCGTTGACGACGGCAAGCGCGCCACAGCGCACCCGCGCTCGCCGCTGCGCGCCGGCGCGCGTCCCCGCCGCTCCCGACTCGCCGTGCGCCGGGCTTGCCCGGCCCGCGCCGTTGTGCGTCGCCGAGCCGTTGCTCGCCGCGAGACCGCCGCCCGACGCGAGACCGCCGCCCGACGCGAGACCGCCGCCCGACGCGAGACCGCCGCCCGACCCCGACCTGCTGCCGGACGCCGACCCGTTGCCCACCGCCGAGGCGTTGCGCGTCGCCGAGCCGTTGCGCGCGGAGCTCTCGCCCAGCCGCTCCTCGCGCTCGAGCATCTGCACGCGCATGTCGGCCACGTCGAGATGGGACACCTCGCCGACGCCGTCGAACAGCGCGGTCGCACGCTCGGGATGGTCGGTGTGCACGTGCACCTTCAGCGTGCTCGGATCGCCGACCACGAGCACCGAATCGCCGATCCGCTCGAGCGCCGCGCTGAAGCTCGCGGCGCGCAGCTCGCGCCCGGTGACGGCGAAGTTGGTGCAGTAGCGATACGTGCTGGAGCTGTGCTGCGGATGGCTGATCTTCGCGGGCGCATAGTGCTCGAGCTCCGGCGGCGCTTCTCCGCGCAGCACCGCAACCACGCCGGCGAAGATCACGGTGAGCGCATGACCGCCGGCGTCGACGACCCCGGCGTCGCGCAGCTCGGCGAGCAGCTGCGGCCCGCGCTTGACCGACTCCTGACCGGCCGACACCGCCCGCTCCAGGGTGTCCGCGATCGCGAGGTCCTGCTCGCGCGGGCCGGTCGCGGGCGCGAGCCGTCCCCCCTCCTGGCTGTGGGCGACGTCGGCCACGATGCTGTGCGCCATCTCCCGCGCAACGGTGAGGATCGTGCCCTCTGCCGGTTCGCGCACCGACGCGTACGCGCGGTCGGCCGCGTGCGCGAGCGCCGCGCCGATCAGGGTTGCGTCGATCAGCTGTCCCGGGCGGCTCACGAGCTCCTCGGCCGCGCCCCTGATCAGCTGCGAGAGGATCACCCCGGAGTTGCCGCGTGCGCCGAGCAGCGCCGCGCGCGCGACCGACTGCACGATCTCCTCGCGCCCGATCTCGTCGATCGTCTTGGAGGAGTCGCTGCCCTGCAGGCGATCGAGCTCCTCCAGCACCGCCTTCAGCGTGAGCACCATGTTGTCGCCCGTGTCGCCGTCGGCGACCGGGAACACGTTGAGGTCGTTGACCTCCTGGCGGCGCGACTCCAGGTGCGCAAGCGCCCCGGCCACGGCGGCCCTGAAGCGGATCAGATTGGTGTCAGTCAAAGGCTGGAAAGACCTCTTGTCCAACTGCTGTGCCCGCAACCCCTCGCCGGCAAGCTACATACCATCACAACGCCCGGCCGTTACATCGGCAGCCACGCTACCCGCGAGCGACAGGAGCCTTCAGAGAGCCTTCGTCACCTTGCCGGCCTTCAGACACCGTGTGCACACATATGCGCGACGCGGAGCCTTGCCGACGAGGATCTTGACCTTTTGCAGGTTGGGGTCGAAGCGCCGTTTGGTGGCGACCATCGAGTGACTGCGGCTGTTGCCGAAGGCGGGACCCTTCCCGCAGCTGTGACATACCTTGGCCATCAGGGTCGGCAGTTTAGCCGCTCTGCAGCTCGGCGCGCAGCGCGGCCATGCGCAGCACCGCCTCGGCCGCGTGAGCGCCCTGGTCGCGCTTGCCACCGCCCGAGCGCGCCAGCGCCTGCTCCATCGTCTCGCAGGTGAGCACCCCGAACGCGCACGGCACGCCCGTGGTCAGCGAAACCCGCTGGATGCCACGGGCGGCCTCCGCACAGACATGGTCGTAGTGGCTGGTCTCGCCGCGAATCACCGCCCCCAGGCACGCCACGCCGGCGAAGCGACCCGAGTCGGCCGCGTAGCGGGCGGCCAGCGGCAGCTCGAACGCGCCGGGCACGTCGAAGCTCTCCACCTCGACGCCGGCCCTCGCGAACACCCCGCGGGCGCCGCGCTCCAGGCGCTCGGCGAGCTCCTCGTAGAAGCGTCCGATCGCGATCGCATATCTCATTTGTCGCGCCCGCGATCGTGGGTGCGCTCCGAGCGCAGCAGCTCCTCGTCGAGGTTCAGCCCCTGGTGGTGCAGGATGTGGCCCATGCGCTGGGCCTTGGTGCGCAGGTACGCCTCGTTGTGCTCGTTGGGCGCGTGCTCGATCGGGATCTGCGCGCTGACCGACAAACCGTAGCCCTCCAGGCCCTTGATCTTCTTGGGGTTGTTGGTGAGGATGCGGATCGAGCTGAGCCCCAGGTCGACGAGGATCTGCGCGCCGATGCCGTAGTCGCGCAGGTCGGCGGGCAGGCCGAGGCGCTCGTTGGCTTCGACCGTGTCCAGACCGTCCTCCTGCAGGCGATAGGCGCGCAGCTTGTTGAGCAGCCCGATCCCACGCCCCTCCTGGGAGAGGTACAGCAGCACCCCCTCCCCCTCGCGCTCGATCATCGCCAGCGCCGAGGCGAGCTGCTCGCCGCAGTCGCAGCGCAATGAGTGGAACACATCGCCGGTCAGGCACTCCGAGTGCACGCGCACGAGCACGTCCTCGCGGCCTGAGACCTCGCCCTTGACGAGCGCGACGTGGTGCTTGTCGTCCACCAGCGAGCGGTAGCCGACCGCCTCGAAGTCGCCGAAGGCGGTCGGCAGGCGCGTGGCGACGACGCGTTCGACCAGCTTGTCGTGGCGGCGGCGATAGGAGATCAGGTCGGCCACGGTGATCATCTTCAGCCCGTGGCGGGCGCAATAGTCGACGAGGTCGGGCACCCGCGCCATCGTGCCGTCGTCGTTCATCACCTCGCAGATCACGCCCGCGGGATTCAGCCCGGCGAGCCGCGCGAGGTCGACCGCCGCCTCCGTCTGCCCGGCGCGCTCCAGCACGCCGCCGGCGCGGCTCTTGAGCGGGAACACGTGGCCCGGCTGGACGAGGTCGCGCGGCGCGCTGCGCGGGTCGATCGCCACCTGAATCGTGTGGGCGCGATCGTGCGCGGAGATGCCGGTGGTGACGCCGTCGCGCGCCTCCACCGAGACGGTGAACGGCGTTTCGAACGACGACTCGTTCTTCGCGGCCATCAGGTCGAGCCCGAGTTCGTCGCAGCGCTCAGAGGTGAGCGACAGGCAGATCAGCCCGCGCCCCTCCTTCGCCATGAAGTTGATCGCCTCGGGCGTCGCGAACTGCGCCGCGAGAGTCAGGTCGCCCTCGTTCTCGCGATCCTCGTCGTCGCAGACGATGATCATCTTGCCCTGCCTGATCTCCTCGATCGCCTCCTCGATGGTCGCGAACTGGGACTTGGTCTGTGGCTGGCTCATGTGCGGGCCTCCGCTTTCAAGAGTCTCTCGACATGCTTGGCGAGTATGTCCGTCTCGATGTTGACCCGATCCCCGACCTGCGCCTCTCCAAGGTTAGTGCGGGCGAGGGTCTCTGGGATGAGCGACACCGAGAAGCCATCGTCGCGAACCTCGCTGACGGTGAGACTGACGCCGTCCACCGCCACCGAGCCCTTCTCCACCAAATAGCGCCCCAGCGCCTGCTCCAGCTCGACCTCCACGACCCGTGCGAATCCCTCCTCGCGCATGCCGGCGACGGTTCCCATACCGTCGACATGCCCCTGCACGATGTGTCCCCCCAGCCGCCCGTCGGCGCGCAACGGGAGCTCCAGGTTCACCAGGGAGCCGGGCCGCAGCCGCTCGAGCGAGGAGCGCCGCAGCGTCTCGAGCATCGCCTGCGCGCCGAAGCCGTCCTCGCGCACGCTCGTGGCGGTGAGGCACACGCCGTTGACGGCGATCGAGTCGCCCTCGGCCAGCTGCCCCGCGAGCGTCGTGGATATCTGCAGCGTGGCCCCGTCGGCGTCGCGCTGGGAGGCGGTGAGACGGCCCAGGTCGGCTATCAATCCGGTGAACACGTGCGACTCAACCCGTCGTCGCTACCACTCGCGCAGGCGCGCCGATATGAGCAGATCCTCGCCGACGCGGTCGCACCCGAAGGTGAGGGCGCGCAGGGCGTCGGAGATGCGCTCGACTCCCTCGCCCTCCAGGGGATCGCGCGCGGTGCGTCCGCCGAGCAGGATCGGCGCCAGGAACAGCCGTATCTCGTCTATCTCGCCCGCGTCGAGGAACGCCCCGGCAAGGTGCGGCCCTCCCTCCAGCAGCACCGAGGCGATGCCGTTGGCGCCGAGCTGGTCCAGCGCGGAGCGCACTCGCGCCGGCTCGTTCTCGCCCGGCGCCACCAGCACCTGCGCGCCGGCCGCCTCGAGCGCGTCGGCGTCGGCGCGCGCCGCGGCGCGCGAGACCACGACCGTGAGGGGAACCTCTTCGGCGGCGGCGACGAGCTGGGAGCCGAGCGGCAGGCGCGCGAGCGAATCGAACACGACGCGCCGCGGCTGGCGCGGAATCTCAGCCGGGATGCCGTCCGGGCGCGCGGTCAACCGCGGATCGTCCGCGAGCGCCGTGCCGATACCGACGACCACGGCGTCGACCGACGCTCGCCAGGCGTGCGCCAGCAGCCGGCTGTCCTCACCGCTGATCCACTGCGAATCCCCCGCGCGGGTGGCGACCTTGCCGTCGAGGGTCATCGCCGACTTGAACAGCACCCACGGGCGTCCGACGCGCGCGTGCTTGCGAAAAGCCTGGTTGAGCAGACGCGCACGCGCCGCCAGCTCGCCGTCGGCCAGCACCACCTCCACGCCCTCGTCGCGGAGGATCCCAAGCCCCCGCCCCGCGGCCTTCTCGGTCGGATCGTCCGAGCCCACGACCACGCGCGCGATGCCGGCGCGCAGGATCGCGTCGGTGCAGGGCGGCGTCTTGCCCTCGTGGCAGCAGGGCTCCAGCGACACGTACAGGGTGGCGCCGGTGATGTCCATCGGCCCGCACGCCTCGATCGCGTTGACCTCGGCGTGCGGCCCGCCGTAGCGCTCGTGCCAACCCTCGCCGAGGACCTCGCCGTCGCGCACCACGACCGCGCCCACCCGCGGGTTGGGCTTGACCTCGCCCGCCCCCTGCTGGGCCAGCTCGATCGCGCGCGCGAGATGCGCCCTGTCGGTGTCGGTGGTTATCGCCATCGCTGCACCCAGGATAAGGGTCGCCGCGGAGAGCTCCGAAAAGCGTGGCACACGATGGTTGTGACGCACGAGCGCTCGCCGCTACCGCGCGGCGCGCGCACAGCGTCCCCCGCGCAGGCGATACACGGTCATTTCCGGCCCGGGACGCTCGTAGGAGAGCGGGTAGTAGTCGAACGACCAGTCGAAGCCGAAGCGCGGCGCAGAAGTCCCCGGCGAGTAGGGCGAGACGCGATATGCGACTTCGGCCTCGGTGGCGAGCGCGTGGTAGTAGGCGCTCGCGAACGGTGCCGCGCTCGGATCGGCGAGCGCACGGCCGGACTCGGTGGAGCCGCTCACCACCCAGCAGTAGCCCAGGCGCTCATACCAGCCGATCAACGCCGGCGAGAGGGTCGTCTCGTAGTCTTCCAGCGCAACCGTGTGGATCGTCTGCGGGGAGAGGCTCCCGTCGGGTGCGATCACCGACTGCAGCGCCTCGTACTTCAGCCAGCGGTCGGTGCGCGCGGCGCCCGCGCCTTCTTCGATCCACGAGTCGAGCACGACCGGCTCGACCACGATCGCCGCTCCCCGCGGCACGTGCGCGACCATCCACGCGCGTGTGATGTTGCGCGTGTCGGCGCGCGCGAGCACGATGTCGTTGTGAGTGCTGTAGAGCAGACCCTGTCCCAGCAACGCCGCCACGATCAGCGCCGACACCGCAGCCGGCGCGATCCGCGCTGCCCACGGGCGCTTCGGGGCTGCGGCTTGCGAGGACCCGTCGTCAGGAACGCCGGCGGACGGCGACCCGCGCGCGCCCTCGGCGCGCACACGCTCAGCGATCACACCCACCAGCGCGAGCCCGAAGAACGCCGCCAGCAGACATGCGATCGGGAAGATCGGCAGCAGCCAGCGCCCGAAGTAGCGGTCCTGCAGGCCCATGAACGCGAGGAACAGGACCACCGCGGGCACGAGCAGCCAGCCGATGCGAGCGTGGCGGCGCCAGATCGCCACAGCGCCGCCGAGCGCCGCGAGCGCCGGCACCCAGCCGAGGCCCCAGGAGAACGACCACAGGTAGTAGAGGATCCCAAGCTCCTTGGGCGCGCCGAGCTTGCCCTGGGCTTCGTCGGAGAGGCTCGACTGGTGCAGCAGTTCGGAATAGAACAGTTTGAAGTCCAGCAGCGCATAGGGATTGGCGAGCAGGAACGCCCCCAGCGCGCACACGCCCGCCAGCGCGACGCCGAGCAGGACGCCACGCTCGGGACGATCGGACCGCGCGCTCCCCTTCGATCGATCGATCGAATCGAGATAGTGCGTCGCGGCGGCCGCGGCGAGCGGCACGATCGCGATGCCGGCGGTGTACTTGCTCGCGCAGGCCAGCCCGAGGCCGACGCCGGCGAGCGCGTAGTCGCGCCTGCGCCCGTGGCGCATCACACCGGCGCTGCCGAGCAGCGAAAGCGTCAGCGGCAGCAGCGTGACGGCGTCGTTGAGCGCCAGATGACCGTAGGCCACGGGCAGAAAGGCAACCGCCTCGATCGCCGCCGCGAGCAGACCGATGCGGCGATCGAACAGGCGCGCTCCGAGCAGGTACAGCAGCCACACCGCGCCGGTGCCGAGCACCGCGACCGTGATCCGCGCGAGCAGGAACACTTCCCCGGGGTGCAGCGCGTATTCGTGCTTGGCGCCGCCGGCGCCCCCGTAGCAGACCGCGAACACGACGTGCAGCACGTAGGTGAGCGCGGGCGGGTTGACGAAGTAGCGCGGGTTCAGCCCAGCGGAGAACATCGCCACGGCCTTCGGCACGAAATGGCCGGCCTCGTCGATGTTGTAGACGTAGGGCAGACCCTCCCCGATGCCCCACAGGCGCAGGCCGAGCGCGAGGAGCAGCACCAGCGCGAGTCCTGACCATGCCCACAGTCGCTGCGTGCGAGCCGACGCGCTCGCGCTCGCCGACTCGAGCGGGTCGCTCGAGCGGGACACGGGAGCGGCTTGGAGGGGCGTCGAGGCGCCCTGGCGCTCAGCGGGCGTCATGGCCACTGTGCTCAGCAGTTGGCATACACGGCGTAGTAGCGGCTCGTGTAGATGCGTTTGAAGCCCGCCGGCGGCACCTGGTCGCGCGGGTCGTCGCCGACGTCGACGATCGCGTCCACGAACACGGCTTCGCCGAGGGGGTACACCGCGACGCTGCCGCGATTCAGGCGCTGCTGCAGTTCGTAGTCGTGGCGGGCGGCCTGCGAGCTTGCCTGGCTGCGCGCGACGATGTCGCTCTGCCCGACGCTGTCGAGAATCCAGCGCGCGTCCGGGATCAGCTTGTTGTTTGGCAGCGACAGCAGCGGACAGCGCGTCAGCGTCGCCGCCACCGCCGGATCGTGCAGCGCGGCGGCCAGCCCCTCGTGGAAGTTCTCGTGGTCGGCGAGCGTGGTGCGCAGACTGGAGAGGCTGAGCGTGCGCGCCACCGACACGGCCCCGTAGGCGACGAGCAGCACCGCGCCGGCGATCCACACGCGTCGCGGCAGGCTGCCCGGCTCGAGCATCGACCAGCCGCCGAGCGTCAGCGCACAGAACAGCAGCAGCACGATCGAGGCACCGACCATGTAGCGGTCCACGACCGAGGCGCCGGCGGCGCCCTCGGCGACGAACACGAACAGTAGGCAGCCGAGCACCGCCAGCGGCACGAGCATCCGCCGCGGGGTCAGCCACAGGCCGATCAGCACGCCGAGCAGCCCGCCGAGCACGACCGGCAGCTTGTCGATCCTCACACCGTAGTTCCACGTCGCCTGCAGGACTCCGGAGAGCCCCTGCGTGCGACCGAGTTCGGCGGCGAGTTCGGAGGTGGAGTGAAGCGAGTACAGCGGGTTGCCCGTGACCACCGTGTCGACGCCGACCCACAGCACCGGCGCGATCGCCGCCATCGCCAGGTACGCCAAACGCGCTCGCGTGGTTGCCCGCCACGAGCACCACACCCAGTAGACGCCGCTGAGAACCCACGCATCGGGGCGCAGCAGGCCCGCCGCCGCAAGCAGCGCGAACACGAGCGGCCCGCGGCGGGGACGCTCGATCTCAAGAGCGCTCGCCCACACAACCAGCGCCACGTAGGAGATGTCCAGGTAGCCCTGCGCGGCGAGGTTCTCCACGAAGAAGCGGCTGAGCACGAGCAGCCCCGCGAACGCGCCGACGATCGGGCCGAAGCACAGGCGTCCGAGCCGGTACATCCCCGCCACGAGCGCCACGAAGGAGGCGATCGAGCCGAGCACCATCAGCCGCGCGCCGCCCTGGCCGAAGAGCGAGCAGAGCGCCCCGAAGGCGATCGCGAGCGGGTGCTCGGTGGGCGCTCGGTACACGCGGAAGTCGGGCAGGTGCAGGTGCAGCAGGTCGCGTCCCCACAGCAGCGCGTAGAACGAGTCGTAGGTGGGATAGGTGGGGAAGGCGAAGTACCCGGCGAGCGCCAGCGCGCACATCGCGGCGAACGCGAGCTTCGCCCAGCTCGCAGCGCTCATCGTGCGCATGCTCCGCCAGCGCGTGGACGCCAGCCCACCGTTGCCCGTGCGGGCGCTCGTGCTCGCGCTTGTGCTCGCCATCCGGCCCAGAGCCTATCTGCGCGGACCATGGCGCCCGTGCACTACAGCTCGCCCGGCGGGCACGCGAGCGAGCGAGAAAGAACCGCGCCTGGACGGGATAGGCTTTTGGCGGTGAAGGCCACGCCCCACGCCCCTCGCCCTCGCGCGCCCGCGTGGCGGAGCGCGACGCGAACTAGGCTTTTGGCGGTGAAGGCCACGCCCCACGCTCCAACCCTCGCCCTCGCGCGCCCGCGTGGCGGAGCGCCACGCGAACTAGGCTTTTGGCGATGAAGGCAATCATCCAGATCCCCTGCTTCAACGAGGCCGATCAGCTTCCGGCGACGCTCGCCGACCTGCCGCACGCGATCGACGGCATCGACACGGTCGAGTGGCTGGTGATCGACGACGGCTCGACCGACGCGACGGTCGCGGTGGCGCGCGCGCATGGCGTGCACCACATCGTGCGCCTTACCAACAACAAGGGTTTGGCGGCCGGCTTTCAGGCGGGGCTCGACGCGTGCCTGAAGCTCGGCGCGGACGTGATCGTCAACACCGACGCCGACAACCAGTACTACGGCCCGGACATCTCAAAGCTCGTGCGCCCGATCCTCGACGGTCGCGCCGACATGGTGGTCGGCGACCGCGAGGTGAGCAACATCGAGCACTTCTCGCCGCTGAAGAAGATGCTGCAACGGCTCGGCTCCTGGGTAGTGCGTCAGGCGTCCTCGACCTCGGTCCCGGACACGACCTCGGGCTTCAGGGCATACAACCGCGAGGCCGCGATCCAGCTGCTCGTCGTCTCGAAGTTCACCTACACGCTGGAGACGATCATCCAGGCCGGCAAGCAGCTCGTCGCGATCGACCACGTGCAGGTCCGCACGAACCCCAAGACGCGCGAGTCGCGCCTGTTCCCCTCGATGGGCGCCTACGTGCGACGCAACTCGATCTCGATCTTCCGCATCTACGCGCAGTACGAGCCGCTGCGCGTGTTCTGGAGCCTCGCCGCGATCATCGGCGTCGCCGCGCTGGGTGTGTGGACGCGGTTCGTGGTTGCCTACGCCGAAGGCAACGGCAAGGGGCACGTTCAGTCGCTGATCCTCGGCGCGGTGCTGTTCATCGCGGCCGTCGTGCTGTGGGCGCTTGGCGTAATCGGCGACCTGCTCGCCGCCCAGCGCGTGATGACACAGAAGACCTTCGAGCGGGTGCGCCGCATCGAGCTGCAGCTCGGTGTGGAGCCATCGCACTACGAAGCGAATCCAGCGGGCCGGGAGGCGGAGCGCGGCGCGGTGGGCGCCGCCAAGCCCGGGGGCGCGCCGAGCCCGGCTGGCGCCGCCGACCCGCTCGGCGCGACCGAGACGATCGAAGTATGAGCGGCGGCGTCACAGTCTCAGAGGACGGCGTCGTCACCGGCAACACCTACGACAAGTACGGCTCTTCCAATCCGCTCGTCAAGCGCCTGATGGCCGGCTTCGAGCGCACGCTCGACGAGCTCTTTCAGGCCGCCAGCCCGACGTCCGTACTGGATGTCGGCTGCGGGGAGGGCGTGCTCGTGCACAGCTGGGCACAGCGACTTCCGAACAGGCGCATCGTGGGGATCGACCTCGAGGAGGACTCGATCCAGGCGGGCTGGGCACGGCGTCAGGCGCCGAACCTCGAATACCGCACGATGCGCGCCGAGAATTTGCCGTTCGCGGAGAACGAGTTCGACATCGCATGCGCGATCGAGGTGCTCGAGCACGTGCCCGATCCCGAGCACACACTCGCCGAGATGGCCCGCTGCGCCGAGAACCGTCTGCTCGTGTCGGTGCCGCGCGAGCCGCTGTGGAGGATGCTCAACATGGCCAGAGGCGCCTATCTGTCGGATCTGGGCAACACGCCCGGGCACCTCAACCACTGGTCCAAGCGCTCGTTCGTGGCGCTGCTCTCCCGCTACGGCACGGTCGTGGAGGCGCGCTCGCCGTTCCCCTGGACGATGCTGCTTGTCCGCCTCGGGTGAGCGCGGCGCGGCGGCCCGCGGCGGCGCTGTGACGTCCAGATCGAGCACCACCGACCGGCGCGCCGGTAGCCGGACGGGCCGCTCCTATGGCAGCGGAGCGCGGCTGCTCTCCATCGGCATCGCCAGCACCGGCCTGCTGACCTTCGCCTACTTCTCGATCGCAAGCCATGTGCTCGAAGAAGTGCAGGCCAAGCGACTGGACCTGTTGTGGTCGATCATGTTTGTGATCATCTCGGTGATTTACCGGCCGATCGAACAGCTGCTGAGCCGCACGATCGCCGACCGCAGGGCACGCGGGCACGAACAACACTCGGTGCGCGTGCCGATCGCGATCCAGGCCAGCTTCGCCCTGGCCTTTCTGATTGTGGCACTGGCGCTCCACGAAGACCTGATCGACAACGTGTTTGGCCACTATGCCGCCCTGTACTGGGTGCTGGTCGTCGGCACCCTGGCCTATGCCGCCAGTTATTTCGCTCGCGGCTGGCTTGCCGGGCACGAATTCTTCGGGCTGTTCGGCGGCCTGGTGTTGATGGAGTCGGTTTCGCGGCTGTGCTTTGCGCTGGCGGTGGCGGTTGGGCTGACGAGTGGGCAGAGCGCCGTGGCGCTCGGGATCGCGGCGGCGCCGTTCGTGTCGCTGGTGGTGGTGCCGCTGGCATTTGCGCGCCGTGCGAACGAGTCGAGTGGGCCGAGCGGGCGAGGCGTGTCGGACGGGCCAGCCGCCGGCCAGGGCGCGCGAAGCGAGCGCTCGCAACACAACGCGCCGGAGCTTGAGGAGCTCGACGCGGCGCTGGCAGGACCGGGCACCGAGGGCGTCGAGGAGGCGGTCGCCGCCGATGAGCTGTCGCTGCGGCGCGGGTCGGGGTTTGCGTTCGCCGTGTCCGGAGTGATGCTCTCCGAGCAGACGCTTCTGAACGCGGCTGTGCTCACGGTGGACATCACTTCGACGAACGTCGCGCTCGCGGGGATCGTGTTCAACGTGCTGCTGATCGCGCGTGCGCCGCTGCAACTCTTCCAGGCGATCCAGACCTCGCTGCTGCCGCATCTCACGGGACTCGAGGCGACCGAGGGACACGCCGCGTTTGCCAAGGCGATCCGAATCACGGTGATGGCAATCGCGGGCTTTGCGGTCGCGGTCGCCCTTGGTCTGCTGGCAATTGGGCCGCCCGTGATGAAAATCCTCTTCGGCCAGAGCTTCGAATACGGACGCGTGGGGCTCGCCCTGATCGGCCTCGGCATGGGTATGCACCTGACCTCCGGTGCGCTCAACCAGGCGGCCTTGGCACGCAACCAGGCGCGCACGGCGGCCACCTGCTGGATCGTCGCGGCCGTCTCCTTTGTGTGCTGGATGCTGCTGCCGCTGGTATCCGAAGAACTGCTGCGAACCGAGATCGGCTATCTGGGCGCGACCGGCCTGCTGGCGGCAATGCTGGGGGTTGTGTATCGGCGCGGGACGCCAACGACAACGACTTCCGCGTAAGGGCCCGGGCCCATGGGTGCCGAGCGGATCAACCGCCCGGCACAGTCGAGGCATTGCGCAACGTTTTGCCGGATGCTACGCGAGGGCGAGTTCGAGATCGGTTGGACTGGCCTTTGCAGGCAGCTCCAGGCGAAGTTCACCTTGGGCCTCATCGAGAAGCCTGCGAATATCGATCAGAGTCAGGCCAACCAGATCCCCGTTCTCGTCGAAACTGACGGCGTGCCCTTCGGGTGTCTCGCCGAAGTCGACGGCACGCGCGGGATCGCCCTGGGCAAGATAGAGCACGTCCGCGTCATGGTCGTAGCGAACACGATCGAACTCGTATGGGCCGATATGGACGGTCATGGCTTGTCTCTCCTTGGGAACGCGGTGCGTATGCTCCCAACGGAGTCCTCGTCAAAGGCTACTACGACCTTGAGCCACCGGCTGGGGCCTGCGCTCCGCAGGTAAAACCAGTCCTGCCCAGGCCGCGGCTGCTCGATCAGCTCGGTCGGCTCCGCGATTGCCCGGAGCACCTCGGCGCGGAACGGCGCCATATAGGGGTGACCGTCGACGATGTGCCGCCAGCGCTCCTCGGCGAGGCGTACTGCGCGTCCAAGAGGGTCGACCGTCTCATCCATTGGTACAACGCCCCGCCTCAGATAGCCCCCGCGGCCGCGACGATCGCGCGGTAGGCCGCGGCCGGATCGGGCTCGCCGAAGATCGCCGAGCCCGCGACGAACAGGTTGGCGCCCGCATCACGACAGCGAGGCGCTGTGCTCGGGTCCACGCCGCCGTCCACCTCCAGGGCGACGTCCTCGCCGAGGATGTGGCGCAGGCGCTCGATCTTCTCGGGGGAGTGGGCTATGAACCGCTGTCCCCCCCAGCCCGGATTCACAGTCATGCACAGCGCGAGATCGATCGCGTGCGCCATCTCCGCGAGCGCGCCCACGGGCGTGGCGGGATTGATCGCGACCCCGACACACGCGCCGCCGTCGCGCACGAGGCTCGCGGCATAGGCGATGTGCGGCGTGGCCTCCGCATGGAAGGCGATCGAGTGAGCGCCGGCTTGCAGGAATTCCGGTATGTGGCGCTCAGGACGCTCGATCATCAGGTGCACGTCCAGCACTCCCCCAACATCCTCCAGCTGTTCACGCAGCGAGGAGACGACAACCGGGCCGAGCGTAATCGCCGGCACGAAGTGACCGTCCATCACATCGACATGGATGATCCTCGCACCCGCGTCGAGCACCTCCCCCACCTGCGAGCGCAGCGCGCCAAAGTCGGCCGAGAGGATCGACGGCGCGACGCGCACGTCGCGCAAGATGTCCGCTGTGCTCACGCGGGGATTCTCACATACGACACAGCGGACGAACCGGCCGCTCGACGAGCCCATGCGCCCTCATATGGGCATCAACATCGAATCCCCGCAGTTATTGCACTTCAGGATCGCGGTCGAGGACATGCGCACGATCGTGGAGTGCTCGCCGCAGTTCGGACACACCGACGCGAGCTCGAAGCGGTGCAGGCAGTACACGCAGCGGTATCGCCCGGGCAGATTGGTCGGGCGCAGCCACGGCTCGGAGCAGTTGGGACATGCAGGGCCGAGATCGACCTCCTCTTTCGGCGTGGACCCCTCCATGATCAGAGACTACCCCGAGAGCAGCCGCCCACTCGCCGCATCCGCGCGACGAAGAAGCCCGCGGTGCGATCGCGGTGGGGCATCGTCAAAAGAACCTTCGGTGCACGTGGGTGGAGATGGGTTTGCCGTTCGCCTGCGAGATCCTCGAGGACGAAACCGGAGTTACGTTCCAGAAACAATTCTATTTGTCGCTCATTCTCGAGCGGAGAGATCGTACATGTCGAATACACCAGCATGCCATCCGGACGGAGCGCGGCGGCGCCGGCCCGGAGGATCCGCGCCTGGACGCTCGCCAGCCGCCTGGGGTCCTCAGACGTCACCCGCCAGCGCAGGTCGGGGCGCGCCTGAAGCGTGCCGAGCCCCGAGCACGGCGGGTCCACGAGCACGCGGTCGAAGACGGCTCCCTCGGGACGCACCACGGCGGCGTCGGCGACCTCGACCCGTACGCAGGCCGCGTGCAGCCGCCGCGCCGTGTCCTGCAACTGCTCGGCGCGCGCGCGGTTGCGCTCGACCGCGAGCACTTCGCCCCGATCGCCCATCAGCGCCGCCAGGTGGGTGCTCTTGCCGCCCGGCGCGGCGCACAGGTCGAGCACGCGCTCGCCCGGCTGAGGGTCGAGCGCCCGTGCGACGAGCATCGCTGCGCGCGACTGCGCGAGAATCGCTCCCGAGGCCCACGCGCCGGTGCGGTGGATGTCCAGCGGGCCGTCGAGCACGAGCGCCTCGGGCAGCTCGGGGTCGGTGTGCGTGGGCACACCCAGCCGGGCGGCGACCGCGGTCACGTCGACTTGCGCGCCCTCGCCCCCCGCGCCCTCAGCACTCCCGCGCTCGCCACGCAGCGTGTTGACACGCAGCGCAAGCTCGCCCGGCTCGTTATCGGCGGCCATCAGCGCGCAGGCGTCGAGCGACCCCAGCTCGCTCCACCACATGCGCGCGATCCACTCGGGATGGGAGTGTGCGATCGCGGCCTGCTCGGGCGTGTCCTCGCGCAAGTCGCCGAGCAGCGCTTCGGCTCCTTCGCGCGCCGCGCGGCGCAACACGGCGTTGACGAGCCCGTGGCCCGAGCGAGCAGGCGCGCTGGCGCGCTTGGCGAGCTCGACGCAGTCCGCGACGACCGCGCGGTCGGGCGCTCCGCTCATGTACAACAGCTCATACAGCCCGAGTCGCAGCGCAGCGAGCACGGGCGCATCGAGGCGTGCCGGCGAACGACCGGCAAGGCGCTCGATCAGGCAGTCGAGCGTGCCGCAGCGCTGGATCGCTCCATAGGCGAGACGCATCGCGAGCGCCCGATCGCGTGCGTCGAGCTCGCGCGCCTGGGACTGCAGCGCCCGGTCGGCGTAGGCGCCCTGCTCGAAGACGCGCCTTATCACCGCGTAGGCGCAGCGTCGCGCGGGGGCGATGCGCGCGTTCTCGCTGCGCGCCGCGCCCAGCCTGTGCGAGCGGCTCGCGTCCGTCCCGCCGCGTCGCGCCGCATCGGCCATCACGCGCCCGGCAGCCCGTGACCGCGAAGGAATGCGCCGGCCTGCATTGCTCGCCTGCCCGGCGGTTGCACGACGAGCAGCTCCAGCACGCCCGCGGCGCAACCCAGCAACAGGTGCTCGCCGCTCGCATATACCCCCGTTCCGACAGGCGCCGTGTCGGCGGCGAGCGCCGCGCGCCTGACGCCGAGCATGGTCCCGTCGGCGAGCGCGACACGTGCGCCGATGTGCGGGTGAAGCGCGCGCACCGAGCGCTCGAGCTCGACGGCCGGCCTGGCCGGGTCGAGCAGCCGATCCTCGGGGCCGATCTTCTCGGCGTAGCTGGCCTGTCGCTCATCCTGCTCGACAAAGCGCGGCGCGGCTCCGGCTTGGATCGCGTCCAGCACACGCAGCAACAGCCGGCCCCCGAGCGCGGCAAGGCGCTCGGCCAGCGAACCATAGGTGTCGCTCGCCAGGATCGGCTCCTGCTCGGCAAGGCAGACCGGTCCGCTGTCAAGACCCGCCGTCAGGCGCATGATCGATACGCCCGTGCGCTCGTCGCCGGCCATGATCGCCCGCTCGACCGGCGCCGCTCCACGCCAGCGCGGCAGCAGCGAGGGGTGAACGTTGAGCATCGGGTAGTCGCACAGCAGCGGCTCGCGTATGAGCGCTCCGAAAGCGCACACCAGCACCGTCTCCGGCGCGACGCCGGCGATCATCGCGCGGGTCGCCTGGTCGTTGACGCTCTCCGGCTGGGCCACCGGAAGGCCGAGCGCACGCGCGGCCTCGGCGACCGGAGGACTCGACAGCCTGCGCCCACGCCCGGCCGGCCTGTCGGGCCGCGTGAGCACGAGCGCCGGGCGGTGAGCGGCGCCAGCTCCGCCCGCGCGCGGCCCATCGCGCGCTCCGCGCATCGTCGCCTTCGCCGCCGCCCGAGCGCCGGTCGGGATCGGCCCCGCCCCGGCCAGGCTCTCGAGCACGGTGGCCGCAAAGGCCGACGTGCCGAGAAACACGGTGCGCACTACGCCGCGCTCGAGGAGATGACCGCTTCTCGCATCTTGCGCATCGCCTGCTTGCGCGCCTCTCGCGGAATGCGGTCGAGAATCAGGATGCCGTCGAGATGGTCGATCTCGTGCTGGATGATGCGCGCCGGCAGACCCTCTGCCTCGACCACGATCTCCTCTCCATGAGCGTCGCGGGCACGCGCACGCAGGCGCGCGTGGCGCTCGACCTCGACGTGCACGCCCGGCAGGCTGAGGCAGCCCTCCTCGGCGCTCTCCAGCTCCTCGCTGACCCACTCGACGGTCGGGTTCACCAGCGCCGTGAGCGGATCCTCGGTGTAGGCGCGATAGACGAGCACCCGGTGCAGCACGCCAAGCTGGGTCGCGGCAAGCCCGACGCCGAGGGCGTCGTGCATCAGCTCCCCCATCCGCTCGATCTCCCGGACCAGCTCCGCGTCGAAGCGTTCGACCGGCAGCGCTGTCGTGCGCAGCACGGGATCGCCGAACTTGCGCACGTTGCGCAGCGCGGCGTCGCGTCGCGCTCGTGTCTCGGGGTCCAGCTCCTCGACGCTCGGCGCGCCCTCCTCGGGCTCGACCTCGGCGTCCATCTGCTCCTCCTGGCTCATGGGGCCAAAGTCTAGTCCGCGGTAGCGTCGCGGCTATTGCGGATCGACGTCGACGCTGAAGCTGACCCCGCCGTGTCGCCGCTGCTCGGCGACGCCGCGCACGGCATCGCCGACGGCACGCACGACCGCACCGCGGCCTGCCGGAGATGCCTTCACCACGAGCTGGTAGCGCTCGCGCCCGCGCAGCCTGAACAAGGACGCCGGACCGAGGATCTTGGCCCCGGGGGCACCGACCGACTCGCGCACGCTCACAGCCGCCGCATGCGCTCGGGATGCCTGCTCGGCGGCGCACACCACGCGGATCAGGCTCGAGAACGGCGGATAGTCGAGCGCCTGGCGGCGCTGCAGCTCGCCGGCCAGGAAACCGTCGCTGTCGTGGGCGGCGGCGTGCGCGATCGAGCGGGCGTCGGGTGCGATCGTCTGCACGAGCACGTGCCCGTCGTTGCCGCGCCCGACGCGACCGGCGAGCTGCGTGACGAGCGCGAACGTGCGCTCCTCGGCGCGGAAGTCGGGAAAGCGCAGGGTCGCGTCGGCGTCGAGCACCACGCCAAGCGCGACGTCGGGGAAATCGTGGCCCTTGGCGACCATTTGCGTGCCGATCAACACACCCGCGGGCGCGCTTGAAAGCGAGCGAGCAGAGCAGCGACGTCGCTGCCCGAGCCATGCGCGCCGCCGGCCGTATCGGCATCCAGGCGGAATACGGGAAACTCGCCGTCGTCGAGCGCGGCGGCGAGATCGTGCTGCATTCGCTCGGTACCGGCGCCGTGGCGCGCCACGGAGGCCGAGCCGCACGTGCAACGTCTCGGTGCCGCCTCGCGGTGGCCGCAGTGATGGCACGCAAGGAAACCGCCGGCACGATGCAGCACGAGCGCCACATCGCACTCGGGGCAGCCCCACACGCGCCCACAGGCGCGACAGCTGAGGAAGTTCGACCAGCCGCGGCGGTTCAGCAGCACGATCGCCTTGCCGCGGGCGGCGCGCACGTCGGCGAGCGCCTGCACGGTGAGTGGATGCAGCTGGTGCGACTGCTCGCGCATGTCGAGCACACTCACGCCCGGCAGCGGTCGGCCATCCACGCGGCGAGAGAGACGCAGCGGACGGCGCGCTTCATGGATGCTCTCCGGACGCGGCGTGGCGCTACCGAGCAACAGCAGTGCGCGACTTTCCTCGACGCGGCGTGCGGCGACGGCGCGCGCGTCGTAGCGGGGGTCTCCCTCGTGCTTGTAGGAGGAGTCGTGCTCCTCGTCGATCACGATCAGCCCGAGCCGCTGCACCGGGGCGAACACGGCCGAGCGCGGACCGACGCACACGCGTGCCTCGCCCACCCTCAGCCGTCGCCACTCCTCGCGGCGCTGAGCGATCGTCAGAGCGCGAGTGCAGCACGGCGATGGTCTCACCGAAGCGCTCGACGAAGCGCCCGACGATCTGTGGCGTGAGCGCGATCTCCGGCACGAGCACGATCGCCCCGAGACCGTGCCCGAGCGCCTCTGCGACGAGGCGCACGTAGACCTCGGTCTTCCCCGATCCGGTGATCCCGGCGAGCAGTCGTGTCTGGGCGCTCTCGGACCGCAGCGCGGCGCTCAGATCGGCAAGCGCGGCGGCCTGCTCCGCGTTCGGCGGCGGCTGCTGCGCCGGACGCGCGCCGAGCGAGACGTGTTCGGCGCGCGCCGGCGCGGCACGGCGTTTGCGAGCGCTCAGCCGTCGGGCGGCGGCGGGAGGCAAGACGAGCGAGAGCGCGCGCGCGAGCGTGGAGCAGTACTCCTCGGCGATCCACTGCGCCAGCGCCAGCAGCTCGATCGGAAGGGTGGGCTGGTCCCGGTCGAGCGCACGCAGCGGTGCGAGCAGCTTCTCCTCGGCGACCTCGCTGCTGTCGGACAGCGCGGTCACCACGCCGAGGATCTCGCGCCGTCCAAAGGGCACGACCAGCATCGAGCCCACCGCCACCTCGTCGCGCAGCTCCAGCGGAAGCCGGTAGTCGAACGGCCCGCGCAACGCGCGGGCCGTTGTCATCGGCTCGACCTGAGCGATCGCGGACACCTGGACAGCCTAAGCCTCCGGCCGGATGCGCCAGGCTGGCGGCGGCCGCCGCGCGGCGTGTGCTAGAGCCAACCGCGCTCGGTGGCGATCAACACCGCCTGCGCGCGATCGACGGCGCCGAGCTTGCCATAGATGTTGTGCAGATGTGTGCGCACCGTGCTGGTGGAGAGCGTCAGCTCGTGGGCGATCTGCTTATAGACCTTGCCCTCGGCGAGCCGCTGCAGCACGCCCAACTCACGGCCGGAAAGCGGGCACGGGTCGACCAAGCGCTGGCGCTGTGCGGCGGCTGTCGGCAACTCGTACATCACGCGGCGCAGCTCCTCCGACCCGAGCCCCAGCGTGCGCGCGACCGAGAGCATCTCGGCGGGCGCGACCGGAGCGCCGTGAGCGTAGTGGGCGAGCATGTCGGCAAGGCGCACGAACGCGGCCTCGCCGCAGGCGTCGGAATTGTGGTGGCGCTCGATCGTCGTGGCGATGCTCGCCGGCAAGCCCCAGCGGCGCGCGAGCACGCCGCCGACAAGCGCATGGTCTACGCCCAGCTCGCGCCGTTCCTGGTGGATGCGCTTCTCCGGCGTTTGCGCGTCCCGCTTGACCTGGGCGACATATCCGGGGTAGGCGTGCATGAGCACCAGCTTGCCGACGTCGTGCAGCAGGCTCGTGACGGTCAGCCGGTCGCGATGCTCATAGCCGACCTCGGCGGCGAGCCGATCCGCGGTGTGCTGCGTGGCGAGCGCGTGCAGGCGAAACCGCTCGGGCTCGGTGTCCCAGCCTTTGGCGCGCTCGAAGAAGTCAAACGTGCGCACACGGCTGGCGATCGACTGCACCGCCCGCGGCGTGAGTTGCTCCACCGCGGCGACGACCGTCTCCACGCGCTCCGCGGAGGCCCTCCCGGCGTTCGCAAGACGCATCACGGCGATGATCAGCGCGACGTCCGACTCCACCGCCGTGACGATGTCCGCCGTGGCGACATTGTCCTTGGAGATGACCGACAGCAGTCTCGCGCGCGACTCCGACAGCGCGGGGAACGCGTCGAGCGCTTCGAAGGCGAGCATCAAACGCCGCCCGTGGCCCTCGTTCTGGTGGCGCTCGCCCGATGCGCTCGATGTCGGGGTGCGCTCGAGCACGAGCGTGCGAGGCGTCCCGTCGCTTCCGTGCGTTGGCTTTGTCACTGTTGCTTGCGTGCCCATGACACCTTCTTGACGTGGGCGGCATCCGAGCCGGCCCAGGTGGTCGTCACGGGTCCTATCGGCAGCCGCAAGCGCTTTGTTGAGCCGGGCACCCCACAGGCCGCGCGCCGCCGAGGCCGATCGCAGGCCGCGCGACCCTCCCGATCGACCTCTGGCGCGCCGCGCCTCAGCCCGCGAGCGCCATGTCGATGCGGCGCAGGGTCTCCTCGCGGCCGAGCAGCGCGACGCTCTCGAAGATGCCAGGCGAGATCGTGGCGCCCGCGATCGCGACGCGCACAGGCTGGTAGACCTCGCGCGGCTTGACGGCGTGCTGCTCGACGATGCCGGCAAGCACGTCCTGGACCGCGGCGACTTCAAAGCTGTCGACCTCGGAGAGGCGGGTGCGCGCGTCGCCAAGCACGACGCGTCCCTGCTCCCCAAGCCAGCGCTCGCGCGCGCCATCGTCTGGCGTTACCTCACAGAAGAAGAAGCGCGCCAGCGGCCAGAAATCGGCGAGCGTCTGGATCTTCTCCTGGCTGATCTCGACGGCGCCTTCGAGCAGCTCGCGATCGGCTTCCGCGGCGCGCGCGGCGGCGGGATCGGTGGCGCGCAGGTGTTCGAGCACGCGCTCGGCGAGCTCGAACACAGGCAGCTCGCGGATATAGATCCCGTCCAGCCAGCGCAGCTTGACCTCGTCGAAGCGCGCGGGGTTGCGGCTGACGCGCTCGAGCTGGAAGCGCTCGACGAGTTCCTCGGTGGACATCACGGTCGCATCGTCGCCCGACCCCCAGCCGAGCAGGGCGAGGTAGTTGCGCACCGCCTCGGGCAGGTAGCCGGCGTCGCGCAGCTCCTGCACGGAGGCGGCGCCATGGCGCTTTGAGAGCTTCTTGCCGTCGGGGCCGTGCAGCAAGGGCAGGTGCGCGTAGATCGGCTCGGGCGCGTTCGCGCCGAAGCCGGCGGCTTTGGCCGCTTGCAGCACGAGCAGCTGCTTGGGGGTGTTCGACAGGTGGTCCTCGCCGCGCACCACATGTGTGATGCGCGCGTCGAGATCGTCGATCGCGACCGCAAAGTTGTAAAGCACCGAGCCGTCGGCGCGCGCGATCACGGGATCGTCGAGATGGACGTGTTCGAAGGTGGTATCGCCGCGAATCGCGTCGTGCACCACCGTCACGCCGCCTTCGGGCACGTGTAGGCGCACCGCGCCGGCGCCCTCGTCGCCGCCGCGAAAGCCGCGCTCGGCTCCGTGCAGCTGCTTGTAAGCGGCGACGTCCGCCGCGGTCGCGTTCGAGCGATAGGCGTGTCCACCGTCGAGCAGTGCCTGCAGCGCCTGCTGGTGGCGGTCCGCTCGTTCGGTTTGAAAGACGGGCCCCTCGTCCCAATCGAGTTCGAGCCAGCGCAGCGCGTCCAGGATCTGCTCCACGTTCTCGGGGGTGGAGCGCTCGCGGTCGGTGTCCTCGATGCGCAGCAGCAGGGTCCCGCCGCTGTGACGCGCTAGCAGCCAGTTGAACAGGGCTGTGCGAGCGCCGCCGATGTGCAGCGCGCCGGTGGGCGATGGTGCGAAGCGAACTCTCATAGGATCTCGCGCCATGCTAGTGGCAGGGACCGCCCCGATGAAATCCGCACGTAGCGCCGAGTGCGTGGCGAAGCGGGGTCGCGCGTGCTGATCGGAGCCCACGTCTCCCCCGCGGGCGGCTTGCCGAACGCGATCGAGCGGGGGCTCGAGCGCGACTGCCGCGCAATCCAGATCTTCAACCAGTCGCCGCGCATGTGGCGACCGACCGTGTTCGAGGCGCGGGACGTGGAGGCATTTCGCGAGGCAATGGCGGCCAGTCAGATCGACGCGGTGCTGATCCATGCCGTGTATCTGCTCAACTGCGCAAGCGAGGATCCCGATATTCGCGCGAAGTCGCTGCTGTCTCTGACCCAGTCGCTGCGGGTCGGCCACGCCATCGGCGCACGCGGTGTGGTGCTGCACCCCGGGTCCGCCAAGAAGGGCGATCCGGCCGCCGCGATCGAGCGTGCCGGGGAGACGATTCGCGAGGCGCTGGCCGAAAGCGAGGAGTGTCCGCTGCACTTGGAGAACACGGCGGGCGCGGGCGGCACGCTCGGACGCTCGATCGAGGAGTTGGCGCGGCTGCTCGAGGCTGGCGGCGGCGATCGGCGGCTTGGACTGTGCCTGGATTCCTGTCACCTGTTCGCGTCCGGCTATGACATCCGCTCGCACGCCGGCATGGACTCGTTGACGGGTGAGATCGCGGCGAAGATCGGCCTGGAGCGCGTCGGCTCGCTGCACCTCAACGACTCGCAGACCCCGCTCGGCTCAAATCGCGACCGCCACGCGAACATCGGCGAGGGCGAGCTGGGCGAGCAGGGTTGCGCGGCCTTCCTGGCGGCGCCGGCGCTGCAGGATCTGCCGTGCATCCTCGAGACCCCCGGCGTGAACCGCTCCGGCGCGACGCGCGAGGAGGTGCAGCTGGCGATGAGGCTGCACGAGCGGGGCGTGCGGGAGCGCAGAGCGGCTGGAGGGAAACGCTAGGCGGTGGCTGCGAGCGCCGTCGCACCCTCAAGGGCACGCGCCGGCGCGAGCGCTGCTTCGAGCTCCGCGCGCACTCCCGGGGTGTGCTGCACGCGGTATGCCTCGCCGAGGCGCAGGATGCGCAGGCCAGCGCTTGTCATCATCTCGAGCACGACCTCGGCTGGACCGCGGTGGGACTCGATGATGTCCTTCACGTCCTCGATCGCGCTCGCGGGCAATTGAGCCGCGTGCACCTGCAGGCGCACGGGCTTGGCGGCGGCGGCCTGCGCGACCGAGCTCGCCTTCGCGGCCCGGTCTGCCTGTTCGATCTCCTGCTCGCTCGGAGCGAAGGGCTCGGCCGATTGCACGACCACACATGTCTTGCCGGCCTCCTTGTGGTCGACGCGACCGCGGATCAACACGACCTGGTCGACGGCGAGCGCCGCCTCGTGCTCTGCGAGCGCCTTGCCGAATACGAGAATCTCGACGGCTCCCTCGAGGTCGTCGAGCGTGGCGAACATCATGTGATCGCCGTTGCGGGTGCGGATGCGCTTTGACTCTGTGACGATGCCCCCGACTGTCACCCAGTCCTTGTCGCGCCGGTCGACGAGGGCGGCGAGCGAGCAGTCCGCGCGTGCGCGCAGCGCCTCGCGCATCGGCTTGAGCGGATGCGCGGAGATGAACAGGCCGATCGCTTCCTTCTCGACGGCAAGCAGCTGCGGCTGGTCGAACTCCTCGCTTGGAATCGGCGGGTGGCTCAGCTTGAGCAGTCCAGCTCCCGGCGCGGCCTCGCCGGCGGAGGAGGAGGACGAGGCGGCGGCGACGGGCGGCGCCAGATCGAAGATCGAGCCCTGCCCGACGAGTGCGTCCTGCTGGGCCTTCTGGCCGGCCGACTGGGCCGCTTCGAGCACGGCCAGCATGCCCTTGCGGGTGGCGCCGGTCGAACCGAGCGCGCCGCACTTGATCAGCGCCTCGATCGCCTTCTTGTTGACCGCGCGACTGTCCACCCGCTCGCAGAAGTCCCACAGCGAAGCGAACGATCCACCCTCTTCGCGGGCCTGCTTGATCGCCTCCACCGCCTGGTAGCCGACACCCTTGACCGCGTCCAGGCCGAAGCGAATATTGCCCTCGACGACCGTGAACTCGTGGTCTGAGAGGTTCACGTCTGGCGGCAGGATCTCGATGCCCATCTCCTCGCAGCGAGCGACGAAGAAGGGGACCTTGTCCTTCGTGGACATCACCGAGGAGATCAGCGCCGCCATGTACTCGGCGGTGTAGTTCGCCTTCAACCACGCTGTGCGATAGGCGATCAGCCCATAGCAGGCGGCGTGGGACTTGTTGAAGGAGTAGTCGGCGGACTTTTCGTTGGTCTGCCAGAGAAAGTCGATCACCTCGGGGCTCGTGCCCGAGGCCTTGCAGCCCTCGACGAAGTCGGGCTTGAGCTTGGCCATCGCCTCGCGGTTCTTCTTGCCGATCGCCTTGCGCAGATCGTCGGCCTTGGCGCCGGAGAAGCCGGCGATCTCCTTGGAGATCTGCATCGCCTGCTCCTGATAGAGGATCACGCCCTTGGAGGACTCGAGGATCGGGCGCAGGCGCTCGTCCGGGTAGGAGATCGCGTCGGGGTTGTGCTTGCCCTTCGCGTATACCGGGATCTGGTCCATCGCACCGGGGCGATAGAGAGCGTTGAGGGCGACGAGGTCGTTGAACTCGTCGGGGCGCACCTTCTTCAGCGCCTCGCGCATCCCCTCGGACTCGAACTGGAACACGCCGATCGAGTCGCCGCGAGCGAGCATCTCGTAGGTGCGGGCGTCGTCGAGCGGTAGCTTGGACATGTCCAGGCGCCCCCCGCGCTGTCCATCGGCGTCGCGACTGGAGCGCTCGATGATGTCCAGCGCGTCCTCGATCACGTCGAGGTTGCGCAGCCCGAGAAAGTCCATCTTGAGCAGCCCGATCTCCTCGATCGGCTTCATCGAGAACTGGGTGACGGTGCGGTAGCTGCGCTCGCCGCTCTCGTCGGTGCCGGCGTCGGCGAGCTGCAGCGGCACGATGTCTGTCAGCGGACGGTCGGCGATGACCACGGCGGCGGCGTGGATCGAGGAGTTGCGCACGATCCCCTCCAGACCCTTGGCGACGTCGACGATGCGACGCGCGTCGGGCTCCTCGTCATACGCCTTCTTCAGCGGTTCCCCTGGTTTCAGGCACTCCTCGAAGGAGGGCGCGCGGCCCATGATCGGGTCCGGGATGAGCTTTGCGAGGCGGTCTCCGGAGCCGTAGTCATAGCCGAGCACGCGGGCGGCGTCGCGCGTGGCGGCGCGCGGGAACATCTTGCCGAAGGTGACGATCTGCGCAACCGACTCGCGCCCGTACTTCTCGGTCACGTAGCGCATCACGCGCTCGCGTCCGCGCACCGAGAAGTCGATGTCGATATCGGGCATCGACACGCGCTCGGGGTTCAGGAAGCGCTCGAACAGCAGGTCGTAGCGCAGCGGGTCGACGTCGGTGATGGCAAGGCAGTAGGAGACGATCGAGCCGGCCGCCGATCCGCGTCCGGGGCCGACGGCGATGCCGTTCTCCTTGGCGAACTTGACGAAATCCCACACGATCAGGAAGTAGGCGTTGAAGCCCATGCGGTCGATCACGCCAAGCTCCATGTCCATGCGCTCAAGCGCGTCGGCGGGCGGCGGGTCGCCGTAGCGGGCGCTCAGACCAAGCCTCACCTGCTCGCGCAGATACTCGCGCTCGGAGATCCCCTCCGGGGTGGGGTATTTGGGGATCAACTGCTTGCCCAGATCGAGCTCCACAGAGCAGCGCTCCGCGATCTCCAGGGTGCTCGCAATCGCCTCGGGCCACTGCGCGAAGGCGCTCGCCATCTCGGCGCTGTCGCGCAGGTAGAACTCATTGGTCTCGAAGGTCATCTTCGGCGCCGCGAGCGTGCTCTTGGTCTGCACGCACAACAGCGCGGTGTGATGGTCGTAGTCCTCGCGGCGCAGATAGTGGACGTCGCCGGTGCCGACGAGACTGCCGCCCATCTCGCGCGCGATCTTGACGATGCCCTCGTTGCACTTCTCCTGCTCGGCCAGACCGTTCTTCTGCACCTCGAAGTAGACGTTGTCCTGCCCGAAGATGCGCACGAGGTCGTCGGCGTGGGCGCGCGCGTCGCCTGGACGGTCGTGGAGCAGGCGCTGGCAGAAGCGCGAGGCGAGACAGCCGGTCAGGGCGACGATGCCCTCGGAGCGGCGCTCGATCTGAGCGAGATCGAGGGTGGGCTTGCCCCGGTTCAACCCTTCCAGGAAGCCGGCGGAGGACAGCTGCACGAGGTTGCGATAGCCGGTGTCGTTGTGGGCCAGGAGCGTCAGGTGGTTGCGCTCGACACGCGTGCCCGGACCCTTGGCTTTGGCTGCCTCGTGATCGTCGACGAGGTATATCTCGCATCCGAAGATCGGCTTCACTCCATGCTTGGCGCATGCCTTGTGAAGCTCGACCATGCCGTTCATCACGCCATGATCGGTGAGCCCGAGCGCGGGCTGGCCGAACTCGGCGGCGCGGCGCGCGAGCGCCTCGATCCCACAGGCTCCGTCGAGCAGCGAGTACTCGGAGTGGACGTGCAGATGGGCGCAGGAGGGGGTGCTCACCGATGCTGGATGCTAACCGCCTGAGCGGCGGATCAGGCTGGCGAGGAGAGCGCGCTCAGGAGCTTGCCGCGGACAGGCCCTGAGCGCGCGCCGTCCACTGCAGGAACATCTCCACGGAGGTGGCGTCGCCCACCACCGTCGCGCGATGCTCGGAGGGCGCCCGGGTGCCCGCCAGCAGGCAAACCAGCGCGTGCGCGCCGAGCGAAACCGTCGCTATCGGCTGTCCCACCGGGGTACGGCTGACGAGGATCGGCTCGCCGTCGCACACGCGGATGTAGATGACGATTCCGTCGGCGTCGGCGATGTCGAAGGCCAGCTCGAAGCGGCGTCCCGTGGTCCAAGCCGGATCGATCGCCTCCGCCATCGCGAGCAACAGCAGGCCGGGCCACAGGTCCACTTCGCCGGCCGCGAGGTCGGCGAGCGCGATCGGTTGGCGACGGGCCTTCAGAAGCGCGCGCGCGCGACTGCGGCCTTTGCGAATGCGCAGTCCACGATGCCTGCGCGTGGTGCCGCCGGCGGCAAGCTCGCTGAAGGCCGCAACCGAGCCCTCCAGCGAGAACTCGGCGGGGCCGCGCGGTTCTCTGGAGATGACGGCGCTGGCCGGGTCGATCGCGACGTAGAAGGAGCCGAGCTCGGCGATCTTGATCTCGTAGTTGAGCTGACCCTCGACCACCTGTCGTTGGGCGGGCAGCAGCTCGATCACGAGTTCGGCCGCGAGCTTCGCGTCGCGTCGCGCGGCGAGTCCGCGAATCGCGGGAGCCAGCCAGGAGGTCCGCTTCTCGGGCACCGAGAGCAGGCGCGTTTGCAACGCCACCGGCCGCGATGTGACGACTTTGGTGCTGAGCGCTCCGCTCGGGCCGAGACCGCCGGGCGGCGACTCGAGCACCGGCGCCTCGTGGCGGTGGATGCCGCCGAGCCCGACGTCGTCGGACACGGTCTCCTCAGCCGGCGACTCCTCGAGGACCGGCTGTCGCTCGGCATTCCGATCGTCCTCGGCAGCGGTCTGCTCGGAGGCGGAAACCTGCTCGGCGAGCGGCTCCGCGGCGGCCGGCGACTCCTCGACCGCCGGCTCCTCGACCGCCGGCTCCTCGGCGAGCGGCCCCGCGGCGATCGGCTCCTCGACGACCGGCTGCTGTGCGCTCGTCGACGCGTCGCCCAGCGCCTCCGCCGATGCCGGCTCATCCGCGACCGGCTCCTCGGCGGGCCGGTAGCCCGTGTAGTTGCCCACCGCGGGCCTCTCCGCAGGCGCTGCTTTTGCGGGCACGTAACCGCTGATCGCCGACTCGACTTTCGCCTCCTCGGCAGGCGGCGCTTCCACCGATGCCGGCTCCACGGCGACCGGCTCGGTCGGCGAGGGCTCGGCAGGAGGCGGCTCGGCGAGCGGCGCCGGCTCCACGACTGCTTCAGGCGCGAGCGGTCCCGCCAACGGCTGGACGATCACCTGCGACTGCTCGATGGGCGCATGAGCCGGCTCGGGCACGGCGGCGGTCTCTGCCGCTTCCGCCTCCTTGACCTCGGCAACGCGCGCGCGCAGGCGTTCGACGGCCGCTACCAGCGCATCGGCCATCTCGCGGCGATGGGCCGCCTCGCGCTCTGACTCGGGTGCGCTCGTGTGCTGGAGCAGGGCAGAACTCGGGGGCTCGGCCGCGAGCTGCGCGCGCAGATCGTCGGCGGTGCGGGTCAGCTCGAAGCGCAGGTCCTCCATGCGCGCGCCCATCGCGGTCAGCTCGCGCACGTATGTCTCGCGCTCCCAGACCACCTGTTGCTGGAGCTCCTCGCGCAGCGCGCTCAGCTCGCGCTCGAAACCGCTGCGCAGGCCGGCGGCGACGTCCATCAGCTCGCGCACGATCGGCACCAGGCGCGCATCGCGCTCGCGCAACCGCGACAGCTCGGCGTCCAGCTCGCGCACGTGGCGCTCGGTCTCCTCCAGGCGACCGCCCAGCTCCTGGATCTCGGCGCGCATCTCGCGCTGCAGGCGCTCGCTGCGCTGCTCGGCCTCGACGCGCAGCTGCTGCTCGGCGAACTCGCGCTGCTTGACGTTGCGCACGTCGGATTCGCGCTGGCTGAGCTGCTCGGCGATGCGCTCGCGCTCGCGTCCGACCTCCTCCAGGCGCCGCTCCAGGGCCGCCAGGTGCGTCTCGAGGTTGCGCACCGCCGCCTCGGCGGCGTCGGCTCGGCGGATCATGGCGGGGTCGGCGTGACGAGCGCGACGCTCGGCCAGAACGTTGGCGGCCGCGTCGGACTGCGGACCCACCTCGGGAGTCTCGCTCTCCTCGATCATCATTGGCTGGGACCCTAGAGATTGCTCCGGACGGTCCCGCCCATCGAAGCGGGACTACTCGTTGCGAAGGCGCCAGGCCATGCGCGATTGCAGCGACCACAGCTCGATGAACCCGGGCGAAGCGCTCTGGGAGAAGAGCCCGCCCGACTCTCCGAAGGAGGCGAGCGACCGGTCGTAGACCGCGTGCGGGGAGCAGCGTGTGACCACGCGCGCGTGGCCCTTGTAGAGCTTCACGCCGATCCTGCCGCTGACCTGGGAGTTGACGCTGTCCATGTAGGCGTCGAGGTCGGCGCGCAGCGGCTCCCACCACAGGCCCGCATACACGAGATAGGCCCACTGGCGGTCGAGGCCGGCCTTGAACTGGTTCTGGTGGATCGTGCAGACGAGATGCTCGAGCTCCTGGTGGGCGGGCAGCAGAATGGCGGCAGCCGGCGCCTCGTAGATGTCGCGCACCTTCAGCCCGACGATGCGGTCCTCGATGTGGTCCACGATGCCGACGCCGTGGCGGGCGGCGATCTCAGCCGTGCGTTCCAGCAAAGGCACGAGATCCAGCCGCTCCCCGTTCAACCCTACGGGGACGCCGCGCTCGAACTCGACCTCTACGGTCTCGGCCTCCTCAGGTGCCAGCTCGGGGCGCGTAACCAGCTGGAAGACGTCGTCCTCGGGCGCATGGTCCAAGTCCTCGATCCAACGACCCTCCGAGGAGCGCCCCCACAGGTTGTCGTCGATCGAGTAGGGCGCGACCTCGGTACCGCCCTTGACGGGAATGCCGTGCTCGCGCGCGTAGGCGATCTCCTCCTCGCGGCCCATCCGCCAGGAGCGCACGGGCGCGATCGTCTTCAGCTCGGGCGCGAGCGTGGCGACGGTCGCCTCGATCCGCACCTGGTCGTTGCCCTTTCCGGTGCAGCCGTGGGCGATCGTGTCACAGCCGGTCAGGCGCGCATGATCGACGGCGAGCTTGGCGATCAGCGGCCGGCCGAGCGCGGTGAACAGCGGGTAGCCGCCGCCGTACAGCGCGTTGGCCTTGATCGCGGGGGCCACATACTCGCGCGCAAACTGCTCGCGCGCGTCGACCACGTGGCACTCCAGGGCGCCGAGCCGCAGCGCCTTGTCTTCGATCACGGCATAGTCCTCGCCGGGCTGCCCGAGGTTGACGGTCAGGCACACGACCTCGGCGTCGTAGGAGTCCTGGATCCACTTGAGCATCACGCTCGTATCGAGACCGCCCGAGTAGAGCAGCAGGACGCGGTGCACGTTCTGGGGGTCCGCCTCGTAGGAGGCGGTCGGCGGCGGAAAGCTCTTCTGCGTGGAGTCGCTCACGGCGCGCAACCTTATCCGGCCGAACCGGGTGACACTCGCTCCGCTCGCATCCCCGAACCGGCGAGCGCCCGACCGAGACGCGTGAGGCCCTGCTCGAGCTCCTCGGCTGAGATCGTGAGCGGCGGCAGCAGTCGCAATGTGGTGGGCCCCGTGGCGTTCGCGACCAAGCGCTGGTCGAGCAACGCACGCCGCACAAGCTCCGGCGCTGGGATATCCAGCTCGCAGGCAAGCATCAGCCCGCGCCCGCGCACGGCGAGCACGTGCGGCAGCTCGCTCAAGCCGGCGGCCAGACGCCCCCCCAGCTCGCTGACGCGGCCGAGCAGCCGCGGGTCGTCGGTCAGCTCGAGCGCAGCCAGCGCGGCCCGCGCCACCACCGGCCCGCCCGCGAACGTGGAGCCGTGGTCGCCCGGTTGCAGTACGTCGCCGTAGGCCGGCCCGGTCACGAGCGCGCCGATCGGCAGGCCACCGCCGAGCGCCTTGGCGCTCGTCAGCAGGTCCGGGCGGACATCGGTCTGCTCGTAGGCCCACAGCGTGCCCGTGCGCCCCATGCCGCACTGCACCTCGTCGAAGACGAGCAACGCGCCGTGCTCATCGCACGCCCGCCGGGCCGCGGCGAGCAGCTCCTCGGAGAGGAGGTGTACGCCGGTCTCGCCCTGGATCGGCTCCAGGATCACGGCGGCCGTGCGCTCGTCGATCGCGCCAGCCAGCGCGTCCGGCTCGGCCGGCACCGCCCTGAAGCCGGGCACGAGCGGCGCGAAGGGCGCCTGCTTTGCCTCCTGCGGCGTTGCCGACAGCGCGCCGTAGGTGCGACCGTGGAAGGCGCCGAACACGCTCACGATCTCCCCGCGCGGCTTGGCCTTGCGCGCGAGCTTGATCGCGGCCTCGTTCGCCTCGGCGCCGGAGTTGCAGAAGTACACCTTGCCGCCCAGGCTGGACGCGGACAGGCGCTCGGCGAGGCGCATCGCCGGCTCGGTGTAGAAGAGGTTGCTCGTGTGCATCAGCGTGCCGAGCTGCTCGCGCACCGCCTCCACGACGCGCGGGTGGCAGTGGCCGAGGCTGGTCACCGATATGCCGCACAGGAAGTCGAGATAGCGCTCCCCCTCGCCGTCCCACAGCCACGACCCCTCGCCGCGCACGAACTCCACGGGAAAGCGCGCGTAGGAGGGAATGACGCTGTTGCGCTCGAGCTCTTGTAGCGCGGAGAGAGTCAAGTTCACCGCCTGCGCCGCACGGACATCACGCGGCGGCCTCGATCTTCGTGCCGATCCCCGCGTCGGTGAACAGCTCGAGCAGCAGCGAGTGGGGTATGCGACCGTCGATGATGTGCGCGGAGGTTACGCCCTGGTCGATCGCCTCCACGCAGGCGGCGAGCTTCGGGCGCATCCCGCCCTGCAGGTTCGTCATGCGCGCCCTCACCTCGGCGGTGCTCGCCTGGCCGATCAGCGACGCCCGATCGTCGGCGTCGGCAAGCCAGCCGGCGACGTCGGTGAGGAACACGATCTTCTGTGCGCCGAGCGCGCCAGCCACCGCGCCGGCGGCCTCGTCCGCGTTGACGTTGTAGGAGTGCCCGTCGCGGTCGGCGCCAACCGAGGCGATCACAGGGATGTAGTCGAGCGCGACGTGGTGCAGCACGTCGACGTTGACGTGCTCGATCGTGCCGACGAAGCCGATGTCCTCGCCGGCGGGACCCTCGCGGCGGGCGACCTTGAAGAGCGAGCCGTCGTCGCCGCAGAGCCCCACGGCCGGCTGTCCGTGGCGGCCCAGGCGCAGCACGATTTCCTTGTTGACCTTGCCGACGAGCACCATCTTTGCAACCTCGACGGTGGCCGGGTCGGACACGCGCAGCCCGCCGACGAACTCGACCGGCAGGCCGAGGCGCTGCATGTAGCTCGTGATGTCCGGACCGCCGCCGTGCACGACGATCGGATTCAGCCCGACGTACTTCAGCAGCACCACGTCGCGCGCGAACTCCTCGCGCAGGGCCTCGTCCTCCATCGCGGCGCCGCCGTACTTGATGACGACCGTCTTGCCGTGGAACTCCCTGATGTATGGGAGTGCCTCGAGCAGTGTGGCTACGTCGCGCATCGGCGCCTCCCGGAGAATCCTCCACCGGTCGGCGGATCTGGACGCAACAGGCCAGGGTTGGCGAATGTGAAGGTCATGTCGTGTACTCGGAGTTGATGCGGACGTACTCGTAGGAGAGGTCGGAGAAGAAGACCTCCGTTTCGGCGCCGTCGCCCGGCAGCGTGATGTCGTATTCGACTTCGTGGCGTTGCACGGCCTGCCCCAACGCCTCCTGGTCGCACTCGATCGCCGCGCCGGCCGAGCACACCTGGATGCCCTCGATGCACAAATCGAGCGGCAGCTGACCCCCGCCGAGCCCGGCGCCGCCGAGCGCACCTCCGACCGCCTGCACGATGCGCCCCCAGTTGGGGTCGGCGCCGTGCAGCGCGGCCTTCACCAGCGGCGAGTTGGCGACCGCCCTGGCGGCCGTCTCGATGCGCTCCTGCTCGCCGCCGCGCACGACCACGCGCGCGATCCGCCCGGCGCCCTCCCCATCGGCCACCATCAGGATCGCAAGCTGGCGCATCAGCGCATCCAGCGCCTCGCCGAAGCGCAGCTCGTCCTCGCTCTCCGGTGCGATCTCCACGCCGCTCTGCCCGGAGCAGATCAGCGCGGCGGTGTCGTTGGTGGAGAGCTGACCATCCACCGTGCAGCGGTCGAACGAGCGCGCCGTGCAGACCGACAGCAGCAGCTCGGCCGTCTCCGGCGCCAGCTGCGCATCGGTCTCGACGAAGCAGAACATCGTGGCGAAGCGCGGAGAGATCATGCCGGCGCCCTTGCACTGCGCGCTGAGGCGCACCTCGCCCGAGGGCAGCGAGACGGCGAGGTTGGCCCGCTTCTCGAACGCGTCGGTGGTTTGAATCGCCTGCTGGAAGCCGGTGTCGCCCTCCTGCGCGAGCTGGCGGCTCGCGTCGAGGATCCCGCGCAGCATCTTCTCGACCGGCAGGTAGTCGCTGATCCCTCCGGTCGAGCCGAGCAGCACCTGCGCGGGCTCGACTCCGAGCGCCATCGCCGCCGCGCCCTGCGTCTTGGCGGCGTCCTCCATGCCCCGTTTGCCGGTGGCGGCGTTGGCGCACCCGGAGTTGGCGAGGATCGCGCGCAACGCGGAGAGCTCGCAGCGCTCGCGGCCGATCGTCACCGGAGCGGCCGGAGCGGCCGTGTCGGCAAAGCGCGCGGCGCTCACCGGCGAGGGCGCGTCGCAAACGAGCAGCCCCAGATCGGGGTTGCCGCTGGGCTTGATCCCGCACGCGACCCCGGCGGCGCGGAAGCCGGCGGGCAGCCCGGCGTCGGGCCCCAGTTCGCGCACGTGCGCGGGCGCCTCCACCCACCGCGATCCGAAGAACGGCCGCGGCGGTCCCGCCGCGGCCTGATCGCCGCGAATCTCGGTGCCACCGCTCATGTCAGTCCCATCGCCTCGTCGAGGCCGAACATCAGGTTCAGGCACTGCACGGCCTGCGAGGAGGTGCCCTTCCACAGATTGTCGATCGCCGAGAGCACGACGACCTTGCCGGTGTGCTCGCTGACCCTCGCGTGCAGGCGGCAGATGTTGGTTTCGCGCACGTCGCGCACCTCAGCGGGGTCCGGCGCAAGCTCGACGAACGGCTCGCCGGCGTAGGCGTCCTCGTACATAACCTCCAGCTCGTCCTGCTCGATCGCCCGCCGCGGCGTCACATAGCAGTCGACCAGCTCCCCCTGGTCGAGCGGCACGAGATGCGGAGTGAACTGCACGCGCAGACCGGGATGGGACGGGTCGAGATCGTCGAGCTGCTGCTCGATCTCGGGCGTGTGGCGATGGTGCACGATGTTGTAGGGAAGGATGTTCTCGCCGCTGTTTGAGAAGTGCGTCTGCCAGGTCGCCGAGCGACCCGCGCCGGATAGCCCCTGCTTGGCGTCGATCACCAGATCGGCGATCAGCCCGGCCCGGGCGAGCGGGGCGAGGCCGAGCAGCGACGCGGTCGGGTAGCAGCCGGGCGTCGCGACCAGGTCGGCGGCGGCGATCGCCTCGCGGTGAAGCTCGGGCAGCCCATAGGAGGCGTCTTCCAGCAGCTCGGGGTGCGGGTGCGGGCCATACCAGCGCTCATACGTCGAGAGCTCCGAGAGGCGAAAGTCGGCGCTCAGATCGACGACCCGCACGCCGCGTGCGCGCAACGCCGCGACCACCGGGGCCGAGGCGGCGTGCGGGTAGGCGACGATCGCAGCGTCCGCGTCGCCGTGGCGTTCGAGATCAAGCTCCTGCAGCTCGAGCGGCACGCGGTAGCGCGGGTACAGCCGGTCCAGGCGCTGGCCGGCATCGACGCGCGCGGTGACCGTTTGCAACTCGAACTCGGGATGGCGCCAGAGCAGGTGCGCGGCCAGCGCGCCCGCGAAGCCGCTCGCGCCGGCGACGAGCGCTCTAGGCACGCAGCTCACCCCCCAATTCTTCGAGCGCCACCACGATCCGCTCGCGCAGCGGCACCACATCGGCGTCGGTGAGCGTGCGCTCGGAGGACTGGAAGCGCAGCGACAGCGCCAGCGAGCGCCGTCCTTCGCCGAGCAGCTCGGAGGAGGGTGGCCGCAGGGCGGGACCTTCGTATACGTCGAACACGCGCACGTGCTCGAGCAGGTCGCCGGCGGCGGCGCGCACGATCTCGGTCACCCGTGCCGCCGGGACATCGCCGGGCAGGACGACCGCGATGTCCCGGCTGACGCCGGGATAGGAGATCACGTCGCGATATTCGTGCCTGCGGGCCACCGCCGCGGCAAGCAGCCGGTCGAGGTCGAGCTCGAGCGCCGCGACGCCCTCGAGGTCCCATTCGCGCGCGACGAGCGGGTGCAGCTCGCCGATCCAGCCGATCCGCTCCCCGCCACAGTGCACGCCCGCGGCGCGCCCGGGGTGCAGAAACGGCTCGGTGCCGGGCCGGCAGTCGATCGGCACGCGCAGCGCTTCGCCGAGCGCTTCCAGCATCCCCTTCGCCGCGAAGTAGTCGGCTAGGACCGGGTCGCCGCCGCGCCATGTCGGCTGCGTCAGGCGTCCCGCCAGCAGGACGGCAAGCGAGACGTGCTCGCGTACGCCGGTCTCGCGCGGCGAGCCCTTCTCGTCGCCGCCGGCGAGCGCGAACACCCGGCCGACTTCGAACAGGCGCAGGTCGGGCATGCCGCGGGCGCTGTTGTGACGGGCGACGTCCAGCAGCGAGCCGAGCAGCGTCGTGCGCAGCAGCGAATGGTCCTCGGACAGAGGGTTCTCCACGACGGGCGCGCGCCGGCGCGGGTCCTCGGCGTCCAGCCTCAGCCTGTCGTGCAGGCCGGGCGCGGTGAACGTCCAGCCGACCGCCTCGCAGCACCCGCGCCCGACGAGTGCGTCGAGAGCGCGACGGCGCAATCTCTGCTCGCTTGTCAGACGCCCGTAGGCGCCGCGACGCGCGGGCAGGGTGGCGGGCAGCTCCGCCAGGCCGTTGACGCGCGCGACTTCCTCGATCAGGTCGGACTCGCGCGTGACGTCGACGCGGCGAACCGCCGGTACGGTGACCTCGAGCGCCGGCTCGCCGTCCGAGCTTCTCTCGCGTACCCCGAAGTCGAGCGCGCGCAGGATCTCCGCCTGTCGTTGGCGCTCGACCGGCATTCCGAGGATCTGCCGCACGCGCCGCTCGCGCAGCGCGATCGTCGGCGGCGCCGGCGGCGGCTCGCCGACGTCGATCGTGCCGGGCAGCAGGCGCGCGCCGCACAGCTCGACCATCAGCCGCGTCGCGACCGCCTGCGCCCAGTCGCACTGCTCCGGCGCGAGCCCCTTCTCGAAGCGCGAGGACGCCTCGCTGCGCAGGCCCAGCGCCCACGAGGTGCGGTGGATGTTCGGCCCACTCCAGCTGGCGACCTCCATCAGCACGCGCGTGGTGGCGGGCTGCACCTCCGAACGCTCGCCGCCCATGATCCCCGCGATCGAGGTCGGCCCCTGCGCGTCCTCGATCACCACCATCTCGCCGTCGAGCGTGCGAACCTGTCCGTCGAGCGTGGTCACCTGCTCGCCATCGCGCGCGCGGCGCACCGTCAGCCGCGCGCCGGCCTGTGCCTCCGAGGGTACGACGCGATCGAGGTCGAACGCGTGCAGCGGCTGGCCGGTCAGCAGCATCGTGTAGTTGGTGATGTCGACGACGTTGTTGATCGGCCGCTGCCCGGCCGCCGACAGCCGCGCCTTCAACCACAGCGGCGAGGGTCCGATCTTGACGTCCTCGAAGGCGCGCGCGGTGAAGCGCCTGCACAGCTCGGCGCACTCGACGGCGACCCGCGCCGCCGAGAGGGGCCCCTCGCTGCCGAGGTCGTCGAGCCACGGCTCTGGCGCCAGACTTGCGCCGGTCGCTGCGTGCAGCTCGCGCGCCACCCCGTACACACCGAGACAGTCGGGCCGGTTCGAGGTGATCTCGAGCTCCAGCACGTCGGTGGAGATCGCGAGCACGTCCGCGAGCGGTGTGCCGGGCGCCAGCTCCGCGTCGAGCACCAGCTGGTCGAGCACCATGATGCCGCTGTGGTCGCTGTCGATCTGCAGCTCGTCCGCGGCGAGGATCATGCCGTTGGAGGGCACCCCGCGCAGCTTGGCCGCCTTGATCCTGGTCCCGTCGGGCATCCGGGCGCCGGGCAGCGCCACGGCGACGGTCTGTCCGGCGGCGACGTTCGGCGCGCCGCACACGATCCCGGCCGGCTCGCCCCGCCCCACCTCGACGGTGCACACCTTCAGCCTGTCGGCGTCGGGATGGGGTTCGGCCGTCAGCACGCGTCCGACGACGAAGCCCTCGATCGAGGGGGCGCCGTGGTGGAGGACGGTCTCGACCTTCGTGCCGGTCATCGTCAGGCGCTCCTCGATCTGGGCGGTGTCGAGCGCGGGGTCGCAGTACTCCCGCAGCCAGTTCAGCGGAACCTTCATCCGAACTGCTCCAGGAAGCGCAGATCGTTTTCGTAGCACAGCCTCAGGTCCGGGATGCCGTGCTTGAGCATGGCAATCCGCTCGACCCCCATCCCCCAGGCAAACCCCTGCACCCGCTCGGGGTCATAGCCGGGCGCGTTGGCCTCGGAGGTGGGCACGTAGGAGTAGACGTTCGGATCGACCTCGCCGGCGCCGAGCACCTCGAGCCACCCCTCGCCCTTGCACAGCGGGCAGCGCGAGCCGTCCTTCATGAAGCCCCTCCCCGAGCAGTGAAAGCAGGAGACGTCGACCTCGACGCTCGGCTCGGTGAAGGGGAAGAAGTGCGGCCGCAGGCGCACGTCGCGCTCACCTGTGCCCTCAGGGGTATCGCCGAACACGCTGCGCGCGAACGCGAGCAGCGTCCCCTTCAGGTCGGCGAGGGTGATGTCCTCGTCCACGGCAAGCCCCTCGATCTGATGGAACTGGGGCGTGTGCGTGGCGTCGTTGTCGGGACGATACACCCGCCCGGGGATCACCACGTAAAGCGGCGGCGGATGGGCCTCCATCGCGCGGATCTGCATCGGCGAGGTGTGCGTGCGCAGCACGATGTCCTCGGGCGCCCCGAGGCGCTGCCCGCCGTCGAGATGAACGCTCTCTCCGCCCGCCGTGCCGGGTCGGCGCAGATAGAACGTGTCGGTGCGCGCCCGGGCGGGATGGGTGGGCGCGTGGTTGAGCGCGTCGAAGTTGTAGTGGACGGTCTCGACCTCCTGCCCTTCGAGCACGGTGAAGCCGAGCCCGAGGAAGATGTCTTCGAGTTCGCGCATCGTCGCGCTCAGCACGTGCAGGCGGCCGATCGGCTGCGGCGGCGCGCCGGGCAGCGTCACATCGACCGTGTCCGTCGCCAGCCGCGCCTGCAGCTCGCGGTCCTCGAGCCACGCGGCCTTCGCCTCGAACGCCTGCTCCAGCGCCCGGCGAGCTTCGTTGGCGGCCTTGCCGACGGCGCCGCGATGCTCGGGCGCGAGCGCGGCCACGCCGCGCAGCATCTGCGGCAGCTCGGCCTTGCGACCCAGGTAGCGCACCCGCAGCTGCTCGACGGCCTCGCCGCTGGACGCCGCCTCGATCTGTGCCGCGGCCTCGCCCCGCAACGCCTCGATCCGCTCGATCTGCTCGACCCGCTCGCTCATGAGCCCGGGACCCTACCTAGAGGGTGGCGCAGGTGGCCCGAGGCCACCGAGCCGGACCCCTCTTCCGTCGATGCTTGACGCGTTATCTCATAGAGCGCCACCGTGGCGGCCATCGCGGCGTTCAGCGACTCCGAGGCGATCGGGATGTGGGCGACGCGGTCGCAGCGCGAAAGAACCTCATCGGGCAGGCCCTCGCGCTCGCCGCCGACGAGCAGTGTCAGCGCCGAGGGCTCCGCGGAGCCTGCTCCGATGCGAGCACCGGCGACGCTCCAGATCGGCTCGCCGGCACCGGCCGCCAGCGCGACGCGCCTGCCGGGCAGCTCGCCGACGTCGCCCACCCGTGCGAGCGCGACCGCGAAGATCGCGCCCATGCTCGCGCGCACGGCCTTCGGCGAGTGCGGGTCCGCACAGCCCG
Organism: uncultured Solirubrobacterales bacterium; assembly: GCA_963831995.1. Taxonomy (GTDB): domain Bacteria; phylum Actinomycetota; class Thermoleophilia; order Solirubrobacterales; family Solirubrobacteraceae; genus Palsa-744. Next base: position 59,611 of record CAWHSI010000001.1, on the reverse strand, counting down.
GCCCGAGCGCGACACAGGCCGCGCCGAAGGCCAGCGCGCCGCGCAGCACGGTGCCGACGTTGCCCGGGTCCGACACGCCCCAGAGGCACACGCACAGGGGGCCGGTCGGCTCGGTGAAGCGCTGCTCGTACACCGCGATCGCGCGGGTGCCCGAGCCGAGCGCCGAGACGCTCGCCATCGCGCTCGGCTCCACGTCTGTAAACCCCGAACCGCCGATCGCGGTGCCCGCGAGGCGATAGCCCGCGACCGCGGGACGGCCCGCGGCGAGCGCCGCGGCGATGAGATCCTCCCCCTCGGCCGCGAACAGCCCGCTGCGCTCGCGCTCGCGCCGGCGACGCAGCTTGCGCAGATCCTTCAAGCGGGGATTGTTGGTGGATGCGATCGTGTTCATCGGGTCCGGGTGAAATTGTCGTCGTTGCTTGGGACGGTTCTCGGTGGCGACGCCCCTCCAGCCATAAAAAAGGGCGCCGGTCCTCGAGGAGGAGCGACGCCCGAGAGGCTTGCGATGTCGGTTTGCCGGTCAGGCAGCCGACGCCTCGCGGGCGACTTCGGCAAAACGTCGAAATGTGTCTGCGTCGCGCACCGCGATGTCGGCCAGCACCTTGCGGTCGAGCTCGACACCGGCGCGCGCGAGGCCGTGCATGAACTGCGAGTAGCTCATTCCGTTCTGGCGCGCCGCGGCGTTGATGCGGGTGATCCACAGCCGCCTGAAGTCGCGCTTGCGGTTGCGCCTGTCGCGGTAGGCGTAGGCGTCCGCCTTCATCAGCGCCTCCTTGGCGCGTTTGTAGTTGGAGTGCGCCTCGCCGCGGAAGCCCTTGGTCAGCTCCAGCGTGGCCTTGCGCTTCTTGCGCGCCGCGACAGACCGCTTGACGCGCGTCATTTGCCCGCCCCGAGCAGCCGCTTTACGCGCGGCGTGTCATGACCCGAGAGCATCACCGGTTTGGCGAGCATGCGCTTGCGCTTGGGCGACTTCTTCTCGAGAATGTGGCTGGAGTAGGAGTGCCTGGCCCGCACCTTGCCGGAGCCGGTCGTCTTGAAGCGCTTCTTAGCGCCGCTGTGGGTCTTCATCTTGGGCATCGGAATCGAAGGTCGAGAGGGTCGGGGCTCGCCGCCCCGCGGTCGCCTGGGCCACCTCGAAGCGCTGATTATGACACGACGCCGTCGGAGGCGCCGTTCTGGCTCTCGCCGCCACCGTGTGGCGCGCCGTCGGAGGCGGCCTCGACGCTCGCCACCGCGCCGTCGGGCGAGGCCGCCGCGCCGTCGGGCGCCTCCATCGCGACGTCTGCCTTGCCCGCGAGCACCGCCTTCGACGGTCCGAGCATCATCGTCATGTTGCGCCCGTCCTGGGTGGGCCGCTGCTCGACCACGCCGAGCGCCGCGAGCTCCTCGGCGAGCCGGTCGAGGATCATCACGCCGCGCTCGGGATGGGTGACCTCGCGGCCGCGGAACATGATCGTGATCTTGACCTTGTCCTTGTGGCGCAGGAAGCGTTCGACGTGGTGCTTCTTGGTGTCGTAGTCGTGCTCGGCGATCTTCGGGCGGAACTTGATCTCGCGGATCGTGATCTGCTGCTGGTGCTTGCGCGCCTGCTTGACCTTCTGGGCCTGCTCGTACTTGTACTTGGAGTAGTCGAGCACCCGGCAAACGGGCGGTTTGGCCTCGGGGGCGACCTCGACCAGGTCGAGATCGCGTTCCTGGGCGAACCTGAGCGCCTCGGCCGTCTTCATCATCCCGACCTGGTTGCCCTCGTCGTCGATCACACGCACCTCCGGCACGCGGATGCGCTCGTTGATCCTGGTGAGGTCCCGCTCGGGAGGCCTGCGATCGAACCGGCGTGGAACGGCCACTAGCTTGTGTGGTTGCGCGTCAAGTCTTTGCTACGCGCCGCGCCGTGAATGGATTCCGAGCCTCAAGGCGGCCGAGTATAGCGGGCGCGGGAATGCGCGCAAGAACTTTTCGCGAGCGCCGCATTCGACTGTTCCTAACTGGACTGCCCGCCGGCCTGCTCGCCGGTCTGCCCGCCGGGCTGCCCGCCGGCCTGCTCGCCGGCGCCTTTCGTGCGCGCCCGATCGAGCAGGCTCTCGAGCAGCTCGGCGACCGCTACGCTGCCGGCCACGGGCTGCGCCCGCGGTGCCCCCCCGCCGCCGCGATGCCGGCGCAGCGAGACGCTGTCGCTTTCGGCCTCGCGCTCGCCGACGATCAGCATGTTGGGGATCTTGCGCAGCTCCGCCTCCCTGATCTTGCGAGCCACCGACTCGCCGCGAGCGTCCAGCTCGACCCGCAGCCCGGCTGCGCGCAGCCGCTGCGCGACCGCCTGCCCGTACTCGTTCAGGCGATCTGAGATCGGCAGCACGATCGCCTGCACCGGCGCGAGCCACAGGGGAAACTCTCCGCCGTAGTGCTCGATCATGATGCCGATGAAGCGCTCGTAGGAGCCGAACAGGGCGCGATGGATCATCACCGGCGTGTGCTCGGCGTTGTCGGCGCCCGTGTAGCGCAGGCCGAAGCGCTCGGGCATGTTGTAGTCGAGCTGCACGGTCCCCAGCTGCCAGGAGCGCCCGAGGGAGTCGGTCATGTGCATGTCGATCTTCGGCCCGTAGAAGGCGCCGTCGCCGGGGTTCAGCTCATAGCCCAGTCCCTGGGAGTCGAGCGCGCTCGTCAGCGCTTCCTCGGCGCGATCCCACAGCTCGTCGGAGCCGACGCGCTGCTCGGGCCGCGTGGAGAGCTCGAGGCTCACGTCGAAGTCGAACAGGCGATAGGTGGCGAAGGCGAACTCCAGGCAGCCCGCCACCTCCTCCTGCACCTGCTCCTCGGTGCAGAAGATGTGAGCGTCGTCCTGTGCGAAATGGCGAGCGCGCAGCAGGCCGTGCAGCACGCCGGAGGCCTCGTTGCGGTGCAGCAGCCCCGGCTCGGAGTAGCGCACCGGCAGGTTTCGGTAGGAGTGGCGGCTGCTGTTGAACAGGTGCGCGTGCCCGGGGCAGTTCATCGGCTTGACGCCCATCTCGCGCTCCTCCACCTGCACGGTGAACATGTTCTGCTTGTACTTGCCCCAGTGCCCGGAGGTCTTCCACAGCTCGGCGTCGTAGATCAGGGGCGTCTTGACCTCGCTGTAGCCGCGCTCGGCGCCCATCTCGCGCGAGAGCGCCACGAGCGCGTTGTACATGCCGGTGCCCGCCGGCAACCAGAAGGCGGCCCCCGGCGAGACCTCGGAGAAGTGGAACAGCCCGAGCTCGCGCCCGAGCTTGCGGTGGTCGCGCCTGGCGGCCTGCTCGAGGCGCTCGAGGTGCTCCTGCAGCGCCGCCCTGGTGTGGAAGGCGGTGCCGTAGATGCGCGTCAGCATCGTGCGCTTGGAATCGCCGCGCCAGTAGGCGCCGGCGAGCGACTGCAGCTTGAAGGCGCCGACCGTCTTGGTGGTCGGCGCGTGGGGGCCGCGGCACAGGTCGGTGAAGGGTCCGTTCGTGTACAGCGAGACGGTGTGCAGCGGCTGCTCGGCGGGCGCGGCCTTGACGAGGTCGTCGATCAGCTCGACCTTGTAGTCCTGGCGCTCGTCGACGAAGCGCTCGCGCGCGCTCTGCACGGGGACGTCCTCGCGCACGAAGCTCTCCGCCGCCCTCACGTGCTCGGCCATGCGCGCTTCGATCGCGGGGAAGTCCTGCTCGGAGATGGAGGCGCCTTCGGGGAACTCGAAGTCGTAGTAGAAGCCGCCCGCGATCGCCGGGCCGATCGAGATCTTCACGCCGGGCCACAGCTCCATCACGGCGCTGGCGAGCACGTGCGCGGCGTCGTGGCGGATCAGCGCGAGCGCGGGCTCGCCGCTCTTGGCGGTGAGGATCGCGATCCGCGCGCCGTCGGGCAGGGGCCGGGCGAGATCGCGCACTTCGCGAGCATCGACCCCGGGATGGGCGAGCTCGATCGCCAGCGCCGCCTTGGCCAGCCCCGGCCCGATCGCCGCGGCGGCGTCGGCGCCGGTGGCGCCGTCGGGAAGCTCGAGTGCCTTTCCATCTGGGAGCGTGACCGCGATCGACATCGGCAGTGGAGGCTACCGAGGACCTACACCAGCACGCGTTTGCGAAAGCTGCGCAGCCCGAGCGCGAGAAAGCCCACGCAGAACGCGATCAGCACCGGGTAGACGGCCCACAGCGACATGTGCGGGATCGGCGTGAGCGCCGCGCGCATGCCCTCGGCCACGTAGATCAGCGGGTTGACGAGCACGATTATCTGCAGCCAGTGGATACCCGCGACCTGCACGGGCGCGAGCTTGGTCCACTGGTAGTAGGTGCCGCCGAGGAACGTCAGCGGCAGCACGACGAAGCCGAACATCAGCCCGATGTTGCGCGGCTCGAAGACGGTGCCCAGCAGCAGCCCCAGCGAGGTCATCGCCACGCACGCGAGCGGGATCAGCGTCAGCAGCACCGCCCAGTGCACGGTCAGGTGCGCGTGCACCCCGGGCGCGTGGATGACGGCCGCGATCGGAAACACGATCACCGCCGCCAGCGCCCCCTGCACCGCGCCGGAGAGCACCTTGGCGACCGCCACCAGCCAGATCGGGCACGGCGCCTGCACGCGGTCCTCGATCTCGCGCGTGTAGCCGAACTCGGTCGAGAGCTGCAGCGCCACGGCCTGGATGCCCTGGAACATGATCGAGATCGCCACGACCCCCGGCACGAGCACGGTCGCGAACGCCGACTCCGACAGCTTGCCGCCGCCCCCGCCGACTCCCTGGCCGATCGAGGGGAACACGTAGAGGAACACGAACACCAGCAGGAACGGCTGGATGATCGTGCGCACCACGAATTCGCCGAAGTTCTTGCGCAGCACGACCAGGTCGCGCAGGATCAGCGCGCGCAGGGCGGTGCGGCTGGCGGCCATCGTCGAGCGCGAGGGCTCGAGCGTGATCGGCGCGTGGCGGGCGGGAGTCCCGGCCGGCTCGACAGGGGTGCTGACGGGCGCGGGCATCAGTCGCGCAGCTCCTTGCCGGTGAGGTTGATGAACACCGTCTCAAGGCTAGGCTCGGCGACCGACAGGTCGGCGACCTCGAAGCCGCCGCGCTCGGCGAGCTCCACGACGCGCGGTACGAGCCGCTCGGCGCCCTTGACGTGCAGCTCCACGCCGCCGTCGACGACGCGCGTGTGCGTGCTCTCGGCGATCCCCGCGGCCAGCGCCGAGGCCAGCGCCTCCATCTCGCCGCTCGCCCTGACGGTGACGATCGTGTCCGCGCCGACCGACTGCTTCAGCCGTGCGGGCGTGTCGAGCGCCAGGATGCGGCCGTGATCCATGATCGCCACGCGACCGCACAGCTGGTCGGCCTCCTCCATGTAGTGCGTGGTCAGCAGGATCGTCTGCCCCTCGCGGTTGAGCTCGCTCAGGATCTCCCACAGCGCGAGGCGGCTCTGCGGGTCCAGGCCGGCCGTCGGCTCGTCCAGGAACAGCACGGCCGGGCGATGGAAGATCGCGCGCGCCACCATCAGGCGCTGGGCCATCCCGCCCGAGAGCGCGAACACCGACGCCCGGGCCCACTTGGCGAGCTGGAACTGCTCGAGCAGCTCGTCGGCGACGCGCGCGGACTCGCTCGCGCCGATGCCGAACAGGCGCCCGTGGAAGTACAGGTTCTCCCACACCGTCAGCTGGCGGTCGAGCGTGTTCTGCTGGGAGACCATGCCGATCAGCTGCTTGGCCAGCGCGGGATGGGCGACGACGTCCACGTCGCCGATCCAGGCCGAGCCCGAGGTCGGGATCACGCGCGTTGTGAGCATCCCGGCGGTGGTCGTCTTGCCCGCCCCGTTGGGGCCTAGCAGGCCGAAGATCTCGCCGGCGCGCACCGTCAGGTCGAGACTGTCCACCGCGGCGAAGTCGGCGCCCTCGTAGACCTTCGTCAGCGCCACCGTGCGGATCACATCGGCGTGCTCGCCGGCGCCCGCCGGGCGCGCAGGCGCCGCCGGCGCCGGTGCCGCCCCGTCGGTGCTCGCCGCGCCCATCCTCGAAGTGTATGACGGGCCCCGAGACTTTTTCGGAACCTCTTCGGGCGCGCTTGCACGAATGCGCTTTCCTGGAGACGATGAGCCACGCGATCACCCGCAGACAGCTGCTGCGCTCCGCGGGCGCGGGCGCCGTGGGGCTGAGCCTGAGCGGCGTGGCGGGCGAGATCCTCGCGAGCGCGCTTGCGCCGCGTGCCGCGCGCCCGCCCGCGCCACCGCGATGGCGCACGCGACCCGACCTGCGCATCCCTGCCCTGACCGTCACCCGCCGCGAGGCGCAGGCATCGGGCGATCCGATCTTCATCGCCCCCTACAACGTGCCGGTCGGCCAGGTGGGCGCGGTGATCGTCGCAGCCGACGGGCAGCCGATCTGGGAGAACCCGCTCGAAGGCAAGGTAACGACCAACTTCCGCGTGCAGTCCTACAGGGGCGAGCCGGTGCTCACCTGGTGGGAGGGGCTGATCGAATACGGCCACGGCGTCGGCGAATATGCGATTGCGGACTCGGCCTATCGCACAGTCCGCCGCGTGCAGGCGGGAAACGGTCTACGCGGCGACCTACATGAGTTTGTGATCACTCCGCGCGACACGGCGCTGCTGACCAGCTATGTGATCACCGGCGCCAACCTCTCGTCGGTCGGCGGCCCTCGCAAAGGCACGATCCAGGACGCGATCTTCCAGGAGATCGACCTGGCAAGCGGCAGGGTGCTGCTGGAATGGCGCAGCCTCGATCGCATACCGATGCGGGAGTCCTACGCGCCCGTGGAAGCCGAGAACTGGGACTTCTTTCACATCAACTCGATCGGTCTCGACACCGACGGCAACCTGCTGGTGTCCTCGCGCAGCACCCACACCGTCTACAAGATCGACCGCCGGGGCACGATCCTGTGGCGCCTGGGCGGCAAGCACAGCGACTTTCGGATGGGCCCGGGCGCCAGCTTCGCCTGGCAGCACGACGCCCGCCGCCAGCCGGACGGAACGCTCACGATCTTCGACAACGGCGCGACTCCAGCCGTGGAGAAGCTCTCGCGCGGGCTGATCCTCGACGTGGACGAGCAGGCGATGACGGCGACGCTGCTGCGCCAGTACACCCACCCGAAGATCCTCTCCGGCAGCCAGGGCAACATGCAGCTGCTGGAAGGCGGCAACGTGTTCATCGGCTGGGGGGAAGTGCCGCGCGTCTCGGAATTCGACAGCTCGGGGCGGCTGCTGTTCGACGCGCTGCTCGGCCAGCAGTATCAGTCCTACCGGGCGTTTCGCCTACCGTGGAGCGGTACGCCCGCCGAAGCGCCGGCAGTCGTGGTGAGCCGAGATGGGCGAGGGTCGATAACCGCGTATGCCAGCTGGAACGGAGCGACCGGCGTGCACTCCTGGCAGCTGCTCGCGGGCGCGCAGGCGAGCGAGCTCGCGCCGGTCGCGAGCACTCCCAGCGCCGGCTTCGAGAGCGCCCTGCACGCCGGCGCCGGCGGGCCGCTGTTCGCGGTGCGCGCGCTGGACGCGGCGGGGGCGCCGCTGGGGCAGTCGCCGACCGTGAGCGTGGCCTGAGGTCCTCGCCCGACGGTTGCGACGGGCGCGCACGGGCGAGCCGTGCCCGGCGGCCGGCCCGACGGCAGCGCTCCCTAGAGTGTCGGGGATGAGCGAGGCGCAAGGGGACAGGCACGCAACGCCGGCCGCGCACGGGCAGCCCGCCATCTCGCTGCGTGGCGTGGTCAAGCGCTATGGCGAGATCGTGGCGGTCGACGGGCTTGATTTGGAGGTGCCGGCGGGCATCTGCTTCGGGCTGCTCGGGCCCAACGGCGCGGGCAAGTCGACGACGATGCGGATGCTCACCGCGCAAACGCTCGCCGACGAGGGCGAGCTGTCGGTGCTCGGGTATCGGCTGCCCGGCGAATCCAAGCAGTCGCGGCTGGAGATGGGCGTGGTGCCCCAGCTCGACAACCTCGACGTGGAGCTGACCTGCCGGCAGATATTGACGGTGTTCGCGCGGCTGTACCGGGTGGGACGCGGCGAGCGCGCCGCCGCCGTGCAGCGGGCGCTGGAGATCGCGAACCTGCTGCCCCGCGCGGACACGATCGTGCGCGAGCTCTCGGGCGGGATGCGCCGGCGGCTGCTGGTGGCGCGCGGGCTGATCCACCGGCCGCGGCTGGTGCTGCTCGACGAGCCGACGGTGGGCCTTGACCCGCAGGTGCGCCAGGAGCTGTGGTCGCTGATCGACGAGCTGCGATCGAGCGGCGTGACGGCGCTGATGAGCACGCACTACATCGAGGAGGCCGAGCGGCTCGCCGACACGGTCGCGGTGATGGACCACGGCAGGGTCGTCGCGCAGGGCACGCCCGCGGAGCTCGTGCGCCAGTACGCGGGCGAGCAGGTGGTCGAGGTGTATGGGCCGCCGGCGCACATCGCGCAGGTCGGCGAGCTGGCCGCCGAGCGGGGCTGGTCGAGCCGCCGCAGCGGGCCGGCGGTGGCGATCATGCACGCCGAGACGCTCGACGGCGCGGCGCCTGAGGGCGTGCGCCGGCCCGCGAACCTGGAGGACGCGTTCGTGGCGCTGACCGGAGAGGAGATCGAATGAGCGCGCAGGCGCAGGCGCAGCGTGCGGGGGAGCAGCCGCCGCGCGGGGCCGGGGGCGGCGCCGCGCGGCGCATCCATCGGCTGGAACCGGCGGCGCTGGCGGGGGTGATGAGCCGCGACGTGGCGATCTTTGGACGCTACTGGAAGGCGACCACGTTCTCCTCGATCGTGCAGCCGACGATCTATCTGCTCGCGTTCGGGCTCGGCTTCGGCTCGCTCGTGACGCATGTGGAGGGCGTGAAGTACGTGCAGTACGTGGCGACCGGCGTGGTGGCGACCGCGGTGCTGTTCTCCTCTGCCTTCCCGGGCATGTTCAACACGTTCATCCGCTGGCAGTTCCAGCGCACCTACGACGCGGTGCTGGCGGCGCCGGTGGACGTGGAGGAGCTGATAACCGCGGAGATGCTGTGGATCTCGATCAGGGCGGGCGTGTACGGGATGGCGCCGCTGCTGGTGGGGATCGCGTTCGGGTTGAAACCGGACGCGGGCATGCTGCTGGTGCCGGCGATCGGGTTCGTCACGGGCTTCGGCTTCGCCGGGTTCGGCGTGACGGTGGCGGCGGTCGCCAAGACGATCGACAACTTCAACTACATAACCAGCGCGGTGCTGACGCCGATGTTCCTGGTTGCGGGCACGTTCTTTCCGATCTCCACGCTGCCGGCGGCGCTGCGCGCGATCGCGAAGATCAACCCGCTGTACTACTGCGTGCAGCTCGTGCGCGACGCCTCGCTCGGCCAGCTCGCCATGCACGATCTCGCCTATATGGCGGTGCTGATCGCGTTCGGCGTGGCGATGTGGCGGCTTGCGATCTGGCGACTCGGCAAGCGCCTGATCGACTGAGAAAAACAAAAAAATCCCCTTTGGGGAGGCCGTGGCGCATGCGCCACGGCCGGCAGGGCCGCATGCGGCCCTGCCACGGGGCGGTACATGTACCGCCCCGCCGGACGGCACATGTGCCGTCCGGTTCAACCCTAAGAATTGGGGGCGTGCCGGCACTGCTCCTCGAGTGCGGGTCCAAGCAAGCAGGATCGAAGAAACGCGACTGGCGCCGACCCCCTAATGTTGGTGGCATGAACCTATCTCTCTCCACATGCTTCGTGCTCGTGCACGACCCCGACGGCGCGCTCGCCTTCTATCGCGACGTGCTCGGCCTGGAGCTTCGCAACGACGTGGCCCGCGGCGAGTACCGCTGGATCACCGTCGGCGCCGGCTCCCAGCCCGATGTCGCGATCGTGCTCACCAACTACCTGAACGGCAGCCCCGCCGACAGCGACGCGCTCGCCGCGCTGCTGGCCAAGGGCGCGCTGAACGGCGTGCACTTCCACACCGACAACCTCGACGGCGCGTTCGAGCAGCTGCGCGCCGCGGGCGCGGAGATCGTGCAGGAGCCGACCGACCAGCCATGGGGCACGCGCGACTGCGCGGTGCGCGACCCCTCCGGCAACATGGTGCGGATCGACCAGCCGCCCGCCGGGTCTTAGCGTCCGCCGGCTATGCCGGTCGCTCGATCGGCTCGACACCGAGCTCGGCGAGCTTGCGGTCGAGGCCGACGATGCGCTGCGTGTCGACGTAGAAGTCGTGCTGCTCAACCACCTTGCCCCAGCGCATGCGGAGCACGAGCACGGTGCTGTTCTCATAGATTCGACCGCCACCGGGCGCATCGGCGCGATCGTCGAAGCGAACCCAGATCGTAAGCGCCCAGGGCGGCCCGCTGGTCGCGATCTGGCGGATCTCCCCCTGGATGCGCGCCGCGGTGAAGTTCCGCAGAAACCGATCCATCCCAGCCCTGCCGACCCATTCGCCCGACCAGCGGTGCGGCCCCTCGTTGAAGTGCAGCACGAAGTCCTCGGCATACGCGTCGAGCAGGGCGGTGTGGTCGCCCTCGTTCAGCTTCCTGACGGCCGGCGAGAAGCGAAGGAGCAGCAGGCGGGACAGCGAAGCACGTGCGGCAAGCCCCAGCGCCGCACCGATCATGAAGCTCTTGACCTTCATCGGGGCTCCTTTCTGAGTCGGGTCGAAGCTGGCAGCGGGAGCGATGGCTCCGCGTGTCGCAGCATACGCGAGGCAGCGGGTCCCGCGCCGCTCTCGGCCACTTCGGTTCCTGGGCGGCCGGCGCAATGCCGATGCGAACTCAAGGCCGGCGGCCGCCTCACAATCAGCGTCGGGGCGAGACCGGCCGGTCGGCGCCGCTGATTTGCCAGCGCATCCCCGGACCGAACTCGAGCACGACGCCCGACGGGTTGATCAACTCCCAATTGGGCGGATCGTCGTCCGCTGCGATCGCAGCGGGCTTGACGTCAAGCACCGAGCCGTCTGAGAGCATGCAATGCACTCCCCCGTCTCGCCATCTACGGCAACGTCATCGATCGAGCGCCCCACGAGCTGGCCTGGGTCCGGGGGCGTCCATTCGGCATCCTGGGTGGCCAGACGCCAAAGATCCCCCCCGGCGTCGCGAACCTCGACGTGGAGGACGTCTGGATAGGCGACGCGCGCGTCGACTATCGAGCCGCGCAATGAGCGCAGCACGTTTACCGGTGAGGCATCCAGGGCCACTACGCTCGCCATCGGTCCCTCCATTCTCGCAGCCAAAGCAGCAATTCTCCATAGGTCATGTCAGCTTGGATGTGTCCGGACGCCTTCTCGCCGTGCAGTGCGTCGCTCGCTTCGTAGCGCTCGCTGAAGGTCAGACCAACCTCTCGGCACGCTTCACCCTACGGTCGACGCGGAACTCAAACAAGCCTTGTCCAAGCTGACGGCCCCATGATCTCTCCCCCACGACTTGCACGCCGTGACGTTGGAGCACCTCGTTCATCGCCATCCCGAGCGCGCGGCTCGGGAGTGGTGCTTGCCTGTTGGACGGTTATTGTTCGGGCGTCGACGGGGGCGTTTGGTTTCATGGAGCTTGTGGTCGCGGATGATCAGGCGCTCGATCTCGTTTCGGTCGGCGTCGCTCAGGATGGGCGGCTGGTCGTCTATGAGGTAGGCGAGCACGTCGCTCGTGGTGGTCGATATCAGGTCCACGGCCACTTCGCTTGTCTCTCCCAGCCGCGAGCGCCCGTGGGTCAAAAGGACCACCCTGCGGATCGTCACCCGTTTGCCGCGTGTCGCCAGGAATCCTTCCAGGGCGTCGGCCGGCTCGTTCAGCTGGCGGCTCGGCGAGCGCCCCGCACGGTCTGCCAGCCAGCCTTGCTCGACGTGATTGCCCCACCGGTCGTACTTGTCAAACCACCATTCGTCGCCACTGCAACCCACGGTTGCGTTGCGGTGCTTGACCTCGATCGCGATCACCCCTTGCGGCCCGACCAGGATGTCGTCGATCTCCCCGCCCCTGTTCCTGTAGCCGCGCAGCAGCCCCCACTCCTCGCCCAGGACCGCCGCAAGATGGTCGGCGACGAGCTGCTCGCCTTCCATGCCAGCCGTCAGCTTCGCCTCCTCGCCCGAGGTGCCTGCCGGCATGTGCGGCGGTCGCGGCTTCTCCAACCCCGCCAGCCACACGGCCAAACCTCGTCCCAGCCAGCGCAGCCAGCGGCGTGCGTGGCGGGCCTCGTCGCGCTCGCCCTGCAGGTGTCGCAGATGCTCGGCGTGATCGGCGAGCTGCGCCTCGTACTCCGCCTGAACCTGGGCGGCCGCGGCGGCCTGCTCGTCGAGGACCGCCTGGTGTCGTTTGGCCGGATGGTTCGACAGCTCGATAGTCCTCATCGGTACCTTCCCTCTCTCTGCCGTGATCCGATCCTCGGCGCGATCGCCGGTTTGCGTTAGGCCGGCTTTGCGATTCGTCCAGATGTCGAGACAGGCCGGCAGATCTCCCAGCTTGACGTTGCCGGCATCTTCACCGTCCCCTTTCCAGGTCTTCCCCGCCGTCGACGGGGTCGCGATCGAGGCCGTCACTGGCAGAGCGGTCTCGCTCGAGCATCCGGCCCAGGCGTTTGAGCTGGCGGTCGAGGGCCGCCCGGTCGGCGGCGGCCCGCGGATCGCCGGTCGGTGGTTGAGCGCCGAGCAGCGGCCCGTCCTCGGGTATGTTCCACCGTTCGCGATAGCCGACGATCAGCTCGGCCGCGTGGTCCCACAGGCCGCGGGTGCGGCGCTCGGTCGGCCTCGGACCGAGCAGGTCGTCGAGACGGGGATCGCGTTCCGGTTCGCTCGCCGTCTCGGCGACGGGTCCGCGGACGTCCTCGCGGCGAAGCTCGCCGGATGCGAGCAAGTCGGCGCGTATCCGTGGCAGCGCATCGTTGTCCTTGTCTCGCCCCGCCGCCTCCTTGGAGAGCAGCAGATCCGACGCGCTGCCCACCGGCACCGTCAAGCCCGGCATGAGCTCGACCTCCGAAGCGTCGCGCATCCACGCCTCATAGTCGCCCACACCGTCGGTCCAGCGCATCACCTCGAGCTGGCCGTAGTCGGTGCGGTATGCACTCCCGCGCTCGCCGACAAGATAGGACTGGGCTTTCATCGCTGCCAGTGCCGCCTCGATCCGGTGCCCGTTTGCGTCATCGGCCGCGATCGTCACGTCCACATCCCTGGTCACGCCCGAATACCCGTGCACTTGCAGAGCGACACCGCCCACCAGCACGAAACGTACGTCGTGACAGACCAGCGTCGCGAGCAGCGCGAGGTGGCGTGTCTCAAGCGACGCGCTCACGCCCGCCGAAGAGAACTCTCGGCGTACTCGCGCGACCAGTAACGCTCGCACGCAAGCACAGCACGCAGCCCAGTGCGATAGATCGCATCCTCGCTCCACGGCGAACCGTCGGCGATACGCAACAGATCCCCGACCGTCCCGACATACACCTCACACGCACCGCGCCGCCAATCCAACCTCAGCCCGTGGGCTCGCTCGCACAGAGCCCCGACGTCCCCGACACCGCGAGCGACGGTACGCACGGTGAGCATGCCGCGACCCGCGCGCCAGCGCTCACGACGCTCCAAGCCGCCCGCGATCGACTCGCGCCCGTCCGGCCGGGCGCCGGCATCGAGCAGACGATCGCCCGCCCGCTCCAGAGCCCCCGGCGAGACGAGCAAGTCGACACGGGCATCGAGCGGACGCTGCGGCGCACCCGACAGCGCAGCGGCCACCGGACCGACGAGCACCGCCAGATCGCCCACTGTGGCGGCCGCCTTCAACGCATCGCGACAGGACGGCCAGGAGTCGCCCAACAGCACCTTCAACCGGTCCGCCGGAGCGAGAGCGAGTTGATCGCCGGCCAACTCGACGAGCTTCCGCTCCGCCGGAACCACGCGGACATCCAACCTCGTGCCAGCGGCACACGCGACCATCTCAAGCGACTCCAGACTCGGACGCTGCGCACCCGACTCCCAACGCGAAAGCGTCTCACGAGCAATCCCAGCCCGCCGCGCAAGCTCCCCCTGCGTCATCCCCCCCGCACGCAGAGCCCTCACCACCTCAGACGACCGCATCGACCCATTGTGACAGATCCATCACACCCGGCCAGGCGAGAGACCCCCCGTCGAGTTCGCGGAGCCTCCGCCATCATCCATACCCGGATTTGACGCGTCGTTTACGCGCTCATCTCAAAGATTTGTTCCCCAATTGTTCCCCAGCGAGCACAAAGACCGCCCTCGTAAAGCCCCAAAACCACCCGCAAACTACCAGGCATTTCCTACGATCGGGGAGACAGGATTTGAACCTGCGACCGCCCGGCCCCCAGCCCGAGCGATGCCGTGCGGCTGGGTCCTACATCCCCGTGATTACTGGCTCTGAGTGTGGCTCAGTTGCCCCCGTTTTCGCTCAATTTGTTCCCCGGATTGTTCCCCGTCGCGTCGGCGGGGCCGCGCGGAGCCTCCGTCTCCGGGGACTCGCCAGCGTCGGCTTGGGCGCGTGGATCGTCCGCCTGAAGATCGTCTTCGGGCTTGCCATCGGGGTCGGGAGCGAAGGCGTCGTTGACGACCTGGACCTCGTGCGCTGAAGGGGCGTAGTGCGAGTAGATCTGGGTCGTCTGGCTGTCGGCGTGCCCCATGAACTCCTGGATCTGCCGCAGTGGCCTGCCGGAGGCGGCGAGGCGGGTGGCAAAGGTGTGGCGCAGGTCGTGGAACTTGATGACCTGGACGCTGGCGTCCCCGCAGGCTGTCTGGAAGCGCTTCGTGACCTTCGATCGGTCGAGCGGGTTGCCCGTCTGCGGGTGGCCGAACACCAGGTCGCGTTCGCCGCGATATGCGGTGCGCTTTGACCAGCGGTCGAGCTCGCCGGCGAGTCGGTCGGCCATCGGCACCGATCGCTTGGTGGAGAGGTCGGACTTGCCGTCGCCGGAGTGCTCACCGCGCACGTAGGTGTTGCGCACACGGATTCGCTGCGCGACCCAATCGACGTCTCGCCACCGCAGGCCGAGCAGCTCGGATTGGCGCAGGCCGGTCATCGCTGCGGCGAGGATCACGACGCGCAGCACCGGCCCGAGGACGTCCGGCGGTGGCGGCGGTGCTGGCCCTCGACGCCCGCGCCGAGTCGGTTTTGGCTTTCGGATGACTACCTCGTCGGGGATAGCTCGTAGTACGGCGTCGAGCTCGGCGACGGTCAGGAACTGCAGGTCAGGGTCGGCGTCTCGGGCGCGTTGGCGGCCCGGACGGGTCGCCTCGCTCACGGGGTTCTCGCTGATGAGCTTCTTTTTTTTCGCGTGCTCGAAGATCGAGTACAGGAACGAGAGGACGTTGCGAATGGTCTTCGGGGCTCGGCCGTCCTTAAGCATTTCGCCCGCAAGCCGGTCGATATGTGCCGTCTGAATCTCGGTGATGGGCAGGGCGCCGATCCGGCGGGAGATATGCACGCGCTGCATCGACTCGCAGCCCTGTCTGTAGGAGAGCCGAGCGCCCTTGAGCGTCTGGCGCTGGCGCAGCGAGTCGGTGATCTCATCGACCGTTGGGATCTCAGCTCCCGGCGCGGGGCGCGGCGCGCTGTCCTCCTCCTCACGCTTGCGCGCCATCTCGCGCTCGGCTTGAACGCGGGTGAGGCCGCCGCTGCGCTGCCCGACTGGGCGCACCTTGCCGAGCTTGCGATTGACCAGCCGCCCGTCAAGCGTTCGCCAGCGCCCGTAGTAGGAGCCCCACTTGATGTAGACGTGGCCCGTTCCGTAGTCGCGCTTGCCCATTACACAGAGTTATACGCCCCGGTTGGGTCGTTACGCTCGAACTCTGGGCCGCCCCACGGACCCTGCCCTTCGAGCCGACAGAGACACGATTGGAGGGAGCGTCTTCCCCGTCTCGATCTCCCCCATCCACCGCTCGATCGCGGAGCGCCGGTAGCGCACGTAGCGTCCGAGCCGCAGATGCGGGATTCGGTTCGCGCGGGTCTCGGCGTAGACCCAGCCCGAAGTCATACGAAGCAGCGACGCGACCTCGGCGGCGGTGAGCAGATCTTCATTCGAGTCGGCTGTGGGGGCAATCATGACGACTTCCTTTCGATGACGGCAAAGTGGCGTGGGTTGGTCCCACATTGCCTTAGACCCCAACTCGCTCAAAACGGCCACGCAGTTCAGGCTCGCATCGGCGAGCGAGACGATGGACGATCATTCCTCGAACGCATCCGACGCTTCGTGGTCGCAGGAGCACATGGGCCTCTACTTCCATCACCCAGCATGTCTCGAACACGATCCGCGGGTGCACATGGCTGAGCACCCGGACACGCCTGAGCGCCTCCAGGCGATCGAGCGGGCGCTGGCCGAACGCGGCCGGCTGGGATGGGGAGAGCCGGGCAGCGCCGCCGGTCGACGAGACACAGCTGGAGGTGATCCACGGGCCGCGGCATGTGCAGGCGATCAAGGAGCTGTCGCTGGCCGGTGGCGGCGACGATCGACCCGGATACGTTGTCGGCGAGCCTTCCTTTCATGCGGCGCGTGCGAGATGACGCCCACCACGCTCGTCGTCTGCTTGAACGAAGCAAAGTAAGACAAGCTGATGGTGACCCACCCCGCGCTGGAGATCCCGAAGCTGCCGTTTGGCCATGTGGAGCGAGAGTACCTGCGGCTGCACGAGATACCGCTGTATCTCGACTCGTCCTCCTCTGGCCTATCGCCCGCTCGCGGAAATCGCCACCACCCGCAAGTCTCCAAACGGTCGTGGGCTGCCTCGACCCGCCGGAAATACCGGGGCCCGTGAAGCGCCACCGCCAGCCGGCAACGCCGGGGAGTTCGCTGGGGCCAGCGTTCCGCGAGGGCTGGAACTAGCCCGACGTAGCCCATGTCGCCGAAAACGCTGCGAGCTTTGCTGCGTCCGCGTTTTCAGCAATGAAGCGGCTCAGCCGCGAGATGGAATCGGGCCTGTCAGCGTCGCTGGCGCCGAGGATGTCCACGTCTAGATCAGTCTCGATCGTTACTACTATCTCTGCGAGGTCAAGCGAGTCCAGAATATAGGCTCCGAGATAGAAGCCCGTCGGATCGAAGAAGGACGCGTTACAGTCAACGATGCTCGGGTCGATCTCGTTATCCAGATGTTGACTGAGCCGTCGAATGACTGCCGCCTCGAGCTCTGTGCTTGGTCCCACGGTTTACACCAGTCCTCTCACGATGCGACGCATTTCGGTGGGGCTCTGACGGCACGCTAGGTATGGCCAGCCAGCCCAATGCGTGTGGTGTTCTTCTATCCAGCGGCTGGCCGCATCAGCGAGCTGGGTGGTATCGGCAAACTCGTCGTGGTGCAGGGTCCACGTGTGGTCTGGTCCTTCTTCCGGCCAGACGAAGATGAGGTGCGCTCCTGGCGCGTTGGCGAGCATGTCGATCGCGGGGGAAACCGGCATCGTGGCGGCGCCAATTTTCATTGAGGCTGCCGGCGGGCGACTGGAATCGAACGCGACATCAATCGCGAGCAGGACGCTGCCCTTTTGTCTTATGTGGCGTAGCGCGTCGATAATCCAGCTTGAGTCGGTGACTGGTAGAAGCGTCTTGGCGATTGGCTCCGGGATATCCCCTCCAGCGAGGAAAAGAGCACGCTCGTCCTCCCATCCAGACGTATCGTCGGGTACGTCTGGAAAGGCCGCCCACTTGAAGCTTCGTTCAGGGTTTCCAGCCAGGAGGGCGAGCTGGATCACTGGATCGATTGAGTAGTGTAGGTATGCGATTACGCACGGGGCGTCGTCTGGAAGGTCGAGGCTCATGCTCGCCTGGATGAGGTTGGAGGATCGGCCTACATCAGTGCGTGCCATGTGGGTCATGCTCGTTGCGAGAGCTCCAGCTCGCGCCGTGATCCAGTCCGCGATGAATGTATCTAGGTCGTTCTCTGGAAATGCAGTCTGATAGGAGCAGCGTGCGCAACGTAGGCGTTCGCTGCCCTCTCGCAAGCCCCACATTTGAGGGGATCGACGCAGCACTCTGGCGAGCGCTGCGCGCGTCGACCTCTCTGGAAGTCGCGGCAGTATGTGTCGGCCAATAGGGACGATGTGCGGTCGGGCGCGTAGCCGTGCGCGTAGAACTATGTCTGAAAATCCGGTCATGTCCGCAAGCTAGCCTCTCTCTGATTCTCGTCCGACAGCAGTGAAAAGATCGCAGCATCCGTGTGGCCGTGCTTGGTTACAGTGAAGGCTCGCAGTACGCCCTCTTGAGTGTAACCGGCAGCGCGCAACACCTTTTCCGACTTGGTGTTGCCAACAAACGGGGTAGCTTCGAGCCGTCCTAGCGGCAACTTCGCAAAGACCCAGGAGGAAAACAAGCAGACCGCCCGCGTCGCGATACCGGAGTTGCGTGATTCAGGTGATGTCCAGTATCCGATCTCCGCACGCTGGTGCTGCCAGCTTATGTTCATGAGCGCGATCGCTCCCAGCACGACATCAGAGCCCGTCTCTGCGACCGCCAGCTCGAGAGCATCTCCCGTTAGTCGTCGTTGCTCGGCCTCTGCCACAAAGGCTTCTGCGTGCCGCTCGGTGTAGCTTTGAGGTATCAGCGTCCAGCGCTGCGTCTCGGGATCGCCGCATCCTAGAACGATGGCCGGGATATCTGCGCTTCTCCACTGCCGGAGCGTGATCAGCCCGTCGGTCGGAGGGCACTCGCGCGGGAAGTCTATTGGCGTCGTGGCCCCTGTCATACGGCTCCCCTTCTCATGGGACTCCGGGGTCCAGCGGGGCTGCCATCGATGCGGCAGTCCTGCACCTGGCGTTCGATCTCTTGTGGGATCTCCAGGTCGTAGATGTCGGTGACGGTCGTGTAGTGCGTGTCGCTCAACTTGCCGACTGGGGCGAGCCGAACCGGATCGACACGACCGTCGCTCGACACCGAGCGATCGAGGTGGACGTGGAGCACGTCTCCGAAGGCCATCGTCCCCTCTCCCATCTCCACTAGCTTGTGCAATCGGCACTCGAGCGCTACCTTCGCTCGCCGCACACGTGGCGGTCTCACACGAACCGATGGTGTGGCATCGAGCTTGGCCCATCCAAACTCGTCCTCACCGTGTGGGAACTCCGCCGAGCTGATGCACATCGCCTCGGCGAGGTCGCGACTTACGATGTTGATCACGAACTCTCCCGTGTCTCTCACGTTGGCGATCGAATGCTTGGCTTCGATGGAGGTGAAGTGAACAATCGGAGGTGTAACCGAGCAGATGTTAAAGTAGCTGTACGGGGCGAGGTTGCGGGTGCCCGCGCGGTCCACGGTGGACACCCACGCGATCGGGCGGGGGACCACGATCGCCGTCAACAGGAGGTAGCGTGTGCCTTGGTCGAGCGAGTCGAGGCCCAGCTCAAGATCCCCAGACCCATTCTCTCGGGCAAGCCCGTGCGGTGTCCCATCGCGTGGCTTCTCGTCGTCGGCGGGCTGATTGGCTACCACTATGGCCTCGAAAGAGGTTGCGGTTTCAGCGACTGGAGCCGCATTTCGACGTGCGATTCTGTCTGGCTTATGCCGAAGGCTTGTCGTGCGGCGCTCACTTGTGACACGATGACGCTGTTGGACGAGAGCCAAGTGGTCGTCTGGCGAGTTTCGGTGACGGCGCCAACGTATTCTACTTCTGACTTAACTCCTATCACTGGCACCGATTCCTTGCCTACCTGGAGGAAATTGAGTCCCAAGGTCGTGCCCGTGTAGCGTCCCCGTGTGGCTCCTGAGAAGCGCTCTGACCACGTTGAGCCGGTTCCGTTGATCGCGAGGACAGCGGGGGTAGGTATGACGTCTTCAGTTTCGTTGAAGGCGTCGCTGTGAAGCGCGGTCATATAAGCGTTCTCGCCGCGAAGAACGTATGTCGTTGTATCAGCGGCACCTTCGATGAGACGGTCCTGCGTGGAATAGCAAGTTAGCGGTCCATTGTGGTGTGCGGGCGTAACAACCATCTCGGTATGACGCGGAACGTTTTTTACACGGACCCCAGACGCCCGTATCACCTCGGTCCCCGTTGTGTCGTAGTGATAGATGCCTGGGGCGGGCGTCCCCAGCGGCCGGGCGAGTTTTCGTACTGGTGAGGTATTCGGAGGCAACGGGTGAGCAAACCCGCACGCCGCCGTTGATGGAGTTCGTGGATAAGCGATGGACGCCGTTGTTGATTCCGAGGAGCTTCCGGCGCAGCCCGAGAGAGCCACGACCACCGCCAGGAACGCGATGTTGGCTGTGAGGCGCCGCCGGTTCATCGCTCTCCTACACTCTCGAGCTCGAGGGGACTCCGAGCTTCTCCGATCATGTACCAGTTCCACCGGCCCATGAGCTTCATCAGTGACGGCACCAACAGTAGGCGCACAATGGTTGCGTCGAAGAAGACCGCAGCGACGAGTCCTACACCAAACTCTTGCAGTGCGACGACGTGGCTGACGGTAAACCCGGTGAAGATGACGATCATGACCAGGGCTGATGCTGTGACGATGCGCCCGCAGCGCTGGAGGCCGAGCGCTACTGAGCGCTCGTTATCGTGGGTGCTGTCCCACTCCTCGCGCATGCGCGTGATCATGAAGACCTCGTAGTCAGTCGAGATGCCGAACAAGGCGCCGAACAGGAGCACGGGCACCCATGCGGCTACCTGACCCGTCTGGCTCAGTCCTATCACTTGTCCCCAGCCCATTTGGAACACGACAACCAGTACGCCATAGGTCGCAGCGAGCGACAGGCAGTTCATCACTATCGCCTTCAGTGGCAGAAATATGGATCGGAATGCGCGAACGAGTAGTAGATATATGGCGCCGACTATGATGATCAGAAGGAGTGGGACGTTGTTCTCCATCTTGTTTACGAAGTCTGTCTCGGCGGCTGGCAATCCTCCAACGTACTCCCGAGCATCAGCGAATCCAGCGTGTGGCAGATACTGCGAGCGGATGCGATTTACGAGGTCCATCGCTTGCGGGGAGCCGCTGCCGTGCTGGCCAAATACTCGGATGCGAATGAATTGCTCGTGCTGGTCGAGCAGGCCGAGTGCCATCGCCTTTGCCTGGTCGGTCTTGTTTGTAGCTAGGGCCGCCTGTCCGGCCGCGAGTTCTGCGGGAGCTTGAATCGAGCTCACCTCGGTGTCTTGCGCTAGGCGATTCAGTAGACGCCGTTCGCTCGCTACAGCATTTGAGCTGACGGCGCCGCCGTTATGGCCGGTGTCTATGAGTATCTCGTATGGTGTGAAGGCCGCTTCGTTCAGAATGTTCCCGTATTTGCCGCCGGTTCCGCCCGTGACGATCATTTTGGCGACCGGCGCGGCGATCAGGAGCATGACGGCTGCGGCTGCGAGGGCATAGCGGCCGGCGCGACGCATGACGCCGTTGGCGAATCGCTCCCAGAAGTGGCCGCTGTAGGCGGCGTCTGTGCGGCGACGGATGGGCGCGGGGAGCTTTACTTGGTAGCGCTCAAGGTTGGGCGCGAGGATCGCGAGCAGTGTCGGGAGAAGGCTCAGTGCCGCCAACACGGACACTATGGGGATCACGAGAGCCGCTAGACCCAAGCCGCTGAAGAACGGCAGCGGCATGAATGCGAGCGGCGCTAGGCCCACCGCGACGGTAGCGCCGGAAGCGACTAGGGTGCGTCCCGCCGTTTTGGCCGTGATCGCCAGTGCTTCTGAGCTCGACGCTGCATTGATGGCCTCTTCTCGATATCGGGCCACGTAGAGCATGGAGTAGTCCACGGCGATCGCGATCCCGACGAGGGTGACTAGGTTGGACGCGTAGGCGGGGATCGCCGCGAAGTGGGTCTCGACCCAGACGGTGCCGATCGTGACCGATATGGTCGAGAAGGCGAACAGGAGGGGGATCGCGACGGCGGGCAGCGATCCGAAGAGGAGGAGCAGTACCAGCAGGGTGATGGGAATCGAGATCGACTCTGCCCGCTGTAGATCGTGGGCGATAACCCCGATGAGGTCTTGGGTGGCGGCTGGGTAGCCGGTCACGTGAACCGTTGTACCGGGTAGCCTTCCGATCGATGCGCGTACAGCGTCAGTGCGCTTTTGGGCGACTGCATCAGGCAGGTCTGTGATGATCGGCGCGTAGACGACCGCTGGACTGGCGCTCTGCAAAGGGCGGGCTTGTCCATGTGCCGCACGTGCGGCACGGTAGACCGCCGCTTGAGCCCGTTCCATGAAGCCGCGGGATCTCCACAGTTCGGGTGTCGCCTTGAAGACGACGACGAACGAACCAGCGATGTTCTCGTGAAAGTAGCGTTCGAGCTTGAGCGCCGCGGCTTGTGATTGTGTGCCGGGAACCTCGGCAGGGTTGCTGAGCCGGTTGCTTAGATCGGCGCCCGCCGCGAGCCCAGCGACTGCGGCAATCCCCCAGGCAACGACGATTATGGTCCGCACTTTGCGAGACCAGCTCGCGGGCCTCACGGGCCGATCCTCTCGGGGAATTGCCGCAACAACCTATTTACTTCCTAGCGTGATCCGAGTGCCCATGTCGTCGCTAGCGAGTATTTCCCGGCATCGATAGCGCTGTACCTTGCCGCTCGGCGTCTTGGGAAATGTGAGGATGTCCCGGCCAGCGTGGAACTTGGGTGAGCGGCCCTCGGGTGAATCTCTCAGATGGTGACGAGCGTAGCGGCCTTCTCGGCGACGTGTGTGGTGGTGGTCTGGGTGATCTCGCGTTCGACTGTAAGGGCGAGCTTGGTGAGGCCGTCGTAGCCGATGATCCGTCGGAACTGTCGCTCAGCCTCGAGCATCCCGGCGGCAGTCCAGCGTAGGGACATCTCCCCGGACTGCCAGCGCTTGACGTTCCGCGAGCTGCGACGAACGCACTCGATCATCGACTCGCACGGGTTGGTGCTCTGTAGCGTGCGCTTCAGCGCGCCCTTCACGCCGAGACGGGTGACGGTGAGCGTCTCCTCCATGCCCTCCTTCAGGGATGAGGCAGCACCCGGGTGAGAGCGCTCGAGTTCTGCGGCGAGCGCTTGGAGTTCCCCGAGGGCCTGTTTGTGATCCTCACGCGCCCACGCGCGGCGTAGCCGGCGCTTGACCTCCGGGCGGTCGCGCTCAGACAGGTGATCGAGCACGTTGCGCTCCTTGTGCCGGACACACCTGTGGACCGGGGTGCGCGGGCCCAGGACAGCGTTCACGGCGGCTCTGAGGGCCTTGGAGCCGTCGATCACGACGAGCACGCCCTGCTCGACATCAAGGCCGCGGTCCACGAGATCGGCCAGTAGCGCGGTCGCGATCGTCTTGTTCTCCGTGGAGCCCTCCCACAACCCGAGCGGGACCTTCACCCCGTCAGTCGTGATCCCGAGCGCGACGACGTTGGTGTGGTCCTTCAAGACGACACCGTCGAGCATCAGGACCGCCAACCGCACGTCATCCAAGCGACGACTCATCAGCTCCTTCAGCGTTTGTGCGGTGCGGGCAACGAAGGTGCGCGACACCGACGACTTCGACGTCGAGCGCGCCTCGGCTTCCACCCGCTCACCGACCGGCTCCTGGGTACGCACAAACCGTCTGGTGGAGACCCCCGCGAGCATCCGCTCCAACACGACCGCGCTCAACACGTCGCGGCTGGCAAAATGCCCGTAGGTCTCGACCGGCACCTCGCCGCTGCCGTCCTTGGCGCGCATCCGCGGCCGCCGCACCCCCACCCGGCGCGAACCGAGCGTGACCTCCCCGTCATCGCCACCGTGGCGGTAAGCGACCCGCTCCGGGTCCTGCTTACCCTTGGGGCCACACACCTCCTCGACCTCCTCGGCCATCAGCTCGTGCATCACACCGAGCCCGACACCCACGCTCAGCGCGAGCAGGCCCTCCCTCGCCGCCCCGACCAGCTCCCCGAGCGCGGCCTGCACCCGCTCAGGCAGAGCAGACGCCTCCGAAGGCGTGTCCTCGCTCGTGACCTGCCCAGCATGTACCTTCTTCATGGCGGTTCCTCCTGTCTCAAATGGACCGATTTCGCACTCGCCACGGTCGCAATACGACCGGACGAGGCGGGAGGACCGCCACCTCAAGTTCTACGCCACGCGGGACATCCTCGGAAATGTGCCCCTCGGTAGGAAGACGAAGTCATCGACGGGGAGCCCGCTGTCCTCCATCGTGGCACGCCGGAGGCTGCGAGCTAGCTCGCCGGTATCGACGGTCTCGGACTCTACTTCGGCTATCAGGGCAATTCGGGCACGACCCGCCGCAGGGCTATCTACGAGTGCGCAGTTCCCTGTTCTGACTCCTTCGTGGCCGCTGAGCCGAGTCTCCAGATCCTGAACGTAGACATTCCTGCCGCCGACGATTAGCAGATCGTCGGTGCGGCCGGTGATGTACAGCCGCCCGTCCTGTATGAAGCCGACGTCGGCGGTTCGCAGCTCGCCATCTTGGAAGCGTTCCTCGGTGAGCTGGGGGTTACCGAAGTAACCCGATCCGAGACTTGGGCTTTTCACGATGATCTCGTGACTGTCCGGGTCGGTTCGTACCTCTGTATCCATTACTGGCGTGCCAACCGACACCAGCCGTCTTGCCGATGGGTCCTCAGCGTCGACCATTGTGATCGTCCCGCTTGCGAGGGCGTCTCCATCGACGTCAACGAACGACGGGCGGACGGCCAGATCCTCGAGCGTGACGGCGAGCGTCGCCTCGGCGAGCCCATAGGCCGGCGTGAACGCCTCGAGCTTCAGGCCGCGAGGTGCGAACGCCTCGGCCGTCTTGGTCAGCGTCTCCCAGCTGACCTGCTCAGCGCCAACCAGGCAGAGTCGTAGCTTGAGCGGAGTGGCGCCGGGTCTGGCCTGCTCCAAGCGGGCCGCAACGTCATACGCGAACGGGGGGCCAGCAGCAAGGGTCGCGCCAAAGTCGGCGCAGTCATCGAACCAGCTTCGGGGGGACTGCATGAATCGCTCGGGGCCGGAGACGACCCCCCGTGTCCCCGTATACCATCCGACCAGCAGGCAGCCGAATAGCCCCATGTCGTGCGACATCGGGAGCCAGGTGTAGCCAATGTCTCGCTCGGGGTCGATCTGGACCCGCTCGGCGAGCGCTTGAACCTGTGCTTCGATCGCTCGCCCGCTTAGTTCGACTCCGCGGGGCTCGCCAGTCGTGCCGGAGGAGAACTGGATGATCACAGTCTCATCTAGCGATGGGGGCGTTATGTCGCTTACTTCTGGGGTGTCGATGAGGCTCCTGTAGCCGAGCATCTCGACGCCCAGATCGGCGGTATCAGGCAGGAGCGCTTGAAAGCGCTCCTCTATCAGGAGGTAGTCGGCGCCCACCAGGCTGCATAGTCGCCCTAGTTGAGCAAGGTAGTTAGGGACGCTCATGCCACGCGCAATGATGGGTAGCGAAACCGCGGTAGCGCCGGCGAACCACACTCCGAGGAATCCGGCGAGGGCATCGGGTCCGTTGCTCACGATGGCGGCGACGATGCTGCCCTCTTTTATGCCCCGCTTTCGCAGTCCCGCTGCTATGTGTCGTGCCTCGTCGACTCCGGTGCCGTAGGTGCGGTCGAGAAAGCGCGTGCCATCCCACACCCAAGCCTCTTGAGCGATCGTCTTGGGGTCAACGAGTCTGTCCCAGAAGTTCATGTGTTATCCCTCCATTTGGTGCGGTGTGTGGTCTGGGCCGAGCATCTTTCGGTTCGGTTACTTTCGATACAAAGCGGGAGCGCTGGTCTCATACCAAGCCTGTCTTCCTGTCATTGAGTCGGAATCGCATTCCTGCCAATGTGAGATGCGCTACGGCGAATGCCAAGAGCACGGCGACGGGCAGTAGGACTCCGCCGTGCTGTCCAAGGATCACGTGGCGATAGCCGCGCATCGCCCAGTAGCTCGGCACCACAGGTGAAATTGTCTGCGCCCAGTGCGGCAGGAGCCCCTGCGGGACCAACGCGCCACCGAGGCCCGCTAGTAGTAGTGCGCCAATATTCGTGAACGCGTTTGCCTGCATAAAGGTGCGGCATATCGCAATGACCGCCAGACCTGTTGCAACGAGATAGACGCTGAACGCCGCGCCGATCGCGATCAGGTCGACCCACGAGCCTCGTATATGAAGACCGAGCAGGAGTCCTCCCAAGCTAAACAGCAGAGCGAATTGGACCACGGCTTGTAGTAGGGGCACCATCACCTTTCCCAGCATGATCTCCGCCGATGTAGCTGGGCTTGCGCGCAATCGCTCCCATGTGTTCCATGCGTGCTCGCGAAAGAATGCGAAGCTCATGTTTCCAATCAGGAAGAACGCGAAGGTGACTGCCATTCCCGGTACTGCTTGCTCTGCGCCGTTGGCATGGGGGATGTGTTCTGTGACGAATGCGGCCTTGAACGCCGGCTTCATAAATGGCATTAGCAGGAGTGGCATGACGACGAGCACCATGACCGGGATCGATTCGCGGCGGAGTACCCGCCAGTCTTGGCGTGCGATCACGAGACTGCGGCCGAGCGTCATGGTTCATCCTCGGGCTGATCGCTGTCATGCAGCGGCTGTCCGGTAACTGCGAGAAACACGCTCTCGAGACTTGGCTGCACGAGTCTGACGGCCTGTAGTCGCTGCGTAGCATCGCCGAGCTCGCTGAGGAGGGTGGCTAGTTCGAGCGCTGGCTCCCGGTTGGTGCTGACAAGAAGCGTGTGGTCCACTACCTGGACGTCGTGGCCGTCCGAGAGCGAAGGAGGGGGTCCGTTGAATTGCAGCTCTACTGCGGACTGCCCGTATGAGCCGATGAGCGTTGTCAGTGTCCCTTCAGTGACGATGCGCCCTTGGTCGAGTATGGCTATCGACGCGTCGCCAAGCTGCTCGACCTCGCCCAGGTAGTGCGTGGAGTAGCAGATTGCCGATCCTTCGTCTGCCAGGGTACGGATCACGTCGAGCAGACGAGTTCGAGTGCGGACATCGACTCCTGTCGTGGGCTCGTCTAGGAGCAGTAGCGGAGGCCGGTGCAGAAGTACCATCGCCGTGTGCAGTCGCCGTGCCTCCCCGCCGGAGAGCGTGCGTGCCTGACGATCCAGGAGAGCGGAGAGGCCAAACGCGTCTGCTATCTGCTCGATACGCTCCTCGAGGGCAGCACGCCTCAGTCCCACCAGTTCGCCAAAGAAGCGGAGGTTCTCGCGAACGGGAATCGTCGGGTAGATTCCGGTGTCTTGTGGCGCAAGCCCGAGTCGCTGCCGCGCTTGGTTGCCGTGTGTAAGCACGTTTATGCCATCGACCCAGACATCGCCGCTGTCGGGGCTGAGTAGCCCGGTGGCTATTGAAACGAGTGTGGTCTTCCCGGCGCCGTTTGCGCCGAGGAGTGCGACGATCTTTCCCTGGGGGATCTGAAGGTCCACGCCTGCTAGCGCTTTCACGTCGCCGTAGCTCTTGTGTACCTCGTTGACCACGAGCGGCAAGCTTTTTTGTATTTCGGAGAGCATCGGCTGGCTAGTCTCCGCTCGATTCGGCCGTCTTCGCCCAAGGGACCGCTATCCGCTCAAGCAGGATTACGGCACCCGCAAAGAGAGAGCAGACGAGAGCGACCTCGATGAACGCTGCGTACATCCTTGGTGCGTCCAGTTCGTAGAGGCTCTTACTTACAAGGTTGCCGATGCCGTCGCGGCTACCAAGAAGCTCCCCGAGAGTAGCCCCCATGATCGTGCCCGGCACCGCGAGACGAAACCCGAGGAACAGGGCAGGGAGGCTGAGCGGCAGCTGAATGTGCCGCAAAGCCCGAACGCGTCCGGCGCCACATAGGCTGGATAGCTCGCCTAGCTCAGTAGGCACGGAGTGGAACGAGCGGTCGAGAGTGATAAGGATCGGGAAATACGACAGCAGGGCTGCGATCACGGCGATGGACAGTGTGTTGTCGGTGCCGAACGTGAGGATGATCGCGGGGACCAGGCCAAAGATTGGGAAACTGTTAAAGGCGTATGCGAGCGGCATCGACACAGCTCGCAGCGTCGGGATCAGCGCGTATGCCATGCTAACCATCAGAGCGCCCCCACACCCGATCAGGAAGCCCACGAATGCCTTTTTGAGCGTGGCAAGCATTGCGGTTTGGATGAGAACCATGTTGGCGAAAAACGAGTCGACTGTTTGCACAGGCGTCGGTATGATGACTTCGAGGCTGGCGAGTCCTTCAGTCGCGCGATGCTGGTCGAAGTGCTGCTCCACCAACTGCCACAGGACGAGGAGGAGAAGCGCCGTTGCCAGCGTACCCGTTACTCGCAATGCCGTGCTCCGTAGCATCTCTTTCTCCCCTCAGCAAACTACGGACATGAGAGACCTGTGCGAAGTACCGCTCGCTGTATCGCACTGACTCTCGACGCGGTTCTGGATCATTGATATGAACGTCATGCAGGATGCGAGCGGGCCTACACGAGCACACGAGCACCCGGTCGGCCACGAACACCGCCTCCTCGACACTATGTGTGACGATAATGGATGTCTGGCGAAGTTTCCGCTGCTGTGCTGAGAAGTCCTCGTTAAGCCTCTCGCGAAGCAGCTCGTCAAGCGAGTTAAACGGCTCGTCAAGGAGCAGTATCTTTGGGCGGGTGACATAGGCGCGGGCGACCGCTGTTCGTTGCCGCATACCCCCGGAGAGCTGGCGCGGGTATGCGTCCCGGCAGGCTGTGAGCTGGGTGATTTCGAGGACTTCCTTGACCGCCTCGTCATCGCGGACCCCTGCCAGATCCAGCGGGAGGCGGATGTTTTGCTCGACGGTCCTGTTGGGTAGCAGTGACGGACGCTGCGACACCAGCGATATCCACCGCCGCTTGCGTGCTTGCCTGGGTGAAAGCCCGTGCACGCAAGCATCGCCGGATGACGGCGAGAGCAGGCCCGCGACGATGCGCAGCATTGTCGTCTTGCCGCATCCAGAAGGCCCGACCAGCGCGACGAGCTCGGCCTCGGCGATGGAGAGAGTGATCCCTCGCACCGCCTCGATCGAGCCGCCGCGCTGGCGGTATGTGACGTGTACATCATCGAGATGAACAGCGTCGCCCTTCACCGTTCATCCTGTGGGGTTGTAGACCTGTTGGAGGATCGACGTGTCGGTCAGTTCGGCCGCCGTCGGTGGGTGTGGCAGGTTGCTCATCGCTGAGTATGCCTTTGAGAACGAAGCGATCTCCGGTTCGTCTATGGACCCAAGTCGCGCGAGCGAGTTGTGGTATGTGAAGTACGGCGCTCCGGCCTTTATCAGCGCCAGTTCCTGTGCCTTGTTTGCCGACCCGCCTGCGCAGCGGGGGTCCGTTAGATCCTGAGCTGCGACTTCCGGGTTATGGATGGTCTCTTGCGAGCCCTGGATCGTGGCACGTAGCCAGCGAGCTAGCACAGCCGGTTCCTTGGCGATTGTGGCTTCGCGAGCCATCGCGACAAACGTTGGCTGACGGAAGCCGGGGATTTCGCTGATCGGCAGGTAGTGGACCTTGAGGCCCGCCTTTTCTGCTTGAACTCCTTGCACGGTGGTGAAGCCCAGGAGTGCATCGACCTTGCCTGCGATCAGCGCCGTTGCGTCTCCGCCGATGGTCTGGATATCCAGCTTGCTTTCCGGTACTCCCGCGTACTGGGCGATCGCCTTCCAGATTGGAGCCCCTGGGGTTGAGCCAAATACGATCTTGTGGCCGTTCGGAAGTGTCTTAGCGGCTTCCTTGAGAGAGTGCAGCGGAAAGTCAGCACGGGTGATGATCGCCAGCGGCGAGGTTTGCCACAGGTCAGCGAATGCCTTAACCGGGAATCCCTTAGCTGCGTTTGCCGACTTTCCCTTCGCCTCGATCAACGAGACGATGTCGCTGTCCAGCGCGATATTGACGTTGGGATTGGTTGCCACCGCATCTGTCGCGTTCAAGAAAGTGGCGCCAACAGGTCCACCTGGGAGTAGCGATACATTCAATCCCTGTGCCTTGTAATAGCCGTTTACGATTGCGGTACATACCGGCGCCGCGCCACCTTCAATCGTGTAGCCGAACTGAACCGTCAAATGCGTAAGGCTCTTTGACGACGATGCAGACGTTGACGTTTTGCTGGTTCCCCCGCATCCCGCCACGATAATCGCTACGACAGCGGCCAAGCAGCCGCAACCCATTAGTCTCGACACTCTCTCGTCCCTCCTTTGCTCTGGTTTTTCGCTGATTCGGAACACATGATTAGTCCACGCCGCGACTACGCGCTGTGTTTCGTTGATTTTTTAGGGCACGGCACGATGGTTTTGGCAGTGACTTGAGTCCCGTCTTCAAAGGTGAAGATGCCTTCGTAAGGAAAGCCACCCCGCGGGCATGTGGAGGGTATGATGATGCCTGTGGGGTGATATCCGATCCGCTTGTGGTGGACGTAAGTGTAATAAGTCACTCCCAGCGGCCCAAGCGTGGAGCGCATATGCACCACTGGCACCTTGGGGCCTTCGGGCCAACTCGGCGTGAAAGGTATGGACGTGCTGAGCGTGCCGCCGAAGGGCGCCGTTGCCTTGAGCAATTCGCTGGTATACACGAGTTGCTGGTAGACGGGGGTATGTATTTCGGCGTTGAACAGGATCGTGGTGTGATGGTTGATCGCCACGCCCGCGAACTGTGTGATGTCAGCCGTCAAGTAGACTGGTTCGGGTTCGATAGCTAGCTCTACGGTTGCTTCGCCCCGGCCCATGATCGAGCTCGGCGAGCAGTGGTCGGGCGCTTCCAGGATGACTTCACGACTGCACGTTTCGGTTCCCAGGTCGGTGGACGTGAAGTCCATGCCTTCCGGTAGTCGTATGGCGACGTTTGTTAGCGGGGAAGGCGCGTTTCCGGTAGTTGTCGATATGTTGAAGTTTGTTTCGACGGTCGTGCTGGCGCCGAGCTTGAATGGCAAGAAACGGACGTGGAGATGCACGACCTCCGATGCCTGAGCACTGGCTGGCAGGCATCCCAGCGTAAGGAGTGCGAATAGAAGTACCCGTGTCCTGAACATGCAGTTTTTGCCCCCCTGGCCCGAAGGCTAGTAACGTATCCGTCCGCTCATGTGTACGGAAAGTGCGTAGTTCTTCCGTGTGATGACACCGGCTACCTGAAGGTTTGAGCCGGAGACGTGCGCGTATCGCCCGGTCCCGTGAGTGATCTTGCCCACGCCGTTGAAGTGGGCGGTTGGACCCGATGAGTAATACGAGGCTTCTCCTTCGCCGTGGATGGTGCCACCACCGGCCGGAGATGCGGTGAAGACCACGGTAGCTACCGTGACCGCGACGGTCAGACGAACCCACATTCGCCCGTCTAGCGCTCCTGTAGACGAGCCTTCCTCGATGACGACCCCGTTGTGGCGGCTGACGAGATGCAGGTTGGCCGTCTCGTGAAGAACCAGGCTTTGCGCCGCTACTGCGACGGGACTATCGGTGGCGCGGCTTGCTTGGAGTGCCGCTGTCGAGGCGGCCGTCGATGAAAGGGACACGAGCGCGATACCCACAGAGACGGCAGCAACGAGGAGCAGCGGAATCGCTGACCGGGAGTTGCGAGCGTGTCGTGCGTATGAAGGCCCAAAACGGATGAAGCACCCCAATTTTAGTAACCCACCCTATCCGGGCACGTGGAACCGCGTCTAGTTATGTCTCTGACTCCGTATGCACAGCGAGTCGGCGGCATTTGGATTATCGGGACTCGCCGATAGGAAGGCGGCCCGCGGCCAGCAGAGCTCGCTGGAACTCGAGTGGACCAGACGGAGTCGTAACCCGACGTGGTCTCCAAGGATCTGGGAGGGCCACAAGGGAGGGTCGCAGTCGGGTGGTGCTGCTGACGATTTCGGTCTTGTTGAAGCGCATATAGTCAGTCTCAAGCTCTATGCGGGCAGGCTTCGCCGCCAGCCCTCTTTAGAGGCCAATATGGAACCTACCACATGGCGCTGCGGGATGTTGGCACGGAGGGTTCGGGATGTGGCAAACATCGCCAAAGACCCTCAAGTCGCGCTCGGCCGTGCCATACGCCTGCGCCGAGAACAAGTCGGCATCTCCCAACTCGACCTTGGACTCGAGGTCGGCCACGACCAGTCGTGGCTCTCCCACATCGAGAACGGCCACTCCAATCCCGCCTACGGAACCGTCGACCGGATTGCGCGAGCGCTGGGCTGGTCCATGTCTCAGCTCGTCTGTCTTGCCGAGTCGGTCGAGGTCAAGGACCGCAGGCCGCTCGATAAGCCGCTGCAGACACAACTAGCTGCATCTAGATAGCTAGGCCCGGCCACGCCGCGAAGCGCCCCGAGCCACCTCTTTGCGCAAGCCGCCGACAGTCGGGCTTTGCCGTCCATGCAGACTCTTTCGATTGCATGTGGTAGGTTCCATGCAGTCCGGGGAGTTGGAGACAGGGCTGGAACTGCCCTATGCGACTGATCTATCGTGGCCAGATATCTTTGGGGAGCTATGAGTTCTTACACAAACCGTAGACGTAGGCGTGCTGTTTTTCTGAGCGTTGCTGTTGCCTGTCTAGTCGGCGTTAGCCCAGCTTTCTCGACCACGGGCAGTAGTCAGACTGCCCGCCCTCGACCCGTCGCCACGGCGGCGAGGACCCTCAATCTTGTTGAGTCGGGCAACCTGCATCTCGTGGCCCACCACAACGAGATTCTGACGGAGAAGGGCTCTGGGTCTGGCACCCTCAGCGGCAACATCATGGTGCGGCTCGACCTCTCCTACTCGGAAGCGACCGTCAGCTTTACGGCCTACCCCCCTGGCGGCACCATCGTCGGCCACGGTGAAGGGTCGATCTACGCGCAGGGTCATACAGCCCGCTTCAATGGAACGGCCTCTATCACCGGCGGTACGGGAAAGTACGCGCACGCATCGTCAAGCAGCATCAAGATGACAGGCACCCTCCAGCGGAAGACTTACGCCTTCTCAGTCCGGGTTGAAGGCAGGATGCAGTACTAGCTTGCGCACCACCTCGCAGACGAGACGATTTGCAACCACGATTGATACGGCCTAGATAAAGCGCTGAAGCCGCGATGCAGGCACTTATCTGTCGTGTAGACGACCTACTGCGGCGGCGCCCAAGGGTAGTAATAGCCCTCTGGCTGGCTGTTGTGGCGATCGCCGTGCCACTCGCCCTGCATCAGTCAGACCATCTCACTGCTGGCGGATTCGACGTTCCGGGTTCCCAGTCCGCCACGGTCGACACGGTGCTGGCTCGCGAATACCCGGAAGCCGACCGCGCCGTGATCGCCGTCCTGCTCTGGCCAGGCAAGGGCGCAACCCCCAAAGCGCTCACTGCCGCTGTTGAACGAGTCGATCGAGAGACGCGCCATCTCGCTGGCGCAGAACTCCCTAAGCAGGTGGAAGCTCTCGCTCCCTTTGCTGCGGAACTCGGCGAACCCGTAGTAATGCCGCTGAAGGTCACCGTCAGCGAAGATCAAGCCCGCAATATTGTTAGAACGCTACGCTCACGGCTCGATGTAGGCAGGCCCACATCTAACGGCGTTGAAGTGCACCTGCTCGGAGAGAGCGCACTCTGGGCTGGCCTAGAGGAAACCGCAAAGAAGCAACTTACGAAGGCCGAGACCATCGGCGTGCCCATTCTTCTAGCTGTGCTTCTGATGATCTTTGGGTCTCTATGGGCAGCCCTAGTGCCTCTCACGATCGGGGCCGTGGCACTCGTAGTAACTGGCGGCATCGTCTACTGCCTATCCCTCATCATGCCGCTGTCGCTTTTCACGATGGATGCTGCGTCGATGCTCGGCATCGGCATAGCTATCGACTATTCCTTGATCGTCCTGCTGCGCGTCCGTCAGGAGCTCGCTGATCAAGACTTGGCTGGCGCGCGCAGGACCGCCCTCGCCACCTCTGGCAGCGCCGTCACGTTTTCCGGCATCACCGCTATCGCCGCGCTGACTGGCGTATTGATCGTCCCGATCGGCGCACTTCGTTCGATGGCGCTCGGGGCCGCACTGATCATCTTGGTCTCGGTAATCGCCTCAATTACACTGCTGCCCGCGCTGATCACCACCCTTGGATCGCGGCGAATAAGTAGAAGCAAGTTCAGGGCACGTAACTCTTCGTCCCCGCTACCGCAAAAGAAAGTGCGGGTGTGGGAGCAGTGGATCGCAGCGGTCATTAGGCGGCCTGTCATCGCGATCATCGTCGTGGGTAGCCTTATCGGCGCCATCTGTGTGCCCGCCTTGAGTATGCGGACCAACACGGGTGTCCTTCAGCAACTCAATCCCAAGAATGAGACGCGCGTGGGCTTCACCGAGGCGGCGCAGCTCGCTGGCCCCGGCATACTAGGGCCAGCATCCGTCCTGATCCACACCCCCCGCCCCACATCAGCCGCCTCCCTGAAGCACAGTGTCGAGCGATTGCGCCAGATCGCTGAACGACTCCCCAACGTTCATCGGCTCGGCGCAACAGAACTTTCGCGCAACCATGACTACGCGACATTCACCGTTGTGCCAACACTCGACCCAGAGTCATCCGGCGCAGAGCAGCTCGTAAAACGGCTGCGGAAGTCTCTACCACCGGCCCTGGCCGGAACGCGGATGAGCATCGCGGTTGGCGGGGCTACGGCGACGCAGCTTGACGAGGTGCAAAAGATCGGGACGAGCATGTGGAAGATCCTGGTTGCCGTCCTCTTGATCTCCCTCACACCACTGATGATTCTTCTGCGATCAGTCGTTCTCCCGATTAAGGCGATCGCCATGAACCTGCTCTCGGTTGGGGCTGCATACGGCGTATTGGTCATCGTGTTCCAATGGGGGTGGCTGGATTCTCTCGTCAACTATCACGCCCCAGGGCATGTGGACACGCTTGTGCCACCGTTGCTTTTGGCGATCGTGTTCGGTCTTTCAACGGACTACGAGATGTTTCTCTTGACCCGAGTCCGTGAGCGATGGTTGGCGACGGGCGACTCGCGGCGGGCTGTCGAAGAGGGTCTTGCAGCCAGCACGAGAACGATAACGGGTGCTGCATTCATCATTGTGTGCGTCTTCGCAGTCTTTGTCGGAACCGGGATACCGATCATCAAGGAGATTGGGCTCGGAGCCGCCGTGGCGATCGGTATAGACGCCACGCTGATCCGGCTGGTGCTGGTGCCCGCAACAATGACGTTGCTGGGCGACTGGAGCTGGTGGTTGCCACGCCCCCTTCACCGGGCTCGAGTCGCGCCTGTGACCCAGGCAGGAACATCTACTCCATAAAATCTCAGCGCATCCTACGATCCCTGCTTTGATCCTAAAATGAGCTTGCCACCCGGCCCATCTTCACCAACCCCATTGCAGACATGGCAGTGGGGCTATAGGCCCATCGACTATTTGCTGCGTGCACGTCGAAAGTTTGGCGACACGTTCACGATGCGGCTAGGGAGACTCGGCCCGATCGTCCAGTTTTCGCATCCTGACGCCGTGCGTCAGATCTTCACGAGCGACACCGCGACCCTCCACGGAGGAGAGGCAAACATCCTGCTCGAGCCGGTCTTTGGTCGTCGTTCGCTCATGTTGCTCGATGATGACGAACACTTGCGCCACAGGCGTCTGTTGCTGCCTCCATTTCACGGAGAAAGACTCAAGGGCTACGTGGCGGCCATCGCCGCTATCACCAACGACGTCGTAGATGACTGGCGAAGCGGCGACACTTTCACGATGGTCGCTCAGGCACGGACGATCTCTCTCAACGTAATCCTTCGTGTCACCTTCGGCATCAATGAGCAGGATGGCCGCGACCGCTTTCAAGAGCGTCTCGACGCGCTTGATCCCAACCTCTTTCGCGGGTTTGTTTTTCTCGCGGACAGGCTCCCCATATTCGGGCGCTTTGACCCAGGATTGAGGTTTGCGCTCGCAAGACAAGCACTGAGCGATCTTGTCCTCGAGCAAGTAGAACTGCGCCGGCGGACCACGGAAACAGATTCCGATGACGTCCTCACCATGCTCTTGCAGGCCGAAGACGAGGACGGCAATCCACTCACTAACGAGGAGCTTTGCGACGAGCTTATAACGATCATCATTTCCGGCTATGAGACCACAGCGTTTTCGCTGGCTTGGACGCTCGAACTCCTCTACCATCACCCGGAGGTCATGGACCGTGCGGTCGCCGCTGCCGTTGCCGGCGAGGACGACTACATCGAGGCGCTACTCAAGGAGTCATTGCGACTCAGGCCGATCCTGCCAATGGTCGTGCGTCGCGTGACCAAGCCCATCGAGATTGGGGGAGTGCCACTCGACCCCGGAACCACGGTGGCTGCCAATATTTTCCTCTCGCATATCCGCGAGGAGACCTATGGTGACCCACAGGTCTTTCGGCCTGAGAGATTCCTCGAAGATGCAGCTGATGGCTACTCGTGGTTTCCCTTTGGGGGTGGCGTTAGGCGCTGCATCGGCGTGAGCTTCGCGATGCTGGAGATGCGCGTAATGCTAAAAGCGATTCTCGCGCGAGCTACGCTGCGCTCCCCCGACTCGGTTGAAGCGAGCGTTGTGAAGCGTGCGTTTAGCTTTGCGCCGAAGCACGATGCACGGACCATTGTCGTGCAAGTACAGCCAGCAGGCGCATAAGTCAGGCAACGGGTTCGCTATCCCCCGCCGCCACATTATCGATGACGCTCGCTACTCGTTCGAGCAGAGTCGGAACGCCCGTGCTGTTGCCGCCGCCTTGAGATAGGCGTTCCGTGCCGCCGCCTCGACCGTCGATGTCAAGGAGAAGATCCGCGAGTACCCGTCGCGCGTCGACCTGACCGACAAGAGGGGCCGGGACGGCGACGGTTACGGTGGCCCTTTGGTGATGCACAGCGGCGATGCAAACAATTGCCTGTAGGCGCGTCGCTGCGTCGGCCGCGGTGCCCCGGACGTTACCGTTGCCGGCTATCTCAACCTTTGCCATCGGTACGCCGTTTGGTGTGCGCTCAACTACGAGATCCGGGATCGTGTCGCTGTCGGCCGGCTTGTTCGCACCGCGTGACTCCTGTCGAAGTCGCCCCACTACATCCGGCAGGCTGGCCACGCTGGTACCGAGTTGCTTGGCGAGATCGGTCAGCACGTGGTCGTGCTCGCGCATCAACGCGACGGCCTGCGGTCCTGTGATCGCCTCGATGCGCCTCACGTTCGCGGCACTGGAAGTCTCACTCACGACCTTGAAGAGGCCGATCTGGGCGGTGGATTTGACGTGTGTTCCACCGCACAACTCGCGTGAGTAGCTGCCATCACCAATCTGCACCATCCGCACGACCTCGCCGTACTTCTCGCCGAACAGGGCCATCGCCCCTAGCAGCTTGGCCTCATCGAGTGTGGTGGTTATCGGCTGCACCTCTTCGTTGCTGAGAATCCACTGGTTGACTTGGTCCTCGACGTCGGCGAGCTCCCCCGCCGTCAACGCCTGACCATGACTGAAGTCGAACCGCAGCTTGTCCGGCCCTACGTAGGAGCCAGCCTGGCGCACGTGTGCACCGAGCCTCGCTCGCAGCGCGGCGTGCAGAAGATGCGTGGCTGTGTGGTTTGCCTCTGTCGCGCGTCTTGCCATGTGATCCACGCGTGCGATTACCGGGCTGCCGGGTGCGAGCGCACCGTCGAGGAGCATGACCGCGAGCGCTTGGTCATCGCCGAGGCGATAGACCTCGCTGACCTGTGCGCGGCATTCTCCGTTCTGGCACTCGATCGTTCCGAGATCCGATACCTGTCCGCCGCCGGACGGATAGAAGGGTGAGTCGGCGAGCTTGACGAGGTAGTGCTGGCCGTCCTGTTCCAGAGCTTGGACATTCGTGGCCTGCTCCTCGGTCTCGTATCCGACGAAGCGAGTCGGAAGGGCTGATGTCGAGGCGAATCGCAGAGCCCGCTCACGGGGATTCTCCTCGTCGTCGCCGCCGCCGGGCGCCGCGGCGCGTGCTCTCGCGCGCTGAGCCTCCATGAGGCGACTGAAGCCCTCCAGCTCAACTCCCAGACCGTGTTCTCCCGCGAGCTCGCTCGTGAGCTCGAGCGGAAATCCGTAGGTGTCGTGCAGCGCAAAGGCGTCGCGCGCAGCGATCACGCTGGCGTTGCCGTCCAAGGCAGTGTCGATCAGTTCCTTTAGGAGCTTGGTTCCTTGCTCCAATGTCCGGCCGAAACCCTGCTCCTCGGCGCCCAGCCAGGTCGTGATCGCCGGGCGCTGCTCGGAGAGTTCTGGATAGGCGCTCCCCATCAGCTCGGTTACTACGTCGGCATAGCGGACCAGGAATCCCTCCGACATGCCGAGGCGTCGACCCTGGAGGATCGCGCGGCGCATCAGCCGCCGCAGCACGTACCCTCGCTCCTCGTTGGAAGGCACCACCCCATCGGCGATCAGGAACGCCGCGCCGCGGGTGTGGTCCGCGAGGATTCGCAGCGCCCGGTCGGTAGCGAACTCTTGGCCATAGCGGACACCCGATAGTTCCTGGCCGAGATCGATCAGCGGCCAGAACTGGTCGATCTCGAAGGCCGACGGCTTGTCCTGCAAGATCGATGCCATACGGGTCAGTCCGAGCCCCGTGTCGATGTTCTTGCTGGGCAGCGCCGTCAGATGATCGTGAGGATCTTGGTTGTATTGCATGAACACGAGGTTCCAGTACTCCAGGAAACGCTCGTTCTCGCCACCGGGGAGATCCTCGGGCGAGCCGTGCTCGATGCCGCGGTCTATATACAGCTCCGAGCAGGGGCCGGCGGGGCCGGTCTCTCCCGCTTCCCAGAAGTTCTCAGAGCGAGGACAGCCGACAATCCGCTCACGGGGCAGACCTACCGCCTGCCAGAGCTCGATCGCCTCCTGGTCGGCCTCCAAGCCGAGTTGCTCGTCCCCGGCAAACACAGTCGCCCAGATGTCCCGCTCGTCCAGTCCGAACACTTCACGGGAGAGCTCCCAGGCAAGTTCGATCGCTCCCTGCTTGAAGTAATCGCCGATCGAGAAGTTGCCGAGCATCTCGAAGAACGTCAGGTGACGACTGCTGTTGCCGACGTTCTCGATGTCGACGGTGCGAAAGCACTTCTGGCAGCTAGTCAGCTTGGTTGCGGGCGGGGTCTCCCGGCCGAGGAAGTACGGCTTGAACGGCTGCATCCCGGCGGTCGTGAGGAGCACGGTGCGATCGCCGGCTGGTGGCAGCAGAGACGCGGAGGGCACACGCCGATGCTCACGCTGCTCGAAGAATTCAAGGAATCGCTTACGAATCTCGTCGCTTGTCATGGCCCCGCATTCTGACAGCGATGACCGTAGGCTTGCCGCTCATGGACGGAAACGAGAAAGAGCGCCCGCCGGTGGAGGCGTCGAGCAAGCACGGTTTGCCCGAGCTGATCGCCGAGCGTCGCGCCAAGGCCGAGCGCCTGGGCAGAGAGAACCCGGACGCCTACCCGCACGCCTTTCCCGGCGTGGAGCCAGCAGCGACGGTGCTAGCAGCCTACGACCATCTCCAGGCAGGCGATGAAACGGATGAGCGCCACCGCGTCGCGGGCAGGATCGCAGCACGCCGCGGCTCGGGCAAGGCCGCCTTCCTCGATCTCATCGACCGCAGCGGCAAGATCCAGCTGCACGCGCGTCTGGACGTGCTCGGTGCGGAGCGCTTGAAGCTGATCACTTCGCTCGACCTCGGAGACCTGATCGGCGTCGATGGCGCGGCGATGCGCAGCCGCCACGGCGAGGTGTCGCTGCGCGTCGAAGGCGTCCAAGTGCTCACGAAGGCGCTGCGCCCCCCGCCCGACAAGCATCACGGCCTGACCGACGTCGAGACTCGCTACCGCCATCGCGAACTCGATCTGATCGCCAGCGAGGATTCCCGGCGGCTGTTCATCGACCGCGCGAGAATCGTCTCGGCCGTTCGGGCAGAACTCGACGGCGGCGACTTCATCGAGGTCGAGACTCCCGTGCTTCAGCCGCTCTATGGCGGCGCGATGGCACGGCCATTCGTCACCCATCACAACGCGCTCGACCGTGACCTGTATCTGCGGATCGCGACCGAGCTTTACCTCAAGCGGCTGATCGTCGGTGGGCTCGAGCGGGTGTATGAGCTCGGCAAGGACTTTCGCAACGAGGGCGTCTCGCACAAGCACAACCCCGAGTTCACGATGGTCGAGTGGTACGAGGCTTACGCCGACTACGAGGGCGCGATGGCGCGCACCGAAGCGATCGTGCGAGCTGCCGCGGCGGCGAGCGGGTATGCCGGGGAGCTCGACTTCTCGACTCCGTGGGCACGCGTGGGTTTCGTAGAGTCGATCGAGTGTGCTACCGGCGTGAACCTGTCGATCCACCGCACCGCAGAGGGGCTGGCAGCAGAGGTCCAGGCGCATAGCCTTGATCTGAGGACCGATGGCATGGCGTGGTTCCAGATCGCTGACGACCTACTCTCGAAGTACGTCGAGCCGACTCTCAAGCGGCCCACGTTCGTGATCGACTACCCCACAGAGATCTCTCCGCTCGCCCGCGAGCATCCGCAGAAGGAAGGCATCGTTGAGCGCTTTGAGGCGTTCGCGGGTGGCATGGAGATCGCCAACGGCTTCAGCGAGTTGACCGATCCCGACGTTCAGCGCGAGCGCTTCGAGGCTCAGCGGCGGGTCGAAATGGCGAGCGCGGAGGCGGAGACGATGCCCTACGACGAGGCATACGTCCGAGCACTCGAGCAGGGTATGCCCCCGACCGCAGGCGTCGGTCTCGGCATCGATCGGCTGGTAATGCTGCTCACCGGCAGCGACTCGATCCGCGAGGTCGTGCTGTTCCCGGCGATGCGGGACTGAGGCTCCTGGCCGAATTGGGCTCCACCGCGAGCGCGAGAGCATATCCGGGCACGGGAATGACGCTCAGCTCGAATACCGAAGCCGCCGGCTCGGACATGCTCAGCGCATCGTCTACCCCACGTTGAAGACAAACCTGCGCTGGGGAAACGCTTAGCCCACGGCCTGACGCCTTCAACACGGCCTCCTTGGCTACCCATCTGTCGTAGAAGCCCCGCACGCCAAATCTGCCCGCCTCTGCCCGAGCCTCAGCTAGCTCGACTGGCCCGCAGATGCGCTCGAGCAACCTGTCCCACACGCGATCTGTCTCGATGCGCTCGATGTCAACACCGACTACAGAGTCCACCGCAATGGCGATGACCGCGAGGTCGCCGCTGTGAGCCACGTTGAACTGAGGTCCACCAGGGTCCACAACCTCTGGCTTGCCCCAACGACCATACCTCAAGCTCACCTGCGCCGGATCGATTTCCAACATGAGCCCGATCTGAACGCGTGCAACAGCGCGCGATGCAAGAAACTGACGTCGGCGAAGTGCCGAGCGAATCGAAGCTGCACGTACCCGCTCCTCCACAGGAAGCATTGGGAGGACGCGGTCGCAATCGAGAGAAGCGCGACGCACATCCAACACGTGCACATCCGTTTCGCCGACGCGAGTGTGGACCAAGCAAATCGGCGGCGGCGAGGTTTTGGATTGCATGGGCATAGAGGCTAGGGCCACCGCCGGAGTCTCGTGAGGGCTTGCGCCTGATCGCTCGGCGGTTCGGCCGTGGCGCGCTCGTTGTGCTGTTGTCCTGGTAGCGATCGGCACGGCAATGGCCTTACATCTCGATCTGTGGGGCGACTCGACATTCCACGTCAAGTTCGCGCTCGCTCTCGACTTGGCTGGCGGCACTACTCGGCGGCCCACTCGGGGGGTGTGGCGCCGGGCTTCCACTCCTTGGTCGCGCCGCCGCCTTGTTGGCGAAGGAGCTGGGAGTAGTCGGCGAGCTGGTGGTGGAAGGCGAGCTCCTCGCGGGGGTCCTGTCCGCTGTCGTCCAGTTCGGCTCGCCATACCGCGAGCGCGCACAGCGTCTCGGTGGTCGCGTCGTTGCTCCACCATTTGTCCTTGAGCGTTTGCAGCTGTTCGGGGTAGCGGCCGTGCAGCGCGACGATCGCGCCCCACATCTGCCGGCGCCAATCGCTGTCGCCGCCGTAGGGCTCAAGCCAGGGTGCGCGCTCGCCGCTACGCGCGCCGGTGAGCGCCGGCGTCGAGCGCAGCGGGCGGACCTTGCCGTCCGTGGCTGCCTGGGCGACGCCGGCCTGCACGATCTGCGCGGCGAGTGTGGAGGGCGGCGTGTCCGCATGGGCGGCCAGCTCGCGTAGCTGCTGGTCTACGGGGTCGGGGAGAACGATCTGTCGTCGTTGGCTCATCGTGTCCTTTCGGGTGCTGGTGGGTTGATGATCTGGCTGATCGTCTGGCGGACGATCCCCGGTATGAGGCTGGCGCGGCTGGGTGCGATCGGAAGGTGAAGGCCGGGACCGTAGTCCGGGTCGGGCAGCTCGGGGTACGCGAGCGATGGCGTCTGTGCGTGGCTTCGGCTCATGCTCTGCGCGAGGCGTTGGATGCGGTCGGTGTCGTGGCCTTCGACGCCGAGGTCTTGGCGGGAGACATACCAGTCGGTGCCCTGGCGGGCGCGGGACGCCTCGACGTAGGCGGGCTCCTTGCTGGTCTGCCAGCCGCCGGTCACAACCAGGGTGCGGGTAACGGTGGCGCCCTGGGCGCGGTGAATGTGCTGGGCATAGCCGAGCCTGAGCTTGCCCAAGTCCTCACCGGAGAGTCGTTGCTGGCGGCCGGTGACGTCGAACTCGACCAGCACCTCCCCCGTTGGGGTGATGTCGAGGATCTCGCCGCGGCTGCCGTTCTCGATCCGCTCGACGCCCGGCTCGCGGTGCTGCTCGATCAGCGCGATGCGGTCGCCTTGGCGGACGCCGTAGTGGACGCCGGGCACGGGAACCTCGAGGTCGCCGAGTTCGCCGCGCTCGGAGCGGAAGTGCTGAGCGCGAGCGTTCAGCCGGCCGATCTCCTGGTTTGAGGCATCGCTGATGAGCGCGACCTCGCTGGGGTCGTGGGTCTCGGTCAGCGCCGCCCACGCCTGGGCGGCCTGCTCAACGGCCTGATCGCGGGTGTCCTCCATGTGCAGATGTCCGCGGGCGTGGTAATGGGCCATTGCTCTGTCGGATCTGCCGGCCCGTAGGTCTGCCCAGGCGCGCTGTTCGTCGGGGTCGAGGGTGCGGCGGATGTTCGAGAGCTCAGCGCTTGGGGCGATGTCTGAGAGGCGCGCGAACATGCCGCCGGCGCCGATCGACGGCAGCTGGGCGGCGTCGCCGATCGCCACGAGCTTTGAGCCTCTGTGTTCCACGACTTCGGTGAGCCGCTCGAGCCGGTCGGTGTCCGCCATGCCCGCCTCATCGAAGTAGATCGTGGTGTCCTCACCGACGGTGAGCTGGCCGCGCTCGACACGGGAGACGAGCGCGTCGAGGGTGAGCGTCTGCCCTGCGAGCACAGGGCTGTCTTGGCCGAGGCGCTGCGCGGTGGACCCGGACACGGCGATCCCGAGGGTCTGATGGCCGCCGTGCTGCTCGGCGCGGGCGGCGGCGTCGATGACGACGCCCTTGCCAGTGCCGGCAGGGCCGACGAGGATCGCTGCGCGCTCGGGGCCAGTGATGACCCGGAGCGCGTGGGCCTGCTCGTCGGAGAGGTGTCCGCCGATCCGCTCGGCGACCTGATCTCCGGCGAGCGCTCGCGCCGTCTCTCCCACGTCTCGGCCGCCGTGGGCAGCGAGCGCGGTGAAGCGGCGCTCGATCGCCTGCTCGCGCGCCCTGACGGCGAGCGTGGTCATCAGACCGCCCTCCAATGGGAGCACGCGGCGTTCGGCGATCATCGCTCGCGTGCGCTCGAGGGCCTCGCGTGGTGAGAGCTCGCCGACAGCCTGCTCGAGCATGACGGCCCGCAGCTCGCCGGGCTCGAAGGTCGCGGCGCGCTCGGTCAGGCGCTGCTCGACGCGATCCTCAAGCGGCGCCCGCACCACCGGCTCCGTGTCCGCGATGGAGCGCTGGTCGGGCTGCTGGGCGCTGAAGTCGTAGCGCGCGGCGGTCTCGTTCCATGCTTGCTGCAGGTCGCTGCGGGTGACGAGCGTCTTGGCCTTGCGGTTCTCCAGCTTGAGCGCCCTGAGCTCGCCACGCTCCGGCGCCCGACCGTACTGTGCCCGGAAGCGCTCGGCGGCTCTGGCGACCTCGCGGCTGCGGGCACTGAAGGCGTCCAGCAGGCCGCGTGGCACGTCGGCGATCTCGAAGTAGCGCCCATGTTTGCCCGTGCCACGCTCGACCCGATACCCGCGCTGCTGCAGTTGGTCCGCCAGCGCTGAGCGGTAGTAGGCGCCGAGCTCGCGGGCAGAGCGGAAGACCGGGCGCGAGGCGACGGCGACGATCCTGCCGTCCTCGCGGATCGCGCTGGTGATGACTACATGGCTGTGCAGCTGCGGGTCGGGCGCGTCGCCCTCGAGCACACCGCGGGCGGTCGTGTGCCGATACTCGGCGGCCACCACGCCACGGGCCGGCTCCTCGACTACCTGCCCGCGGTAGCGGCGGCGCACGGTCGGCACCGTCTCGGTGAGGTGCCCGATCGTCTCGCTGACGGCGGCGGCGTGCGCGGCTTC
Organism: uncultured Solirubrobacterales bacterium; assembly: GCA_963831995.1. Lineage (GTDB taxonomy): Bacteria > Actinomycetota > Thermoleophilia > Solirubrobacterales > Solirubrobacteraceae > Palsa-744. The sequence continues at coordinate 15,484 of CAWHSI010000001.1, read as the reverse complement.
GATCTCGCGGCGCTGGGTCTCGCCGGCGAGCGCCCACACCGCAGAGACCGACTTCGGTGCGGAGAACGTCAGGTCGATCCCGGCGGCGCGGCTGCCGTCGGAGCCGGCGCGGCGCAGGAACCTTCCCGACCGCGGATGCTTGCCTTCCATCAGCGCGATGAAGTCGTGGCCGTCGACCGCGCTGCCCTCGATGCCCAACCGCGCGAGCGTGTCGGGGGTGGCGAGCCACTGGCCGGGGGCCTGTGTGGGCTCCCCCTCCGGGGAGAGGTAGTAGTCGCCGCGCTCGGGCTCGATCGTCTTGCTCTCTAGGTAGCGGGCGTACCCGCCTCCTTTGGAGGCGCCGATGCTGGCTGCGGTCATCACAACGGGTACTGACCCCGAGGCCCTCAGACCGGCCAACGAATTACATGGCGCGGACACAGCGCCCGCACAGCTGTGCATCTAGTCTGTCCGGGCTTGGTGGTGTGCCGCCGGCCGCGTGAGCTTGCGAGCGTCAGCGAGCGGCGAGCGAGCAGCCCGCAGGGCTGCCAGGCCGGCGTGTCACGCCGCCGGGGTCGGTGGAGAGCCGACCTTGGGAGGCTCGGTTACAGCCGGCGCAGCCGGCGTCCGGTATCTCGCCGTTGGGGTGTTGGGGCCGCGCCGTCGGCGGTCGCCGGCGCGGCGAACTGGTGGTACTGCGAGCTGCGAGTGGTGCGCGTGCAGCGCGGCCGAGCCCTTGAGCATCTTGTGATCTTGCAGATCACTGTCTGCGGTCTGATCTTCCCCACTGCTCGAGAGCTGACCGGCGGGCGGCTCGCCCGCGGGAAGTTTGGACGCCAGTCTTGCGGTTGGGTGACGCTCTCGACAACCCGACCCGCGCACGTAGGAGCCTGGTCGGCTGGTGTCCTGTGGAGGGTGCGTGAGCTGGGCGCGAGCCCACAGCTGGACGGCGCGTCGGGCTGGCAAGATGTGTCATCGAATGGAGCCTGCCGCGACCTTGCCCGAGATGTTCGACCCGACGCGAGAGCCGATCGATCTGTTGCCGCTACGCCCGTGGGAGGTCAGCAAGGTGCGGGCACAGCTCACTCACCTGCAGAGCGAACCGCCTGGCCCCACGCGCGAGGCGCGGACAGTTCGCACGAACGTGATCGAAGCGCACCGCGCGGCGTTGGCCGAGTATGAGGCGAGCGGCTGGTGGGCGCGACTGCGGCGCGGCCAGCGGCGCCTTGTCGCGATCCGCTCTCACCGGCCGCGCGAGCTTGGCGGGCTGCGGGTGCTGCCCGGCAGGAAGGGCTGAGCACCCCTCGCCCTCATGGGGCTGGCTGCGGCCGCGGCTCATCTTTTTCGGCGCCTCCCATCGTCACGCCGCGCGGTGCACGCGGCGATGTCCGCGCAACGCGGAGAGCGCCATGCCCAGGCGGTCGGCGACTTGCGGCGACCGACTCGGTGCTTGGTGGGCTCACCGCAGACCACGCACGGCCGCAGGTCTTTGTGCTCGCTGGCGATCAGCCCGTTGGCGCCCGGCTCGATCAACGCGCTCATCGAACGTACACCTGATCGAGCGAGTCGATCCGCCGACCGTGGGTGCGCTTGCCCTTCGGCAGGACACAGCTCGGACGGTGCTGCTCGTCGGGGATCACGCGAGCGTCCTCGAAGCGCTGAACGGCGCTGAAGCTGTCGAAGACAGCGACGCTCGAGAAGCGCTCGCGCGTGGCAAGCTCCGTCAGGCGCCGGTGTCCGTCGGCGAGGACCTGCGCAAGCAGGTCGTGTCCCTCCACAAGACGGCGAAGTCCTTGGAGCAGGAAGATGGGCGTTTCCTCTCGCGGGAGCGCATCCTCAAGACCGGGGATGCGGCCCTCGAAGTCGGCGTTGTACGGGTACTTGCCGGCGGTCTTGATCTGCTCGTAGATCGTCCAGTAGCAGTCGATGAACGGGATGATCTGCGCGAGGTCGTGGTAGTCGCCGTTGAAGACCCACACGCCGAGCTGTGAGAGTTGGGCGCCGATCTCGCGGGCGTGGGCGCCGGCGGCCCGCCGCGCGGCGAGGTCTTGGCCGTGGTCGCGCTCGTGCGCGGCAGCGCGGTACTCGCGCAGCAGCATCTCGCGGGTGGATGCGCGATCGTCCTCGCCAACGCACTCGGTCTCCGCTACTTGGGTGGTGATGCTCATGCCGTTCCCTCCAGGTTGGGCTCGCCGGGTGCGGGCCGTTGCCCGACCTCCACGCACGCGCAGCGTGCGAAGATCGGGAGGGCGAGGTCCGCGCCGATGCGAGCCGACATCCGTTCTGGCTTCGGGCAGGCGCGTCGGACGGTCAGGGAGCCGGCGTACACGGGGATGGGTCGCTCTCGCCGTCGGCGCGCTGGCGAAGCTCGATCGGCCACCAGTCGCTGTCCTCCCATCGTGATGCGCGGGCCTCCGCTGCGTCCTGGCTTGGGAAGGGGCCGATTACGGAGAAGCCGCCGCGTGGGTCGCCGACGAGTAGCACCCATCCCTTGAGGTTTTCGCGGGCCTCGCTCGCGCCGGCGAGAACGCCCGCCTCGAACGCATCGAAGCGGTCCATCGCTTCTATCTCCCGGTAGCTGTAGCCGTATGCCCACTGCTCGTCTCGATCCTGCTCTGCGCCTGTCGTCGTCATGCGTAATCCTCTCTGTGAGTCGTCGGCTTCACCCGTTGCGGCCGTGTAGCCCGACCGTGCACACCCGTAGGGTGTGCGAGCCTGGGAGAGGCGACGGCCGCAACGGAGGAGCGTTCAAGGTCCCTGGCGAAGTCACTAATCGCTCGAGCGCTCGCTAGCTGGCGAGCGTGGCCGGGCATCCCGGCGAGTGCTCGATGACGGTAGGGAGCTTCCGCCAGGGCTGGGAGAGCTTCCGGCGCATCATGCGTTCGTGCCCGTCGATCGCTGAGCCTCGTATTGCCTCGTGATGCTCGGCGGAGACACCAGCCCCGGTGTCCGGCAGACCCGCTGCCTGCCACATGCGCATGTAAGTCCCGACGCCCGCCACCGTCAACGGAGCGATCTGGCTCGTCTCACAGCAGACGATGCAGCACTCGGCCGCAGTCCCAGGCCGGGTGTCAGCGCCGTCGATGACGCGCTGCAGGATCTCCCTGCAATGCGATCGGTAGATCATGTCCGTCTTGTGCATGAGGCTGTGCGTAGGACGCAGCAAGCTGAAGCTGTGCCAGATCAGGTCTGCACGCTCTGGGTGCTTCTGGCTGAGTTCTTCGATCAGGCCCTCGGCGATCTCCATGCTGCTCATGGCGGCATCGAACTGCTCCATGAACCCGCCAGGCAGCAGGGCATCGAGTCCACCGGGAACATCCCCGTTGATCGGTGCGACTGGATCGCCCGCAGCACCGTCGCGGCTGCCTGAGACGCAAAGCGTTTGCTGACCCGCCTCGTGCGGTGTAGGTGAGAGTGAAGTCTGCATTGCGGTTCCGTCCCTTCGTAGGTTCGGGCCCGCCGTGTGCGGGCCGTTGCCCGACTCCCGCGCACGCGCAGCGTGCGAAAATCGGGAGGGCGAGGTTCGCCTCGGTTACGCGCAAATCACGCAGCGTTCTGCTCAAGCTCGTAGAGGACAAGCTGCTCGTGAGTGGTGGCAGATGCAGCGCGCGACGCTGTGACGGGCGCCTGCCTCTCTCGAGTTTTCCGAGGCTTTTCGGCACTTCGCGCATTCATGCGGCTTCTAGTCGTTGGTGTGTCGGAGTGGCTTTGCCGGTTTGGGTAAGCGTGAGTTGCTCGTGGTCGAGTTCGCTCCACCATGCGGGGAATGACGGCAGCGCCTTCTCGACAGCACCGGCGGGGCTGGCGACAACGAACGACTCGCGCGTCGGCAGTTGCTGGGCACGGCGCAGACGGTAGATGCGCGCTATCCCGTCGCTGCGGTCGGTGTCGCCACTCGCGCGGACGTATGCCTCGCACTCAGCCCTTGAGGCTTCCATGACAACACGTAGATCACGGTTGGCGTTGGCGACCTTGAGTGGGTCATCGGCACGGGGCCGCCACAGCCGGCGCACTTCGTAGACAGCATGTGGCGTTCGCGTGAGCTCGGCACGGAACGCTTCGGCGATCGCGGGTCTGTGCTCGGCGATGAGGTCGATCAGGCGATCGCCTGCGATGAGACCGCTGCGCGGGTTCAGGCACAACGCCCGGTGCTCGAGCATCAGCGCTTCGATCGCCGCCCTCGGACGAGTGTCATAGCGGGTCAATGACCGCTCGCGCCCGGCGCGACTGGTCAGCGCAAACGGGCAGTACACACATGCCGACTTTGGCCAGTCAATGACGCCGGTGATCTGCTCGATGTAGCGTCGGCAGTCCTCACGATCCCAGCCCCAATCGATCAGCGGAAACTCTGCGGCGCGGTGAGGTGTGTCGTAGTCAGCAGCACGACGCGCCCGGACCTGCTCGGTTGCCTCGAAGCCGAACGCGAGCCGGCCGGGCATGTGGCGCTCACAGTCGGTAGCGCGCCTTTGCTCACCGGCCTCGAAGCCAAAGGCGTGCCTCGTCGCGCCAGGCGCGTGGCGGGCGAGGTAGGCGTCGATTACCCATCCCTTGAACTTCATCGAGCACCGGCGGTTCCCGCCGACCTGTGGGACGGTGCCTGCGGATGTCAGCTCATCGGAGAGCTTGTAGGCACCATCGATGTGGAGCCGCCGTGGCGCGGCGGTGTCTTCGAGAACACAGATCCCCGCCCTCTGCAGGGCGCCGGCGCGTGCGACCTGGGCATAGCGAACGCCTGTCTCCGCGAGTCTCGGCAGTACATGCTGCTCGACGAGCTCGCCGGTGCGCGGCCACTCGTCACCCGTCATCGACGTGACAACGAGCAGCCTGGATAGATCGAAGTCCCGGCTGCTGGGCTCGATAAGCCAGCGCAGCAGCAGCGCGGTGCTATCGACGCCCAGGCCGTAGCTGAGCACCACGTCCATCTGTGCGGGCTCGGCGAGCCCGCCGTCGGTCAAGGCGCCGTCCTCGAACGGGGCTGGGGTCGTCACTGCTTCGTTTCTCCCCCGCAGTTGGGTCACAGTTCCACCTCGAGCGGGCTGATGCAGAGCCCGTCGCGGGCGATGCGCGCGAGCACGTCGGTATGTATCCAGGGGCAGGGGTACTGCTGCCCTGCCTCGGGGAGCAGGCCGATGCGACGCGCGAGCCAGCTGGTCTCGCCGCTGAGGTTCCCGCGCGTGTCGCGCTTGGTGTGTCCACACCGGCGGGCGATCTCGCTCATCGACAGCTCGCCGCCGGCAACTGCGCGCTGCACGGCTTCGCGTAGCCTGCGGTTGAGCACGATCACGCCGTCGTTGAGGCGCTGCAGCTCTCCTGCGAGCCGGCTTTTGGAGACGTGCTCGAGGGAGCAGGCGAGCGCTTGGTGGGTCAGTGCTCGCGCGGGATCATAGGCTTCGAGATGACCGATGACGTCGCGCAGCGTCAGCGCGTCGAAGGCGTCCTCGCTGCCGGGTCGCTGCGAGCGGGTCCAGCGCAGCTCAGGTCCGCTGCGCTCGCTGTCGAGCTCGCGGATGCGGTAGACGTAGCCGTCGGCGTCACGCAGCCTGGCGGGCGGCAGCGGCTGTTCGGCTGCGGGCGGCGGCGTGGCGTGGCGGCTGCCCTCGAAGTCCGCGGAGCTGACGGCACGACAGCGACCCCGGTTCGCGTCCGCGAGGTAGAGGTCGCAGACGATCTGCGCGTTCTCCTCGGGCTCATCCGGCGAGAGGCGAGCCACGAGGCGCCCGTCGATGAGGGTGCCGAGCTGGTAGTCGACGACGAGCGCGCTACCGTCGGGGCGCTGGATGCGCAGCACCTCGCGCTCCTCGCCGGCGGCGTGCGGGAGATAGCGGCCGAGGGTACGGGTCCGCAGGAGCTCCGCGTCGGCGTCCGGCGTTCGTGTTGGGCATGGTGCTGTGGCGGTGATGCTCATGGGCTTCTCCCTTTCGCAGGGGTCTGGGCCCGCCGGGCGCGGGCCGTTGCCCGATTCCCGTGCACGCGCAGCGTGCGATCCTCGGGGAGGGCGAGGCCCGCCGTCCGGGGGTCACGAGCCTTCTTGGCGCCTCAGTAGCCGCAGCTCGCCGTGCCCGTCGGGGGCGAGGCGATAGCCGACACCGCGTACCTCAGTCAGCCAGCCGGAGGCGCCGGCGTCTCGCGGGCGCGCAGCTCGTGGAGCCTGACGGACTGCTGTGGAGTCGGGGTGAGGATGATGAGGTCCACCCCACGCTCTCCGACGAGTGCGCGCCCGCGCTCAAGGCGCGGCGCACACAACAGCCGGTAGCCGTCAAGGAGAAGCTCGTGCGCCAGCGAGTCCTCGCTGGCGCACTCAGTGATCAAGAGGACGACCTCCGGATCGCTACTCATGCTCGCGCCCTCTAAACACTCGCGGTCTCCCGCCCGCGCCGACTGCTGATGTGAGCCATCGGGATGCGCCCCAGCTGCTCAGCCTGCTCCAGGTAATCAGCTACCAGCGCCTTGACTTCGCCATAGCCGCCCTTCTCGTGGAGTTCCTCCTCCACCGTGTAGATCCGTCCCGCCCGCTCGGCCGCAGCGTCGATGATCCTCGGCTTGCCGTCTACGCGGATGCCGTACAGCGCCCGCTGTTCACCCGAGCTCGTCGTGTAGCGCCCCAGCTCGAAGGGCTCCGCCTCGGCCCGCCGCGGCGCTGGCGCGCTGACCGGAAGGACCGGCTCTGAGCGGCGCGCGGTGGCTCCGTAGCCGATGATCTCGCCCGGCTTCTGCTCGGTGGCGTAGGGAAGTTCGGCCTCGTCGAGCTCCTGCCTGGGGGTTTCCAGATACCGTCCGCGCCGCGCCTTGAGCGCCGTCAGCCGTTCGATTTCCCGACCCGCCCGCCAGCCGCTGCGCGGGAAGGTGAAGGTCGTGCCGGTCTGCGAGGCGAGGTCCTTGAGGTAGTTGATCTGCGCCGGGGACGCGCCGCGTGATCTTGTACGAGGGCTCATTGTGTGAATGTCCTTTCTGTGTGGTGAGCTTGTGAACTTGCCCTCTGCTCATCACGCCCCGGAAGGAGAGTCAAGCAATTGATAATGTGAAATCCGTGCGCCCCGCAGGGGCGATTCTCAATTGCTTGAAGGCGTAAGCCGATCTCTCAGGGAGGGGTGTGATAGGACTCTCGTGTTAACTCCTCGAAGCTCGCCCGGCATGGATGCCCAGGGCTGCGTTCAGCTCACTGGCCATGAACTGCAGCGCTTCTTTGACGAGCCCGCGGTCGTTGTCGGGCCGCGGATCACCTTCGGCGCATACGATGTTCTCGACATCGCGCCAGCCGCAGGTGGCACCCGCTGACCCATGCGTCGGATAGGCGGCGAGGATGAAGCCGCCGCCATCAGCGTCGTTATCGCCGCAGCACTCGGCGCGCAGCCCCTCGGGGATCACGAGAGCGCGCGCTGTCTTGGCCTGCTCGAACAGGGCCGCGGCGACGTTGCCGGGGCAGTCGTCAGCTTCCAGCGGGTCGTTGCGCCCGAGGTTGGGGACGTACATTTCGCGCGTGATGCGTCGCCCGTCGACTTTCACGGGCGGGCCGCCGTAGCTGATGTTGATGGGTGAAGCCGGCGCGCTCATACGAGTGCACCGTTTGCGTGTGAGATGGAGTGGCTGTCGAGGACTTCTTGTGAGAGCCGCTCGGCGTCACTGGTGTTATCGAGCAGGTAGCCGTGGCCGGCGAAGGGCTCGCGGCAGCACTCGCAGCGTGACGGGAGCTGGTCGCGCGAAACGGGCTGAATATGCCCGCAGCACATGCAGATGAGATTTGTGTGACTCTCGTTGTGCCTGATTGCGGCGGTGCTCGTGGCGTTCATGTTCACCTCTTTCTCGTGGCTGTGGCGCCCGCGGTGTGCGGGTGCCGGTGGCAGCCGTCGCCGCGCCCCGACAGGGGTGCGATCATTCGCGGCTGCCGGCAGCCCGATCCGCGCCAGCCGAGCTATGCGGCGAGCGCCAGCCACTGCTCGCGCTCCACTGCGCTCGCGTTCGCCAACCGCACGAGCAGATCGCCGTGGCAGGCGCGCGGCGCGCACCAGCATCCGAGCACCAACCCCCGCAGCTCATCCAGCGCAGCGATCAGCACCGTGTTCTCGCGCAGCCACGCTTCATAGAGCGCGATGCACTCGCCCCGCGCGCCGTGTCTGCCGACCACGAACGGGTTGCCCCACTTCGAGGGGCGCCCGATGTAGAGGTGGTGGCGCTTGCGCTTGCAGTGAACCGCGCGTGGCCTGCCGAGTTGCACGTGCGCTGGGACGAGCAGGCCGCTGGGTCGTGTGGACTTGTCCATCGCTGTCTCCTTGGGGTCGGGGTCGGGCACGCCCCGGCCTGAGCAGGCCGGCGAGGCGGGTCAAGCCAGGTCCCTGTGGGATCGCCGCCAGGCGACGCGAAGCGCATGGCTTGACCCGCCTCAAGAGCCGGTCTGCTGGCCTTCAGGGGTGGGCACGACCACGGCCCGAGCAGCGAGTGAAGCCCTGAGTGCAGTCTCAACGGCGGGCGGTGGCTACGCGACGGTGAACTCGAGCTCCTGCCAGCAGCGAATGTGACACTCGCAGCCGTTGGCGGCCCGGAACCGCGACCCGCCGTTGTAGGTGAAGGAACTGTGTGACTCACCGTTGGTGAACGCGATCGGCTTGGCGAAAGCAATCGTCTGCCCTTTGCGTGGTCGACCCTGCGCGAGACGAGCGCGACAGCGCTCGCGCCATTCGTGAGCGTAGGTGTTGCTCGGCTCGGTGAGCTGGTCGAGGATGCGGGCCGGGCAGCGGTCCTCGGCTGGTCCCATGTCCTCGCTGATCGGCTTCGTGTAGAGCATCCCGTCACGGCGCTCGGCGAGCAGCACCAACCCCCAGACGTCTTTGCCATCGCGCGAGCGCACGGCGGCGTAGATGACGCTGCCGTAGCGCACGGTGTCGATGACCCGTGCTGCGAACTCGGCGCCGAGCTCGAACTCGATCGCGGCGAGCGAGGTGAACGGACGCTGTAGCTGTCCTCCGGTCCAACCCATGATCGTTTCTCCTGTGAGACTTGAAGATGACCGCCGTCGGCCCTGCACGGCGCTGGCAAGAGAAAGCGGCGTTCGGCGGAGCACCACGGGCGCCCCGCCGAACGCTGTGCTTGCTCAGGCGGCGAGCGCCACCTCGGCGTGCGCCTCGGGCGCCTCCTCGCCCTGCGGTTCGTCCGCAGGCTCCTCCAGGGCGCCGGGCTCGGGGAGCTCCATCAGCCGCCGGCCTACTTCGGCGGGCACCGCGAGGAACCCGTACTCGCTGCGCAGCCGCTGGATCTCCTCCTGGCGCTCATCGCACGTGAGGCTCGGCGCCCGCTCGGTGAACGCGGCGACCACGGTGTCGCGCTCGCGCTCGCGGCGCTCCTCCTCTGCCCGCTTGGCTTCGCGGTCTTCCTTAGCCTCCCTGATCGAGTCGCTGACGTCCGTCGGCAGCTTCTCGATCAGGATCTCGTCGAGCAGGTCCTCGACCTCCTCGCCCCACGGGACGCCTCGCTCCCCGGTGTAGCTGGTGAACCGCAGCGAGTAGTTGCTCGCGTGGGTCCTCGCGATCGCGTTGTCCTCGTCGGCCCAGCGGGCGGCCGCGAGCAGCGCGAGCGTGCGACCGGCGATCTCGCTGGCGGTGTTCGCACCGGCGAGGTACTCGCGTGCTTTGCCTTCAGCCTGCTGGTGGTTGGGGTACTCGGCCTTGATGGCTTTGCTTTTCAGCGTGGTCAGCTCCGCCCAGCCGGGGAACGCGAGGCGGGCGCCGCGGGCGGCGATCTCGCCGAGGTTTCCTGCGATCGGCGCGGCGGTGAGGATCTTCAGCACCCGCTCGTCGACCTTGACCTTGGCGAGGTTGTTGACGAGCGTCGTGCCGAGCCGCTGGTTCCTGGTGATCGTCTCGTTGCGCAGCTCGCGGCTCGCCTCGCTCGCGGCCAGCTTGGCGGCTTTGATCTCGACATCTGACAGCGGCTCGGTGTCGCCCTCGCCCTCGCCGTCATCACCGGGCGCGCCTTCGACGGCGCCCTGCGTGGCGGCGTCCTCGCGCGCTTCGCGCGCCTGCGCACGCTGCTCTTTCAGGGCCGTCTGGATGCTGTCGGCGGCGAGCTGGCAGGCGACGTCGGCGCCGACGATGATCGCCTCGGTCTTGTTGGCGGAGCGATGAGCGGCGTTCAGCGCGAGCGCCTGGTCGAGCAGCTCGCGATCGAAGCGCACGCTGAACTGCTCCGGCTCGCAGGACAGGAACTCGCACAGCTTGGCCAGGTTCGCGCTCGCCTTCTCCTCGAGCTCGAACCGCGCGATCGGGTAGCTGGCGCCGGCGACGAACACGTCATCGGGCAGGTCTTTGAGCTGCTCCTCGTATTCCCCGATGAGGACCGAGATCGGGTCTGCAACCAGGTCCTCCCATCTCGTCGGCCCGTCCCACTCATGAACGGGTCCGTCGAGCACGCGCCTGGCTGCGACCGCGGCCAGATCGGCGTGGATCTGCGCGAGCGCGGCGAGCGTCTTGACGGCCATCACCGGCACGACGCCTTCGGCGACCTGCAGACGCAGCTGCTCGGGCAGGTCGAGAATCAGCAGCCGCTCACGGACCCGTGCGAGCGGGACCTTGAACGCCTCGCTGATGCCCTTGCGGGTATAGCCGTGCTCGCTGATCAGCGTCTGGTAGCCGAGCGCCTCCTCGAGCAGGTCGAGCGAGACGCCGAGCCCGTTGGCGAGCATCGCGTCGAGCAGGTCCGCGCCGGGCGCCTCGGGCTGTGCCTTGACGAGCGCGGGCGCCACCTCGACCTCGGCGAGCTGGGCGGCGCGCCAGCGCCGCTCGCCGTCGACCAGCTCGTAGTAGCCGTCACGGTCGGTGGGCTTAACGAGCAGCGGGTGATCGAACCCGCGGGTCTTGATCGCGTGCGCGAGCCGTTCGAGCTCCTGCTGGTCGAAGTGCTTGCGCGGGTTGTTCTGCGAAACGACGATGTGATCGATCGGGATCTCACACAGCGCGTAGGAACTCTGCGCGCTCTGCTGGTCGTCGGTGTTGATCTGGGTGTCGCTGGTCATCTGGTCCTCCATTGAGGGTCGCGAGCCCAACCGCGGTGGCGGGCCCTGTGCGACCCCTCAGCACGCCGGTAGGCGTGCCAGCATTGGGGTCGTCAGGGCTACCGCCGCCGCGGGAGCGCACGACCGGCCGTTCTCGCGCCGGCTACTTCGGTGAGAGCTGCGCGCGGGGCTCATCCGCCAGCGCCCTCTCAAGCATCGCCGCGACGTCCTCGATCGTGCCCGAGTGCCACTCGTACATTTCCACGTCCTCGTAGCGCTCGGGAAACAGGTGACGATGCAGAGCAAGCAGAGCCCGCCGGGCCCCGCCATCGTCGGGGTGCTCACGGGTGGCGTCGCTCTGCTGCTCGACCTCGCGCAGAAACGCGCGGGCGTCGCCGAGCGTGCGTGCGTGAACGACGCCGCTGCCGTCGGGGTCGGGGCCGGCGAGCTGCCAGGGCGTGTCGGGCATCGTGGTCTTTTCGACCTCGACGCCAAGGCGACCGTGCCGATAGCGGCCGGTGCCGACGCGGGTGAGCGGACTCATGCGCCATCACCACCGTTTGCGCCTGATGCCTGCGCGAGGGCGAGCTCGGTCTCGCTGTCTTCTTCGTCGTCGGGCACGATCGAGATGCTCAGCTCATCGAGGTCGAGGTCCGTGAGGTCCTCCGGCGTCGGCAGGCGCAGCCATCCGCGGATGCTCTCGAGCAGCGCCTCGGCGGTGCCGAAGCGACCCTCGAACTCCGCGAGGTCGCTGGCGGTGAGGATCGGCTCGCCGTCGGCCATCACGCTGAAGTACCGCTCGATCCCGCGATCGGGCTCGAACGCGCGGCCGGTGCCGGCGATCTCGCCCTCGCGCACATCCCAGGCGACGTAGGAGATGCGCGCGAGTCGCAGCCTGGCGAGCACTGCTTCCATACCGTCGAGCCCCCACTGACAGGACTCGAACGTGACGTCGAGCACGACATCGCCCTCGGGTGTGCGCTTCGCGGCGAGCCGGCCGTTGTTCACCTTCTTTGCGGTGAGGTCGACACCGGCGCTGTGCAGCTCTGCTGCGAGGCTTGCGGGCAGTGCTGTGGCGGGCCAGAGGATGATCGCGGCGTTGTAGGACTCGTACACGGCGAGTGTCCTTTCGAGACATGGCTCCCGCTCGGTGCGGGTGCCGGTAGGCGGCCCTCCGCACCCCGGTAGGGGTGCGATAATCGGGGCTGCCGGCGCCCCCACCATTCACACTTTCGTTTTAGTGAATATGTGACTGTGTGAGGAGCGTGGTGTCATCGCATGGCGTCGGCGAGTCGCCGCAGGTGCTCTGGACGGGCGAGGTTGAACACGGGGATGCCGTGATGGTGAGCGATGCGCAGCGCCTGGCCGGTCCCACCGACGCGCCGCCCGTGACCGTCAAGGCTGCCGTCAGGGGTCCAGCACAAGACGAAGCGCGCTGGGCTTTCCAGGTCAGCGCCGAGCACCTGGTGGCAGTTGCGTGCGTGCAGTGCGCGGACGGCCCGCGTCAGCCGATCCCATGCGGGGTGAAAGCTAGCCGCAAGCTGGCAGGCTGCGGGCGTGGGCTCGCCGAGCACGAGCTGCTCTGCGCTGGGGATCGCTGCGCGGGCGCGAGCCTCGAAGCTCGGCCACGGCAGATAGAGCTCAAGTGGCCCGTGCACGCTGGCGCCGCGGTAGAACGCCTGGTCGGCGCCGGTGGCCATGCCCGTGCGCAGCACCCAGCCCCGAGCCGAGAGCCAGCGCGCAGCGCGCGTCATCTGCTCGAGCACGGCGGGAGGTGTGGCGCGGGAGCCGATGCCGGCGTAGGTGCGCTGGGTCTGTCGGGGCGAACTGGTGGCTGCGGGCGCCATCGCGCGTGTCCTTTCGGTAGGCAGCCCTGCCGGTGCAGAGAGCCGTTCCCGACCGTCACGCACGCGCAGCGTGCGATCATCGGAGGGAACATCGGCTCGGCGATGAGAGCTGGCAGTCTCGCAGGACACGCAGCGCCCGGAGGTCAGCGGGGCTCTACGCGCTCCAGGTCCTCGAAGGCGTCATCGGGCACGTCGATCGCGGCCTCGTATCCGAGGCCCTTGAGCGTCGAAAGGACGATCTGGATGTGCTCGTAGGCGCACTCCCTGGCTCTGAGCACGGGGTCGAGGCTCGCGTGCGGGTGCTCGACTTGCGCGATCACGGGGTCGTGCTCGACGGGCCCGAGCGTCAGGTGGGTGACGCCCGTCGGCACACCCTGGTGGCCGACGAAGGTGGAGTGAACCTCGATCGCGAGCGCATGGTCGGGCAGCGCTGTGGCGATCGTCAGCACGTAGGGTCCTGCCCAGATGCAGGTCGTCTCGCTCGCGAGCGGGCGACCGTCGAGGCTGACTGCGAGTGGGACTGTGCGACGTTCGCTCATGCTCGGCGAACCGTAGCGCGGGCGGTACTCGTACTCCGGCACTGATCGTCAGGCTGGCAGGCGGATTACTCATGCGCCAGTAGGTGCTGTGAGCCCGAAGGTGCGCGCGAGGCGGCGGCGCAGCGCCAGGAAGTCGCGGTCGCGGGTGCCGGTGCCCCACAGGGCGGCGGCGAAGTCGAAGATCGTGCCGCCCTTTTTGCAGCGCGCGCCGAAGCAGTAGAAGGTGCCGTCGGGGTAGAGCTGCAGGCTCGGCCCGGTCTCCTCGTGAAACGGGCAGAGCACCTTGCCGATCCTGTCCGGCTCGCGTCCGGTCAAGACGCGCACGTAGTCGGCTGCCGGGATCGCGAGCAGCCCACGGTCCAGGGTGGTGCGCCCGACACGATGACTCGCCGAGAATGCGGGGGGCTCCGGGCGGGGCTCTGGATCGTGGGGAAGCTGGGCGAGCACGTCGGCGAGCGCATGGCGTGCGCCGTGATCGTGTTCGAGAAGCCTGACGGGCGCCGGCGGCGTGTGCTTGTGGTTGAGGCTTTCGGGCGGGCGGAGCATCCGCACGATGTCGGCGCAGCCGGGCTCGCCGCGCAGGCCGAGCGCGAGCCTTCGGTTGGCGCTCTCGACCTCGGGAGCGCTCACGCGCTCGCGCAGCTGCCAGTAGATGTGCAGGTGCCCTGGCGAGCCGGAGGCGATCACCATCGCGGGCGAGCACGCGAAGCCCTCGAGCCGCTCGCGAGCCACTGGATCGTCGCACTCGATGTAGAGCAGTTGAGAGCCGCCGATCGCGGCCTTGCCGCCGCGAGCGCGGTCGCGCAGCGCAGCGCCGACGAACACGTCGGCGGCGGGCGCCAGCGCCGTGATCCGCTCGGCGATCTGATCGAGGCGCAGCACCGAGACGTAGCGGCGACGCATCACTCCCGCGGGCGGGCTGTGGCGCCTGTCCAGAGTTGGTTCGGACGCGAGCCGTCCGCGAGGATGCGCAGATAGGTCAACAGCTCGCCGGGGTGATTCTCAGGGAGGCTCAATCGCGGACCTCCGGGGTGAAGGCGGCGAGGTACTCGAACTCGCCGTTGACGATCGGCACCTGCTCGGGGTGGCGCGCCGCCCAGGCGGAGCACTGCTTGAGCGTGAGCTCGCCGCGGCGCATCGCGGCAATCCGCTGAGCGACGGTCATCTCCCATAGCGCGCGCAGCCGCGCTCGCTCGCTCGAAGCCCCTCGAGGCTTTCGAAGACGGTGGTCTGGTTCATCCTCGTGTCCTTTCTGTGAGAGCTTCGGCCCGCGCCCCAGTTGGGGCGCGGGCCGTTGAGCCCTAGAACCCTGGGTCCTCGCTGGAGCCGGCGCCGGCGCCGACCAGCTCCCGATCGGGCCCGCTGGTGGAGCCGTTGCCGGAGGGCAGGAACTGCACGGAGTCGGCGATGGTCCACGGCCTGGCGCTTGTCGCCGTCTTTGGTCTCCAACTCGCGCCACTCCAAGCGCCCGTCGACCGCGACGCCGCGGCCCTTGGTGAGGTGCTGGGCGACCGCTTCGCCCTGGCCGCCGAAGACGGTCACGTCGAAGAAGTTGGGCTTGTCGACCCATTCCTCGCCGTCCTTGCGGCGGGTGTTGACAGCGACCCGCAGGTCGCAGACCGCGGTGCCGCTGGGCAGCGAGCGCAGCTCGGGGTCTCTGGTCAGGTTGCCGGTGATAACGACTCGGTTGATGTTCATTGCTGTTCCTCCGTTTGTTGGTTGGTGGTGCTAGTGACGCAGCCCAAAAAAGACGCCGACCGGCGCGCGAAGCCGAAGCCCGTAAGGGCGTAGGGAAGCCCCCGTGAGGGGGCCGAAGCGCTAGTCCGGCGGTGTCCAAACTTGGGCAAGACACGACGCGCCGACAACCAGCGGGGCCTGCTTGAACAGCTAGTCGGTTCACCTTTCGCAGCTGGGGTGTGATCGGTGCTCGACCGCTGGCTGAGCAGCATCCGCTGTCTCTCCTTGCGTGTGTCCCGGCCGCCTCAGATTGGCGGCCTTTGTGGGTACTGACCGCAACTGCTCGCGAGCGGCCAACGACTTTGCGCAGCGCTCGATCTCGCTAGTGATCTCCGCGGACGGGGCTGGCTCTAGCGCTGCTTGAACGGGATTGAAAGTCGTTGGCCGGTATCGCCCGGTGG